>JBBIJW010000010.1:0-161552 GCA_037445755.1 Planctomycetaceae bacterium | reverse complement strand
GACCGTGGGAGCGGCGATCAGGTCGCAGCGATCATGGCCGCAGCGCTCATGGCTCCGCCGCGGCGTGCGATGCGGGACGGGTGTGGAGCCCCTCTCAGGCACGGCTGGCCAGCCCGCCGGCGAAGAGTCCAGACTATCCGTGTGCCCCGCGTAACTCGCTGAGAGCCCCACAGACACACCCGGCCGGCCGGCGAAGAGGAGCCTTCTCGCCCCCCTCGAACCCACGGCTTCGCCGTTGTTCCGGTAAGGTTGTTTGGAGGCTGGGGGCCAGCGTGAACGACCTTGATCGAATCCCTCCTTGGCGACAAGAGTTCCGACACAGGGTCCAAAGCAGGTTTCGTAGGTGGTGAGTTGCCCAACCGGAACAACGGCGAAGCCGTGCCTCGAACCCCCGGGTGCTGTCAGCCGTTGCGATTCCGCCGTATAATCGACGCGAGATTCCTCTCTCGGGGGCGAAGCAGCATGCAGGATTCGTTGCGAGGTTGTTTTCTGGTCGCGGGTTGCCGGCTGCGCGATCCGAATTTTTTCAAGACCGCCGTCCTGTTGATCGAACATGGTCCGGAGGGGGCGATGGGACTGGTGGTCAACCGCCCGTCGTCGGTGACGATCTCCAACGCGCTGGCCGGGCATTTCTCGCTGCCGGAGACGGACGATCTGGTGTATGTGGGGGGGCCGGTGGAACCGGCGGCCCTGTTTATCCTGCACGGGGCGGGGGACCTGGATCCGGACGAGCGGGAGGTGCTGCCGGGACTGTATGTCGCCAGCAGTGCGGAAGTCTTTGAGCAGGTGGTGCGTTCGGTGGCGGTCGACGGGGCGGATGTGCCGTATCGCGTCTATTCCGGTTGCGCCGGGTGGGCGCCCGGGCAACTGGAGGGGGAACTGGCTCGAGGGGACTGGTTTGTGCTGCCGGGGAGCGCGGAGATCGTGTTCCATGAGGACCCCTACTCGGTGTGGGATACACTGCTCGCGGAGGTCTACCGGTCCAAGCGGCTGTTGCCGGTGCACTGTGATCATCCGGAATGGAACTGATGCGCTGCGGCCAGCGGTCCGATTTTGCCCCGACCCTGTGAGCCCACGATTGACCATCCTCCGGAGTGACTCTGAACAGCGGTGGGGAAGTCCTCTGCGTCCTTCTTTCTGCCATTGATTCGTTCCTTTGTCCCGTTCGTCCTCCTCACCCTCCCGATCGCCGCGCGAGCTGCCGCTGATTGCCACCCGCCGCGAGTTCGACCGCCTGTGCGATCGACTGGCCGAGGCTGAGGTGGTGGCGTTCGACACCGAGTTCCTGTCGGAATCGACGTACCGGCCGAAGCTCTGCCTGTTGCAGTTCGCCACGCCGCAGGAGGCAGTGGCGGTGGACCCCTTGGCGGTGGAGGACCTCTCCCGCTGGTGGGAGATGATGGCCGATCCGGATGTGCCGGTGATCGTGCATGGGGGGCGGGAGGAGATTCGCTTCTGCCTCCGCGAGGGGGGGGTGACGCCGCGAAACGTGATGGACGTGCAGATCTCGCAGGGACTCCTCAGCCGCGGTTATCCGCTGGGCTATTCGCATCTGGTGCAACGGGTGCTGGGAACGAACGTGCACGGCAAGCACACGCGCAGCGACTGGTCCCGCCGGCCGCTGGCGCCCCAGCAGGTGGAATACGCCGTGGAAGACGTGATGTATCTGCCGGCCGTGTGGGCGCGGCAGCGCAGCATCCTGGAGCAGCTCGGCCGCATGGAGTGGGTCCGCAGCGAGTGCGAGCGGTTCATCGCCCAGTTGGCGGAGGAGCCGCCGCGGGGGGATTGGCGGCGGGTGAGCGGATGGACGCGGCTGACGCGGCGGGAGCTGGCCGTGCTCGCGGCGCTGTACGAGTGGCGCGACCGGGAAGCGGAGGCCCGCGACCGTCCCCCGCGACTCATCTTTCGGGACGACCTGCTCATCGAGATCGCCAAGATGCAGCCGACGACGCCGGAGGAGTTGTTCCACGTCCGGGGGCTGGAGCGTCGCGACTATCGCCGCCACACGGAGGCGATTCTCGAGGCGGTTCGCCGCGCGCAGGCTCTGCCCGAAGAGGACTTACCGCACAAGCCTTCCGCTCACACTCCGCTGCCGGACACGGAAGCCCTGGGGAAACTGCTGTCGATCGCACTGGCGAACCGGTGTGCGGAGCTGTCGGTCTCGACGGGCCTGGTCGGGACGGCGGCCGACCTGCAGGACCTGATTCGCTGGCACATCCATCAGCGACGCCAGGGACCGCCTCCCCGCCTGATGCAAGGCTGGCGGGAAGAGGTGTGCGGCGACCTGCTGGCGGACCTGATGGACGGCAAGGTGACGCTGCGAGTGACCGACCCGACGTCCGATCACCCGCTCGCCTTCGAGGCGTACCGGGTGCAATGACCGGCGGCGGAGGTTTGAGCAGCCTCCAGACGTTTGACCGGCCTCAGGCTGCCTTGCGGATGCGGTCGATGGCCAGCGTCGTCGAGCAACCGTCGATGAACGGCACGAGGTGCAACTGGCCGGCGTATTCGGCCCCCGGTACCTGCTGACCGAGGTAGTCTCCGCCTTTCGTCAGGATGTCCGGACGGATGCGGCGGATCAGTTCCACGGGGGTGTCCTCCTCAAACAGAATCACGTAATCCACGCTGCGGAGGGTGGAGAGGATGTGCAGGCGGTTTGCCTGGCTGACGACGGGGCGTCCCGGCCCCTTGAGCCGCCGCACGCTCTCATCGGAGTTCACGCCGACCATCAGCACGTCCCCCAGCCGACGCGAGGCGGCCAGATACTCCACGTGCCCGCGGTGCAGCAGGTCGAAACACCCGTTGGTGAACACGATCCGCTTCCCCTCGCGGCGGAGCCGTTCGGCGAGCTGCTCGGCCTCGTCGGCCGTGAGCTGCCGGCCGGGGGCGGCCGGAGGCTGCTCGTCGACCGGCGGGGACTCCTCGCGGTGGAGGGTCAATCTCCGCACGTCCGCACGTTCCGGTTCTGCAGGAGATGGTCCCAGGGGGGTGCTCCGCACCGCCCCTTCGAGTTCCTCCAGGCTCACGGTGGAGAGTCCCGGCTGGGCGACGGCAATGGCTGCCGCCGTGGCCGACAGCTCCACGGCCTGCTCAAACGTCATGCCCCCCGCGATGGCATAGGATAAGGCCGCAAACAGCGTGTCTCCGGCGCCGGAGACTTCCCGGACCTCCGTCGCCCGGGTGGGGATGCGTTGCAGACGGTCCCCGAAGGCCATCAGCCCGTCCTCATCGAGCGTGATGACGACGTACCGCGCACCCGTCGCCTCCCGCAGATCGTCGCACGCCTTCTGGCCGGAAGCGGCATCCTGCACGTCGATGCCGGTGAGTCGTTGCGCTTCCTCGCGGCTGGGTTTGATGAGCGTGGTCCCGCGGTAAAGCCGCGCATCCTCGCCGTCCGGGTCCACGCAGACGGGGATGCCGCGGCGATTGGCCCACCGCATCAACCACTCCATCACGCGGCGCGACAGCACTCCTTCCTGATGATCGCAGACGAGGACCATGTCGATCCCTTCCAGAAGCTGCAGCGCCTCGAACAGGCGGTTCTCCGAGTCCAGGCTGACGGCCGTGCGCGCCCCGCGGTCGAACCGCGCGATGTGCTGCCCCCGCACGATCAACCGCTCCTTGATGCGGGTCCGCCGCCCCGGTTCGCCAATCAACGGCGCGGTGCCAATGCCGCGGTCCGCCAGCATCCGCCGGATCAGCGTTCCGGCCCGGTCCGCCCCGATCACCGAGGCCGCCACGACGTCGGCCCCCAGCGCCCGCAGGTTGCACATCACATTCGCCGCCGCTCCCGGATACCTCACTTCCCGTTCCACTTCCACGATCGGCACCGGGGCTTCGCGGCTGAGCCGCCGCGCGCTCCCGTGCAGATAGCAATCCACCACCACGTCCCCGATCACCAGGAACCGCAGCCGCTTCCCCTTCAGCCGGCGCAGCGCGCTCTCCAGCGGCTCCGCAGAGGCAGCGTGCTGTGGGAGCGTCGAGGTGCTCATGGTCAAACGCCGCTCGGGGTCGCCATCCTGGTTCCCCTTTCCCGTTCCCCCGCTCGCAGGATGCTTGGGAGCGGGCGCCCGCACTCCCCCTCAGTCGGATCACCCTGCCTGGAAGGGTGGGAAGTCTAGCGTGGCCGGGAAATCGCTCAAAGACCGAAATCTGGGGCATTCGCCGGATGTCGCCGGATTGCCGGGCTGTCGCCCCCGCGGAGCGCCGTGACCGCCTGTAGAGCCGCGACTCGAAGAGGAGCGCTGGCGCGGAGCACCGCAACCCGCACGGGAACGCGCCACGATTCCCCACGTCCCGAATCCGGTGGCTCTTCCCTGGTCGGGGCCGGAATCGCAGGGGAGGGCTCTGCGGCGCGCACGTTTCATCCCTTCCCTGGGGTCCACCGAGGGGAGTCCTGGGTGCGGAGCGCTGGAGTCGACGCTCCGCCGGTCAGATGCTCTGCAGAGCAGACCCGCCTGGAGTTGAGTGTGCCGCGAAGAGTACCCGCTGCGTTCAGCCCTCGTCCCCCCCATGCTCAACACCACCCCGGAGACGGGTGCAGCCGCGGAATGGTGGTCCGGTCACGGGTGCGTTGCAGTTCCACATCCTCCGCTTGCCTGCTCCTGGGGAGAGGGCTCCCACCCAGCCCCGCCGACGGCGTCGGCGGCTGGCGGAGCCGAGGGACGGATCAGGGGTGCGGCGGGAGCGATTGCGTCCCGCGCGGGGGGCACGTCGGTCCTGACGGGACGGTCCGGGGGCTGACGCCCCCGGCTCGCCGAGTGACGTTCGCAGAGGCGATCGGGACTCAGCGATCGTGGTGATGCCGCGGCGGATTTTCGGACGGTCCGGGGGCATCAACGGAGATCCGGGGGTTGATACCCCCGGATCTCCCACAGCCTCCGACGGCCTGGGGAATTTCGATCTGCCGCCAGCCTCCGCCGCCGGCCGCGATCGTCGACCACGCCCAGCCGCAGATGACACACCGTGAGCAACGACCTCCCGGGATGGCAAGAGAGAAGGAATGCTCGTGGAGCGGCCCCGGCCACCGATCGACGGCTGCCCCCCCCGAGACAGAGACGGTGCCCTTTGCTTGCAGAGGGCCTCTTCCCGGTCAAGAATGACGAGTGCAGTTTCACAACCTCCCTCTCCCCTGTTTCAAGCGGAAAGGGACCGGGGTGAAGGGTGCGCGATGCTCCGGGATTTCGGCCCTCTCCCGGTGTGTGGCCATCCTCTCCTCCGTTCCCCGTGGGGAGACGTTGCTGAGACTTGCTCCAGCAAGCGACTGCCGTCGGAGCCCGAGATTCCGGCGGGAAGGTAAGCTTCTGTGAGGGAGTCAGCGAAATGCTTCAGGCGACAGAACGGCGAGGTCCCCCTTGGTGCCGCTTGCGAGAAGTCCTGTTTCCCCCGCCTGCCCAGGCCGGGGTGTGAACGGTTAAAGCCCCTCTTCACTCCTGGACCAGATCGTCGCGAGCCGCCCCCCCCATGTTGAAATCGAAGGCCTTCCAGCGGATGTTTTATGGGTTGCTCTTGGGAGCAGTTCTCCTCGCCGGAGGTGGCTTCTACCTGCACCAATCTGTGCGGCTCCCCGCGGAAAAACGGTCCGTCACCGACCGCGCTGAACCGGAAACCCCTCCCGCCACGGCGGCCCCCGCACTGTCCGACCGGATTGAGTTCCCTCGCAGCTTGTGGGCATCCGCCGGGTTGCAGATTCGGCCCGTCGTCCGCAAGCCGCTGGTCGAGCCCGTGAATGTGACCGGCAAGGTGGCCCTCAATGAAGACAGGCTGGCTCATATCTTTCCGTTGGTGGAAGGCCGAGTGGACGAGGTCCGCATCCAGTTCGGCCAGCGTGTAAGAACTGGGGATTTATTGGTCGTGGTCCAAAGTAAAGAGGTCGGCCAAGGTATGTTGCAGTTGTTTCAGGAACGCCTGAGGCTGGAATCTGCAAAACTGAGAGACCGCTGGCTCCAGGAAGTCGGTCAGAATACGTTATCGCTGATTGAGCTGATGCGATCCGGAGCTTCTATCGAGACGATCGAACAGGCGCTCAGAGATCGGGTCCTGGGAGACTATCGTGAACGCCTGATGACTGCATATATATCGTTCCTTAAAGCCCAGACCCACTTCCAGCGCCTGTCGCCATTATCAGAAAGCGGGGCTGTGGCGGCGCGGCAGATGCTCGAAGCCGAGTCGGAGTTCAACGCGGCTCGTGCCACGCTGCAATCCCTGTGGGAACAAATCCCTCAGGATATCACCCAGGTTTCCCGCTTAGCTGCACAGACAATTCAAGAATTAGAAACGAATATCGCCGTGGCCGAAACAAACCTCAAAATCCTGGGATTTAAAGACCATGAACTCCAAACCATCGACCCTACACAGCAGGGTGAGCAGTTAGCGCACTACCCGGTCACCGCCCCGTTTGACGGAACGGTGATCTCCAAGGACGTGGTGCTCCTGGAGCGCGTCTCCCCGGCGCAACAGACTCTGACGATTGCCGACCTGTCCACCGTATGGGTCACCGCCGATATCTACGAAACGCACTTGCCGTTGCTATCGCAGCTCAAAGACCAGACCATTCAGTTCCAATGTGAAGCTTGGCCGGAACGGACCTTCGAGGCACGCGTCTTCTACACTGGCGATGTCGTGCATGAGTCGACCCGCACGCTGACCTTGCGGGCGCTGGCCGACAATCCCGACGGTTTGCTTAAACCGGGAATGTTTGTGACGGTCACTCTCCCCGGTGTACCGTCCGAGGCAGTGCTGCAAGTCCCCCGTTCGGCCGTCCACGTTCACGCCGGAGCATCCTTTGTATTTGTGCAAACCGGCGAGGACACGTTTGCGAGTCGCGAGGTCCGCCTGGGGCGGAGTACTCAGGAAGCTTTCGAGGTCGTCTCCGGGTTGACGGAAGGAGCCCCAGTCGTCGTCGAGGGAGGATTTGCATTGAAATCCAAGTTGCTCGCTGGGTTGCTCGAGGAGTGACCATCTGCGTCATCGCTCGCACCGAAGTTCAAAGCCCTGATCCCTTCGGCTTTCGGCCCCGGCAGGAGTCCTCGTGAATGCTTACCCATCTCATCAACTGGTCTCTGAATAACCGCTTTCTGGTGATGCTTTTGGCTGCGGTGTTACTGGCCGGTGGTGCCATCTCGGTCACCACTCTGCCGCTGGACGCCGTACCGGACCTGACAAATGTTCAGGTACAGGTGCTCACCACGTCCCCTGCCTTGGGACCGGTGGAAGTGGAGCAGTTCATCACCTTTCCGATCGAGAACGCCATGAGCGGCCTTCCGCGAGTCAGCGAAATCCGCTCCATCAGTCGTTTTGGTCTGTCGGCTGTGACCGTCGCATTTGAGGACGGCACCGACATTTATTGGGCCCGCAACCTGGTCAGCGAACGGTTGACGCAGGCGAAAGAAAGCATCCCCCCCGGTATGGGCAGCCCGCAACTGGGACCGATCGCCACTGGCATGAGCGAGATCTATCAGTTTGAAGTCCGGGCCCGTCCAGGCTTCCACTATAGTCTGATGGATCTGCGCACGATCCTGGATTGGCAGATTGCCCCGCAACTCCGCAGCGTCCCCGGGGTTGTCGAGGTAAATACATTCGGAGGAGAACTGAAGACCTATGAAGTGCAACTGGATCCCAACAAGCTGCTAAACTATCGGATTAGCCTGAAAACGGTATTCGAGGCGTTGCAAAAGAATAATGCCAATGCCGGAGGCGGATCGATCGTCCATGGGGCTGAACAGCGGTTGATTCGCGGGGAGGGCCTCGTCTCGAACATCGACGATATTCGCCACATCGTGCTCGACAGTCGCAGCGATGGAACGGCCATCCGCATGTCCGACATCGGCGAAGTGCGGTTCGCTCCTATGCTGCGCCAGGGAGCCGTCACCCGTGATGGCCAGCGCGAGGCGGTGACTGGGATGGTCATGATGCTTATGGGAGCGAACTCGCGGGAAGTCGTCGCCCATGTGAAATCCAGAATCGCCGACATCCAGTCAACCCTGCCCCCCGGAGTCTACATTGATCCGTTTTATGATCGTACGGAACTGGTCAATAAGACCATCCACACCATTGCAGAGAACATTGGCGTCGGCGTGATGCTGGTGATTGTGATGCTCTTTCTGCTGCTCGGAGATGTGCGTGCCGGTTTGATCGTCTCGGCTGCCATCCCACTGTCGGCCATGTGTGCACTGCTCGCGATGAAACTGGCCGGAATCTCCGCCAATCTCATGAGTCTGGGAGCGATTGACTTTGGCGTGATCGTCGACGGCGCGGTGGTCATGGTCGAAAACGTCGTCCGCACAGCCAGTCGCCATCTGCGTGTCTCCGGCCAGTCGCGCGTGCCCAAGGATGTCTTCCGAGAGGCCGCTCAGGAGGTCGCATCGCCGATCCTGTTTGCTGGTTTGATCGTCATCATCGTGTTTTTGCCCATTCTCAGTCTGCAGGGCGTGGAAGGGAAAATGTTCCGGCCGATGGCGTTCACATTCATGTCGGCTCTGACGGGGGCCTTGATTCTGTCTGTGACCGTCATGCCGGTGATGGCCTCGCTGTTTCTGGTCCGTCGCATTTCTGCCGAAGAGACCCGGCTGGTGCGCTGGCTCAAACACCTCTACAGCCCATGTTTGGCTTTTGCCATGCAACGACCGGTGATGATGCTGGGGATCGCGGTGACGGCCTTCGGCGGAAGCTTACTGGTCGCTGCCAGGTTTGGCGTGGAATTCGTCCCCAAGCTGGATGAAGGGGATGTGGCCATTCAGGCCGTTCGGCTGCCCAGTGTTTCACTGGAGACCTCGATCGAGATGACCCAGGCCATGGAACGGACGCTGTTGCGTTTCCCTCAGGTGGCCAGCGTTGTGTCCAAGACCGGCCGTCCCGAAATTGCCAATGATCCTATGGGCGTGCATCAAACCGATCTCCTGGTCCGCATGAAACCCGAATCGGAATGGCCGGTCCGCATACCCAAGGCGGAACTGATTGCACAGATGCAGGCCGCCTTGGAAAAAACAGTCCCCAGCAACTCCTTCAGTTTCACTCAACCCATTGAGTTGCGGGTGCAAGAACTGGTTGCCGGCGTGCGTTCCGACGTCGGCCTGAGCCTGTATGGCGATGATCTTGAAGTGCTCAAAGCCGAAGGTGATCGCATTGTGCGGGTCCTGCAACAGGTTCCCGGAGCCGCGGACGTCCAGGCCCAGCAGATCGCAGGCCTCCCCTATTTGAGAGTGATTGTGCGTCGGGATGCCATTTCGCGCTACGGCATCAATTCCAGCGATGTCCTGGACACGGTTGCCTCCATGGGCGGTTTTATCGTCGGGCAGGTATTTGAGGGACAACGTCGATTCCCCCTGCAGGTTCGACTCTCCCCCCGCTGGCGCCAGAATGTAGAACAATTGTGTGCGTTGAAGGTCCAGGATCCTCAAGGACGTCAGATTCCCCTTAGTCAGTTGGCGGACATTCGCACGGAAGATGGTCCCGCCGAGATCAACCGTCATGCCACCCGTCGCCGACTGCTGATTCAATGTAATGTCCGCGGCCGCGACCTGGGAGGGTTTGTGGCAGATGCCCAGCGGGCTGTGCAGAAAAACATCCAGCTCCCTGCCGGATATTCATTGGAATGGGGAGGACAATTCAGAAACCTCCAGCAGGCCAGTCAGCGATTGATGATTGCGGTACCGGTGGCATTGCTGTTGATCTTCTCGCTGCTGTTTTTGACATTTCACTCTGTAAAGCTCACGCTGCTGATCTACTTGAACGTTCCGATTGCTGTCACCGGAGGCATTGTCGCGCTCTGGGTGCGCGATATGCCGCTCTCAATTTCAGCCGGCGTGGGCTTTATTGCATTGTTCGGAATCGCCGTGATGAACGGCGTGGTGTTGATTGAGCATATCCGGCATTTGCGTGCGCAGGGGGGTGACCCCCGTACCGCTGTGATGACCGGAGCAATGGATCGTCTGCGGCCTGTGCTGATGACAGCCACCTGTGGAACGCTCGGTTTCGTGCCCATGGCGGTTTCGACCAGCGCAGGCGCAGAGGTCCAGAGACCGCTCGCCACCGTCGTCATCGGCGGACTGGTGACCTGTACCCTCCTGACGTTGCTTGTTCTGCCGGCAATCTATCGCTGGTTTGAACCGGCAGCTCTCCCCGCGAGCGACTCGCACCAATAAGAGCCACCGGACCAAACCAGGACCGCACTCGAGATTCGAGGCGTTTGTGACCCAGACAGCCGGTAGTGTCCGGTGGCTCTTCCCTGGTCGGGGCCGGAACCGCAGGGGAGGGCTCTGCGGATCGCACGTTTTCCCTGGGGTCCACCGAGGGGAGTCCCGGGTGCGGACCACCGGAGTCCCGTAGGTCACTGCGCCCACCAGGTTGGAGGTGTTAGTTCCCGGAGTGGAAGTTGGTTCTGAAGGTTGGTGGGCACAACCCACCCTCCCAAAGCGAACCGAGCCGCTGGGTTTCCCCAGCGGCTCGGTGAGTTTCAGGTCTCAGTACAGGTCGTCGTGGCCGCCACCGGGGGCCTTCTTCTTTTCTTCCTTCTTCGGCTTCTCGGCGATCAGGGCGTCGCTGGTGAGGAGCAGGGTGGCGACCGAGGCGGCGTTCTGCAGCGCGGTGCGGGTCACCTTGACGGGGTCGATGACCCCGGCCTTTACGAGGTCCTCGTACACGCCGGTGGCGGCGTTGTACCCCTCGTTCCCCTTCTTCTCGCTCACCTTCTCGCAGATGACCGAGCCGTCGACGCCGGCGTTGTCGGCGATCTGGGTCAGCGGAGCGCGGCAGGCCCGCTTGATGATGTTCCAGCCGACCTCCTCGTCGTGGGTGAGCTTGCCCGGATCGACGGCGAGGGAGGCCCGCAGCAGGGCCACGCCGCCGCCGGGGAGAATGCCCTCTTCCACAGCCGCGCGCGTGGCATGCAGGGCGTCCTCGACGCGGGCCTTCTTCTCCTTCATTTCGCTTTCGGTCGCCGCGCCGACGTTGATCTGCGCCACGCCGCCGGAGAGCTTGGCGATCCGCTCTTCCAGCTTCTCGCGGTCGTAGTCGCTGGTGGAGTTTTCCAGTTCACGGCGAATCTGGTCGATGCGGGCCTTGATGTCGGCGGTCTTGCCGGCCCCTTCGATGATGGTGGTGTTGTCCTTGTCGATGACGATCTTCTTGGCGCGGCCGAGGTCGGAGAGCTGCACGTTCTCCAGCTTGATCCCCAGGTCCTCAAAGATCGCCGTACCGCCGCACATGATGGCGATGTCCTGGAGCATCGCCTTGCGGCGGTCGCCGTAGCCGGGGGCCTTGACGGCGGCGACCTTGAAGGTGCCGCGGAGCTTGTTGATCACCAGCGTGGCCAGGGCCTCGCCCTCGACGTCTTCGGCGATGATCAGCAGCGGCTTGCCGGACTGGACAACCTTCTCCAGGCAGGGGACGAGGTCCTTGATGCCGGAGATCTTCTTTTCATGCACGAGGACGTAGGCGTCTTCGAGGACGCATTCCATCGACTGCGGGTCGGTGACGAAGTAGGGGGAGAGGTAACCGCGGTCGAACTGCATCCCCTCGACGACCTCGAAGCCGGTTTCGAGGGACTTGCCTTCCTCGACGGTGATGACGCCGTCCTTGCCGACGGCTTCCATGGCGTCAGCCAGGATATTGCCGATGGTTTCGTCGCCGTTGGCGGCGACGGCGCCGACCTGGGCGATAGCCTTTTTGTCCTTGCAGGGGATGGCCATGCTCTTGAGCTTGTCGACGATGGCGGCGACGGCCTTGTCCATGCCGCGCTTCATCTCGAGGGGGGAGACACCGGCGACGACGGCCTTGAGTCCCTCGTTGAAGATGGCCTCGGCGAGGATGGTGGCGGTGGTGGTGCCGTCGCCGGCGGCGTCGCTGGTCTTGCTGGCGACTTCCTTGACCATCCGGGCCCCCATGTCCTCGAACTTGTCTTCGAGCTCGATCTCCTTTGCGACGGTGACGCCGTCCTTGGTGACGGTCGGCGAGCCGAAGGACTTTTCGAGGATGACGTTGCGGCCTTTGGGCCCGAGGGTGACGCGGACGGCCTTGGCGAGCTTGCTGACGCCGCGGCGCATCGCTTCCTGGGCTTCCTGGTCGAAGGCGATCATTTTGGCCATGGAACAGACTCCGGGTTATCGGTGACAGGTGTACGGTTGGGATTCACCACGGAGAGGCGGAGGCACAGCGGAGAGATCGACGAGGTTCAGATCTCTCAGCGGAGAGGCCGTTCCGCTCTTCCGTGGGGATGACGTTACGTCTGCTTGACTCCGTGTCTCTGTGTCTGCGTGGTGGGTCGACGCGTGAGCCAGTTTCATAACCTGAAAACGACCGAAGTGAGTCCGCCGGTTCGTTGGTGATCGGGGGGCTCACGCCCCCCGCTCGCCAGTTGTGAAACTGGCTCCTGCCAGCTCAATACGTGGCCAGGATGTCCCCTTCGCGGAGGAGGAGATAATCCTCATCTCCGATGGAGATCTCATCCCCGGCGTAGCTGGAGAAGATGACGTTGTCCCCTTCCTTGACGGTGAGCGGGACCTTTTTGCCGTCGTCGCGGGTGTGGCCATCGCCGATGGCGACGACCTTGCCGCGCTGCGGCTTGTCCTTGGCCGTATCGGGGAGGACGATGCCGCCGGCCGTCTTCCCTTCCGCCTCTTCCCGCTTGACGACCACCTTGTCCCCCAGCGGGACAATCCGCACTCCATCGGTCTTGCCACTCTTCTTGTTGGACATGAAACTCTCCCAAGCGCCCCCGGCTATCGAATGCTCTTGAACCTGCGATGAACCGAACGAAGGGAGGGGACGCCGCACCGATGCGGCTGTCAGTCATGCAGGGATGGACCCTCTCCCTCACTGGGTGGCCAAGGGGGTAGCGAAGGGCGTGCCAGACTCGCAATCGTGACGCAAGATTATTTTCTGATTTGATTTGCGTCGATTCTGTGGTGCCGCGTGGAGGGCGGATTTGGCGGCGTGTCAGGGGACAACAGCACAGCGTTGTGCCAGATTGGCAGAGAGGACTGCCTTGCAGAGAGCCAGGAGCAACGCCTGACGGACAGAGAGGTCCCCCGGGGAACGAGTGCACCCAAATCCCACAGGGGCAGGGGGCTGGAAACAGGGATGTCCTGGCTTTCGTGCGCCCCTTGGCGGCCGGGAAAACCCCTCTCGACGCAATCGCCCGGGGGGGCTAAAGTCCCGCCCCCAGTCAGGCGGCGTGGTCTCGAGATCAGCGCAACGGATGGCGTCATGTACAAGCTGTTGCTTTCCAGCCGGTACCTGCGGACCCGATTCATCGCCCTGGCGAGTGTGATCAGCATCACCCTGGGGGTGGCCACGATGATCGTGGTCAACAGCGTGATGACGGGCTTCGCCACACAGATGAAGGACCGCATCCGCGGCATCCTGGCAGACGTGGTGGTCGAATCGACCAGCACCGACGGCGAACCGGATCCGGAAGGGCGGATGCGGCAAATCGAGTCGCTGATCGGCGATGAGATCGTGGCCATGACCCCCACGGTCGAAATGTACGGGTTGATGACCTTCAAGTGGGCGGGGGAGAACTTCAATCGGCTGGTGACGATCGTCGGCATCCTCCCGGAAGGGAAGAACGCCATTTCGCCGCTGCGGGGCTACCTGCATTCCTTCCGCGAGCCGGGAAAGCGGGACCCCCAGGCGCCGCTCGACTGGACGTTGACCGACGAGGCCCTGGAGTATCGCAGGAAGTGGCTGGAGGTTGCGCGGCTGCAAGCCCAGCGCACCCTGGACCCGGCGGCGACTGACCCGGGGCACATCACCGACCCGTTCGCTCCGTCGCCGTCGGCCGCTGCATCGGTGCCAGCGCCCGCGTCGGTCGACGTCGGCCGTTCTCCGCCGGACTCCGATCCCGACGCGCCGCTGCTGGGGCGCGCGTACGTCGGCGCTTCGCTGGTCAGCATTCAATACAAAGACCGCCTGGGAGAGGTCCGCGTCGCGCCGATGGTGGCCCCCGGCCAGGACATCAACCTGACGACGATCAAAATCGGCACGCCCGACACCGTGAGCTTTCCGGTCACGGTGACGGACATCTTTGAGAGCGGCATGAGCGAGTACGACTCGTCGCTGGTCTTCTGCAACCTGGAAGCGTTCCAGGCGATGCGGGGAATGATGGTTCAGACGCCGGGAGAACCGCTCGACTGGCGGAAAGGCCGGTTCACCTCGATCCAGATCAAGCTCAAGGATTACGCACGAGCGCCGCTGGTGATCGACCGGCTGCGGGCGGGGCTGGAGCACGGCCGCTTCGAGATTCGCACCTGGGAACAAAAGCAGGGGCCGCTGCTGGAGGCGGTGGCCGTGGAATCGGCGATTCTGAACGTCCTGCTGTTCCTGATCATCGCGGTGGCCGGGTTCGGCATCCTGGCGATCTTCTACATGATCGTGGTGGAGAAGACGCGGGACATTGGAGTGTTGAAGGCGTTGGGGGCCTCCGCCCAGGGGATCATGTCGATTTTTCTGGGGTATGGTCTGTCGCTGGGCGTTGTGGGGGCCGGGGGGGGCGTGGTGCTGGGGCTGCTGTTCGTCCGCTACATCAACGAGATTGAGGACGTGCTGAGCTGGCTGACCGGACGGAAGGTGTTCGCGGAGGAGATCTATTACTTCAAGGAGATTCCCACGATGGTCTATCCGTCGATGGTGCTGTGGGTGGCGGGGGGAGCGATGCTCATCGCCGTGCTGGCGAGCGTGCTGCCGGCGCGGCGGGCCGCCCGGCTGCACCCCGTTCAGGCCCTGCGGTATGAGTAGTCCCGAGCCGAGCGTCCCGAGCCCTGCAAGTCCCAGCCTCCGTAAGCCCCGTCATGCCGTCGTTCGTGATTGACAGAGCGCGCCCGCAACCGCCGCTGCTCCCGCGTGGCTGCCCGCGTCTCCGACACCGCGTCTGGTCGCTCTGGACTCTCCGGTCTTGACTCTCCGCTCCCGCCTCCGATGTCCCACACCATCAAATTTCCGATGCATACGCGGCAGACGCACCTGAGCGCCGTGGCCATCAGCAAGACCTACGAGAAGGGGGAGCACTCGGTTCCGGTCCTCCGCGGAGTCGATCTGTCGGTCGGCCGCGGCGAACTGCTCTCGATCGTGGGGCAGTCCGGGTCGGGGAAAAGCACGCTGCTGCACATCCTGGGCCTGCTCGATGTGCCCAATACGGGGGAGGTTCGCCTGCAAGGGCAGCGGATCGACGACCTTCCCGAAGCGACCCGCGACGAACTCCGCAACCGGGTGTTCGGCTTCGTATTCCAGTTCTATCACCTCCTGCCGGAGTTGAGCCTGCTGGAGAACGTGCTGACGCCGGTGATGATCCGGCATTCGGCCTGGCAGTTCTGGAAGCGCCGCCGCGAACTGGAGCAGGACGCCCGCGAGATCATCGACGTCGTTGGACTGAGCCACCGTCTGCGGCACCTCCCTTCGGAGCTGTCGGGCGGCGAGATGCAGCGGGCTGCCATTGCCCGCGCACTGGTCGGGCGGCCGGAACTGCTCCTGGCCGATGAACCGACCGGCAACCTCGACGCCGACTCCAGCCGCGAAATCATGGACCTGCTGAGGCGATTGAACGAGGAACGGCAGCTCTCTATCATCCTCGTCACTCATGATGAACAGGTGGCCCGCGCCGGACATCGCATCGTGCGGCTGACGGAAGGCCGTTGCCAGGTCCTGGGCGAGGCGGCCTGAGCGAGTCCAGAGTGGAGAGGCCGGAGTCCAGAGCCTGGAACGCCCGAAGACTGTGTTCCGTGTGCTCCGCGATTCAGCCCCCCGGCCGAACCTGGCCCGTCTTCCCAGCTCTGGATTCTCGGCCCTTGACGCCTGTCTCCCCCCCCTTGACCCCCCTCCGCCATGTCCATGCAGGTCTATCTCGCCGGACGACTGGTCCCCCGGGACGAAGCCAAGATCAGCGTCTTCGATCACGGCCTGTTGTACGGGGACGGCGTGTTTGAGGGCATCCGCGTCTATCACCGCAGAGTGTTTCTCCTCCGGGAGCACATCGAACGGCTGTACCACAGCGCGCGGGCCATCCGGCTGACGATCCCCCTCTCCCCCGACGAGATGACCCAGGCGGTCCACGACACCGTGGCTGCCAACGGCGTGGTCGACGGGTACGTGCGGCTGGTGGTGACGCGCGGGGCCGGCTCGCTGGGGCTGGACATCCGCAAGACCAGCCAGCCCCAGGTGATCATCATTGCTGACACGATCACCCTCTATCCCGAGGAACTGTACGAGAAAGGGCTGGAGATCATCACCGCACCGACGATCCGCAACCATCCGGCCGCCCTCAGCCCGCGGATCAAGTCGCTCAACTACCTCAACAACATCCTGGCCAAGATCGAAGGGACCGACGCCGGCTGCGCCGAAGCCCTGATGCTCAACCACAAGGGGGAGGTGGCCGAGTGCACGGGGGACAACGTGTTCATCGTCACCGGAGGCGTGCTCAAAACCCCTCCCGCCGACGCCGGGATTCTGGAAGGGATCACCCGCAACTGCGTGATGCGGCTGGCCCGCGAGGCGGGCATCCCCGTCACGGAGCCCCCCCTCACCCGCTACGATCTGTTCACCGCCGAGGAGTGTTTTCTCACGGGGACGGCAGCGGAGGTGATCCCCGTCGTCAAACTCGACGGCCGTGCCATCGGCGATGGCAAGCCCGGGCCGGTCACGCAACAATTACGGAAACGGTTTCAGGAATTCGCCCGGAACGGGGCCTGACGGACCCGGCCTTGCCAAGGCCGGGCTTGAAGGACCTGATCGCCTTAGCCTTGCCAAGGCCGGGCTGGGAAGGGATGAGAGAGACAGGGCGCCGTGTCTTTGCGGATCGAGTTGACGCACGAACCGATCGACTGCCCGGCGGTCCTGGAGTCGGTGCGGACCACCGAGGCGGGAGCCGTCGTGCTGTTTTTGGGCACGGTCCGCGAGTTTACGCGAGGACGCCAAACGTCCGCGTTGGACTACGAGGCCTATCCGGAGATGGCCCTGAAGATGTTGCAGCAACTGGCCGACGAGGCCGCCCGCCGCTGGCCAGTCCTGCGGGTTGCCGTGGTGCACCGCCTCGGTCGCCTGGAATTGGGGGAGGTCAGCGTGGCGGTGGCCGTCAGCACCCCTCATCGCAACGACGCCTTTGAAGCCGGCCGGTATCTGATCGACCGCCTCAAGGAAGTGGCGCCGATCTGGAAACAGGAACACTGGTCGGACGGGACGAGCGAATGGGTGCACCCCGGCACGTCGTCCCCGCCGGTCGATTCCCCGGGTCCCACGTCCGCCGGCAGTGCGGCGTCACAGCCCTCTGTCTGACATCCCACGAATTCCGGGAGCCGAATGATGGACGCCGATACGCTGTTCAACATCCTGATGCGGGTGGTGCACGTGATGTCCGCCGTGGTGCTGCTGGGCGGGGCGTGCTACGTTCGATTTGTGCTGCTGCCGGCCGCGGCGGAACTCCCGGAGGCCGAACATGCCGCACTGCGGGAGCGGCTGCTCTCCCGCTGGAAGTCGATTGTGCACCGCGGCATCGGGCTGCTGCTGATCACCGGGTTCTACAACTACCTCGAAGTGACCTCGCCGCAGCACCGGGGCCAGGGGCTGTACCACATGTTGATGGGGATCAAGATTCTGCTGGCACTGGGGGTGTTTTTCCTGGCGTCGGCGCTGGTGGGCCGGGCGGCTGCATTCGAGGGTCTGCGGCGACAACCCCGCCAATGGCTGACGATTCTGATCGTGCTGGCAGGGGTGGTCGTCGGCATCGGGAGCGCGATCAAAGTCGCGCTGCCCCCGGCCGCTGCCGCGCCGGCCGACGCGGCTCCCGCTCCCTGATCCGCCCCCTTGGGGAGCGTCCTCCGCGCAGGCAGAACGCCGGTCATCCACGTTGAGGGGACGACCGGCGTCGGGGAACTGCTGAGTGTGCTGCCGGGTCGGATGCCCCGGGGACGCCGTCACCGCCGGATCATTCCTCGTCGAGCGTGAACGGCTTGCGGTCGATGGGCTTTTCCACCAGTCCGCTGCGGATGAGGCTGACGGGGACCCGGCGGCGGACGATCCTGCCGTCCTCCACCACTTGAATCCGTTGGAGGTTCTTGCGGAACAGGCGGCGAGTGATGCCGGTCGTCTTGCGTCCGTTGCCGCCGAGATACTTCGCCTTCCCACGCTGGGCGACGGCGTTGCCGAAGACCGGCTTCAAATCACCGTACAGGGCCAGTCGCTTGGCCCGCTTGATCCGCTTGTTCTTCTTGAGGGTGCTCATGACGGTACACTGGCTGATGCGGCGAAAACGCCGGTTCCTCTCGGGGGATTATTCGGGAGAGAGAAGTGTAGGGGGTCCGGGCGTTGGAATCAATTGCCCGCGGAGGCCGTTTTGCCGGTCAAAAAACGACCGTTTCCCCTGTTTTCGGCTCTCCGTGGCGGAGCCTTCCGCCGGGGGATCATTCAGGTCAGATGCCAGTCCAGTTCACCCGTCTTCAAAAGCTCTGGCCAGAAGACCTCTTGTTGGGAGAGCCGATGCTTCCATATCCGCAGTCGTTCCCGGACTCTGGCCAGGGCGACACCGCAGCGGGACCAGGTGAGGCACATCCCGGCCATCCGACGGTGATGCGGCCACACCGATTCGACGTAAGACCCCGCAGAGGCGCAACTGTCCAGACGCTGAACGTCGGGAAGTTCCTGCCGCACCTGTTCCGCCAGCAGGAGTTCCGACCATGTGCCGGGACTGCCATCGCGGTAGGTGGGATCCCAGCCGATCTTGAATGCGAACAGGGTGTTTCCCGCGAGAAAGTTACAGGTTGAGGCGATCACGCGTCCGCCGACGCACAGCTCGCCGAACAGGAGGTTCCCCTCGGCGGAGAAGTGCCGGGCGACGGCCCGGAGGAACCGCAGGTCGCTCTCCCGGGAACGGAGCGACGTCCCCTGCTCGTGCTTCCAACCGTTGTCCTCCAGCGCCAGAAAGGTCTCCACCGGTTCGGTCTCGTCCGGTGCGGGACGTCGTAACCGGAAGGCGACCGGACCGTGGTCCGTCAGCCTGCGGTAGGCGCGCTGCAAGGACTTGCGGCGCGATTTGGAACAGGCGCGCAGGAGATCGCCTGGAAGGGTGGGGACTCCGTCGAGGCAGGCGCGGTTCCACACCCGATCGTACCAGACGCATCGCCCCTCCTGCGCTCCGGCCTCCAGCAGCGACCGCGCCCAGATTCCTTCGCGGTCAATCACCAGAAACCTCATCCCGTGCCAGGCCGGGTGGTTGGTCATCCCGTTCAGAAACGCCGCCGCCGCTCGCCGACCGTCGAGACGGTTGATCAGCGGCAGATCAAAGTACGAATGACGCGACACGTAGGCCCGCAGCCGCGCCAGCGGCCGCTTCACCGTCGGCGGCAGGGTGCGAAACGGCGCCGCCGCCGACCAGCGGAGACTCCCCCGCTCTCGCAGCACCAGCAGCCTCACCTGCTGCGGGTCCGGTTCTAGCCATCGCAGGGCCGGGAGGAGGAACTCCGGCTGGTAGAAGGGATTGGGATCGACTGCTTGGGCGGCCAGCCGCCGCCAGGCAGCGAGGTCCGCTCCCGAAAGGTCCCACCAGGCGCGTTCCTCCAGCACGTAGTCAGGACTCAACACGCCAGTGTCCACCGGGGAATGGGGCTGAGAGAGACGGCTCATGGAACACGGGCCACACGCGGCGAAACGATCCGCTCCCCACCAGCAGCGGGGTCAGACGAGTCTGCCAAGCGGTCCCACCGGCGGGAACCTCCCAGTCTCGAACCCTTCTCCGGTTCGACGTTGAACTTTGGCAACAGCGCGGCACAGGCGGCGCGCTCGCCCCCTCGGATCGCTCCTGCTAGGCTGACGACCGTCCCGCCTCGCTCCGAAGGGAGGCGGAACAGTCGTCGACGCCCGGTCCCCCCACGATCATGGTTGTGTCGATCCTTGCCGCGGTCGCCGTGAACTCCGCCCTGTGGACGTTTCTCGTCTATACCCTGGGGGTATTCCTCATCGCGGCCGTCTCCAACCGGCTGATGCAGCGCAAGAGCTTTCTGGGGGAATACTTCCTCGGCAGTCGCAGCCTGGGGATGTGGGCCTTCGCCCTCACCTTCGCGGCGACCAGCGCTTCCGGGGGGACGTTCACCGGCTTCCCGGCCAAGATTTACTCGCACGGGTGGATTCTGGCTCTGTGGATCGCCAGCTACATGGTCTATCCGCTGTGCACGATGGGCATCCTCGGCAAGCGGATCAACCAGGTGGCGCGCAAGAGCGGAGCCATCACCGTGCCGGACGTGCTCCGGGACCGGTTCGACTCCCCGAGCTTCGGCCTTGTTTCGACGTCGCTGATCCTGTTCTTCCTGTCGGTGAACATGATCGCCCAGTTCAAGGCGGGAGCGGTGATTCTGGAGACGCTGGTGCAGGAGACGGCGGCATTCCAGTCGCTGCGGGACTGGGTGGGGGAACAGATCCAGGGTCTGCGGTTCTTCGCCGGCGTGCAGCCGGGATACCTCGTCTGCCTGGCACTGTTCGGGTTGTCGGTGATCTTCTATACGACCTACGGGGGATTCCACGCGGTGGTCTGGACCGACGTGATGCAGGGGATCGTGATGGTGGCGGGGGTGCTGATCATGCTTCCGCTGGCGATCTCGCAGGTGGGAGGGCTGGAGGCCGGAACGCGGCAACTGGCGGAGCTGGTTCCCGAGATCGGTCGCACCGCATCGACCGAGCCCGGCCAATTCGTCACCGGGCCGGGGCCGAGCAGTTCGCGCCATGGCTTTCTCCCCCTGGGGCTGGCGATCAGCTTCTACTTCATGTGGGCCATCTCCGGGACCGGCCAGCCGCAATACTGGGTGCGGCTGATGGCCTTCAAGGACTCCTCCACCCTCCGCCGGGCGATCATCACCGTCACGCTGTACTACGGCCTGATCTACTTCCCGCTGGTGATCATCTTCTGCTGTGCCCGCGTCCTGGTGCCGGGCATGGACCATGAGGCGGACAAGATCATGCCGACGATGGCGGTCACGTTGACGTCGAACGCCAGGGTGCCGTGGCTGGCGGGTTTACTCGTTGCTGCTCCGTTCGCGGCGGTCATGTCCACCGTCGACAGCTATTTGCTGGTGATCTCTTCGTCGGCCGTGCGGGACATCTACCAGCGGACCATCAACCCCGACGCCGGCGAGCGGACGATCAAGCGGCTGTCATTCCTGACAACCCTCGTCGTCGGGGCCGTGGCACTTGTTTGCGCGATCAACCCGCCGCAGTACCTGCAGGACATCATCGTGTACGTCGGCAGCGGACTGGCGAGCTGTTTTCTGTTCCCGATGGCGGCCGCGCTGTACTGGCCGCGGGCGAACCTGGCGGGATGCCTCTCGGGAATGCTGGTGGGATTTGCGGTGCACCTCGCCCCGCACGTCGTGGCGAAGCTGCACGGGGGGAGCTTTGCCGACCCGGTGCGGTACTTCGACGTGGAACCCCTGATTCTAGGCCTGACCGCGTCGCTGCTGACGGTGCTGATCGTCACCCCCCTCACCCCCCCGCCGCCGGACGCACTGGTGCGGCGGTATTTTTACCGGCAGCATTCCGGCACCGCCTGACCAGTGCGTGATTCGGGACGAGGACCATCTGGGCCCGCAGCAGATCTCACGGCCCCGCGCGTCAGTTTTCCCCGCCCGTCAGGGTGCGTGTTCTCAGTCTTCCCGGTTCTCTTGGTAGCGCGCCGGCATTCGTGGTAAGAATCGAACGCGGCCTGTTGAGCCTTGCCCGGTCGCGATTCATCCCAGAAAGTCCTCCATGTTCCCTCGGACCCGTCAGGAAGTGGTTGCGTCCGCCCGGACGATCGTGGTCAAAGTCGGCAGCAATGTTCTCTCGCGGCCGGATGACACCCTCGACCCGGAGCGGATTCGCGAGCTGGCGGAGCAGATTCACCGCATCCGGCAGACCGGCCGGCAGGTCGTGGTCGTCTCCAGCGGGGCGATCGCGGCGGGGATCGGGCGGCTGAAGCTCCCCGGGCGGCCGACCGACCTGCCGCACCTCCAGGCCGCCGCCGCCGCCGGTCAGGCCCACCTCATCCGCACCTGGGACGAGGCTTTCGCCCAGTTCGGGTTTCATGCCGCGCAGATTCTCGTCACCGCCAACGACTTCAAGCGCCGCACGCGGTATCTCAACGTCTCCAATACCATCCACACGCTGGCGGAGTACGGCGCCGTCCCGGTCGTGAATGAGAACGACACGGTGAGCATTGAGGAAATCAAGTTCGGCGACAACGACCGGCTGGCGGCGATGGTCGCCAACCTGCTGCGGGAGCCGCTGCTGGTGATTCTCTCCACGGTGGACGGCCTGTTCGACGGCGATCCGGCCCTCCCCACCAGCCGGCGAATTCCTCTGGTTGACGGGTGGAGTGAAGACCTCCGCGGCCTGGCGCTGGACATTCAAAGCCCGCGCGGGACGGGGGGGATGCACTCCAAACTCGAATCGGTGCGGATGGCGACGGCGGTCGGCACGTGCGTGCTGGTGGCCGCCGGGACGCAACCACGGATCCTGGATCGGATTCTGGCGGGCGAGGACGTCGGCACGCTGTTCCTGGCGGCCCGCGAGCCGGTCCCCGCCTGGAAGCGGTGGATCGGTTACACCGTCACCCCCAAGGGGCGATTGCACGTGGACGCCGGCGCCGCGCAGGCGGTGCGGCACCATGGCCGCTCCCTGTTGGCGATCGGCATTACCGGCGTCGACGGTCACTTTGAGCAGGGGGAACTGGTATCGATCGTCGATCCCGACGGCCGGGAGTTCGCCCGCGGACTGACCAACTATGACGCCGTCACGCTCCGCAAGTTGATGGGGAAGCGCAGCCGGGAGATTGAACAGATTCTCGGGCACCTCCCGTATGACTCCGTCGTCCACCGGGACAACCTGGCGGTGACCGAACGGAGGAAGCCAAAGGGGGAAGGGAGTCCGTGACTCCGACATCAGCCGCCGTACACCAGCGCCGCTCCGCCCCCGGCTTCATCCGCGGAAGAGTTCAACGAGCGGTCTGCCGCCGTAGAGCCGGTGGGGACGATCGTTCCGGTCCGGCAGAGTTGCCTCGGGAGGGATGCCGAGGGCGTGCATCAGCGTGGCGATGTAATCGTGGGGCGAGACGGGATTCTCGAGCGGAGCCGCCCCGGTGGCATCGCTGCTGCCATAGACCACTCCCCCTCGGACGCCCCCCCCTGCGAGCAGTCCCGAGTAACACCCCGGGTGATGTTCACGGCCGGCGTTGCCGTTGATCTGCGGCGAGCGGCCGAACTCCCCCACCCAGGCCACGATCGTCTCGTCCAGCAAGCCCCGCTCCGCGAGGTCGGTCAGCAGGGCAGCCAGCGCCTGGTCGGCCGGGGGGATCAGACTGTTCTTCAGCTTGTTGAAGTTGTCGCCGTGCGTGTCCCAGAAGGGATTGTTGTCCTGGTGCCAGTTGACAGAGACGAAGGGGACGCCGTGCTCGATCAACCGGCGGGCCAGGAGCACACATTGGCCGTGCGTGTTGCGGCCGTAGCGTTCACGGACCTCCGTCGGTTCGGCGGCGAGGTCAAAGGCGGCTCGGACCTGCGGAGCGGTCAGCAGTCCGTAAGCCTGCTGCTGCTGGGCGTCGAACGTCCGCAACCGGGCGAGCTGCTCCAGTTCCGCCTGCTGCGCGGCAATCTCCGCCAGCAGGGACCGACGGCGGCCGAGGCGATCCGTGGTGATCCCCTCGATCAGCCGCAGCGCCGGAACTTCCCAGCCCTCCGCATTCGGGTCCCCTTCGACGAGGAGCGGGTCGTAGCTGCGACCCAGCCATCCGCCGTGCTGCCCCGGTGCCCGTCCCCCCGGCGCGGCGGGATGATAGGCGAGCCAGGGCATGGTCACGAACGGCGGGAATCCGTTGGTGGAAGGACGTAAGCGGCTGATCACGGAGCCCAGGTGGGGCGTGTCTCGCTCCGACGGCGGTTCCGCATCGCTCTTGTTCACCGGCGGTAGATGGCCGGTGAGGATGGTGTGGGCGCTGGAGAGGTGGGCGGGGTCATCATGCGTCAGGGAACGGATGACGGCGAGCTTGTCGGTGACCTTGGCGACGTGCTGAAAGTGCTCGCAGACCTGCAAGCCGGGAGTGACCGTATCGATGACTTCAAAGGGGCCGCGGACTTCCGCCGGTGCGGAGGGCTTGGGATCGAAGGTGTCGAGGTGGCTTGGTCCTCCCCACATGAACAGCAGGATGCACCGCCGGGCCGACCCGAAGCCGGGGCCGGGCGGGTCGGCGCCGGCCAGCGTGGTCGCGGCGGATCGCCCCCACAGCCGGCCGGGCGTTGCCAGCCCTCCGCTCAGGGCGAGTCCCCCGGCCACGAGCAGCGTCCGTCGATGGAGATGGGGCGGGTGCATCGTGCTGTCTCAGAAATCGATCAACGACGGCTCATGCGATAAGAATACTCTGTCGCCGGGCGGGGTGTCCATCAGAAAATGCTGGTGTTCTCGACGCGAAACCGGCGGAACTCGCGCTTGAGGCGTGGGACCTGCGGGCGAATCTTGCAGGAACAGGCGATTCCTCTCGACGCTCCAGAAGGGAGCCGATATTACCGCCGGCCGACGTTCGCGGCGCGGCGTCCGGCTGGAGGACGCCGCGGTCTCAACGCCGGGCCGGACCAGTGCTGTGGGAGGGTCCTCAAGGCCCGCCAGCGCCCCAGATCGACGTGTCAATTCCCGTAACACATTCGACCGGCTGTGGTTCTGTGGAGAGGGATGTCTCCAGAGCGGACTCGCGTGCGCCAAGCGGCGGTCTGAGGCCGTCGGAGACCGAATCGTCTCCCCCCCTGTCGGCATGGTGGCTGAAGGGGGCGGCGGTGTGTCTCGGCCTCCTCGCCGGCTGTCAATCCACCGGGATGTTCTCGGGGAAGTCCGCAACGGCGGATGCCGCTGCGTCAACGCCCGAAAAGCCGCGGACGCCGCTGCTAACGACCGACGTCCATGCGATCTCGGCCTCCCAGCCGCCGGTCGGCGCAGGAAAGATCGAGCATCACCTCCGGCTGGGGGACCAGGCACTCTCTCAACACAGTCAGGAACCGGCGCGGCTGACGGAAGCCCGCGCCCACTTTGAAGAGGTGCTGCGGGTCGACCCCCAGCATCCCGTGGCGCACCATCGACTGGCGGTCATCGCCGACCTGACCAAGGACTTCCCCCGGGCGGAACGGCATTATGCCTTGGCACTGCGGTCCAATCCGCGCGATCCCCAACTGCTGCACGACATCGGATACTCGTACATGCTCCAGGGGCGTCACGCGGAGGCGATCCCCTATCTCCAGGAGTCTCTGGCGGTGGCGCCGGGATTTGAAATGGCGGCCCGTAAGCTGGCCGACGCCTACGTGCAGACCAGGCAGGTCGATCTGGCGCGCCAGACGCTGCAACAGATTCTTCCGGAAGAACAGGCCCGGGAGGAACTGGCCCGCCTCCAGCAAATCCACGACCCCGCCGCACGCCCGTCGCTGTTCGGACGGATGCGGCAGAACCTCGAGGAATTGCGTCCGGAGAAGCGGAAGGACTCGGACCCGATGGCGGAGTTGCTGGCCGAACTGGAGCAGGCGCGTCAGGAAGGGGAGCGCGCCCGCCATCAACGCGAAGCCGGGCGACCATTCACGCACACATCCCCCGCTGGCGCCGACCCGCCTGTCTCCCACGCTCCCGTCCCCGACAGCCAACTGAGCAGCGCCCTAGCGCAGATTGATCGCGCCGGCCGCTCGCCGATCGGGCAACCCCTCCTGCTGGACGGACCGGCACGTCATTCCGGGCCGTTTCCTGACCACGGCTCCGGGGCCTCCGATCCCTCTCAGACTCACTCTGGTATCGCCCCCGGTGGCGCTGGTGGGACAGGAGACCTCCGACCGAGGAGTGCCACTGGAGCGACCATGCCGGGACACGACCCGCGGCTCTCGTACGCCGCCGGAGCACCAATGGCGAGTGGAGAGGTTCCGCTGGTCCCGCCGGGGACTCTCCCTCCGGCTTCCCCGGGCGGCATCCTGCCGACCGAGTACCAACAGACCGGCGGGGTCATCACCGCCGCCGCTCCTCCCCCCGCCGCCACCCACGCCGGACAGTTCTCCGCTCCCGGCGGCTTTGTGCCGGCCGAGATGATTCGAGGGACCGAACGAGGAACGACCCTCAGGGGCATGCGCCCCCCCGGCGGCTATGCCGCCAATCATCCCGGGGCGCGATATCCCGCTGGCATGAGCGGAGGCATCCAGCCGGCCGGCGGACGCTGGACGCCGGGCGTCCTCGGTCCGTCCCCCACCTTCCAGGGCGACTCTCCCACCGGGGTCACCAACGCCGAGTTCCAGACGCCCGCCTGGAGCACGCCCAGCATCGTCCAGCAGACGCCCGGTCCCGCCGCCGATTCCCGCAGTGCCGCCGCTCCTGCCTCCGGAGCGGACGGAAGGCCGGGAGCAACGCCGGCACCTTATGCGTCCGCTTCATCGGATGACTACCAGGCTGCAGCGGCCCTCGGCATGGGACTGGGACCGGGACGCATGTTTCCGGTTTTGCCACAGACCGAGCGGGTCTGGGCGGGGACGAACTCGGTCTGGAACGGCGGGCTGTACCCTGCACCGTCTCGCCACCTGCCGACCGATCGTCCCCCGGCCGACCTCTCCCGCGCCTATGCCGACCTCTCTCAGGGGACTCAGCTTCCCGGTTCCGGAGGGTTTAACCCCGCGGCCGCCGTTCCCCCGCCGAACTCGCATGGTCAACAGATGCCGGCGGGGGGACACGTCTGGACTCAGCTGCCTCCCTACCATGCCGGCCCCGCGAACCGTAACGGGTTCGAGGGAACACCGCCAGCCACGCTCCCCGCGGACTCCCCCTTGCAGTCGTACGATCAGTTCCGGACTCAATTCGACGCCGCCAACAATGCAGTCATTCAACAGACGTACGGACAATACCCCTCTGGTCAGATGGTGACTCCCTCCTATGGAATACCGGTGGAGCGTCCGCCGGCGCCCGCCGCGCAGATGGCTCCCTGGTACGGGTCGGAAGCGACCTTGTTGCCGCAACACCCGGCTGCTGCCGCGCCGGCAGGTGCGACCGGGATCGTCACTCCGGAGGCGTATTCGTCGGCCGGTCAGATGCCGCAGGCGGCGATGCCGCCGCCGTGGCCCGGACCCGCTCCCCAGGTGCGGCCCTCGCCTGTCTCGTCCCGGCTGCCCCCTCCCGAGTACGCTCCCGGCGTCGTGGCGCCTCCCCCCTACCGGGGAGGGGGATCCGGCGGGTGGTCGGGGAGTGACGCCGCCACGGGGCGTTCGCCGGACGGCATTCAGCCCGCGGGCGCCGCAGCCAATTACTCCGGTCCGCTGATTGTGCCGGCGCACTGAGCCGCCGCTGGCCAGATCCCTCCTCTGCCTTCAGCACGGTGAGGAGTCGCTCAACTCCACTTCCACCTGATCGTCCACAATCCGCACGGGAAAGGTGCGTTGCCTCAGGCGGCGATTGAGGCAGTGTTCTCCGGTCGTGACGTCAAACTGCCAGCCATGCCAGGGACAGGTGACGACGTTGCCGTTCAACTCCCCCTCGCCAAGCGGCCCGCCGGCGTGCGGGCAGATGCCGTCCAGCGCGTAGAACGTTCCACTCACATGGTAAATCGCCAGCACTCGGCCCTGGACGGTCACTTCCCGTCCGGTCCCCTCCGGAATCTCGCTCACCCGTGCAACCGGAACAAACTGTCCCATCGTCATGCTCTTCGGGGGGCAACACCTGCGTCTGTCATCAGGATCCGTGGGATGGTCTACGATTAAACCTGTGAGAACTCAACGAAGGCGACCCGGCGCACCGGGTGACGACCGATTGTGCCGATTGTGTCGAGGGGAAGCGATTCCCTCCCGCCTGTCGAACCTGTCCTCCTCGGCGCCGAGGAGTCTGGACTTTCACCCTGCCGCCCACCATGAACTGCCGTACTTGCGCCTCTCCCTTGGAGCGATTCTCCCGAACAGGAGTGATCCGCTGCACGTATTGTGACTCCCGCGATGTTCTCTCCAGTGACGGCTTGGGACTCGACGGAGTGGTGTTTCTGGGTGCTCCGAGCGATCTGGACTGTCCGGCCTGCGGTGACCAACTCGTTTCGGCCGTGATGGACGACCATGCCGTGCGGGCCTGTCCGGGCTGCTACGGAGTGGCGATTCCGCAACCGACGCTGGGGCTGTTGGTGGCGTCCCGCCGCGCGGCCTGCCGCGGGCCCGAGCGGCCCCCCCTCCCGATTGAGGGGGCCGACCTGAGCCGCCGCCGCGACTGCCCCCTCTGCCGCGAGCCGATGGAGGTCCACCCCTACTACGGCCCGGGCAACTCGGTCATCGAGTCCTGTGCGAACTGCCGGCTGGTGTGGCTGGACGTGGGGGAGCTGTCGGCCGTCGGGCAGGCTCCTGGCCTCCGCCGACCTGCCTGAGACGCTTCCTCAATCCGGCCGTTGAGCCACCGGCGCGGCGCCTCGCAACCCGCGGAGGCGTCCCTCCGCCGTCGAACCGACGGTGATCGCTTGCGACGCGACACGTCATGGTCCATCCTGCCGCCGGTCTGAAGACACGACACTGAGGAGTTCCGATGCGTCGACCGCGCGTGGTGGTGACCGATTTCATTCGAGAACCGCTCGATCGGGAGCGGGAAGTGCTGGGCGATGCGGCCGACGTCGAAGCTCTCGATGCGACCTCGGAAGCGGAACTCGTCGGTCGCATCGAAGACGCCGACGCCATCATGCTCTATCACGCCCTCAGCATCACGCGGGCGACGATCGAGCGGCTCCAGTGCTGCCGGCTGATCGTCCGCTGCGGCGTGGGCTACGATAACGTGGACTGCCTCGCCGCGCGGGAACGAGGCATCCCCGTCGCCAACGTCCCTGATTACGGCTCCGAGGAAGTCGCTGATTCCGCCCTCGGCCTGATGCTGGCCCTGACGCGCGGGGTGCATCTGTACAACCAGCGGTTGATGCGCGGCAGCGGTCCGTGGAGCTATGAGCAGGCCCGTCCGCTGCGGCGTCTGCGCGGCCGCACCCTCGGCATCGTGGGGATCGGCCGCATCGGCACGGCGACCGCCCTCCGGGCCAAACCATTCGGATTGCACGTCCTGTTCTACGATCCCTACGTTCCCGACGGCACGGACAAGGCCCTGGGGGTGCGGCGGTGCGAGTCCCTCCGCGAATTGCTGGAGCAGTCGGACATCGTCAGCCTGCACTGCCCGCTGACGGAGGAGACACGTGGGCTGATCAACCGCGAGTCGCTCGCCTGGATGAAGCCCGGCAGCTCTCTCGTCAACACGGCGCGGGGCGGCGTCACGGACCCGGCCGCGATTCTGGAGGCCCTGGCCGCGGGCCGGCTGTCCGGCGCGGCACTCGACGTCCTGCCGACCGAACCCCCTGCCGAGGATGACCCGCTCCTCGTCGCCTGGCGCGATCCGCAGCATCCCGCGCACGATCGCCTGATCCTCAATCCGCATGCCGCCTTCTACTCGGAAGAGGGACTCGACGAGATGCGGATCAAGGGGAGCCAGAACTGCCTCCGCGTGCTTCGCGGGGAGCCTCCCCGCAACGTTGTGAATTGATTCGGCGGCGCCGGGGCGAGAGAACAACGGCTCGCCTCGTGACTGTTCCCCGCGCAGCGGATTCCCTCTTCGCGGTCCGTGGACGGTCGATCCCCCGTGCGGATTCAATTGCGTCGGGGATCGCCGCAGGCCGCGGCCTCGAGACGCCGGCATTCCGTTTGGAACTGCTCTGCCTGCCGACGAAGGCGGTCGGCCCCCAGCCGGCGGAGGAGACGGGCCGCCTGTGCGAAGCAGGTTCTCGCCCGTCGCCACGATCCGCGCGCCTGAAGCAGGTGCCCCACGGAGAGTGTGGCGTGCGCACAGCCAAGCTGGTCCCCCTCCTGCCGAAAGGCGTGGAATGCAGAGATGAAATCCCGCAATCCGGCGGACCAGCGCTGCTGTCGCAGGCGGAGTACTCCGCGGGACATCAGCACAACGCCCCGGGCTTGCGGGGCGCAGCGGGTGAGACGCTCCCAGGTCTGAATTCCTTGCTCCGCCTCAGGGAGGTTCCCCAAGGCCAGCGCCTCATGGACCCGGTCCTGAATCCATGTCGTCGGGTCGATTTCCCCGGTGGCGTCGAGTTCGGCTCGGAGCCCCCATTGGCGATAGCGGTCCGCCAGGTCATAGCGTCCGGCCGCGCGATGCACGTCGGCCAGGGCGTGACAAGAGCGAGCGCGCCACAGCGGCGACCCGTTTCTCCGCGCCACGTCGCAAGCCGCTTCGAGGTGCACGAGAGCCTCGTCGACGTAGCCGCGTTCCGCCAGGGCGACGCCCCACGCATAGCGGGAGGCGGGGGTGGCATCGACGGCGATTGCGGCCGCAAAGTCCTGCCACGCTTTCGGCAGGTCCCCTTCCTGCAGTTGGAATTCGGCTCGCTCCAGCAGCGCGGCCACGAGTGCAGAAACTCCCCCGCCGACCCGGCAGTGAGCCGCCACAGCCTGAGAATTGCTCACAAATCCTCCTCTGGCGAGGAGGACCAGGGCTGGATGCACTCGGAGGAGCCGGTTCGAGGTCGCCGAGTCCGGTCAGGGAGCGGCGATTCTTCGGATGACCTGAGAGAATGCCAGTTTACTGCTTTTGGCCATCTTGTCAAGGCAACCCTGTTTCTCCATCTTTGTCAATCTTCGACGCTCCGGGGAACGAGTTGAGACTCCCGGAGCGGTTCACTATTCTGTCGCTGGAGAACAGGAGAACATATCAAAACCCTCTCTCCCCCTTGGGGGAGAGGGTGGCCGCAGACCGGGTGAGGGGGCGAAACCCCGCATCCTCGCGCACCCCTCACCCCAGCCCTCTCCCCTGAAGCAGGGGAGAGGGAGGTTATGAAACGGCGTCAGGTGACGAGGAGCTTCTGGCAGAGCACGACCGATGAAAGACGGCATTCACCCTGACTATCACCCGGTGGTCTTCTACGACCGCGGGGCGGACTTCAAGTTCCTGACCCGTTCCACCTTGACTTCCAAGGAGAAGATCAAGTGGGAGGACGGGAAGGAGTATCCCCTGATCGTGGTGGACATCAGTTCGGCTTCGCACCCCTTCTACACGGGGAAGATGAAGTACGTCGATTCCGCCGGGCGGGTGGAGAAGTTCCAGAAGAAGTACAAGTGGGGCAATTCCGAATCGTGAGCTCCCCGCTCCGAAGGGTGGAATTGTTCCTCCGCCGGGGCTGCTCGCCTGGGGTCTTGCTGGTGACTGAATCCCGTCACTCCAGCAGGATCTTCTCCCCCCACTGGGGGATGAGTGGTTCTTCGTCGCAATAGTCCCGCAGGAGGTCGGCCAGGGCGCGGGCGGGTCCGGCTTCGCCATGCACGATGGCGGCGCGGCCGAAGCTGTGCCCGCCGCGCGTGCTTTCGTGGAACCACCAGCGGAAGTCCTCCGCGTCTGCATGGGCGGAGAGCCCCTCCAACTGCTCGACGTGCGCTTTGAGAGGGACGTCCCGGTCGAAGATCTTCACGTAGGGACGTCGGTCGGCGATCTGCCGGCCGAGCGTCCGCGGCGCCTGATAGCCCATCAGACAGATGGTGTTGCGCTCGTCGGCCACGGAATGCTTGAGATGGTGGACCACTCGTCCCCCCTCGCACATCCCGCTGCCGGAGATGATGACGCACGTCCCCTGCTGTTCGTTGAGCGACATGCTCTCCCGCTGCGACTCCACGTAGGTGAGGGTCTCGAAGCCGAACACATCCGGGTCGGTCTTGAGCATCGCCTGAACGTCCTCGTCCAAACCGCTGTCATAGCGGCGGAAGACGCGCGTCAGCCGCGTCGCCAGCGGACTGTCGACGTAGATGGGGACGCGCGGCAGCTTTCCCGAATGGAACAGCTCGTTGAGGTAGTACACCACCTGCTGCGTGCGTCCGAGGCTGAAGGCCGGGATGACCACGCGCCCCTGCTTGTCGACCGCTTCGCGAATGATCCGCAGCAATTCGGCCGCGGAATCCTGCGGCGGAGGATGCACCCGGTCGCCATAGGTGGATTCCACGATCAGCAGGTCGGCTCCGGCGACCGGTTCGGGATCGACCAGCAAGGGCATCCCGCGGCGGCCGAGATCACCACTGAAGACGATGTGCCAGACGTCCCCTCCCTCGCGGAGCTTCAGTTCCACAATCGCCGAGCCGAGAATGTGCCCGGCCGGCCGGAACAGAAGCTGTACTCCTTCTCCGACGTCGTGCCACTGGTGGAAGTGGAGCGGCTCGAACCGCCGCATCAGTCCGTGCACGTCCTCTTCGGTATACAGGGGTTCGACGGGAGGGTGGCCCGGTTTCAGCTTGCGGGTGAGGTAGCGGGCATCCTCCAGTTGCACGCGGGCGGAATCGAGCAGCATCAATTCGGCGATGTCGGCCGTGGCGTCGGTGCAGAAGACCGGACCGCGAAACCCCTGGGCATACAGCCGGGGAAGGTTGCCGCAATGGTCGATATGCGCGTGCGAGAGAATGACGCCGTCCAGGTCTTTGGGGCGGCAGTGAAAGACCTCGTTCTTGCGGCGGGATTCGGCCCGCGGACCTTGAAACAGTCCGCAATCGAGCAGCAGGCGGATGCGGCGGCCCTCGATCAGGTGCTGGCTGCCGGTGACCTCCCCGGCGGCGCCCAGAAACGTGATCCGCATGAGGGGCGTGCTCGGGGGGAAGGAGGAAGGTCGCCGCGGACTGCCGCACCTCCCGGGCTCTACAGTCCCTGCGGGGGCGGGGACCTCGCGAGACCGGTCAGTTCGGGAGGCGTTCCGGCTCGCCACCGTTGCGGGTGGCGATGGACTGCAGCACCCGGCGGTCGGTGTTCTTGGGAATCGAGGCTTCGTGGGCGTCGGCGTACACGAAGTTCACAATGTCGCCGTGATAGCTCCCCCAGCCGAAAAAGTAGGGACCGGTCCCCCACTGCTGATCGAAATAGTTGGGCGTGGCGTAGTCGTCCCGGAACCGCGCGCAGCAGGCGTAGGCATCCCCCCACAGGCCGAACAGCGATTCGCCGAGCATCAACGTATGCGACGTCCCGTCGGGGATGTCGCGGCTGAGTTCCACGTGGCTGTTGAGGAACATCACGCCGTTGTCGAGCGGCACCTGCTGGGTCAGCGGCCAGTACCCCAGGTTGCCGCGGTAGTTGGTGAAGGCGAGCTGATCCGGTCCCACCTGCGGAAGGGTGGAACTGGGACAGATGTAGACCTCAATCTGCGTGCGGATCTTTTGCAGACCATTCATGCGAAACGCCGGGGACCATTGGTTGGAGCCGTTGTCCTTGGGAATGTTCCAATCGGGAACCAGATTGTTCTCTTCGATCTGCGGCAGGATGAACGCATGCCAGCCCCACTCGCCGGAGACGGGGTAGGTCGTCCCCGCCTGGAGCAGCAATTGCTGGCCCGTGCCGAGCTTGACGGTCATCGGTTGAGTCAACTGCGTATTGATGTCCCCGCGGGGGTTGTTGAGGTCGGACACCCAGCCGGAGGGGAGCGTGCGATAGACGTTGTTGTAGTCGTGGGTGGCGATCGCCAGGTTGTGGAGCTGGCTGAGGCAGGCGGTGCGGCGTCCTCCTTCGCGGACCCGCTGAATCGCGGGAAACAACAGCGACGCCAACAGAGCGATGATCGCCATCACCACCAGCAGTTCCACGAGCGTAAAGCCGGCGCGAACGGCCGTGGAGCGAGAGTCTGGCCGCGGTGCAGTCTGCATCGGTCCCCCTTGACGGACGGGAGGTTGCTTCGAGTGGATACTGAGAAAAACGATCTTATCGCCCCCTTCTCGCCAATGCAATTTGCAAGATTTTCCCCGGCAGGGCGGCAGGGCGCGGGAGCCGGGCGGCCGCGGCACCACCGGCCTGCGGTTGCATCCGGCCCGCTCCCGCCTACGATGGCACGCACACAGCCTCTCCACAACGCCTCACTGCTTGACTCCCCCGATGCTCCCCACGCTCAGCCGCTTCGCACAGTCCCTTAAGGTGGAAACCGCCTTCTCCGTGCTGGCCATTGCCCGGCAGTTGAAGGCCCGCGGCAAGGATGTGGTGGAACTCGAAATCGGCGACAGTCCCTTTGAGAGCACCTCCTCGGCCAAGGCGGCCGGCATTGAGGCGATCCGGAACAATCAGACGCACTACTGCCCCTCGCCCGGCCTGCCGGAGTTCCGGGCGGCGGCGGCCGAGTTCGTCCGCAGCGAGTTCCACATTCCGGCCCAGCCGGAGAACATCGTCGCCGGGCCGGGCGCCAAGCCGTTCGAGCAGTTCTTCTGCGAAGCGTTCCTCAATCCCGGCGACAGCGTCCTGGTCTTCAGCCCCTACTTCCCCACCTACGTCCCGAACATCGAGCGCCGGGGGGCCCGGATCGTCTACAGCGCACTCCAGCAGTCGCATGAGTTCCGCCCCGAACTGGCCGAGGTGGAACGCTTCCTCCGCGAGGCCGATTCCCCCAAGGCGATCTTCCTCAACTCCCCGCACAATCCCACGGGGGGAGTCGCCGCCCCGGAGGACCTGGAGGGGCTGGCCGACCTGATCCGCGGCCGCGACATCGCCGTGTTCAGCGATGAGCCGTACTGCCACATGGTCTGGAAGGGCCGCCATCATTCCCTGCTGGAGCAGCCCGGCATGATGGACCAGTGCGTGGCGGCGTTCACATTCAGCAAGTCCTACAGCATGAGCGGCTGGCGGCTGGGGTTTGCCGTCGCCTCTCCCCCCGTGGCAGACGTCATCGGCAAGATGATCAACACCACCCTCTCCTGCACGCCGCCGCTGGTGCAACTGGCGGGGACGCGGGCACTGGAGCGCGATCACGCGGAACGTGCGGAGCAGATGCAGCAGTTCCGCGAGAAGGTGATGCTGCTGGCGCGCGGGCTGAACGAGATCGAGGGCTTCCGCACGCTGGAACCGGCCGCCACGTTCTATGTCTTTCCGAACGTAGCGCCGGTCTGCAATCGACTGGGAATCACCAGCCACGGGTTGGCGCTGTATCTGCTGGAAGGGGCGGATGACCGCTTTGGCGTCGCCTGCCTGGGGGGGGAGTGCTTCGGCGACGCCGGCCACGGCTTTCTGCGGTTCAGTTGCGCCGAACCGAACGACCGCCTCCAGCAGGCGCTGGAGTTCCTCCCCACGGCCCTCGCCCGGGAGGACCGGGTGCGCGCCTATCTCAACGCCCATCCGGAACACCGCCTCCGGGCGGCGTATGCCGTGTAGAGTCCCGTTCAACAAGAGTCCCGTTGAACGCCCGCGGCCCCCTGGCAGCGAGTGGTGCGCCGCTTGGGATTTGTGGAGTGCGGCGACTGATCGCTGCTTTGGATCCAAGCGGCAGCCGGGACCCGGAGACCCAGGACCGTGGGATCGCCCTCTCGCCGGCGACTGCGCTCGTGCAGCCGGTCCCGGAGACGCGCAAGCAATCCGGATCATCAAGGTCCTGGACCGGCCATGCTCCCCTGCGGGTCGCGGCTACACTGTGCGTCTGGACGCGGCGGAGGCGAGGATCATCTGCGTCAGCGTCCAGACGGGCCGCGCCGCCGCCAACGGCGCGGGATTCGGACCGCCGTGGTCGAGCAGTTCGATGAACCCCGTGGCCGGGTCGCTCGTCGGTTCCAGCGGCGCGAGGGGGACGACGTGGTTGCGGCGGCCGATCCAGACGCGCCAGTCCCGCACCATCAGGTCCGCCTCGTCGCAGTGAATCGTCAGGTCCTCCGCCTGATGCTCCGCACAGCCGACGAAATCCATCGTCACCGGCACTACCTCGCCCGGACGCCGGGGGTCGCTCATGGCCGCGGAGACGCTCACCACGATTTCCACCCGGCTGCCGAGCGTCTGGCTGCGGGCAAAGACCTCTTGCGGTTCCAGACCTGTGACGTAACAGAGGGCGTCGAGCTTGTGGCTTCCGGCGTCCCCCAGAAAGCCGCCGGGGTTTTGCAGCGGATCATCGCGCCACGTTCCACCGATGGTCTGCTGCCAGCGCTCGGTGTTGTGGGAGGTGACCGCCCGGATCGCCCCCCACCGACCGCTCTGCACCTCGCGGCGAAGAGTCCGGTACGTTCCCCAAAACCGCCGTTGATACGCCAGCGTGGCGCACGTCCCCGACTGTTCGGCCAGGGTGATGAGCCGTTCGATCCCGCGGAAGGAATCCGCCAGGGGCTTCTCGCACAGGACGTGCTTGTGGGCGGCCAGCGCGGCTGCCGCCTGTGGTTCGTGCAGAGGGGTGGGGGAACAAATGACGACGGCGTCCAGGTCGCTCCGCTCCAAGAGTTCCTGCACCGAAGCGACGACGACGGCGCCGGGGGCGAGGGCGGCTTGCAAGGCTTTGGCGGCCGCGATGTCGGTGTCGCCGAGGGCGACGATCTCGGCCCGGCCGGTCTGTCTCAGCCGCTCCACGTGGACGCGCCCCATCCGACCGCAGCCGATCACTCCGATCCGCCAGCGTGGCGCCTCGGCCTTGAGCATCGTCACCGGTTCCTCCCGGCGATCATGGAGGGAGGGAGCGGATCAGGATGCCGCTGTCCCCCCAGATAGGGAGACTGAGCGAGTTCCCGGCCGAGCTGGTCCACTTGGGTGGAGAGGGCCTCGAGTTCGTCCGCCCGGCAATGGATGTCGCGGCAGGCGGCCTCCAGGTCGGGAAAGAGTCCCTCCGCCAGCTTGAGTTCCACCAGGTCGCGGGCGAGGACGTCGATCTGGCGGGCGACCCCCCGCCGGAGCCGCCGCGTGAACAGGATCAACAGCAAGAGCGACCACAGCACCAGATACGCCGCCGCCGGGAGGTAGAAATCGGTGCTGAGCAACGGGGCCCGGCCGACGAACGAATCGACAAAGAAGTTTCGTCCGGAGCGGTACAGCAGAAATGCCAGATAGGCGACGAACAGCAGTTCATACCAGCCGCGGACCCACCAGCGGGAGTTCTGCCGGGCGAGGGTGGTGATGATGCCGTCGATGCGGGTACGGGCGTCCCCGAGGAAATCCCGTTCCACCTGACTGGCTCGGTGCCGCAGGTCGGCCAGGCTCCGCGACTGCGTCAGTTCCCGGGACAGACCGGCCGAATAGACGTGTCCGGCGACGACCAGTTCCGCCTCCCGCAACAGGGCGTCGTCCAGTCCCAGCAGACTGGCACGTTCCAGAGATTCCTCCGCTGCCTGAGCCTCCTGCCGCCCCTTCCACCACCGCGTCCCTTGAATGGCTCCGATGATGGCCATCTGGGCCGTGTTGCGGGCGCGGTACAGGCTCGTGGAGGCGAGCAGCGTCCCGAACCCATGAAACAGCCGCAGCGCCGCCGAGAAGGGGCTGAGTCCCCAACTATCGAGGACGGCCGCGAGCAGCCGCCGCTCCCACAGCCCCCGGCCTCCCAAGAGCTCTTCCCGCAGGCGGGAGGACATCTTGCGGCTCAGGAGCTGCCGCTGTTCGCGAAGCATGCGCTCCAGTTCCTCCAGCTTGGGCAGGTGCTGGCTGACGATTTGCCGGCAGCGATGGAGCGCAGCCTGCAGCAGGTCAAGGACGTTCGCCCGGCGGACGCGGACGCGCTCGCCGGAGGCGAGCTGGGTCAGAAGAAAATCGATCAGTCGTCCCATTTCCCCGGTGGGTCGCAGTCCCGCCTGCTGTTCGCGGAGGGCGCGGGGAGAATCGACGAAGAAGAGTTCGGGGACCTCGTAGGCGTCGCGGAGCACTCGCCGCCAGTCGTCGCGGATGTCGTCGTCCCGGTCGGCGTGGGTCTGAACGAAGACCAGTCGACACCCCGTGGCCGCCTCGCGGAGTTCATCCAGCACCCGGGCCGAGCGGTATTTCTGCTGCGTGGACGTGTAGATCAACACATCACAGTGCGGAAGGAGCGACCGCAGGCGAGCCAGGTTGGTTCCGGCGGCGTCGGTCTCGCTGGTGTCGGGGTCGGGACAATCGACAAGGACGACGTCGCGCAGCAGTTCGGCGTCGCGGCGGACGATGGTCAGTTCGTCCAGCGGGAGTCCGAGGGGCTCGAGGTCGGTGCGCGGATGAGCGATGAGGACCGGAGTGCGGGTGGTGGGCCGCTCGCGACCGGCGCTGGTGCATTCTTCGCCGACCAGCGCGTTGACGAGGGAGCTTTTGCCGGTGCCGGTGCCGCCGAAGGTCGCCACTACCAGGGGCGCTTCCAGCCGGACGCGGAGCGTTTCCACTCGCTGGAGGACGCGCCGTAGCAGCGCCTGGCACTGCTGGAAGGGGGCCCACGGGGTGGGGGCCTGCCGCCAGGCATCGACCCGGGCAACGAGGTCGTCGACCCGGGCGAGGAGTTCGATCTGCGCCAGTTCCTGCGGTGCGGGCATGAAGGCTCCCGATGCCACGAGACCGGCCGCCCACCGGTCTCCCAGACAGGCTACCGCGAGTCCCCACCCCTGGCAAACCCGCGAGAAACCTGTTCGGCACCCTTCGGGAGGTCGTGATTCGCCGGCTGACTCCGCGAGTTGGCGCGGTACAATGGCCGGACCGAGGGTCGCCGCCCCCATTCCGGGATCTTGGTGGAGCATTCTCGCCATGAGCGTTCTGCACAGATTCTGGCGGTGGACAGGAATGTGCCTGGTCGCCATGAGCGTCGGCGCTGCCTCGTCGACCGCGAACGAGTCATCGCTCAGCCCGCAAGCCGCCGAACTCCTCTTCGCCCGGCGCGTCCTGCCCGTGCTGCAAGAGAAGTGCTTCGCCTGCCACGGAGACGATCCCCACGAGCTCCAGGGGGGACTGGACGTCCGCTCGCGGGAGGGTTTGCTCCGCGGCGGGGAATCGGAGACGCCGGCCCTCCAGCCGGGACGGGCCGAGGGGAGTCTGCTCTATCAGGCGATTCGCTGGGAGGGGCTGGAGATGCCCCCCAAGGAGAACGACCGCCTGACCGCGGAGCAGATCGGCTGGGTCCGCGACTGGATCAACGCCGGAGCGCCGTGGCCCGGGGCGGCGCGGCTGCTTGAGCTTCAACAGGCGGGTTGGGACGCCGGGACCGCAGGGGGAGTCCGTGTCGCCACCAGCGGGGGACGCAAGCCCGAGTGGACGGAGCGCCTGTACGACCCCGCCCACCTGTGGGCCTATCAACCGCTGTGGCGCGATGAGACTGGCCAGTTGTCGGGTGGCGGCCGCAATCCGATCGACGTGCTGATTGAAGCTCGTCTGCGGGAGGCGGGGCTGTCGCCCGCGCCGCCGGCCGATCGCCGCACCCTCATCCGCCGCGTCACTTTCGATCTCCTTGGCCTTCCCCCCACGCCGGAGGAGGTCGAGGCATTCGTCCACGATCCGGCGCCGGACGAGGAGGCGTTTCGCACCGTGGTGGAACGGCTGCTGGCCTCCCCGCACTCTGGGGAGCAGTGGGGGCGTCACTGGCTGGACGTGGTGCGCTACGCCGACTCTTCCGGCTATGCGAACGACTACGAACGCGGGAACGCCTGGCGGTATCGCGATTACGTCGTGCGGGCCTTCAACGCCGACAAACCCTACGACCGGTTCATCATCGAACAGATCGCGGGGGACGAACTTCTGGAATTGCAGGAGACTCCGGAGGATGCCGCGGAGAGCGAGCTGTTGATCGCCGTCGGCTTTTTGCGGATGGGGCCGTGGGAATTGACCGGCATGGAAGTCCCCAAGGTGGCCCGGCAGAGGTTCCTCGACGACGTGACCGATGCCGTGGGACAGGTGTTCCTGGCGCACATGCTCCAGTGCGCCCGCTGCCACGATCACAAGTTCGATCCGGTACCGACCCGCGACTACTACGCCATTCAGGCTGCCTTCGCGACAACGCAGCTTGCGGAGCGGCCGGCGCCCTTTCTGCCAGAGGAGAACCTCAGCGGCTTCGAGGAGCGCAAGTACGTCGAACAGCGGCAGGAGTTCTATCAGCGGACGCTGCGGGAGCTGGAGCAGAAGCAGACGCTCGACGCCGCCCGCGCCTGGTACGCCCAGCAGGGGCTCGACCCGTCTCCGTTTGAGCAGACGCTGGCGGAACTGGAGGCCCAACGGCGTCCCGGCGACAGCGGTGAAATCCGCTTTGCTCAGGTGCGCAAGCGGATGCAGGATCAGAAAGTCCCGCCGGATTTGATTCCGCCGCGGCACGTCGGGTTTGAGCCGCGCGACTTCGGACTGGAACGCATCGCCCGCAAAGGACTGGAGCGGCTGAAATGGCGTCTGGAGCGGTACGAGCCTGATGCGCTCAGCGTGTACAGCGGCCGCACGCCGGAGCTGCGCTCCGTCCTCAGTCCCCCGCGGATGCCGCAGAACCGGTGGGAAGCAGGGACGCTGGAAACGACGTGCATCCTGATCGGCGGCGATCCGTTCTCGCCGGGGGAACCTGTTCAGCCGGGCGTGCTCTCCGTGGTGAAGCTGGGGAGCCAGAGAGAGCGTGAACAGGACGCCATCGCGGGGAGCCCCGAGTCCCCGGCGGTCCGATTCCACGACGGCGCCTCACTCGACCCTCGTCACTCGACCCTCGACTCGTCCCTCGTGGGTCGACGACTGGCGCTGGCGCGGTGGATCGCCTCGCCGGACAATCCCCTCACCGCGCGGGTGATGGTCAACCGGCTCTGGCAGTGGCATTTCGGGACTCCTCTGGCCGGCAACCCGAATAACTTTGGCGCCACCGGGAAGCGGCCCACGCATCCCGAACTGCTTGACTGGCTGGCGGGGGAGTTCATCCGCCGGGGATGGTCGATCAAGGAGATGCATCGGCTCATCCTGCTCTCGGACGCTTACCGCCGCGGTTCACAGCATCCGCATCCGGATACCCTCGCCGAGAGGGATCCGTTGGGAACCAGTTATGCAGTGTTCCGTCCTCGCCGGCTGGACGCCGAGGAACTGCGCGATGCCATGCTGGTCGTCTCCGGCGAGCTCAATCCCGCCCTGGGCGGCATTCCCGTCTGTCCGGAAATGAACTGGGAGGCGGCCTTGCAGCCGCGGATGGTCATGGGCACTTTTGCGGAGGCCTGGCAACCCTCTCCGCGGCCCCAGCAGCGGCATCGGCGCTCACTGTACGCCTTGCGGCTGCGCGGGCAGCGGGACCCCTTCCTGGAAGTTTTCAACGCTCCCTCTCCTGACCTCTGCTGCGAGGCCCGTGAGAGTTCCACCGTCACGCCGCAGGTCTTCGCGCTCTTCAACAGTCGCATCACCTTTGAGCGGGCGCTGGCCTGGGCAGATCGGCTGCATCGCGAGAGCGGCGGCGACCGGCCGACGGCGATCACCCGTGCGTTCCAACTCGCCTTCGGCCGTCCTCCCACCGCGGAGGAACTGGCGGCCTGCCTCGACCACTGGGCCGCGATGGAGCGCCGTCACGAATCGCTCCACTTCGATCCGCCGCACTATCCCCGCGAGGTGCTCCGCGAGGCGGTCGAAGAGAACACCGGGGAGCGGTTCACCTTCGTCGAACCGCTCGAGGTCGCCGCGGATTTCGTAGCGGACTTGCAGCCCGCGGATGCCTCGCCCGCCGTGCGCGGTCTGGCGGAAGTCTGCCTGGTGCTGCTGAACACGAACGAGTTCGCCTACGTCGATTAACGTCGGCCGCCGCGGTCAGCGCTCCAGTCGCAGCAGCAGCGCCTGATAGAACTCGCGCCGCTCGGCCACCCGCAGTCCCGCCTGACGCACCAGCGCGAGGAACCCCTCCACGGAGAGACGGTTGAGGTCGGTGTCGAGCGCGGCCGCCAGCCAGACGCTCTCCCCCGGCTCGATCGCCAGCCGCTCCAGATACCACTGCGACATCGCCGCCGGCCCCCCCCAGAGCCACGGCAGGGCGTAGCGCGGCGAGTCCACCGGCAGATAGAAATGCCCCATCGACATCGCCGTGTAGCTGTGGAACAGGGGATCGTGGTAGTAAGCGGGGACCAGATTCGACTCCATCAGCCCGTTCTGAACGAAGATCGGCTCGCCGGGTCGACCGGTTTCGCGAATCACAAGCGCCATGTCGCGCCAGGCGGTGTCCATCGGGTTACCGAGGCTGGCGGGCTTCCAGGGGGTGCGCCCCTCCTGCCACCACACCGCCGCGATCATCGCCAGTCCCCCCAGGCCGACGGCGCCGAGAGACCGACGACGGGTGAGCACGGACGCGCACAGCAGCACAGCCGGAACCGCAAAACCGACGCGGTAGCGCGGCGTCGCCAGTCCCGACATCCCCCAGTGGCCTCCCACGAACAGTCCGACCACCGGTGCAATCACCAGGAACGCCAAAAACGCCAGTTCGCCGCGATTCGACCGCTCCTCGAGGCCGTCCCGGCGTACCCACAGCGTCCCCAGCCGCGTCACCATCCATCCGAGGGGGAATCCCAGCCACAGAAAACTACCGATCAGCGGGAGCAGGGGAACCGAGGTGGGAGGCCCGTTCAGGGCAGGACTCCAGAGCCATAACCGATACACCGCCGGTCCCAGCGGAAGACAGAGGAGCACCACAACCCCCGCCGCCAACCACGGCCACACGGTCACGCCCCAGCGCGGGGGATGTTCCATCTCTCCCTGACGAGTCCGAAACAGCCCGCACCAGACGAGCGCCACCAGCGGCGCCGTGAGATAGTGCGTCCAGACCAGCAGACTCCCCAGGACCGACCAGACCAGCATCCGCCGCCAGGACGGAACGCTCCGCATCCACCGCAGCGTTGCCAGCAGCAGCAGACTGGCCAGCAGCAGCACCAGTCCGTATCCCCGCCCGATGCGGACCTCATCCAGCACGAGCGGATGCCACGCCAGCAACAGCGCCGCCAGCCCTCCGGTCGCCGGTCCATGCAGTTCGCGGCCGATGCAGTACGTCGCCGCAACAGCCGCCACAAACGCCGCCGCGAAGGGGAGCCGCAGCGCCCACTCCGTTGGTCCGAAGATCGCCAGACTCACTTGCTGCAGCCAGCTCGGCAGCGGCGGCGTGGCCGCGTAGGATCGGCACCGCTCCCAGACGCTTGCCGGAACGGCCGGGTCAATGATCCAGAAGGACCCGTGCTCATCGAGCGCCAGCGGATGTCCTTGAAACAGGGGGAGGCACAGCAGGGCCGCACTCAGGCACCCTGCCGCCAGCAGGATGCTCCCCCCCAGCTTGTCTCGGGGAGGCCCGGTTCCGACGTCCACGATCCCGGCCGGGATGGGAGCGTTTCGACTGTCCGACGCAGGCTGGACGCGACTCATGGCCGGGGCTCCTGATGCGCCGCCGACTCGGTCCCCGGATCGGAATGGCATTGGGCGGCGATGAGCAGGACCGCGACCGGAGTCAATTGCAGCAGGAACCGGTGCGCCGAACCGCCGATGTGTTCTTCCGCGGGAATGGGGGCGAGCATTCCGGCCACGGTCAAGGCGGCGAGTGCTCCCAGCACGTCCAGCCACAGCAGTGCCTGGGCCGTCATGCCGGCCCGGCGCGGCCGCAGCAGACAGGCCGCCGCAGCACCCCACCAGTGCAGTCCCCACGTTCCCGCCTCGAGAAACATCCGCGAGACGAGGTGTCGCGCGATCCACGGAACAGCCGCCAGTCCCCCCCACAGAGCTTCCAGCCCCAGCCGATCGAAATACCCCATCTCTTCGGTCAGCGGCAACTGCCGTCGATGCAGGAACCACGGCAGGGCGATCAAGAGTACCGGAACCAGCGCAGCGGCGGCCGCACCGAAGGCCCCCCGCAAGACCCGCGCGGAACGACACTCCCGGTTTCGCATCAGGGCGAGCCACCCCAGACCGGTCAGGAGGGCGCCGTCCACGAGTCCCAGGGCGATCCCCTCGTCCTTCGTCCACAGAGCCAGCGCGGCCATGAGCCCCGCCGTCGCCAAGGGCGGAACCGGAGGCAAGGTCGCCTCCCCGTCGCGCTCCGTGCGAGCCGTCAGCCAGTCCCACAGGTACAGCACCGAGACACCATGAAAGCAGCCGACGACCGCATCCGCCTGGGCCGAAAGGAACCCGTACTCCCACGTGGTGAGGGCGGGCGTCGTCGCCAGCAGCAGCGTCCACAACCACGCCGGCCCCGCCCCCAGCCGACGGGTGAGCACTCCCGCGAACGTCAGCCACAGACCCAGCCCCGCCAGCGGCGGCACGAGCTTGGCCCAGCGGTCGTCCACCCGCCCCAGCCAACTGTAGATCGAGGCCTCCGCCAGCGGCAGCAGCAGCGGATACCGCGGATGTCCCTGAACGAAATCGGGATCGAGCAGCGCCGGACTGCGCACCGTGTCATCCTCGTACAGCACAGCCGCCTTGATCCCGAAGATGGCCCGTTCATCCCACAATCGTTGGGGTGTGAGGAGCGTCTGCGCGACGAGGCTCGCCCAGATCACGAGGACCAGTCCCCGCGCCAAACGGACCCACGCTCCCACCCCACCGTCGCGCGGGGAGAGAGACAGACTCGTGCCCCCTGAGGGAGAACCCGCTGGTTGCACAGGGGTGGGGGAGAGCGGGGCCGCAACTCTCCCCCCGCGCGAGCTGCGCCACCACCGGCCCGCGATCCACGCCCCGGGAACCGCGAGAGCCGCCGTCCAAATCAGTGGGAAGCGTCTGATTCCCCCGCCACCCGCGAGGTCCCAGACAAAGGCTCCCCACGACGAGAGGCCCATCCCCACCAGCAGCGAAAGTCCCGCGATCTCCACTCCCGCGTGCTGCCCGGCGGGAACCGTGCCGCGCCTCAGCGCGGACACGATCGTCACCCCGCCCAACCACCAGGACAGCACCGTGAGGAGCAAGAGCGCGGCCGTGCTCATGGCAACGCCTCCGTGCCAGTGGGCGTCAATACCACCAGATAAGGCGGCAACCCCCGTTCCCCCTGACGGCGACGCCAGAATTCCACCCACGCCCGGTCCTCCCCCAACCGGGCGGGATCGAGGTACGCTGCTCCCTCGAAATACTCGAGCACATAGTCCGGCCGGACGCGTTGTTCGTCGGCGCTCGGCAGCTCGCCGCGCCGGTAGGCGGGCAAGGGGCGCTGCTGTCCCGGCTGCGGGATCACGAACTGCGCCTCCGGATGGATTCGCAGAAAGAGCCGCCGCGGCCGCAGATAGTACGACAGAAAAAAGAGCCGCTGGTCGCTGTAGGCAAAGAGGCGCGCGTGCTCCGGTGTGCGGCTCTGGAGGTACCGGATGACGTCGCGGTTCTCGAAGCTGATGTTGGGGAGGACCTCCGCGCCGGAGCGAAACCGAAAGTACGCCCAATCGCGCCCCCGCTCTCCGAGACCCCGGACGACGTGCACCGCGAACAGACCCACCCAGGCCGCCGCGAACCCGCGCAGCAGCCACGTCCCCGCCGCCACGGTCCAGAGGCGGGGGGAGGGATGCTCGACACAACCGCGCGGCCGGACGGAGGCGGTGATCCGGGCGCCCCCCCCACCAACCGATCGCAGCCATTCCGCCGTCGCTGCGGACTGGAGCAGCGCCAGGAGCGACGCGGCCGCCAGCAGCGGCAGCGCCCCCCGCCCCACCCAGACGAGGAACTCCGCCTGCCCTGCCGCTTCAAACTGAGCGTATTCATGAGGGGCAGCACGCTCGATGGCCCACCGCTGAAAGACTTCCACGGGGAGCAGCCACAACCACGCCGCGGTTGCGGCGAAGACCATCACCCCGCTGAGCAACAAGACCTTCAGCATCGCCGTCACGTGTGGAACCTGCTCTCCGCGCTGGGGGTGACCCACCGTCGCTCGACTGCGGCCGGTGAGCCTTGATTGAGGGGGCGCACCCTCGAAACTCCCGGAAGTCGCCGTCCCCTGGATTCGCCGGAAGGTCACTCGATTGCGGGAGATCGAGGTGGCTGCGAGGCCTTGCGCCGCTGGCGGCGCGTCGCCGCGGAACTGTCCGGATCGTACGCCGGGTTGGGTGCACTCGGCAGACGCGCCTCGGTCGATCCGAACCACGCCAGGAGGTCGTCCAGCAGGCGGTCGCGCACCTCCGGATGCGAGAGCGCCAGGTTGTTCCGCTCGCCGACGTCTTCGGCCAGGTTGTACAACTCCACCGCGTTGTTCGCGTCCAGCTTTTCCCGACCACCATCGAGCACCCATTCCTCGTGGTACAGATGCAGCTTCCAGTCCCCCTGCCGGATGACGCTCACCGGCCGGGTGCGGAAGAGCGGGTCCCGGCCGCGAATGACCGGGTTGTCGAGATACCCGGGGAAGTGCCAGTAGATGGACCGTCGCTGGAGAGCGCCCGTACCGGTGAGCAGCGGCAGCAGGCTCTCGCCGTCGAGGAGCTGGCCCTCCGGAACCGCTGCGCCGGCGGCGGCCAGAAAGGTCGGGAACAGGTCGACGTTGATGACCGGCACGTCGCAGCGAGTGCCGGGCTGCACCTTTCCCGGCCATCGGACGATGAACGGCTCGCGGATGCCCCCTTCGTAGTAACAGCCCTTGTTCCCCCGCAGCGGCTCCTGCGACGACTGCTGCGTCCCCCCATTGTCGCTGGTGAAGACCACCAGCGTCTTCTCTTCCAGTCCCAGCTCCTTCAATTGCGCCAGCAAGCTGCCCACGCTGTCGTCCAGATCATAGGTACAGGCGGCGTAGAGAGGGTGCTGATGCTGCATCCCCGGCGTTTTGGCCTCGAAACGGGCCCGGGACTCCGGCCGGGCTTGCAGCGGTGTATGGATCGCATGATGCGCCAGATATACGAAGAACGGCCGCTCGCGGTTGGCCGCCATGAACTCGCACGCCTGGCGCGTCAGGGTGTAGACTCCTTTCGGGTCCGTCGGCGGACCAGCCTTGTTCCCTTCCGAGCCTTCCGGCAGCTTCCCCTCGCCGAAGGAGTCAAAACTGACGTCGAATCCCTGCTGCGTCGGCCGGGCCCCTTGGGGACCGGCGAGGTGCCACTTGCCAAAATGTCCGGTGGCGTACCCGGCGGCACGCAGCGCCTCCGCAATCGTCAGATGCTCAGCCGGCAACCCCTTGCTGTTGGGGATGGGGATCAGCCGCTGCAACTCCTGCGGACCGCGGTTCGTGTCCCCCACCGCGTAGACGTGGTGGCGCGGAGTGTAATTGCCGGTCATCAGGCAGGCGCGGCTGGGGGCGCAGTTGCCCGCCGCGGCGTAGGCGTTGGTGAAGACCATCCCTTCTCGCGCAAGCTGGTCGATGTGCGGCGTCTCGTAGAAATCGGACCCCTGATAACCGACGTCCTTCCAGCCGAGATCGTCGGCGAAGATCAGCACGATGTTCGGCCGCTCCTCGGCGCTCGCCAGGGACGAGCACCAACCGATGACGACGGCCGCAAACATCAGAAGGCAGCGGAGCATGACGGGCCTCGTGGCGGGAGGGGGACGTGGAGGGGGCCGGGCGCGGCCCGCTCGCTCCACGGGCTTCAATCGAGGTACAGAAACTCGTTGAGATTGAGGGCGACGACGCAGAAGTAGCGGCGGGCCGATGCGGCATCCAGGCCGTGTTCACGCTCCAGATCCGCAATCAGGGACAGCCCCCGCTCGATCTCCGCAGCGGTCGGGGGGCGCTGGGTGACGCGGCGGAGCACACACGCCACCTGACCGGGGAGGTCCTGGGGAACGGCCCGTGCGGCCGCCTCGGCCAGCAACGCCGCCTGCTCGTTGATGAACGTGCTGTTGAGCATCCCCAGCGCCTGCGTCGGCTGCGTGCTGACGAACCGCTCCGGACAGGTGAAGTCGGTATCCGCTACGTCGAACGAGGCCAGGATCGGCACCTGCAACGAGCGCTTGATGTGGATGTAGATGCTGCGGCGGCGCTCGTCCTCGGGCGATGATTTCTCCCAACCGGCCCCGGGGCGCGACTGCCCGGCCAGCACTTCCGCGGGAATGGTGGGATAGATGCTGGGACCGTACATCTTGTCGAGGTTGAGCGTCCCATTGACCGCCAGAATCGAATCGCGGATTTCCTCCGCCCGCAGCCGCCGCATGTCGAACCGCCAGAACAGATCGTTGAGCGGGTCCTGCGCCAGCGCCTCCGGCCGGGAGGCCGAGGACATGCGATACGTGTTCGAGGCCAGGATCAGACGGTGGATGTGCTTGAGGGACCAGCCATGCTCCACGAACTCAGCCGCCAGCCAGTCGAGCAGTTCGGGGTGCGTCGGCGGGTCGCCTTGCAGTCCGAAGTTGTTCGGCGAGCGCACGATCCCCCGGCCGAAATGCCACTGCCACAGGCGGTTGACCATCACCCGGGCGGTGAGGGGGTTCTTCGGCGAGGCAATCCACTCCGCCAGGGCGCGGCGGCGACCGCTGCTCTCCCCGTGCGCCGGACGCCGAATCTCCGGGTCCGGCACACCCAGCACACTGGGAAAACCCGGCTGCACCACCTCCCCCTCCGACTGTGGATTCCCCCGCAGCAGCACATGCGTGACGGGCGGATCCGGTCCCTGCTCCTTCACTACCAAAGCCTGCGCGGCTGACCGCGGCGGATGCCGTCGCAGTTCCGTCCACTCCTGGCGGAGCCGCGCATAGCGGTCGAAGTCCTCCTGCGAAATCCATTCGCCCACGTGCTGGCGAATGACCCGCAGCCGCTCCGAATCCCGCTGGAAGTCGTCGATCTCGCCCCCCTTCAGATGCGGACGGACGCCCTCCTCCACCTCGTCCAACTGCCGTCGCAGCTCGGCCACCCGCCGCTCCCAGTCCTCCTTGGCGGCAGCAAAGGCGCTCTCTTCCTCCGGCGTGGCAATGCTCCGCACCGAGGCGGCATACACCGACTCGTCGCTCCGCTGGCCGTAGTGCCGGATGTTCCGGAAGAAGGCCAGCAGCCGGTAATAGTCCGCGTGAGGAATGGGATCGAGCTTGTGCTCATGGCAGCGGGCGCAGTTCATCGTCAGGCCCAGGAACGCCTGACAGGTGGTCGCCGTGATGTCGTCCAGCCCGTCATAGAAGGCCAGCAGCGGATCGGCCGGTTCGTCATCCCACAGTCCCAGCCGGTAGAAGCCCGTGGCGATGAGCGACTCCGGCGTCACCACGTCCAGTTCATCTCCGGCAAGCTGCTCACGGAGGAACTGGTCATACGGCTTGTCGCTGTTGAAGGCGCGGATCACGTAGTCCCGATACCGCCACACGAACGGTTTGGGGTTGTCTCGTTCAAAGCTGTTGGTCTCCGCATAACGCACCAGATCGAGCCAGTACCGCGCCCAGTGCTCGCCGTGATGGGGAGAGGCCAGCAACGTCTCCACCGCGCGTGTCCACGTCCCCTTCGGATCGGCGGCGTATGCCCGTGCGAACTGTTCCACATCGTCGGGGTCGGGCGGCAGTCCCAGCAGGTCGTAGTGCAGGCGGCGATAGAGGACGCGGGGGTCGGCGGGGGGATTCGGTTCCAGGCCCACCCCTTCCAGCCGCGACAGAATGAAGGCGTCGATCGGGTTGTGCACCCACTCAGGCCGGCTCACCACGGGAGGTTCCGGCCGCCGCACCGGTTGAAAGGACCAGAAGGCGCGGGTCTCGTCGTTCACCTCCGGCGAATGATGCGCCGCCGGGGCGACGTCGAGCTTTTCGGGCATCGGCACACCGCGCCGCACCCACTCCGTCAGCGTGGCGATATTCTCCGGGGAGATCTTTCCGGTCGGCGGCATCTCCAGCGAGGCGTAGTTGATCGCCTCCACGAGCAGGCTGGCCTCGGGCCGGCCAGGGACGACCGCCGCACCACTCTCTCCCCCCTTCAGGATGGCGGCGCGGCTGGTAAGCGTCAGCCCGCCTTTGAAGTTCGTCGGGCCGTGGCACTTCAGACAGTGGGCCTCGAGCACCGGCCGGACCTGCTCCGCGAAGAACTGGAGGTCGGCCTCGGTGAAAGCGGCGGCCGGGGCCGGCTCCTCCGCCGCGCGGACGCACGGCAGGAATCCTCCCCCCCACAGCAGGGCTGCCACGGTCAGCGCACAGCCGCGGAGACTTCGGCGGGGCATGACTCACACTCCAGCAGGGGCAAGGAACCTCGACAGACTCAGCCCGACGGACCGGTTCCCAAACAGGGGACAACTCCACCGCCGGGCGCAACCCCTGCAGTATAGAGTGAAGACGAGGGAACGCTCCATGCTGCTCACGGTTGCTCACGATTTCCTTCCCAAGCAGAACTCCGTCCGGGCCTGCGAAGTGATGGACCACTTCGGGATCGGTTTCGAGCGCGGCCGGCACGTCATCACGGAGGGACTGGAGTTGCCGCTCCGCCCCGGTCAGGTGGTGCTGTTCACCGGCGCCAGCGGTTCGGGAAAATCGTCGCTGATGCGGGCCGCGGCCGCCGCGCTGGAGTCCGGTTCGTCCAGCGGCGTCACTGCGCCGCCGAGTACGGAGGAGGGGACCGGTTCGGCTGCCCGGGCCGGCGTTCTGACGCTCGACGCCCTCCACCTCCCCGATCAGTTGGTCATCGATGCGCTGGACCTGCCTACCCCCGAGGCGATGAACCTCCTCTCCGCCTGCGGGCTGGGGGAGGCGCATTTGATGCTGCGCACACCAGCGGAACTTTCCGACGGGCAGCGGTATCGCTTTCGACTGGCGCTCGGCCTGTCGCGGCGGCCGCAGTGGATTGTGGCGGATGAGTTCACCGCCACGCTGGACCGCACGCTGGCCAAGGTGATCGCTTTCAACCTCCGCCGTCTGGCGGACCGCACGGGGATCGGCTTTTTGCTGGCCACGACGCATGAGGACGTCGCCGCCGACCTCGACCCCGATCTGCACGTGCGCTGCCGGCTGGACGGCGACGTCTCGGTGGAGCGGCGGAACGACTCCGGGTACGCCGCACCGATGCAGGGGAGTGCTCAGGAACCTCGCGACGAACCGCGCGCGGCCGCGCCCCTTCTGACCGCGGCCGCAAAAAAAAACGCCGCATCTCGTTCCTCTCCGAGCTGTGGCTCTCCGCGGCGACCCGTGCCGACTGGCCGTACTTCGCTCGGTGGCATTACCGCAGTCATCACCTCGGACTGACGCGGTTTTTGACGCTGTTATGGCACGGAGAGGAGCCGATCGGCATCTGCGTGTTCGTCTCGCCCCCAATTTCGCTGCGGCTGAGGAACCAGTTCTTCGGCCGCAGCGGTCGCTGGGACCGGACCGCCCTGCAGGTGCTCAATCGCCAACTGGTACTGCTCCAGCGGGTGGTGCTGCACCCGACGTACCGCGGAGCGGGGATCGCGGCGGCGTTTGTCCGCCGCTCCTGCGAACTGTGCCCCTACCCGTGGATCGAGACGCTCTCCCAGATGGGGCACGTCAACCCGTTCTTTGAGAAAGCCGGTTTTCTCCGCATCGGAACGACGACGCCGAAGACCCGGTCCCATGCCAGCCACTCCGCGATCTATGGAGGGAAGCGCCGTGCCGCCCAGGGACGCCTCACCCGCGAGACGTTCGAGAAAAGCCGCTACGCCCAGCCGGTCTACTACATCTTCGACAACCGGGCCCACGTCGCCCGCCCCGGATAGTCCCCCGTCGCCGATCGACGCCGACCGCCGCATCAGTCGCGAAGCCCTGTTGCGGTTGCTGCTGCGGGGGGCTTCTCCGGCCGCGGCCTGCGCGCAGCTCGGCATTGCACCGCAGGAGTTTCTCACGTGGCTGGACGACCCGGAGTTCCGCCGCCGCATCGCCCAGTCGCAGGACATCCTCAGCCAGAACGTCGCCGCCGCCCTGTACCGCTCGGCCATGGAGGGGAGCGTCTCCGCACAGACCTTCTACCTCCGGCATCTCCCGCCCCCGGAATGGTCGCTCGTCGCCTCCGCGCAAAAGGCCGGCGAGCCTCTCAACCAGCTCTCGGATGACGAACTCATTGACTTCTGCCGCGCGCGCGGCATTGATCTCCCGATATCACCTGTGGAAGGGGGCGACCCGGCGGCTGATGCTGCGGACTCCCCGTGACTTCCGCGAATTGCTGTGGCTCGACGGCTCCCCCCCGCGCCGCTGGCGGCAGATCGCCCAGCCCTGGCAGGAGCGCGATCTGGCCGCGCTCGACGCCGCCTGGCTGCGGCTGGCCGAGCGCGTCTCCCCTCGCACCCTCCCCGAGCCGGTCTTCCGCCGCGCCTACATCGAACGCCCCCGCGGACACTCCAAGACCACCGATATCTCCGTGCAGATTGTGTGGATTCTGCTCGCCGCACAGCGCAGGCTGGCGGGACTGGCGGCCGCCGCCGACCGCGAACAGGCGCGGTTCATCACCCGCGCCATGCGCCGCCTCTGCGACGCCAATCCCGAACTCACGCAGGACCTCCAGTTCCTGGAGAACCTTGTCCGCAACCCTCACACGGGGGCCGCGCTGGAGATCATCTCCTCCGACGTCAACAGCTCCTACGGGGCGCTGCCGGATTTCGTCGTCTGCGACGAGCTGTGCCACTGGGAGAACGAGGGGCTGTGGCATTCACTCCTCTCCGCCGACGCCAAGAAGCCCGATTGCCTCCTCACCGTGCTGACGAACGCGGGCGTCGGACGGGGATGGCAATGGCAGGTCCGCGAACACGCCCGCACCTCGCGCGACTGGTATTTCTCCTCGCTGGCGGGACCGCAGGCCCCCTGGATCACCGACGACGCCCTCGCCGAGCAGCGGGCGATGCTCCCCCCGGCCGTCTTTGAGCGACTGTGGCTCAACGTCTGGCAGCATTCAGACGGCGAATTCGTCACCTTGGCCGAGGCCGAGGCCTGCCGGGACGAGTCCCTCACCTGTCAGGCACGCGGCCGGCCGGAGCACTTCTACGTCGCTGCCGTGGACTATGCCGAAAAGCACGACTACACCGTCGGCTGCGTCTGTCATCGGGAAGGGGGGCGAATCATCGTCGATCGGATGGACGTCGTTCGTCCCACCCCGCTGCGTCCCACCCCCGTCCGGTGGGTCCACGACTGGATCGAAGAGATCGCCGCCAACTTCCCGCACGTGCGGTTCGTGCTCGACCCCCATCAACTGGTGCAGACGATTCAGCAGTTGGAGCAGCGTTACGAGATCACCCGGTTCGATTTTCTCGGCGGGGTGGGAAATCACCGACTGGCCACGGTGCTGCACCAGCTCATCATTCAGCGACAGATCGCCTGGTATCCCGGCTGCGGGGTGATCGAAGCGCCAACCTCGCCCGCGGCGGCGGCCGCCCGCGACGACCTGGAGACGGAACTGGCCTCCTTGCTGCTGCGGCAGTCGGCCTCCGGGCGGCTGCGGTTCGACCACCGCAGGGACCGAAGTCATCACGATGACCGCACCTTCGCCCTCGCCGTTGCTGCGCTCACGCTGTGCGAGGAGTCGGCCGCGCCCGCCTATTTCGAGGTGACTCCCCCCGCCGGGGATGGCAGCTTCGCCTGGGCATGATGGTAGGGGGTGCAGCCGCTGAATGGTGTTCCGGTCATGGGCGCGTGGCACCTCACTGGTGTGTGGAATTTCACTGGCGCGAGGAACCTCAAGGCTCACTTTTCCCCGCTTTTTGATTGAACACATTCACCGAGTCACACGTGGGGGAGCGGGAAGTTCGTGGATGCGTCCGTCCACCCAGAGACGGCGGCGCCCCAGGGAATCGGCCCTCCTGCGCGACGGGAAACAGGGTTCTCACTTCTCCCCTGAGAAACAACCTTCGACCCGCAGAGCGAGCGGTGGACGACCGCCTGACCACCCCTCCTACGGGACATACAGAGTCGCGGCGGAGGGCTCGATCCGCAGTTCGATCGGCGTGGTCCCCAGCGGATCGCCGTCCACCTCCACCGGCGCCGGGCGGTCGGACTCGATCCGCACCCTCCGCCCCCGCACACAGGGGAGGCCCCCTCCCCACCAGGCCCCCCGCATCAACAGGTAAAGCAGGTCGTACAGCATCCCCGGCACGCTGCGGTGCGGAAAGACGCGGATGTCGAACAGACCATCGTCGGGGATTGCGGTCGGGACCAGCGGCAGATGCAGCCCATACCGCGGCAAATTCGCCACCACCACCATCCCCCCGATGAGTGGTTCCATCGCCTCGTCCACGTAGGTCCGGACTTCCGGATAGGGATAACTTGCCAGCGCCTGCACCAGCGGCGGGGCGTAATGCAGCCGCGTGATCGGACCGCAGCGGCTCTCGTGCAACCTTCGGACCACCTCCGCGTCGAACCCACAGCTCACCAGCACGCTGAACCGCCGATCTCCCACCACTCCCAGGTCGATCCGCCGAGTGCGGCCGGCCACGATCATCCGCGCGACGGCTACGCCATCCCGCGGCGGAATGCCATAGTACCGCGCCAGAAGGTTCTCTGTCCCCAACGGGAGGATGGCCATGGGCAGACCGGGGTGACGGCTGAGGACGTCGAGCACGGTCCCGTCCCCTCCGGCCGCCACAATCGCCCGCGGCGGGTGCTCCGGCCGGTGGCGCACCGCCGCATCGAGTTCCACTCGCGAACTGAACAGTCGCGGCTGCCACCCCTGCCGCCGCAACTCGCGGATGAGTGCTGTCAGAGCGTGGTACTGCCGACCTGCACCGGAGCGGCGATTCCGTTGAATCGCGACCCACGGGCGAAGCCCTTCCACCGTCGCTCCCGCAGCGTCCCCGGCGGTCAGATGTGCCTCGGTCGAGAGGGTCACGGCGGAATCCTGTAGACCTCGAATGGTCCCTGACGAAACACCGGCTCCACGACGAATCCGCCGTACCGGCGCGCATTCACAATCAGGTAGTCGATCCCCGTCCGGTCGTGCAGAACCTGGAGTTCCTCCGGGGTGAGGCGGCCGTCCTGCCGGGCGGTGCGGCTCCAGGCCACGAGCACCTGTCGCCGACGCCACCATTCCACAATCCCCGCTGCATCCTGCGGACAGTCCTTGAAGCTGACGTACTCCGGCCGCTCCGCAAACCATTTTACCGCCCAACTCTCGTTGGCTGTGGCCAGCAAGGCTTCCGGGGGCGTCTGGTCCCGCAGCCACCGACACACCCCGATCCAGTCGCGACGGTCCGCCGGCGACATCCCGCTGGCGTTGGCATCGGGCGCCGGCAGCAGCAGTGCCGACCCGAGACCGGCCAACGTCAGCCCGATGCTCCCCGCGGTCCACAGTACATTGCGACTGGCGGCCTGCCACAGGGAACTCTCCACGAAATGAACCGTCGACACCGCAACCGCCAGCGGCAAGGCCAGGTCGGCCACCCGGAAGGGGTAAAATTTGAGGACCATCAACCGCAGCGGATGCAGCGGGTCGAGTCCCGTCGCTGCGGGGAGCCAGCCGACGACCAGACCCACGCCGGCAATGAGCAGCGTGCCGACGACGAACCGCTGCAAGCTCGAGAGGAACGGCTGCCGCGGACCCAGCCAGCTCAGACCGATCCACGCCAGCAGCAGCACGAGAGACTCTCGATAGGCCGCGGCGGGAAAAAGCATCGGATCGAGATGGTGTCCGAGTCGCTGCGTGAGGGTGATTCGGTCCGCCTGGCGAGCCAGTTCGGGATCGACCCCGACGACGAGTTGCACAGACGGCCACAGTCCGGGGAGCGACACCAGCGCCAGCACGACCGCCGCGAGGGAGAGTTGACGCCAGTCGCCCGCGGAAGGACCTGCGGTCTCGGCAGGATCGTTCGCCGCGCGCATGGGAAGCGGCGATTCCATCGCCGGACCGGTCGTCCCGTGACGGCCCGTCATGCGGCCCACGAGAATTGCGAACAGAGCCGCGATGAGACTCCACAGTCCAACCACGGGATGAAGGGCGACCGCAGCCCCGGCCCATGCCGCGGCCGCCAGTGGCCGCTCCTCCCACCACGCCGCACAGGCCCACAGCCAACAACCATACGCGAACACCTTTCCCTCCACGCCGCCGACCAGCCACTCGCCGGCAAAGTTCCCCCAGGAGGTCAGGCCGAGGAAGACCGCGGCCGCGGCCGGTCCTCCCCACGGGGACCGGAACAGCCGCCGCGCCAGCCGCTGCCAGCCGGCCGCCAGCAGCAGCAGTGCGGCGATGCGTCCCACAAAGGCGGTCTGCTCCAGGGTCAGCCACCGCGTGAGCCAGCCGATGGCCGCGTAGAAGACGACGTGCGGGTTGGAGGACTCCAGAAAGAAGTCTCCGGCACACCAGGCGGGGTCCCACCAGAACTTCGCCTTGGCCAGGTAATGGGGTTCGTTGACGGCGGGGATGGGGGCGCGCCACAGACTCACCACCAGGCACAGGACAAACGTCCCGCCGAGGCTGAGGAAGGCTGCGGACCGTGGCTCGAGCCGCAACGTCCCACGCGAGGGAACCTGAACTGGTGGTGCAGAGAGGGACATGGCAGCGGGAGTCTCGCGGACGCTCCGCAGACGATCAATGCCGATTCCGGGGATGCGCTGAGGACGACCGGCCTGCGAGACTGTTGGGGAAAGCCGTCGGAAGGTAGCCCGGTCAGGTGGAGTTGGTGATTGGCGATGCTCGCTGGATCATGCTCACCGGTGCGGTCCTGTGGGGACTCCGTCTCTTCTTCGCCGCGCCTGCGCGATGACGGGGTTCATGCTCATCGCCTGGAGTGCCTGTGGGCCAGCGCGCTCAGTGGGCCGAATGTTGTCCGACCCTTTACAGGTCAGGCGCGGCCGGTAGACTCAAACTCCGTTCCCCTCTCTCCCTTCGCCGCGGACGTCGCTCCCGACGATCTGAGACGCCCTCGATCCCGTACTCCGGGGAGGTTCTGCCATGAAGTCGATCCGTCGTGCTGTGCGGTCGTTGGGACTCCAGGCTCCGCTGTTCGTGTGGTTGTTGACCTCGTTGCCGGTCTGGGGCGCTGATGATGCTCCGACACAAGCCGAGCGGGAAGCGGTGCGGGCTCTCGCGGCCCGCGGCGCCTCGATTCAGATCGATGGCGAATACCATGTCGTCAGTATCAGCAGCTTCGTTTTCGGCGTCGGCGGCTCCAGCTCCAGTTTGACGGATGCGGACCTGGTGCATTTGGCGGCGCTGCCCCACCTGCAGAGCCTGTCGCTGCGCGGCACAGGAATCACAGCTGCCGGCCTCGAGCATCTCCGGGGGCTGTCGCAGCTTCGGCGGCTCTCGCTGGACGCCGGCGGCGTGACGGAGCAGGGCGTCGCCGCTCTGCGACAGGCGCTTCCCAACTGCACCATCACTTATCGCAGCGCGTCGGACTTCCGTTCAAGCCGCTTCGGCACGCCCGGAAACCAAGGGCGTTCCTCGTCATCAAGGGAGCTGGGGAGTTTCGGAGCGGGGTTTTCTCCCTCGCTGACCACCCTGTACGGACAGATTAACCAGATTAACCGCCTGGCAGTGCAAACAGAGCTGGGCCTGTCCCGTGAACAGGCGGTCGAAGTGGAACAGCTTCGTGGCGAGACTTCTGAGGTGGGTCGTCGGCTGTTCGAGCAACTCCGACTGGCGGCCAACGCCGCAGAGCGGGAGCGTATCCAGCGCGATATTCAACGCGAGTTGGCGGAGGTGAACCAGGCCCGGGATCGCAAGCTGGGGACGATTCTCTCTGAAGCCCAAAGGGCGCGGCTGGAACAACTGCGGATGCAAGCCTTCGGAATCACTGCCCTGACGCAACCCGAAGTGGCCGCACGCCTGCAACTCTCCGAGCAGCAGACTGCCCAGTTGGCGGAGCAGGAGCGGCAGAGACCCCGGATCACGTTCGGTCCGGAGCGAGACCTGGAGCAGATCCGCGCAGCCCTGCAAACCTGGACCGCCGGAATGCTCAGCGTCCTCTCGGAGGAGCAGCGGCGGAAATGGGAGGAGACACTCGGCGAGCCTCTGGCTGTCACCGACGATCAGACCGCCCGGCAGATCTTCCGTTACCTCGACGACAACGGCGACGGCGAATTGTCGGCTGACGAATGGGAGGAGCACCCTCTGGTCCGAACGGTACTCGGAACTGTCGCTGCGGAATTGACCATTCCGGCGGATGTGGATGCCTTTGTCGCCGTCTATCTCAAGTCGCGGGAGGCCGCAACAGGCGAAGAGCGAACCCGTTTCGGAGATCGACGTCGCTCACTCACGCCCAGGGACCTGCTGGATTAGTTCCCGGAGAGCGACACGGGCGTCCGTGACTGTGGAGAATCCGGCCCCCTCGCAGCGGTCCTTCCTGCTCAGCCCCATTGGAGAACGTCTGATGCACCACATCGTGGTTCGAGCGGTTTGCATCACGCTGGCGTCAAGTGTGGCGAGCCTGAGTCCCTCTCCCCTCTCCGCAGAGGAGCGGCCGAATCTCGTGATCATTTTCGCCGATGATCTGGGGTACGGCGACGTAGCCTGCTTCGGGCATCCCCGCCATCACACGCCGCACCTCGATCGCATGGCGGCCGAGGGGGCGCGGCTCACCAACCTGCACGTCCCCACCCCGTATTGCGCACCCTCCCGCGGGACGATCCTGACGGGCCGGTACCCGTGGCGGCACGGCGTCTGGAAAAACCCCGCCCCGGACGGCGGCGTCAACGACGTCGGACTCCCCGACGAGGAAGTCACCCTCGCCGAAGCCCTCCGCCCTGCCGGCTATGCCACCGCCTGCATCGGCAAGTGGCATCTGGGGCCCCGACCCGAGTTTTATCCGCGACGGCACGGCTTCGACGAATACTACGGCATCCTCTACTCGAACGATATGCGCCCCGTGCAGCTCATCGAGAATGAAGAGGTCGTCGAATACCCGGTCGTTCAAGCGACGCTCACGCAGCGCTACACCGCACGGGCGCTGGACTTCATGGAACGCCATGGCCATCAGCCGTTCTTCCTGTACCTCGCCCACGCCATGCCGCATAAGCCCCTCGCCGTGTCGGAAACGTTCTATAAACAAAGCGGTTCCGGCTTGTATGCCGACGTGATCCAGGAACTCGACGCCGGCATCGGTGCGGTGCTGCAAAAGATTCAGTCCCTGGGGCTGGACGAGCGGACGTTGGTGCTGTTCACGTCGGACAACGGTCCCTGGTATGGGGGCGACACGGCGGGGCTGAGGGGGATGAAAGGGACGGCCTGGGAAGGGGGACTGCGCGTGCCGGGAATCGTCCGCTGGCCGGGACGGATTCCCCCCGGCCAAACCCTGGACGCCCCCTGCGGCACCGTGGACGTGCTCCCCACGCTCCTGGCCGCAGCCGGCGTCCCCCTGCCGGAGGGACGACCTCTGGATGGCATCAACCTGCTGGACTATCTCACCGGGGGGGATCCTCCATCGGAGCGGCCTCTGTACGGCATGAGTGGTGAACGACTGATGACCGTCCAGCGGGGGAGGTACAAGCTGCATGTCGTCGCCACCCGCGCCGCGCCGCTGAGCCAGTTCCACGACCGCCCGGACGAGTGGGTCGACCCGCGGGGACCGGACGGCGTCACCCTCCTCGCCCCTTATGAACAGGCGCGTCCCGATCAGTTCCCCGGATTGCTCACCGGCGACCCGCCGCGGGACATGATGCTCTTTGATCTCGTCGCCGACGTCGGCGAGCAGCACGACGTCGCCGCCGCTCATCCGGACGTGGTGCGGCAGTTGACCGCCGATTTCAACCGGGCGCTGGAGACGTTGCCGGCCGAGCTGAGAGGGCGGAATCCGCCGCGCTGAATCACAACGTCAAAGACGCGACTGGGGAAGGGGCTTCACCGCCACCGGGTAAAGTGACTGGGTGACATCACCGGGCAGAGGGGGAAGGCTCGTCCCTCAGCCCCTCGCGTGATGGAGGGCTGACCTCCCTCACTCGCCTTGTGATGCTCCCCGATCGCCGGTTGGCAAGATTGGCTGGCGACCCCCTCCCGAGGTGCTCACGTCCATCTCAGCCCCTCGCCTCTCACGGCACGTAATCCACCAGCGTCTCGCCGAAGAGCGTCCCCCCCGGCATCAACAGCCGGATGTAAACGATCCCGTCCAGGGAGTCGTTCAGGAACGTCGAACGGCCGTCGCAGAACGTCGCCACGACTCCGCCGGGGTGGAGGGAGGAGGGGCGGAGGGGCGCGCCCCTCGGAAGCGGCCAGGTGGGCATTGGGCATGCTCGGGGCTTCCGCGACCGTGATGCCGGGGGTCGTCCAGAGCAGTGCCGTCTCCGGCGACGGAGTGGGGACGATGCCGAAATCGACCGGCGCCCAGGGCGTGAACTGGGGAATCTCTCCGCCGCAGACGACGGGACAATCTCCACCCGAGACGGCCGTCGTCCGCTGACCGAAAGCCATTGCTCCCAGCGACCGGTTGGCCCATGACGTCGCCTGCAAGTTCTCGCTCAGGAGCAGCGTGTTGGTCATGCCGTCCCGGTTCCCGATGCCTGAGAACGTGTGCGCCGGCGGATTGAGGGTGACCCCGTTCAACAAGACGGCTGTGGCGCTGTCGAGCAGCGTCGGTCCGCCGCAGCACATGGCGTCGTTCCAATCAAAATGTGGCGTCCCATACGGAGGTTCCTCCAGGTAACGTCGGGATTGTCCCAGATGTTCATCCGCAGCAGACCGACGTTGCCGACGTAGCTGAGGCTCCCGGACGTCTGGTGCGCCGGGTCGTTGGGACAGGTGAAGCCTCCGACAATGGCGGACGACAGGCTGGCAAAACTGTTGGGGTTCGCGGGAGTATCGTTGAGCCCCGGAGTGACGGCGAGAAGCCGGTCGCGCAGCGCCCGGTGAGCCATGTCGGACAGCAGTGCCACTGTCCAGGGAGTGCGCACGCGCTGCGGATTGACCGTCGTCCCGATCTCGACCGTTTCGTTCCCGCGCAGCAGCGGGAGCCGGTCGCTGTTCCGCGCGGCGAACGACGCAAACGCCGTCGCGAACTGATGCTGGTTGTTGATGCACTGGGTCCGCCGCCCCGCCTCCCGCGCTCCGGAGACGGCCGGCAGGATCAGAGATGCCAGCATGGCAATGATCGCAATCACCACCAGCAGTTCGATCAACGTGAACCCCCGACGGGGGACGGGTGGTGATCGCAGCATCCCGGTCATGAGCGGCCCCGATCTGACGTGTGACCCGCTTGAAAATGCGAACCCTCCTCCTCCCGCAACAAACCTTTTGAGTTTTTTTTGGACTATTGACCGCTGCCTCCGCTCCCGGACCGCCGACTCGGAATTCCTCACGGCGATCCCCCCTCCTCCGAGCTGTCTTCGCCGACCGCCATGACAGATCGACGCCATTCAGATCGCCCACAGGTCGCATGCCCCTGGTCGTTTCTCCCTGCGGGGAGCAGGCCAGGTGACAAGCCTGGCTTTGCCAGGGAGCCTGCCGATCCTGACACGTGCCAGGTTCACAACCGGCGAGCGGGGGGCGTGAGCCCCCCCGATCACCCGCATTCCGATGGATTCGCATCGGTCATGGACTGGTGATGAAACTGGCTCACGAACGACGACGCGGCCGGGGGTGGGACGGCCCCGCGGTCTGGGGAACAGGAACGGCGTCAACAGCATCGGCGCCCCGCTTGGAACTTCCCGTGAAGCGACGGCGATCACCAGCAGTGCCGCGGCACGCAGGTCTCCTGGATCACCACCAAGGGCCGCGAGCAGCCATGCCCGTGCAGGAATACCTCCGAGCCTTCCGAAAAGACCCGGGGACGAGGGAGCGGTGGCGCGGAGCGCTGTTCGGCATCCGGCCGCAAGGCGGACGAAGCACGGAACTCAGCCAGCAGGTTTCGCGAGTGGGCCAGCAGCCGGGGACCGAACAGTCCTCCCACGACCACCGCTCCTAACAGGGCGGCAATCCACAAGTCCGTGTGTTGTCGCGGCCGGGACATCACGTTCTCCTCCGGGCAGGGGATCGATGGGAGACAGCCCTTTCCTGTCGGGTCAACGTCGAACCGGGAGAAATCTTCCCAGCACAGACGCGATTTTTACCCCTGCGGCAGCCGGCAGCACCCCGGACCGCAGGGGGGAGCATTCGGCGGAGGGCACCCCCGGCCCACCACGGGGAGCGAACCGACGGCCACATGTCCCGCGGCTGCGCTCATCAACCGGTCCAGTTCCGACCCGCGGCACCGCGGACACGCCGGCGGCTCCTGACTCCGCACCAACAGCTCGAATTCATGACCACACGACCGACAACGGAACTCAAACAGCGGCATGGATGTCTGGCAGCGATGATCCTTGAGTGACAGGTGCGAGACCCCGCGAATCCTGCTCCCAGGGAGGCTCTGGAGGCACGGGTCGAAGAGTCCCTTCGCTTCATGATACGCTGTGCACCGTTTCCAGGACCACGGCTCTCTCCTGACACTCTCCTCGGCCATGCCGTCGCCTCATCCTGTCGCGGCGCCGCTCATCGCCATCCCGCCGTTTCAACCGCCGCGGTGGGGCCGCAGCGGCCACGTCCAGACGCTCGCCGGCATGTTCTGGAGGGTGCGTGCGAAGCCGCAAACACCGACGCGGTTGCACTGGGTCGAACTCCCCGATGGCGACCGCCTCGCACTGCACGAGAATCTCCCCGACGGTTGGACGCCCTCCTCCCCCTCCGTGCTGCTCGTGCATGGTCTGGGCGGCTGTCACCTGAGCCGGTATCTCGTGCGGATCGCCGCCAAGCTCGATCGCCGAGGCGTGCGCGTGTTTCGCGTGGACCTGCGCGGTTGCGGGACCGGATACAACCACGCTCGCCATCCCTACCACGCCGGTCGGTGGGAAGACATCGCCGCCACGGCGGAGTTCGTTGCGCGGTGGACCAAGGGCGCTCCCCTGGGGGTGGCGGGTTTTTCTCTGGGCGGCAGCCTCGTCCTGCGCTGGCTGGGTGAATGCCCCGCTCAGGCGGCTCGGCTGGCCACCCGCGCCATGGCGGTCAATCCCCCCGTCGATCTGGCCGCCTGCACCCAGGCCATCTCCCGGGCGGCAGGGGGCCTGTATGACCGCTACTTCGCTCACACGCTCTATCGTCACGTTCGACGAAGCACCCAGTGGAACCCGGACTCCCCCCTCGCGCAGCGCGGCCGCCCGCCGAATACGCTCGTCGAGTTCGATCACCTCTTTACCGCTCCCTTGAGCGGCTTCGGGACGGCGGAGAACTATTATCGACAGGCCAGCGCGGCGCCGCTGATCCCCCGCATCGAGACCCCCACGCTCATCCTCTCGGCCGTGAATGATCCCCTGATCCCGCCGGAAACGCTGACCACACTCCGGCTGCCAAACGCGGTCCAACTCCACCTGGCCGCGGGGGGCGGACACCTCGGCTATCTGGCCGGCGCGACGGCCGATCTCGACCGCCATTGGCTGGACTGGCGGGTGATCGACTGGCTGTCGGGGACGTCTCCGAACTGACCCCCCGGACCGTCAGAAAACCCACCGCGGCAGAGCCATGATCGCTGCGGCCCGATCGCCGCTCCCACGGTCCCGGGCCTCACGGTCCGGGCTCGCCCCCCGAGCGGCGGGGGTGACACGGGCTCTCGACGCGAGCGGGACTCAGGCCGGCGTCCAGGGGCCGACGCAGCTGAAGACGTAGCTCAGGTTCGCCACGTCGAACAGGTCGTCGCCGGCCGGTTTCAGTCCGGCCGCATGAGGCTCGGTCTGCTGAACTTCTTCCTGCCGGCACGAGCACGGGGAATACAGGGCCGCTGAGACTTCTCTCCAGAGTCGGAGAGACGAGGCTGCCCAAAGCGGAGTCTCCACTTCAAAACAGCGGTACAACGCTGCCGTCCGGCGGATCGTGGAGCGCTGCGCGAAACTCGTCTTCCACGGGAGCAAACAGCGGCAGGACTTCATTGCCCGCGGGGGGAGTGGCCGGCTGAGCTCCTGCAGGCCCTTGATCCGTTGCGGCCGCGCCCCGGTCATTGGGTTCTGTTCCCTGAGCTGCGGGAGGAGGCTGCTCGTTCGCTGGCGGAGTGAGGGTGGCCTTTCCAGATTGATCTGACAATTCGCTGGGTGCCAGCGGCGGCAGGTCGACGGATTGGGGGGCAAGTTCCAGAGGAGGACAGTACAGATCGAACGAATGGGGTCCTCCAGTGGACATCAAGTACCCCCCACCCAGGGCCTGGTACACATTGACGATGGCCGCCAACTGCTGCTGCTTCGTTTCAATCAGGTCGATTTGCGCCTCCAACAAGTCGCGGGTGGCCAGCAGGACATCCACATATTCCACGCGAGCAAACTCTTCGGGGATGGGTCTCTGGAACAACTCTCGGGCGACTTCAATCGACGTGTCCAAAGCCGCCACCTGCTGCTGCTTGATTTCCACACTTCGACGGAAGTTCTCCACCTTGGTCAGGGCGTTTACCACCTCGATAAACGCCGTAAGCACCGTCCGCTGATAATCATACACCGCCTGGAGCTGACGGGCGTTGGCAGTCATATAGTCGGCTTGCAACGCCTTGCGGTTGATGAGTGGCGCGACCAGTTGTCCTGCGGCATTGGCGATGAAGGCGCCGGGATCGAACAAATACCGTGGATTGAACGCCTCGAATCCGATCCCCGCCGTGATGTCCAAGGTAGGGAAGAACCTTGCCCGCGCCACCTGGATATCCAGTCCGGAGGCGGCCAATTCGCGCTCCGCGGCACGAATGTCCCGACGGTTCTGCAGCAGTTGGGCCGGCAACCCGACGTGCAGGGCGCGGGCGTCCAGGTTGATGAAGTCCCAGCCCGTCCGCTCCACCGGCTGCGGATAGCGGCCGACGAGCAGATTGATCCGGTTCTCCACCTCGATGATCCGCTGTTGGATAATTTGTCGCTGGCTCTCGTTTTTACGGACCTCCGCGAGAAATCGCTGCACGCCCAATTCGGTGCCGCGCGCAGCAGCCTTCTGGGCTTGGGCAACTTCCAGACTTTGCTGCTGGACTTCAATCGTCTTGTTAACATACTCGAGACGCTTGTCAAGAGCTGCCAGCTCGTAATAACTTTCGGCGATCTCGGCCACCAACCGCGTCACAAAGTAGTTCCGATCTTCGACGGCCGCCACATAACGCTGAATCGCTGCGTCACGCGCGTTCCGCAGCTCTCGCCAGATGTCTATTCTCCAGAACAGGTCGGCCGATAACAGCACGTTTGGGAGCGGGTCCGGGAAGTGCTCCCCTTTCGGGTGCGGCAAGTCCTCGGCGGCTCCTAACGGCGTGAACCGACTGGTCCGCTCGAAACCTCCCCGCGCCCCCAGGGAGACGAAAGGCAGGTAGGCCCCGCGGCGGGCCAGAATCTCGTTCCACGCAATCTGAATCTCCTGGTTGCGAATTTTCAATTCCTGGTTGGAGGCCAGACCTTGACGAATCAGTTCCGTCAGCACCGGGTCGCCGAAGAATTCCTCAATGCCCACATCCGCCGAGTTCTCCCCACTCGTTCTTCCGCGGTAGCTCTCGGGCAATACCGGCCCTTGATCCGCAGAGCGGAGCGCGGGAAACTGGCAACCTGCCGGCAACAAGAGCAGACACCCCAGCACGAATCGCACCACTGCGTTCGCCGAGCGACCAGCCGCCTCGCTCATCTCGCCGGACCCCAGACCCATGTTTTGCCACCAGGACAACAACCCCCTCCGGCAGCTCTCACCGGAAGGGACGAATCAGACCCCACACCACGCTGGTAACAGAAACCGGATCGGCGCGCTCTTTCTCAGGCAATTCCCGCCGAATGTCGAGCGCCTGCTTTGCCGAAACACCGCACGAACCGGCATATTCGTTATCGGCAGACTAACCGCTACACGCCACGGAACTTTCAGAACCCCGCCCACTTCCCCCTTCGCATCCCCGAAAATCAAAGCCGCCAGAAGACACAAACTGCTTGTTGACAACAGGTTGTAATTAGGCGCAGAGTTTGATTACAAATTCTAAAGTATTGCCCCTCGGGGGAGATGAAGGGGTAGGAGGGGAGGTGAGTGGCCGCGGATCGGAACGGGAATTATCGACTGCTCTCACATAGAAGGGGCAGGTCGACGTAATCGCCTGAGCGCTCTGGAGGGGGCCACTGTCAGGCTCGAAAGGCTGAGCCTGTGGGGTGGCGGCTGGGCGGAGTGGTCGGGGAGTCAGCGGCTTTCGATGATTTCACTCAAGGGACGATCATGTTCATCCCGGATCAAAGCGCGTCCCTCGGAGATTTTAGCGAACAGGAAGTACAAACCGGGGATCACCAGCACGCCAACCAGCGTCCCCATGAGCATGCCGCCCACGGCCGTTGAGCCAATGGTGCGGTTGCCAATCGCTCCCGGTCCCGTAGAACGGACGAGGGGAATCAAGCCGACGATGAAAGCGAAGGAGGTCATCATGATCGGACGGAACCGCAACCGCCCTCCCTCGACGCCAGCTTCCTTGATGCTCAGTCCCTCCTGATGGCGCTGGACGGCGAACTCGATGATCAGAATCGCGTTTTTGCCCAACAGGCCGACGAGCATCACAAGTCCGATCTGGCAATACACATCATTGGCGAGTCCCATGGCATGCAACATCAGATATGCACCGAACACGCCGATCGGCAGCGAAGCGATGACGGCCAGCGGGATGATGAAGCTCTCGTACTGTCCGACGAGGACCAGATATACGAATGCCACGACGATCAGAAAGATATACACTCCCGCGTTGCCCGCCCGAGCCTCGTCATAAGACAGTCCTTGCCAGTCAATATCGAAACCGTTGGGGAGAACCTGGGCGGCGACCTCCTTAATGGCGGCGATGGCCTGGCCGCTGCTGTAGCCAGCGGCCGGGGCACCTTGGATCGGCGAGGTAGGATACAAGTTGTAGCGGCTGATCTCGTTCAGCCCTTGACGCTTCTGGAGTTTCATGAAGGAGGAATACGGAACCATTTCGCCGCCTTCGTTCTTGACGAACATATTATCGATGTCCGACGGGAAGCGGCGAAATTCCGGCGCCGCTTGCACGTACACTTTGTAAAACTGGCCGAAGCGCACAAAGCCCTGCTCCCACGTGCTGCCGATGACGATGGAGAGGTTGTTCAGCGCATCGCGAATGGACACCCCCTTTTGCATCGCGACGTCGTTATCGATGATGATCTCATACTGGGGATAATTGCTGGCGAAGAAGGTAAACAGCCCTTTGAGCTCCTTGCGCTTGCTGAGGGCTTCCATGAACCGGTCTGTTTGTCTACCGAGTTCGGTGTAGTCGCCGCTGTTGGTTTTATCGAGCAGGTTGACAGAAAAACCTCCGGCAGCCCCGAATCCCGGAATAGCCGGGGGTTCAAAAAACTCGAGTTTGATGTTTGCAATCTCGCGGCCGCGGCGTTCGAGTTCCTCGATGATCTCTTTGGAAGTACGCTTTCGTTCGGCCCAGGGTTTAAGGTTGATCAAGCAGGTTCCGGCGTTGGAGCCGCGACCCTCCGTCAACACTTCGTAGCCAGCAATGGACGAGACGGAGATCACCTCATCCAACCCTTTGCAGATTTTTTGCAGCTCATGGCATTTGGCATTGGTGTATTCGAGGGTGGACCCGGGAGGCGTCTGGACAATGCCATAAATCATTCCCTGGTCCTCCAGAGGGATGAACCCGCTGGGGAGGACCTGATTGACAATCAGTATCCCATAACTGAAGGCCCCGATGACCAGCACGGTGAGTATCCGCCGGGCGATGATGCGGTCGACCAGCGACGCATACAGGGAGGTGATCTGCTCCACGGCGCGATCGAACATGTGCAGGAACATCTCGAGAGGACTGCGTCGTCTGGCAGTTTCCTCGCCTCCTGAGAATGCCGCTCGGAAGGTGAGGAACGCCAGGAGAGCCATGCCGCCGCTGATCACCCCGATCCGCATCTCGGTGAGCCGAATCTGCTCGGAGACCACTGCGTGGACGATTTCCACGTGTAAGAGTGCATAGACAGCGGCTCCCACGGCAGTGGCCAGCAGCAGGCAAACGCCGCCCCGGAGCACGAAGGCCGCCCGCCCTCCCATCCGCCGCAGGCCGCGATCCACGAGGGCGACCAGGCCACGCTGAGCTTTGTGACTGGTGTGAGGCTTGAGGATCATGGCGCACAAGACCGGAGTGAGCGACAGGGCCACGACTCCGGAAATGACGATCGAGATGGCCATCGTCAGGGCGAACTGGCGATAGAACACCCCCACTGGTCCTGGCATGAAGGTGACCGGGATGAACACGGCGGTCATGACGAGGGTAATGGCGATGATCGCGCCACTGATTTCCTGCACGACCTCCTGTGTCGCTGCATAGGGGGTGAGGTGTTTGGCGTGCATTTTGGCGTGCACGGCCTCCACGACCACGATGGCGTCATCCACAACGATGCCGATCGCCAGCACGAGCGCGAACAGCGTGATCAGGTTGATCGACATGCCGGAGACCAGCATGAAGAAGAACGTCCCGATCAGAGACACCGGGACAGCCAGGGTGGGGATCAGGGTGCTGCGAAAGTCTCCCAGGAACAGGTACACGACCAGGGACACCAGCACGAACGCTTCGAACAGAGTATGCAGCACCTTTTCGATGGAGGCTTCCAAGAAGGCCGAGACGTCATAGGTCACAGCATAATCCATTTTGGGCGGGAAGGATTGCTGCTTGATCCGCTCCAGTCTTTGCTTGACCTGTTGGATGACTTCGGCGGCGTTGGAACCGGGGGTCTGCTTGAGGACGATCGCCGCCGAGGGGTACCCGTCGATATCCGAGTACAGGTCGTAAAACGACGATCCGAGCCACACCCGTGCCACGTCCTTCAGCCGCAAGATTTCGCCCTGGGGATTCGCCCGCAGGATGATGTTCTCATATTGTTCGGGTCGGTCGTAACGTCCGACCCAGGTGAGGACATACTCGATGGTCTGCGATGTCTGACCGGTGGCCTGTCCCAGTCGTCCGGGAGTGCCGATGATGCTCTGTTCGGCCAGCGCTTCCATGACCTCTTCCGCCGAGATGCGGTAGGCCCGCAGCCGCTCCAAATTGAGTTCCACGCGCATGGCGTAGGCGCGGTTGCCCAGGATGTTGGCGAACCCCACGCCGGGAATGCGTTTGATCTCGTTCACCACGTTGACCGTGGCGAAGTTATAAAGAAAGTTCTGGTCGACGTTGGGATCGGTGCTGAAGATGTTGACGTACATCAACATGCTCGTCATGTTCTGCATGACGATGATGCCTTCGCGTTGCACGATCGGGGGCAGATTGCTTTTGACCATCTCCACCCGGTTGTTGACGTTCATCACCGCCACGTTCGGGTCGGTGCCGGGTTCGAAGATGACCTGAATCGTCCCTTCCCCGGCGCTGGTGGCGTCGCCGATCATGTAGCGCATGTTCGGCACGCCATTGATGGCCTGCTCCAAGATCACCATCGTGGATTCGACCAGAATCTTGGCGCTGGCGCCGGGGTAAGAGACCCCCACCCGCACGCTCGGCGGAGCCACCGAGGGAAACTGGGAGATGGGCAGCATATTGATCGCCAGCCCGCCCATGAACAGAATCAGCAGCGAGATGACGATCGCCAGCGCCGGGCGATGCAGAAACTTCGCAAACATGCGACCGGCAGCTTATTCTGCGTGAAACTTGAGTTGGGCGAGCACGTCTTCGGGATCTCGGAACTCGTACTGTACGCGGTCCCCGTCGCGCACTTGCCGGATGCCCTCGAAGATGATTTTCTCTCCGGGCTGCAATCCCTCCCGAAGAATGAAGATGTCCTCCTGCTCGGCAAGGATCGAAATCTCTCGCTGATGCACGAGGTGGTCCTCATCCACCACGAACGCGTACCGTTTAGCGAGAATCTCGAAGGTGGCCCGCTGGGGGATGACGACAACGTGTTTCAACGGGCGATGGATGAGGATCGTCCCGGTCTGCCCGTGGCGCAACAGGCCGTCGGGATTGGGGAAATCGGCCCGGAAGGCGATGTTTCCGGTCTCGTTGTTGAAGTTCGCCTCGATCGCTCCGATCGTGCCCCTGTGGGGGAAGATGGTCCCGTTGGCCAACTTCAATTCGATGGTCAGGTCCGCGAGGGAAGGCGAGGTCCCGCCGGCCCGATCGAGCTCAGCCTTGTATTCCAGATAGCGCGCCTCCGAGACGTTGAAGTAGACCCACATCAGGCTGTTGTCCGAAATGGTCGTCAGCATGTCGCCTTCTTCGATCAGGCTGCCCAACTGCCGGAGTTGCCGATCCACGATGCCATCGAACGGCGCGCGGATTTCCGTAAAGCTCATCTCCGTCCGCGACAGCGCCACTTTCGCCTCTGCCCGGGCCAGGTTCGCCTTGATGAGCGCCACCTGCGAGGCTGAAACGAACCCTTTTTGCTTCAGCGACTCCGCATTTTCGAGTTCGATCCGGATGCGGTTCGCTTCTGCGATCTCGGACTCCAAGCGGGCCCTGTATAACGTGGGAAGAATCTTGAACAGCAAGTCCCCCTTGTGGACCGCCTGCCCCTCTCGTACGTGAATTTCCTCCAGGTAGCCGCCTTCCAAGGCCCGCACCTCGATGTGCTGGCAGGAATGAATCTGACAGACGTACGGCTCTGTGGAGACGACATCCCGAACGACGGGAGTGGTCACCAGAACTTTACGCGCATGTTCCTCCCCCGCTGCGGACGGGTCAGAAGCATGTCCCTCACCGTGTGCTCCCGTGTCAACCTCAGCGTGGGACGGCTCAATGGCCGACTGGGCCTGGTTCATGCACCCGGAGAGGGCAATCGCCGTCAGGGGGGCCAAGCAGACGGCCAGGAGCGTAACCTTCCAAGTGTTCATGGTATTACTGCAATCTTGAAACGAGTGGAGTGTGACCGCGCCAGAAGATTTTTTTCACAACAGCGCGCGGCCCCAAGCACAAATCCAGCCAGCGCCACCTGGGTGCGACTGACAGACGACCGAAACCCGCGTCCGGTTGCCCCACCCCGATCAGGACATCACGAGCGACTTTGCATGCAGCCGCTCCCCCCTGCCGAGGAAACCCAGACGATCGCCTCCATCTTGTCAGCATCGTTTGGATCTCGTTCTGCTGCATGACTCCATCATCGATCTTGATCTCTCGCATTCCAGATCAAATCCACTCATCTTGACACTTCCCTCCGTACCGGACCAGCCTTCAGCATCGATTGGACACCGAGCGTTCCCCCTGCTCCTCAAACCACAGACGTCTCTGCGGGCATGGAACATCGCTGCGAGATTATAGAGGTTACCGTTCAACATGCCGTCGTGTTTTGATTACAAATCTGTAAGGAGCATGGAGGCCCTCCTCCCCTGTCCGATCGGACTGCGGCCCATGCGACATTCCGAATGGGTTGCTGAGAGCAAGATCAGGGGCGGGAACTGGTTGTGACCTTACCCGCTTCCTGCGGAAGTCGTTCCTCGCACGGAGTCGTTGGGGTCCGAGAGCCTCCTGCCCAACAAGCTGGTCACCCTGGCACGGCGGGCAAGCCCGCCGGCGTACAGGGAGTGCCGTATGGGGATCTCAGGGGCGCCGCGGTCATAGTCGACGCAGCGTGGATGCCGGTTACCCGGCCCCTTCCACGGGATAGCCCGCCTCGGTCCAGCCGCGCCACCCGCCGTCCATCGAGATCACGTTCGTATAGCCCATGCGTCCGAGGGCCTCGGCCGCCAGGGCGGAGCGATAGCCGCCGCCGCAATACAGCACCAGCGGCGTCGTGGGGTCGGGGAAGCGTGCTTCGATATCCCGCTCGATGACCCCTTTGCCCAGGTGAATGGCGCCGGGGAGATGTCCGCGGGCGTATTCGCTCTCTTCCCGCACATCGATGAGATGCAGCGACTCGCCGGCATCGAGTCGGGCCTTGACGTCTGCGACCTGACATTCGCGAATCCGCTGGCGGGCCTCCTGGACGATCGCCAGAAAGCGGGGGTTGTGCCTGGCCATCACGGGGTCTCCAAAAGTTCGGGGGTGATCATTGTACGTTGCCGGGGCCGGAGGCGCAACGGTTCTCACGGTGTGGCTGCCGGGTGGGAAGGGGAGTCCCGTCCGTTTTTTCTGGCTCTCGTTTGTGGAAGCTCTGCCTCGATGTTCGGCGGAGGGCTGTTGATGTGTTCAAGCTGAAGGGAGGACTGTCCGAAAGTCCCCCGCAGACACGGCTGGCAAGCCAGCCGGCGAAGCGGGTGACTCGCCATTTTGAAGACGTCCAAAACCTTGATTTTCGGCGGGGGGAAGCTTGTGCCGCGGTCCCTTGGGCGAGTACCGTAGCTCCAGAGATGTTCCTGCCCCGCGGGGCTGCCCGACGACGGTCGGCGAAGGGAGCTGCCGGACTGGAAACGGGAGAGACCAGCGGCGTGTCCGTCTGGCGAAAGACGAATCCGGCCGCCCGCTTGCCAGCGCCCCTCCTCAGAGGAATCAGAGGAAACGGTGTCGGTGGACGATGTGTGATGGGCGTCGACCGTCCCCTGTGGGACCGTACGGCGGCGTCGAATCAGGACCTTTCGGAATCCCGTGTTCGCTGCCGAGCCTTGGCCGGCGCGATCCCGGCCCCCCCAGGATGCCCATGAACCCCACGCTGCTCGGCCTCGGCACCGCCCTGCCGCCGCATCGGATGAGCCAGGCCGATGCACTGGTGATGACTCAGGAGATTGCGTGCAGCGATGAGCGGCAACGTCGGCTCGCCAGCATGTTGTTCCGCAAGTCCGGAGTGGAGTTGCGGCACAGCGCCGTCCCCCATCCCCTTGCGTACGATTATGCCCGCCGGGAGTCCGAGGCCTCCGTGCGGCACGGTCCCACCACCGGCGAGCGGATGCAGCTTTACGCGGCCCATGCTCCGCCGCTCGCCCAGCAAGCCGCTCAACGTGCTCTGGAGGCCGCCGAGATGACCCCCCGCGACGTGACGCATCTCGTCACCGTCTCCTGCACGGGTTTCGATGCGCCTGGGATTGACGTGTGGCTGTTCGACACCCTCGGTCTGCGGGGGACGACGCCGCGCGTCAACGTGGGTTACATGGGCTGTCACGGGGCCATCAACGGCCTCCGCGTCGCCCGGGGATTGATCGCCGAGAATCCCGAGCACAAGGTCCTGCTGTGCGCCTGCGAGCTGTGCAGTCTGCATTATCGGTTCCACTGGGACGATGAAGGGATCATCGGGAATGCGCTGTTCGCCGATGGTGCGGCAGCCGCGCTGCTGACCGCTTCGCCTCCGACTCCCGTCCCGCCCCGCTGGTCGGTCGTCGGGACGGGGTCCTGCCTGATTCCGGACTCGCGGGAGAGCATGTCGTGGCGGGTGGGGGACCACGGGTTCGAGATGCGGTTGACGTCGGACGTCCCGCGTCACATCGAGGCCCACCTGCGCCCCTGGCTGAGCGAGTGGCTGGCCCGGTTCGAGGTGGCGGTGGAAGAGGTGGACCACTGGGTCGTCCATCCGGGGGGCCCCGCATCCTGGATGCCGTCGAAGCCGCGCTGGGTCTGGAGCCCCGGCAGACGACCCTCTCCCGTCAGGTTCTGTCCGAGCTGGGGAACATGTCCTCGCCGACGGTGCTGTTCGTTCTGGAGCGTCTGGAGGACCTCCGCCCCAGCGGCGTCTGCGTGCTGCTGGGGTTTGGCCCCGGGTTGATGGCCGAGGTCTGCCTGCTGAGACGCGTACCGCAGCAGCATTGACCCCTCCCTCTTCCCCGGGAGGGGGGAGGCGTGTCGGTTCTGTTCGACACACGCTCCAAGACTCGACATGAGCCAGTTTCATCACCGGGACATGACCGATGCGCATCCTCCGGAATGCGGGTGATCGGGGGGCTCACGCCCCCCGCTCGCCGGTTGTGAAACTGGCTCATACGTCTCAAGCCTGTGTGTGCGGAACACCGCGGCGCCGGTGGCCATCCGCAGCGGGAAGTCCGGCCTCGTGATGCGCGACCTGCTCAGGCCGCGCCGGTGAGAGGCACGGGCCTGGCTGTGCCACCGCGCCGAGAGGGGATGGTCGCGACCCGCACGGGGAGGGACCGCGCATCAGCGACGGCGCCAAAAGTCCGGCAGCGCTCCGCGGGCGAGCGTTCAGTGCCGGAAGTGCCGGCGGCCGGTGAAGACCATCGCCACGTCCTGTTCATTCGCGGCGGCGATAGTCTGTTCGTCCCCCTTGGAGCCGCCCGGCTGAATGATGGCGGCGATTCCCGCCCGGGCCAGGACGTCGACGCCGTCGCGGAACGGGAAGAAGGCGTCGGAAGCGGCCACGGCTCCGGGCGACCGATCGCCGGCCTTCTGCACAGCGATCTGAGCGGAGTCGAGGCGGCTCATCTGCCCCGCCCCCACACCCACGACCGCTCCTCCCCGGGCCAGCAGAATCGCGTTGGACTTGACGTGCTTGCACACCTGCCACGCGAACCGCAGGTCGCGCCACTGGGCTTCCGTCGGAGAGCGCCGGGTGACCACCTTCCAATCTCCCTCGGGGTCCGGTTGATCGTCCCGGTCCTGCACCAGCAACCCGCCGGTGACACGGCGGTACTCCCGCGCGGGGGGCTGTGGAGCGTTCAGTCCCGGCAGCTTCAGCAGGCGGACGCTGTGTTTCCACTTCGGCCGCGTTGTCAGGAGTTCCAAGGCGGCGGGCTCGTAGTCGGGGGCGATGATCGCCTCGATGAAGCGGTTCGGTTCGCACAGCCGTTCGGCCGTGGCGACGTCGACCGGTCGATTGAAGCCCAGAATCGACCCGAAGGCACTCACCGGGTCGCCGGCGTAGGCGGCCAGAAACGCTTGGCTGAGCGCCTCGGCGACGGCGCAGCCGCAGGGGTTGTTGTGCTTGATGACGACGGCGGCCGGCTGTGCCAACTCGCGGACGATGCCGAGCGCCGCATCGAGATCGAGCAGATTGTTGTAGGAGAGTTCCTTGCCGTGAAGAACGTCGGCGGCGGCGAGGGACCCGGCGGGGGGAGCGTCCTCGGCGTAGAACGCAGCCGACTGATGGGGGTTCTCTCCGTAGCGCAACACGGACCGCCGCTGAAAGGTGAGCGACAACCGGGGGGGGTACAGTGCGTGTTCGTCCGAGAGGGCGTCGGTCGGCGGGGCGTTTCCGCAGCGGGCAAAGTAATCGGCGATGGCCCGGTCATAGCGGGCGGTCATCTCAAAGGCGGCCTGCATCAGCTCGCGGCGAAGGGAGATCGGCAACCCGCCCGCACGGAGGGCCTCCAGCACGCGGTCGTACTGGTCCGGCCGCGTGACGATGCCGACATAGGCGTGGTTCTTGGCCGCCGAACGGACCATGCTCGGCCCGCCGATGTCGATCTGTTCAATCGCTTCATCCAGTGTCACGCCGGGGCGAGCCACCGTCTGCTCGAAGGGGTAGAGGTTACAGACCACCAGTTCGAAGGGGATGATGCCGTGGGCCTCGATGGCGGCGGCATCTTCCGGGAGGTCGGGCCGGCCGAGGATCGCTCCGTGCACCTTGGGATGCAGCGTCTTGACCCGGCCGTCCATGATCTCAGGGAAGCCGGTGTACTCGGAGACATCCGTCACCGCGAGACCTGCCTCGCGAAGGGTGCGGGCGGTACCGCCGGTGGAGAGAATCTCAAAACCGAGTTCGACCAGCCCCTGCACAAAAGGGAGCAAGCCGGTCTTGTCGCTGACGCTGACGAGCGCTCGCCGTGGATGGGTTGCCATGCTCCCGCCTTTCCGACGTCCTGAAACGTGAGAAACCCAGCGATGGCCGGGTTTCGGATCGATCGCGACTCTACCCGCTCACCGGGCGATGGTCAAACCCGCACGCTGCAAGGAACCGGCTCGCAGGCTCATTCTCTCTGTGTGTGCATGAGGTTGGGCCATCCGCGCGGAATTCACTGCCTCGGTTCGTCCCAAGGTTGACGCCAACAGACTTTCATCCCGGCCAGTTTCATCACCGGGAAAAGACCACTGCGAGTCCACCGGTGCGCGGGTGAGCGCACTCCGGCGCACTGGCGAGCCGGGGCCGTGAGGCCCCGGACCGTCTATCGCGTGCGGCGATTCCACCTCTGCGGGGAGCGTCGCGGCGGAGGGACGATGTCAGTGCGGGAGCGGTGACGTGGTGTGAGACGTCGATCGCGACGGGACGGCCGGGGGGCTGACGCCCCCCGCTCGCCAGTGGTGAAACTGGCTCAGGCCACGGTCTGCAGGCGAGTGTGACCTGAAGAAGTGATCGACAAAATGTCTGCACTCCGCGCCGAGAGGGACTGCTGCGGGAGGATTGCCTGCGGGGGAGACTCGGGGTATGAACCGCGTCGCTGCTGTCGGCAGGGGGACATTGGCCGTGGCGGTGCAGTCCCGAGCTGCTCGACGGACCCGGCGAGACGGCAGGGCCTTCGCATTGTTCATCCGGGAGGGAGAGCTTCATCCGGGAGGGAGAGTGCTGACTTTGAGGACCGATCCGGCACGGCTGGCAAGCCAGCCGGCGAACAAGGGGTGATCGCCCCTCTGGAACAAAGCGATCGCCGTGGGCGAGAGGGCCGCCGTCGGTGACAATCCCCCCCGCCGGGGGTATTCTGAGCAGGGGCCGCGGAGAGCAGCCGCCCCCTTCCCGACGTGTGCCCTGTTTCCCCCCCCCTGAGTTGTCGTCCCAACGGATTCCCACGATGCCGGTTCACACGGAGGTTGCCAAGATGGAGGCTCGGGAGCCGGCCCGGCGGATTGCGCGGCTGCCGCAGAGCGTGGTCAACAAGATCGCCGCCGGGGAGGTGATCGAGCGGCCGGCGAGCGTGGTCAAGGAGCTGTTGGAGAACGCCCTGGACGCCCTGGCGACGCGGATCGAAGTGGACCTGGAGGGGGGCGGAGCGGAACTGATCCGGGTGACCGACGACGGCGAGGGGATTCATCCCCAGGACGTGGAGTTGGCGGTGACCGCCCACGCCACCAGCAAGCTGCGCAACGCCGACGATCTGTTCCACGTGCGGACGATGGGCTTCCGCGGGGAAGCGCTGGCCTCGATCGCGGAGGTGTCGCGGCTGAACCTGCGGAGCCGCCGGCACGACCAGCTCACCGGCATGGAGATCGACGTCGAGGCGGGGATCGTCAAGGAGCCGCGCGCCTGCGGTTGTCCGCCGGGAACACGGGTCGAGGTCCGCCAGTTGTTTCTCAACACGCCTGTGCGGCGGAAGTTCCTCCGCTCGCACACGACCGAATTCGCCCACTGCGCCGAGCAGTTCACGCGGATTGCGGTGGCGCATCCGAACCTGCACCTGGTGCTGCGGCACAACGACAAGACGGTGTACGAGCTCCCGGCGACGTCCCAGTTGCTGGAGCGGCTGGAACTGTTCTACGGCACGGAGTTGGCGGAGAAGCTGATTCCCTTCGACGCCGCCGCGGGAGCGTGTCGCGTGTGGGGCTATGTCGCCCACCCCAGCGAGAGTCGCGCCACGCGCAAGGGGCAGTACCTGTTCCTGAACGGGCGGTGGATTCAGGACCGCAGCCTGCAACATGCCCTCGGCGAGGCGTACCGGGGACTGCTGATGGTGGGGCGTTATCCGGTGGCATTCGTGTTCCTGGAGGTTCCGCCGGACGACGTGGACGTCAACGTGCATCCCACCAAGAGCGAGGTGCGGTTCCGCGACGGTCAGCAGCTCTATCGCCTGCTGCTCTCGACGCTGCGGACGAAGTTCCTGAACCTCGACCTCGGGGCGGGGCATCGGCTGCAGGTGACGCCGGCCGCGGGGGGATCAGCGAACGAGGGGGACGCGGCGCGGCAGCGGCAGGTGCAGCAGGAACTCGTGGCGTGGGCGACGCAGGAACTGGCCGGTTGGCGCCCGAACACCGATCTCTCCGATCTGGAAGCGCAGGTCGCTGTGCCCGTCCCGATGGCTCCGCCGCTGGGGGAGGAGGGGCGGCAGCACGACCCAACGGTGACTCCGAAAGCGTCTGCGATCGCCGGCGCGAGCGAGTTTGCTGCGGCGGCGATGGAGCCGGACGGTGAGAGGGACGCCGGCACTCCCGCGGCGCCGCGAGCCGGCGAGAGCGCCGTTCCTCACTTCGCCGCGGGAGCATCGCGGCCGGTCTCCGTCTCCAGCGCGGCAACCTCGGCGGTTGCGTCGGGCGGGGAACGGCGGGCGATGCAGATTCACGACTGTTATCTCGTGCTGGAAACAGACGAGGGGCTGACGGTCATCGATCAGCACGCCCTGCATGAGCGGATTTTGTACGAGCATCTGCGGCGGCGCGTGCTGGCGGGAGGCGTAGAAGTGCAGCGGCTGCTGATCCCGATTCCCGTCGAACTCTCCCCCAAGGAAGCCGCCCTGGCGATGGAACATCGGGAACTGCTGGAGGAACTGGGACTGACCGTGGAAGAGTTCGGCGGCAGCACGGTGGCGGTGACGGGGCATCCACTCCTCAGCCGGCAGGCCGATCCGGTCGATCTCCTCAAGTCCGTCATCGACCAGCTCGAACAGACGGAAGGGCGGGTGTCGCGGCGGGACCTGCTCGATTCTCTGCTGCACCTGCTGGCCTGCAAGGCGGCCATCAAGGCGGGACAGCGGCTCTCGCCGGAGGAGATCGAGGCCCTGCTGGCCCAGCGGCATCTGGTGGACGATGCGCACCACTGTCCGCACGGCCGACCGACCGCCCTCTCCCTCAGCCGTCAGGAACTCGACCGCCAGTTCGGCCGGTTGGGGTGAACCCGACGCGAGGTTTCTGAGGCCGCGCGAGAGCGGAACTCGCGGCGGGCCGAGAGACGATGCCGGCATGACAAACTCCCCTCCCAAACCTGCACCCGATGGCAGCCACTCACGGGAAGGGTTGTGGCAGGCCCGCTGGGTGATTCCGGACGGCGAACGACTGCTCTCGCCAGGAGTTGTGCAGGTCCAGGGGGGACGCATCCAGCAGGTGTGGGAGGGGCGGGAGGCGGCGGCGGTCGATCTCGGCGAAGTGGCACTCCTGCCGGGACTCCTCAATGCGCATACGCACCTGGAGTTCAGCGACCTGAACCAACCCCTCGCGCCGAGGGCGCCGTTTCCCGACTGGATTCGGGCGGTGATTCAATCCCGCCGCGACCGGAGCGTCGCCGTCCGGGAAACGATCACTCAGGGCTGGCGGGAGTGCGCGGCCGCAGGGACAAGCGGTGTGGGAGAGATCGCCACCGCGGACGAAGCGTGGGACGCCCTGGCGGACGCCGGTGCTTGCGGCGTAGTCTTCCGCGAGGTGCTGGGGCTGAGCGAAGCAGCGGTGGCGAACGGCCTGGAGGCGGCTCGACGTTTTCTGGCGGAGGGCGTTCCGGCCGGTTCCCGGCTGGCGCACGGGCTCAGTCCCCATGCCCCTTACAGCGTGGCGCCCGCTCTGATGCGCGGGCTGGTTGATCTGTCCGTGCAGCACGGGGCGCCGGTGGCAATGCATTTCGCTGAGACGAGGGACGAACTGGAACTGCTGGCGGAGGAGCAGGGGGGACTGGTCCGCCTGCTCAAAGAACTGGGTGTGTGGCGCGGGGGGCTGTGGGAGGAGTTCCGCCGGCCGCTGGACTACCTGCGGGAACTGAGTCGTGCTCCCTCTGTGCTCATCGTGCATGGGAACTACCTCTCGGCGGAGGAGTTGGACTATCTAGCGACGCAGCCGCGGATGTCGGTGGTGTACTGTCCGCGGACTCATGCCGCGTTCGGTCATCCCCCGCACCCATGGCTGACGTTGCGGGAACGGGGGGCCCGGGTGGTGCTGGGGACCGACAGCCGGGCCTCCAATCCCGATCTCTCCGTGTTCCGCGAGCTGCAATGGCTGCATGAGAGGTTTCCCGGCGTTCCCGTGTCGGCCCTGCTGGCGATGGCGACGCGGGACGCGGCGGAGGCGCTGGGACTGGCGGCAGACCTCGGCCGTCTGGAGCCGGGCCAGCGTGCGGCCTTGACGGTGATCCGCCCCGCGAGACCCCTGGAGCGGGAGGACTGGGGGGGACTGCTGGAGCGGGGAGCGCAGGCGAGACCGCTGGGAGGGGGAGGACGGTGATTACGGATCGGGCCGGAGGCCGACCGCCTGCGGCCTTGGCCCCGGGAGGTTTTGCGGGAACTCCGTTGACGCCGTGAGCGTCTCACCCGGACCAGGGCGGGGGGATTGTTCCCACGGGTGGGTGGCCGTCCCGTCGGACCAATCGTGCACGGCTGGCAAGCCAGTCGGCGAATGGCGACCTGCACCGATCAGAAACAAAGCTCACGCCCTGGCGCGCGGTGGAGCAAACTCTTGTCCCGTCTCACCTCGGCCGGTAGGCTGAGTTCCATCCCTCACGGGCCCCTCCCCCTGTCCGGCTCCCTCTGGATCAGATTCCTCATGGATCACTCCGCCGCCGAGCGACTGAATGCCGACGATGTCCAGCGAATCGACGAGTTACGGGAGGCGCATGCCCGGCTACGGGCGGAACTGGGGCGGGTGATTGTCGGACAAAAGGAGGTGATCGACCGCCTGGCGATCTGCCTGTTTGCGCGGGGACATGGACTGCTGATGGGGGTCCCCGGCCTGGCGAAAACGCTGCTGGTGAGCAAGCTGGCGGAGACGATGTCGCTGAAATTCAGCCGCATCCAGTTCACCCCGGACCTGATGCCGATGGACATCACCGGGACGGATATCTTGCAGGATACGCCGGCGGGGCGGCGGGAGTTCCAGTTCGTGCATGGGCCGATCTTCGCCAACATCGTGCTGGCGGACGAGATCAATCGTGCTCCCCCCAAAACACAGGCGGCGCTGCTGGAGGCGATGCAGGAGCACAAGGTGACCGTGCTGGGACGGACGTACCGGCTCGATCCGCCGTTCCTCGTGCTCGCCACGCAGAACCCCGTGGAACAGGAGGGGACCTATCCGTTGCCGGAAGCCCAGCTCGACCGGTTCATGTTCCTGATCGAGCTGGATTACCCGACCGAAGATGAGGAAGTGCAGATCGCCCGGACGACGACCGGCGACGACCTGCCGGAGTTGAGTCACCTGCTGCACGCCCCGGAGATTCTGGAATTGCAGCGGTTGGTGCGGCGCTTGCCCGTCCCCGACCACATCTACCAGTTCGCCGTACAACTGGTCCGCAAGACGCGGCCGGCCGATCCGACGGCTCCGGAGTGGCTGAGGCCGCTCATCTCGTGGGGGGCCGGTCCCCGCGCGGTTCAATATCTGATCCTGGGGGCCAAGACCCGGGCCGCGCTGCATGGCCAGTACATGGTGCGTCTGGAGGACGTGGAGGACGTCGCCCTGCCGGTCCTCACGCACCGCATCATCACTACCTTCGCCGCCCAGAGCGAAGGGATCGACGCCCGCCGGATTGTGCAGCGGCTGGCGGCCGAGACCGCGGCTTCCGGCTGAAAGGAGACCGACCATGCGCACCGCACCCGCCACCGCACTGGTGATGCTGCTCATCCTGGCCGGCGGGCCGGACGTTCGCCCTGTCCGGGGGGACGAGGAACCCGTGGCGAAGCGGTTTCGCGAGCTGGACCTCGACGGCGATCGCCTCCTCTCCCGGGAGGAGTACCTGCTGCGTCCCGGCAATCAGCGGGTGCACCGCCGCGACTTCCAGATGTTCGATTTTGACCAGGACGGGTTCCTTTTGCCGACGGAGTTCGCGGCGATTCCGGGATTGATCCCTCCCTACCGGCGGGGACCGCTCCCGGACCCGTTTGACGGGTTGCTGGAGGAGGCCGTGGCCGCGCTGGACGAGTCCTACAACGGCTGGGATCGGCGTCCGACCGGGAAAATTCCGACGCAGACGTTCCTGGCGAATTTCCTCACCTCTCTGGCGCCGGACGGCCACATCGGAATCTCCTCGTCTCTCCGGGCCCAGGCCGACCCCAACCGGGACGGGCAGGTGTCGCGGGAGGAGGCGCGGGCGTTTTTGGAGATGCAGTTGGGAATTCGCGCCCCGGACGGGTCCCCGCTACGGGAGGCCAATGGACGTGTCGTCAACTGGAAGCGGTTCTACTGGCTCGACGCCGATTCCAGCGGCTCCATCAGCCGGGAGGAGTTCCTGGCCAAGGGAGGGGCGAATGCGGTGCAGGCCTTCGCGGCCGGCGATCGCAACGGCGACGTTGAAATCACGTGGGAGGAGTATTGCCATCCGGAGTGGACCACCGGACATGAGGACCCCGTCCTGCGGTTTCGCGAAGCGGACACGAACTTTGACGGCCTGCTGGACTTTGCCGAGCTGGATGCCGGACTGACGGGAGGAACAGCCTATCGCAAGCCCCTGGCCCTCGTTTGCATGACGGCGTTCGACTTCGACGGCGACGGGAAATTGTCGCTCGACGAATACCGCATCTCGATGCTGGGGAACTGGATCGGCAACTGGACCGGGTTTCGCCCGGACAAGAACCGCGACCAGGCAATCACCTTCGACGAGTTCCTCCACGAACCCAGCAGCTTCCTGCTACTGCAGTGGCTGTACTTCCACTATCTGGATCGCGACGGCGATGGCCGGCTGGTGAAAACCGAGTACCCGTATGAGGAGAATCCTCCGCAGACGCTGTACCGACTGGCGGCCGACGGCTCGCGGATGGACCTCCTCTTCCGCGACCCCCAGTACCCCAACGCCGGGTCGCCGGAGGTCTCTCCCGACGGGCAATGGATTGCCTTCGACCTGTACCCGGAGGGGAAGATTCTGCTGATGCCGGCGGCGGGGGGGCCGGTCCGCGAACTGTGCCAGGGCTTGATGCCCTCCTGGTCGGCCGACAGCCAGTGGCTGACGTATTCCTGGAACAGCTCGATCTGGATCGTTTCAGCGGATGGGAGCAACGCGCAGCCTCTCACACAGGGCTGGGGGGCGCAATGGTCGCCGGACGGGAAGACGATCGCCTACACCAACAACGGCGGACTGTGGGCCTATGACGTGCAGACCCGGCAGAGCCGCGAGGTCCTCCCCCGCCAATTGCACCCGTACCTGATGTTGTATTACGGGATGACGTGGTCGCCCGACAGCCGCCGCGTGGCGCTCAAGGCGACCACACAGGTCGGGAGCGATATCATCAGCGTGAACATGACGGGCGGCCCCCCCGACCTTGTGGTGCACTTCTCGACGGAGCAAAACCTGTCGCACGACCTGAGCTGGTCCACGGACGGCCGGCAGTTGATCTTCAGTCATTACGCTCCGGAGCACAAACGCAACCTGTTGCATCAGTTGGACCTGGAGTCGGGAGACGGGCCGACGCTCTTTCCCGGCGTCAATCCCGCGCTCACTTATCTCAACACCAGTTTCTCACGCGATGGAAGCTGGATCGTCTTGACGGCCAAGTAACCGGGGCAAAAGTGGATGATTCAGAAAAGTGGATGATCAGAACGGATCACTCCGGACCAGCGGGCGGCGAACGGGCGCCGCTCTGCTTTCCTCTCGTCGCAGGCTTGCTCCTGCGGCTCGCCGGCTACGGAGACCCCAACTGGAACGTGCGCAGGATGTGCTGCTGACGATCGGTTTCTGTTCCCTCCCACCGCCGTACCGCCATGCTCGCTGACGGACAGCGCCGCCGCTTTCTCGACCCGCAGGTGCTGGCACGGCTGTCCGCCGTGCCGCTGTTTGCGCGGCGGCCGATGGTCGGGAACGTCTCGGGCATCCATGCCAGCCCGCACCGGGGGGCGAGCGTGGAATTTGCCGAGTATCGCCGCTATGTGCCGGGAGACGATCTGCGACGGCTCGACTGGCGGGCCTACGGCCGATCGGATCGCTTTTACGTCAAGGAGTTTGAGGCCGACACCAACCTCCGCTGCTGTCTGATCCTGGACACGAGCGGCTCGATGGAGTTCGGCTCGCGGGGAGTGACGAAGATCGAATATGCCCGCAAGCTGGCGGGAACACTGGCGTACCTTGCCGTACAACAAGGGGACGCAGTGGGACTGACCTGCGTGGCGGAGGGCATTGTCCGCACCATCCCTCCCAAACGGACTCCCTCGCACTTGCGGGGGATCTTCGACGCGCTGGAGGAGGCGCGGCCGCAGGGTGAGACGCATCTGGCGGACCGCTTGCACGAATTGGCGGAAACGATCCGTCAGCGGGCGCTGATCGTGCTCCTCTCAGACCTGTTCGTCGAACCGCCCCTGTTGAAGAAGGCGTTTGAGCATCTGCGGTTCCGCAAGCACGACGTGGCGGTCTTTCACCTGCTGGATCCCCTCGAACTGAGTTTCCAGTTCCTGCGGCCGATGCGGTTTTTGGACCTGGAGGGGGGGCCAAGCATCTTTGCTGAGCCGAACGACATTCTGGACCGTTACCAACAGGCGCTGGGGACGTACCTGGCGGAGCTGAAGCAGGTCACGCTGGAGGCGGCGATCGATTATCATCGGGTGCAGCTCGACGACGATTACGAGGGGGTGTTGCTGGATTTTCTCGTGGCCCGGACCAGATCGCGGGGGGTGCGATGAGTTTTCTGCAACCCGCCATGCTGTGGGGCCTGCCGGTGATCGCCCTGCCGATCATCATTCACCTCATCAACCAGCGGCGGTATCAGACCATCCCCTGGGGGGCGATGATGTTCCTGCTGGCGGCCAACCGCATGTCGCGCGGATATGCGCGGCTGAGGCGGTGGCTGATCCTGCTGGCACGGACCCTGGCGGTGACCGGGTTGATCCTGGCCGTCAGCCGCCCGCTGGCCAGCGGTTGGCGGGGACTGCTGGGAGGGGGGCAGGTCGATACCACGCTGATTCTCCTGGACCGCTCTCCCAGCATGACGCAGAGCGGCGCGGGTGGAGGAGCTTCCAAACTGGAGGCCGGGCTGACGCAACTGGTCCGTTCCCTGGGTGTGCTGGGCTCCAACCGTTGGGTGCTCATCGACAGCGCCCAGAACCGGCCGCTGGAACTGGACGCGCTCGACCTCCTGCCGACCCTCCCCCAGGCCCGCGCGGCAAGCGCCTCGGCCGATCTCCCGGCGATGCTCCAGGCAGCGTTCGACTACATCCAGGCCAATCGCCCCAGCCGTACCGACGTGTGGCTGCTCTCGGACCTGCGTCAGCACGACTGGGACCCGGAGAGCGGCCGTTGGCCGGTGCTGCGGGATGCATTCCTGGCGTCGCCGCATCCGGTCCGGTTTCACTTGCTGGCGTACCCGGAAGCCGCGGCAGGGAATCGATCGTTGCGCGTCACCGAGGTCCGCCGGGTGGAGAGCGCGGGAGGCGTACAGCTTTTGCTGTCGCTGCGCATCGAGCAGGCGCCGGGATCGGAGGAGACGGTGCGGCTGCCGGTGCAGATCGAGCTCGACGGGGCCCGGTCGGAGATGATGGTCGAGTTGTCGGGGACCGCAGTGGAGATCAAGGACCAGGCCCTGCCGCTCGACGCCGGGCAGGAGCGGGGCTGGGGTCGGGTGTCGCTCCCGGCCGACGCCAATCTGGCCGATAACGAGTTCTACTTCGTGTATGACCGCTCGCCGCCGCGGAAGACGATCCTGGTCACGGAGGACCCCGACGCGACCAGTCCCCTGGAGCTGGCAGCGGGAATCTCTGCCGACCCTTCGGTGACGTGCGAAGTCGCGGTGCATGCGCCGCACGAGCTGTTTGGCGTCGACTGGGAGGGGACGTCGCTGTTGTTATGGCAGACGCCGCTCCCGGGTCCGGACCTCCGCGGAGAGGTGGAGCGGTTCGCCCGGCGGGGAGGACGGGTGATCTTCTTCCCTCCCGCCGTCCCGACCGAGGACGAGTTCGCCGGCGTGCGGTGGGAAGCCTGGGAGGAGCTGACGAGCGAGACCCCCATCGCCTCGTGGATCGGCGATCAGGACTTATTGGCCAAGACCCGCAGTGGGGCGGCGCTTCCCGTCGGGTCGCTGCGCGTGCTGCGGCATTGCCGGCTGTCGGGAGAAACGGCCGCGCTGGCGAGCCTGACGGGGGGGGCGCCGTTGTTGGCGCGGGCGCTCACCGATCAGCAGAACGTCTACTTCTGTACGTCCACGGTTGCGCCCGGCGATTCCTCGCTGGCCCGCGACGGCGTGGTGCTCTACGTGATGATCCAGCGGGCGCTGGCGGCGGGTGCGGATTCGCTGGGGACGGCGCATCAGCTCACGGCCGGCGAGGTCCCTCTCGACCAGTCGCGGGCGTGGCAGCCGGTGGCGGTCGGCCCCGATGTCCCCTCGGACGCCTACCCCCTCCATGCCGGCATCTATGAACACGAGGGAAAGCTGCTGGCGGTCAACCGCAGCCTCGCCGAGGATCAGGCGACCTTCGTTCCGGATGCACGAGTGGCGGCGCTGTTCGACCGACTGGAATTCGACCGGGTGGATGACCGCATCGGCAGCGGCGCCTCGCTGCTGGAGGAGATCTGGCGGGTGTTCCTGGCGCTGATGATGGCGGCCCTGCTGGTGGAAGCCCTGCTCTGCCTGCCGAAACTGTCTACATCACACACCCCGCCGGCGGGTCTGTTCCGCGACGCCGTCTCCCCCTCCACGAGCGGCCGAGGTGCCTCTCCCGCAGGAGTCTCCGCGTGAACGTGGATCACCAATTGTCGTTTCTCACGACTCCCGGCACGATCGTCGTGTCGGTGCTGGTGGTCCTGTTGACCGCGGCGTTGAGTCTGTGGTCGTGGCGGCGCGGCGGCTATCGGACGATGCACGGTCTGCAGGAGTTGCTGCGGGTGGGAATCGTGACGGCCGTGGCCGTGCTGTTCAATCAGCCCGAATGGGTCGAGGAGTACCGTCCGGAGGAGCGTCCCACCATTGCCATCCTGTGGGACCAGTCCGACAGCATGAAGACCTGCGATGCACTCGAGAGCGGCCGGGAGGGCCGCAGCGGCCGGCCTCCCCGGCCGCAGGCGGTCTCGCGGGCGGAGGCGATCGAACCGTGGACGACGGCGGAGGCGTGGCGGCGTCTGGAAGAGCGGTTCCAGGTGGTGACCGAGCCGTTCCCGCCCCTTCCGGACACCACCTCCACCGATCTCAGCACACCTCTGGCCGGCGCTCCGGAGCGGTTCGCCAATCTGGCCGGCGTGGTGCTCCTCTCGGACGGAGACTGGAACGCCGGACGGCCGCCGATCGAGGCGGCGACCCGGCTGCGGCTGAAAGAGGTGCCGGTGTTTGCGGTCCCGGTCGGCAGTCCCACCCGCCTCCCGGACGTCGAACTGACCAACATCGACCTGCCAACCTTCGGGATCGTCGGCAAGGTCGTCCGCCTTCCGTTCACGATCGACAGCACGCTGCCGCGCGAATATCTGACGACGGTCACGCTCAAGACGTCGGACGGGCAGACCCTCTCGAAGGACGTGCGGGTGGCCGCGATGGGCCGCACCAGCGATGCCATCGACTGGAAACCCGAGACCATCGGAGATTTCAGTCTCACCATCGAGGTCCCCCTCCACAGCGAGGAAACCATCCACGACAACAACGTGAAATCCGCACCGATTGTGATTCGCCAGGAACAACTTCAGGTGCTGGTGGTCGAGTCGTATCCGCGGTGGGAGTACCGCTATCTGCGCAACGCCCTGTCGCGCGATCCGGGGGTGGAAGTCTCGTGCTTGTTATTCCATCCGGGTCTGAGCAAACCGGGGGGTGGATCGAAGGATTACATCAAACAGTTCCCGCCGGGCATCGAGGAACTGTCCAGGTACGACGTGGTGTTCCTGGGGGACGTGGGGGTGGAGGAGGGTCAACTGACCGCGGAGCAGTGCGAGCTGCTCAAGGGGCTGGTGGAACATCAGGCGAGCGGGCTGGTGTTCATGCCGGGCTTTCAGGGGCGGCAGTTCAGCCTGCTGGAGACGCCGCTGGCGGAACTGTACCCCGTGCACCTCGATCCCGCGCAGCCGGGAGGCTGGGGTTCGCGCACGCCGGGGCGCTTCGAGTTGACGGAATCGGGACGCCGCAGCCTCCTCACCAAACTCGCCGACACACCGGAGGAGAATCTCCAGGTGTGGGAGGACCTGCCCGGTTTTCAGTGGTACGCCCCCGTGGTGCGGGCCAAGGCGGGCACCGAGACGCTCGCCGTCCATGCCGACATGGCCAACGAGTTCGGTCGCCTGCCGCTCCTCGTCACCCGCACCTACGGCGCCGGCAAAGTGCTGTTCATGGGGACCGACGGCGCCTGGCGATGGCGCAAGGGGGTGGAGGACCTGTATCACTACCGGTTCTGGGGCCAGGTCGTCCGCTGGATGGCCTATCAGCGGAACATGGCCAAGGGGGAAACAATGCGGCTGTTCTACACGCCGGATCAGCCGCAACTTCGGCAGACCCTGACATTCACCGCGCATGTGATGGAAAAAAGCGGCGAGCCGCTCTCCGGCGGTGACGTGTTCGCCCGGATCGTCGCCCCCTCCGGCACCGCCAAGACGGTCCGCCTGCTGGCCGCGGGGGAGGGCTGGGGCGTCTTCCAGGGGGAGTACGTCCCGGAGGAGGGGGGACAACACGATGTCACCCTCGCCTGTCAGCAGACCGGGACCACGCTCGACGCCCGGTTTTTCGTGCAGGGAGCGGCAACGGAACAGATCGGCCGCCCGGCCCGGCCCGAGGTGCTGGAGGAGATCGCCCGCGTCACCCGCGGTCGCGTGCTGGCACCCACCGAACTGGAGGAGGCCATCCGCTCGTTGGCGAGTCTCCCTGCTCCCCCTCCCTCCGTGCGAAGGTTTCAACTCTGGAGCCATCCCCTGGCGGCCGCAGCCGTCATCCTGGCGCTGGGGGTGTTCTGGGTCTGGCGGAAGGCGTCGGGACTGTTTTAGGAGTACCGGCAAAGACACGCAGCACCGTTGGAAAACCTGTCCAAGTTCGAACTTTGACATCCGTAAGCGGGGTCATGAGTCTGCCCGAGCAGGACCATCCCCTCTGATAGACCCGGGGGAGACCCGGCGTCCGGTGAGAACCCTCCCCCTGTGAGATCGAGATTTTTTCCCGCAACAGCCGGAAAACTGTTTACCATGTGGAGCGTCCGAAGCGTCTGAAAGACAAGGACGATCAGGTCCAGGTCCGTGGGGACTCGACCGGGCGCTTGTGATCGCCCTTGCCGTGGAACTGACGGTTCCCTGGGGACCGACAAGCATTCCCCCAACGCCTTCCCCTTCCTGCAGGGCGTGCCATGCAAACCTCTCCCGCCACTCGGCTCGACATTCCCGATTCCCTGCGGACGCAGATTCTCGAATTCCGCCGCCGGCTGTGGTGCATCAAGCTGATGGAAGGGGTGGCCGGAGCATGCATCGGCGTGCTGGCGGGCTACCTGGCGACTTACGCCCTCGATCGCTGGATGGACACCCCGCGGCTCGTCCGGTGGGGGATGTTTTCCGCCGCCGTGTTCGCCTGCACGCTGATTCCGCTGGTGGTGGAACGCTGGGTGTGGCGTCACCGGCGTCTGGACCAGTTGGCCCGCTTGCTCACGCAGTCCTTCCCCAGCGTCGGCGATCAACTGCTGGGGATCATCGAGCTGTCGCAGAACACCGCTGAGCAGGCGCGTTCGCCCGTACTGGTCGAGGCAGCCATCCGGCAGGTGGCGGCGCTGGCCGAACAGCGCGACTTCCGCCAGGCCGTGCCGCGCCCCCGGCACATGCAGCGCGGACTGACCGCGGCCCTGCTGGCCGGTCTGGCGGTGGTGCTGCTGCTGGCGACTGCCGCCGCGGCACGGAACGCCTGGGCCCGGTTCCTTGCCCCGTGGCGCGACACGCCGCGATATACCTTCGCGGCCGTCGAGCCGTTGCCGGACCGCTGGGTGGTGCCGCACGGCGAGCCGGTGACGCTGCCGGTCCGGTTGAGCGCCGCCTCGGAATGGCGCCCCCCGGAGGCGCGGGTGGAGGTGAATCGGCAACTGACGGTCGGAGCAAAGCTCGTCGACGGAGCGTACCGGTTTGAACTCCCCGGCCAGATCGCCCCCGCCACGTTGTCCCTGGCCGTGGGAGATTACCGGGGCGCACTGCGAATGGAGCCGATGCACCGGCCGGAACTCCGGTCGCTCTCCGCGCGCATCCAGTTGCCGGACTACCTCGGACGCCCTGAGCCGATCGACCGCGACATCCGCGGCGGCACGCTGACGGCGGTGGACGGCAGCGTGGTGAGCTTCACCGCCCGCCTCTCCCGGGAGTTGACCGCGGCCCGCGTCAACGGCCAGCCCCGCACACCGCGGCGAGACGCCTTCACGACCCCCTCGGTCGAGGTCGGCCAGCCGCAGGAATTGCACCTGGAGTGGACCGACGTGTTCGGATTGCAGGGGCAAGCGCCGCTGCGGCTGTCGGTGGTCGGCGCGGCGGATGAACCTCCGTCGGTCCTCTGTGAGAACCTTCCTCGGCAACGGGTCGTGCTCGACAGCGAAGTCCTCGCCTTCCAGGTGCGTGCGCGGGACGACTTCGGCGTCAAACGGGTCGGCCTGGAGTGGGCGGGACTGGATAAGGGGCTCCCCCATGTGGCCCAGGGGGAACAGATCATCGCTGCCGGCGGTCCCCAGGCCGAGTTCCTGGAACTCGCGGCGACGTTCTCCGCGCAGTCGCTGGGCATTGCGCCGCAGCCGATCGCCCTGCGCGTCTTCGTCGAGGATTACCTTCCCGGCCGCGAGCGGGTCTATTCCCCGGTCTGCGTCCTGGACGTGCTCAATGCCGAACAGCACGCCATCTGGGTGACGGCCATGCTCAGCCGCTGGCACCGCATGTCGCTGGAAGTCCGCGACCGCGAACTCCAGCTCCACGAGGTCAACAAGGCGCTCCGCGAGCTGCCGCCGGAGGAATTGGATCAGCCGGAGGTCCGTCGCCGGATCGAGGCTCAGGCCGCGGCGGAACGGACCAACGGTCGTCGCCTGGCGGCATTGACCGCCTCCGGAGAGGAACTGCTCCGTCAGGCGATGCGGAACCCGGAGCTCGGTGTCGGCCACCTGGAGCGGTGGGCGGAGATGATGCAGATTCTCAAGGACATCGCCGGCAACCGAATGCCCTCGGTCGCGGACCTCCTCAAGCAGGGGGCCCAGGCCCCCCGGCTGGGCCAGAGCACTCCGGGCAAAACCGGCCCCATGGCCGGTCAGAACCGCTCCTCGACTCCGGGCCAGCAGTCGCAGACCAGCAGCGAACAACAACCCCCGCCCGCGCCGGTCCCCTCGATCACCGACGTCGAATCGACGCACCATCAGCCACAGCCGCAGACGCCGCGCGACCCGCAGGAGAGTCCACCCAAGCAGCCGCGGCTCACCCTGCCGTCCACCATGCTGGCTGGCAACGGTCGCAACCCATCGCCCCCCCCTCCCTCGGCCGCCCAACAGGTCGAGGAAGCCGTGCGCCAGCAGCAGGACCTGCTGGCTGAGTTCGAGAAGATCGTGGACGAACTCAACGAGGTGCTGGCCAATCTGGAGGGGAGCACGCTGGTGAAGCGGCTGAAGGCCGCGTCGCGGCGGCAGCAGCAGGTCTCCGCGCGGCTGGCGCAGCTTGCCTCCGACGCCTTCGGCGTGGCGGAACGGCTCAAGGAACGGCAGGCCGAGACGTTCCGCGAGCTGGCCGACGTCGAAACCAAAAGCAGCCTGGAAGTCTCGCACATCATGGACGACATGTCCGCGTACTTCGACCGCAGCCGGCTGATGCGGTTCAAGGTCGTCCTGGACGACATGCGGGCGCAGGACGTCACCGCCGCGCTCCGCACGCTGGGGGACGACCTGCGCAAGGAGAATGGGTTGTCGATCGCCCAGGCCGAATACTGGAGCGAGACGCTCGACCGCTGGGCGGAAGACCTGGTGGAAGTCTGCAAGTCGGGGCAGTGTCCCGGCTGCAAGTCTAAGGGGAGCCTGCCGCCGTCGATCGTCCTGGAAGTCCTGCAAATCCTGGAACGGGAGGTCGCGCTGCGGGAGGAGACGCGGGTCGCCGAGCAGGCGCGCTCCGGGGTGACGGCCGCCGAGCATCAAGAAGCGGCCGAGAAACTGTCGCAGGTCCAGGACAGCCTCCGCGAGCGGATTGACAAGGTCATCCTCCGCATTCAGGAGCTCCCGGACGCCGAAACCGACTTCGGTCGCGAACTCGCCCTGCTGGACGCCGTCTCCGAAGTGATGATCGAGGCGACGGAGATTCTGGCGACTCCCGACACCGGCCCCCCCGCCATCGCCGCCGAAACCGAAGCGATCGAACTCCTCCTCCAGTCCCGTCGGTTCAATCCCAACGGCGGAGGCGGCGGCGGTCCGAACCCCGGCGGTGGAGGAGGGGGTGACACCACGGACTCCGCCCTGGCCCTCGTGGGGAGCGGGCTCAACGAGAAGGAGGTCCGCGAGGACCGTGGCACCCCGCAGGCCACCGGTTCCGCCGGGGTGGTGTTGCCGGAAGAATTCCGCGCCGGGCTGGATGAATACTTCAACCGGCTCGATGCCCCCACCCCCTGAAACGGTCTTCCCGCAGCAGGACCCGGCTTCATGAACATGAAAGCTCTCCCAACGCACCCGCCCGGGCTGCTGGGTTGTCAGGACCCCTGCGGCCATCGTGCCGCGGCGGCTCCCGCGCCGTCCGAGTCTGCTTCGAACTTACCCCGCCCCGGCCGCAACACTGCGATCGGATGTCGATGCTGTGGGCTGCTGGCGGCCAGCCTCTGCTGCTGGACAGTTTCTCCGACCAGCGGAGAGGAACCAGGGGTGCAGCCGCCGGAACGCCAGGCGTTGGCGCCGGTCGAACAGTTGATCCGCCTCAGCGGAGTCCGTCCGGTCGATCTGCTGGAAAACACTCCCGCCAAGTTTCGGTACTGGATTCTCGGGACCGATGACCTGGACAAGGCGATTGCCACGGGCGAGACGCGACTCCAGGAACGGATTGCACAGGTGGAGGAGGTGCTGACGCTGAGCGCCGAGCAGCGGTCCCGGCTGGAGCTGGCCGGCCGCGGCGACCTGCACCGCTTCCTCGATGAATGCGAAGAGTACCTGCGCAGCGTCGACTGGGCCGCGGTGAGCGAGCCGGGTGCGGAAGACGAAGCGGTCCTCGAGGCACTGCTGGCGGAGAGTACGCGGTTGCAAACCCGGTTCTGCCGCGGCCTCCACGGTGCCGAGTCGCTGTTCCACAAAACCCTGACGCCGTGGTTGACTGCGGAACAGCAGGAAGCATTCCAGCAACGGCCGCAGCGGTTTTACGGCGTCACGTATGGCCTGCGAATGAGATAGTCCCCCTGCCCGTCCGGGAGTCGCGCGGGGCGGCCGGGGAGACGGGGTTTCACGGCGGAGTGACGATCATGCCTCTCCACATGCAGTCTCAGCGCCGCGGGAGAGCGGGCCGGCCGGCCACGCGGATTCTCGCCGCTCTGAGCCTGGCCGGGTGGATCGCGCCGGCCGGCGCTGAGGACCGCCCGGTCGAGGGACGGCTCGTGTTCAATCCGAAAGCCCCGGCCGGCCAGGTCCTGATCGCGGAACATCCGGCCGGGACGCCGCGGATCATGATCGTGGAGGCCTGGGAGCAGGTCCTCGTCGTCAACGGCGCCAAGCAGGTCCGGCAGGTCAACGTGGTGGTCGACCTCGATCACGTCAACGCCCAGACCTGGAAGACATGGATTTTCCGCACCAGCGACCTGGAGGCCGCGCGGGCCGATCTGGAACGCGCTCTCCAACAGCGCTTGGCGGTCCTGCAAGAGCGCGTCGGCTTGACGGACGCCCAGGTTCAGAAACTGGAACTGGCGGGTCGGGGGGACATCAGCCGTTTCTGCGACGACTGCGATGCGGCGTTGAGCGAAGTGGGGCAGGGGCCGCCGTCCCCCGAGATGCTGCGGGACATCCGCGATCGATGCCAGGTTTTGCGGTCACAGATGCTGCAAGGGCTGCACGGCGAGGGGTCGCTGTTCGCCAAATCGTTCCACACGCTGCTGAGCGACGAGCAGCGGCAGCGGTGGGAGGCGGCGGAAGGGGCCCGATCCCCCACGCAGACAATTCGCCGTGAGGATCAACAACGGGTCTTGATCCGGGCTGATTTCTGATCCTGAACCGAGTCCGATCGCCGCATTGGGAGGAAGAATTGAGGACCACCGGAATGACCAGGCCGTTCTCCCCGCGAGGGAACTCTCCACCGGCTTCTCGAGGCCCGGTCCGCCGCGGCTGCCGCCGTCTGCTCTGGATGGTGCTGCTGTGCATTGCCGCGCCCGGCGGCGTCCCTGCGGCTGATACGCCGCTGGGCGAACTGCTCAACCTCCTGTTCCGCCAGCGGCGCGAGGCGGTCCAGGAAGCGGTTGAAGCGGCGGAGATGGCGGTGGATGTCAATGCGGGGGCCGAGTTCAAGCCAACCCTCAGGGGAGTGTTGGGGAGCGAGCTGCACCTCGTCCGGAAGGTCTGCCGCCCGAACGAAGAACAGTTCGCTCAAATCCGCGCTGCCGGGCTGGCGGCGGTCGACGCCGTGGCCCGCCAGATGGGGGCGGCCCAGCAATCCGGCCGTCCGATCGAGCAGTGGCCGCGCCCGCGCCAGGAACTGTCTGCTGCCCTGTTGGCGAAGGTGTCTGAACTCCTTCCCGCGGAGGCGGCCCAGGCGTATCGCGCTGAGATCGAGGCCCGCGAGGCCGCCCAACGCCGCGCCGGGCAACAGATGATGTTCGTCATCATCGACCGCCGGCTCACGCTCCTCCCCGATCAGTACGAGCCCCTCGCCGCCGCACTGGACAAAGCATGGGACGACGGTCTGTCGCGCAACATGCAGCTTTATCTGTACGATGAGTACCTCTCCCTCCCCGAGACGCGGGTGGTCGCCCCCGTGCTCAATGAGCGCCAGACCAGGCTCTACACCGCCGGGATGAATCGTCGGGGACGAATCTCCTTCGGCTGGGAACAGGATCTCGGACTCGACGGGATGGGGTTTGTCGACGCTCGCCCCGACGAATTCGGCACGCTGGGAGAGGAGGCATCTCAACCCGCGACGGAGGAGGGAAAATGACGCTGCACCGTCTGCCTGCAATGGGCAACTGCTTCGCCGTCGTTGTCCTGCTCGTGCTGGGCGCCGGGTGGCTCGGCACGGCGGCGGCCCAGGACGAGCGGTTGTTCCAGTTGGAGGAGCGGCAGCTCATCGTCTGGGCGTTCGGCAATCAGGTGGAGTCCCTGCCCGCCGCTCGCCAGCGGGCGGAGGAACTGCTGGCGGGGCAGATCGAGTTCGTCGCCCAGGTCGGCTCGCTGCAACCGGCCCAGCGCCGCAAGCTGGAACTGGCCGGCCGGGGGGACATCGTCCGCTTCTTCGAGTCCGCCCAGAAACTGCTGGGCGAACTGCCGCGCGGGCAGGTCCGCCAAACGGAGTGGCAGGAGGCGTGGCAGAAAATGGCTCCCGTGCAGCAGCGATTTGCGCGGGGGCTGCATGAATGCGGATCGCTGTTTCACAAAACGGTCCGGACGACGTTGACCGCCGAGCAGCTCCACAGATTGGAGCAGTTGGAGCAGCAGCGGGCGCGGTGGCACTACCAGGCCCAGATCGCCGCGGCGCTCGTGATCTTCGACAACCAGGTCCCCCTGACGATCGCCCAGCGGAACCGGTTGACGGAGCTGCTGCTGGCAGAACCGCCGCCCCCCCGGATCGCAGGGAACCGCTATGACCAGTATTACTACGTCTTCTACCGGATGTCCCGCCTTCCCGAGCCGGAATTGAAACGCATTTTTGACGACGTGGAGTGGAAGGTGGTCCGTCGCATCTTCGATCAGTTTCGCGGGCTGGAACAGCAGTTCGAGCAGTGGGAGCAGGGACAGGACGGACTGGTCGTCGACTTCTGACCCGACTGGTCCCCGACCGGAGTTGCATCATGCAGCAGCAGACGTTTCTACTCGCGGCAGTCCTGGCGTGGGGGAGCGGCGCGTCCCTCGCCTCCGCGCAGTTCGCGGAAATTCGGACGGGCGACGCCATTCCCCGCGATGTGCGGGAGATGTACGACCGGGGGCTGAAGTTCCTGGCAGAGACGCAGCGGGAAGACGGCGCCTGGCAGGACTCCCAGGGAGGGGCGGGAGTGACCGGCATGGCGGTGATGTGCTTTCTGGCCTCGGGCGAGGACCCCAACTTCGGTCCCTATGCCGGAAACATTCGCCGCGCTCTGCGGAGCATCATTTCCCAGCAGGACCCCTCCACCGGGTACTGCGGCGGCAGCATGTACCATCACGGGTTTGCCATGCTGGCGCTGGCGGAGGCGTATGGCACCGTGGATGACCGCACCCTCTGGCCGCCGGGAGGCAATTCCGACCGGCAACGGTCGATCGGCCAGTCGCTGGAGCTGGCGGTCCGCGCGGCCATCACCTCGCAAAAGCAGAATTCGCTCGGCGCCTGGCGGTACTCCCCCTCCGGTAACGACGCCGACACCTCCGTCGCCGGGGCCGTGCTGGTGGGACTCCTCGCCGCACGCAACGCCGGAATCGAAGTCCCCGATGAGTCGATCGACCGGGCGATCAACTACTACGTCAGGATGACCTCACCCTCGGGACAGGTCGGTTATTCGGGCGGCATCGGCGGCTTCGACGAATCGCTGGCCCGCATCTCCATCGCCTGCCTGGTGTACGCCGTGGCCCGCCGCAAGGACCTCCCGCAATTCAAGGCGACGCTGAAGTACCTGACCGATCGCCTGCAAGGGGGGAGTTCCGGGCACGGCGGCGTCGAATACCAGTACTACTACCAGGCGCAGGCCCTCTTCCAGGGGGATGTCCAGGCCTGGGAGAAGTGGAACAAGTTCCTGATCCGTCACCTCAAGTCGGTGCAGGCCGAGAACGGCAGCTTCCAGGGAACGCATGGGACGTACGTCTCCACCACCCTGTCGCTGCTGGCGCTGGCGGTGAACTATCGATTTCTCCCCATTTACGAACGATGAACGCCATGTCGGTGCGCGTGGGTCTCTGTCTGGGGGGGCTGCTGCTCGGGGCGAGTCTCGGGGCCGCGGAGCCTCCCCAGGGGGTGTTGACGCTCGTTTCCGGGGATGTGATTCCCGGCGTTCTGAGGCCGGCCTCGGAGGTCGGAATGATCCGCTGGCAGGGGGGGGATTTCGTCGCCCCGTTCGAGTTTTCCCTGGCGGCGGTGGCGGCGGCGCAATTCCCCGCGGTCGTCCCCACTCCGCCGATGGCCGGTGATTACGTGCTCGAACTCGTCACCGGCGACGTCCTCGCCGGAAACATCTCCGCATGGGAGGGGGGCCGCATCACTTTCGACAGCCGGCTGTTCGGAGTGATCCATCTGCGCGCCGACTCCGTCCGCCGTTTGTACCGCCTCAACGACAACCCCACGGTCATCTTCCCCAGTCTGACCGGTCTGACCGGTTGGAGAACCAACGGGAAGACGTGGCGCGAAGACGGACCTCAGATTCAGACCGATCAGGACCTGGCCATCGTCACCCGTGATCTGGGCCTTCCCGATCTGGCCGTCATCGAGTTCGAGCTTTCCTGGTTCGACAAGCCCTCCTTCGTTCTGGCCCTGGGGGTCGATCCCGCGGGGGACGTGGACAAGCGGCAGGACGGCTGGCGGTTCGAGACCTGGGGCGACACCCTGACCATCGTCCGCGAACAGGCGCTCCGCGCCGACGTGGACAAGGTGCACGCGCTCATCCCCAGCGTGAAACGCACCCACCTGTTTGCCTATCTCAATCAGACGGCGGGGACGCTGCATGTCTTCCATTCCGGGGGGACGCCTGCCGCCAGCATCTCCGTCCCTCCGGAGCCGAACCGTCAGCGCGGGACGGGGATTCGACTCCTCAACCGGCAAGGGGGTGTGCGGCTGGAACGCCTCCGCGTCGCCCGCTGGAACGGCGTCCTCCCCTTTGCCAAGGAACAGGAACAGGCACACTGCCAGTTGGCCGACGGCAGCGCCATCACCGGCCGCATCGTCGGTCTCTCCCCCGACGGACGCACTTTCCGCGTGCTGCACGACCAGGCGGAGCAGAACATCGACGCCGCCGTCCTCATGTCGGCCGAGGTCTCGTTCGGCCCCGACGATCGGACCGGACCCGCGGCCGTGTTGTTCCAGGACGGAACCCGCGTCTCGGGAGTGCTCGATGCGACGGGAGAGTCGCGGTGGACCCTCCGCAGCCCCCACGTCGAGGAACCGCTGGCCGTGACCTGCGCCGACCTCCGTTCGCTGATGGTCTTCCATGCAGCGGACGAGGCACCCCTGTCCGCGGAGGGAGAGGGGCGCCTCGGCCGGTTGGAGATCGGGCCGCTGAAGCTGCGCGGCCGGCTCGTCCCTCACGCCGAGTCCTCCACCGAGCATTGCCTGGCGTGGCACCCGCTGGGGAGCCGCCTCAGCAGTCCCCTCCGTCCCGACGTCTCCGGCCGCATCGTCTATCAGGACCTGGAATCCAAATCTCCCCCCTCCGGTCAAAGAGTGATTCCGGAGGCACGCGCCCAGCCGGGACGCAACTTCGCCGATCTGTTTCTGCAACGGTCGCGGGATGCGGGCGTCACGCGCGGAGGGAACTCGCACCAACTGCATTTGCGATCGGGCGACGTCGTCCCTTGTACGGTGGAGGGGATGAACGAAGAGGGGGTGATGATTGCCTCGGGTGTCGCGGCCGCCCGGATCGTTCCTCATGCTCAGATCAAGGCCGTCGAACTGGTGAGCGGTGCCAAGCTGCCCGATCTGGCCGCGGCCAAGAAGAAACGCCTGCTGACCCTCCCGCGGCTGCAAAAGGCCTCCCCCCCGACGCATCTGCTCTGCTCCCGGACAGGAGACTTCCTGCGGTGCCGGGTGATCGCGATGAACGACGCCGCCTTCCGGGTGGAAATCCAACTGGAGGAACTGGAGATTCCCCGCGATCGTGTGGCCCAGATCATCTGGTTCCATGCGGATGAACTGGAAGCCGCCGCCGACGGGACGACCGGTGGGGCCCCGCCTGCCGCATCCAGCGGCGACCGCGGAACTCCGGAATCATCCCCGCTTGCCGGTTCCCGGTTGGGAAAAGGGCTGGTGCAGGGATTGTTCCGCAACGGCCAGCGGATCACCTGCGACCCGGAAGCGTTTGACGGGACCGCGGTCGCTGGGACGAGCGACGTGCTGGGCGCCTGCCGTATCCAGGTGCAGGACGTCGCTCAACTCCTGTTCGGCCGGGAGATACTGGCCGATGTGGCGAGTCTGGCCTACCACGAATGGCGGTTGCAGCCGGCGATCGAACCGCTGTTCAATCAGGAGGGGGCCGACCAGCCGGGCAACGTGGGGTCGCTCTCGCCCCTCGTCGGTCAGTCGGCCCCGGAGATCGACCTGGAGTTGTTGTCCGGCGGTCGGTTCAAGCTCTCCGAGTGCAAGGGGCAGTTGGTCGTGCTGGACTTCTGGGCCAGTTGGTGCGGACCGTGCATGCAGACCATGCCCCTCATCGAGCGGCTCCTGGAAGAGTTCGATGACTCCGAGGTGCGGCTCGTCTCCGTGAACCTGGAGGAGCAGCCGGATCAGATTCGAGGTGTTCTGGAGCGGCACCATCTGAACGTTCCGGTCGCCCTCGATCTCGACGGCGTGGCCGCCCGGCGGTATCAGGCCAATGCCATTCCGCAACTGGTGGTCGTTGACCGGGAAGGGAAGATCGCGCGGTTGTACATCGGTGGAGGGCCGCAGGTGGTGGAAGAGTTGCGAGCCTCCCTCGTGGAGTTGCTGACCGCCCCCTCTTCACCTCCTCCCGCCGGACAAAGTCCTGATACATAAGCCGTCGGACTTCGCCCGGTCACGTCCGCCGGGTTCACGACCTGACTGGCTGAGAGGACTCCCCATGCCCCCCATGCCCCTGTCGAGACGCGCCTTTCTGGCGGCGGCCGCCGCCGCGCTCTCTGCCGGAACCTCGTTTGCCCAGAGCGAACGCCGGCCGCGGATCGCCTTCCTGGGGACGGTCGTCCGCCAGCACTCGCACGCCCAGCACTTTCTCGATCGGCACACGCTGGGCTACACCTGGGACGGCCGCTGGGTCGCCCCGCGCTTCGAGGTCGCCTCCATCTATCTCGACCAGTTTCCCGAGGGGGACCTGGGACGGCAGCGGATCGCCCGTCACAAGCTGCGGCAGTTCCCCTCCATCGCCGAGGCCCTCACCTTGGGGGGGAACAAGCTGGCGGTGGATGGGGTGGTGATCATCGCCGAGCATGGCGAATACCCCACCAACGACCGCGGACAAAAGCTCTACCCGCGGTACGAATGGTTCCAGGAGGTGGTGCGGGTGTTCGAGGAGAGCGGCCGGTCAGTCCCCGTCTTCAACGACAAACACCTCTCCACCACGTGGGAACGCTGCCGTCGGATGGTGGACGACTCACGGCGGCTGGAGTTCCCCTTCCTGGCGGGGTCCTCCCTGCCGGTGACCTGGCGGCTCCCCGCGATCGACGTCCCCTACAACGCCCCGCTGGCGGAGAGCGTCTGCGTGGCCTACGGCGGCATCGACAGCTACGACATCCATGCCCTGGAAACGGCCCAGTGCATGTCGGAGCGCCGCCGCGGCGGCGAGGTGGGCATTTCCAGCGTGCACGCTCTGCGGGACGAGGCGGTTTACGAGCGGCTGGCGACGGCGGAGCATGAGACGACCCGCCGGCTGTTCGTTGCGGCGCTATGTTGCAGCCACAACCTTCCCGTGGAGGGGGGGTATCCGACCGACGCTGTCTCATTCGAGTGGGCGCGGCGCGCGCTCCCGCGGATCGTCGCCTACTTCATCGAGCACCGCGACGGCTTCCGCACGGCGATCTTCCTGACCTCGATTCGCGACTTCAACTACGCCGGGCTGCGCAGCGACACCGGCGAGATCATCGCCTGTCAGATGTACCTCCCCATGCCCGGACACAGCGCCACCACGGCGGACTTCTTCAATCCGCTCGCCCGGCACATCGAGACGCTGGTGCTCGAACGCCGGGCGCCGTATCCCGTCGAGCGAACGCTGCTCACCTCCGGGATGGTGATCGCCGGCGTGGAATCGCTGTTCCGGGGGGGAGTGCGAGTGGAGACGCCGGAGATGGAGGTCGTCTACCAGGGGCCGCGGGAATCGCTGTTCCGCGGGGCGCCGGCGGCGGGGTAAGCGCGGCCAAGCCGGGCGGAGGGGCGCGGCCCTCAGGCGTACAAGGACCCGACGTACTCGCCGTAGCCGTTGTAGACCACCGTGGGATAGACGGCCCCGCTGCCGAGCATCCATTCGCGGCTCTGGCTCCAGCGGGGGTGCGGCACCTGCGGATCGACGTTGGCGGTGAAGTCGTATTCGTGCGGGATGAGCGTGTTCCAGAAGGTTTTCGGCTGCTCCTCCGTCAACCGCACGGCAACGATGGATTTGATGCTCTTGTAACCGTACTTCCAGGGGATCACGATCCGGATCGGCGCGCCGTGCTGCTTGGGCAGCGGGGCGCCGTAAACGCCAGTGGCCACGAATGTCAATTCATTGAGTGCCTCTGCGAGGGTCAGTCCCTCGGTGTAAGGCCAGAGGTAGCGGCGGGAGCGGGCGAGATGGGGCATCTCCGCGTGGCGCTGGGCCGTGACGAACTCCACATACCGGGCCACCGGCAACGGCTCCACGATCTCCAGCAACTTCCGCAAGGGAAAACCGGTCCACGGAACGCACATCGCCCATGTTTCCACGCAGCGATGGCGATAGGCCCGTTCCTCGAGAGAGAACTGGCGGTAGACGTCGTCGAGGTCAAAGGTTCGTGGTTGGGCGCACAACCCCGTCACTTCAAAGGACCAGGGGGTGGGCTGAAACAGGCCGACGTGACGGTAGCCATCCTTCTCGGGGGTGAATTCGTAGAAGTTGGTGTAGGCGGCGGCCGCGTGGCGATCCGTCTCGGGCCGTCCGTATTCGAACCGCGGATCGCGCGGCGCGGGATAGAGCGCGGCCTGAGCCTCGGGGAGGGGGACGACCGCTCCGGCGGCATCCACTTCTTCCGGGGAAGGCATACATCCCAGGACCGAGAGCAACCCCGCGGCGCCTCCGGAAATCGCCGCCGCCCGCCCCAGCGACTTCAAAAACTCCCGGCGATACAGCTCCCGCCGGCGGTACACCGACTCCGCAGTATGGCGATGCTGGGGGATGTCCCAGGGCCGGCGAACGATCGGGGTCATGGGCAAGGCGACCGGTGGTGCGGGCGACGGAGATGGGTCGGACACATTATAGTCCCTCTCGTCCGACTCCGGAGGCGTTTTTCCCCTTCCTCCCTCCTGGCGCCATGCTGTGTCCCCTCGCCGACATCCCTGAACTGGCGGAACTGGAGTCCGGCCAGCAGCTCATCCGCGTGCCCATGGAGCAGAACGTCCCGTTTACGCCGCGGGTGCGGGCGCTGGTCGATACGCCGGAGTTTCAGCGGTTGGGGGAGATCAGCCAGCTCGGACTGGTCAGCCGGGTCTATCCGGGGGCGCGGCACAGCCGGCTCGAACACGCACTGGGGGTCTACTACAATGCGCTGCGGTATCTGCGGCAATTGAAACAGGACCACCGCTTTCAGGAGCTGGTTGATCGTCCGACCGCCGAACTGTTGATCGTCGCCGCACTGCTGCACGACCTGGGGCATTGGCCGTTCTGTCATCCCATCGAGGACCTCGGGCTGGCGGGGATGCCTCCGCACGAGGTTCATGCCGCGCGGTTTCTGACGCCGGGGACTGGGATCGCCGAGGTCCTGCGGAACGACTGGCAAGTGGAACCGGGGGACGTCCTGGACGTCCTCGCGCCACGGTCGGATGCTCCGCGCCTGAGGTTGTTGCGGTCGATCATCTCCGGGCCGATCGACGTCGACAAACTCGATTATCTGGAGCGGGACAGCCTGCACTGCGGCGTCCCTTACGGCAGGAACTTTGACAAGCAGCGGCTGATCCAGTCGCTGGTGGTCAATGCGGCGGGGGACGGCCTGGCGATCACCTCCAAGGGGAAGACCGCGGCGGAACTGATGGTCTTTGCCCGCTACGTGATGTTCAGCGAGGTATACTGGCATCATGCGGTCCGCGCGGCAACTTCCATGTTCGCCCGGAGCTTCTATGAACTGGCCACGTCGCTCGAGCTCCAGACGCTGTTCCAGTCGACGGAAGCCGGCATGATCGCCGAGTTGAGGCGCCGCGCCATCGGGACCCCTGTGGCGGTGCTGCTCGAAGGGCTGTTCGGGCGGATGCGGCGGCTGTACAAGCGGGCGGCGGAGTTCAGCGACCTGGAATCGTCGGAGATGTACCGCCGCCTGGCCCGTCGTCCCTATACCGAACTGGTCGAGTTCAGCCGGCGGCTGGCGGAGCGGATGAGCCGGCGTTTGGGCCGCGCCGTCAACACGACCGAGGTGCTGCTCGATGCGCCCCCCCCGCGGCGGGAGATTGAATTCGCCGTCGAAGTCTATTTCCCCAAGCAGGACCGGTACCGTCCGTTGCGGGAGGTGTCGCCGGTGGTGGACGCCCTGGCCCGCACGCAGTTCGATGACTATGTCAAGCGGGTGCGGGTCTTTGTGGCGCCGGAGCTACGGACCGCGGCGCCGGACCCGGCGCTGTGGCAAGCGGAGCTGCGAGCGGTGCTCGATGCCGATGGCTGATGGCACGAGCCCTCGTCTCCCTCAGAGCCGCAGGTCAGGTTCCCGCTGACAAGCTGATCTTCCGCACCGCTGGTGAAGTTCACAGCCTCGGCTGCGGCGTGAGTGGGAGCGCACGGCTTCCTCAGCCGCTGGGCGCGGCGTGAGAGGCTGAGCGAGTACACTGGTCGCCATTTCCCGAGGTGGGAGCGGCATCGAGCCGCAGGTGCCGCACCCACGCCGGCGGGACGTTGGCGAAAATCCAGTCGCGGTGGAAGCAGTACCGTTTCAGCCGCTGTTCGAGGACGGAGTGGACGCCGCGGAGGCGCATGCGTTCCGCGCCATGGGCCACCGACCACTTCATGCGGCGGACGTACATGTATTCGTAAAACGAGAACGTTCCACCCGGGGCCAGCAGCCCCAGGCAGAGGTCCATCAGCTCCGCCACCAGTTGCGGACTGAAGTTGTTGAACGGCAAGCCCGAGATGATGGCGTCGTAGGGGCCGCTGCTGCGGAACTCCTGCATGGGACACACGTGAATCTGCGAGACCGCCGCCGCGGGCTGAAACCGCGGATCGATGCGAAATCGTTCGCGCAAGCGTTCGGCGAACTGCTCATTGATCTCCACAAGGTCGAAATGGTCCTCGGGACCAACGTAGGGGACGATCTCCCGCGTCACCGCGCCTGTCCCCGGACCGACTTCCAGGATGCGCTTGGGGGAGGGGAGCGTCCGCACAAACTTCGTGATGGCTCTGGCCAGGAACCGGCCGCTCGGCAACAAGGCGCCCGTGGTGTGAAACCGCCGCCGGAATTGCCCAATAAACACCAGGTTGTCGCGAATGGCTTGTTTCATCAGTGCGGCCGGCTCGTCGCGTCCCATCGCTTTCCTCCTGCAACTTCAACAGCGCGGCTGTGGTTTGCCCGCGCCCTGTTCGCCCGTGACAGTCCATAGGAACTGTCTGCGTGAACGATGATGAATAACGTGCGGCGGCGCTCTTTCCAAGTTCACGGGACGTGGAATCACGGGACGACGACTTCTACCTGTCCGCCGGAGTGGACGATTCCCCCGGGATTCGGCATGATGTTTTTCCAGCCGATCGGGGAGAGATTCCATGCACCGCCGCCGCGCGCTTCAGGCGATCGCTCAGTCGGTTGCAGCGGCGAGCGTGGGGGAACGCTTGCTCCCGGCCGCGACCGGCCTCCGGGGCGGACTGGGGATCGTGACGCATTGCCGGTCCCTGTTGCAGCGCCAGTACCGCCAGGCCGATCCGCCCCGAAACCTCTATGAGCCGTTGACGTTTCTTCGTCACGGCGATGAACTGGGCGCCGCCGGCGTGCAGGTGCCGATGGGGATCCTGGAGCCGTCAGCCGCGCGGGAGCTGCGCCGCGAATGCGAGCGGCGGGGGATGTTCCTGGAGGCCGATTTGTCCCTTCCCAAATCGGACGCTGAGCTGGAACGGTTCCGGGCGGCGATGGAGTCGGCCGTGGCGGCCGGGGCCCGGGCGGCGCGGTGCGTGATCCTGCCGGGACGCCGCTATGAGCAGTTCCGGTCGTGGGAAGCCTTCGTGGAAGCGGACCGGCTCGCGCGCCGCGCCGTCGAACGAGCCGCCCCGGTCGCAGATCGGCTCAAACTCCCCCTGGCGATTGAGAATCACAAGGACCACCGGAACGGCGAGCGGTTGCGGCTGCTGGAGTCCGTCAGCAGTGAATACGTGGGGGCGTGCCTCGATACCGGCAACAGCGTCGCTCTGCTCGAGGATCCGCTGGAGACCGTCCGCGCCTTCGCTCCCTGGACCCATGCCGTGCACTTCAAGGACCAGGCGGTCCAGCCGTATGCCGACGGCTTCCTGCTGGGGGACATCCCGCTGGGACAAGGTTGCTTCGATCTGGCGGAGATGGTGCGCCTCGTGCGGGGGGTGCGGCCCGGGCTGCCCATGTGCCTGGAGCTCATCACGCGCGACCCGCTCCAGGTCCCCTGCCTGACGGAGGGTTATTGGAGTACGTTCCCCGACTTGCCGGCCCGAGATCTGGCCCGCACCCTGCGGATGGTGCGGGATCATGCGGCGGCCGAATTGCCCTTGGTCTCGTCACATCCTCCCGAGGCACAGCCGGCGCTCGAGGAACAGAACATCCGCCAAAGTCTCCAGTACGCCCGCGAGACGCTCGGGCTGTGACGCCGCTCCCCGCCGGGGCCGGATGCTCCCCGCCCTCTCTGTCGAAGCGCCGCAGGATTATCCGCTGACGTTTTTGAGAGACGCATCGGTTGGCCGGTGCCGTCACCCTGCGGGAGCACCCTGCGTCCTGAGTCCTCGGGGTTATTCGCTGCGCGACAGCTCGACGATACGGGTGACCTTCAACTGCGGCTGAGAGCGGGTGGCTTCGAGGTGGATCGTCAGCCGTTGCGAGGGGTAGTGCCACAGTTCGGTGACGCGCTCCTTGCTGGCGATCCTCACCACGGTTTCGGGCGCGCCGCCGATGGCTGCACCCACCTGCTGGTCCGACATGCCGACCAGAATCTTCCCTGCCTGGATGGCGGCCACGAACGGATCAGGCGGCGGGGGCGGAATCAGTTCCTTCCGGACTGCCCGGGATTGATGCCAGCCGTATCCCATCCGGTCGAGCAACTCCTTGCCGCCGGGGACCTCCGGATCGATTTGCAAGGCGGTGCTGATGATCGCGAGCGCCCGCTGCGCGTCTCCGACCATATCGAATTCCATCGCCGCGCGATCGACCTCCGTCGCAGGACCCTTGGGGCGGCCGGCGAGCCGCGCGTCGATCCACCTCCGCACCACTTCCACCGCCTTGTCCGTTGCTCCTTCACTGCGCAAGCGGTTGCGGAATTCGAGAATCTCGGTGCGGCTCATCTGCGGGACGCGCCCCTCCAGCCATTCCCGCTCGGCGGTCCGATAACGGGCAGCGAGTTCGGCGTGCTCCGGCGCCAGCCGCTCCAGCTTCGCCGCCACGACGGAACCATTGCTGCCGTCCGGTCGCGCCTCCCGCTCGATCATCCGCAGCACCGTCTCGAGGAACAACAGCCGGTGCAGCACCGTTCGCTGCTCGTTGTCGGCGTCGGAATAAACGCCCACAGGATTCTCGGAGTAGCGCTTCTGGAGGTCGGCCGGAAGGGCTTCCAGCGGCTGGTCCGCGCCCGGAAACTGCATCCGGATTTTGCTCAGCACGGCCGAATACTCCGGTTGCTGCTTGCGCGACTCGACCCACAGCTCGGACCGGATCGCATGATGCCACAGGTCCATCTGTTGCTCGCTGGAGAGTCCCCACTGGCGGGCTTTGTCCAGCAGGGTGTAGAACTCGCCGGGGCGCTCCAGGGTGGCGCGTTTTTGCGCCTGAGCGACGCCGCGGCTGCGGAGGCTGAGGGCCTCCTCGAGGAGCCGCTGGTCTTCGTAAAACCGGCCCCGTTGCTCAGCCCACTCCGCCAGCTCGAAATACTTCTCCGGCTCAATCGCGCCCGCCACGCGCAGCCGTTCGCGGATCACTTCCTGTTCGGTCTTCCATTCTGTCATGGCGGTGACGCGAAACTGGAAGTCGCGGCCGCTCCGCTCCAATTGCCCCACCAGTTGCACGGAGGGATGACTACGCGGGCGTTCAAAGTCCTGTGCCAGAACGAACTTCAGGTCGGCCCCCTTCATCCGCAGGTCGCGTCCCGACAGGAACGACACCCGTCCTTCGAGCACAAACGTGCTCCCGACGAGCTGGCTCCACTGCGCGCGGCGGGCCAGGAACTCCTGCATGGAAACAGGCTCGGCGGCCGGAAGCAATTCTGCCAGGAGAAGCACTCCCAGCACGCCAACCGCCCGTGGCACAAACCGGCTCTGACCAGCACCTGAACAACTCATCGACATGGTTCACTCCGGCGCCAAAGCAGGCGGGCTGACCTCTTCTGCCTGGTCCTCAATCAGTGGCTTGACTCCCAGCGCCTCCGCTTGTTGATGGAGAATCTGCGCGACGTCCTCCCGCCGATGCCACTCGCTGAAGGGAAACCCCAGCCGCCGATACGTCGCCAGGGAGACCCACAAGAATCCCGAGGCGGGATCGAGTTCCACAATCCATCGCCGCTCGTCGGCCGAGAGACGACACGACCGCAACCGACCACCGAAGATGACCTGTCGCGGAGAGTCCTTGATCGAGAGGAAATCGAAAACCTCGAAGTCGGCTCGAAGTGTGATGCCGCGCTGCTGGGGGCCGAGGAGGGTGGGGAGCACGGCCTCGTACCGTCGCCGCTCCTGTTCAGTCGCCGGGAGGCGCTGAATGGGGAGCTCCAGGACAATCCATTTCCCTTCATAGAGCGCGGCGAATCGCGTCGCCCACTCGGCATCGAGGGGGGGAGGAGGCGCGCCGTCGTCCGGCGGGGAGGGGGACCGCGATCGCCGCGCCCGCTCCACCGACTCGTCCGCCGTCTCCAGCAATTGCAGGAGCGGTTCGGTCGAGAGTTCGCTGAGCGCGAGCGCCTCCCGCTGCCCTTGCCGCACGGCGCGGGCGTGGTCGTCGTGGCGTCCCAGGGCATCGAGCGCCTTCACGGCCGCGGTCAATTGACTCGCCGCCTCAGACAGGTCCCCCTTCTGGAGTGCGGCCTGTCCCGCCTCGATGGCCGGGTTGAGCGTTCGCGCCGCCAGTTCGAGCTGTCGCGCATGCATCGTCCAGAGCACAATCCCCACCAGGACAACCACAATCCCCAGAGCGGTCAGTCGCAGCGGCGTCCAGAATTGCCAAAAGCCGATGGCGGCCTGCCGGCTCGAGCGCGAGACTTTCTGGACAGCGGCACGACCGGCCGACCCGGCCGCCCCAGCCACGCTGGCAATCGTCGTCGAGGCCAGCTCCGCAGCGCTCAGCAGGGGATTCGATCCGACGTCGAATTCCTCCTCGCGGCGGCGACGGTGACGGCTTTTGCGCACCGGCCGGTCGCTCCCGATCTCCGAGGCCGCCTCGGGCGTCTCTTCCGGCGACGGTGCCGGTTTGGGCTTCTTGACGCGCGGAGGCGACGGCGCGGGGTATGGATCACGCGGGGCGATAAACAGCGAAGCGCCGCATGTGCGGCAGATGATCCGCTGATGCGTCTTCCGCCGCATCCCCGTGTGGCGCACGTTGCACTCGCAGATCACCTCGAACGGCTGCGGTTCCGCCGCTGCATCGGCGCCTGACGAGCGGAATCCAGTCAGCCATCGGGCCATGAGCGCCGCAGCCTCGGTGCACCGGGACAGGGGGGACGAGGAGAGAGATCGGAAGTGGCTCCGGTGAACCGATTATCGGTCTGCCTGTACGGACGGTCAACGCGGATGCGGAGGAGCGGGGCGTTCCGCGCGGCTGGGCCGCAAGAGGTGAGCAGTGCGGTTATACTGCCGTGGGCCGAGCCTGGCACCGCGAGGTCCATCTGGGGGAAACATTCTGATGCCTGTTGCACAACTTTGGTTTGTGATCTCCCTGGGGACGCTGCTGGCCGCGGCGGCATGGTCGTCCTCCCTGCCGGGGGAGGAGTGGCCGCACTGGCGCGGCCCCGCTCGGAACGGGATTGCTCCTGCCGCAGACCTGCGGGTGGACTGGGGGGAGAGCGGGCCGCCGGTCGTGTGGCGCGGTCAGGTGGGGACGGGGTTCTCGTCACTGGCCATCGCCGAGGGGAGACTGTTCACCCTGGGGAATGCGGAGGAGACGCAGACGCTCTGGTGCCTCGACGCCGAGACCGGCACCGTTCTCTGGAAGTACAGCTCTCCCGAGCCGCTCGATCCCAATCTGTTTGAAGGGGGGCCGACCGCCACGCCGTCCGTTTCGGACGATGCGGTGTTCACATTCAGCCGGCGGGGAGTGGCCCTCTGTTGCGAGGCAGCAACCGGCACGGTCCGCTGGCAAGTGGACGTCCCTGCCCGGTGCGGCGTGAACATCCCGACGTGGGGCTTTGCCTCCTCTCCCGTGGTCGTCGACGACCGCGTCCTGCTGGGAGCGGGACGACACGGCGTGGCCCTCGATCGGCGGACGGGGGAGGTCCTCTGGCAGTCCGACAACGAGGAGGACGCCGCCTATGCCACTCCGGTGCTGGCGGAATGGGGGGGCATCCCCACCGCGCTCGTCCTCTCTGCCAAGAGCCTGCATGCCGTCGATCTCAGAAGCGGCGCCCTCCGCTGGGAACACCGCTGGGTCACGCGGTACGGAGTGAACGCGGCCGACCCGTTGATCGCCGGAGAGGCAGTCTGGCTGTCGTCCGGCTACGCCAAGGGTTCCGCACTCTTGCGCGTCGCGGAGGATGGGACCGCAGCAGTGGAGATGTTTCGGACCCGCGAACTACGCAATCAGATGGCGCCGGGGGTACTGATCGACGGACACGTCTATGCCGTGGACGGGGATGCCGGCGACGCCTGCGCGCTCAAGTGCCTCGAATTGACGAGCGGTCAGGTCCGCTGGTCGGAGGAGGGGCTGGGGATGGCGACGGTGATGGCCGTGGGGGATCGGCTGGTCGTCCTCACCGAATCGGGCGAGTTGCTGCTGGCGGCTGCCACACCGCAGGGGTTCTCACCGCAGGCGCGCGCGGCGGTGCTGGAGGGCAAGTGCTGGACGCCCCCCGCCTTTGCCAACGGCCGCCTGTATTGCCGCAACGCAGCAGGCGAAGTCGTCTGCCTCGACCTGCGGCCGTGAGGACTACTCCTCCTGAGAGGCGCGGGCCGCCTTCTGCGCCACAAGCTGTTCCTTCGCGGTCACCGCTCGCAGGCGCCGAGTCAACTGCCGGTACGCCGCATGCGCATTCCGCCAGGCAGGCTGCTTGCGCAAGTCCCCTTCGGCGATTCCTTGTTGTTGCAGGCGAGCGGCAAGTGCATCGCGTCGGGCGCGGGCCTCTTGAAGCTGGCGTTCGAGATCGGCGCGGGACTGAGGCATGGCTGAACGTTTGTCACGAGATCGGGCGAGAATTCCGAAGGGCGGATTATGGCGTGAGCTGCTGCCGGGTGCAACAACGTCGTGATTCTGCGGAATTCCCGCGGTTTTGCCGGGGGGCCTCAACGCTTCTCTCCCGGCGGCTGGTCCTCGGGAATCAGCCGTCGCAGTTTCTCCGCGGCGGCGACGCGGGCCTGCTGGACAAGTTCCGGCACGTTCACCGGCGCTCCGCCCAGGCGCTTGCTTTCGTCCGCTGCCGACATGAAGGCGTAGATTTCCAGCGTCTCTTCCGCGGTCACGGGGGCTTCGCCGGACCGGAAGAAGTGGACGATGCTCTCCACCAGGGGTTGATAGCCGGGGTAAGGTCCCAGAGGGACTACCTTCTTTTCCGTGTACGCGGTTCCGCCGTAGCCCCGGGCGCCGGCGCGAAGGCCGCGGAAGGTCCCGATCCGCCCGTCCTGCCACACGCCGGTGACGAACTCAAACTCCGGTGTGGAGGCGCGGGCGACCGTCTGGCACCCCGGCCCCATCACGGCGAACAGTGCCTCCACGCCGTGGATGCCGTACCAGTACAGGTCCGGGTGAGTCGGTTCGAGGCTGCACGGACTGTACGTGTCGCAGCCCACCACCGCTCCGTACTCTCCCCCCCGCACCTCGCGCGTCTGACCCAGAAACCGCAGGGACGAGGCCGAGAAGAGGGGGGTCTGGTAATGTCGGGCGGCCTCCTGAATGGCGATGCAGTCCACCAGTGAGGCGGCAATCGGCTTATCGACGAAGACCGGCTTGTGCGCCCGCAGCACCGGCAGCACCTGCTCCAGATGCGGCCGGCCGTCGTTCGTCTCCAGCAGCACCGCATCCACGCGCTCCAGCAGTGCGTCGATCGAATCGACGATCTCCACGCCGAGCTTCTTGACGTCCTCGGTGTATCCGGGGATGCGGCCGACGGAGGACTGGATGTCCGCGCTGCCGCGGGGATACGCCGCCACGACGCGGCAGCCGGCCAGCGCGGGAGGAGGAGTCTCGGCATTGAGCAGCTTGGTGAAGGCGACGGCGTGGGAGGTGTCGAGGCCGATGATGCCAATCCGCATGGTCTTCGTCTCCGGGGTGGGGTCTGCAAGGGCTGAGTCAGCCTCGGCGGCCGTCGAGGGTGAGGAGGGGGACTCGGTCTCGGCAGGGACGGCGGCGAGGAGAGTGGCCAGGTCCCACACGGCCGCCGTTTTGTCGTACGAGGCGCTGATGAGCCGCCGGCCGTCGGGCGTGACAGCCAGAGCCGTCACCTTCCCCTCATGGGCCTCCAGCGTGGCGTACTCGGTCCCGTCCGCGGGACGGAACAACTTGATTTCATTCCCTCCCTGGAAGCGTCCGCCGCTGGCAGAAAGGGCCACGTCGCTGCGCCCGGGAGGAAAGAGGACGCAATTGACGGGCCGGCTGTGCCCGTCGAAGAAACCGCGGGCTTCGTTGGTCTTCAGGTCGTAGACGTTGACGCGCTCATCGAGACTGGTGGAGAGGAGCCAGCGTCCGTCCGGAGAAAAGGCGACCGCCGTCGCCGCTTTGGCGTGTTCCGGGAGGGTCTTGACGAGTTCCCCCGTCTGGGGATTCCAGAGCGTGACCTGTCCCGGCCGGGTGAGGCGGGTCTCATCCCCCGCGGCAGCGGCCAGCAACTCCCCCCCCGGAGACCATGCCACCCCCAGCACGGCCGATTCCAAGGGACCCAGGGTGCGGAGTTCCCGACCCTCCGCCAGACTCCACAGACGGACCGTCCGGTCCTCACTCGCCGTGGCCAGTTGGGTTCCATCAGGGGAGAGCGCCACTCCCCGCACGTACCCCCGGTGGCCGCGGAGAGCGGCGAGCTTCTTCTGGGCGGCGGGGTCCCAGAGCTGCGTTTGCTGGTAGCCGCCGACGATCAGCCGCGACCCATCGGGAGTGAACGCCAACGCCTGGGCAAAGCCGCAGGCGGTCTTGAGTGTTCCCAGTTCCCGCGACTCATCCAGGTTCCAGAGGCGAACGAGGTCGTACGTACCGGCAGCGAGGAGGCGGCCGTCCGGAGAGACGGCGACGCTGGTGACCCAGTCGTCAAAGCCCCCCAACCGTTGCAGGGGTTGAAGCATCGGCCCTTGAGCTTCGATGGGCGTCAACGACCACAGCCAGGTAGCGAAAGCGAACAGCCCCAAAGGCAGCCGGCGAGTCATGGTTCAGGCTCCGTGGATGGGGATGACTCTTGTTTGATGCTCCGCATTCCAACAGACCGGCGGGGTGGATGCAAATGCTCCGCGGGAGAGACGCCCGGCTGAGTGTGGGAGCAAAATGGGGGGCCACCCGGGAGGGAGAGATCGAGAAAGCCGGAGAGGGAACGATCGAGGAGTGGGAACTTGCGCAGCGCTTACCCCTCTGGGCTGAGGGCGGGGAATTGCGCCGTTCCCCCGGGGCTCCATCCCTCCGACGGACGACCTGTTCCGGAAACGGGACGACGCCGGGAAGGCAGGGCGTCACTCCGGGGGAACGCGGATGGTGCGGCCGTCCGAAAGCCTCAGCAGCACGGGACCGCTGCGCCCCTGCACCGCCTCTGAGAATTCGCGGGGACTGGAGAGGGACTTGTTTTCGACCTGAGTGATGAACCGGCCGGTCTGCAGGCCGGCGGCGTCGGCCGGACTGCCGGGGTCCACCTGTGTGACGACCACTCCGTCGGGAAACCGCTCCAGAATGTTGCCGGGGAGGAACCGCCGGCGGGCGGTGGGATAGTCGATGTGCAGCCCGCGCCAGGCGGGGTGACGCTCCCGTGTCACAACCAGCAGCGAATCGTCGTACACGGGCCACTTCGCCAGGCGGCAGGTGAGTGTCAACAGCCGCCGTTCGGAAGGGCGCAGCACCGACAGTTCGGCCTCGACATCTGGTCCCAACCAGCCGACCTCCCGCACCAGGTCGACCTCGGAATAGACGGGGACTCCCTGCACGGCGAGCACGACGTCGTTGGTCTTCAGTCCGCAGCGGTCGGCGGGCGAACCGGGAACGATTCGCCGCACGCGCGCCGCGGTGGCCTGCGCAGTGAGGTCGCGGAACTCGCGGAGCATCCCGGCATCGGCGTCGCCGGGCTGAATCCCCAGAAAGCCGTACTCGACTTCGTACCCCTGACACAACGAGGCCACGATGCGCCGCATGGGCACATCGACCGGTACGGCATACCCCACGGAGGTTTCGTAGCCCTCCAGCGCCGCCAGGGACGTGGCCAGACCGATCAACCGCCCGTCCAGGTCCACCACGGCTCCGCCGCTGGTCCCCAGATTCAGCCGCGTGTCGATGTGCAGAAGCGTCCCGAAGTGGTGGATGGTGAGGTTGGTTTCGGTGGGGTCGAGCAGCACTCCCCCCGGCGGCCACGGCTTGCGGGAAAGGTTGCTGACGATGCCGATCGAAACGCTGGCCGAACCGTCCCGCGCAATCGCATAAGGGTTGCCGAACGCCACGACGAGTTGCCCCTTGCGAACGGTGGCGGCGTCTCCCAGCTCCATCGGCGGCGCCGCCTCCAGAGGCACGCCCGCGGCGGCGAGCGGAAGACGCAGCACGGCCAGATCGCTGCGGGGGTCTGCAGCGACCAGTTCGGCTGTCAGAAGATGCCGCGACGCCAGCCGCACCAGGATCGTCGTCGCCGCGGGGTCGGCCGCGGACGGACGGATGCCGCCGCCAAACACCACATGCGCCATCGTGAGGACGAACCGCTCATCGCCCCCCTCCGGTCCGGCGACAATAACGCCGCTTCCAAAGTCTGTGGGGACAAAGCCGGCGTCCTGCGGCCGCGGTTCCCACGGAATCAGGGGGCGTCGCGGCAGTCCCGTCGGCGGCGGAGGGGTGGGGACGCGGGCGATGCTGACGACCGACGGCTCCACCCGAGCAATCATGTCCATGAGCGCGGTTTGCCACCCGTGCAGCAGGTCCCGCGGGGAATCATCCCCCTCGGCTCCGCCGGTCCCCACACCCAGGACCAGGCTCGCCAGACACAGACGCCACAGACGGATTCGCAGAGAGAGGAGTGCTGGGATCATGGGGATCGGGGCCGCTGGCGGCGGCTGCCTGAGATGCTGCGGGAATCTGTCGGTCGCTGCCTTTGTCGAGATGCAGCCGTTTGCATGGGCGCGGCTCACTCGCGCGGCCGGGGGGTGAGGCGGATGTCGTCCAGCGACAGGGTGCCGGTGGCGCCGTTGAGGCCGACTTGGAAAATCATCTCCTGGGCGCCGCGTGGAACCGGAACGGTCTCGGAGATCGTCGTCCAGACGGGGACGTCGCTGCGCCAGGGGGGGAGGCTCTGCACGCCGATCGGCAGCCGACGGGCGTCGAAGAAATGCAGATGCACTCCCGGCCATTCGTGCGGTTCGGCACCGGGACGCAGATCGGTGAGCCGCATCTTGAGCGTCACCTGGAGGGCGCCGATGATCCGCCCATCGACGGCCAATCCTTGCAGGATGTGTGCGGTTCGCCCGGCGTCTTGATTCGTGAACCGCAGGTAGCGGGTCCCTTCGGGGGCGTTGTCCGCCACCAGTTCCGACCGCCGCTGGTAATGCCAGCCGTCCGCCTGTCCCGGCTCCAGCGTGGAGAGCTCAAAGCCGCCGTTGACGATCTGCGGTCGCCGCGGGTCCGGCTGCACCTGACGCTGCTGTTCCGATTTCCCGGTCATGGGGACAAACAGCGTCGGGAGCAGCTTCGTCTCGACGAGTTCTCCCCCCTTCTTTTCGAACAGGTGAAACACCTGCTGGTATCGCTCGCCGAGTGGGATGATCATCCGCCCCCCTTCCTGGAGCTGGTCGATGAGGGGCTGTGGCACCTGCTCCGGCGAACAGGTGACGATGATCTTGTCGAAGGGGGCGTGCTCCGGCCAGCCTTCGTAGCCGTCCCCGATCCGCACGTGGACGTTGTGGTAGCCCAGCCGCTGGAGCAGCCGGGCCGCGGACTGGCCGAGCGGCTCAATGATCTCGATCGTATACACCTCCTGCACCAGTCCGGAGAGGACCGCCGCCTGGTAACCGCTGCCGGTGCCGATCTCCAGCACGCGGTCCGTCGGCTGCGGGTCGATCACCTCCGTCATGTAGGCGACGATGAACGGCGGCGAGATCGTCTGCCGGTGGCCGATGTCGAGCGCCTGATCGAAGTATGCCAGCCGCCGCAGGTCCGGCCGGACGAACAGGTGCCGCGGCACGGTCCGCATCGCCTCCAGCACGCGGGGGTTGGTCACTCCCTCGCGGGCGATGTCCTCATCCACCATCTTGCGGCGGAGGGACTCATACGGATCAGGGCGCTGCGCAACCGCCGTCGCGGAGAGGCCCGCCAGCGTCAGAACGGAGAGAACGAGGGCTCGCATGGCGTCGCCACCTCAGGGGACGAAGGAATGTCATCCTCCCGTGGCCGGTTCGGCGGAACGGAACTGGCCGGCCGACGCGGCCACGGCCCGATCGCTCCCGCACTGGCCGCGCCAGCGGAGCCAGTGATCGGCCAGCACCACAGCCACCATCGCCTCCGCCATGGGGATGAACCGCGGCAACAGGCAGGGGTCGTGCCGCCCCTTCGTCTGAATCGTCGTCGGCAGACCCTCGCGGGTCACGGTCGGCTGCTCGATGGGCAGGCTGCTGGTCGGTTTGACGGCCGCCCGCAGCACGATCGGCATCCCGGTCGTGATCCCCCCCAGCATCCCGCCGTGACGGTTCGTCGTCGTCCAGATGTGCGGGGGATGTGGGGCGGGGCGAGCCGCCGCCGGCACGCCGGCCGCCGGCGGCTGGGCGACGTCCGACGTGAAGTAGTCGTTGTGCCGGCTGCCGCGCATGGTCACGCAGCCGAAGCCGATCCCGTACTCCACCCCCAGCACCGCCGGCAGCGAAAAGAGCGCTTTGGCCAGATCGGCCTTGATCTTGTCGAAGACCGGTTCTCCCAAACCAGCCGGCACCCCCGTGGCGACGATCTCGGCGGCCCCGCCGATGGAATCTCCCGCCTTGCGGCACTCTTCGATGAGCGCGATCATCCGGTCGGCCGCGGCATAGTCCGGACAGCGCACAATGTTCGGCGTGCCATCCGGTCGGAACTCCACCTGCGAGAGCGTCACTTCCTCCGGGTGAGGAATCTCGGCGCGGACGTCCCCCACCTGCACGACGTAACCCACGATCCGCGTCCCGCACTGCTCGGCGAGCAGTTTTTTGGCCACGGCTCCCGCCGCCACGCGAACGGTTGTCTCCCGGGCGCTCGACCGCCCCCCCCCTCGGTAATCCCGCAGCCCATACTTGGCGTCAAACGAGAAGTCGGCATGACCGGGACGATACTTGTCGCGGATGTCCGCGTAGTCGCGGCTGCGCTGGTCCTCATTGCGGATCAGGATGGCGAGGCTCGTACCGGTCGTCCGCCCTTCAAAGACGCCGGAGAGGATTTCCGGCCGGTCCGCTTCGTCCCGCTGGGTGACGATGTGGCTCTGCCCCGGGCGGCGCCGCGCCAGATCGACAAGCAGATCATCCACCGAGAGCGGAAGGCCGGGGGGAACGCCGTCGATGATCACCACGTTCGCCGGTCCGTGACTCTCGCCGGCGGTGGTGATGCGAAAGGCCTGTCCGAAGGAGTTGCCTGCCATGTCCCCAGTGTAGTGGCGGGGAGTCAGCCTGCGAAGAGGGGTTGCCCCCCCCACAGGGCGATCGTTTTGTTCCAGATGGGCGATCACCCCCTGTTCGCCGGCTGGCTTGCCAGCCGAGCCTGATCGGTCCTCAGAGACAGCGCTCTTCCTCCCGTATGAACCATGCGAAGGCCCTGAACCCCCGCAGGGATTATGCTTTGTCCTCTCCCGACGTTGTGTCCCGTTCGCCGGCCGTGCCTGATCGATCCTCCCGGACAGCGCGCTCCCACCCACTCGAACACACCGAGAGCCCTTGGCCCCCCCCGCATCCTGGACCGGAGGTTCTGAGAGTCTGGATGGGGGCTGACTGTCGGGCGGCGGCGGGAGCGATTGCGTCGCGCGGGGGGGGAACGTCGGTTCTGACGGGACGGTCCGGGGGCTGACGCCCCCGGCTCGCCTCCCCCGGCCTCCGACGACCTGGGGAATTTCGATCTGCCGCCAGCCTCCGCCGCCGACCGCGATCGTCGACCACGCCCAGCCGCAGATGACACACGGTGAGCAACGACCTTCCGGGATGGCAAGAGAGAAGGAAAGCTCGTGGAGCGGCCCCGGCCACCGATCGACGGCTGCCCCCCCCCGATATCGCTGGATTTCCACTCCTCAATCATCCCTGCTGCGCTGCCGGTGTCGAGCGCCGGCGGCGCTGCTTCTCGCGCCGCTGGTGCGGCGCCGGTTGGAAGCCGACCCACTCAATACCAGCGACCGCCTCAAAGCGTCGGGCCATCACTTCCAGCGCCTCCCGGTTGTGGTCGACGAGGAGAAACCGCCGCCCCAGCTCCAGCGCCGCCGCGCCGGTCGTTCCACTGCCGGCGAAGAAGTCCAGCACTACGCCGCCGGGAGGCGACGAGGCCTGCACGATGCGACGGAGGATTCCGAGAGGCTTTTGCGTCGGATAGCCCGTCTTCTCCGAACCGTTGGTCGGAACGATGGTGTGCCACCACGTATCGGTCGGCAGTTTCCCGCGGGCGGCCTTCTCCGGTCCGACGAGACCGGGCGCCATGTAGGGAATCCGTTCGATCTCCTCGACGTTGAAGACGTACCCGGTCGGGCTTTTGACGTAGAGGAGAATGTTGTCGTGCTTGGGGGGCCAGCGATCCTTGGGGCGGCCGCCATAGTCGTAGGCCCAGATGATCTCGTTCAAAAAGCACTCCCGCCCGAACACGCCGTCCAGGAGCACCTTGCAGTAGTGCACCTCGCGGAAGTCCCCATGGAAGTACAACGACCCGTGCGGGGCGAGGAGGCGGTGGGCCTCGATCAGCCGCGGCTCCAGGAACCCCAGATAGTCGTCGTACAGATCGCTGAATCGCTTCGTCCCCACGACGATGCTCTCGTAGCGTTGGCCCTGAAAACCGACGCGATCCCCCCTGGCCGACCGCACTGTCCTGAGCTGCGTGCGCCGTTGGACCTTCCCGGTATTGAACGGGGGATCAATATAGATCAGATCGATGGACTCCGACGGTAGCGACCGCAGCACCTCCAGATTGTCCGCCAGACAAATGCGGCCGCGAACGTCGTTGGCCAACAGGTGCTGCGTCATGGTCCCTGCCCGGAATTGCCGGCCCGTTCCCGCGGATGGTTGTGGCCGGGAGAGGCAGGCGGGTTCCGCCGGCCGCTGAACTCTATCCGCTCAGGCAGGCGACTGTCATCGTTGAGCGGCCGGGGCCTCCCGGTCGAGTGCCGGAGAGGTATGGGGAGCCCCTTTCAAGGCGTGCGGTTTTGCGCCCTCGTTCCCAAGCACGCTCCGGTGCGGCGTTCGGACGGCTTCACTCCCGTCCGGGATTCGCTCGGTCACCGCATCGGTTTTCGCGGCACGCGGACCGTCACCGAGACGAGCTGGTTGCCGCGGCGCACGATCAGCGTCAGGTCGTCCTCCGCCTGGAGCCGCGCCAGCCGCTCGCGGAGCGATCGAATCGAGGGGACCAGTTCGTCGTTGGCGAACACAATCAGGTCGTCCGGTCTCAGGCCGAGGCCGTCCAGCGGCGAACCGGGGACGATGGTCTCAATGTAGGCGGGGGTACGGTAGACGACGTCCGGCACCAGGACGAGTCCGAAATCGAGGGGGGTATAGCCGGTGGCGGCGTTCTCGGCCTGCGGCGACGCCGTCTGGGCGGAGCGTCCTTCGCGGAGGGCTGTCACGGCCGTGTGCAGCTCCGCGATCGGAATGGCATAGTTGAGCCAGACGTGGCTCTCGGCGTTGCGGAGTTCTCGGCCGATCATTCCGAGCAGCCGGCCGTCGATCGTCGTCAGCGCGCCGCCGGCCGCGCCCGGCGTATTGGTGACGGCATCGACGATGTACACCGGTCCGCGGTAGGGGACCTCGAACCGTCCGCGGCGGGCGGTCAGGGGTGTTTGGGAGGCGATGACGCCGTGCAGCACCGAGACCGGCTCGTCCCCCGTGGCCACCTTGAACATATTGCTGAAGGCCAGCACTCGCGTCCCCGGCCCGGCGGCAGCCGCCTGCTCCAGGTCGAAGTGCGGCAAGCCTTCGGCGTCGATCTTGACCAGGGCCAGGTCCAACTCAGGGACGGCTCCCTGCACCTGGCCGTAGAACCGCCGGCCGTCCCACAGCACGACCGTCACCACGTCGCCATCAAGGACATGGCTCCAGACCGTGACGATGTGCCCTTCGGCGGAGACGAGGAACCCCGTCCCGTAGGCTTCCAGGTTGGCCAGTCCTCCCGCGCCGAAGATCTTGACGATGCGGGGCTGCACCGAAGCGATCACGTCGGCCAGTCCCTCGGCCGCGAGGGGACGCGCGGCCCACAGGGCCAGCAGCAGGGCGGTCCACCACCACCTCCGGCGGGAAGCGTTCGCCAGTGGGGATTCCGAGAATCTCACGCCAGAGAGTTCCTGAACGGGCCGGCCCAATGGCATCGTGACAACCGCTGCTCGCCGGGGCAAGGATTCATGCTCCTCGGCGCGACAGACGGGCCGCTCTGCCCGGTGCAGAATCAGCGCCTGTCCCGGCGTCGTGCGGGCTGCCGCCTCACCGGACCTGCAACAGCATCTGCATCCGCCGGATTTGGACCTCTTCGACGATGTCGGCCACTTCCCGGCCGTTCCAGAGGCTCGATTCGGTCTGGACGTCGGTCCAGTCCCCCAGCGTGGCAGCCGTCTTGAGCAGCCGACCGTCGCGAAGCAGCCGCAACTGGACCGTCTGTCCCGGCTGGAAGTCGCCGATGGTCCGGACAAGATGCTCGAAGTTGTTGATGGGGACGTCATCGACTTGCAGGACGAGGTCTCCCGGTTTGAGGCCGGCGCGTTCCGCGGCGCCTCCGGCCAGCACCTGATCGATGCGGCAGTAGGTCCGATCCCGACTGCTGACGCCCAGACTCGGTCCCCGGTCGACGACCGTGACCCCCTCGACGTTGGCGGTGGCTCCCAGCACGGCCGCCCGCCACTGGGGGGGCTTGCAGACGTTGTAGATATGAACCCGCCAGGCCCCCGCCAGTTGACGCAGCACGCCGAGGTCTGCTTCGGTCCCCTTCCAGGCCGCGGTGAGAAAGACGTGCCGCGGCGCCCGCGGGAAATCGTCAGGCGGCGCGGCGGGCTGGTCGGCCGCCGCAGGAGGAGACTCATCCGGGGTCTCTGTCGTCTCCCGCGGCTGTAACTGGGCGTGCAGTTCTGCCAGGGCCTCTTCGAGGACCGGTTCCTCGTTCCGTGCGCAGTACTCCTGAACGATCTCGGTGTAATCGGGACCCCAATCGACCTTGGCCCCCAACTCCCTCAGGCGCGTGGCGGCTCGTTCCCACCGCAGTCGTCGATGGGTCTCCAGCACCTGACGGCAGAGTCGTCCCATGGCTGCGGGCGCCTCGTGCTGCAAACGGTCGAACAGTTGATCGACCTGTGCAGCCAAGGGATCGGGCGCCTGGATAAGCCATGCCTCCAGGATGCGCACAGCCCGGGTGGAGGCTTCGGAGACATCTCCGGCGGCCAGTTCGGCCAGTGGCGGCAGCGCTTCGGCGGAGGGGGATGCGGCCAGAGTTCGTTCCGCGGAAACCCGTTGCCGGTAGTCCTCCGCCGAAAGTTGCCGCACCAACTGCCGCCAGGGGGTCTCCGGCGGAGCGTCGGCTGATCCGCGGGGGGGCTCCGCGGCGGGTGCAGCGGCGCCGCACAGCAAGGAGAGCACCGTGACGAGGCGACGGGCAAAGCTCATGCGGTTCCAGTGCGGCCAATCGATTCCGGAAACGGATCTCCCCCGCCGACCGAAGGACCGCGCTCAGGGAGCCCCCTCTCTCTTTAAGATCGGTTCCGCGCTGGTGGCGGGTTGCGACCTTACCACCCGAATCATCGCACATCCGGACGCCGCTGGCCAGAGGGAGGCGAGGTCATTTTCCCCGGAGTGCGGGCGTCCTCCGCGAGGCGGCTTCACTTGTGGAAGGGAGCGCGCCGGGGGGGACGCGCTCCAGTCCCACTCCGGACGGCGATGACTGGACCGCGGGAGTGGGGTCGATCTGGCTTCAAGCCGCAAGACCGTTACACTTTCCATCAGCGTCCTACGGAACGTTGTGGCGGCGAGAGGGTCTGCCTGCGGGAAGGGATTGGTCGTGGACCGATCCTTCCCCGATCCCGGCAGAGACTCTCGGCGAGGTGGAGTTGGGGCGCCGAGATGTTGTTGTCAGTCGTCATTCAGCGCTCAACCTGGTGCGCAGAGTCCCTTCGCTGAGTGGACGTGGTGGGCATGGCCGAACCTGCTTCTCCCCAGTCGGAAGTCCCGAATGAGCTCACCGCTCAGATGGCGAGTGGTGCGTCCGAGGAGGGAGACGGCGTTCGCGAGGGGCGCGACGACGGCTGGGCGCCGGGGCAGATGCTGGGAGAGTTCAAACTGCTGCGGCGGTTGGGAAAGGGGGGGATGGCGACGGTCTGGCTGGCGGAACAGACGTCGCTGCATCGCCAGGTGGCGCTGAAGCTGTTGCGCTCCGACCTGATGGCGGACCAGACGTACGTCAAGCGGTTCCAGACGGAGGCCAAGGCCGCCGCCGGTCTCAATCATCCCCACATCGTGCAGGTGTACGTCATTGGGGAAGCGGACGGCCAGCACTTCATCGCCCAGGAGTACGTGCAGGGGAGCACGCTCAAATCGTACCTCCGCAAGCGCGGGGCGGTGGACTTGCAGTTGGGGCTGCACATCATGCGGCAAGTGGCCAGCGCGCTGCAGATCGCCGGCGAGCAGGGGATCGTTCACCGGGACATCAAACCCGAGAACATCATGCTCACCAAGAAGGGAGAGGCGAAGGTGGCGGACTTCGGCCTCGCGCAACTCACGCTCGGGGGGGAGAAGCTCAACCTCACCCAGGAAGGGGTGACGATGGGGACCCCGCTGTACATGAGTCCGGAGCAGGTCCACGGGAAAAAGCTGGACGTCCGCAGCGACATCTATTCGTTTGGCGTGACGTGCTACCACATGTTCGCGGGGCGGCCGCCGTTCCAGGGGGAAACGGCCGTCGCCGTTGCGGTGCAGCACTTGCAGGACGAACCCCGACCGCTGCGGGAGTTTCGCCCCGATCTCCCTCAACCGTTGTGCGACCTGGTGCACCGCATGATGGCCAAGCGTCCGGAGGACCGCTATCCCGACGCGGCCACGGTGCTGGAAGACGTCCGCAAGCTGATCAAGGCGCTGCGGGAAACGGGCCGGCTCGATCAGGTCAAGCTGGTCGATCTGGAGGTGGAGAAGCGCCCCAAGACGTTTGCCGGGCGGCATCCGTGGGTGGTGTTGTCGCTGCTGTGCCTGCTGGCCGCAGGCTTGAGCGCCGCCGTCGGCTGGAGCCTGCGCATGCCCGATCCCCGGTTGGCGGCGGCCAGCGAGGATTTCGGCGTGCCGCGATTGCCGACCCCCCGCGAGCAGTTCCTGGAGGCGATGTTCCGTCCCGACAGCGAAGACGCCTGGCTGGCCGTCATTCGCTACCATGATCACACGCCCGGCGCCGAGGAATGGGTGGCCCGCACGCACGAGCAACTCTTCTTCCTCTACCTCCGGGACAAGAACCGCTGGGGAGACGCCAAGCGAGAGCTCGACGCCCTCAAGGCCGTCACGGGCGCCGCCAGTCCTCTGTATGCCGCCAAGGCCCGCGCGGGGGAGTTCGTCCTGGCAGCCTATCGCCGTGATTTCGTTTCGGCGAAGGCCATCTTTCAGAGCTCCCGCGCGGAGTTCGAGAGATTCGGGCTGATCCCCGGCGCCGCCGGGGGGAGGCCCAACGGTGCGGGCACTGCTCCCCTCCGGGGGTGGCCCCGGCTGATCCTTCAGGCCCGCGAACTCCTGGACGCCGCGGAACGACCCCGCTCCGGACAGGAGTGACCCCTGCCGTCACGGCGCCGCCGCGTGAACCGCCTGGAGAATCTGCTCCTCCACTTCGCTCGACCAGACCGTGGGGTGGCCGTAGTAGATCATTGCTCCCCCCCCTTCGTAGCCCCCCTCCAGCAGCACCCGCCGCGACGGAATGTAGGCCATCACATCCTGAGAGTAGGCGGCGACCCACACGTCGGTGCGACCTCGCTCTGCGGTCCCCAATTCAGCTTTGATCCGCAGCGCGTAGTCCACCACCACTTCGCCCCCCAGAAAGAACCACCGCACCTCCGACCCCAACCGCCACAGCGTCACCGGGTAGGGATAGGTCGTCGGCAGCGACTGGCCCGCGTCCAGTTGAGCCAGCAGAGACCGCGCCCGCGCGGCTTCGTACTTGTTGTTGGACGAACTGGCGGTGACGAGCGCCTCGCGCGTCGGCAGCTCTCCGAACCTCAGGGGGATTTCGGTGTAGCGGCAACTCAACCCTCCGTTCACCGGCCGGAGGGGGGCGGCCAGCACCGCCTCCACGCGGCGGGCAAGCTGTTCTCCGTAGGCGCGGGCCAGTGCGACCTCCCGGCGCGGAATCGGGTTCTGATCGCCGCCGCAACCGGCCCAGAACAGGGCCACCGTCCCCGGATGCGCTGCCTCCAGAATCTGCTGGGCAAAGCCGGCGTAATCACCCGACCAGTCAAAGCCGCTCAGCACCGTGCAGTGACAGGCGTATCCGAAGACCACGGCCGCGAGCCGGCCTTCCCGGTGCACCGCCAGCACCGGGACGTCGTGATCGACCGGCCCCTGGAGCTGCCCCGCCTCTCGAAGCCGCGGGACGTCGGCCTCGCGGTTGTTGCGGCGGTTGACGGCGAAATCGGCCCGTCCGCTCCCCCAGCTCAGCTCCGCCGGTCCCAGGGCCGCGAGCGCCTCCCGCACCACTGCTTCGATTCGCTGCTCCAGGAACCGAGCGTAGCGGTCCACAAGTTCGCGGTCTGCCTCGCTCAGTACCTCGTAATGCATGGGACGCAGGTTCTTGGCCACCACCGGGCCGGAGTGCGTGTGCGACGCCGCCAGAACAATCTGCCTCCGTTCAAAGCCGAACGCCTGCTGCAAACGCTGGCAAATCGACAGCGATAGATGCCGCTCGATCCCCACCAGGTCCAACGTCACCAGCAACCCGCGTTCGCCGGCGTCGTCCTCCAGCACGAGGGCTTTGGCGTACAGGTCGTTGAGCAGTCCCTGCGCGTGCTGGGCGCCGCGGCTGGCATAGCCGGCCATCGGCATCGGCTGCGGCGGAGTGATGACGATGCTGGCCGCCCCAGCCCGCCACGCGGCCAATGTCTCCGTTCCCCCCAGGGCGCATGCCACCACGGCCAGCCCCGCCCGAAACCACATTCCGAGCTTCCGCCCCCACACTCGAGAGAGGTCTCCACCGCACCTGTGCAACGTGGTCATGGCTCGTCTCCTGAAGAGATTCCGGTCCGCCGTTCACCCACGGGGGAGAGGGTCGTCGCCGTCCCGCGGTGGCTCTCGATTCCGCAAGAATGGTGTTTTACCACGCAGGACCGCCCCAGGCACGCATCACCGCAGATCGATCGGTTGTGAAGGAGGATCGTGCCGCGCTGTGTCGGCTGCCTCCTCTGATCGCTGCCGGAAGCACTCCGGCAAACGACCCGCGGAAGCCCCCGCTCCGAACGGAGGGCGTCATCGGGCAATCCGTTCCTGCCGGGCGGGCGTCGCTTCGACATCAGGGGGGATCGAGCCGCAGGAACCGTTGTCGCACGCCGGCCGCGCCCCCTGCGGGTTCCGACAGGCGATCGAGAGAGAGGACCTCCGCGTCCAGGTTGACCGTCCACGGAGACTCATCATGCACATCCGACATGCCGGCGACTCCGTGCGCGTCGAAGTCCCAGTCCAGCGGAGCGGTCCAGGGGACGCGCCGGGCCTGAGGAGCTTCCAACAGCACCACTCGCTGACGATCGCCCGGTCCCAATTCGGATTTGAGGACGGTTCCCTGGGGTGGGAAGAGAGTGCGCTCACCCACCGGGACGAGAAAGACCGTGGAGATCAGGTCGTCCCAGGGGAATTCCTCACAGGCGTAAACGGCGGGGCGGCGTTCCAACAGCCGCTGGTTGTGAGGCGAGTCCCACGGTTCATCGAGACGAAACTCGGCGTACAACGCCCCCTCGCCAAGATACGGGAGCAGGGCCACGCGCCAGCTCAGCAGCGGTTCGCCGTCCGGACCCCGCAGAATCGCCGGCGGCAGGGTGTGATGCGTGTTCAGGTACTCGCGCAAGCCCGCGGCCAGCGTCTCCAGATGCGCCGCGCAGACCTCGCGGTGGATCTCGATCCGTGCCGTCTGCCATGCCGCCAGGATCACGGGAAGCCACAGCGCATGACCGACGACGGACGTGGCCACATGCCGCAACAAGGCCGGCCAGGTGACAACCAGATAATAGAAGCCGTACAGCGACGCCAGTCCCCAAAACAGGCTCGCCTCCCACACCGAGGTCATCACCGGCGCCGAACGACCTCCCGAAATATCCCGCCCCAGTCCCGCCAGCAACACGGCAGACAGGAAGACCAGCCACGGCGCCAGCACGACCACCGACGTGAGCCAGGCGGCGGGACTGCCGTCCTCATGGGTCTCCCAATACCACCCTACGGCGGCCGCCAGCAGATACCCTGTTCCGACCACCGCCGCCAGCCAGTGCAACCACACCCCCTGTCCGGCCAGCCAGTCGAGAGCGGCCAGACCGGCTGGAGGGAACAGCGCTCGCCAGGGCGGGGGCCAGATCACGGCTATCGCCAGCAGCACCGCTCCCAACACCAAGCCCCAGGCCACAGCCGTCTGCCACTCGAACATCGGATGAGGAGTGAACTGCAACGAGGAGGCACGATCCTTGTGGGGCGAGGAGACCTTGGTCTCCCCCCACCAAAACCACCGTCGCAACCTTTCGACCAGACCGACCAGCAGCCAGGCCAGCATCCACGGGGCGACGACCACCGGCAGGGAGATCGCCCAGGCCAAGGCGGGGAGGCTCCACACCCGCCGGCGATCGGGTGGAAGCACAAGGCTGCTCCGGGCCGCCACGGCCAGCAGGGTCGTCAGCCCGAATGTGGCGCAGTAAGCCGCGATCCAGGCGGTCCAGCGGACGTCAAACGGTCCGGTCGGCACGGGCAGCCACCCCTGTGTCACCCCCTGCCACAGCCCCCCCAACAGCACAATCGATCCCACCAACCACAGCGCGGCCAGCCACCTTCCTCGGAATGCCTGCCAGGGGAGAATGGTCTCGGGAGGGGGCGCCTCGATCGTTCTGACCGCGGGAGGAGGCGGAACAGATTCCTGCACCGTGGGCGGATCCTGAAGACGCGATGCAGGGTGCGTCCGGCCGCCCCACAGCGGCATGTCCGGTTCCGTCGCCGGGAGTTGCCGGGAATCGGTCGGCCCGAGCAACTCGCCGGGCGCGAACTTCCGTCCGCATCGATAGCAGTGAGGAGCGCTGCTCCGCAGAGGAGTGCCGCAACTTGGACAGAGCGTGCTCTCCTCTTCCGGAATCGCCAGATCCGCATGGCAATGGCGGCAGATGACAATTCCGCGCGTGAGCGACTCGCCGCACCAGGGACACGGCTTGCGGGGAGGGAGGTGGGCGTCGTTCGCGCACTTGGGGCAGACCGTCTCCTCCGGCAGCAACCGTGTGCTACACGTGGGACAACAGCGCGGTGCGCGGGTTGTTTCCATGTGGCCTCCAGACCCTAACGACCCAATCATCCCCGCCGGTCGCCTCCCCCTCCGCCGACGAAGCGCCCCCCGGCCGGACTGTCCGCCCGTCCCACGACTCGATTGTACTCCTCCCCCGGAAGGGACTCCCAGTCGCCAACTAGCACATCGGTCCCCCGCACAGGCAGCCACCTGAGAAGGAGCTCCAACCCAAGCCCGCCGACGGCGTCGGCAGGCCCCCCCTTTGCTCCCGAGGAGAGGGGAGTTCGTGGATTTCCCCTCAACCATCCCTGGAGGGCTGCTTCTCTCTGTTCTCTCCGAGCGTTTCCCCAGTTCGGGCGTTGTCCCTGAGCCGGTCGCTTGCCTATGATGGGATGAACAGGCCCGACCGGGCGGGCGACGATTCTCACCTGCCTTCGGTTCTCGGACATCCCGGGCGGTATTCACGGAGCTGGCCGTGCTGCGGTATGACTTTGAGAACAGCGTCGGCTATTGGATCTGCATGACGTCCCACGCCTTCCGGCGGACCCTCAGCGCACGACTGGCGGAGGAAGGGATTACCCTGCGGCAGTGGGAGGTCCTCGCCTGGCTCGCCTGTAACGGGGACGCTTCTCAGTCGGAACTCGCGGAATGCCTGGGGATCGAGCCGCATACCCTCGCCGGAGTGGTGCGGCGGATGGAACGGGACGGGTGGCTGAGGCGGACGAGTTGTTCGGACGACCGCCGCCGCAACCGCCTCGAACCGACCGAACGGGGAGAAGAGGTGTGGCGGCGGGCGCTGCAGCACTGTCATGCCATCCGTGAGCAGGCCGTGGCCGGGTTTACTCCCGCCGAGCTCTCGCTGCTGAAGAAACTGTGCGCGGAGATTCGCGCCAACCTGGCGGTTCCGGACCATCCCTGTCAGCCGTGCGAGGCTGAAGCTCAGGCGACCTCCCGGAAGAAGACGAATGCGGCCCGGCGGTCGGCTCAACCGTCGAGCGCCGCTGCGCTGCAATGACGCCTGCCGGGCGGCAGCGCCGCTCAACGCATGTCGAGCGGATCGACGTCGACGACCAGTTCCACCTCCTCCGGCAGCGCCACGGCGGACCGCACGCTCCGCCACAGCTCCCCCAGTTGCCCTTCCTGCTCGGCTGACAGCAGCATGTGAAAGCGGTACATCCGGCGGAGCTTGAGGATCGGCGCCGGAGCCGGTCCCAGCACCTTGACGGGGGGCGTCAGTGCGGCGGCCGGACCGCGGAGGACATCAGCCAAGGCCCGAATGGCGGACCGCACCCCCTCTTCCTTGGGACCGCGCACGACCAGGCGGGCCAGGTGAGCAAACGGAGGTTGTCGCAACTCTCGACGCTGCTTCAGCTCCCCCTGCGCGAAGCCAAAGTAGTCGTGCTGGGCGGCATAGCGAATCACCGGCTGATCGGGATTCATCGTCTGGATCAGGACCCGTCCGGGGACGTCGCCGCGGCCGGTGCGCCCCGCGACCTGCGCCAAAAGCTGAAACGTCCGCTCGGCGGAACGCAGATCGGGTTGATGGAGGAGTGTGTCGGCGTCCACGACTCCCACGAGCGTTACCCGCGGGAAGTCCAGCCCCTTGGCGATCATCTGCGTGCCGAGCAGGATGTCCACCTCGCCGCGGCGGAAGGCTTCCAGTGCGGCATCGTGGCTGCCTGGCCGCCGCATCGAGTCGCTGTCCATCCGCAACACGCGGGCCTCGGGAAACTTGACCCGCACTTCCGCTTCCAGCCGCTGCGTCCCCGTCCCCAGCAACTTCAGGCCGCCGCGGCCGCACAGAGGGCAAAGCTCCGGCAGCGGACAGGAGAAGTCGCAGGTGTGGCAGAGCAGGCGGCCTCGATCGCGGTGCCATGTCAGCGTCACGTCGCAGTGGGGACAGCGCACCCCGCCGCGGCAGCTCCCGCACCACAGCACGGGAGAGTAGCCACGGAGGTTGAGGAACAAAATCACCTGCCCCTGCTCGCGGAGCGCCGCCTCGATGGCCCCCCGCAGGGCCCGGCCGATCGAGTGGCCGCGGCTGGCCAGCGGATCGTACCGCATGTCGATGAGCGAGACGGCCGGCAGCGGCCGTTGTTCCACGCGCCGCGGAAGATGCAGATAGACGTCCTGTTTGTCGCGCGCCCGCTGCAATGATTCCAGGGTCGGAGTGGCGGAGCCGAGCAGCAACGGCACTCCCAGACGCCGCGTCCGCTCGCGAGCCACCTCGCGGGCATGGTAGCGCGGCGTGCTCTGCTGCTTGAACGTCGTCTCATGCTCCTCGTCAATCACAATCAGTCCCAGATGGGGCGTGGGGGCGAAGACCGCACTGCGGGCTCCCACCACGACCTCCACCGCGCCGGAGGCGATCCGCCGCCACTGCCGATGCCGGTCGGCGTCCGAAAGGTGGCTGTGCAACACCGCCACGCTGCGGAACCGCTGGCGAAAGCGTCGGATCGTCTGCGGCGTGAGGCTGATCTCGGGGACCAGCACGATCGCCTGGCGGCCGTAGCTGACGACCTCGCGAATGGCGTGAATGTAGACCTCCGTCTTGCCGCTCCCCGTGACGCCGTGAAGCAGGAGCGTCTGATGTTCGCCGCTGCGAATCACTTTCAGAATCCGCTCCAGGGCCTGCTGCTGATCAGCGTTGAGCACGAGATCGGCGAGAGGCTCGAGCGGCTCCTCGGCGGCGGCGTCCACGGGGGTGCGGAGACGCTCCGCGCGGATCAGCCGACGCTTGCGGAGCGCCTGAATCGGCGAAGTCCCGCACCCTGCGCGGTGGGCCAGTTCCACGCCGGAGAGCGGCCGCCCGGCGGCGACGAGCACCTCCAGCACGTCCCGCTGTTTGCGCGGCAGCCGCAGCTCGTCGAGATTCGACGGCAGACCCTCCGCCGGAAGGAAGTTCAGGATGTCTCGCGTGCCGGCCTGCATTTTGACACCGGCCGGAATCACCGTCTCCAGCACCTGTCCCCAACCGACCAGATAGCGCTCCGAAATCCATCGGGTCAGTTCGAGGAGTTCCGGGGTGACCAGCGGCTCACGGTCGAGAAGTTCCGCAATCGTTTTCAGCCGCCGGCTGGAGGGGGGCTCCGTCTTCAGTCCCACGCAGTAGGCGGTGGTCAACTGGTTCCCGCGGCCGAAGGGGACCCGCACCCGGGCCCCCGGGGCAATCCATTCCGCCAGAGGGGGGGGAACAATGTAGTCGTAGCGGTCCTCCAGCGGACGGTTGACCACCACTTCCGCATACAGCGCCTCCCGTTCGGCCGCGAGTTCAAACGGCAACGGCGGCGATTCGGGGACGAACAGTCGCGGCTGACGGTCCTCAGTCATGGCACGCTACAGCATACCGGCTCCTTGCGCAGGCGACGACTGCAAGGACCAGACGTCATGGTGGCAGCCGGCCGCCAATCTGGCATCTGCCAAGGGCGCTCTTGCCCAGGTCCGAGGAGCGATTCCCGGACTCTCCCTGCCGAAGAGAACCGCCGACGATGGCAAGAACAGACTCACACGACGTCAATCGCGTTGACCAGAGAGCGCGGGCCGACGGCCCCCAGGGCCGCGTGCGTCGCCAGTTGCTTGGCGTAGTAGGAGCGAGCGCGGCCCGTCAGAATGACTTCATCCCTACGGACATCCACATGCAAGTCACGGATGCGGCTCCCCGTTCGCCCTTGGACCAGACGCTCGAGCTGCAAAGCCAGATCCTGAACCGAGTCAACCGGATCAAAGCACGTGGAAAGCATGGACACATCCTCCCTGGAGACGGTGGCGATGGTGCGCTAAGCAATGCGCGTGCCCGACGGGACTCCGTTCCGGTCTCTCGCCCAATCAGCGACAGAAGCAAAGTATCCCTAGTCCCCGAGAAAGTCAATTTTTTCCATCCGCGTGGAGACATTTTTTCCAGAATCGTCTTCCTGCCTCTCACTTGTAAGATTGACGGCCGCGGATTGTGAAACATGCTTCCCGCCGCCGCGCCTGCGGAGGTGTTGCGCACCTCTGAGCACATTGGGTGTGCTCCTTCGCCCGGATGGTCAATTGCTGAGCAATCGCTCGTCCACCAGTGAGCTTGCGGCTGGTTGTGGTTTCTCCCGCCCGGACCACAAGCACTGGCGGCCAGAGTCTTCCGAAGGCGATGCCACGGAGTCTCAGGACCGGCAGACGATTTCGCAGCACTTTCAGCAACCACCCAGCACATCGCTCCCCGATCGCTTACAATCGCCTCAGGGGAACCGTGCCCACGGAGACCCACCCCACCGGGTCTCCGCGCCACTGGCCTGCGAGGGCCGGCGGCCGCGCGGCTGTGGGAACCGAAGTCCTTGACCCTCCCCGAAGTTCGACGCCCCGCCGTCTCCAGCTCCCCGTCTCAGGGGAGCGGTCGTGTTCGGATCGCCACCGAGTCACACCGGGACCGTCCCGGTTCATCATCATTATTCCTGAGTGGTTCCATGTCCTGTCTCACCCTCACCGACACCGAGACCGGCTCCCGCGTCGAAATCGCCGTGCACCTCGGTTTCAACGCCTATGCCTTCCGGGCCGTCGTCGAGGATCGCACGGTGGACGTCATCGCCGCCGCTGCCGATTTCCCCCAGACAGGCGTGCGCCCCAGTGGACACGGGACCCCGCTGCTCTTTCCCTTTCCCAATCGCATCCGCCGGGGACGATTCACGTGGGAGGGGCGCGAATATCAGTTGCCGCTGCATCCCGTGATGGGGCACGCGATTCACGGCTTTGCCCTCGATCGTCCGTGGCGGCTGCTGCACCAAGGGGAGCGCGTTGCCACCGCGGAGTTCCAGCTTTCCCGCGATGCTCCAGACCGCCTCGCCTGCTGGCCGGCGGACGGTCTGATCCAGGTCACCTACCGCCTGCGGGGGGCGGCGCTGCGGCTGGACGTGCGGGTGGTGAACCCGGATACGCGGCCGTTGCCGTTCGGTTTCGGGACGCATACCTATTTCCGCTTGCCGTTGGGAGCCGGCAGCGAAGCGGCCCGTTGCCTGGTGCTGGCTCCTGCCGCCGAACAGTGGGTGCTGGAGGAGTGTCTCCCCACCGGAGAACGACGCCCCGTCCCTCCCACGGCCGATCTCCGCGACGGTGCCCGCTTCGGCGATTTGAAGCTCGACGACGTCCTCACCGGATTGATCCCCACCGGAGACCGGGTGGAATGCGTGCTGATGGACGAAGCCGCCGGGTTGGAGGTGGTACAGCAGTTCGATCCGCAGTTCCGTGAGCTGGTGGCGTTCACGCCGTCGTGGTTGCCGGCCATCTGCCTGGAGCCGTACACCTGTGTGACCGACGCCGTCAACCTGGCCGCCGGGGGGATCGACAGCGGTTGGCGGGTGCTGGCCCCCGGAGAGGAATGGCAGGCCTGGATTCAGATCGCGGCCCGCCCCATTCTGGTTTGAGGTGTGCGATGGAGCAACGTGCTCTCCCCCGTCCGCCGGGAGCTCCCCTCCCCTCCGTTCCGGAGCGTCTGGAGCAGGTGCTCCGCGAATGCACTCCCCTGGAAGTCGTATCCGTCGCACTGACCCAGGCTGCGGGATTGTGTCTCGCCGAAGAGATCGTCAGCGGCGTCGATTCCCCGCCATTCGACAAGTCGATGATGGACGGCTACGCCATCCGCTATGACGACGGAATGGCTTCCGAGTTGCGGTTGCGGATCGTGGGAGAACTGCCGGCCGGCGGGACGTTCTCCCGAGAGGTCCACCCGGGCGAAGCGGTGCGGATCATGACCGGGGCGCCGATCCCCGCCGGGGCGGATGCCGTTGTGCGTCTTGAAGAGACGATCCTCCTTGACGATCAGACGATTGAAGTCCGATCGGGCAGCGTGCGGAGGGGAACCAACATCCTCCGCCGCGGTCAGATGTTGCGGGCCGGCGAAGTCGTCCTGACTTCAGGACGGAGGTTGCGGCCTCAGGAGCTGGCCCTGCTGGCGGAACTGGGGCGGGCGACGGTCCGGGTCTATCGCCGTCCGCGACTGGCGGTGCTGGCCACCGGGGACGAACTGGTTCCCCCCGGTCAGCCCCTTGGTGAGGGGCAAATCTGCAACTCCAACGAGTCGCTCCTCATGGCGCAAGGGTTGGACTGGGGATGCGAGGTTGCGGGGCTGGGGATCGCCCGCGATCGGGAGTCGGAACTGCGCGAGAAGATCGAGCAGGGATTGAATTCCGATGTGCTGATCCTGACGGGGGGCGTCTCGATGGGCGCCCGGGACCTGGTCCCGAAGGTGCTGGCACACGTGGGAGTGCGGCAGGTGTTTCACAAAGTCCATCTCAAGCCGGGCAAACCGATGTGGTTTGGTGTGCGGGAGGACGGCGCCTCGGCCACAGCGAGAGGGGCCGCAGCCTCCGCAGCCCGCAGCGGCCGCTGCCTGATCTTCGCCTTGCCCGGAAATCCGGTCAGCAGTATGGTTTGCAGCGAATTGTTCGTGGCACCGGCGGTCCGTGCCCTCCAGGGGGATCCTCATCCCTGCCGGTGCGCCATCCCGGCCCAACTGACACGCGATCACGTCCTTCGAGAAGACCGGCCCACGTATTTCCCCGCGCGGCTGTCCGTGGCGGAGGGGATCGTGCAGGTCACTCCCACTGCCTGGCAGGGGTCAGCGGATTTGCGGTCCACCATCGACGCGAACGGCATGATCGCGTTTCCCGCCGGAGAGCGGACCTATCGGGTTGGCGAGCGAGTGGAGGTCATCCCGTGGTCGACGAGCGGCTGGGCAGCGGAGCGTTGAACGCTCTGCGAACGCCGGGCGGCGGCAGCGCGAAGATCGCTGCGGGAAACGGTTTGGAACATCCAGGGAGGGAGTCGTCCATGTCGAGTGCGGTCCAGGATCGACCGGCGCGACCAACTGTCGCCTCGAGCCTTCCGGTGGAACGGCCGGTGAGCGAAATCATCGCCCGCGCGAGAACCGCTCCCCCCCCGATCTGGGGAGGGTGGGCGCTGGCGTTCACGAGCGCCATGTTGCTGTATGGTTCGTTCTACCCGCTCAACTGGGGCTGGTTGGGCTGGCTCGCCCCCGTTCCGCTGCTGCTCCTGACGCGCCTCGCCCGACCGACGCGCTGGATGTACCCGGGGTTATGGCTGGCCGGCGCCGCTTTCTGGACGCCGGCCTTGCAATGGATGCGGCTGGGAGATCCCTCGATGATCCCCGCCTGGCTGGCACTGGCGTTCTATCTCGCCTGTTATTTCCCTGTTGCGATCGGCCTCATCCGCATGGCGGTGCTGCGGCTCCACGTCCCCCTCGCCGTCGCGGCGCCGACGGTCTGGGTGGCCGGCGAGTACCTCCGCTCCCACCTCATGACCGGCTTCGGCTGGTACCTCGCCGGCCATAGCCAACACGAGTTCACCGCGATGGTCCAGATGAGCGACCTGGTGGGAGTGTACGGCGTCAGCTTCGTCGTCCTCCTCTCCGCGGCAGCGCTCGCCGAGTGTGTGCCGGCCACATGGTTCAGCCGGATGCGGCTCCTGCCCCCCGTCTGTGACGTCTCGACCGCCGTCAAGACCCTGTCGCCGCGGGGGCGGATCGCCAGCGTGTTGACCTCGGTGCTGGTCGTTTCCGCGGCCAGTCTGTATGGAGTCTACCGACTGGAACAGGGAGCATTCACATCAGGTCCACGGGTGGCGCTCGTCCAGGGGGACTTTCAATCTCAGGTCAAGCAGGACCCCCAGGCCGCGGAGCATATCTACCTCACCCACGTGCAGATCACCGGACTGACGGTGAAGCATCGCCCGGACGTCATCGTCTGGCCGGAGACGATGCTTCCTTACCCGCTCCTCCTGGCGGAGGAAGGGCTGACCCGCGCGGCGCTGCAGGAGCAGTTTCCGCAGACGCCCGTGGAACTCTGGCACGAACCGCGCGCGGATGTCCGACTCGCCCTCCGCGACCGGGCGGAACAGGCCGGCACATCGCTGATCGTCGGCGTCTTGACACAGGCGGCCACTCGGGAGGGGGCGCGGCGGTTCAATTCGGCGGTGCTGGTCGAGCCGGAGCGAGGGGTCGTCGGCCGCTATGACAAAATCCACCTCGTCCCCTTCGGAGAGTATCTGCCGCTTCAGGACTGGCTGCCGTTTCTGGAACACGCCTCTCCCTACGGCAAGACCAGCATCCACCCCGGCGAGCAAGTACACGTGTTCCGCGCGAGGGAGTGGCGGCTGCTTCCGACCATCTGCTTTGAGGACACCGTCCCCCACCTCATCCGCCGCATGATCGCCCTGGCTGCGACTCCTCCCACCGAGGGAGCCCCCTCCCGAGCGATCGATTGCCTGGTCAACCTCACCAACGACGGCTGGTTCCGCAACTCCAGTGAGCAGGAGCAGCATCTCGTCACCGCTGCATTCCGTTGCATCGAGACCCGCACTCCGATGGTCCGCGCCGTCAACACCGGCATCTCCGCCCTCATCGACGGCAACGGCATCGTCCGCGAACCGGTGGCGTTCCTCGATTACGACCGCCTGCTCGACCCCGCCGAGCCCCCCCGCACCACCCTCCGTGATCCCCACACCGGCCGCTATCACAAGTCCCTCAATGCCGCACTCATCGTGGATGTCCCGCTTGATCCCCGCGGCAGCCTGTATCTGTGGTGGGGAGATTGGTTCGCGGCGAGCTGCCTCGTCCTGACACTGGCCGCACTCGGGTGGTCCGTGGTTGGGCGTCTCGCGGCGCCTGCTTCTGCCAGTCCGATATGAGCGATCCCTCCCGCCATCCGCCGCTCTCGGAGGGAGTGCTCCTCGACACCCTGCGGCTCAACGGCGTGCGGGGGCTGGGACCCCGGCTGATGACGGCACTGCTGGAACGGTTTGGAACCCCGGGGCGGACGCTTGCAGCTTCGGGGGAGGAACTGCTCGCCGTCGAGGGGATCGGCCCGAAGTTGTCGGTCGCCATCACGCAGGCGAGGTACGATGCAGAGGCGGAGCGGGAGCTGTCTCGCGTCCGGGAACTGGGGATCGAACTGATCCTGCGCGATTCCTCCGCCTATCCCCCGCCGCTGCAGGAGATCTGCGATCCCCCTCCAGTGCTGTACTGTCGGGGGACGTACCTGCCGCGGGATGCGCTGGCGGTGGCGATTGTCGGTTCGCGTCGGGCGACGCTGTATGGTCGTCAGCAGGCGGAACGGTTTGGCGCGGCGCTGGCGCGGGCGGGCTTCACGATCGTGAGCGGTCTGGCCCGCGGGATCGATGCCGCCGCCCATCGCGGCGCCCTGTCCGCCGGCGGCCGCACCATCGCCGTCTGCGCCACCGGACTGGCCAACGTCTATCCTCCAGAACATGTCGGTCTGGCGGAGGAGATCGCCGCCGCCGGTGCAGTCCTCAGCGAGTCCCCCCTCGATCGCGGGCCTCTGCCGGGACTCTTCCCCCAGCGGAACCGGATCATCTCCGGCCTGGCGCGGGGCGTACTGATCGTCGAGGCCTCGCGCCAGAGCGGCGCGCTGCACACCGCCCGGCACGCCCAGGAGCAGGGGCGCGAGGTGTTCGCCATCCCCGGCCGCATCGACAGCCCCGAGAGCGCCGGCTGCCACGACCTGATCCGCGACGGCGTCACCCTCGTGCAGTCCGTGGACGACATCCTGGAGGAGCTCGGCCCCCTCCCTGAGCCGGTTCCGGTCTCGGCTGAAGCGGCGGTCCTCACCCCGCGCGAACTGACGCTGAACGAACCGGAACGGTTAATTCTCCAGGCAGTCCCCACCGATCCCACGCTGATCGACGATCTCCTGGCCCAGCTCGACCTCGAACCGTCGAGAATTCTGGCGACGCTCACCGTGCTGGAGATGAAGCGGCTGGTGCGGCGTCTGCCCGGAGGGTACGTGGTACGGGTGAGCCACTGACATCCGCTCCGTAAAAAGCGGGGCGGCTCCGGTCCCGGGCGGTTCAATTCCGCTCGGCGAGGATGTGGGCAATCAGCCGGTCGCAGTAACTGGCGGTACGGTCGGTGGCACTCGGATCCTTGCGGGGAAGCCGGGCCACCGCGTCGTGGATCGGCGCGGCCTTTTCGTCGAGATAGTCAATCGCGTTCAGAGCCTCGACGGCGCAATACACGCCGTGCTTTTCGGCGTTGGCATACTCCAGGAGCACCGGCAGGGCGAGCGCGAGGTCTTCGTCGTTGCCGTAGCGGCCGAGGGCCTCCGCGGCGACAATGGCCACGGAGGGGGATTCGTCCCGCAGCAGCTCGCGGAGCACGTCCCGGTCCGTTTCGATCTGCGGACCGTGCGAGATCAGCACCGCAGTCGCCGCCCAGTACCGTGTGGCGACTGCGTTCCAACTGGGCCGCGTTCGGAGCTGTGGCAGCATTGCGCCCGGATTCCTGTGGGGGGAGAACGCCGTGGACATCAGGGCCCGCTCGATGCCCAACGAGATGCCGTCGACCTCGCGACGATTTCGACCGACGGTGAACGTGCGTTGTTTCAATTCCAGCCCGAGTTCGTAGGGCGGCTTCCCCGGGGACAGCCGATGCCGCTCCGCTTCGGGGAGGAAACCGAGGTCGCGCGTCCGGACCATCCAGGCCACCAATTGTTCTCCCATCTCGCGGAGACGCGGTTGCATCTCCTCCCGGCCGGCGAGATTCACCACCTCATCCGGATCGCTCTGGAGATCGTACAACTCCTCTGCGGGTTTCTCCCGCCAGAAGTGCGACTGGACCTCGTTGAGCTTTCCCTGCTGGAACAGCTCGTACCAGACGCGCGTGGTCGGCGTCTGGAACATGTAGTCGACGTGCTGGCCGTACGGCCTGTGGGGCATGAAATTGCGGATGTACACGTACCGGCCGTCGGTGATGCTCCGCATCATGTCGATCCGTTCGTCCATCCGGCCGCGGAAGCCGTAGAGGTAGGGCTGCGGCTCGCTCGCCTGCGGGCCGAGGAAGGCATGCCCCTGCATGTGTGAGGGGATGTCGGCTCCCACGAGGCTCAAGAGCGTCGGCGCGAGGTCGACGAAGCTGACGAGACGGTCGCTGGTCCCCCCCGGCTGGTAGTCGGGGGGTGCGAGATGTTTCCACTTCTCCGGGATGTAGACGATCAATGGGACGTGCAGGCCGGAGTTGTAGGGGAAGCGTTTGCTGCGGGGCATGCCGCTGCCGTGGTCGGCGTAGTAGAAGACGATCGTCTCCTCTTCCAGCCCGGCGGCCTTCAGTTCCGCGAGGTTCGCACCCGCGAGCTGGTCCATCATGGTGAGGCGGTCGTAGTACTGGGCCCAGTCCTTGCGGACCTCAGGAGTCTCGGGATGGTACGCGGGAACGCGGACGCCGGCGGGGTCGTGGAGGCGGTCCTTCTCGTCGATGGCGTTGCGGATCTGGCTCTCGTGACTGATGGTGTGATTGAAGATGGCGAAGAACGGTTTTCCCTCGGGACGGTTCTTCCAGTGGGCTTTGTTGCTCGACTCGTCCCAGACCTTCCCCGCCGCCTCGACGTTGTAGTCGGTCTTGGAGTTGTTGGTGCAGTAGTAGCCCGCTTTGCGGAGGTACTGGGGGTAAAGCTGGACGTGTTCCGGGAGCGTGACGAGCGAGCGCATGTGCTCGGCCCCCAGCGTCGTCGGATACATGCCGGTGATGATCGTCGTCCGGGCCGGGGCGCAGACGGGGGCGTTCGACCAGCAGTGCAGATACCGACACCCCTTGGCCGCCAGGGCGTCGAGGTTCGGCGTGACGGCATACTGGTCTCCGTAGCAGCCCAGGTGCGGGCCGTTGTCCTCGGAGGTGATCCACAGGATGTTGGGCCGCTCCGCCGCCGTCAGCGAAACGCACCAGATGCAGCCGAGCACGAGCGCAACGATTCTCCGCAGCATGGTCCGTTCTCCCGGAAAGGATGATCGGCGGGGCGCCAGAGTGATTCCGACAGGTCGAGGGGAGATTGTAGGAGATACGCTGCGGCCACTCCCAGCGAACGGGAATCCCTCGACGTCTCGCTCAGTGGTGGGGATCAGCGCGGAACAGGTCCTGTCCTCAGGACTTGTCCCGTCCGGATTTGACGTGCTCCTGCGGAGGAGTCGAGAATCGCGCAGGTTCCGGGTGTTCTCCGTCGTCCAGGCTGTCCCGTGCTCAACGAATCTGGATTCATCGAACGCCTTCGCTCCCGCTTTGCCGCGCAGGGGCGCGTGGAGGTGGGGATTGGCGACGATGCCGCCGTCCTGCGGTCTTCCTCCGTGGACCACGTGACGCTGGTCACGGTGGACCTGATCGCCGAAGGGACGCACTTCACCCTCCCCCCCGCGACACCCCGCCAGGTGGGCCGCAAGGCCCTGGCCGTCAACCTCAGCGACATTGCCGCGATGGCCGGCCGCCCCGAGACGGCGTTTGTCGCCGTTGCGCTGCCACGGCGGCGCGGTGCGGATTGTGCCCTGGAACTCTTCGAGGGGATCGCGGAACTCGCCGCGGAGTTCGATGTCGTCGTCGCCGGCGGAGATACCAACATCTGGGACGGCCCGCTCGTCATCTCCCTCACGCTGCTGGGAACGGCGACGGGAAGAGGTCCGGTGCTCCGCCGCGGGGCGCGGCCGGGGGACTGGCTGCTGGTGACAGGTCCGCTGGGGGGAAGCCTGAGCGGCCGGCACCTCGCCTTCACTCCCCGCATTCACGCCGCGCAGCAACTCCACCAGACCGTGGAACTGCATGCACTGATCGACCTCAGCGACGGGCTGTCGCGAGACTTGACGCACATCACCACCGAGCAAGGACTGGGAGCGATCGTGGAGGCCGAGCATGTCCCCATTCATCCCGATGTGCCGGTGGACCTCCCCTTCGAGACGCGTCTGAGGCACGCCCTGGACGACGGCGAGGATTTCGAACTCCTCCTGGCGGTCTCGCCGGAGGATGGCCAACGCCTGCAGGATGCTCCGCCGCTGGGAGTAACGGTCGTCCACATCGGAGAAGTGACGGCCGCGCCGGGGCAATGCCTGCTGCGCTCCGCCGACGGCCGGGAGGAGCCTCTCACGGCCAGTGGGTACGAGCACCGGTTCTGAGGCCGACTTCGCCGCGCCCTCCGGAGCATCTACCGCAGGGGACAGTGACGGCGCACCAGGGACGGGATTCCTGTCGCCACCGCATCCCAGCGCGATCGCTTTGTTCAAGATTGGCGATCACCGCCTGTTCGCCGGCTGGCTTGCCAGCCGTGCCTGCTCGAACCTCTCAGACAGCGCTCTCCATCGAGTATGAACCATGCGAAGGCCCTGAGCCGCATCCCTCCTCGACTCTCCACTGGACCATGCGAGGGTTTGCGATATGCTGGGCGGAGGGAGGTCTCAGGAGCCGGTGATTTTCGGTGGGCGAGGACTCGTGGCTTTCATCGCTGCTACCTGCCGTTCGCGCCCTCTGGCCTCTGCCTCGCGCCGGCGGAGGTTCCTGGCCGCGTGGCTGTACCATCCCGCGGTGAACGCCCCCCCACCCGCCTCGTCTTCCGCGCCGGAGCAAGACCACCTTGACCCCGCTCTGGTCCTGGCGTCGCCGACGTCCTCTGCTGGGGGGGCGCACGTTCCGCCGCCTCCCCAGGAAGCGTCGGCATGGGAGCAGGTGTGGACGGCCTTGCAGCAACCGGCGCCGTTGACGTGGATGCTGGTGGGCGAGGGGTTCGACGCCGCCCCCCCCCGATTACGGGAGTGGCCGACCTTCACCAGCCAACTCACCGAAGCGATCCGCTCGCACCCCTGGCGGAGCGCGGACGTGTTCATCGTGGACACACGTCCGGGGCCGGCTCTGGCCCGCCTGACGCAGGAGCTCCCCCAGCGGGTGGCCCGGTTTCATCCCGACGTCGTACTCCTCAGCCTCAGTCCCTGCGACGTCGAGCAGCCTCTGACCGCGCTGGAAGCGTTTGAGCAACAGTTGGCCGGCGTCGTGGAGGCAGTCTTGGCTGCCAGGTCCGTGCCGATCCTCTGCACGCCTCCCTGCCTGGGGAGGGGGGACGCCGAGACCGCTCTGGACCGCTCCGTCTACGTGGAGGCGATTCGGGCGACGGCCGCGGAGTACGACGTCCCTCTGGTGGACCATTGGGGGGAGTGGGAGTCCACCTGGCCGGCGTCGGCGGTCGCCTCGCAGGAGAGAGAAGTTGCGGACCTCCCGCCGGGACCTCGGGGACACGCGCGGCTCGCCGAGCGGATTCTCCAGGAACTGAAGTTGTCGTCTTCGGCGGCGACGGCGCCCCTGCCCATGGAATGATTCACTCGTGCGGCGGAAGGGCCGGCCGCCCCCGCACCTGCCCACCTTCTGCCTCCCCTCCGGAGAACCGACGCCCGTGCTCGACCTGTTCGACAAAATGACTGCGGCCGGCGAGTACATTCGCAGCCGCTGGAACCACACTCCCTACGCAGGAATCATTCTCGGCACCGGGCTGGGAAGCCTGGTCGAGCAGATTGAGGTGGAAGCGAGCCTCGACTACGAGGAGATTCCGCACTTCCTAAAAAGCACGGCCGCCAGTCACCGGGGACGGCTGGTGTGCGGCCGGCTCGAGGGTCTCCCCGTTCTGGCGATGGACGGCCGTTTCCACATGTACGAGGGCTATCCCCTCCGCGAACTCACCCTGCCGGTGCGCGTCTTCAAGCATTTGGGAGCCGGCCTGTTGATCGTCTCCAACGCCGTCGGCGGCATGAACCCGTTCTACCGCTGCGGCGACATCGTGGTGATTGACGATCACATCAACCTGATGGGGGACAACCCTCTGATCGGGATCAACGACGACCGGCTGGGCCCCCGCTTTCCCGACATGAGCGCCCCCTATGACCGGGAATTGGGAGACGTGGCCCTGGAGATTGCGCGGCGCGAGAACTTCGCCGCCCACCGCGGCGTGTACGTGGCGGTGTGCGGACCGAACCTGGAGACCCGCGCCGAGTACCGGTTCTTGCGGCTGATCGGTGCGGACATTGTCGGCATGTCGACCGTACCGGAAGTCCTCGTCGCCGTTCATGCCGGCTTGCGCGTGGTGGGTCTCTCGGTCGTGACCGATCTGTGCCTGCCGGACGCTCTCCAGCCGGCCGTCGTGGAGGAGATCATCGCCGTCGCCAACGCCGCCGAACCGAAGCTGCGGGCCATCGTCACCGGCCTGCTCGCCTATGAGCGTCAACGGCGGCAGTGAACCGGGGAAGGAGTTCATGCTCATCGTCTGCCGCTTCTGCGACCGTCGCAATCCGCCGGAGCGCACCCACTGCCAGGGCTGCGGCGCCGAACTCCCCCGCGATCCGGACGTCTCTCCCCCGGCCGGGAGCGGCTGCTCCCCGGGGGGTGCCCCGCAGGGTCTTGCGGATGAAGTGCTGGAGATCCTGCAGACGCAAGGCAAGATCGCCGCGATCAAGCATTATCGCGAGGCGACGGGCGCGGGACTCCGCGAGGCCAAAGCGGCGGTGGAGGGACTGGCCCAGGCGACGGGAGTGGCGCCCGCACGGGGCTCAGGCTGCGCTCCCCTGGTGATGGCGATTCTGGCGACTGTTTGTCTCGCCGCCGCCTGCCTGGTGGCCGGGGCCGGTCGCTGGCCCTGGTGAGCCGCGATCCGAAGGGAGTGCTGCCGCCATTCCCCGCCACTCGCGCGGCCAGGTCGGACGGACCTGGACATCACCCCGCCGCCGGGGGTTCTCCAGGCATGGCCATGCTTCTCTCAAAGCTCTTGCCTGGGAATGGGGGGAAACCGCCCCTGTCGGGCAAGCCGGCAGCGGTGTCCGGCGCACTTCCCCCCAGAACGACGGCATCTCGCATTCGCTGCCGGTCGGGGGGCTGACATCCCCCCGCTCGCTCTGGAACTCACCCCCGCGCGGGTGAGCCAGTCGCTTTGATTTTCCGCCACGGACCCCGTACAAGTGGAGGTTCATGGCGGGTCGCGCGATGATCTCTGGTCCTCCCTGCCAGGGGGTGCGGCCTGCTGCACGCCGCGACTCGATGTCGCCGACTGTCATTCCTCGCCCTCCGAGAAGAGATTTGCTCATGGCCGCCGTCGCTCAGCTTGCCGCCTCCGCCCTCACCGCCAACGACGGGATTCTGCGTCTGGCCCCGACGTGGGTGCCGCGGTCCTTTCTCCAGCCGGGCCGCCGACTCAAGCTCCGGCCGCAGGACTATTACGCCCTGGGGATGCACCGGGGGGGGATCGATGAGCGGTGGTTCGCCTCCACCACCGAGGCAGCCAACGAGAACCGCGCCTGGGACGAGGGGCTCTCCTGGTGCGTCGCCGGGAAAGAGCGGTTTCTGCTGCGCGACGCCGTCGCGGAACTGAAGGGAGAACTGATCGGCGAGGCGATCTGGAACAAGTACCACAAGTGGCCGGTGTACTCGAAGTTCTTCGACAACATGGGGCCGATCCCTCACCACATGCACCAGAACGCCGAGCAGGCAGCCAAGGTCGGCCAGGAGGGAAAGCCGGAGAGCTACTACTTCCCCCCGCAGATGAACCAGATCGGCAACCACTTCCCCTACACCTTCATGGGTCTGGAGCCGGGGACCACCAAGCAGGATGTCGTCGACTGCCTGGACCGCTGGAACGAAGGGGACAACGGCATCCTGGACCTTTCCAAGGCGTACCGCCTCAAGCCCGGCACAGGCTGGCTGATCCCCCCCTGCGTGCTGCACGCCCCGGGATCGCTGGTCACCTACGAACCCCAGTGGGGGAGCGACGTCTTCGGCATGTACCAGTCGCTGGTGGAAGGGCGGATGGTCCCCCGCAGCCTGCTCACCAAGGACTTCCCGCCGGAATACCACAACGACAACGCCTACATGGTCGACGCCCTGGACTGGGAGAAGAACGTCGATCCGCACTTCAAGGACTCCAACTACCTGGAGCCGATCGTCTCTGCGGAGGGGGACGGCTGGTGCGACCGGTGGATCGTCTACGGGACAGTGAACGGCGAACAGCTCTTCACCGCCAAGGAACTGACCGTGCAGCCGGGAGCCAGATGCACCCTCCGGGACGGCGGGGCGTACGGGTGGATCACGGTCCAGGGTTATGGCCGCATCGAGAAGTTGACGCTGCAAGCGCCGGTGATGATCGCGTTCGGTGAGATGACCGAGGATGAGGTGTTCGTCTCGGCCAAGAAAGCGCAGTCGGGCGTCACCTTCGAGAACACGGGAACGGAGCCGCTGGTCGGGCTGCGGTACTTCGGACCCGGCGCGCAGCCGGATGCTCCGCCGAACGGTGCCTGGAAGAGGAAATGAGGGAGACAATCCGGGGACGCGCCGCTGCACCCCGCTGGCGGGGTTGAGCGCGTTGCGGGTCCACCGCCTGGAGCACCGTCATGGACGTCACCGCCCCGCTCTCCACCCCCGAGGAGGTCCGCGCCCTGGTGCGGTTTCTCAACCTGCAGGGGACGTTTCACTTTCCGACGCTCCCCAACGGGCTGTTCTGCGCGGCGAATGCCGCTCATGACGAGTTCGCCCTCACCGGCTATCAGCACGTCTGGGTGCGGGACAACGTGCACATCGCCCACGCCCATTACGTGCTGGGGGATTGCCTGGCGGCGGCGCGGACGGTCGTGGCGCTGCTGGCCTTCCACGTGCGCCACCACGAGCGGATGGTGGACTTGATTGAGGGACGTCTGGACCCCCGCGACCCCATGCATCGTCCGCACGTCCGGTTCGACGGCCGCACCCTCTCCCCGCTTCCCGAAAAGTGGGCTCACGCTCAGAACGACGCACTGGGTTATCTGCTGTGGCTGGCCTGCAAGCTGATCCGCGACGGCTGGCTCATCCCCAGCCGGGAGGAACTGACGGTCCTGGCCGACCTGGTACACGTCCTGCACACCGTCCAGTACTGGCAGGATGAAGACAGCGGCCACTGGGAAGAGGCCCGCAAGGTGGAAGCCTCCAGCATCGGCACCGCGGTGGCGGGGCTGCGTGAGCTGCGGCGGTTGATTGTGGAGACGAGCTATGCCGAGGACCTGGCCGCCCTGCAGCGCCCCGTCGACGAGCCTCTGCTGGAGACCCTCCTGGACCGCGGCGAGGCTGCGCTGGAGGCGATCCTGCCAGCGGAATGCATCCAGGCCGACCCCACCAAGCGCCGCGAGTACGACGCTGCCCTGTTGTTCTTGATCTATCCGCTGGACGTCGTCGATGACGAGTGCGCCGAACAGATCATTCACAACGTCCGGACGCACTTGCAGGGGGAGCACGGCATCCGCCGCTATCTGGGAGACTCGTACTGGTGCGCGAACTATCGCACGCTCCTCTCCGCCGAGACCCGCACCAGCGACTTCAGCGACAATCTCTCCGCCCGGGACGCCCTGCTCAAGCCGGGCGAGGAGGCCCAGTGGTGTCTGTTCGACCCGATCCTGTCGGTGACTTTCGGCCGACGCTATCTCCGCTCCGGGCACCCCCGCGATCTGGCCGAGCAGCAGGACCACCTGCAGCGGAGCCTGGCGCAGTTGACGCCGCCGGATTCTCCGTTTGGTCCCTATCGCTGTCCGGAGAGCTACTTCCTGGAGAACGGGCGCTACGTCCCGAACGATCTCACGCCGCTGCTGTGGACGCAGGCCAACCTGCGGTTAGCACTCGCTCAGATGGAAGACTGCCTGTCGCGGTGAAGGATCCCCTTCTCCCGCAGGGACCTCTCCGGCCGGTGGGGGGTGCGCGGAAGGATCAGCGTGCGCCGGCAGGTCGGCCGAAAGGGAGTCCTCCACTCCCTCCCTCAACGCTCGTCCAATCGCTCTCGACTGTTGTTGGGGAGCAGCGGGTCGGCCCCGTGCTGTTCCGCCAGGATCTCGTAGTAGCGCTCCACGAGGTCTTCGTAACCGGGGAGATACCGTTCGCGATAGGACTGCTGCATCTGCTCGCGAAGTCGATCGGGAAGATGTCCCCAGACGGATGTGGCGAGGTTCCGGCGGCGTTCGAGGGGGGGAACGCTCCGCGGCGTCCCGGACCGGTTCGGATCGCTCTCCCGGGCCGCGCCTTCCCCGCTGCCGGTGGAACGGCCGGTTTCATCGCTCCGCCCTTCCCCCACCCCGGCAAGCTCCGTCTGAGCCGCCGCTTCCGGACTGGGCGTCGCCTGCTGGCGCGCCGCCGCTTCCAGCAACCGATCGAGTGCCCGCAGCGCCGCTGCCTGGCGCCCGACCGCCTCCGCGAGACGCTGTTCCTGGAGTTCCCGGACGGCGGCCTGCATTTCGAGCGGAATCTCTTCGGGCGGCGGCGTCCGCTCAGCCTCGGCTGACGGCGGGCGGCGATCCCTCGTCCCGGACTCCAGTTCGCGTTCCAGCGCCTGGTCGATCGCGGAGGGGGAGCGAACCGCAGCGGGGGTTGGCGCGGGGCGATCACCGGCGGGAGCATCTCCCGGCGGCTGTGGAGGCGCGGGCGGAGCCGGAGCAGCGTCCGGTCGAGGCGCCGCCGGATGCTCCTCGCGGAGGAGTTCCTCGGCACGGGCGGCCAGTTGCTGCTGGCTCTCGATGATCCGCCCGAGTTCCACCCGCTGGGACTTGTCCAGGGGCGAGGTTTCCTCGGCGGTCTGAAGTTGCTGCGTCTGCTCCAGCAGTTGCGCCTGCAAGCCGCGCATCAGCTTCAGTTCAAACAACTCGGCGGACTGGGCGGCGTTGGTGGCAGCGGGTGCGGCTGTCGGACGCTGAGAGGCATCGGGGGCTGGTTCCGCCGCGGCGGCATCCAGACTGGCGAGCAGGGCGCCGAGGCGCTCGGCCGCCGACTGCTGGCGAGACGTCGTGGCGGCATCGGTCTCACGTTTCTCCAGGCGTTTGGCGGCGGCGGCCATGTCGTCGGCCGTGGCGGTGAGAACCGTATGCAGCAATTCGAGGTCCTGGAGGTGTGCCGCCCGCTGGCGGACTTCGTCGGCGGTCTGCTGCTGTGTCTGGGCGGTTTCGGCGATCTGCCGGAGGCTGGCGCGGTCGAAGCGTCCCTGCTCGGAGCGGAACGATTCCAGCCGCCGTGTGACGTCGAGAAGTTGCTGTTGGGTTCCCAGCCAGGCGCGAACCTCGCCCGACAAACCAGCCAACAACGCACGCAACCGTTCCTGTTCCGCCGCCTGCTGGGCGGCTTCCAATTCGCGGTCCAACTGGAACAGATCATCGAGCGCCGCGCGCTGGTCACGCAGGGCCTGATCGTCCTTGAGTTCCGCGAGCGACCGGGCGGCGGAGCGGCCCCAGGCGGCGGCCCGGGCAGCCGTCTGCGCGGGAGGCTCAATCAACCACTGCCGCAGTCGCTGAGCCATCTGGTCCAACTCGTCGGCCAGTTCCTGCTGCTCCTTGCGGAGCAGTTCCAACTCCTCCCGCTGGCCGGGGTCCGCCGAGAGGGGTCGGATGCTCGGGACCTTCCGTTGCAGGTCCTCCTGCCGTCGGCGCAGCGTCTCCACTTCCTGTCGAGCCACCTGAAGCAGCTCCCGCACGGCCTGGTGATCGGGGACGGTCAGGTCCGACACATCCGCCAAGACCTCTTCCAGCGCCTGGAGGACCGCTTGTTGATCAGCCAGCGCCTGTCCGATGCGATTGGCGGCGAGATGGTCGGCCGCCTCCTGAATCTGCTGGGCCAGCCGGCTGTCGCGGAGTGCTTGCGGGAGCGGCCGGTTGGTTCGCGGTGCGGCGTCCCGGGTCGGCTCATCGGCGGTGGCCGCGGATTCCCGCCAGATGGCCTGGAGGCGCTCGAGAGTCGTGGTGAGCTGCCGTTGACGATCGGCCAGTCGGGCCAGGTCGGCGCGATCCTGCGGAGGGAGTGAGTCGAGCGGATGCGTGAGGGTCCGCTGCCCCAGGTCCGCTGTTTCCTCCCGCAGGCGGCGCTGCTCGGCGACCAGTTCCTCCAGATGCCGCGTGGCGTCGAGATGTCGCTGCCACTCCGAGAGTTCTGCCAGCATGGCGGCGAGCGTGTCGGCGATGGCGGTCTGTGACAGGGCGGCCTGATTCAGGGCGGCCGTCAGTTCCGCGGAGTCGCCGGCGGCGGTCGGTCTGGGAGCAGACTCCTCAGCCCCCGGAGCCGGCGGCTCCGGGAGTTTCTGACGAACCGTCGCGAGGGATGCGCCCAATTCCGGCGCCAGTTCCTCCACGATGCGTCGCAGGTGCAGGCTGAGGCGGTGGAGCCGCTGGCTCGTCGCCTCGTCCGAAATCTGGTTCCAGGCGAGTTCGTCGCGGACGCGGCGGATTTGCGCGGCCAGGCCGGTGCGGGCATCGGTGAGGTCTCCCAGCAGTCGCCGCCGCTCCAAGTCCAGTTGTGCGAGGGCCGAGTGGTCGGCGTCACGCAACACGCCTGTCAGCGACCATTGCGTTCCCAGGTCGCGCGTCGTCTGGACGGCGGCGGTTTGCCGCGATTCCAGCCGCGCCAGAATGCGCGCCATGCCCGCCTGATAGCTCCGTAGCTCCTGGAGCTTTTCCGCTTCGGTCACGAACTGCAGCGTCAGGGCGCGGCTGCGGCCGATTTGCCTCTCGGGCTGACGCCGGTCGGCCGCCTCGATCAGGTATTCGAGGCTCTCGCCCGGTTGGCCTGCCAGCTCGGCGAGGTCCCATGTCACGTCCAGTCGGTGATGGTGCGGCGGGTGGGTGCCAGCCGGCAGCGTGCTCCAATCCGCGAGGGGGTGGCGCGTCGGTTCGCTCGCCGACGACCCCGCGGTGGTGACCAGAGTCAGCGACTGCAACCCGAGATCGTCCACGCATTCCGCTGTCAGGGGGAGTCGCGCCGTGGGTGTGACGGTCATCGCCCCGGCGGGGAATTGCAAGTCAACCCGGGGGGGCTGGTCGGCGCGTCCCCGCACTTCCAACCGCTGCGGGCGGTTGGCCTCCATGCCAAACTGGTCGACAACCTCCCAACGGTACACGGTGCGGCCCTCGGTCTCGATCACCAGCCGCACCTCCACGCGCCGTCCCTCGGCATCGAGTGCCAGCCGCAACGGGGGTTCCTGATCGCGATGCAACGCCACCTCGCGCAGCGGGACGTTCGATTCCGCCACGAGGTGCACCGTGCTCCCCAGCAGTCCCTCGATGTGCCCGACGGGGCGATCCTCTGCGATGACCGGCAGGCCGCTGTACTCCGGCGGTTCGATCCGCACGTGAAATCGTTCCAGCCGCGGCGAGGGGAGGATGCTCCAGGTCTGCCAGGGCATTTTGCGGTCGTCCCCCCCCACCGCCCGCAATCGCAACACCCCCTCTTCGGGAGTCAGGGTGGCCACGGCGATTCCGCATTCCCCGCGCCCCGGGAGGCGGAGGTGGGTGCGGATCGTCTCGACCGGCTCGATGTCGCCGTCCAAGGTCTGTCGCTCCAGCCGCACGTCTTCCGGCACATCCCCCCGCTGATTGGCGATGTAGAGGGTGAGCGACTCGCCGGCGAGGCCGCGGGCGACCTCGCCCCCCAGAGGCCGGAGTTCCTCGTCCAGCAATTCCAGGATCGTCGCTCGGGGCCAATCCCCGGCCCGATAGGGAAACACCTGCCGCTCCAATGCCAACAGAGCGGTCTGAGGGGACCACAGCAACCAGGCCGCCAGCAGGGCGGCGACGACTGCCACGGCAGCGCCGGCCCGCCCCGCGGGGCGCCAATCGAGCCGCCGCTCCAGCCCCGCAGCGGAGAATTCCTCGGCCGCCCGACGAATGGCGACCTCCCGCAGCGCTTGCTCCAAGGATCGATCGGAACCAGCCGTCGACCGATGAGCAAACTCGACCGCGCTCGCCAGGCGATCCCGGCAGGCAGGAAAGTTCCGCTCGATCAGCAGCGCCAGGGAGACGTCGCTCCAGTCGGCCAGCAACGGCCGCGCGACGCCCCTCCAGAGGCTCCACCCCGTCAGCGCCACCGCGACTCCTCCCAGGGCCAGGCGCAGAGGGGGGGAATGCATATGCACAAGGGCATCCAGCGCGGCGGCCAGCCCCAGCCACCCCAACCCCACCGCCGCGGCCCAGCAGACCCCGCGAAGCACGATCAGCCGTCTCAAGCGGCGACGGAACGAGTCGATCGTGGTGGTCAGGGACGCCATGGGGACGGCGAGACAGGGAGATGGCACTGCGGAAGCGACCCGCGGCGACCGCGTTCGCCCCGCTCTCATCATACCAGCCGAGACCGCTTGCGGAGGACCCATTCTCCCGCCAACAGGAGAATCAGGAGCACCAGCAGCTCTCCCCGGTTCCAAAGCGGGATGGGGCGAGACTGGGTCAGCCGGACCGCCTGCCGGCGAGGGATGGCGGCGGGAACGTCCTCTGCGTCGGCAAACATGAAGAAGCTCCCCTGCGAGATTTTGGCGGCCAATTCCAGATCGGTGCGGGCAATCTTGCGATCCCGCAATTCGCGGTTGGGTAGCTCAACGAGAAACGTACAGCTCGGCGCCGGGGCCGCCGGGTCGTCGGTGATCAGCGTCGCCGTCTGTACCCCCAGGGGGAGCCGCGTCGCCGTCCCTTCCCACGTGTGGCTCTCTCCCGGCCGCGGTGCGAGCGGAATTGTCACCTGCTGACCGCCGGCCGATTCGATCCGCACCTGGACCGGCGCGGCGGGGTCGAGCGTCTCCGGGCTTTCCTGTCCCCCCCCGCGCAGGCGGAGATGCACCGCCTCTCCCGGCCGGTAGGTGCGTCGATCGGACGTCAGTTCCCACCCGCTGTGAGTGCGGCGGAGCCTGCCAGCCGCCACCATTCGCACCGCCTGGGACCAGTACCGCCCGTAGTACCGGTCCTCCACCCGCCGACGCCAGGTCCACAGCGAGTCGACGGCGTGGTAGAGCACCTGTCCGCGTCCATAGCGCTGATGGATGATGATCGGATCGGAGGAAGGTGCGCCGCCGGAGCCGGACCGGACGGCCAGCGCCAATCCACCCGGCTTGAGTTCCGGAATCCGCACGAACCAATCCATCTCCGCCGGCAGCGACCGCCAGGCGGCTTCATCATCAGCGGCCTCGTCGGCGAGGCGCATCAGGGGCCACGAGCGCCCCTCCACCGTCCGCTCCAGCCGGAAACGCCCCGTCCGCGACCCGCTCTCCACCAGCACCGGTTCGACCCCCTCCCGGAGGAAGGGGAGCAGAATCTCCAGAGCCGTGCCGCCGTACTCCCAGGGGTTGTGCCGCTCCCCGGCGATGAAAATCACGCCGCCGCCATGCTCCCGAACAAACTCCCGCAGCCGTTCCGCTGCTCCTCGGTCCAGCCCTCCCAGATCGACGTCTCCCCAGATGATCGCGTCATACCGTTGGAGTTGGGTGTTGGTCGCCGGGAACGACTCCAGCGCCGTCCGATCCTCGGGTGCAAAGTTCAGGTCGGCCTCTTGCAGGTAGGTCTCCACCAGAATGGCGTCATCCCGCTCCAGTACTGGTTTGAGCGCCCGGTACTCCCACCGGGGGGGGCCTTCCACCAGCAGCACTCGGAACTGGTCGCGGCGAACGGTGATCTGCTGGCGCAGCGTGTTGTTCTGAACGTCGAGTTCGCCCGGCAAGGGGACCGCCGTGACGGTCAGCCGATACTCCCCTTCCTGCTGGGGAACGAACGTCAATTCCTCGATGCGGGCCGTGCCGTCTGCCGGAAGTTGGACACGGCGGGAGGCGAGCACCCGCTCGTCTCCTTCGGCCGCGACGCGCAGCTCGGTGGTCTGGCCTGCGTAGCCAAAGTTCCTCACTCGCACGGCCAAGGTGACCGGATCACCGATGTAGACGACGTCGTCCGAGAGCAAGTCGTACAGTTCGATGTCGCGGGCCGGATCGTCGCTCCCCACGCCGACGGGAAAGAGGGGGACTCCCCGCTCCCGGGCCCAGCGGGCCGCGACGGACAGCCGTTCCTCCTCCCCCACCGTGGCCACGCCATCGGTGAACAGGATGATGCCGCTCAGGGACCGGCCGCGATGCTCCTCCAGCACCTGGCGCACGGCGGTGGCGGGGGCGGTCACCCCCCCCTCGATCGTCAGGCGATTCACGGCGGCCAGGAGGTCGTGGTCCGGCGATTCGGGCTCCCTCCCTTCCACGGCGGTCCGTAGCGGCCGCAGGTGTTCATCAAAGGCATACAGCCGCACCTGATGCGTCTGCTGGAGTTGCCGCAGCCACCGGCCGCGCTCGCGCGTCAGGATCGCCTGCACGAGCTGCAGCCGGGTGGGGGCATTGTCGCCGGAGGACTGCCGCTGCTCGGCGACGAGACGTTCGGCTGCGGCCGTCAGCCGCCGGTCCTGGTAGCGATCGCTCAGGCCCATGCTGCCGGAGACGTCGAGCAAGACTGCAACCGAGGGGAGTTCTGTGCGGTCCACCCGGAGGGAGAGGCGGGAGAGCATTACCAGCACGATCGCCACCGCCGCCAGCCGCAGCGCCACGAGTCCGCACCGCCGGCCCCAGGACAGCCCGGCGGCGTCGCGACGGTACACCAGCACGACGAAGATCACGGCCGCCAGAGCCACCCAGCCCAAAAGCGGCCAGGCTCCCACACTTCCCGGCGGAGCCCCCCATTCCAGTCTCCAGGCCGTCCCTTGCCCGGGCGGCGCGGGGGGGAGGTCCAGATACCATTCGAAGAATCGCTGCACGGCAGTCGGCATGGACGGATGCAGGTCCTTCAGGCTTCCACCCGCGGGGTCGCCGGCTCCTCCCCGCCGGCGGGGGCGTGCTCATTCGCCCCTTGAATGTACGTCCGACCGCGGTAGAACTGCGACCACGCCACATACAGCAGGGCCGTCGCCAACATGCAGGCGGTGAAGAATCCGTAGTAGTTGGCCCCCTCCAGTCCGCTGCGGGTCCCCGCTGCCTCCGCCCGCTGGATGTAGGCGTTCACTCGCGCCACGAACAGGTTCCCCATCGTCACGGACAACAGGTACAGTCCCATGACGAACGATTTCATCCGCGTCGGCGCCTGCGTGTAGGAGAACTCCAGCGCCGTGATGGAGACCATCACTTCCGCCGCGGTGAGGATCACATAGGCCAGCACCTGCCAACCGATGTGCGGACGCCCGCCACCGTCGATCAGCATCTGAATCCACGTCGAGACCAAAAAAGCCAGCACCGTCACGAACATCCCGATCCCGATCTTGCGCAGGGGGGTGACTTCAAACAGTCGACCCAGCGCGGGGTACACGCCGTAGGTGAAGACCGGGATCATCAGCATCACCAGCAGCGGGTTGACTGCCTGAAGCTGTGACGACAACAGCTCCCAGCGTTGCACGCGCGGCGTTTCGTCCGCGACCGGCTGCGACGGAGTCAGCAGGACGTCCAGCACCCGCCAGGCCGCGGGACGCATCCCCGGAGTGCCGTCTTCCGGAAAGGGCGCCGTGTGCACCGTCCGCTCCATCTTCTCCGCCTGCAACACCCAGGCCGACGCCGTCTGATCGAACAACGCCCAGAACATCGCCACGAACAGATACAGCGGAATCAGGTTGCCGATCGCCCGGAGTCCCACCGGGCTGAACGTCTCGACGAAGAATGCCTTCCCGGCCGGCGGGATGTGCACGAATGTGTTCCGGCCCCACCAGAAGACGAAGGTCGCCACCCCCATCAGCACTCCCGGAACCCCAAAGGCGACTCCCGGCCCGAACTCCTCCAGGAGCTTGGGCGTCAGCAACGATGAGAACATCGCTCCGAAGTTGATGGAGAAGTAGAACCAGCCGAACACCTTCGTCAGCAGGTGCTGATTGCGGCGGCCGAACTGGTCCCCCACGTGAGCCGAGACGCACGGCTTGATTCCCCCCCCGCCGACGGAAATCAGTCCCAATCCAATCCCCAGCAGCGTCCGCGGCTCCAGTCCCATCCACTGCGGAACTTCCATCAAAGCCAGCACCGCATGACCGGCGCAGTAGACCATCGAGAGCCACAGGATCGTCCGGTACTTTCCGAACAGCCAGTCGGAAACGACCGCTCCGAGGATCGGAAAGAAGTACACCGCCGACCCGAAATTGTGGACCCACTCCGTGGCTTCGGCTTCGCTCATCCGCGCCGGTGTGCCGGTGAGGTCCAGCAGATGCTTCGTCATGAAGATCGCCAGAATCGCCTTCATCCCGTAAAAGCTGAACCGCTCGGCAGCCTCGTTGCCGATGATGTACGGCACCCCCGGAGGCATGTGTGCAATCTCCGGAGGGGTGCTCTGGTACTTGCGGCGGGGGGAAGAGGGATCAGCCATGTGCAGCCCGTGGAAGGTGTGAGGCTTGTCCGAGATCGAAGGTACGTGACCTGCGTGTGGATGTCCACAAGGGGTTCCGCTCCCCCGCCGCTCCGAGCTCCCCTGCGGGCCGCGGCAAAACGGTTCCGGCGCGATGGCGCCGCATCTCCGAGGAAGCAGCTCGCGGCTAGACAGTTCCGGCGGAAGCGGGGACGTCGGTCAACACGTCGCGGCAGACCCGCAGGACGTTGCCGCCGAGAATCTTCTGAATCTCTCCCTCCGAGTATCCCCTTTGGACGAGACCGACGGTGAACAACGGCCAGTTCGACCAGCCGAGGCTCGCCTGCCGGGGCCAGTTGCCTCCCAGAGCACCCTCGGGCCAGAGGGCGGCAAACCGCGGTCGGCGTTTCCCCCGCGAGGGGACCTTGGCGTTCTCCGCGGCACTATGTTGCGAGGTATGGGCCACGTCGGTCCCGATGGCCACGTGGTCCACGCCGAAGGTCCGGACGGCGTAGTCGATGTGATCGAGCAGGGCGGCAATGTCGCCCGTCCCTCCCAGAAAGTTGGGGATACAGCAGATGCCCACCAGCCCGCCCGTCTCGCAGATGGCCCGAATCACGTCGTCCGGCTTGGCGCGAATGTGCGGCTGGAGCGCGGCGCAGGTGGTGTGGCTGGCGACGAGCGGCCGGGTGGAGGCCCGCGCCGCCTCCAGGCTGGTCCGCCAGCCGCTGTGGGCGACATCGACAATCACTCCCACGCGGTTCATCTCGGCAATGGCCTGTCGGCCCAGATCGCTGAGCCCTCCGTTGGCCGGTTCCGCGCAGCCGTCCCCCAGCATGTTCCGCCGGTTGTAGGTGAGGTGCATCATCCGGATGCCAAGCTGGTAGAAGATGCGGATGTAGCCGAGTTCCTCCTCGACCGATTCCCACCGCTCCGGCAGCGGGACGCCGTTGCCGGTGAGGTACAGGACGTGCTCGCCGACAGCGTGGGCGGTCTGGATGTCCTCCGGCCGCACGGCCCGCCGCAGCGTCCCGCGGAGCATGTCGGAAAGGTAGGTGAAACGGGCGAGGCGTTTCATCAGCCGCAGCGGATCGTGCCCCTCTTCTCCGGCGTTCTGGAAGATCGCCGTGACGCCGGCGCAGGTCATGGCCTCCCGGAACTCGGCGCGTTCGGCCGGAACGAGGGCGGCGCGGAGCATGGTCATCTCTTCGCGGGCGTCGTTGAGTTCGGCGTCCGAGGCGCCGGCGGCGGCCAGGGCGGCCAGAGCCTCTCCATCGACCGCCGCGCGGGGAGCAAAGCCGTAGGCATCGAACACCAGACTATGCCGATGCAATTCCAGTCCGCGCTCCAGTTGCGCGGGGGTCGGTTTCAGGACCGTCAGGGCGGCATCCCGAGCCCGCTGGATGACCGGGTTGGTCGTGGTGAGCAGGGGATCTCGCCGCGGGTCGGCTGCACCTCCCGGGAGGGGATCATCCCCGGTGAGCTGCGTGCTCCAGCCGGAAACGAAACCGGCCGCACCGGCCAATGCCGTACCATGCAAGAACCGTCGACGGGAACCAGAAGAGGACATCGGCATGAACCTGCGGTGAAATGGTGACGTTCGGGGTCGAGTTCCGGTCAGCTTGGACTCTACGCGCGGAAGGGGGACGACGCGAGCCAAACGACCGTGTCCCGCACGGCTGGCAAGCTGGCCGGCGAACGCAGAACTTCGCCGGTCGGGAACAAACCAACCGCCCGCACCCCGGTTTGCCGCCGAATCGGTCTCAACGGAGAGCCGCCGGGAGGCTACAATTCGGGGGACTCCGGTGAACCGAGCTGGGGCGGAATCCGTTTCCTTCCTCGCGAAACCATGGGTGAACGTGAGGCTGTTTCAGCAGCTTCGCCTCCGTGGGCGGAGGGGATGGCGTTGAGACAGCTTCGGGGCGGATTCCAGAGACTTCTTCAACCGTTCAGGCGACGATGATTCCCTTTGACCCTCTGTACATGGTGATGGCCGCTCCGGCGATTCTGCTGATGCTCTGGGCGCAGGCCCGGATTCACTCGGCGTATCGGCGGGGGATGCAGATTCCGGCGCCCCTCTCGGGGGCCGCTGCCGCGCAGCATATTCTGGAATCGGAGGGGGTCGAGGACGTCGCCATCGAGGTGACGCCGGGCCATCTCTCGGACCATTACGATCCCCTGTCGCGGACGCTGCGTCTCAGTCCGGAGGTCTATTCCAGCCGGTCGGCGACCGCGGTGGGCATTGCGGCGCACGAAGCCGGTCACGCCCTCCAGCACGCCCACGGATATCTGCCGCTCCAGCTCCGCAATGCCGCAGTTCCGGCGGCGCAGTTCGGTCCCATCGCCTTCATGATCCTGGTGATCGCCGGGTTGTTTCTGGGAAGCCCCAAACTGATCCTGTTCGGCATCCTGGCCTATGCGGGGGTGTTCGTGTTTCAGCTCATCAACCTGCCGGTGGAATTTGACGCCAGCCGCCGGGCGCGGCTGCATCTGGCGGAACTGGGGATTGTGGATGAGGAGGGAGCGGCGGCGGTGCGTTCGGTGCTGAGCGCCGCGGCGTGGACGTATGTCGCCGCCACGCTCCAATCCCTGATGACGATCCTCTACTACCTGATTCGGCTGGGGGGGATGCGCTCCTCCGACGAGTGATCCGCTCCCAGGCAATGCCGAGTCGCGGGCAGCGATCGCCACGGCAGCCGGCTCGTCGCGGGGGGGGCTTTATGCGGCAGGGGTTCGGAGGGCCTCCTGCCGAGGCGGGTGGCGGCGTTGCCGCGCTCCCGGCGGCCGCTAGAATCCGGGATTCTCCGCGTTTTTGCGGAGCATTCCCCCGGCCCCCCGGGGAAGGAGCAACCATGTCGGCTTCGACGTCGCTACCCCCTCAGCCAGCGGCGGATTCTCCGCTGTCGGTACCGCCCGGGGAGGACCTGATCCTCGTCCTCGACTTCGGATCGCAGACGGCCCAACTGATCGCCCGGCGGGTGCGGGATGAACACGTCTTCTGCCAGCTTGTGCGGCACGACCTGCCGGCGGAGCGGATTCGTGCCCTGGCGCCCAAGGGGTTGATCCTCTCCGGCGGTCCGGCCAGCGTTTACGAGCCCGGGGCGCCGCATCCCGATCCGGCGATCTTCGACCTGGGGATTCCGATCCTCGGCATCTGCTATGGGATGCAGGAGTTGTGCCGCTTCTTCGGCTGCGAGGTCTCCCCCTCCCGGTCGCGGGAGTTCGGCCATACGCCGTGCCTCATCAACGCTCCCTCGCCGTTGACCGCCGGGATGCCGCAGCACTTCACCGCCTGGATGAGCCACGGGGACCAGGTCCACAATCTGACGGACCACTTCACCCTGCTGGCCGCCACCGAGACCTGCCCGAATGCGGCCATCAAGCACCACACGCAGCCGATCTACGGCCTCCAGTTTCATCCGGAGGTGACCCACACGGAACACGGGGGGACGCTGCTGAGGAACTTTGTGAAGACGATCTGCGGCTGTCGCGGCGCCTGGCGGATCGAGTCACTGATCGAACGGGAGGTGGCGTCGATCCGCGAGCGTGTCGGCTCCAGTCGCGTCATCTGCGGTCTCTCCGGCGGGGTCGACTCGTCGGTGACGGCGGCGCTGCTGTTCAAGGCCATCGGCCCGCAGCTTGCGTGCATCTTTGTGGACAACGGTCTGTTGCGCAAGGGAGAAGCGGAGCAGGTGCGGGAAGAGTTCAGCCGTCACTTTCAGACGGACCTGCACGTCGTCGATGCGCGGCGGAGATTTCTGGAGGCTCTGGCAGGCGTCACCGATCCCCAGCAGAAGCGAAAGATCATCGGCAAGGTCTTCATCGACGTATTCCGCGAGGAAGCGGTCCGGATCGAGAACGCCCGCTTTCTGGCTCAGGGGACCTTATATCCGGATGTGATTGAATCGGGGGCGAGCGTGGACGGGCCGGCCGCCACGATCAAATCGCACCACAACGTCGGCGGTCTGCCGGACGAACTGGGCTTTGAGCTGATTGAACCCCTCCGCGACCTGTTCAAGGACGAGGTGCGGAGGATGGGGCTCGAGCTGGGGCTGCCGGAGGACCTGATCTGGCGGCATCCCTTTCCCGGACCGGGATTGGCCGTCCGCTGCCTGGGACCGATCACCGAGGAGCGGCTGGAACGGCTCCGCGAGGCGGACGCCATCTTCATCGAGGAGCTGCGCCAGGCCGGGTTGTACCGCGACGTGCAGCAGGCGTTTGCCGTGCTGCTGCCGCTCCAGACCGTCGGCGTGATGGGAGACGCCCGCACTTACGAAGAGGTGCTGGCCCTGCGGTCCGTGAACACGGATAATTTCATGACGGCGGACTGGTCGCGGCTCCCGTACGATCTGCTGCAACGGGTCTCCACACGGATCATCAACTCTGTGCGGGGCATCAATCGGGTGGTGTACGACGTCAGTTCCAAACCTCCCAGCACGATTGAATGGGAGTGACGACCTGATAGCCTGACCGCTCGGACGGCGTCGTTCCGCTTCCGGTTTCCCGGAGGCAGGCGGGTGGATTGGAAGCGACGCCCTGAGGGTGTGCTGCTCCCTCCGCCTGATTCCATCCTCACGGTTCTTCCTGTTTCATCCGGTGTTTTCCGAGTTCCAGTTCGCATCGTTTCCCGTCACTCACCGGTCCCGCGCCGGCTTGCTGCTGTCAGTCGCCCTGGTGGTGTTCTGGAGCGGTGGAGTGTTCGCCGCCTCGGTCTCGACGACCGGCTCCTCACCAGCGGCGGAAACGTCCATCGGCTTCGGAGGGGCCTACCACGTCGGCCGGTGGACCCCGATGCGCGTCATCTCCGCGGCGGGGTTTGAGGCAGTGGCGGCGAAAGTCGTCGCCAGTGACGCGGATGGGCGGCCCGTCGAGTTCACGCTCGCCCCCGATGAGCGGGGGGGCTTTGCCGGTCTGTTTCAGAGCGGACGTCTCGACGCCCCGCTCCGGATCACGTTCACGGATGCCGCCGGCGCATCCCAGCAACAGGTGGAATGGCCGGGGGGAGGAAAACTGCGGCCCTTCCGGCAGTCCACCGACTTCTGGATGCTGGTCGGTCCGCAGCCTGGCTTTGAACTGGCGGCGCAGTGGCAGAATGAATCCTCTCCCGAGTCGTCGCGGCTCCCCGCGGTGGAACTGCTGCCCACGCCCGTGGAGGAGCTGCCGATCCTGGCCGGAGCGCTGGACAGCGTGAGCGTCGTGGTGTTGGGGGACGTGCGGCTGAGTCCGCAGCAGTCTGCGGCGCTGCGCCGCTGGGTCGAGACGGGGGGACGGCTGGTGGTGACGGTCGGCGAGGCCGCCGCGGACTTCGCCGGAAGTCCGCTGGCTGAGTGGCTGCCGGTCCGCATTCACGGTACGTACCGGGAGGAGCAGACGGACGCCCTGTGCAGTCGGGTCGCCGCCTTCATTCCGCATAACAAGGGGGGACCGCTGCTGAGCCTGGACAAACTGGAAGTGGCGCGGCTCGAGCTGCGGGAGGGGGTGACTCTGGTTCACGGACCGACCGCGCCGGTCGTCACCCGGTCCGTTGTGGGACTGGGGATCGTGACCGTCGTGGGACTGCAACTCAACGCCGCTCCGTTCTACAGCCTTCGCGCTGGTCGAGCCGAGGCTGAAGCAGACCTGGCGTCGCCGGAGAGAAGAACTCCTGCCGTGCGGGTGTGGGGGGGGTTGAAGTTCCTGTGTCAGCAACTGGCCCTGGGGCGCTCTCCCAGGTCGCGGGAGCACGCCCAGGCAGACCCCTCGCAGTTGGCGCCGACAGGCGTGACCGACATGCAGTCCCAGCTCATGAGCGTGCTGGATGAATTCCCGGAAATCGACCGGCCGTCGAGTTGGAATGTGATCGGCCTGATGGTGCTGTATCTGCTGCTCATCGGTCCGGTGGATTACGTGGTGGTGCATCGGCTGCTGCGCCGGCCGCATTGGACGTGGGCGACCCTGCCGGTCTGGGTGGTGCTGGCAAGCTGGTGGTCGAGCAGTTTCGCGGACGCCACCAACGGGGTGTCGGCGGCGGCGCAGCAATTGGCGGTCCTGGACGTGGGGGTGGACACCGGCGTGCAGCGGGTCTCCAGTTGGTGCTCGTTCTATAGTCCCCAGATTCAGCGGCGCACGGTCAACGTGCGGCCGTTGTGGGCCGGGGCCGCGGCGTCGACGGCGGTCAGGATGGCTCCGCTGGCGCGGCCGGACGAGGGGTTTCGCGGACTGTATCGCCGCGGGGGCTTGCAGCTCGGCGGGGCGGGTTACGCGCTGGAACCGGGAACCGCCGCGGCCCGGGCCATCGGCGTACCGGTCGACCAATGGTCCAGTTTGCTGTTTGGAGCGACGGCCGAGGCGGAAGGGCCGCCCGATGCTCCGCCCCTGGCGGAGTTCCGGCGCGTGGTCGATGCCCATGGGGCGATCGTGCGTGTGGAGCTGCGGCACCGCCTGCCGGGAGATCTGGACGACTGGTTCATCGTCGAGAATCTGGAAGCGACGTTCCCTCTGCCTGGCGCCGACGACAAACGCCGGCTCGTCTCCGGTCAGACGTACGACCTGACGCGCGGCTGCGGGCAACGGCTGCTGCGGGCCTTTATCCAGGGGCAACTCACCTCGACCGTGCAGCGCAAGACCGGGCAGGAGACGTACATCCGGGCCGGGGTCTACGACCCGCTCAGCCGGGACGTCGACCGTTTCTTCCGGACGCTCACCTTTCACGAAGCCGTTGACGGGTCCGAATACACGCAGCTCAGCAATGTCCCGCTGGCGCGGCTCGATTTCTCCGATTACATTCATCTCGGCCGGGTGATCGTCTTCGGCCGGCTCTCCTCCCCCGTGGCGCAGTTCGACGTGGAGGGAACTCTGCTGACCAGCCCGGGCGGCGTCACCTATGTGCGGCTGCTGGTCCCCATCACTCAGCAGACGCTGAACGATACTCCCTGAAGGCGGACTCGTGATTGAAACGCGGAAACTCACCAAACGCTACGGCGACCTGATTGCCGCCAACGAAATCACCCTCTCCCTCAAGGAGGGAGATGTGTTCGGCTTCATCGGTCCCAACGGGTCCGGCAAGACGACCACCATGCGGATGATCGCCACGCTGCTCAATCCCGATTACGGGGAGTGCTACGTCTGCGGGATGTCGATCTACAAGCAGCCGCAGGAAATCCGCCGCGTCGTCGGCTACATGCCCGACTTCTTCGGGGTGTACGACGACATGACGGTGCTGGAATATCTGGAGTTCTTCGCCGCGGCCTACCGCATCAACGGCCCCACCCGCCGCAAGGTGTGCGAGGAGAAGCTGGAGCTGGTGGACATGGCCTTCAAGCGGGACGCTCTCGTCAGCCAGCTCTCCCGCGGTCAGACGCAGCGTGTGGGGCTGGCCCGCACGTTGCTGCACGATCCGCAGGTGCTGCTGCTGGACGAGCCGGCCTCCGGTCTCGACCCCCGGGCGCGGATCGAGATGCGGAACCTGCTTCGCCGGCTGGGGAGCATGAACAAGACGATCATCGTCTCCAGCCACATCCTGCCCGAACTGGCGGACGTCTGCACCCGCGTGGGGATGATCGAGAAGGGGGTGATGATCGTCGACGGCTATGTGGACGAGGTGATGAAGAAGGCCCGCGAGGCGATCCTCCTGCACGTGGCGGTCACGAGCAACACCGCCGGGGCAGCGCGGCTCATCGCCCAGCACGAAGCGGTCGCCTCGGTGCGGACCGTCCCCGGAACGCAGGGCGAGGTCATGCATGTGCAGCTTCGGCCGGGGATCGAGGACTACAGCTTCCTGGCGCCGCTCCTGTTCCAGAACGGCTTCACCCTCAAGCTGTTCCGGGAAGAGGACGTGAACCTGGAAACGGCCTTCATGCTGCTGACCCAGGGCCAGCAGCAGTGACGAGGGCAGAGCGCACTACTCCACCCCGGATCGGGACTCCTTCGTTACATGCACCCGTCTCACAGCCGGCGAGCAAGGGGGAGAGGGCAGCCTACCGGTCACCCCTCACCGAACGCAATCTGGCACCAAAATCGTCCTACCGCTGCGGCGCCCCGCGCACGACGGTGTCATCATCGCCCGCGCTGGACGGTCTGGGGGTTCACGTTACGCTGCTGTACGCCGCCGCCGAACTCCCGTCCATTGTTTCCTGGCGCACCGTCAAATATCAGAGGAAGCCACCGGAACTCGCTATGGAACAAAAGGTTGTGTGGCTGCAAAGCCTCGTCGTCTGATCGGAGTCTCCCGGCCAAATCGTTGCACGGCTTCGCCGTTGTTCCGGTCAGGTTGTTTGGAGGCTGGGGGCCAGCGTGAACGACGTTGATGGAATCCCGACTTGGCGACAAGAGTTCCGACGAAACGTTCAAGGCGAGTTCCGTCGGCGGTGAGTTGCCCAACCGGAACAACGGCGAAGCCGTGCAAATCGTTGAGAGCAGATGGTCAGACTTGGTGTTCTCAGTCAGAATGGGCACGAAAGAACTGGACTGCACTTTCCCAGATCCGGCTAATACCCGGGCCGCGTGAATGAGCGGTTCCTCTTTTCAAAAAAGGGCTCTCCCGATAGGACGTGTCTGTCACAAGCACGGGCCTTTCGGGAGAGCCAAGGATGGCTGCGTGGAACCTGACGCCGGAGTGGATCGACTGGTTGTCTGTGCTGGTATGGGTGCTGGACGCCCGCGTCCAACCGCGGATCACGCCCCTCATCGTGGGAGCGCTAT
>JBBIJW010000009.1:0-173931 GCA_037445755.1 Planctomycetaceae bacterium | reverse complement strand
CCGGTGCGCCCGGCGGCTCTGCGCGGCGCGCTGCATCCCTGCGACACGTCAACACCTCACACGGGGACTGTCCACACGCTACAGGGGGGCTGACGATGCGAAACCGCGGGTTCGTCACGCTGCTGATGCTGGCCGCCTCGGTCGGCGGCGGGGGGAGGGGGGGAGCCGCGGAGGGGCCGATCCTGGCACTCGACGCCGGCGGGCACACGGCCACCGTCAGGAAGGTGCTGTTCACGCCGGACGGGAAGGAACTCATCACCGTCTCGTATGACAAGACGATCCGCTTCTGGGACGTGGCGACGGGGGAGCCGCTGCGGACGCTCCGTCCGCCGATCGGCCCCGGGCCGGAGGGAAAGCTCTACGCCGCCGCCCTCTCCCCCGACGGGCGGACGCTCGCCGTGGGGGGATTCACGGGACCGGATTGGGCGACAACTCACCCCATCTACCTCCTCGACCTCCCTCGCGGCGAGATCGTCCGCCGTCTGCTGGGGCACGCAAACGTAAGCGTCGACCTTGCTTTCTCCCCCGACGGCCGGCGGCTGATCTCTGGATCGCTCGACAAGACTGCCCGGATCTGGGACGTCGACTCCGGCGCCTGCGAGCAGACCCTCACCGGCCACTCGGCGGCGATCTACGGCGTCGCCTTTTCCCCTGACGGCCGGCAGGTCGCCACGGCAAGTTTCGACAAGACAGCGGCGATCTGGTCGGTCGCGGATGGGAAGCGGGTCGCCGTCCTCTCCGGGCACTCCGCGGAGGTCATTTGCCTCGACTGGTCCCGCGACGGCGAACGGCTCGTCACCGGAAGCTGGGACCACACCATCCGGTTCTGGACCCCCGCCGGCCGGCTGCTGCGGACCGTCGACGACCTGGGAGAGCGCCAGATCCTGCCCGTCCGCTTCTCCCCCGCCGGCGACCGCCTCCTGTTCGCGGGGACGAACTACACGGGGTCGGAAAGCCCGCCATCTCTCACCGGCCTGATCGATGCCGCCACCGGCCGGGTGACGCTGCGGGTCGACCGGCATACGAGCGCGATCTTCGACGCCCGGTTCTCCCCCGACGGGAGGCTCGTCGCCTCGACCGGGGGGGACGACCAGGAGACCCTCCTGTGGCGGACGGACGACGGAGAGGTGACGCAGAGGCTCGTCGGCCGCGGCCGCACCCCCTGGGCCGCCGCCTGGAACGCCGCCGGCAACGCCATCGCCTGGGGGGAGACGAGCGCAGGCTCGGTGCGAGAAGCAACCATGCCCCTGGAACGCTCGTTCGACCTCGCCCGGCTGGAGTTCGGCCCGGCGGTGACGCAGTCGACCGCGGGCCAGTGGCGGCGGGCGCAGTTCGATCGCGGGTCGCTGAGGCTGGAGCCCTCCGGGGAGACGTCGGTCGCCGTCCGCCGCGGCGCAGCGACCGTCGCCACGCTCCAGCCGACCGAGGAATACGATCGCCTCTACGACACGGTCCGCTGCTTCACGCTGCTGGCCGACCAGCGGGCCGCGGTCGGCTCCGAGTTCAGCCTGTGGTTGTATGACGCCATGCGTGGTGATCGGTTGCGGCAATGTGTCGGGCACTCCGGCGAAATCTGGGCGGTCGCCCCCTCCCCGGACGGCCGGTATCTGCTCTCCGCCGGCGGAGACATGACGCTCCGGGTCTGGAATATCGCTCCGCGGACATCGCAGATCGCGGGGATTGGGGCCGTTCTCAAGAGGGTCGAAGGGAAACTGGAGGTGGTCGCCGTTGTGCCAGACGGGGGTGCCGCGCTCTCGGAACGGTTGCATGTCGGCGACCTGATCCTCGAGGTCGGACAGGACAAGGACCGTCTGCAGGATATTGAGACGCTTTCGTTCGAGGATTGTCTTGCATTGATCCGGGGCGAGGCGGGAACATCGGTCTGGTTGAAGACTCAAGCCGCGGGAACGGACTCGACATCCATCACCGCGATCGAGCGGCGAGCGATCTCCGGTCGCATCCCGCGTCGAGTCTTGGGTGCGCAAAGCATTGCATTTCTCGAGAAGCTCGGTCTCGGGAAGTCCCTGGATATACCCGAGGGGTTCTACAACATCGTGGCCCGCCTCGAGGCGAGCGACGTCGCGAGCCATCACCGGTTCGCAGAACAACTCCGCGAGGCCTATTGGGCGGAGATCGATACGGTCGAGAAGGGGATTCAGCCCCTCCTGTCCCTCTTCTTCGTCGCAGACGACTGGATTGCCTGGACGCCGGAGGGGTATTACGCCGCCTCGCCGGGCGGGGAGCGGCTGATGGGCTGGCACGTCAACCATGGGCCGGACCAGCTCGCGTCGTTCTACCCCGCCGCGCAGTTCCGCAAGCGGTTCTACCGGCCCGACGTGCTCCGGCTGCTGCTCCAGGCCGGCTCGGTCGAACGGGCGCTGGAACTGGCCGGGAGCGGGGAGACGCTGACCGACGTCTCGCAGAACCTGCCGCCGCTGGTCGAGATCGTCACCCCCGGCGGACCGACGCTGACGACCGACCAGAGCGAGCTCCAGGTCACCGTGCAGGCGACGCAGGTGGGGTCGCATCCGGTGACGTCGCTGCAACTGCTGCTCAACGGCCGGCCGCTGGGAGGGCAGGGGGGGATCGTGCAACTCGACGGCCAGTCCCGCACGCCGCGGCACACCTTCACCGTGCCGCTCATCTCCGGCGTCACGCACCGCCTCCAGGCCCGGGCCGACAGCGCCGTGAGCTACAACCTCTCCCCCCCGCTGGAGGTGACGGTCACGTCCTCCACGCCGAGCGGGGCTGAGGAGACGGTGCTGCCGTCGCTGTACGTGCTGGCGATCGGCGTGACGGACTACGACGACGCCGAGCTGTGGCTGAACTATGCCGCGCGGGACGCCCGCAACGTGGCCGAGGCGTTCGCCACCCACTCCCGCGGGCTGTACCGCCAGGTGGAGACGCACCTGCTCACCGACAAGCAGGCGACGCAGCGGGGGATTCTCGGCGGGCTGGGGTGGCTCAAGCGGCGAATGACCCAGCACGACGTCGGCGTGGTGTTCTACTCCGGCCACGGCGACCGGGACGAGCACGCCAACTTCTATCTGCTCCCCAGCGATGTCAACCGCGAGGAGCTGCTGGTGACCGGCGTCCCCGATGCGCAGGTCAAACAGATTCTGCTGGCGATTCCCGGCCGCGTGCTGGTGATCCTCGACGCCTGCCATGCGGGGACACTCGGCGGCGACCGCCGCAAATCGACATCGGGCCTGACCGACGATCTCGTCCGCGACCTGGCGACCGACGACTTCGGGATCGTGACGATGGCCTCGTCGATGGGCCGCGAGGTCTCGCTGGAGCACGCCGCCCAGCAGAGCGGCCTGTTCACGCTGGGGCTGACCGAGGGGCTGAGCGGGAAGGCGGACCTCAACCGGGACGGAGTGGTGTACTTCAGCGAGCTGGACGCCTACGTCAGCGAGCGGGTGAAGGAGCTCTCGGGGGGGCGCCAGCACCCGGTGACCTCCAAACCGGGGACCGTCCGCTCGTTCCCGCTGACGCGTCCCGGCGCGGCGCCGTGAAGCCGGGAGCGACACCCGCGCCCCCGCTTCCTCCCCGGGGGGGAGAATGCGGCCGCGGGCCGGGTGAGGGGCGCAAGGAGGGGAGGGGCACCGTCACTCCGCGGGGGTGATGGTCTTGACGTGCAATTCGTCCAGGCGGACGTCCCCCAGACCGCACAGCTCGAGCGTCACCTGCAAGTCGCCGGAGCGCTGGACCGGGCGGAGGAGTTCAAAGGGGAGCCAGCGTCCGCGGGGGGCATCGCTCCCCCAGCGCATTGCTCCCACCGTCCCCGAGAGATTGTCATACACCATCAGCCCGTCCGGATCGCCGGTCACGGGGACCTCGATCCGCACCTGGCCGCGGATGTGGACGATCTGCCCGCTGTAGACCGGGATCGGGGGGGAGGCGAGCCGCAGCGGAGGAGCCTCCAGCCCCAGCGGCGGATTGCGGGAATCGACCGCCCACGCCGCCAGCCGCAGGCACCGGCCTGAGACGCCGCCGGAACTCAGCTCCATCGCCGTGCGGACCTGCTCCGCGGAGTCGTGCACCTCACGCGACCAACCGCCGGGATAGAGGAGGTTGTCCCACGTCTCGAAGCTTCCACCGGGGAGGAGGTTGTCGGTGCTGGGGCGTCCGCGGCCGACGCTCTGCATCAGCCGCCAGAAATCGGGCAGCGTCTGAAACGAGATCGTATAGGGAGTGGAGACGGGGGAGGCGACGGTGCGGGCGGCGTTCTCCCAGTGGGCGTGCATCACCAGCCGCGTGAGGCGCAGCACGCGCTCGGCGGAGAGCCGCGCGGCATCGAAATTCCCCGCGTGGAGTTCCTTTTCCGCCCGCCGCAGCTCGCGCTGCGCCTCGGCGAGGACGAAGTCCCCCTCCGGGACCGGCTTGGGCGCCAGGCGCTGCAGCTCGGTATGGACCAGTTGGACGCGATCGAGCCGCGCCTGGGCCAGTTCCACATAGGCGGGTCCGGCGAGTTCGCGAGTCCGCTGCGTCTCGCGACGGAGTTCCTCGATGACCGCGAGATCGCGCGTCAGGACGATCGCCGCACACTGTTCGAGGCGGTCGAGGCGGATCTCGGTGCCGCCGGCCGCCTCGGTGTTGCACGTCACCTCGTGGGGATGCACCCCGGTGGGAGTGACGATCCAGGCGTGAGGGGCCTCTTCCCCGCGGAGCAGGAGGCGGACGTCCTGAGCGGTCATCGCCCCCGGCTGGTACTGGGCGTCGGCCTCCAGCCACTGGGGGAGGACCAGCCAGCCGGCGTCGCTGCGGAGGACCGGTGCTCGGACCTTTCCGGCGAGGGCGTCGGGGGGGCGGGCGTCGGCGGCGAGGCGGTTGTACCGGGTGAGCAGGGTTTGGTTCCAGCCGCGCGGCCCGGGGGGCGTCCCTTCCCCCAACCGCACGGGCGCCAGGTCCACGACCTTCCCCGCCGCGATCCAGCGCCGCAGCAGGTGAAGCTGGAGATTGGCGATCAGGACGGCGTTGCGCCGCTCCGCGCCGGCGGGGGACTCGTCGTCCAGCCGCGTGTGTTTCCAGAAGCCGAGACCTTTCTGCCCGGCCCCCAGGGCGGCGTACATTTGCAGAAGGACCTGTTCGAACTCCACCACCGGCGGGGCGGCTTCGCGGGGCCGGTTGGCGAGGTGGGCGACGTTCGGTTCCAGGAAAATCCAGGCGAACGTCGGTTTGCTGCGGAGGGCCTGCTGCTGCGCCCGCTCCAGAAACGCCGCGTACTCGGCCGGGGAGAGGGACGTGTGAATGCTGTGTCGGCTGATCCCCAACAGGTCGATGGAACGATGGAACTCGCGGGCGTTGCCGGTGACGTCGGCGAAGATCGGACGCCGGTAGGGATCGGCGTCGCGAACCGCTTCGGCGGCCGCGCGCACCGCGCGGAGTTCCGTGGCGGGAATCTCACAGCCCAGCGTCCAGAAGAGGATGTTCGCGGTCTCGGCCGAGAAGGGGGGCAAGCCCGCGTCCGAACCGGACTCGGCGGCCGCGGTCTCCTGCCCGCGCAGCTCCGGCAGGGGGGGGGCGGCCATCGCCCCCAGCCCCACCTCCCCCAGCGCCGTCAGCAAGGCGTGATCGTCGAACTTCGGAATCCAGACGACGTTGAACCCCAACCGCCGCAGCAGCTGCGGGTCTTCGCCATGATACGCCGTCACCACCGGAAAGAATGGCTGCCCGTCGCGCAGCAACCGGCCGTCTCCCAGCGTCAGGGGCGGCTGGGATGGCTCGTCCCAGTGGGCCTGCACGATCGCGGCCCCGTTGGCCGTCGGCTCCACCAGGGGACCCAGCTCCAGATCATCCACCGCGAACTCATACCCGCCGGGCGCCACCGCCAGCGAGAGCACCACGCGGTCCACATACAGACCATGCGCATTCAGATCGGGCGCCGGGATGCTGCGGGCCAATTGAGCCCGCACCCGACCCACCAGCTTGCGGACCTCCGTCTCCGTGGTGCGGCAGGTGAGCTGTTGCCAGCGGCGGGGCGTCGTGTACTCGCTGCCGAACAGGTCCGCCGTCAGGGGGCGATTCGTTCGCGGGTCGATCTGGTTCGGAAACACGATCCGCACGCCGAGCTTCAGCCCGGGCCGGTTCGAGTGCACCCACACCGACGCCGTCAGCTCCTCAAAGACGAGCGCCGGCGGCAGGGCATGCTCGATGAAAATCCGCTCGTCCCGGCGAACAGCGTCAAGCTGGATGTACTCCGCCCAGCGGCCGGAATGGACCTGGGCGGGGGTCCGCTCATGTCGCCGCAATTGGGCCGTCTCCGTCGTCTCGGCTGAAATCCTCCATGAGGGGCTGGCGGATTCAAACCCATCGCGATGCACGCGCCCCGCCGGCTCCTCCTCCTGCGCCATCAGCAGCAGGATCGGCCAGCCACTCAGCCCCCACAGGCAGGCCAGGAACCGCGCCCACCCCACCCACGAGAGACACCATCGCCGCCGGCGTTGGCGCCGTCCTCGCAGCAGGCGGTCAGTCCGGGGAATCCGTTCCATCTCCGGTAATGGCTCTCTGGTGATGGCCAAACCACGACGGTGAGCGGAGGATCACAGGCCCGGTGGGGAGTCGGCTCCCTCGGCAGTTGGCGACTCCACCCCACGGCGGCAGACCTGGCCGGATGCCGCAGGGGGGCTCACCCGGTCAACGGCTGCGATTGATCTGTCCGCAAGAGAAGGTTGGCGGTTGTGCGGATGCTGCCACATCGCTGCGGAGGGCTGCGGAGGTTTTGCGGAGGGCTGCGGAGGTTCGCGGAGGTTCGCGGAGGTTTGAGGAGGTTTGAGGAGGTCCGGCATGTTTCATTCGGTCAACATGTTGAGTCGACACACTGATTATGTCGTAAGTGCCGGAACATACTGGGTTTCCAGAATCCGGCCAAGACCGGTTGTTCGCTTCGTTGCACAGCGGCCGCCTCTTTGCACATCCGGACCGGTCAACGAAAGTGACGCTCGCAAAAAGAGTTGGGAAGTCGGTTGTGATTCTCGATGCGTCGGCACACAATCTGTATCTGGAAAAGTGCACATCCAGGAAGCACCGCCATGACCGACAAATCCGTTACAGACGCCATGACCGACGACACCCCGACCGAGCTGGTCGAACTGGGGCGTCTCATCGCGGCGCTTCCGCATCCGCACTTCGCGGCCCTGGATGCCAAGTATCAGCAGGTCGTCGAGGCCTTCCGCCGCCGCCGCCGGATTCTGGCCCTGGTGCAGGAGTCGCTCGCGCAGCTCCGTCTGGACGTCAAGTACCTCCTCTTCGACCTCGACGCCACCCGCCGCGAACGGGACGAGCTGCGCGCCCAGTTGGAAGAACCCCGCGCGGACGACTTCTCCGCGTGGTGACGGGCCGCCCTCCCCAGCACCGCCGTTTTGCCGCGACCCGCTCAGGGAGCGCGTGGGCACACTCACGTTCAAGTTTTAACTGCGGCCGCTTGCCAAGGGGGATGGATTGCGTCAAAATCCTCCTCCCCTCTGGTTTCCGAGGGAGGGTGGGAAGGACTGCCTGTCCCCACCAGAGCAATTCACCAGCGCGATGCATTGACCCGGCGGTCGCGAGAGTGCGAGGGAAGCGATCATGGCACACAAGAAGGGACAAGGTTCAACCCGCAACGGACGTGATTCCCACGGCCAGCGCCGCGGCGTGAAGAAGTTCGGCGGGGAGCGCGTCACCGCCGGCAACATCCTCGTGCGCCAGTGCGGGACCAAGTGGCGGCCGGGACGTAACGTCGGGATGGGGAGCGACTACACGCTCTTCTCCCTCGTGGATGGGACGGTGCTGTTTGATCAGAACGGGCGGCGGGTCAACGTGCTCCCGGCCGAGGCCAACTGAGGCTGCTCCGGCCGCCGGGGGAGCGGTAGGCGCCGAGGGCGGCGCGGGTCAGCCCGGAAGCGTGCTCGCGCAGCTCCCTGCGGACCCTCTCCGTCTCAAGTTAGCTGTCTACAGTTTGCGGATGACGACGGCTGTCATGTCGTCCTGCGGCGGGAGCGGGTGGGTAAACCGGCACACCGCCTCTCGCATCCGGGCGATCGTCTCCGCGGCGCTGAGCTGAGCGCAAGCCCGCAGGGTCTCCAGCAGACGGCGACGCCCAAACAGCTTGTTGTCTCCGGCGTGGGCCTCATAGAAACCGTCGGTGGAGAGGCACACGACGTCGCCCGCCGCGAGGGTGAGGGTTTCAAAACTGGCGCGACGCCCCGAACGATCCAGGCCCAGCACCAGGCCGGTGCTGTGAAGCGTTTCGAGCTTGCCGCCGGCCCGCAGCACCATGGCGTCGTGTCCCGCGCCGGCGAATTCCAGGCAACTGCTCGCCGGATCGAGCCGCGCCACAAACAGGGAGACGAACCTTCCCGTGAGGTGCCGGCAGAGCGTCGCATTCAGCCGGTCGAGCAGTTGGTCCAGCGGCACGCCGCAATCGAGGTAGGTGTGCAGGGCGGCGTGAGCCTCGACCATATGGAACGCCGCGGCGAGGTCGTGGCCGCTGGCATCGCCCACCACGATGACCCACGAACCATCCGGCAGGGGGATGAAATCGTAGAAGTCTCCGGAGACGATGGACTGCGGATAATTCTGCGCGGCGATGTCATAGCCCGCCATCTGGGGGACGTCCCGGGGGAGGAGCTCGAGCTGAATTTGCCGCACCTGCTGCAACTCGGAGTCGTTCTTGCGCTGCTGGCTCCTCAGCTCGGCGAGCGATTCCGACCACCGGGCGGTTTCGGCACTTCGCTCCGAGGACTCGCGTGCCAACTTCAGCCGCAAACCCCTGACCAACTCGGCCACATCGATTTCCGAGCCCGGTGGCGGAGCGTGTTTGTTCCTGCGGCTCAACCGGGAACGGAGCACGGGACCCACGGGGCGGGCGAGCAGTTCCAGCACCTGGATGTCGTGCTCACTGTAATCGTGGTCCCGGTTGGCCACGTGGATGGCGCCCACGAGCTCCCCGTCGCACAGCAGCGGCGCGCCGAGCGAACGTTCAATCGGCAGATGCCCCGGTGGAACGTGGTGCGGGCCGTTGCGGAGGAGCGGCACGCGCCGGCGGAGAATCTCTCCCCACAGGCCGCCCCACGTCTGCTGGGGGAAACGAATGCTCTTGCCCTCCACCGCACAGGCGGCAAACACTCCCTCGGTCATCGAGGGGCAGATGAGCGCGCCCTCCGGGTCGATGTAGCCGCAAAACCCCAGCGGACTCTCCAGCAGATCGAGGACGACCTTCAGCAGATCGTGGAAGACGGGGCCGTCCTCCTCGGCCGTCTCATCCTCCAAGCGAGCGATGATGCGCGTGGCAGCGTCCGCCAGCAGCCCCGGGTCGATGACGTCGCGCATTCTCGTGGCCATTGTCAGCCGTCGGTGGCGAGGGTGCATGGAATCCACCGCCGACCATCTCACGGAGGGGGAGTATTCCCCCCTCATGATCCTCCGGGCCGGAGTGAATCGATGCAATGCGTTGAACGTTAACCGCGGCCTGAGGGAAAACCTTCGTCAGAATCGTTAGAATCGCTGCGATGCTCCTGTCGCGGAGAAAAACCGGGATGACCGAAAATAACCGGGCGGGGTTGCGCATTTGTGGGGATGGCGACGCTGCGTTTCGCGTAAGTGCACGGAGCGCACGGCCTTGAACAACCGGGAGCCAGACCGACTCCCGCCCCAGGAAGCCGGGGCGTTGTATCTCGAACTCAGCGAACGCCTTCTGGCGTTCGCGGTCGGGTTGCTGGGAGATCGCGAGCTGGCGCGGGAGGTGGTCCAGACGACCTTCGGGAAAGCCCTGGAGTCGGCTGGGGGCATCCCTCCCGAGGCCCGGAAGGCGTGGCTGTACCGCGTCGCCTACCACGAAGCGATGCTGTTGCGGCGTCGCCAAGGGGTGGCGGAGCGGGTCCAGCAAAAACTCCTCGAACGTCAACAGGCACAAGCGGCCTCCGCCGCACCGGAAGAGGATCTGGTCCGGTGGGAGGAGGTGCGCCAGGTTCGAGAAGCACTGATGCAACTCCCAGAGCCGCAGCAAGTGGTGGTGAGGAAACGAATCTACGAAGGCAAGACCTTTGCCCAGATCGCCGCGGAGTTGGGAGTCCCGCTGGGGACGGTGCTGACCCGCATGAGATTGGCCCTCGGTCGCCTGGAAGCCACACTCCGAGACTCCGAGGAAAACGGATAAGAAAGAAGAAAAAAAGTTGTCAGGTTGTTTGTCAGGCATTCCGCCGTCCGATGCATCCTTCGCTCCATCATCCCTCCGATCAGCCGTGCAGCGAGCCGTTCTGGCAAGCGATGCGGTATCTCTCCGGCGATTTGTCGGCGGAGGAAGCGGCGGCGTTTGAAGCCCGATTGGCGGACGATCTCGCCGCCGCGGAAGCGCTCAGCCGGGCGGTGTTGTTGCAGGAATCATTAGCGGCTTGCGCGGCCGACGCTCCCGCTTCGGCGTTGGTCTCCCTCCCCGCGAGCCTGCCGGGCGCGGCCGCGGGTCCCCAGGCAGAAGGTTGGCAACGGCGAACGGTCGTTCGCCACGCGGCGTTGGGGATGGCGGCGGCGCTCTCGGCGGCGGTCCTGTTCGCCGTCGGGTGGTTTGGCCGCGGTGCATTGGGACTGCGCTCACCCTCTGGATCGGAGCTCACGACTGCAACTGGTGCACGAGAAGACGCGCCGGGCGGGCGCAACCTGCACATGGATCCGCTCCTCGCCGCCTGGCTTCTGCTGGCGGACGACGAGTCCTTGCCGATGGAGGAGTCCGCACTCGACCTCGGCGTCGACCCGCTGGGGGAGTTGCCGGAGACCTCCGAAGGGGGAGTGCCCGGTTGGATGATCGCGGCGGTGCTGACTTCCGCGGACCCGGCCTCGTCCCCGGAGACGCTGCCGGCGGTGCATGACCCCGACTGGGAGGAACTCTGATTGCGCAACCTGCGATGGAGTTCCCTGCTGTGGGGGGTGGCCGCCCTGATCGGGGTGAGCAGCGGCTGGGAGTCGTTCGCACCGGCGGACTCCAAGGGGACGGGCCACGCCCCCTCCGCAGCCGTGGTCGATCCGATGCAGGAGGTCACGCCGGAGCGGGAGGCCGCGGCGGAAACCTTCGCCCGGCTGCATCACCCGGAACTGGCGGAGCTTTTGGGGCGGTTGAAAGCGGCAGCACCCAAAGAGTACCGCGAAGCCGTCCGGGATCTGTTCCGGGAGAGCGAGCGGCTGGCGAAGCTCAAGGCCCGTGATCCCGCCCGCTACGAAATTGAACTGGAACTCTGGAAAGTCGGGTCCCGCATCCATCTGGCCACCGCCCGGCTGACCATGAATGAGAGCGGCCAGGTACGGGCGGAATTGGAGGAACTGATCGCCGCACGGCTGGCGCTGCGGACCCGCCTGCTGCAATACGATCGCGACAAAGTCGTGGCGCGGTTGGAAAAACTGGATGCCGAACTCAAGTCGCTCACCGACCGACGCGACGAACTGGTGGCGCAAGAGGTCGAGCGGCTGCTCAAGTCGGCCCGCACCAAGGCGCCCCGCGGCCGGGTGAATCCCGCCGCCAAGACTTCCACAGAGGCCGACTCGACGGCCCCCGCCGACGGCGGACCTCCGTCGTCATCTCCCCCCACCCCGCGTTCCCCGGAGCGTGTGCCCGCCCCCGCCGGCGACGTTCCCCCCCAGTAAGACGAGGTTGACTCATGAGGCGATTCCTGTGGATCTCCCTCTGTGGATTGGCGAGCATCTCCCTGTGGTCGCCGGCTCCGGCCGCCGAGGAGGTGCTCCCTCCAGCACGCGAGCGGTTCGCCGCCGAGACGGACGAAACCCCCGATTTTCAGCGGCACCTCGTGCCGCTGCTGGGGAAGCTCGGCTGCAACGGCCGCGCCTGTCACGGGTCGTTTCAGGGGCGCGGCGGATTCCGCCTGTCGCTGTTCGGGTACGACTTCAAGATGGACCATGAGGGGTTGCTGGAGCGGGTCGACGTCGACAACCCGGCCGATAGCTACGCCCTCCACAAGGCCCTGCTGATTGAACCGCATGAAGGGGGTAAGCGGTTTGAGGAGGGGAGCTGGGAGCATCGCCTGTTCCTGCGCTGGATCGCCACCGGCGCCAAACCACGGCGGGAGGATGCCCCGGCCCTGGTGCGGCTGGAGGTGAGCCCGTCGGAAGTGCTGGTACAGCAGGCGGGGGAGAAGATTCAGCTTCGGGCCGTCGCCGTGTGGGGGGACGGGACGCGCGAGGACGTCACCTGCCTGTGCCGGTTCCAGAGCAACGACGACGCCATTGCCGAGATCACCTCGGACGGCCTGCTCACCTCCGGCGAGGTGGGGGATACGCACGTCGTCGTGTTTTACGACAATGCCGTGGTGCCGATTCCGGTGATCCGGCCGGTCTCGGACCGGGTGGGGCCGAATTACCCGCGGATCGCCACCCGCACGCCGATTGACGCCGCGATCCAGGAGAAACTCGCCAAGCTGGGGATCGTCCCTTCGGAATTGTGCAGCGACGCGGAGTTTTTGCGGCGAGTGAGCCTGGACCTGGCCGGGACGCTCCCGTCGGCCGCGGAGGTTCGCGCCTTCCTGGCGGATCAGTCCCCGGACAAGCGCGCCCGCAAGGTGGATGAACTGCTGGAGACACCCGCCTATGCCGCCTGGTGGACCACGAAGTTCTGTGACTGGACGGGCGCCAACGACAACCAGCTCAACAACGTCAATCCGGCGGCGCGGCAGACCGGCAGCCAGGACTGGTACAACTGGATCTACAAGCGCATCGCCGAGAACGTCCCCTATGACCAGTTGATCGAAGGGATTGTCGTCGCCCAGAGCCGTCTCCCCGGCGAGACGTATCGCCAGTACTGCGAGCGGCTCAGTTCATATTACCACAAGGAGGGGGGCAGCTTCGCCGACCAGCCCGGCCTGATCTACTTCTGGGGCCGGAACAACTTCCGCACCGATGAAGACCGGGCCATCGGCTTCGCCTATACCTTCATGGGGACGCGCATCCAGTGCGCCCAGTGCCATAAGCACCCCTTCGACGTCTGGACGCAGGAGGACTTCCAGCAGTTCGAAAAGTTCTTCACCCGCGTCCGCTTTGAGCGCAACGGCAGCGACCGCAGCGAGTATCAGAAGATTCTCGCCGAGATTGGCATCGAAGGCCGCAATCCCAACGGCAACGACCTGCGGCGGGCGATCGACCGCGCGGTCCGGGAAGGCAAGACCATCCCCTTCCCGGAGATCACCATCGCGTCTCCGCGGACCAGCCGCGGCCGCGGCCAGACGAACTCCGAAGGCCAGACCGCCCGGCTGCTGGGGAGCAGCGAGGTCGACCTCGCCACCATCGAGGACCCCCGCACCGCCCTCATGGACTGGCTGCGGAATGATCCCAAGCAGCTCTTTGCCAAGGCGCTGGTCAACCGCGTGTGGGCGAACTATTTCCACCGCGGCATCGTCGAACCGACCGATGACCTCTCCCTGGCCAATCCTCCCTGCAACGAGGAACTCCTCGAGTACCTCGCCCGGGGATTCGTCGAGCACGGCTACGACCTCAAGTGGCTGCACCGGGAGATTTGCAACAGCGACGCCTACCAGCGCTCCTGGCGGCCCAACGAGACGAACGCCCATGATGAGCGGAACTTCTCGCGGGCTGTTCCGCGACGGCTTCCCGCCGAGGTGGCCTACGACGCCCTGCAAATGGCCACGGCGGGCGACCTCCGCGCGGCCACGTTCCATTCCGATCTCTCCGGACGCGCCATCGCCATCCCCGGCGTGGGCCGCAACTCCAGCAACGGACCGAACTACGCTCTGACCGTCTTCGGCCGCTCCACCCGCGAGAGCAACTGTGATTGCGATCGTTCGGCGGAAGCGTCGCTGTTGCAGGTGATTTTCACCCGCAATGACAACGACGTGCACACCATGCTCTCCCGCAACAACGGCTGGGTCGCCCAGTTGGAGCGCGGGACCGAAGCTCCGGCCGACCGGGAACTCGACAAACTCCGAGCCCAGTTGGAGAAGTCGGAAAAAGTCCTGGCGGAGGCCCGCCGCTCCGGCAAAGCGTCGGAGGTCGAGAAGTTCCGCGAGCGGGTCGCGGAGTTGCGCCGCGCCATCGCGGAGCGCACTCCCGATCGTTCCGCCCCGCCGTCGCCGACCGACGTGCAGCGGCTCGTCGAGGAGGCTTACCTGCGGACCCTCTGTCGGTACCCGACCGAATCCGAGCGACAGATCGCCGCCGAATACCTGGCCCAAGCCGGCGCGGTGGCGCCAGGGGCCCGCGACCTGTTGTGGACCCTCATCAACACCAAGGAATTCATCGTCAATCACTGATTGTCCGCTTGCCCAACGGTCCCGGCGGGAGGCTGAATCCCGACCGGAGCCTGGGAAACCCTCCCTCCCCCGGAATTGAACCACGCCACTCCCACTGACCCTGTAAAAGGAAAGGATCTTGCCATGGCTCTGCACCGCAATTGTGACGGGTCGACCCGTCGTGATTTTCTGCGCGTTGGCGCCGCGGGCTTCGCCGGACTGACCCTCGGCAACTACCTCCGCGCCGCGGAGTCGGGAGCCGTCCGGCCCAACGCCCGGGCCAAGGCCGCCATCTTCATCAATCTCCCCGGCGGCCCCTCGCACATGGACACCTTCGATCTCAAGCCCAACGCGTCTGACGAGTACCGGGGTGAGTTCAACCCGATCCAGACCAAGGTGGAGGGGATCGAAATCTGCGAGCACCTCCCCAAACTCGCCTCCGTGGCGGACAAGTTCTGCCTGTTGCGTGGCGTGACGCATACGCTGGCCGCCCACCGCCTCGGTTCCGATTACGTCAATACCGGGAACCGCCCGCTCCCCTCGATTGAGTATCCCGGCTACGGCGCCGTAGTGACCAAGGAACTGGGCGGCCCGCCGGACCTCCCGCCGTTCGTGTCGATCCCGAATTCGACGCAGCGGCCCGGGTTCCTGGGAGTGCAGTATGCTCCGCTGCACACCAACAGCACGCCGCGCCCCGGCACTCCCTTCTCGGTGCGCGGGATTTCGCTGGGGAACGGCCTGACCGTCGCCGACATCGAGAAGCGGCAGTCGCTGTTGGAACGGCTGGACACCGCCTTCGAGGGCTTCGAGAAGCAGAGCCAGCTCCTCGAAGGGCTGGACCGCTTCTCGCAGCAGGCCTACGCCATGATCACCTCCCGGCGCGCCCGCGACGCCTTTGACGTCTCGCGGGAATCGCCGGCCTTCGCAGAGAAGTACGGCGGCACCCCCTTCGGGCAGAGCTGCCTGCTGGCCACGCGGCTCATCGAGGCGGGCGTGCGGTTCGTCACCATCTCGACCGGCGGCTGGGACACCCACCAGGACAACTGGAACCGCCTCAAGAACAACCTGCTCCCGCCGCTCGACGAGGGCCTCTCCGCCCTGCTGCTGGGACTCGAGGAGAAAGGGTTGTTGGACGAGACGATCGTCTTCATGACGGGCGAGTTCGGCCGCACTCCCAAGATCAACACGCAGCGCGGCGGCCGCGACCACTACCCGCGGGCAATGTTCATGTTCCTGGCAGGCGGCGGCGTCCGCGGCGGACAGGTGATCGGCGCCTCGACCGCCAACGGCACCGAGCCGGAGGGCAAGGGTTACAGCCCCGATGACGTGGCGGCCACGTTCTACCACGCCCTCGGCATCGACCACCACAAGGAGTACTACACCAACATCGGTCGACCGATCACCATCGTCCGCGATGGAACCGTGATCCCCGAGGTCTTCGGCTGAGGTTTCCGGCTCGACCCGACCACGGGGAGTTCTCCTGTCGGGGCTTGCCCGCAATCGCGGCAACTCCCGAAGCGGCAGTTCTTCCTCCGCCTGTCTGCATCACTCACCAGCCCAGGGGGCGACTCCTGGGCTGGTGTTGTTGCGGCCGGGATGTCCTGTCGTGGCGCCACGGGCGGCGCCATTCCCCCCACGGCCTGTTCCCAGTCGCTCACTTGGACCGGGGATGAGGGGCGTCGCTGCTACAATGCGGTTCGTCCTGCTGTTTCCAGCCGGTGATCCACCGATTTCCAGGGAGGCTGCGACCGATGCGATTTCGCGACCGGGTGGTGATCGTCACGGGGGGTGCGCAGGGGATCGGGGCGGGATGTGCGCGGGTCTTCTGCCGCGAGGGGGGAATCGTCGCCGTCCTGGATATTGATCTTCCCGCGGCCGAACACCTGGCAGCGGAGTTGACCGCCTCCGGGCCGGGGAGGGCCCTGGCCCTGGCCTGCGACGTCAGTCGCCCCGAGCAGGTCCAGCAGGCGATCGAAGCCACGGTGAACCGCACCGGCCGCCTGGACTGCCTCATCAACAACGCCGGCGTCCATCCTCCGGCGACGCCGCTGGAAGAGACCCGGCTGGAGGACGTCGAGGCCCTGATGCGGCTGAACTTTCTGGGGACATACGCCGGCTGCAAGTATGCTCTGCCGCATCTGCGAAAGACGCGCGGGACGATCATCAACATCAGCTCGATGACGGCCGTGCTGGGCCAGGACCGCTCATCGGCCTATGCCGCCACCAAGGGGGCGCAACTCAGTCTCACGAAGGCACTGGCGGTGGAGCTCGGTCCGCAGGGGATTCGCGTCAATGCGGTGCTCCCCAGCAACGTCGATACCCCGCTGATGCGCTCCTGGGCGGCCACGCTGGATGATCCGGAATCGGCCCTCCAGCGGGTCGCGGCGCTGCAGGTGTTTGGGCGGATGGCGACGCCGGAAGAAATCGGCCGCGTGTGCCTGTTCCTGGCCACGGACGATTCCAGCTTCATCACGGGGCAGGGGATCGAGGTCGAGGGTGGGGCCAGCCTCGACTACTGAGCGGTGCCTCTGCGGCAGCCGGAAGTCGCATCCCCCCCGACCCTCGCCACGGCCGGCCCGCGATCCACCACGGTGAACATCACTCCACCGCCGCCGACACGCGCGGCAGCGCCAACAGCACCCCCAGAACCAGCCCGCTGAGGTGAGCCACGTTGGCAATGGGACCGACCACGCCGGTCAGGCACAGCACGACCCAGCCCAGAAACAACACCGCCGACTCCGTGGGAAGGGTGTACCCCTCCTGCAAGGCATATCGGGATTTGAACCAGACATAACCGAACACGCCGCACACCACTCCCGACATCCCGCCAAAGTTGGGACCGCTCAGCAGGCCCTGGGCGAGGTTCGAGACGGCTCCCAGCAAGACCAGCAGCCCCACATAGCGCCAGGCGCCCAGCGCGGACTCCATCTGCCGGCCCAGCACGTAGAGCCAACCGACGTTCCCCACCAGATGCAGCAGATGGAAATGCAGGAAGCACGGCGTCAGCAGCCGCCAGAATTCTCCGGCCCGGATTTCGAGCAGCGGCGTCTGGAGCAGACCGGATGTCGTCCGCCACTGGGAGAGCATCAACCAGCCGCGGAGGTCGCGATCGGAGCCGAAATCCGTAACCGCGGCGACCATGCCGCACAGGACGATCACCACCAAGGTCGCGGGGGTGGAGCGGAGGGGAGGGACCACCGCACGGGGACGGGGGAGTTCCGCGCGGCGCGCCGCCAGCAGCCGCTCGAGTTCCGCCTGCCGCCGCCACTGCTCTTCGGCGGCGCGGTCGGCAAACCGGGGGTCGTCGGGGTGGGAGCGGTATTGATCCAACAGCGCGCGGGCGTCCGACACCCGATCCTCATCGTAGACCCACACCTGCCATCCCTCCTCCGCTTCGTCGAGACGGCAGTCGATTCCCTCGGCCCTGAGATAGTCGCTGAAAGTTGCAGCCGCGGACTCATCGGGGATCGATCCAATCTTGCGCATCGCGGGAAGGGGTTTGCAGGGGGACGCCCTTGGGAAGGCTGACGGCGGCCTGCCGCCGGGTCATTGTACGGAGTCGACCTTGGTTTCGGGACGAACTTTGGGCGCGCGGATCGGAAGCCAGCGGGGAGACCGTCCCCAGGGGGCGTGGGGATGCCCCTCGGCGGTATTGTTCACTCCGGGAGCGGTTCCACTCCTCCTGTCCCCGCGAGGCGCTGCGCGGTGGGTGCCAACACGGTGCGCGGCGCTTATACTGGGGAAGAGAGAGCCGTGATTTTTCCCAGAGGCCGGCCATGTCGTCCGCATCCGCTCTGCCGATTGCCCCCGGAAGCCCCGCCGTCGAAGCGGCGGCGCCGTATGAGGACCCCCTCGACCTGATGGACGAGATCGAACGCCTGAAGGTGGAGCAGGACGCGACGATCCTGGCCCATTACTACGTCGACGGCGAAATTCAGGACATCGCCGACTTCACGGGCGATTCGCTCAAGCTCGCCCGGGATGCCACCCGCGTCAAGACCTCGACGATCGTCTTTGCCGGGGTGCATTTCATGGGGGAGTCGGCCAAGATCACGAACCCGGAGAAGCGGGTGCTGATGCCCGACCTGCTGGCGGGGTGCTCGCTGGCCGAGAGTTGTCCCACGGACAAGCTGGCGGCGTTCCAGGCGGAGCTGCGGGCCCAGGGGCGGGACTTCGTGACCGTGGCGTACATCAATACGTCCGCGGCGGTGAAGGCCCTGAGCGACTGGATCATCACCAGCGGCAACGCCCGCGAATTGATCGAGCAGCGGGTGCCGCCGGACAAGGAAATTCTGTTCGTTCCCGACCAGCACCTCGGCCGGTACCTGATGGAAGTCACCGGGCGGGAGATGATTCTCTGGCCCGGGTCGTGCATGGTGCACGAGGTGTTCAGCCTGCAGGACCTGCTCCGCGCCAAGCGAAACAATCCCACCGCGATTGTGCTCGCGCATCCGGAATGTCCGCAGAACATTCTGGCCGAGGCCGATTTCATCGGCGGGACGGAAAAGATGCGCAAGTACGTGATGTCGATCGAGGAGCCGACGAAGTTCCTGGTGGCGACGGAAGCCAATATGATCCACCCGTTGCGTGCGGCCGCACCGCAGCACGAGTACATCCCGGTGCCGGGGATCATGACCGACACCGGCCAGACGTGCGCGTGCAACCGCTGCCCGCACATGGCCCGCAACTCGCTCCAGAAGGTCCGCGACTGCCTGAAGTACGGTCGGCCGGAGATCACCTGGCAGCCGTACTTCGACCGGGCCAAGGCGGTGCTGGAGCGCAGCCTGCTGGAGAGCCCTCCGGCCTCCAAGCCGGTCGCGGGGGACTGACGGGCACCGTCACGACGGTTCAGAAACAGGAGGCATCGCATGAAGCTCCTAGAATTCCATCTGCGGGATTTCCGCGGCATCAAATCGTTGGATCTCGATTTTCGGGATGAGTTTGGTCTGCCGCGGCGTGTCGCTCCGATCATCGGCCCGAATGCTTCAGGAAAGACGTCGATCCTTGATGCGATCAATCTCGTCCTGGGGCCGATCACCGAGAGCTACTATTTGCGTCCCGGCCTCAACCTGCATCCATCAACGCTGGTTCGCCGCGGAGCGGTGCAGGCGAAAGCAGAGTGTGTGGTCGAGTTTTCAGAGCAGGAGATTGAAGAAGCTCAGCGACTACACGCCATCGTCGAACCGGAAGCCTCCGACAGGATCCCTGGCGCGCGAGAGGTAACGGTTCGCTGGCAGTTCCCGGATCTTCAAGGCCGACATCGAACCGGCTACTACCGTTGCGAACCATACGGCTCGTGGAAACTCTTCAAGGCGCGCAAGTGGATCACGCGGACGTTGCATGCCCCTTCAGTTTCTCCCCGTGACTTCGTCAAGGCCGGGGGAATCTTCGTCTTCGATCAGCAACGGACCGGTTTGGCGCAGCGGGTCTCATCACTCAGCCGGGCCGTGCTGACTTCCGGTCGCGAGTACAGCGAGTCGTCGATCGGTTGGGAGGAGCACGCCGACGAGTCTTTTCCGTCGGCAAGTCTGGACGATTGGTACGAGGACGACCGACCGGTCAGCGAGTTTACCCGTGATCCGAGGGTCAGCTTGCTCAACCTTGCGACGCGCGCTCAGGCGGCACAGGACCCTCTGGCGACGGAACAGACAGACTATCAGCACCTCTGCAAACTCTTCGAAACGGTGTGCCGTCCGCACCGGATCAAGGGGTTGTTCAACACGGAAACGGGGCTGGACATCGAGTTCGAGGGGCCGACGGGAGTCTACCTTTATGATGGTCTGAGCAGCGGAGAGCAGATGATTCTGCAGATGCTGTTGCACTTTGCCACCAAGCGGATTCACCGGTCGATCGTGCTGATCGATGAGTTGGAGTTGCATCTGCACCCGCTGTGGCAAGACGGACTGTACAACTCGCTTCCGTCTCTGGGTATGGACAACCAGATCATTTTCACCACGCATTCCACGCACCTGCGGAATGCGATCCGCAGCGACCTCCTGCTCAACACCGGACGCCTGGAACCAGCCGACCAGGCCTTGGCGGTGGGAGCCTGAGCGATGGCGGAATACTGGCTGGTCTGTGAAGGCGAGACGGACCGAAACGTCCTGAGTCCGCTTTTGAGGGACGTTCTCGGCGCTCCCATCACCGTCGAAGTTGCAGGCGGGATCACGAATCTGGCAGCGGTCGCGAACTATCTGCGGCGTGACGGTGGGATTGCGGCGTTCCTCGAAGACCGTGAGTACCGTCCGCTCGCGGAGTCCTTGTCGGCACTGACCGACGGCCGGCCGAGGTTCCTGCTGCGACGACATTCCATCGAGAATTACTTGCTCGAACCTCCCGTGTTGCTGGCGGCCTTCGAGCGACTCCGGGATCGATTCAACCAGAGCGGGACGTCCGCGCCGAACTGGATCAGTCAGCTTCCGACAGACCGCGCTCGTGTCATCGAGATGGTAAGCACGGCTGCGACGCCGCTTGTTCCACAAGAGGCCGGGTCGCGGGTGATCGAACGCCTTTGGCGCGAAAGCCGCGAGTCGCTTGGAGCCATTCAGCGGCGGTTTCCAACTGTGCTTCGAAGGGCGGAAGCGGCCTCGGAGGACATGTGTCGACAGGCAGTGTTGGAGGAAGCCGCTCGACTCCAGGCGGCCGCATCTGACGCGGCCTCGCTTCCCGACCTGGATTCATCGTCTCTCACCGGTTGGTACCAGGAGGAGGTGCAGCGGTGTACTTCGGCTGTCGAGTCTTCATCGCTAGAATGCATTCACAATTTCGACGGCAAGAGGCTGCTGCGCGCGGTCGTCCAGACCCTCCCTCAGAACGGCAGACCCGTTTCGTTCAAAAGCCTCCAAGAAACCTGCGCCGAAGCGCTCGTGGAAGAGTACCGTCAAAATCGGAACCTGTTTGGCGAGGATGATGAATTCGCGGCGCTTGCAATCGCCATTCAGCAACTGTCGCCGGCTTCGGAGACGGAATCGGCTGAGTCTTGAGAACCGATCATGCCCGACACCCTGACCATCACCGACAACCGCACCGGCAAGACCTACTCGATCCCCATCGAGCACGGCACGATTCGCGCCACGGAGCTGCGCCAGATCAAGGTCCGGCCCGATGACTTCGGTCTGATGACCTATGATCCCGGCTATCTCAACACCGCCTCCTGCAAGAGCCGCATCACCTACATCGATGGCGACGCCGGCATCCTCGAATACCGCGGCTACCCCATCGAGGTGCTGGCCGAAAACTGCACCTTTCTGGAAGTCGCCTACCTGTTGCTCAACGGCGAACTTCCCACCGTCGCCGAGCTCCGGGAATGGGAGCAGTCGATCAAGTTCCACACGCTGGTGCATGAGAACATCAAGGAGCAGATGGCGTCCTTCCGGTACGACGCTCATCCGATGGGGATGCTGATCAGCACGGTGGCGGCCCTCTCGACCTTCTATCCCGAAGCCAAGCAGGTGCACGATCCGGACAACCGCGCCCTGCAGATTCGCCGCCTGATCGCGAAAATCCCCACCATCGCCGCCTTCTCCTACCGGCACTCGCAGGGTCGCCCCTACAACTACCCCTCCAACCGCCTGAGCTACACCGAGAACTTCCTGTCAATGATGTTCAAGATGGCGGACAACCCGTACGAGGCCCATCCCGCCCTCGTGCGGGCTCTCGACATCCTGTTCATTCTCCACGCCGACCACGAGCAGAACTGCTCCACCAGCGTGATGCGGGCCATCGGCTCCTCCGAGGCCGATCCCTACTCCGCTCTCGCCGGTGCGGCGGCCGCCCTGTACGGACCGCTGCACGGCGGCGCCAACGAGGCGGTGCTCCGCCAACTGGCCGAGATCGGAGACGTCAAGAACGTCCCCGCCTACATCGAGCGCTGCAAGAGCGGTGAGATCCGCCTGATGGGCTTCGGCCATCGTGTCTACAAGAACTATGATCCCCGCGCCCGCATCATCAAAAAGTGCGCGGACGAAGTGTTCGCCGTCGCGGAGCGCAACCCGCTGCTCGACGTCGCCCTGGAACTCGAACGCATCGCCCTCGAAGATGAGTACTTTGTCAGCCGCAAACTCTATCCCAACGTCGATTTCTACTCCGGACTCATCTACGAGGCGATGGGGCTGCCGGTGACGATGTTCCCGGTGCTGTTCGCCATCCCCCGCACCGTCGGCTGGCTGGCGCAGTGGCAGGAGATGGTGGAAGACAATGAGCAGCGGATTCAGCGGCCGCGGCAAATCTACCTGGGCGAGCGGGGGCGCAAGTTCGTGCCGATTGAAGCCCGCCGCTCTGTGCACTAACGCCCGTCTCGCCTTCTGTGCGGCCGGCGGTCCGCCACGGCCGCGGTTCGGCTCACTCCCATGACGCGCCCCGACCTCCCTCCCGGAGCGATCACCATCACCCTCAACGGGTCCCCGCGGCAGGTGCCGTCCGGAACCACCATCGCCGACCTCCTGCACGAGCTTGACCTCAATCCCCGCTTTCTGGCGGTGGAACGCAACTTCGGCGTCGTGCCGCGCGCAACACACGGGGAGTGCCGGCTGGAAGAGGGGGACCGGCTGGAGATCGTCACACTCGTCGGCGGGGGATGAGGAACCGCCCCTGGGCACGGAACAGGGTTGGCAGCCTCGAGACGCAGTGACCGGCGCGCCGAAAGGGAGCACCTGCACGAACGTCATGATCCAGTTCCGCGCACCGTCCGGCGGCTGGAGGCTTATCGTGGCGTCACGGTCCGCCGCTGAGATTCCCGTCCCGCTGACGGTACGACGAACGGGGGGTTACGTCTGCAGATGCCGGGCGAACACCGCCTGCGTCCGTTCCCACATCTCGGGGGAGAGGACGTGACCGGTCTCGGGTTGGATGAACCAGGTGAAGTTGTCCGCGGCGCTCTGTGCGGCGTAAGCGGCGGCGATGCGTTCGATCCCCGCGCGGACTTCCTCGATGGGCGAGCCGCCGTCGGTCTCCCCGAAGTTCAGATGCAACGCCCGCGGCGCAATGAGGGCGGCGATGTCCGGCGTGTCACCGTAGGCGAACAGCCCCGGGATGAAGTTGGGGAAACAGTGCAGGAGTTTCGTCCGGTGAATGGCGGCATAGGTCGGCAGGCAGCAGTTGCCGACGAGGCACGTGAGCCGCGGCTCCCACGGACCGACCAGCCAGGTATGCGTGGAACCCATGGAATGCCCGTAGCAGCCAAGCCGGTCGGCCCGGACCTCCGGGCGGGTGACGAGGTAGTCGACCGCGCGGCGCATGTCGAGGATGTTCTTCCACGCCATGCACCGGCCGGCAACGACATACCGCAGGAACTCGAACCGCTCATAGTTCCCCCCGCGGAGTTTCCCCTCGGGATCCTGCCGCTCCTCAAAGCAGAGGGCATCCGGACAGAGGACCACGTAGCCGAGCTTCGCCAGCGCCGCACCGGTGTGGTGCATGGGGTTCCCGGCCAGGCCGGCCGGTTCCGACTTGCCCAGGTGCCACTCCCCGTTGTGTTGATGCCAGACGCAAATCCCCGGTGCGGGGGATTGGGGGGAAACGCCGTCGGGGATGAGGAGGATCGCCGGCACGCGGTCCCCCGGTTCCACGGCGTAGGTCACCCATTCCAGACGGTACCCCTCGCGCTGCTCGGTGCGGACGATGCGGGGTTCAAGGGGGCAGGGCTGCGGCCAATCGCCCCCCAGGCACCGCAGGAGGTGGTCGCGGAAGGTGAGAAGCGGCTCGGACGGAGCGGATGCGGCGAGCACGGCGGACGTCCCCATCGCGGGAAGGGTTCCCGCCGAGACGGCCAGGCGGCTCAGAAACCGGCGGCGTGAAGCAGCGGACATCGCCAGTCCCTCTGTTCGGAACGAGGAGGGGTCACTCGATGATGATGTCGTGCACGGTCTTCCCGCTGGGGATCATGGGGAGGACGTGCTCCTGATAGGGGCAGACGACGTCGAGCAGATACGGTCCGGGATGGGCGAGCATCCGGGCCAGGGCCTCGGGAAATTCGGACTTGCGGCGCACCTGGGCGGCCGCGATGCCGAAACCCTGGGCGATCTGCACGAAGTTGGGGTAGGTCTCCTCGTAGAACGAGCCGTTCCCTTCGCCCAGCCATTCGGGATGGTCGATGGGACCGAGGTAGGTGTGGGCCCGCTTGCCGGACATGAAGCGGTCCTCCCACTGCACCACCATGCCGAGGTGTTGGTTGTTGAGCAGCATGGTCTTGACGGGGAGTTTTTCGCAGTGCAGGGTGGCGAGTTCCTGAATGTTCATCAGCAGCGAGCCGTCGCCGTCGATGTTGATGACCAGTTCGCCGGGGTGAGCCGCCTGCACTCCCATGGCGGCGGGGAGGCCGAAGCCCATCGTCCCCAGTCCGCTGGAGGAGAGCCAGTGCTTGGGCTGGCGGAACTTGTACCACTGGGCGGCGAACATCTGATGCTGTCCGACCCCCACCGTGATGTACGGGTTGCGGTCGATGGTCTGCCGCCAGAGCTCCTGGATGGCGTACTGAGGCAGAATATGGTCGTCCCGCTCCCGATAGGTGAGGGGATAACGGGCTTTCCAGTCGTTGATCTGCGCCCACCAGGCAGTCAGGTCGGGCTTGTCGGCCTCCGTGAAGGCGGCGTTGAGCGCCTGGAGGAACACCTTGACATCCGTGTTGATGGGGATGTGGGCCTCCTTGTTCTTGTGGATTTCGGAGGCGTCGATGTCGCAGTGGACGATGATCCCGTGCTTGGCGAACTCCTCCAGTTTGCCCGTCACGCGGTCGTCGAACCGCACCCCGAGGGCCAGCAGCAGGTCGGCTTCGTTGATGGCGTAGTTGGAGTAGACCGTCCCGTGCATGCCCAGCATGTGCAGCGACTGGTCGTCGTCGCCGGGGAAGGCCCCCAGGCCCATCACCGTGGAGGCGACCGGAATGCCGCTGCGGCGGGCGAAGGTCCGCAGTTCCTCGGAGGCCTCCGCGTTGATGATCCCTCCGCCGATGTACAGGATCGGCTTTTTGGACCGGCGAATCTGGGCGATCACCTGCTGCACCTGCTTGGGTGAGACGGTCCGCCGCTCCGGATGGTAGCCGGGAAGATTCATCGGCGGATCGTAATCGACCTCTCCCTCCAGCACGGCAAGCTGAATGTTCTTGGGGAAGTCAATCAGCACGGGGCCGGGGCGGCCGGTCCGGGCGATGTAATACGCCTCCTTGACGATCCGGGGAATCGCCCGCAGGGTCTTCTGCACCGAGTCGTGATCGTTGGGATCGTCCGCCGTGATGAGGTAATGGTGCTTGGTGATCTGCTGGCAGACGGCGACGATGGGCGTCTCCTGGAAGGCGTCGGTCCCGATCACTTGCTGGGGAACCTGCCCCGTGATGGCGATGAGGGGGATGCTGTCAAGCTTGGCGTCCGCGAGGGCGGTGACGAGGTTGGTGGCCCCGGGGCCGCTGGTCCCCATGCACAGGCCGACCTGATTCGTCGAGCGGGAGACTCCCTGCGCCGCGAACGCCCCCCCTTGCTCGTGCCGCGGCAGAATGGTGCGGATGCGGTCGCGGAATTTCCGCAACGACTGGTGCAGCGGCATGCTCGCCCCGCCGGGGTAGGCGAACATCAGCCGCGCCCCCTGGCGAATCAGGGACTCCACCAGGAGGTCGGCGCCATTGAGGGCGGTTTGCTTCGAGACGGCGGCGGAGGCAGTGGTGGACACGAGAATTGACCTTCCAAAAGGACCACACGGTTCGGGTTGCGGGAAAACCGCCGGAGGGGACGGTTCGGGCCGCGACCACAACGACCGGAACAACACCGGCCCCGATTGTACGGGACGGATCGGAGTCCTGTCGCTCCACAAATTCCCCGAACCATCCACTCTAACGAACTCTTCCCCGCCAGGCGAACGCACGACCGTCACATTCGGACCGCTGGATTGCGGCCGCTCTGCAGACGGCAGCGCTCCGGGGGGAGAGACACCGCTTGCGGGTGGAAGGTTCCGGCAAAGCGTTTGCCGGACTTGAGCCAGTTTCACAACCGGCGAGCGGGGGGGTGAGCCTCCCAATCACCCACATTCCGGAGGATTCGCATCGGTCATGTCCCGGCTATGAAACTGGCTTTTCCCACTGAGGAAGTCTGCGTTCTTCGGCTGGCTTGCCGCCGTGCTGGACAGGTCCCCGGTCCTCCTGTGGAGCCCTGCCAACACCCCGAAGCTGGGGGGGTGAGCATGGCATCCGCCGCTCCGGCCGCGTATGGTATCCCTCGATCCTCCGTCGCGATGGGCGCTGCGGGAGAGGCCCGGAGGGATACACTCCGCACCTCCCGCACCGTCGCTCCCCTGGAGGAGACCGTCTCTGGAGGAGACCGTCCCGCCCTCACCACCTCAACCCCGATCCGCGGGACGTTTTGAACTCCTTGAACTCCCGCACCTGAATCCCTGGTGCTCGACTGATGGCCCGATTTGAATACGAAACCGTGCTGGATTGCTCGCGTCAGGGGCTGTTCGAGTTCCTGCTGCGGCCGGCGAACGTCGCCCGCATCGCCGATCCGAACACCGGGCTGAACATCCTCTCGGCGCCGGAAGTGGTGGACGTCGGCTCGCGGATCGAGTTCCAGCTCATCGGCTTCGGGCAGGTGCAGCAGGCCGTGCACGAGATTGTGGAACTGATCCGTCCGCAGCGGATCGTCGAGGTCCAGGTGCAGGGGCCGCTCAAGAGCTGGCATCATCAGCACCTGTTCGAAGCCAACGGCGGCGGCGTCCGCATGATCGACATCATTGACTTCCAGCCTCCCGGCGGTGTGCTGGGATTGATCGTCAACGAAGCCCGTCTCTCCGCCTCACTGGAAGAGGGCTTCTTCGCCCGTCAGCAGCAGTTGGAGCAATTGATCGCCCGCGGCGAACTCCGGTGACGGAACGAGACCTGTTTCGCGACCTGAAAAACCCGCACCCACCTGGCGATTCCCGACACCCTCTCCCGCATGATGACTGAACAGTTCCTGATCGGCGGCGCGACCGCCATGCTGTGCGTACACGGGCTGTGGCGGCAGCAATGGCTCCTCACCGAAACCCGCAAGGGGCAGCTCCTGGTGCGCTGGTTCGGACCGCAATCCGCACCCTGGGTGCTGAGGATCTGCCTGGCGCTGGGGGTCGGCTTCGGCATCCTGCTGGCGGCAGGGGTGATCAATCCGGTGCGCTGGTCGTCTTCCTCGCCTCCTCCGGCCAACCCGGCCGACCGTTGAAGTCCCTGCCGAATACGCGCCGCTTCCTCTCCCATCCGCTCCACGGGTTGTCCGAACCGCGGGCCGCAAGCGGCGCGCCGTCCTGCCGTCGTGCCGCGCTACAGCGGCAGGCGCTCCTCATACGGGTCGATCAGCCACAGCCAGTCGTCGAACAGGAACTCGAACCGCAAGGCCAATAGCGCGATGCGGCCCATCACCGTGTAGCCGAAGGCCGCTCCGAACGTAATCATCAGCACCCAGATTCCGACGCGGGAAATCTTCCCCACGACCCCCTTGTGTTCGATGGAAAACGTGAAATACACTAGCGCCGCCAGTGTGCTGACGAAGATCAGCCCGTTCTGCACGCTGGCCCAGAGGTTGTCGGCAACAGTCGGCTGATTGACGACGATGATCGGCTGGACGCCGGCCTGAATCTGGCTCAGGAAGTCCGCCTGCAAAAACGTCACCAGCCGCAGGCCGGCCGTCGTTCCGATGATGAACGCCAGCGGCCACCTTGCGATCCAGGCCCCCCGCGGCGCCAGCCGCCACAGCAGCATGATGCCCAGCACGAGCGGAACGGCGTAGAGCCACCAATGCTCATCCGCGACCGGGGACATGCCGGGCAGGGCGGTGGATTGAATCCAGCGGGGAGCCAGCTTGCCGAACAGATTCGGTACCAGCACCGTCCAGAATCCAACCACCATCCAGTACGCCGCCGAGACCCCCACGATCACCGCCTCGGCGAACTTGTACAGCGGGTTGTCCCGATACAGAAAGGAGAGGATGCACAGCGTCAGCAGCGCCGCCACCCAGACCCCCACTGTATGGGCGAGGCTGAACACCGCTTTTCCGGCGACGGCGTCGTTGTAGGTCGCCAGCGTGTCGCCGAAGGCCTGCGGCTCCACGTAGACCGACCCGGCTCCCCCCAGCACGGCCCGTCCCACCAGCCAGGCGCCGCCGGCGGCAAAGATCGTCAGCCACAGGGCGGTCTCGCGCTTCATGGCGTCTGGTGGGCTACTGGGCGCTGGTCATGTCCGGGCGGAGTTGTTTCGCGTCCCGCAGATAGACATGCACAATCTCCCTCTGGGATCGCTCCGTGTTGACGTGCAACAGCACCCGGATGCACCGCGGCAGCCCGTGCGGCACATTGATCTCAGAAGCGCACAGCAGGGGGACGTGGTTCATCCCCAGTTCGCGGGCCGCTTCGGCCGGGAAAGCGGCCGTCAGGTCGGGCGTGGTGGTGAAAATCGCGGAGACGATGTCGCCGAAGTCCGTCAACTCGTTGGCGCGGAGAATCTCCCGCAGCAACTCTCGAGTCGCCGACAGCACTTCCTCCGCCGTATTCGCGGGGACGCTGATCGCCCCGCGGATGCCACGCACGGCCATGCGGCTGGTCCTCTCCCCGGGCGGTTGATCTTCGTCCTCCGGCGCGCCGCCGGTCCTCGCCGCCCCCCGAGCGGGAGTCAGTGTACCGGATCGGCGGCGGCAGGCCAGCGACCACGCAGCCACCCGCTCAGGCTTCGACGCACACGCGCACCGTCCGCCGCACCAGCTCGGGATGCCCGGTGTAGGCGTGTATCGTCTCGTAGCCGAAGGCGGCAGCCAGCCGGCGGATCGTCGCCTCCCGCGCCGCCGACATCGACACCCGCCGCATCAATTGCTCCTGGAGCGATCCCACCCGCCGTTCCAGGACCGGTGGACTGAGGAGAGGCGGCTGGGGCCGCTTCCCGGACTCCTTCCTTGCGGCGGTGCAGCCGTCAGTGGATGCGGCTGGCGGCCAGCGAACCGCGTCGCTGCGCATCCGCTGCAACCAGCCAGGGTCCGGACAGACATTCAACCACATCCCATGCATGGTCACCCACCAGCGGACCGCCGCCCCGAAATGTCCCACCTGCCCGCACCTCCCCCAGACGCCCGGACTCCCTTCGATCCGCATGGCCGGCGTCCGCAATTCATGGCACACGTCCAGCAGCACCGTCTCCATCCGCAAGCGATACTCCGCCGGGCTGATCCCCAACCGATCCAGCGGCAGCAGCGCATACACCGCCAACTGCCCGGGAGCATGCAGGACGGCACAGCCGCTGCGGCTCACCCACCGCACCGGCAGTTCACGCGAAGCCAGTTCTTCGTCCGTGGCCAGTACCTGGGCGCGGCTCCCCTCCCGCCCGATGCTGATCAGCGGCGGATGCTCGCACAACAACAGCACGCCCTGACGGTCGCTCCGACCACTCAATTCGTAGACGATCCGCTCCTGCAGCCGCAGCGCCGAGTCGAAATCCAGCAGCCCCAACAGCCGCACCTCCAGCGATGCCGAACTCTCGGCCATCGCACGGCGGCTTGTCGAGGCGTCAAACACGTCCAGCCTTTCAAGGACCGCTCCCTGGCGAGCATCCGGTCGCGCCGCGTGGCCACCTCCGCAGAACTCCTCAGTGCGATTCGATTCTAAACCTCCCCCGGAGGGGAGGCAAATTCGGTCGAAGTCAACTCCTCCCGGCTGACGGGAGGTCGAGCGGGAATGGTTCTGGGCGGGGTGCTCTGATGCTCTCGGGAGGGGGTCGTACGGTCTCAGGGAGGGTCTTCCAGTCCCCTCCGCGCCCGCGATCCGGCCGTGGCCCGAGCCTCCCCGGCAGACGGGGGGGCGTGAGCATCGGGACGATTTTGACAATCCGATCAGAATTCCCGCGTCACTCCATCGCCAGACAGCCGATGGTACGATAGAATCTCGCCATCGGAGGCCCGCTCCGACCACCTGCCCGCCGGCCGTTGTTCGTCTGTCTCGGCGGTGATTGCTCTGAACTGCCGCGAATCCGTGAAAGAGAGGATTCGCCCGCTGCTCCGAGTGATGCGGGGCTTCACGCTGATCCCAACCGGTGATGGTTGCGGGACAGTTTCCGCGTGAGGGATGCAACGTCGTCGAATGCAGGGACCGCAGCGCAGCCAGCCTCCCGCGTGGAGTCGCAAACCGTCTTCGGAAGGGACTCTCCACAGGAGGCGCGTGCAAGCAGGTGATGTGGAGCGTCTTCCGGACCAATCAGATCAGAATCGCCGCGCCGACCGAAGAGGCTGTGCGGAAGAGAGGAGCAGGAATTGACCAGAATTTTTGTGGGCAACCTGTCGTTTGAAGCGACAGAAGCGGACGTCCGCACGGCCTTCGAGCGGTATGGGTTTGTGGCGTCGGTGCAGATGCCGAAAGACCGCGGTACCGGACGTTCGCGAGGGATCGCCTTCGTGGCCATGCCGCGACTGGAGGATGCCGACGAGGCCATCAGCCGGCTCAACGGGTCTTCGCTGGGTGGGCGGAGGCTGGCGGTCAACGTGGCCCGGGAGCGGGCGGCGCTGCCTCCATCGCGCCCCGCGAGCCGTTTTCACTTGATCTAACGCGGAGACACCGTGGAATTCCGGCGGCTCAGCGGCCGCCGGTGAGAGACACCGCTGGTGATGCAGACTCCCATGTCGGGAAGCGTCATCGGTTGTGAGAGAGCAGATGTCGGGGTCGACGCCCGGGAACCCGGTGCGATCGGCTCAGACGATCTCCGGACGTGAGTCGCGCTCTTGGGGAGCGCGGCACAGCGGCGGAGAGGTCTGCTCAGATTTGTCGTCGGGCGGCGCTCCACGTTGGAGACGTCTGCGCCCGCCGACGCAGTTCATGTTTCAGGAATGCTGAGATGCCACAGGGCACGATTCGGAAGTTGACGGACAAGGGGTTCGGATTCATCGGCGGGGAGAAGGGGGACTTGTTCTTCCATCACTCGGAGCTGCGGGGCGTCAGCTTCGACAGCCTCCGCGAAGGACAGACGGTCTCCTACCAGATCGGACAGGGGAAGAAAGGTCCCTGCGCCAACGCGGTGGAACTGGTTCAATAGTTCAATAGCTCAGTCGGGTAACCCTGCCCGTCTGACTGACAAGGGTTCCGTACCGCCGGCGGCATGCCGGCGGTACGGATTCTGCTTCTCTCCCTCACGGAGTCTCACATTCACTCTTCGCAATCTCGTCCGCCCCGGCCAACCGATCAGCCGCGTCTGAATGAACGGATTCGCGTCGCGCGCGTCCGCGTGGTCGGAGTCGAGGGCGAGATGCTCGGCGAAATGGACACGGCGCAGGCCCTGCTCCTGGCCCGCCAGAGCGCACTGGACCTGGTCGAGGTGGCTCCCGACGCGCGGCCCCCGGTGTGCCGCATCATGGACTACGGCAAAGTCCGCTATCAGCGGCAAAAACGCAGCAGCGGAGGCCGAGCGCACCGGCCGCAGCTCAAGCAGTTGCGATTGCGCGCCAAGACGGGTCAGCACGATATCGACGTCAAAGTCCACCGCGCCCGGCAGTTCCTGGCCCGGGGCGACAAGGTGAAACTGAACGTGATTTTTCGCGGCCGCGAGAACGCCCACCACGACCGGGGGCGAATCCTGCTGGAGCAGGTCTTACAGTCGCTCGACGATGTGGCCCTCGTCGAACAGTCTCCGCGCATGGAGAGCGGCCGCATGATGTCGGCACTGCTCAAGCCGCGGACCACCCCGACTTCATCGCTCCGCGGCCCGGCAGCGCCCCGCTCGTAGAAGCCCGAAGACTCCGGCGGGCGGCGCCGACCGCGCTACGCCGGCGCGGCGCCCGCTCGACAAACGTCCGTTCCTCCGCGACCGATTCCCCCGGAGTCCCTCCGCGGTCCAGCGCAGAGGGAGTCGTTCCGACGCCGGCGCGGTTCAACGAATCCCGGTCGTCGTCACCCGCGAGGTCCCCAACATGCGGCTGTTCCCCCCCTGGCCGGGGCGGACCAGCATCCGCGGCAGCGTGGCTCCCGTGAAGAAGCCGTAGTTGGGTTTCTCGTACCGGCGAATCGCCTCCTGCAACGGTTCATCGCGGTTGCGCTGGATGAAGAAGGGCTGGTTGCTGGCCGTTGCCTGCCACAGATTCTGCCCCTGCCACTTCAGCTCCAGGTGAGCCACCGTCTCGTTGAAATTGACTCCCTCCGTCCCTCCAAAGCCGTGATAGACCACCACCTTCTGCTGCGGGGGGTCGAAGTAGGCGACCAGTTCCACTTCGGCGCCGGGATCGACGCGCAGTTCCTTCTCCTGAAGCTGCCGCGTCAGAGCCTGCCGGACTTGCTCGCGCTGGTCGGCATCCGGGAACCGCTCGAGGTTGAGCTTGATGGCCGTTCCAGGTTTGACGACGAAAAAGTTCGGATCGGCGAGCGCCTTCTCCAAAGCGTCCTTGACGCCGGGCTGCGGCAGCTTGGCGCCGAACATCACGCCCGGGTTCCGCTCGCCATCGGACACCAGGAACCACACGGCATTGGCCGCCTGGACGGCAGTGTCGGCCCCGTCGTATTGCCACAGCGGAATCAGGCTGGGCAAGTCGATGAGGTACCGTCCGGAGATCAGCACCTGTTCGTCGTTGGCGAAGAGCGGGGGCTCGGGAGTCCCCCAGCCGGGAACCAGCGCGGGTTCCATCTCGCGGAACTGTTGTCCCGTGGCGGTCTCCCACACCACGCAGTTGGTCTGAGTCATCACGGCGAAGCGGCTGCCTGAGTGATGGAAGCTGAACTTGGGGAAGGCCCCCTGCGGCGCCGGCATCGCCGCCGCCACGCGCTGGCGCTCCAGATCGAGCAGGGCCACCTGGTCCTTGTCCGCCAGCAGCAGAAACTTGCGGTTGGGACTGAGGGCCGGCCGGCACCCTTTGCCGCCGACGCAGGTCCACACGGGCGTCACAGGATTCAGGTCCCAGGCGATGACCTTGCCGCCGGCGCTGGCGGTGATCAGCCGGCCATCAGCGGCAAACTCCGCCAGCAGCACGTCGCGATCCCCCCCCATGTCGCCGTCGAACGGCAGCCAGGCTTCCGCCTTGTGGATGGCCTGCTCGCTGAGCGTCCACAGCTCCAGGCGGTCCGAATTGCCGAAGCCGAATTCGTCGCGGCGCATGACCACGGTGCGGCCGTCGTCAGCCAAGGCCATCGGAGCCAGTTGGCCGCCCGTGGTTCGATTCGCCAGTACCTTGCCGGTCTTGAGTTCCACCAGCACCAGTCGCGTGTGGGTCTGCTCCTTGGGGAAGCTCTGGTTGTAGCCGACGACGGCGTGCGTCATCGCCGGGTTGAACACGATGCCCACCCCCTTCTCATGGAACGCGGACTTCGGTGGCAGGCGGATCGGCTTGCCGGCGTGGTCGTCGACCTGAGCGGGGGCGAGCAGAGCCGGGTCGATCTGCCACCCCTCGCCGCTGTTGAACAGGCTCAGCACCGGCACCGCGGCGACGTTGGGACGGATCAGGCGGGACTCGAAGCTGCCGCTGTCATCCACCACGCCGCGCGAGGCCCCGCCGGTCGGTGCGGCGGGCCGCGTCGGAGCAAAGGGGCTGGCCTCCTTGGGCTGAAAGGGATTGTCGGCCGGCAGCGCCTTCACGTAGGTTTGATCGGCCGCGCTCAGCTTGTTGAGCGGTATCTCGACCTGCCCGCCCGCCTCGAGTTCCAGCGTCACTTTCCCCACCGTGAGGCTGACGAACTTCGCCCGCACCTGGAATTTGCCGGTCGAGTCGGTCCACGTGCGAATCTCGGCGGACACGCCGACCGACGTCGCCACCAATAACCAGCACAGTCCCCACGCCAGCACAACCCCACGGCGACGACTCCCCCCTGGCGAGCACGACATGACACCTTCTCCTGAATGGCGCGGATGAGCGCTGAATGCCGCGGATGACGGGAAACCAGCATCGGAACCGCTCAGGAGCCATGCTAATGTCTGGATAACTCACGGACGAGTCCGCGGGGGGCGCAGCCTGTCCAGGGGTGCAGCAGCTCCCGATTCGCCGACGGTGAGACCCCGCGGGGAGCGGGGAGCCACCGGCCAAGACCGGACCGCGGGGAGGGAGAGGGAGCCTGAGGGGATTCCCTGCGTCCATGACCGGACCACGATTCAGCCGTTGAGCGGCTGCACCCTCTTTCTGCGGCCGTGTTTCGAGCGGAAAACTCCGCGGGCCGCAGGGGTCAGAGTGCCTCCGCAGGTTCCGCCCCCGGCGGAGGAGTCCCCTTGCCGGCCCGGATGTGCTCCTGGCGTCCACGAGCGTACTCCTGCGGCGTGAGCTCGTCCGGAGTGAGCTCCCCGCGCGTCGTCAACTCGCGAAAGTACCGCTCGAGATAGGGGACGCACCATCCGCACCCGGTCCCCGCTCCGCCGCAGGCGCTCACCTGGCTGGCCCGCCGCGGCTGATGCACACGGATGTAGTTGACGATCTTCCGCTTCGAGACATGGAAGCAGAAGCACACCGGGTCGTCGAGGTCCACGTCTGAGGCTCGTATTCCGTTGGATCGGGGGCGGAATCGAAGCTGCTTCCGCCATCTCCGTCATTCTCTCCATCCGACCGCGCGGCAGGGGCGGCCCGTCGACTCACAACCGCAGAAAAATCTTCTGCCGCCACAGCCACAGCGCGATCAGCCAGAAGATCACCAGAGCCGCACACGGTTCCACGATCCGGCCAAACATCTCGTCGTGCAACCAGTAGGCGGGTCCGTCGAGCACGGCGTCGGTCTGGAAGAGGGTTTCCAGTACACCGGTCAGGTGCGGACGAATGATCTTCTCGCGAGCAAAGGGGCGCATCAACTGACCCATCAGATACATCGCCAGCGAGTTCATCCCCACGATGCTCAGAGGGAAAGCGAGTCGGCGGAGCGGCAGAATCTCAAACAGCAGGTAGAAGCCGGCCAGCAGAGCGATCACGTACCCGCCGCTGAAGAGGGTCCAGGAGGGGGTCCAGATGCGTTTGACAATCGGGCAGAGGTAGACCCCCGCAATCCGGCCGAGGACCAGGCAGGCCGCCGCCGCCGCCAGCAGCAACAGCAGCTTGCGTCCCGGTCCGGCGGGGCTGAGGAGCAGTCCCCCGCACAGGGCCCCCATCAGCATCGTCACCAGCGAGGGGATGAAATTGAGCGTCTGATAGCCCCCGGGGTTGAACGTGAACCGCTCGGGATTGGCAAACAGCGTGCGCCGGAAGGTGAAGGCGATCCATTCGGTCGCGGAGAGGGGTCCGGCTTGGAGTTTCTGTCGCCAGGCGTTCATCGCGGCCTGATCCGGGTCGCGGAGCAGGTTGAGGAGCCACACGTCCACGGCATGAGCGAGGTTGGCGTTCTTGGACCAGGGGGCGAAACGTCCGCCCAGGACTTCCCCTTTCTCCACACTCGCTCCCAGGGCCGTGTGATCCACCGGCTGCGAGGGATCCACGCCGGCCAGGGGGCGCCAGTCGATGTACTGGAGACAGGCCCAGTACGCGGCCAGAATCGCCACACCGGCCAGCATCTGCTTCCACCATTTCAGTCCCAGCAGCAGATACACGAAGCAGTACCCCAGTCCGATCTGGGCCAGGACATTGGTGAAGACCCACTGCGTGCTGCGGCCGCCGCTCCCCGTGGCGAGAAAGACCCCCAGCAGAACCAGAAGTAGGGAGCGCCCCAGGGCATGCCGCCAGCGTTGCCAACGGGTGTGACCGGCTTGCCTTCGCCGCCGATCCGAAAAGGGCATGGCGACGCCGACCATGAACATGAAGGCGGGCTGGATCAGGTCCCACAGCGAGACGCCCCACCGCTGCCAGTCCGAGACGGTCGCGTCTTCCCGTCCCCCCACGGGGAAGTCGCTGCGCCAGGCAGGGTGATCGAAGTGAAACGCCAGCGCCTGCCACCAGGCGCGGCGGGCGGCGACGTCCTCGGCTGTGGCCTCGCGGGTCCCCTCCGGGGTGGCGACGGGCCGATGCCACACGGCGGCCGTCTCCGGGAGCGCCGCCAGCCGGGCGATGCCGAAACCGCTCGCGGCCAAGAGGATCATGATGCAGCCGCGATAGGCGTCCAGGGACGTCAGTCGGGCGAGTGGCATCCCCTCGGGGGGTGGCGCGGGCGTTGGTTTCTCCACCGTCGGCGGACGACGGGCCCCTTCCGAGCCGATCTCGGCGGAAGGCAAGGTTTTTCCAGGAGTGGAAGTCGCTTTCCCCTCCGGCGTCTTCATCCGATAGGTTCCGACCATCTGTGTACGACTCCTCTGGAACGGGGGTGCCCCCGCAGATCGTACCTGCCCACGGGAGACATGAGAATCGGACCCTCAGTGAGAAGCAGGGCACCACTGTGGTTCGGGTGGGGGAAGCTGGGTCGGTGTTTGGGCCCTTGACCGCCCGCGGGCGATGGGGAGCACCGGCGCCAGAAGCACATTTCAACACCCCCTCCCCCGCGGGGGAGAGGATGGCCGCAGGCCGGGTGAGGGGGCGAAATCCCGGAGCATCGCGGCCCCCTCACCCCGGCCCTCTCCCCTGGAGCAGGGGAGAGAGGAGAGTTGTGAAACTGCAAATGCCGAACGGTCCTGCGAGGAGACTGCGGGAGGCGCCTCAGCAGGTGCCCGATCCTCGGGGACGACAGGGACAGCGTCAGGAAGCGTCCGCCATGCTGGCGGCGGTGATTTGCGGCGTGTTGTGCGGACTGACGCATCTGGGCGCGACCGGGGAGTGACTCCCCGCGCAGGTGCAACCGGGCTTTGACTTCCTCTTCCGCTTTCAGGCCAGACGCCCCGCCGCCGGCACCATCGCCGCCGCCCTGCGGCAGAACCTGTCTCACGCACTGGTCCTCGTCAAACGCCTGTTCCACCCGGAATTCCTGTTCACCTGACCCGGACAACGGCGAAGCGGTGGCAGGGCCGCCGCCAGGGGGTCGCTTGTTGCCGCCGGTCAACAGATCGCTACTGGTTGCGCGACTCCGGGCGAATGACGGGGCGCCAAGACGATTGTTCGCTTCCGCGGTCCCCTCCCTCGCTACACTGACGGCCGACCTCCGCCCCCCGGCCGACCGCGGGTCTCCCGGCTCCGGCCGCCCGGATTGCGATTCTGACGGCTATGCTCTTCAACAGTTACGCCTTCTGGATGTTTTACGCGGTCGTCGCAGCGGTGTATTTCCGCGTCGGCCATCGGGCCCAGAATCGCCTCTTGCTGGCGGCCAGCTACTTCTTTTACGGCTGTTGGGACTGGCGGTTCCTGGGGTTGATCGTCGTCTCCACGCTGGTCGATTTCTGGGTGGCGCTGGAGCTCGACCGCTGCGCGAATCCCCGCCTCCGCCGCGGATGGCTCCTGGGGTCCATCGCGACGAATCTCGGGCTGCTGGCGTTCTTCAAATACTACGGATTCTTCTCGCAGGAGTTGGGGCGGCTGCTGGGAGCCGTCGGCCTGCCGGTGCTTCTGCCGAGCCTCGACATCGTGCTCCCGGTCGGCATCTCGTTCTACACCTTCCAGACGATGAGCTACACGATCGACGTGTACCGTCGCCAGTTGCCGGCCGTACGCAATCTGCCGGACTTTGCCTTGTACGTCGCGTTCTTTCCGCAGTTGGTGGCAGGACCGATCGAGCGGGCGACGCGGCTGTTGCCGCAGGTGGTCCAGCCGCGGAGGCATCACCCCGGCGACTTTGCCGAGGGGCTGTTCCATGTGCTGACCGGGCTGTTCAAGAAAGTCTTTGTGGCCGACACGCTGGCGATGGTGGTCAACGCCCTCTTTGCCACCCCCACGTCGGAATTGACCGGGACGGAGGTGCTCATCGGCGTGTACGCCTTCGCCTTCCAGATCTACGGAGACTTTTCGGGGTATTCGTCGATCGCCCGCGGGGTGGCGAAGTGGCTCGGCTTTGATCTGATGGAGAACTTCCGCCGGCCGTACTTCGCCGAAACGCCGAGCGAGTTCTGGCAGCGGTGGCACATCAGCCTCTCGCAGTGGCTGCGGGACTATCTCTATATCCCGCTGGGGGGGAACCGCGGCGGGACGCTCCTCACCTACCGCAACCTGCTGCTCACCATGCTGCTGGGGGGACTGTGGCACGGTGCGGCCTGGACGTTCCTCGCCTGGGGCGCCTACCACGGACTGCTGTTGTGCCTGTTCCGGTTCTTCGAGCAGCGGCGTTCCCGCCTCTCAGCCACGACCTCGCCGGAGCCGATCCGTTTCCTTCGCCGCGTGCTGATGTTCCACCTCGTCTGCGTCGGCTGGCTGCTGTTTCGGGCGGAATCGCTCACCCAGGCCGCAGCCATGCTCACCCTCGTGGCGACCGATCTGACCCTCACCCCGGTGGCGATCACGATGCTGGGGATGCTGGCGTTCTACGCGGGTCCGCTGCTGGTGCTGGAGGTCTGGCTGGAACAACAACCCGCATCGAACGAGCTGCTCCAGCGGCACTGGGCGGTGCGCGCGGCCGTGTATGCCGCGCTGGTGCAGCTCATGCTCCTCTTCCCGCCGGTGACGCCCAGTCAGTTCATCTATTTCCAGTTCTGACCGGAACAGGGACACACGGAACGACTTCACGCTCATGACCAGGTTGCTCGCTCATTCCGAAACGCGCGTGGTGCTGTGCCTGCTGGCCCTGCTGGGGGCCGGCGAAGCGGGGATGCGGCTGTACGAGGGTCGCTTGTCCAAGGACGTGAGGCATCTGGAGACGTTTGAGGAACTGGCGGCACGAATCTCCGCCCCGCCACAGGCCGGCGAGACGCGCGTGCTGTTTCTGGGGAACTCGCTGACCCGTTACGGAGTGGACGTGGCTGAGTTCACCCGCGAGGTCGCGGTCTCCGGCCGGGAGCTGGTGCGCGTGGAACGCCTGATGCCCGACAACACCGCCGTGGCGGACTGGTACTACGCCTATCGGAGCTATTTTGCCGACTGTGATCGGGCGCCCGACGTGCTGGTGATCGGCTTCGCCGGGGGACATCTGAACGATGCCCCCTCCCGTCATCCGGAGCGTTTGGCACGCTACTATTGCCGACTCTCACACCTGCCGGAACTCTGCCGCCGCGATCTGCTGACGGTGGATGCCCGCACGGGATTTGCACTGGCGGGACTCTCGTCGCTGCTCTGCAACCGGGACCGGATCGAAAGCCGCGCGTTGGACCTGCTCATTCCGGGCTACCAAGCGGGAGTTCAGGAGCTGAATCGCCGGCTCACGCGAAGGACCGCTGCGCCGACCCGCACTCCGCCCACGTTCCACCGTCTGCGGCAACTGCTCACGCTGGCCCGGGGAGAGGGAGTGGAGGTGCTGCTGGCGGCCATGCCCGTTCCCCAACCGTACGAGCTCGCACCGGAGCTTCGGCAACTGGCGGACGAACTGGGGGTGCGGTTGATCGACTGCCGCCGCGTTCCGGGCGTCCTGCCGGAGATGTTCCCGGACGGGCTGCACATGGACGCCTCGGCCGCGCGGTTGTACACCCGCTTCCTGGCCCGGGCCTGGACCGCTTCCGCCCCCCCGGTCGAGACGGAACCGGACCTTGCCCCGCCGGGGTGATTCGCTGCGGCTCGTTCCCCTCCCCGAGGACCGCGGGGGCGGCGCACATCAGCGGTGGTGAAAGCGAGCGAATTCGATGATCTTGGGAGGTTGATAACCCGGCGGCCAGTCGCCGCGGATTTCCGTCTCCCCGACGAACTCCGCTGTTCCCAGCAGGTATCCGGCGTCGTGGTCGGTCTTTCGCTCCCGGTCGACGTAGAGGCGGGCCAGCCACGGGCCGTGCGGCAAGCGCGGCTCGTTCCGCACCGTTTCCGGCGGCGGAGAGTTGGAAGGGTACACCACACTCACCATGTGCTGGCCGACGCCCTGCGGGTTGATGCGGCCGAACACCGTCCCCACTCGCTGCGGCGACCAGGTGCGGGCCTCATGGTCCCACGCATACAGGTCCACCTGCCAGGGGGAATCTTTCCACCGCTCCGGGAAGCCGGTGATCCGCAGATGTTGACTGGTCAGCAGGATCAATTCCGCCGGGGGAGGGGGGAGCTGCTCGGCCGAGCGATAGTCTCCCCGCTGGATGGCGGCGTAATCCGTCAGGAACGACAGAAACTTGCGGTAGGCGGGATCGCCGCGGAGGAACTTCGGACCGCCGCCATGCTTTACCAGTCCGGCCGGTTTTGTGAGGACGGGGCTGAGTTCCGGATGGTCGAGATCGATGTTGCCGTCTGCGACCAGCCGCTGGAGAGTGGCGGCCGGATCGTTCGGGACGACCCACGAGATGGCGTCCACCGCTTCCTGACCCAGCTCCTTGATCTTGCCGCGATTCCGTTCGGGAGAATGACAGTTGATGCACCGCCCCAGCTCGGACCAGATGTTGTCAACGAACGCTTGCAGCACGCGGTCGCTGCGGGCATGACGAATCACCTCCACCGGCAACTCCGTTCCCAGGGTTCCGCTCGCCTTGGCCTGCAAGAGGTGCGGATCCTTCACGGCTGCCCGCAGCCACTCCCGCAGGGCAGCCAGTTCCTCCGCTTGCACGCGCTGCAAGCGGGGATCGGGCTGGGGAGGCGTGCGGGCAATCATCGCCAGCAGCTTGGAGTCGTCCGGCCGCTCCACATTGATCCAGCCCGCCGCGCGCAGCAGGGCGAAGGTCTCCGCAGGGTCTTCCCGCAGATAGTCCCGCAGTTCCACGCCGCTCAGGTGGCAGGCAGTACAGCTTGAAGGGGCCTGGGACTTGAGGATCGGCACGACTCTCCGCTCAAAGAGCGTCCGCGCGTCGAGTTCCTCTGCCGACAGCCCCGCGGCCAGTGCCAGTACAGTCAGTCCCCCCAGGCAGCAGCTTCGGTACGCGGTCATCGACATCTCCCCCACACAGGACCTGCCGGCGGCCTCCGTTCCTGTTCCGTGTGTGCGTCTGAATAGTCGGTATTCAGGGGGATGGGGACCAGTAACGTTTCCAGACGGCCGGCTCGCTGCGGTAGACGGCCCGCAGCTGGCACAGGGCGGTCGAGCCGCGTTCGCGCCAACGCATGCCGCGGCCCTTCATGCGCTGGGCCACGACCGTCTTGCAGGCCGATTCGATCATCCCCGAACCGATCTGCCAGCCGCGGGCGATGTATTGCGGATAGTCCATCCGGTGCAGATTCGTCCGCACGTAGTTCAGCAGCTTGCGGTGCGATTCCCGCACAGCCGCGGGGCATTCGCCCAGCGGGAGTCGTTGGAGTTCCCGGTAGAGGGCTGCGCCGCCGGCGGATTTCAGCAGTTGCTTCCAGTGGGCGACCTGAGCGGTCCGCTGGGGACCCTCCGACACGAACAGGTTCGCGAACTCCTGCAGGTGCTCGCAGACGTGGAAGAAGTCCAGAATGAAGACGATCGTCTGCACCAGTCCGGCGAGCGTCGTCAGCAGCGTCTCTTCCAGACCGGCTCCGCCGTCGGTCAGCGCCACGACAACGTCCGCCCGCCCGATCCCCACCGCCCGGCACTCCGCCCGCAGTTCGCGGGCGAGTTCCTCCTGCGGCATCAGCCCCGCCACGTAGCGGCGGTCCCACACGCGGCGGTCGCGGCTCGGGGCGGTGGTGGGCTGCGGGTTGAACACGCCTCCCACCCAAGGCATCCGCCCCTCGGCCTTTTCTGCGTGCGGCCCCTGCTGCAGCAGGCCCGTGGCGTCGGCGCTGACATAGGCCACGGTCTGACCCGTGGCGTCGGCGTGCCAGTCCCACTCCGCCTCAGGACCGATCGTTTCTCCCGCCTGACGTCGCTCGGCGATGTCCGTCCCGACGGCCTCGGCCGTCCGCTGCAACGTCGAGGCCGAGACCACCAGCCCCGTCATCCGGTTCACGACGTCGTGGGCCGCTTCGTCGAACGACGTCAGCGCCCCGGCCAGCGCCAGCACCTCCCGCGCTCCGGCCGACTGCTTGTGCTCCAGCCCGAACTCGGCGTCCGTCGGGAACTCGCCTGTATGACAGTGCGGGCAGTGGTAGTACGCCCGCTCGTAGACCACTTCCCCCAGCAGCGTCGTCACGTGGCAGGTTCGGTAGCGGTCGAACCTGGCGTCTGCGCCGCAGTGCGGGCAGACTTTCGCCGACCCCTGGTACCCCCCTTTTTCCGCTCGGCCAGAGCGGCGTCGAAGGCCCGCGCTCCCAGCTGGAGCAGCACATCTCTGACGACGAACTCCGTCGCGCCGAACAGTTCCCGGTTCTGCTGGCTGACCAGCAGCCGCGCCAACTGCCGTAACTCAGCCCCCGCCGCCCCGACCAGAATGTCCGCAACCCGCTGCGCTTCCTCTTCCTGTTCCACCGTGAGTTTGAGAGCGTCCATGATTCGCTTCCTTGGAAAGACCCATCCACTCCCGTGGATGACACGCCCGCACTCTCATTGTCCCAAACTTTCCACCGACTTTCGAGATGCACACACTCCTGTTCCGACAGAAACGAGCCGGAACGGCCGCGACGGCCTCCCGAGAGTATACTGAGTCGCGCCCCGAGGCCGTCTACTCTGGATCGATCCGGACCGACCGGAACCGGCGGTCCTTCGGCATGTTCCTTCACATTCGCCCCTCAGACCGCATGTCCTCCCCCCACGACCCATCGCTCCCGACGCATCCTGCTTCCGAAGAGGTCGAGCTCGCCGGCCATATCATCGACAGCCTGCTGCTGCCGAAGATTCTCGACCAGATCATGCAGCTCGGCGGCGAGTTTGAACTGACCGACGTCCGCATCGGCCACCGGCGGCAGGATCCGAGTTACGCGCGGCTGACGGTCACGGCCCCCGACGCCGAACGCCTGGAGGAAATCCTCTCCGCCATCACCCTGCATGGCGCCACGCCGGTGCATGGTGCAGACTGCCGGCTCGTCCCGGCCGACATGTCGGGCGCCTTCCCCGAAGGCTTCTACTGCACCACCAATCAGGAGACCGAAGTCCGCATCGACGGCGAATGGATTCCGGTCCAGCACCAGAAGATGGACAGCGGCATCGTGGTCGCCCCGGACCGCCGTTCCGCCCAGTGCGTCATCATGGCCGACGTGCAGCAGGGAGACCTCGTGGTGATCGGGCATCAGGGGGTCCGTGTCCGGCCGCTCGACCGCCCCGCCGAACGGTCGCAGCTCGACTCGTTCAGCTTCATGTCCAGCGCCGTCTCGACCGAGAAGCCCAAGGGCATCACGGTCCGCGACATCGCCCGCGCCATGAAGGCCGCCCGCGACGGCCACGGACGCATCCTCGTCGTCGCCGGCCCGGCGGTCATTCACACCGGCAGCCGCGACCATTTCAGCCGCCTCATTCGCGACGGCTACGTGCATGTGCTGTTCGCCGGCAACGCCCTCGCCGCACACGACATCGAGCAGTCCTTCTTCGGCACCAGTCTGGGGATCTCCGTGCACCACGGACGCCCGGCCGACAAGGGGCACGAGCATCACCTGCGGGCGATCAACCGCATTCGCCGGCTGGGGAGCATCCGGGCCGCCGTCGAACAGGGAGTGCTCACCGCGGGCATCATGTACGAGTGCATCCGGCGGAATATTCCCTACGTGCTGGCCGGCAGCATCCGCGACGACGGCCCCCTGCCGGACGTCATCACCGATACGCTCCAGGCGCAGCGGACCATGCGCGCCCACTGCGAAGGAGTGACCTTCTGCCTGATGATCGCCACCACGCTCCATTCGGTCGCCACGGGCAATCTGCTCCCCGCGCGGGTGAAAGTGGTCTGCGTCGATATCAATCCTTCGACTGTTACCAAGCTCGCTGACCGGGGGACGTTTCAGACGGTGGGGCTGGTGACCGACGTGGAACCGTTCCTCCGCGTGCTGCTGGACGAGCTGGATCGGCTGCCGGCCGGGGCTGTGTAACCGCGACTCGAAAGTTTCGCCGCGACTCGAAAGTTTCGCCGCGACTCGAAGAGGAGCGCTCCCCCGGCCGAGGAGCGCGCCCCCACGGAACCCAAATGTCATGGCGGATTGTCATGGGTCCAGGGAGTCAGGTATTAAGGAGCAGGCCATCAGGTGTTTGGAGATCGGGGGCGACGTTCTGGAGTGCGGAGACTTGTCGCCGCTGTGGATCAGCGCGGGGTGGGCCTGACCTCAGCGAAGGCCCGGAAGGAGCGCCCCGCCGGGGCATCCGCTGCGTTCCGGAGCCTCCCACCCCCCCGTGGCATCCATGCGGTTCCCGCTTCGCTCAACATGCCCCGCTCCTGGACAATCGACTGGCGCGCCGAACGACCCCGCTGGCTGGTAGGGGTGTTTCTGCTGGCGCTGACGTGGCGGGCCGTCGCCTGGTGGCAGATTTCCGGCGAATGGTTCTTTGAGTTCCGGATCGGAGATGCGGCGGCGTATCACGACTGGGCCCGCGACATCGCCGCGGGAAACTGGATCGGCGAGCGGGCCTTCTATCAGGCGCCGCTCTACCCCTACTGCCTGGGACTGGTGTATGCGACTCTGGGGGAGAGCCGCCTGGTGGTGACCGCTCTGCAATGCGTGGGGGGAGCGCTGGCCGCGCTGCTGTTGTGCGATGCGGGCTGGCGCTGGTTCTCCAAGCGGATCGGGGTTATGTCGGGGATCGCCCTGGGGGTCTACGCCCCCGCGATCTTCTTTGATCTGCTCATTCAGAAGGCGTCGCTCGATCTGCTGCTGGTCTGCTGGCTGCTGTGGCTGTTGAGCCGCGCGGCCGTCGCTCCCCGTCCCAGGACCTTTGGAGTGCTGGGGATCGTCAGCGGCCTGTTGGCCCTCAATCGCGAGAATGCGCTGGTGTGGATCGTGTTTCTCGGGATATGGCTGGCCTTCCGGGTGCTGGGGGAACCGGAAGCCGGCGGAGGGGCGGCGCTGTGGCGGCGGCCGACCCTACGACGGCTCCTGCCGCTGGGACTGTTTGTGGCAGGGGTCCTGCTCGTCCTCTCCCCCGTGGCGGTGCGCAATCGCTGGGTGAGCGGCGAGTGGCATCTCACCACGTCGCAGTTCGGTCCCAACTTCTACATCGGCAACCATGCCGCGGCGACGGGGCTGTACGAGCCGCTCGTCGCCGGTCACGGAGAAGCACGTTACGAGCGGTCCGACGCGGAGCAGCTCGCCGAGCTGTCACTGGGACGGGAGTTGTCTCCGGCGGAGGTCTCCGCCTACTGGACTTGTCAGGCGATGGAGTACATCCGCCGCGAGCCGGCGGCGTGGGGCCGGCTGATGCTCCGTAAAGTGGGTCTCTTCTGGAATCACGTGGAACTGATGGACACCGAGGACCTCGACACGTACGCGGATGACGCCCTCGCCCTGCGCGTCCCCGGCCGGTGGCTCAACTTCGGACTCGTCGCGGTGCTGGCTGTGCCGGGAGTATGGTGTGGGTGGCGGCGGTTCTCCGGCGTGCGGCTGCTCGTGGGACTGGTGCTGGTGTACGCCGTCAGTGTGGTGCTGTTTTATCTGATGGGCCGCTACCGTTTGCCGGTCGTGCCGCCGTTGATGCTCCTGGCGGCCACCGGAGTGATGGAAGGCCTCTCGCGGTGGCGCACCGCGACGACCGTTTCACGGCTCGTCTGTGTGAGCAGTCTGACGGCGATGGCGGTCCTCTGCGGCTGGCCCCTCGTGGACCGCGATCGCCAACGGACTGCCACGGTGCTCAACTTCGGCGCGGAACTGATGGACCGGGGAGAGTTCGCCCAGGCCGCGGAACAATTCCGGACGGCCCTCGCGCGGAATCCCGGTTTTCCAGAGGCGCACTACAATCTCGGCCGCGCCTATGCCGCGCAAGGCCGCCTGAATGATGCCATCCGCTATTTCTCCACCGCGCTCCAGCTCGATCCGCGGTTCACCGCCGCGAGCCTCAACATCGGCAACGCGGCGCTGGAATTGGGACAGCTCGAGACGGCAGCGGCGGCGTTCTCCCATACCCTGGCGATGGACCCGCGTGAACCGCGGGCCCACAACGGGTTGGGACTCACCTTCGCGGCCCGCGGCGAGTGGGCGCAGGCGGCGGCCTGCTTCGAGGAGGCGCTGCGGTGGGCCCCCGACTTCACCCCCGCGGCCGAGAACCTCGCGGAGGTCCGCCGCCGCCTGAAATGAATCCTCCCTGCCACTGCCAGGTTCCCGTCATTCCCCGGACGTGCGATGTCCCCCGCGCCTCCCCCGACCTCCGATCCACTCTTCGACCCGCTCCTGGAAGCGATCGCCGACTACGTGGTGCAGCCCCCTCCGTTCAGCGCGGAGGCCCTGCAGACCGCGCGCGATTGTCTGTGGGACAGCCTGGGCTGCGGCCTGCTGGCGCTCACCGAGCCGCGGTGCGTCGCCCTGCTCGGACCGGTCGTTCCGGGAGCAACGCTGAGCGGCGGAGCGCGGGTCCCCGGGACGGATTGGGAGCTGGACCCGGTGACGGCGGCGTTCAACATCGGCACCCTCATCCGCTGGCTCGATTACAACGACACCTGGCTGGCCGCCGAGTGGGGACACCCGTCGGACAACTTTGGCGGCCTGCTGGCGGTGGCCGATTACCTGGCCCGCGGCCGGGCGACCCTGCCGCGGGGCGTCTCTCGTCCGCCCGCACCGCTGACGATCGGGGTCCTCCTCGCGGCGGCCATTCAGGCCTATGAGATTCAAGGCGTGCTCGCCCTGGAGAATGCCTTCAACCGCGTGGGACTCGATCACGTCCTCCTCGTCCGCATCGCGACCACCGCCCTCATCACGCGGCTCCTGGGGGGGACGCGGCGGCAGGTCCTCGACGCCCTCAGCAATGCCTGGATCGACGGTGGCGCACTGCGGACGTACCGGCACGCCCCCAATACCGGATCGCGCAAGAGCTGGGCCGCCGGCGACGCCACCCGTCGCGGCGTGCAGCTTGCCTTGTGGACCCTGGCCGGAGAGATGGGCTACCCCACCGCCCTCACCACCCCCCGGTGGGGCTTTCAGGATGTGGTCCTGGGAGGCCGTCCCATCGTCCTCGCGCGGCCGCTGGGTTGCTACGTCATGGAGAACATCCTGTTCAAGGTCGCCTTCCCTGTGGAGTTTCACGCGCAGACGGCGGTCGAGGCGGCGATCCAACTCCATCCGCAGGTCGCGCCGCGGCTGGCGGACGTCGCCCGCATCCGCATCGAGACGCAGGAAGCGGCGGTGCGGATCATCAGCAAGACCGGTCCGCTGCGGAACCCGGCCGACCGCGACCACTGCCTGCAATTCGCCGTGGCCGTGGCGCTGCTCCAGGGAACTCTCACCGCGGACCACTATCACGAGCCAGCCGCCCTCGACCCCCGCGTCGAACGCCTGCGAGACCTGATGGAAGTGGTCGAGGAGCCGCGCTACTCCCGCGACTATCTCGATCCCGACAAGCGTTCGATCGCCAATGCGGTGCAGGTCTTCTTCCGCGACGGCAATGCGACGCCGCGGGTGGAGGTGGAATATCCGCTGGGTCATCGACGACGTCGGGCGGAAGCACTCCCGCTGCTGCGGGAGAAATTCGTGCGCAATGCAGGGGCAGTGATGCCTGCCGAGACAGTCGCGCGACTGCTGGAGCTGTGGAACCGTTCTGAGCAACTCGACGCACTGCCGGTGGATCGATTCCTGGCTGACTTTTGCCCGTCGCGCGCACCGGCGCCGGACGATCCGCCCGCCCGCCGGCGGTAATCGTCATCCGCGACTCGCAAGTTTAGCCGCGACTCGAAGAGGAGCGCTCCTCCGCTCCCCCACTCCCGCCGTCCCCAGTCCGGCCCCCCGGCGCTGGCCGGGTCAGGAGCGCGGCGGATGGTTCTGCGGACCCGTTGTTCCGGCAGGGGTTCCAGTGTCTGTGGGGATGAATCTGGTGGTGTTCAAGAGCGGGCTGGCCAGCCCTGAAACGTGCGAGTCGCCGTCGAGTGCGGAGGAGGACGGTCCTGCTTGGATCGTCCCCCAGCGGGATCCCTCATCTCACGCGTCCGGTCCGCAGCGTGAGGCGCGGGGACGATCCGCCCCTGGCTGTGGGCCGGGGCTGCGCCGTCAGGCGTCTCTGCCCTGCCGGGAGGAGTTGCGCTTCGGCTGTGCGGGAAGTCTGTGGGATGCAGCGCGGCGTCGGCGTCCGGTCCGGTTTCGCGGGTGCTGAGGGGTGTGCCGGAAGAGGCAGCTTTACGGACGTCGGCTGCTGAGTGTGGCGATTTCGCCACCTTCGAGACCCGGGTCGGCCGCGGAAAGCTGAGAAACCAGGGGAGGTTTGCGCCGGCTGGAGCGACGATCTCCCGGAATCTGAGGCCGTTGCCAAAACGCCACTTGAGCGAGGTCGGCGCGTCGCGCATGGTGTGGGACATGCTCACCCTTTGCGCCGACACCCTGCCGCACACCGACCTCACTTATCTGGCGTTCCGCGCGGCCTTCCGCGAAACGTTGGAACGGATCGTTCTGGCTCAGCAGGTTTCCCTGAGTCACGACTGGCTGTTCGGGTACCTCACCGAGGTCCCGTTTCTGCAGCAGGTCGCGCCGCCGGTTCAGCTCGATCTGCTGGCGGAGACCTGGAGCCGGCACTGCGACGTCCACGACTGGGAGGCCACGCTGCTGGATGAAAGCGTGGTGTACGCGGTGTGCGAGACGTCGGCACGGTTGGTCCGCAACGATCCGGCGGGACTGGAACAGTTCCTGGCCCACGGGCCTCGCCGGCTGGAACTGGACCTGAAGCCGCGGTTGGCTCACGGGCTGGTCGCCCTGCACACCACGTTCTGCCGGGAGGGGGATTACCTGCTGCTGACGCAGTTCCTCGACCTGCCGCCGCGCGAGGCCCGCACCCTCAAGGCAGAACTGGGCTTGCATCCACAGGATGAAGAACCGTTCTTTGAGGCGCTGGGGCGCTGGCATCTGACGCCCGGGTTCGCAGAGCGGTGCCGTGGCCTCCTCACCGAACGGGAGACCGACGAAGCCCTTGCGATCCTGCGGGGGTACAGTTGCCGCTGTTGAGGGGGCCGAGGGAGGGAGTTATTGCGCCGCGCGATGCTCCGGGAAGTCGGCCGCGTAGCGCTTCAGCAGGGCGGGGACGTCGTTGGGGAGGATGTAGATCTTGCCGCGGATGTGGCGGGTCTCCCCGGGCATCAGTCCCCCCAGACGGAAGTCGGCATGGAGGCAGACGATCACCCCCTGGAACAATTCCTGGTACGGCTCAAACGCCGTGGCGAACAGCATCGACTCATCCTGCGAGAAGCAGCCGATCAGTCCATGGCTGGGGATGAGGGGATTGAGCGGGCGGGGATTGACGTCGCGGGGGTCGACGCCGGCCGGCCGCCACACCTGTCCGGGTACGTAACGGGCCTGAGTGGCCCAGGCGCGGGTCGGCATCCGTTCCAGTTGACTGTCGAGGAAGACGAAACTTTTGGCCAGATAGGACTGCTGGTCGCCGCCGGTGAACTTGTCCACGCGGATGCAGGGCTGAGCCCAATGGGCCTCGCTGCGGCGGTCGGTGGGGTTGTGGGCGGTGAGCCGGAAATCGACCTCATCGTGTTGCGAGCGAATCTCATGCGTCACGCGGAGGCCGTCGGCCACAACGCACTGCAACTTCAGAAAGGTTCCGTCCGGACTGGCTTCCAGCAATTCGGTGCGGTGGGGAATCTTGGTGTGCTGAACCCAGTCGGCGTCGGTGGAGCGGTCGCGGCAGTAGGCCTCCAGATAGTGGATGCGCATCTCGCCTCCGGGGAGCTGGTCTCCGGAGATCGTCAGGAAGTTCGCCTCCCAGCGGAGCCGCAGTGGCGTTTGCGCCGCGGCGATCTCCGCACCGAGGGACAGGCACGTTCCACACAGCAGCCGCACGAGGTGAGCGCGCATGACTCTCTCTCCGCCGAATACCCTCACGTTCAACCGTCGCATCCCGGGAGGGCCGGGAGGCGCCGGCCGGTTTTGGACTCGCTGCGGTCAGAGTCTACACACGCTCCTCCCAGTCCGACCACTGTCCGACGACTCCGCCGCGGCACGCGGCGCCCGGCGCGATCCCTGGCGAGGGAGCCGTGAAGTCCCTCGGAAGAGCGGAGCCGTGCAGTCCTTCTGGGGAGTGGTCCCGCTGCCCGTCTTGGTTCCATTTCAGTGCCGTTCCTCACCACCGCCGACGGCCAGCAGCTTGGTGGGAATCCCTCCCAGCGAATACTCCGCCGTCGGTTCCAGACGTTGCAGGTCGAGCACCACCAACCGGCCGCTGCCGGGATTGGTGAAATAGGCCCGGCGGCCGTCCGCATCGAAGGCGATCGAGTGGTGCCCGTAATGGCCTTCGAGCCGGCTGGGACCGACCAGCAGCGACTTCTCCACCCGGGCATCGGCGAAGTCGCCATCTCCATCCGGATCGAGGTGGATGATACTCAGACGATCCTCCGCCTCCACGTCCTGGGGATGATCGTGGAAGACGAAGGCGTAACGTTTGCCGGTGCGGGTTTCGATGACTTCAGGCGCGACGGGACGGTTACCCGCCTGCATGTCGAGGCGGACGAGCCGCGGCTGCGGAGCGTCCTGGGAGGCGTCGAGCAGACACAGCGCCGCCGTCGGTCCCGCGCCGCAGACGCACAGCACATACTTGCCGAACGTCGTGAATGCTCCCGTTCGCAAGGGACGATCCGAGGCCGGGTCGCGCCCCAGTGGAATGTGATGCACCTTCACTTCCCGGGGCTGGTGACGGAAACGGAGTTCGAGGTCGGCGGCCACCCAGCACACGCCGTCAGCCGGGGCGAGAAAAACCTTCCCCTGACACACGGCAGCGCCGTGAATGCCTCCGCTGGGGAGCTGAAAACTGTAGGCCGTCCCGGGACTTCCCGCGGCGGCCACGGGGGTGACATCCACCCGTCCTTTCTGCGGTCCGTCGCCGTCGATCCAGGCAGCATAGCCGACGCGATTGTCGGCGACGGCCAACGTGATGTGCCGGCCTCCCCCTGGATGAAACACGGCAGCGTTCCGGATGGCTACCTCGTCGTCCCCGGGGCGGATCGCGCGGGGGTCGAGCCGGGTGTACCCCGACCGTTCATCGTTCGCCAGGTAAAACACGCCGTCGTACTGGTACAGGTGCGCGGGGTTCCCCTGCCGACCGTCGAGTTGGCGGGCGAGGACTCTCGGCCGCTCTCGGTATGTCCAGTCGGCGTGGTCGCCGTGGGAGACTCCCCGCACGCCGGTGTGGACGAGGACCCAGCCGTTGGCCCGGCGGTCCTCGTCGCTTTCGCGGACGCCGACGAGCAGATGTTCGCCGACGACCTCCATTTGCACGAGCTGCTGCCGCGCGGGGTCCAGAAGGGGAAAGCCTTCGACCGGTTCGATCGGCCCCAGCGTCGGCGGCGTCCCCCCCCAAACGTCCACCCACTTGAGGGACTTGGTTTCATAGTCCTGAACGAAGAGCCGGGTCAGAACGCGCGGCGAGGGCGACGAGGAGGAGGCGACCGCCGACGAGACGGAGGCATCCGTGTGGGACGGGTCGTCGGCAGTGCCGGAAGTGCAGCCGAGGAGCGTGGCCAGCCACAGTGCAGCCGTCCACCGGAGTTCCGCAGGCATTGAGCATCGCATGAAGGCATCTCCAAGGAAGAGTGTGGGGAAGGTTCAGGGAGTTCGGGAGACTTCGCCGCCGGCCCGGGTGAACAGTCCGCGCATCAGGCCGAGGTCCACGCTGTCGCTGACGAACGTCACGCGGCCGTCTCCCATGCCGAACTGAGCACCGCCGGGATGGAAGCTCCGCGGGGCGGACCACAGCCGGCCGTGCGCGGTGAAGTCCGGGATGCGGCTGTTGGGCGTGATGTAGCCGTTGACGAGGGTGAAGGTCTCCAGGCCGCGAATCCAGCCGGCCCCGCGGCTGCCGGACCAGGAGTTGACACTCGGGAGGACGGCGGCGAGGTCGGGATTCTCGACCGGCATGCCTCCCGAGGAAACGCCGCCGGGCGAGGGGGTGATGGGACTCCACTGCCCGCCAACGTTGGCCATCTGGCGGCGAGCGTCCAGAGGAACCGGGCCGGTGGTGTTGACGTTGTTTCCGCGGATCGTTTCCGAGAGGAAAACTGTGTGAGAGGCGCCATCCACCAGGTCGCGAAACTTGACGGCCGAGGCGTACCAAGCGATGCCGTCTGTGGGCCAGCGAGCGTCGTAGAACCTCCCCGTTCCGGAGCCGGAATTCACCATGTAGTTCAGGCCGGCATAACCCCCGCTGAACTGCTCCAGCCCTCCATCGCTGGGGCAGAAAAAAACCGGGACCTCCGTGCGGGCTGCGGCCGCCTGCACGGGATTGAGCGTCTGACTGGGTCCGAACCCGAATAACAGGGGCTGGTCGAAGTCGATCAGCCGTTGCAACCCGGTCTGTTCGATGAAGGGGAGCACGCGCGCCTGAACGGAGTAGTTGTACTGCGCGGGGGTTCCCAGTCCGGGGAGGACGCGGTAGGCGCTTTCGTAGTTGTGCAGTGCGAGAGTGATCTGTTTGAGATGGTTCTGGCATTCGGCCCGGCGGGCGGCCTCGCGCACCTGCTGGACGGCCGGCAGCAACAGGGCGACCAGGATGGCGATGATGGCGATGACGACGAGCAGTTCGATGAGGGTGAAGCCTTGCGGAAGGCGGGCGCGGCGCATGGGCAGCTCCGGGTAGGGGACGGTTGGGGGGGAGGCGGGCCGAGGGGTCAATCAGCCTTCAGAATGTATATGCAATTTGATTGCATATGATACTTGGCTGCTGATTGGCGTCAAGCGTCTCCCCGCACGCGGCGCGGTCGGCCGCCCGCCGCTCGAATTCGAGCTCCACTTCTGCGGCCGCCCTTTCCCTCCAGCCGCTTCCGCCCGCAGACCCGGAACAACCCGCGCCACCTGCGGACTCTGACGGGACGAGTGTGACGCCCCTGACGGCCCTGCGCTCCGGGCCGGCGCGAGGAACCGGGTCTGGCCCCTCTCAGCCGGGCGCGACTGCATGCCCGGCCGGAAAAGCTCCGATATTTCCGCCGTATGGAACAGACCCTCGCGGCGCTGCTGGCGGACTATCCGGCATGGAGAGCGGTCCTGACCGCCTATTGGCGGGCGGAGCTGGACCTGGTCGCCCGTCCCGCTGCTCCCCCGCCACCGGAACCTTCTGCATCTCCCGCGCCGCCAGCATCGCCGTCCGCCCCGCTCGCCTTCCACGAGACCGACGCCGAGCCGCTGCCGACGGAGTCCCCTCGGCGACGTGTGACGGGGGTCCCCCGGCTGACGGCGATCGACGGAGTTCCGGAGGATGAGTTGTCAGCGATCCACGGCCGGCTGATTGCTGAGGGACTGTTGCAGTTCGACGTCCTCAGCCGGGAAGCGGGAATGGTCTACCGGCTGACGCGCGAGGCCCGGCTGGCGCTGGCCGCGGTCCTGAACGACGACGCGGAAGACCTGGCGAACGAGGCGTTGCTCGCCTCCGGAGCCGAGGCTGAGTCGGAGTCCCTTGGCGACGAGGAAGTCAGGGGGGAAACAGTTCCGGCGGCGGCGTGACGCCTCACGGCCTGGACCTCACTCCGCGACTTCCTGCACGTCGGCGCCGCGGCTGGCATCCTCGTCGTCCTCACGACCCCGGAAGTAGAGCTTGATCGGGACTTCGGGAAAGGGGAGTTCCTGATGCAGCACGCCGAGGAGGTAGCGTTTCCAGTTGTGGCTGAACAAGTCGGGATCGTTGCACTTGATGACGATGGTGGGGGGCTCGACGGCGACCTGCGTGGCAAAGAAGACGAGCGGCCGCCGGCTCCCCTTGCTGCTGGGGGGATTGGCCTGCACGGCCTGCCGGACGACGCGGTTCAGCCGTCCGGTGGAGACCCGCTGTTGCGCCTGCCTGGCGATCGACTGGGCGAGGTTGACGAGCTTCTGGACGTTGCGGCCGGTCTTCGCGGTGAGGAACGCCACCGGGACGTGCCGCATGGTCGGGAAGTGCCGCAGCAGGTACTCCGACCACTTCTCCATCTCCATCTCCTGCGTCTTGGCGAGGTCCCACTTGTTGACGACGAACACGCACGGTTTGGAGCGGCTGTCGATCTCGTCCACGAGCTGTTTGTCCACGCGGGAGATGCGTTCCGTGGCGTCGAAGAACATCAGCACGACGTCGGCGCGGCGGATGGATTTCTGGGCGCGGACGAGGCCGTAGAACTCGATGTCGTTGGCGAGGCTTTTTTTCTTGCGCACGCCGGGGGTGTCGATAGCGATCAGGCGTTTGCCGTCCTGCTCAAAGTGGATGTCGACCGCATCCCGGGTCGTGCCGGGGACCTCGCTGACGATCATCCGCTCGGTGCGGGCCAGGGCGTTGATGAAGGTGCTTTTGCCGACGTTGCGGCGGCCGACGATGGCCAGCTTCAGGTCCGGTTCGGCGGCGCGGGCGGCCCCCTCGGAGAGTTCCTCCGGCGTGGGGGTGGGCAAGGCGGCGGCGATCGCCGCCTGCAGTTCGCGGCGGTTCCGGTTCGCCTTGACGCTGGTCTGAATCAGCGGAGCCTCGGGGGCGAGTGGATAGAAGACGTGGACTTCGGCGTCGGTCCGGGTCGAGTCGCACTTGTTGACCACCAGCAGCTTGGGGGCGTTGAGCTTTCGCAGCCGCTCGGCGACGAGCTTGTCCAGCGGAGTGACACCGGCCGTCCCATCGACGACGAACAGGATCAGGTCCGCCTCGGTCAGGGCGAGGTCGATCTGCCGTTCGACATCGGCGGTCAGGTCGTCGACGTCCTCGATCCCCATGCCGCCGGTGTCGACGAGCTCGAAGTAGCGTCCGTCGGCGTGCATCAGGTACGTAACGCGGTCGCGGGTGACTCCCGCGGTGGGGTCGACGACCGAGACGAGCTTCCCTGCCAGCCAGTTCAGGATCGAACTTTTGCCGACGTTGGGGCGTCCGACGATGGCGACTTGCGGAACGGGCATGACGGACGGAGAACGAACCACGGCCGAGCGAGACACGGAGACGAACGCGTCATCCTATCCGAGCCGGGTCCCTTCGTCACCCGCCGCCGTCGGATTCCAGCGCCAGCGTGTGCGCCGCGAAGACCGGCCCTTCGACACAAGTGCGGCGGTAGTCCCAACCCGGGGGTTCATCGGTGCGGACTTTCGTCACGCAACTGAAGCAGGCGCCGAACCCGCAGGCCATGGGGGACTCCAACGACAGCCAGCAAGGGACCTGTTGAGCCGCGCACAGCCGGGCCGTGGCGTGCATCATCGGTTCGGGTCCGCAGCAGAAGACCGCACGGGACTGCGCGGGAGCGTCGAGCAGTTCGCGCAGCAGGTCGGTGACGAATCCGCGGCGTCCTTCGCTGCCGTCATCGGTGGCGAGGCGGACGTCGAGTCCGGGGATGCCGGCGAAGTCGGCGAGGTCGGCGCGCTGGGCGCGGGTCCGCACGCCGTAACAGAGGGTGATCCGCCGCGGCGGAGCAGCCCACCGCCGCAGGGGCAGACCATACGTCCCCTGTCCCGCTGCCTCGCGGGCGACGGCGAGAAAGGGGGTGTACCCGATGCCCCCCCCCACACAGATGAGATGCTCGACGGAAACGACGGGGAAGCCGTTGCCCAGCGGCCCCCAGACTTCGACCGCATCCCCCATGGCGGCGCGGCTGAGCAGGCCGGTCGTTTTGCCGACGACGTGGTACACGAAGTCAATGGCCACGGGCTGCGCGGCGGCGTCGCGGGCCACGTCGTATAGGGCGAAGGGGCGGCCAAGCAACGGGTCGTCGCGCTGCGGGAAGCGGAGCATGAAGAACTGCCCCGGCCGGATGCGCCGACTGAGCTGCGGGGCGGCGATGCGCAACCGATAGGTTGCCTGCGCGAGTTCCACCTGCTCCACGACGCGGCCTCCCTCCGACACGGCCTGACGGACCATGCCGGGGGAGGCGGTGAGCCAGTCGTCGAGAGTCGAGGCAGAGTCGGTCATGGCGGCTGGCGGCTGGCGACGGAGATCAGCGGGCGGCCAGCATTTCCTCGCCCTCGTCCTTCCAGGCGTTGTAATCGAAGCCTTCCCGGAACAACGCGAAACTGTAGCCGGGACCACAGTAAATGGGATTGATGCCGGTGCGGCGGCGACTGGCGTAAACCTGGGAGGTGGAGGAGAACTCGAAGTCGTCGGCGCTGACGTCGAGTGCAAAGGCGCCGTGCCGCCGTTTGCCGGCAAAGGTGATGATGCGGGAATCTCCGGCCTCATCGGCCCCGCCCCAGAAGGTGCTCCACGTTTTGGCATCCTTGACGGTCGCCAGCGGCGTCCCCTGGTATCCGACCCACTTCTTGACGTCGTACAGGTTGTGCCTGCCGCTCCACTTGAGGCCCTGCGCGCCGGTGCGCGACCGCAGGAAGTTCGACCCCAGTGCATCCGCATAGTACGCCACGCCGTGGCTGACGAACTCGACGGGGGTCTTGCCGTCCTGGATGACGAAGGCTTCCGGCGCCTGCACGACGCAGCGCTCGAGTTCCAGCTTCAACTGTTCGCCGGGGGACTTGCTGTCCAGGATCGAAACACCCACGTTGCTGAACAGGACGGTGTTGTGGAGGTGCACCTCTTGAGCGCCGTTGGGTGCGATCTCCACGGCGGCGCGGCCTCCCACCAGCAGGCAGTTGCGGAGTTCAGCGCGGCCGGGACCGGTGACGGCGACGGCCGCCATCCCCTGGCGGGAGCCTTCGGCGATCGAGCAGTTCAGCAGCCGCAGCGTCCCTCCCTCCAGGGCCACGCCAATCCAGGGAACGGTTCCCAAGGTCTTGGGCGGATCGAGCTGCAGGCGGCACCCCTCGAGGGTAAACACGCCCGACTTGACGGAGAACAGGTAGCGGGCGGAGGGATCGGTCTTGGGGTCGGAGCGGCGTCCCTGGGCATCGAAGCCGACGTCGTAGCGGAGCACCGGCGTGTAGCCGAAGCCGGCTTCAATCGTCAGGTGCTTGTCGATTTCGATGTGCGGGACGTCGATCGGCCGGTTGGTATCGATGCGGATGACGTCTCCGGGGCGGGCGGCCTGAATGGCCTGTTCGAGCTTGAGGAACCGCGGTTTGGCGTCTTGGGTGACGATCTGGAAGGGGTCGGCCGGCTCTCCCTGCAGCAGGCGGGTGATGTCGCTCCCCAGGTTGGCCTTCCGCAGGAACAGAATGGCGAACGAGGTTTCGGAGAGGGAACTCCCGGTGCTGGCGATCTGCCAGGCCCCCTCGATGGCGGGGTTCTCTCCGGCGGGCTGTCCCTGCGTGGCGAGCAGGGCATCCGCCCCCCGGGCAAACCAGTCGGTGGTTCCGAACTTCTCCAGTCCGAGGATGACTCCCATGCGCTCCACCGACCACATGAAGTAGCGGGAGGCGCCGGGGCCGATGCCGGCCGCATACTTGGTGGCCATTTCAAAGCCCTTGCTCCAGACGGGGTCTTCGTGCAACGTGCGGACATCGGCCCCGGGATCGACCACCGGGCCGGAAGGTGTGGCCGGGGTCGTGGGAGCGGGAGTGGGGGCGGGGGCGGCGTCCGGGGGAGCGTCTGGATTGGGGGCGGTGGTCGAGGGGGCCGGCGCGGGGCGGACCCGCGCGGGAGGCAGCTTGGGAATCGGCTTGCCGTCCGCCTCTGCCTGCTGAATCGCGCGGATGCGGTTGGCCCGCGCCACCGTCAGGCAGAACAAGCCTGCAAACGTCATCGAGTTGCGGGAGCCCTGCGGCATGCCGGGGTCCGTCTTGTACGGCCAGCCGCCATCGGGATTCTGGTCCTGCACAAAGCGGTAGGCGACCTGGACCATCGTGTCGTCGATGTTCACACCGGAGCGCGAGGCGACCCACAACCCCAACGTGGCAAACTGCGTGCAACTGTTGTCTCCGGGACCGGCTGGAGGACTGGGACGTTCCCCGCCTCCCGCCAGGTAGATGGACCGCACTTTGGGGCAGGTATAGCCCCAGCCTCCATGCGTGTTCTGTCCGGCGATCAGTCGGGCTGCCAGATCGCGGATGGCCCCCTTGTTGTCCCGGTCTCCAACCCGGGAGAGGAGGAGAATCGCCAGCGAGATGTCGTAGGTGCTGGTGGTGTCCAGGTAGTTGCTGAGGACGTACTTCTCGGCCTTTTCAATGGCGGGATCGTCAATGGGAACCCCGTTTTCGATGAGCGCCAGGGCACACAACGACGTGATCCCCACGACATGCCCCGGGTATTCCCAGCTCCCGTCGTCATGCTGGCTGTCGAGGAGGTACTGTATCCCCTTCTTGCGGGCGGCTTCGATCTCCGCCTCCGTGGCGGCCCGCGCGGCTGGCGCGACCAGACCGATGATGCCACTTGCGATCAACAGGCCGGTGAACAAAGGGCGCAGCATGTTTTCCCTCCACGACCAGACCAGTCCTCCAGGGACGAACGGATCGAACAACCGTCTTGCATTTTGCCAAGTTCGACGCATAAAGTCGAACGAATCCTTGACCACCCAAGGATCGATTTTCCGATTTTATGGTGGGTGGGACCAACGACGGATTCCCCCAGCGGGACCCCGGTACCATGTCGCCGGAGGGAGTGCGGCAAGCAGCGCCAACGCCGCGATCCCTCGGGCCGACTCGACTGGCGGCGGGGGACAATTGGGGGCGGGAGTCTCGGGACAGGAGGGAAGGTGATGCGAACGACGGGAGCAACCTGGGGCGCGTGGATGGTGACGGTGTGGGTGCTGACCGCTTCGGCGGTCATGGCCGCGCCGGCACGGAAATGGACCGAAGTCGTCCGGTACGGTCCGCACAAACGGCAGTACTTCGTGATCTGGCATTCGCGCGTCGGGGGCGACACCCCCAAGCCGGTTTACGTGCATTTCTTCGGCGGCGCCTTTCTGTTCGGCAGTCCCAGCGGAGGTCCGTTCCGTGATGAACTGCTCAAGCGGGGCGTGACGGTGGTCGGCGGGGGCTACCGTTTCCGGCAGGACGGCGCGACCAAGCGCGAAATCCTGGAGGATGGGGCGCGCGTCGTGCAGTACCTCCGGGCCCACGCCCGCAAGTTCTACATCGACCCGCAGCGCATCGGCGTCGGCGGGTTCTCTTCGGGCGGGGTCGTCGCCGCGTGGGTCGCCCTGCACAACGACATCGCCCGGCCGAACAGCCCTGATCCGGTCCTGCGCCAATCATCCCGGGTGTCGGTCTGCTGCCTGGAGGCGGCCCAGGTCCATCCGATTCGTCTCGGCGACTGGGTCCGCTACACCGGCAGCGACCGCACGCTGCTGCAACAAGGCATCTTCAATTACATCCTGCTGCACCTGTACGGAACGGCGTTCCGAAACCCGATCGATCGCAGCCAGTACGCCACGGAAGCAGAGTACCAAAAGGCTCTGTGGGACTACCGATTTGACACCTTCCCCTTTTATCTCAGCTCGCCGGATGATCCGCCGGTCTGTTTCCTGACATCGGAGTCGGACGATCCCAACCGCTACGTCCGCAAGGGGAATGGCGGCGGACTGCACTCCCCCTTGCTGATGATCCCGATGAAACGGCTGCTGGAGGAGTGGAAGGTCCCCGTCCTGTGGGGGAAGAAACCCGCCTGTCTGCAATTCGTGCTGAGCGCCCTGCAGTCGACATCCCCCTGATCCGCGACCAAGAGCCCACCCCCTGCCGCCTGATTCACTCTCCCACCGCGCTCACGAGGTCGTACAGCAGCCGCAGGGACTCGTCCGCCTCGGCCGTGGTGATGGTCAGCGGGGGGCTGACGCGGATCACTTTCCCGGCCAGCGCGCCGAGCAGGTGGATGCCGACGGAGCCGTTCCCGAGGTAACACCGCCGCACGACCTCAACGGCCGTCTGTGCGGGCGTCCGTCCCCCCACGCCGGCGCATTCGATCCCGAACACCATCCCCTCGCCGCGGACCTTGGCGATCACCCCGGTCTCCTTGAGCCGCTCCAGTCCCACCACGAACTCCCGCGACATCCGCGCGGCGTGGGACAAGACGTCGGTCTGTTCGAACTCATCCAGGGTTGCCAGCACCGCGGCGCAGGCCAGCGGATTGGCGCTGAAGGTGTCCGAGCCTTCGCCGTAGCTGAGGCTTGCCAGCACGTCGGCGCGGCCGACCGCGGCACTCACCGGAATGCCGTTCCCCAGCCCCTTTCCCAGGCAGACCAGGTCCGGCTCGATGCCGTACTTGGTGAAGGCGTACATCGGCCCGGTGCGGCCGAAGTTCGCCTGGATTTCATCGAGGATGAACAGAACGTCGTGGGCGCGGCACCACTCCTGCAGGAGTTGCAGATACGCCGCCGGGGGATGGTAGCTCCCTCCGCCTCCGAGGTACGGCTCGGTGATCAGGCAGTTGATCCGCGGTCCCAGTTCCCGCCACAGGGCGTCGAGTTCCTCGCGATACCGGGTAAGGTCCACCGTCTCGGGGTCCCGACCGAGGTCGTCGATCTCCTCCCGGGGGAAGCTGATGAAGCGCACGCGCGGATCGCGGTCGCGGTCGGTTTCGCAGCCGGTGACGGCGCCGGCCAGCCCCTTCTTGCCGTGGAAGCCGTACCGCGTCGCCAGGATGATGTCCCGCGACTCGTCCCGGTGCAGACAGGCCCAGAGGGCCTTCTGGACTGCCTCGGAGCCGGAGGCGGCCCACAGCACCTGTTCCATCCGCCTCCCGCCGGGGGCGTTGCGGAGGCTCCGCAACAGCCGCGAGACTGCCTCTGCCTCCACGGGGGTCATGGCGTTGTAGGAGGTGAGGGCGACCGCCTCGAAATAATCCCCCCTGCTCCGCGCTCCCCCCCCGCTGAGATGCTCCGGCTTCCAACCCATGTACCCCGCCAGACGCTGCATCCAGCGGGTCGGATTGTGTCCCAGGTTGGCCACCAGCACACCGCTGGAGTAATCGAACAGCTTCCTCCCCTCCGGCGTGAAGTGGTACACCCCGGCCGACCGCGCCAACACCGCCTGAGAAGGGGTGTAGGTCCGCAGTGAGAGCGGCTCCTGCGCGGTCAATGCGGCACGGACGGCGTTGGAACGTTCTTCATGAGGGTATTGAATGGGCGTGGGCATCGGAGTGCTGTGAGTGGAACTGGCTGACACCATACTGGCTGACACCATATCGGGACAAGGGCCGGCGGACCACTCCGCCGGCCGCGAGAGGTCCCTGGAAACGGAACCCGGGCCGTGGGGGAGAGACCAGCGGCAGATGCCGCCGGCGTTCCCGCCGGTTCTCCAGCTCCGTCTTGAGGCGTTTCCCGCCCCGCCGGTACGATCCCCCCCCTGTGGAAGTGCTCCTCGTCACAGGAGGTGACGCATGTCGCGCGGCGAGCCTGTCGATGCCTCGACTCGACCGTCGCTGGCCCCGGCCATTGTGGGGGGCGGGTTGGCCATGCTGGCGGCGATGCTCACCGGCGCCTTCCAGTGGTTGACGCGCCCCGCTCCTGCCCCCCCCGCTCCCGCACCGACGCTTGCCCTGGCCGCGAGTGCCGCATCGGAACCACTCCGGACGGCGCTGCTCTCGCCGGAGGAGCCCCCCCCTCCGGCGGTCTTACGGCCGGGGGGAGAACTCGCCCCCTGGAGTTTTGTCGACTTCCAGTCGACCGTCAAAGACCCTGCCGTCGATCCCCGGGTTCGCGAGCGGGTGCTGGACGAGTGTGTGGGGCGGAAAGTGATCTGGGAGGGATATGTCGATGCCGTCCTGCCTCTCCCCCCCGGCGCTGACGCCGCCTGGACGGTGCTGCTCTGCGAAGAGGAACGGCTGCTGTCCCAGTCCAGCTTCAAGCAGCCCGCCATCTGCCGGTTCGACGCCGACGAGGCGGAGGGCGTGGCGCGGCTCCGCCGCGGACAGAAGGTGACGATCCACGGAGATTGCACCGACCACTCTCCCCGCGGCACGATCGTGCTGCACTGCCGCCTGGAAGAGACCGCCCTGCGGTGAGCCCGCTCACCGATGAGCTCTGCCCTCAGCGGGCCGGGGTCCTGCCTGATTCTCTCTGCCCTCTGCGGACCGGGGTCCTACAATGCGCATGGAAGCCCCTCTCCCTGCGCGGCCGGAGTCTCTCCATGTCCTCTGCATCCCCCGCTCGCCGGCCGAATCGATTGCTCCAGGAAACCAGCCCCTATCTCCGCCAGCACGCCGATAACCCGGTCGACTGGTATCCCTGGGGGGAAGAGGCGTTTGCGGCAGCCCGGCGGCTCGACCGACCCATCTTTCTCTCCGTGGGCTACAGCGCCTGCCACTGGTGCCACGTCATGGAGCACGAGAGCTTCGAGAACGAGGCCATCGCCCAGCTCCTCAACGAGCATTTCATCTCCATCAAGGTCGACCGGGAGGAGCGGCCCGACATCGACCAGATCTACATGGCGGCCGTCCAACTGATGACCCACCGCGGCGGCTGGCCGATGTCGGTGTTCCTCACCCCCGACGGACGCCCCTTCTTCGGCGGCACCTATTGGCCTCCCGCCGCCCGCTTCGGGATGCCCGGCTTCCGGGACATCCTCATCCGCCTGCATCAGCTCTGGACCGAGCAGCGGGCGGAAGTGCTCGCCGCCGCGGATCGGCTGGCGCAGGCGGTGCAGATGGTCTGTGCTCAGGAGTACGAGGGGGCGGAACTGACCGTCGAGCTGTTGCGCACGGCCGAACGGGAGTTGCTCGCCGCGGCGGACCGCGTCCACGGCGGCTTTGGCGGCGCACCGAAGTTTCCGCATCCGATGGACGTGCGGCTGCTCCTCCGCTGCTGGCGGCGGTTCGGCACCGAGGCGGCCTGGGAGGTGGCCCGGCTGACACTCGACCGCATGGCCGCCGGCGGAATGTACGACCACCTCGGCGGCGGCTTCCACCGCTATGCCACCGACGACCGCTGGCTCGTGCCGCACTTCGAGAAGATGCTCTACGACAACGCCCTGCTCGTCCCGGCGTATCTCGAAGCCTGGCAGATCGAACAGGAGCGCCCAGACGCCCGCAGTGACGACTCCCCCGACCTCCGCGTCGTCCGTGAAACGCTGGACTACGTCTTGCGGGAGCTGACCTCTCCCGAAGGGGGCTTCTACAGCACTCAGGACGCCGACAGCGAGGGAGAGGAAGGGAAGTTCTACGTCTGGAGCGAAGCGGAGATTCTCTCCGCCCTCCCGCCCGAGGAGGCCCGGTTGTTCTGCTACGCCTACGATGTCACCCCCCGCGGGAACTGGGAAGGGGTCAGCATCCTCAACCGTCCCAAGACCGATGCGCAGGCGGCGAAGGTGCTGGGGGTGGACGTGGACACGCTGCGGGAGTCCCTGGCCCGCAGCCGGCAGACCCTGCTGGCACTCCGTACACAGCGCGTTCCTCCCGGACGGGACGAGAAAATACTCACAAGCTGGAACGGACTGATGATCTCCGCGCTGGCGATGGCGGGGCGGGTGCTGGCCCAGCCGCGCTACACCGCCGCCGCCGCCCGCGCCGCCGACTTTCTGCTCACGCGGATGTACGATCCCCAGGGGCGGCTGTGGCACTCGTACAAGGACGGACAAGCCCGCTTCAGCGCCTATCTCGACGACTTTGCCGCCCTGATCGACGCACTCGTGGAACTTCACCAGTCCACCGACGATCCCCGCTGGCTGGAAGAGGCGCTCCGGCTCGCCGAGCAGATGACGGCGCGGTTTGCCGATCCGGCCGGAGGATACTTCTACACCGCCAGCGACCACGAACAGCTCCTCACCCGGCCCAAGGACGTGCAGGACAACGCCACTCCCTCGGGGAACGCTCTGGCGGCCACCGCTCTGCTCCGCCTCGGTCGCTTGACCGGCCGCAGCGATCTCGAAGAGGCCGGCGATCGCACCCTCGTGGCGATGTCGGGTCTGCTGGCGGAGCATCCCCGCGCCGCGGCGCAGGCGCTGCTGGCGCTCGATTTCCACCTCGGGCCAACGTGGGAAGTCGTGATCGTCGACGGCCGCGACCGATCGGAGGGGGACGAGTTCCGGTTGGCTCTGGCGCGGCGATTCGCACCGCACGTGCTGACGCTCCGCCGTCCCGTCGGTGGAAGCGACGCGGGTCTGCCGCCGGCGTTACGGCCGCTATTGACCGGCCGCACTCCCGCCGAAGCGACTCAGTTCTTCGTGTGTGAACGGGGGGCCTGCCGCCTCCCCGTGACCACGGCGGCCGCGGCTCTCGAACTCGTGAGTTCATCCTCTTCCGCGTCTACCGACACTCCACCCTCCCTGGAACCGTGATGTTCACGTGATGTTCGTGACCTCGGCGCGGGTCGTCATCCGTTCCCCCGCCGAACGGACCCGTCCACCCCTGCCTGATCCGCAGCCGGAGGCATCCCCCCTCCGCCGGAGCACAATTGCAAAACCCTCTCCCCCGCGGGGGAGAGAGGGAGGTTGTGAAAATGCGTCCTGTAAAATGAGCCCCATTCACAACCGGCGATGGGGGGCGTGAGCCCCCCGATCATCCGCGTACCAGCGGACTCACAGCGGTCATCTTCAGGTGATGCAATTGGCTGGTGACATCCGGAGAGACGCAATGTCGAAAAGTCATGGTCGCACGCGGCGTAAACCCGCCACGAAGTTCGCGCACTTACAGAAGAAGCTACGGCAGGTCAAACGCCCCACGCCGCCGCGCAAGAACGCCCTGGCGATCAGTCGGCCCTCAGCCGGATCTCGACGCTCGACCGGTGGGCGGTGAGTCCCTCCTTGTCGGCCATGCGGCAGACGTGGGGGGCGTCCGCGCGGAGGGCCGCGGCGTTGTAGGCAATGACGCTCGACCGCTTGAGGAAATCGGTCGCGCACAGGCCGTTGGCGAAGCGGGCCGTGCCGCCGGTCGGCAGCACGTGCGACGGCCCGGCCACGTAATCGCCCAGCGCCACCGGAGTGAAGTGCCCCAGGAAGATCGCCCCGGCGTTCTGCACACGGGCGAGCATGGCCTCGGGGTCGGCGGTGGAGATGTGCAGGTGCTCGGTGGCAAACTGGTCGGCGAGGGCGGCGGCCTCTTCGGCATGGCGGGCGAGGATCAGCGCCCCGTATCGCTCCAACGACTCCCGCGCCAGGTTGCCGCGTTCCAGCCGGGCCAACTGCCGCTCCAGCGCCTCCTGCACCGCTGAAATGAGCGGAGGCGACCACGTGATGAGTATTCCGGAGCCGGGACTGTGCTCCGCCTGAGAGATCAGGTCGCTGGCGACGAACTCCGGCCGCGCCGTTTCATCCGCCAGGACGATCACCTCGCTCGGCCCGGCGATGGAGTCGATGTCGACCTCGCCGTAGACGTGCCGCTTGGCCAGGGCGACGAACAGATTCCCCGGGCCGACGATCTTGTCGACGCGGGGGATTCCCTCCACGCCGTAGGCCAGCGCCGCCACCGCCTGTGCGCCGCCGATGCGATAGACTTCGCTGACGCCGATCTCGTGGCAGGCGGCGAGGAGATCAACGTTGTAGGCGCCGAAGGGAGTGGGGGGGACGACGACGGCGATCTCGCGGACGCCGGCGGTCTGCGCCGGGACGGCGGTCATCAGCAGCGTGGAGGGATACGCCGCCGCCCCGCCGGGAATGCAGACGCCGACGCGGCGCAGCGGGAGATACCGCTGCCGCAGTTCGATCCGCGCCTCGTCCTGCTGGCGGACGACGCAGGCCTCCCCGGGCAGAACCGCGCGCTGGAACTCGATAATGTTGTCGCGGATGTGGCGAATGGTGGCGAGGAACTCGGGATCGGCCTGGGCATGGGCCGCGGCGAGTTCGGCGGTAGGGACCCGCAGCGACTGAGCGTCGAGGGCTTTGCCATCCAGCTTGCGGGTGTAGTCGAGGACGGCGCTCAGCCCGCGTTCGCAGACGTCGCGGCAAATCCGCTCGACGACTTGTTGGGGGGAGAGCGGGGCGCCGAAGAGTTCGATGGTCCGGCGGCGGCCGGCTTCCGAGATGACGTCGCCGCGGGGGCTGAGACACTCGCGCAGCTCCGCCAGCCGCTGGGCGGCGTCGTCCCGGGAACAGTCGATCACAGGGAGGGCGAGTGGCATCGGCAGGAGGGAGTGTCCAGGGTGAATACGGACGCCAGGGGGGAGGGGGGGCCGTTGCGGTGCGGGTTGCGGCGGCCGTCAGGGGGGGAGGGCGCCGATGAACTTATCCGCGCCTGGAGCCTGAGGAACGCGGAGATCGCCGCGCCGCGGCTGGAGGAAATCGCCCTCGGAAGGTTCCGTCGAGGCGAATTCCACATCCCCGATGGCGGTCTTTCCCTGATTGGCGAAGAGGTCCCAGCGGTTCTGTCCCGCGGCGTCCGCCGGACGATCGGTCCAGTTGTGACTGACGCGCCCCTTCGCCGTCAGGTTCGCGAGCGCCGCGTCGGAGACGTTGGTGATGTCCACTTCCGGGCCGGTCAAGCCCACAAACAGGTTCTTCTGAATCGTCCACTCGGAGATGCCGGTGGGGGACCCCTGAAGGGCGAGGCCGCGCGCCAGCTTGTGAAACGTGTTGTTCTCCACGAGGACGCGCTCCACCTCGGCCTCGGCGAGATCGAGTTCGATGCCGGTTTTGAGGTTGTGGAAGCGGCACTTCTGGACCGTCACTTGCCGCAGCGTTCCCGCCAGCCGCAGTCCGACGTCGAACGGTCCGATGCAGGTGACATTGGCGAACGTGACCTGTTCGATGCCGCCGGCGAAACTCCCCAGCGAAGGTGCGGTGAACCTGATCCCGTGCGCCTCGGATCGTCCGGCGGTCAGGACCAGGTCGCGCAATTCGAGACGTCCCGAGTTGAGGCCCACGGCGCGGTCCCCCTCGATCCCCACTTCCCGGAAGCCGACGATCTCCAGGTTGGCAAGCTGGGTGCCGTTGAGGACGCCGGTGAGCCGCACGGCCGCGGATTGATCGGCCGCATCAATCCGCAACCCCTCGATGCGCACCCGGCTGGAGCCATTGATGCTCAGCACCGGTCCGGCCCCCTTGGGTTTGAGCACCGCGCGCTGCTCTCCGTCCGAGCGAATGTGCAGCACGCCGAAGTTCCAGCTCGTGACGTCGATGCGCTCGGGATAGGTCTGGCCCCCCGCGACTTTGATGAGCCGTGTTTCATTCGGTGCGAGCGGGGGGTTCTCCAGAACATAGGCCAGTGCCTCTGTAATCGTGGCGAAATTCCCCGTGGGACCGACCGTCACTTCGGCGGGCGATGCGGGAAGCGGCCGCGCCGGGCGGGAGGGAGTGACGGCCGTGGGCGATGCGGGGGTGGCAGCAGCAGTGTTGGGAGTGGGAGTCGGGGGGGTGGGGACCGGAGGAGTCTCCCCTCCCCCCGACATCAGACTGATGGTGATCGCCACCACCAGCAGCACGCCCGCACCGGCGCCGCCGTAAATCCAGTATTGCGGCGGAATCGTTTGTCGGCGGCGGGACGCACGGCGGAGCGGAGATGTCGCGCCGGTCGGCAGGGCGGTCCGCGGGGTGTCCACCGCCGCCGGCTCGGCCTCGACCGGTTCGGCGAGGACCGCTTCGACGACCGGGGGCTCGGCCGCGACCGGTGTCGCCGCGGGGGCTGCTGCCGCGGGGGCCGGAGTTTTTCTGATCTTCGACGACGGACTGCTGGTTCGCGGGGCGGACGGCGCGGTGGGAGCGCTGGCAGCGGGGGCGGCGACCGCCGTCCGGCCGCGCTGCCGGGTGGAGCTGTCCGATCGCCGGGGCTGAGGAGCAGGCGTCCCGCGCGCCGGCGGCGCGGGGGGCAACGTCGGTTCCGGTTCCGGGGGCGCTCCCGCGGGAACAGCGGGACGATCGACTCCGGAGAGCCTGGCGAGGAAGGCGCCGAGGTTGTCGTCTTCGGGGGGTGCGGGGGCTGGCGGCGGTGCGGCGGGTGTGGCAGGCGCCGATTCCCCCAACCGCAAGGAACTGGTGCGGGTGGAGCTCGTTCCCGGATCGATGCCGGCGGTGGCCAGCTTGGAGCGCAGTTCATTCCAGGCGGCCCCCCCTTCGGCGGAGAGCCACTCGGCCAGGGCCTCCGCCGTGGCCGCGGCGGTCGGATAGCGGTCGTCCGGTTTCTTGGCCATCATCCGTCGGACGATGGCCGCCAGCTTTGGCGAGACGTCCGGGCGTTGCTGTTCCAGCGGCGTCGGTTCTTTGGTCTGGTGTGCCATCAGCCGCTGCGGCAGCATCCCCTGCGGGAAGGGGGGATGCCCCGTGAGCAGGAAGTAGAGCGTGCACCCCAGACTGTAGATGTCGGCCCGGGCGTCGATGGCATGGCTGTCGACCGCCTGTTCGGGAGCAAGGTAGTCGGCCGTCCCCAGCACTTTTTCGTCGTACTGAATCGTGAGCGACTCCTCGTCCTGCCCGGTGAAGAATCGCGCCAGCCCCAGGTCCATGACTTTGACGACGCCGGAACTGTCCACCAGCAGGTTGCCGGGCTTGATGTCGCGGTGGATCAGTCCCGCGCGGTGGGCATGCTCCAGTCCCAGGGCGGCCTGGCGGATGTACTCCGCGGCGACGACGGGGGAGAGGGGTCCGTCCCGGTTCACCAGGTCCAGCAGGCTCGAACCGTCCACATACTCCATCACCAGGAAGTGAATCTCGACGTTGCCGTCCTTCTCATGGTCGACGTCATAGGCCCGGACGATATTAGGATGGTCCAGAGCCGCCACTGCCTGCGCCTCGCGATGGAAGCGGCCCAGATAGGAGGTGTCGTTGACCCGTTTGGCCGGCAGCACCTTGATGGCGCAGCGGCGGCGCATCAGCACATGCTCGGCCAGATACACCGAGCTCATCCCCCCCTTCCCCAGCAGCGAGAGCAGCCGATATTTCCCCAGGAAAAACCCCTTGTGCTTGCCTTGCAGGAGCTTTTCCGTCTGCCAGGGAGTGACCAGGTTCCGCTCCGTGAGATGCTCGGCGAACGCCTGCGCATCTCCGGCCGATCCGGACCGGGACTGGAACGCCTCCAGTTCCGCCTGCAAGCGATCGGCGGGGATCAACCCGCTGCGCTTGACGACGGCCAGGAATGATTCGAGCGAAATCTTCATGACGAGGGGCCCCCCCCCGGAGCGGCGGTCGCGACCAGGACGCCGCACCAAAAGGGCCAGGGGACCGGGGGGCGAACAACCGCTGCGGCGCCTGAAGCGTACCAATCCGCAGGGGGAGTATCTACTGCGGCTTGCGCTCCACTCCCTATCATCTGAGGGGGGCCGATCCGGGACCTACCGGTCGGCTCACCTCACCGACCGCAGCGCGACTGTTTCGCCCCCGCCCCTCCGGAATCAAAACCCAGGAGACTGCACATTCTCCATGACTGACTGGTGGACCACCCTCGGCCTGGTGCTCGGCTACCTGGGAACGCTGCTGCTCATCCGCTGGGTGGTGCTCACCCACAAACAGCAGCCGGGCGTCACCATCGCCTGGATTCTCACCATCGTGCTGATCCCCATTCTGGGGGGGGTGCTGTACCTGTTTTTCGGCATCAACCGGGTGGAGCGGCGCAAGGCGGGAAAGCTCGCCGCCGCGCGCACCACCGCTGACAGCCTCCCTGCCCTGCGCCTCTCCGACGAGGGACCCTCGATGGAACTCAACGAAGTTCAGCAGCCGCTGATGCGGCTCGCCGCCAGCGCCTGCGGGACCACGGTGACGTCGGGAAACCGCGTCGAACTGCTGATCGATACCAACATCGCCATGCGGCGGATCGAGGAAGCGATTCTGGCGGCGCGCGAATCGATCCATCTCGAGTACTACATCTGGAAGCCGGACCAGATCGGTCTGCGGATTCGCGATCTGCTGATCGAACGGGCCCAGGCCGGCGTGAAGGTGCGGTTCCTGTACGACAGCCTGGGGTCGCTCAGTCTCAACCGACGTTTCCTCAAGCCGATGCGCGAAGCCGGCATCGCCGTCGCCTCGTTCCTGCCCGGCCAGTCGCTGCGGGAACGCTGGTCGCTCAACCTGCGCAGCCACCGCAAGATCGTCGTCGTCGACGGCCGGGTCGGTTTCACCGGCGGCATGAACATCGGGGATGAGTATCTGGGACGCAACCGGCGGCTGGGCTATTGGCGGGATACCCACCTGCGGCTGGTGGGACCGACGGTCCTGCAGCTCCAGCAGGTCTTTGCAGAGGACTGGTACTACGCCACCGGCGAGGACCTGACGGACCCGGCCTGCTTTCCTCCCCCCGAGGAACGCGGCGACGTCCTGGCCCAGGTCGTCAGCGGCGGACCGGTGGGGGAGGTCCGTACGTTTCACGCCCTGATGTTCGCGGCGATCAATACCGCCCGCCGGCGGATCACACTCGCCACCTCCTTCTTCGTCCCCACCGACGCGTTGGTGATGGCCCTGGAAACGGCCGCCATTCGCGGAGTGGACGTGCGGCTGCTCGTCCCCGGACGCTCCATGTACCCCTGGACCATCTACGCCGGCCGCTCCTATTACGACCCACTGCTCAGGGCGGGAGTCAAGATCGCCGAGTATCGCCGCGGCATCCTGCACTCCAAGACGCTCTCGATCGACGGCTGCTGGTCGCTCGTGGGGAGTCCGAACTTCGATGCCCGGAGTCTGCTGCTCAACTTCGAGGTCGGCGTGGCGATCTACGACGCCCGCATCGCCACGGAGCTGGAGAGTCACTACGAAGCCGACCTGATGCATGCACGGATCATCCACCTCGAAGAGCGCCGCCGCCAGCGGGCCCGGCACATTCTCTCGGAAAACGTCTGTCGTCTGTTCTCCCCCGTGCTGTGAGGGAATGGGGCAGGCGGCGCTCTCCTCTCCCCTGCGGGAAGGGTGCTCCCCGAGGGCTTTCGCTTGGGACAAGATGTGGCGAAGGGCTCCTGTTCGCCGGCTGGCTTGCCAGCCCTGCCTGATTGGTCCGGGGGAACAGCGCGCGCTCCAGTTGGAACACCTCGAAAGCCGTGGGAGTTCCCGGGAGATTCCCGACCGGAGCAAAAGCCTTGAGCCAGTTTCATCACCGGGACATGACCGCTGCGCCTCCACCGGAATGCGGGTGATCGGGGGCTCATGCCCCCCCGCTCGCCGGTTGTGAAACTGGCACTTGCCGCTGCCGTCCCCGCAGGGTTATATTGCCGTCTGTTGATGCGTTGGCTGCTGACGCGGGAGGCCGAACGATGCTCAGACTTCTGGGACGCCCCATCCGGCATTGCGATGGAGTCTCGCGGCGGACGTTCCTCCAGATCGGGAGCCTGGGGGTCGGCGGGTTCGGGTTACCCCATCTGTTGCGTGCCGAGGCGACGGGCGGAGCGGCCCGGACAGGCCGCAACATCATCAACATCCATCTGGACGGCGGTCCTCCCCAGCACGAGACCATCGACCCCAAGCCCCTGGCTCCGGTGGAAATCCGCGGCGACCTGGGAGCGATTGCCACCACGCTGCCGGGAGTTTCCGTCGGGGAGTTGATGCCCCGCGTCGCCGCCCGCGCCGATGCATTCGCCTTCATTCGGACGCTGGTCGGCTCGGACGGCAAACACCACGCGTTTCAGTGTCAGTCGGGCTTCGTCGAGAAAGACCTCCAGTCCCTGGGTGGTCGGCCGGCCCTGGGGTGTGTGCTCACCCGCTTGTGGGGACGGCCGGATGATCCGGCCCCCACGTTCGTCGATCTGATGCAAGGGAGGCCGCTCGTCCGCAACAGCGCCCGCCCGGGATTCCTCGGTCCGGCTTATCAGGCGTTCCGACCCGATCTCTCCCACCTCTTCCCCCGCGAGTTGGAAGAGGGGATGAAAGGGGAGTTGGCGCGGCTCGGCCCGCAGCACCAGTTGGCACTGACGCTGGACGCCGCCCTCAGCGTGGAGCGGCTGGACGATCGCCGGGCGTTGCTGGCCAGTCTGGACCAGGTCCGCCGTCAGGTCGACGCCTCCGGGATGATGGCGGCGATGGACCGCTTCCATCAACAGGCGGTCGGAATCCTCACATGCGGCCGGCTCGCCGCAGCGCTGGACCTGGAACAGGAAGACCCGCGCGTCCGGGCGCGGTATACGGCTCCTGTTTCCGGCAGCGGCCAGCAGTCGTACACCTCAGAAGGTCCCACCGCCCCGCTCAAATTCCTCCTGGCCCGCAGACTGATCGAGGCGGGGGTGCGGATGGTGAGCGTCTCCATCAGCGACTTCGACACGCACTCGAACAACCACGCGCGGATGCGTCACCTGCTCCCGATCGTGGATCACGGCCTGGTCGCCCTCGTGACCGATCTCGAGGAGCGGGGGTTGCTCGCGGACGTGACGATCGTGGTCTGGGGAGAGTTCGGCCGCACCCCCCGGATCAACGCCAACGGGGGCCGCGATCACTGGCCGCGGGTCGGACCGTGCCTGCTGGCCGGCGGAGGCTTACGGACCGGTCTGGTCCTGGGAGAGACCGATCGCGAGGCGGCCGTACCGTTGTCGCGACCCGTCCATTACAAGGATGTCTTTGCCACGCTCTACCACACCCTGGGCATCGACCCGCACCGGACCACGCTGCTGGATCCGCAGGGGCGTCCTCAGCACTTGCTGGACGCCGGCGAGACGATCGCGGAACTGGTTTGACCCGCGGTTCGGGTGCACACTCACACGGGGACCACGCCCCCCGCGGCAGGGTTGATTTGACTTGCTCCGCCCCCCCCGTAGACTGGCGTTCAGCGCTGGCAACGGGAACCTAATGCGCATGGCGCTGGAGCAACAAGGGCTGCACGGATGGCTGTCACGATTGAATCGCCGCGTCCGGAGTTGAGCTGGACGCCGCGCCAGTGGCACGCAGCAACGCGGGGCATGAACTGTACCACCTACCACTATCTGGGGGCGCACCCCCTCACCATCGACGGGGTCAGCGGCGTTCGCTTTGCCGTCTGGGCGCCCAACGCCACGGAAGTCTGCGTCATCCATGACGGCAACGGCTGGCGACACGGCGGCTTCTACCTCAACAGCAGCGATTCCGGCGTCTGGTCCGGGTTCGTCCCCGGAATGCAGGTGGGCCAGCCCTACAAATACAGCCTCCGGACCCGCGAGGGGGCCATCCTGGAAAAGGCCGACCCCTACGCCTTCTGGGCCGAGACGCCCCCCAAGTCCGCCTCCCTCGTCGCCGATCTCAGCCGCTTCGACTGGCACGACCAGCAGTGGATGGACCGCCGCCGCCAGTTCAACTGGCAACAGGCCCCCATCACCATCTACGAGGTGCACCTCGGTTCCTGGAAGCGCCCCTGGGACGCCCGCCGCTACCACTCCTACGGCGAACTGGCCCGCATGTTGGTCGAGTACTGCCGCGAGATGGGCTATACCCACATCGAGCTGATGCCCGTCACCGAGTACCCCTTCGACGGCTCGTGGGGCTACCAGTCGATCGGCTACTTCGCCCCCACCAGCCGCTACGGCTCCCCTGGCGAGTTCCAGCAGTTCGTCGACTACTGCCACCAGCACGACCTGGGGGTGATCATCGACTGGGTCCCGGCCCACTTCCCCACCGATGGCCACGCCCTCGGCCGGTTTGACGGCACCGCTTTGTACGAGCACGCCGATCCCCGCCAGGGGTATCATCCCGATTGGGACACCTTCATCTTCAACTACGGCCGCAACGAGGTCCGCAACTTCCTCCTCTCCAGCGCCCGGTTCTGGTGCGACGTCTACCACGTCGACGGCCTCCGCGTCGACGCCGTCGCCTCCATGCTCTACCTCGACTACTCCCGCGAACCGGGGGGGTGGATTCCCAATCCCCACGGCGGCCGGGAAAACCTCGACGCCATCCGCTTCCTCCAGGACTTCAACGCCATGATCCACGGGGAGTTCCCCGGCGTCGTCACCCTGGCCGAGGAATCCACCGCCTGGGGGGGGGTCTCGCGGCCGGTCTATACCGGCGGACTCGGCTTCAGCATGAAGTGGGACATGGGCTGGATGAACGACACCCTCCGCTACCTGCGGCGGGAACCCGTCCACCGCAAGTACCACCAGCACGAACTCTCCTTCCGGATGATCTACGCCTTCACCGAGAACTTCGTCCTCCCCCTCTCCCACGACGAAGTCGTCCACGGCAAAGGCTCCCTCCTGCACCAGATGCCCGGAGACGACTGGCAGAAGTTCGCCAACCTGCGGCTGCTGTACGGCTACCAGTACACCACCCCCGGAAAACCGCTGCTGTTCATGGGAAGCGAATTCGGCCAGCGCTCCGAATGGAACCACGACGACCAGTTGCAGTGGGAGCTTCTCAAGTATCCCCCCCACGACGGACTCAAGCGGTACGTGGCCGACCTCAACCGCCTGAAGCGCGAACAGCCCGCCCTGTACGAACTCGATTTCGACCCCGCCGGCTTCCAGTGGATTCACGCCGACGACGCCGACAATAGCGTCTATGCCTGGCGCCGCCACGGACGCGACCCCCGCGAGGTCGTCGTGGTGGTGATGAACATGACCCCCGTGCCGCGCCACAACTACCGCATCGGCGTCCCGGCCGCCGGTGAATACGTCGAAATCCTCAACAGTGACTCGCGCATCTACGGTGGCTCGGACGTCGGCAACCTGGGAAAGGGTCAGACCCAGCCGATCCCCATGCACGGGCAGATGCAGAGCCTCAACCTTGTCCTCCCGCCGCTGGCGATCCTGGTCCTCAAGTTGAAACCCGCCGTCTAGTTGAAACCCGCCGTCTAGCCGCGGTGAGGGGGGCGATGCGTCGTGAAGCACGCTCCTCTTCGAGTCGCGGCTAAACGGCCGCGACCCGCAGGGGAGCGCTTCCCCCCCTCCCAATCAACCCGCACTCTCCCCCCCCCGGGCCCGTGTCGGACCGTTTTCTTCCCGATCGGCGCGGCCGTTGCATCACCTCGATCGGGAACACGAGGGGGGATTGGCCCGCAGGACCGATTGCCCCTCGAGAAATTCCGAGGAAGTTGGGAAGCAGCGGCTTCCCCGCCCGGCTGATGGACGTCATAATCGGAAGGAGCGGCCCGGCCGGTTGCGGCGAATCGCTGCATTTTGGTCGCGGTCCGCGCCAGCGGGCTGGTACACTTCTCAAGTTCTTGTCTTTTCCCCGGTTACTGGAGAAAGTCTGTTGAGGATGGCTGAGGCGTTCCGTTTAAAGGGCCGCCTCGCGACCGGGTTGGCGGTCGGCCAGTCCCAGCCGCTCCCGCCCTGGCGGGGAATGCCCCTCGACGTCGATTCCGAACCGGATTGCGAGACTGTTCTCAGCCCATCTCACTGTTTCAGGAGCCTGTCCCATGCAAGTCCGCCGTCTGAGCATCCGCCGCGAGTCGCAGCGCCGCGGGTTTACGCTGATTGAGCTGTTGGTGGTCATCGCCATCATCGCCACCCTGGCGTCCCTGATCCTCCCGGCCGTGCAGCAGGCCCGGGAAGCGGGGCGACAGGCCAGTTGCATCAACAACCAAGGCCAGATCGCCAAGGCGATCATGAACTTCGTGACCACCAATCGCGAACAGTTGCCGCTGTTGCGCGACTCCAACAACACCATGGATGTCGCCCCCCCTGGCTCGAGTGCCAACCTGCAGGCCATGCCGTGGTGCATGTCCATCCTCCCGCAGATGGACAACCGCGCCCTGTACGACCGGATCAAGGCCTACAGCTCCCAGGCCTCGCCGGCTCCCGCGCTCCAGAATCAGTTTTCTACTCTCTCCCAGCAGATCGTCGGCGGCTACACCTGCCCGGACGATCCTGCACACCTCACCAGCGGGGCGATGAGCTACGTCGCCAATGCGGGCTACTTCTCCGACGGACAGTTCTCAGCACCCAACGTCAACAACGTCCCCTACCTCGACAATCTCGACTGGAATGATGGGACGATGGGGAACGCGCAGTCCGACAACAACTACGCGATTTCCCAGGCGGCGGCGGTGTTCATTGATAACCGCTTCACCCCCAGCATGCCTCCACCGAACTGGGTCTCCACGGGTCGTCGGAATACTCTCAGCGCCATGTACGACGGCGCCACGTCCACCGTGCTGCTCTCCGAGAATCTCCAGGCGACGCGCTGGTCGGGCAACAACCTGGGAGACAATGCCTTTGGCGTCGGTTTGGCCGTTGCCTCCGGGGGTCCCACGAATGTGGGGGGCGGGAGCGCAGGGAACCCCTTGGTTCTCCTGAGTACGGGCGACCTGAGCGCCGCGGAGAAAATCAACGGGAATCTGAGTGCCGCCGAAGGTCTCTCGCCCCGGCCCAGTTCGCTGCATCCGGGGGGAGTGGTGATGTCCTTCTGCGACGGCCGCACCGCGTTTGTGTCGGACAACATCGACTCCCGAGTCTACATGCATATCCTGACGCCGAGCGGTTCGCGCTACGGGCAGGACGTGGTGGCCAGCGGTGAGGTCGGCGGTTGATTCCCGCCGGCCAGCGGACACGTGCTGAGAACGCCTGACCGCGGCCCCTCTCCCGAGGGGCCGCGGCTGTTTTCTGCGCTGCCGCGGCGAGAGAGGCGGTGCGGCGGGATGTGCGATCCACGTGAAGCGCGCTCGGTGAAGCGCGCTCCTCTTCGAGTCGCGGCTAAACAGTCGAGTCGCGGCGGAACAATTGGTAAAGTCCTGTTTAGCCGCGACTCGAAGAGGAGCGCGGAAGAAGAAAAAAACGCAGAAAATCCGGTGAACGTCAGTGGTCCGGTGAGTGACTCGCGGCCGGGCCAACGCATCCGCCAGGGGAGATCCCCTTGCTGCGGATCGTCTCACTCCCCGGTCCGAAGGGACGACATGGTCATCGCCTCGCACGTGATCTTGAGCGCGTATGGGTTCTGGCTGCCGAACGACCCACGAGGCTCCTGGTCGGAGTTCGTGGGGGCGTGGGAGTTGTTCCGCGCCGCTGGGCGGGCGACCAAAACAGATTCCCGGCGGTCGGTGGCCGGAGCCTCGCACAATCGGACGGCGCGGCTGGCGGCGAAGGCGTCTTTGAAGTATCCGCCGGTCTCATTTGATGAGCAGCAGCGGGCCACCGTGGGAGCGGGATTCGGTCGCTTCTGCGCCTCGCGCGGCCTGGTGATGCTCGCATGTGCCGTGCTGCCGGAGCACGTGCATCTGGTGATGACGCGGCATCGATATGCTGTCGAACAGGCGGCGACACTTCTGAAGGGAGCGGCGTCGCGAGCCCTCGAAGAGGCGGGCATCCATCCGCTGGCGCGGTTTCCACGCCGCCACGGACGCCTGGCGACGTGCTGGTCACGAGGGGAATGGAAAGTCTTTCTCACCGAGGCCGAGCACGTTGCACGAGCGGTTGAGTACGTCGAACAGAATCCCATCAAGGAGGGGTTGCCGCAACAGCGCTGGCCGTTCGTGCGCGACTGGCGGGAATACCTGGCATCGCTGGGGTGAGGGGCGGTGTGGGGTGAAGTGCGCTCCGCGTGATTAAACGCGAACTGAAACGCGCTCCTCTTCGAGTCGCGGCTAAACAGTCGAGTTGCGGGGAAACGGGGTTATTCGTTGAGCTGACCCTTGATGAGCCGCTGCGCCTGCTCCCAGTTGGCCGCCAGGTGCGCGACGTATTCCTCCGCCGTCATCAACCGGGCCTGCGTGGAGAAGTGGTACAGCCAGCCGGTTCCGTAGCCGTCGGTATTGATGGCGGAAGGGTCGTGGAGCACGGCGGGGTTGAAGTCGAGCACCTGTCCGTCGGCCGGAGCATACAGGTCCGAGACCGCTTTGGAGCTTTCGATCTGGCCGATCGGCTGTTTCTTGCGGACGGCGGTGTAGGGGTCGATGGACCACTCCAAGAAGTAGACGTCCTGCAGCAGCCGCACCGAGTACGCGGTGAACCCCACGCGGAACCCGCCCGCCGCCTCCTGCAGCCAGAGATGGTTCTCGGCGTACAGGCGATCGACGGGGATGCGGGCTTCATACTTCCCCATCAGGAAGGTGAGGGCGTCGGACATCGGAGTGCGGCAGTGGGATCGGGGTTGTGACGGCGCAGCGGCATACAGTAGAAGTCGGTCCTCTCGACCTTGCAAGGGGGAGCGCGGCGGCGGCGATACGGGCGATCCCGGAGGCGGGAAGGGACGAATTCCCGAAACCGCTGCCGGAGCGGCGGGGTTTCTTGGGGAGGACGTCGATTTCACCGCCATTCAGACGGGGAGTGCAGATGGGGAGCGGACATCGCGTGTGGGGTGTGGGGCTGCTGGTCGCTCTGGGAGGAGCGATCGCCGAGGCCGGGGAATGGACCTATGCCGAACACATCGCGGCGATCGTGCATGAGAAGTGCGCGGCCTGTCATCATCCCGGTCAGGCGGGACCGTTCCCGCTCCTGACATACGAAGACGTGCTCCCCCGCGCGCCGACGATCGAGGCGGTGGTGCAGGAAGACTACATGCCTCCCTGGCCGCCGGCGGCCGGGCATCTCCCCCTGGCGCGGGACCGGCGTCTGACGGCGGAACAGAAGTCGCGGCTGCTCGCCTGGATCGCGGACGGCTGTCCCCCCGGCGACCTGACCACGGCCCCGCGGCCGCCGGTCTTTCCGGATGGCTGGACGCTCGGCCCGCCGGACCTGGTGGTGACGATGCCGGAGGCGTTCACCGTTCCGGCTGAGGGTCACGACATCTATCGCAACTTCGTGCTGCCGATCGATCTGCCGGAGGACAAATGGGTCAAGGCGATTGAACTGCGTCCGCAGGCCCGCTCGGTGGTGCATCACGCCCTGTACTTCGTGGTTGATGCGCAGACGGCGCGGGAGCGCGACGCGGCCGACCCGCAGCCGGGGTTCCGCGGGATGGGCCTGCCGATCCGCCATCGGATCGGCGGCTATGTGCCGGGCGTGGTTCCGCAACGTCTTCCGGAGGATTTGGCGTATCCGCTGCCGGCTCACACCGACCTCGTGTTGCAGACGCACTTCCACCCCTCCGGAAAGGAGGAACGGGAGCAACTGACGGTGGGGTTGTATTTTGCGGACATGCCGCCGAGTCGGGAGCTGTTGCCGATCCAGGTGCCGCCGGGGTTCGGCCGGGGGATGGGGATCGACATCCCGCCGGGAGAGCGGAACTACGTCGTCACTGACAGCTACACGCTCCCTGTGGCGGTGACCGGCTACCTCATCAGCGGACATGCGCACTACGTCTGCGCGCGGATGGACATGCGGGCGCAGCTCCCGGACGGTTCGGAGCAGGTGCTGCTGGAGATTCCCGACTGGAACCTGGACTGGCAGGGAGAGTACGAGTTCGCGCAGCCGGTGCGTTTGCCGGCCGGGACGGTGCTCACGACGACGCTGGTCTACGACAACTCCGCGGAGAATCTGCAAAACCCCTTCTCTCCCCCGCGGCGCGTCCCCTGGGGCGAGCAGTCGACCGACGAGATGGGGAGCATGACGCTGTTGGCGACGGCCGACACGCCGCGCGAGGCCGAGGTGCTCAAGCGTTCCTACCGACTCAAGCAGACGGAGATCGTCAAGAACGTTGTCGGGGAAGGGAAACTCCGGGAGCGGGTGCGTGAGGAGGTCCGCCAGCGGTTCGGCGCGCTGGACGGCCGGGTGTTCACCCAGTTGGATCGCAATGACAACGGGTTCCTCGATCGCTCCGAGGTCCCGGAACGGGCGCGCGACAAAGCGTTCCAGTGGTTCGACGCCGACGACGACGGCCGCATCGCCCGCGAGGAATTCGACGCCCTGGTGCCGACGCTGGCGGGCCGCACGGAAACCTCCGAGGAAAACACCGGTCCGACGGCGGGCCTCCCGCCGCGGCTGCGGGAGGAACTCGCCGAGCGGCTCCGGGCCGGGGGTGACGGCGCGCTCTTCCGCCAACTCGATCAAGACGGCAATGGCGTCCTGACTCGCGCGGAGGTCCCGGAACGATTTCGCGCGGTCTTCGACCGCATCGACGCCGACGGCGACGGCCGCATGACGCGCGAGGAATGGGACGCGGCTCGGGCCGTCCTGAACAGGAAGCGGTGACGATGATGAGCAAGTCCGCGTTGAGCAAGGCCGTGTTGCTGATCGTTCTGGGAAGCTGGTGGGTCGCGAATCTGCCGGCGGTTGCCTCGGCCGATCCGGGGACAGCCGTGGTGCTGAACAGTCCCTTCGCGGCGGCCGACTGGACCGTGACGGACATCCAGGGGCGAGCGCATCAGCCGTGGGCCGATCCGCAGACGCGGGCCGTCGTGCTGGTGTTCATCAGTCCGGATTGTCCGGTCTCGAACTACTATCAGCCGACGCTCCGCCGCCTCGTGGACCAGTATCGGAAGGCGGGCGTGGCGTGGTACTTCGTCCATCCGCTGCCGCAGGTGACTGCCGAGCAGGCGCGGCGACACGCGTGGGACTATGCGATCCCCGTGCCGGTGGTGCTCGATCCGCAGCAGGTGCTGACCGGGGCGTGCGGAGCGAAGAAGATGCCGCAGGCCGCGGTGATCGATCGCCGGGGGGCGATTGCCTACCTGGGCCGCATTGATGATACGTTCGTCGGTTTTGGCAAGCGCCGCGCGCAGCCGACCGAGCACAATCTCCGCGACGCCCTCACCGCGGTGCTGGCAGGAGAAGACGTGGCGCTACCGCGGACCGATTCGGTGGGTTGTCTCATTCCACCGGCGCCGCGGGAGAGCGCCATCCCCAGCGGCGGTTGAGCGATTACCGCACTCCGCCGCCCTCCGCGCCGCGGGGGAGGTCTGTCAAGTTTCTGCCCCTGTCCGGATCGCTGCCATGCCCTGGAAGACGGCTCTGCATTCCGTCAGTTACGCCGGCTTGTGGGGGCAGGCGACCCTCCCCCTGGACGCCGTTGTGGACAAGGCGGCGGGACGGTGAGAGCGGCGCGCTCAGACCTCGAGGGTCGTGGCGCCCCGCGGGAGGTCGAAACAGAGGTCGATCGTCGTCCCTTCCGCGCGCCACGTCCCTGACTCCAGTTGTTGCGCTGCGCGGACCTCGCGGAGGGGGAACTCGTCGCCGGCAGCAGCCTTCAAACGGGGCGGCCGCCGGGAGGCGTTCTCGACGCGCAGCGTGAAGGCCGGGGAGGCGAAGGGGGCTTGCAGAGTGAGGGTCGGTCCGTTGCGGTCGATGGTGGTCAACCCCTTGGCCGCCCAGTAGCGGGCGATCTCGGAGAGCTTCATCCACACCGTCCGGTCGCGGAACTCCGCCGCGAGGGTCGTCACCACCCGCTGGAAGGCGGTCAGGCCGCTTTTGGTCCCGTTGCAGTACAACCCCGGCCAGTGGGCAAAGAAGATGGCTGGTTCTCCCTTGTCGATCAGTTCCACGACTCGGCCGGAGGAGGCGTCGGCGGTGGCGTAGCGGTCCGGTTCGGGCTCTCGGCTCCCTTCCCAGCCTCCCAGCCAGTCTCCCGTGCCGGCCACGACGTTGACCGTCAACCGCACGTCGTCCGTCCCCAGGCCGCGGACATGCTCCAGTTGCGGCTGGGTGCTTTCCCCCGCCCCGACGATGTACTTGAAATAATGCGGAAGCTCTGCGCCGAAGACGTCCCGCACCGCCTCGAACACTGCCAGCGACAACTCCGACTTGACGAGGTTGCCAAAGCCCCCCGGCGTGGTGATCCCTTCGCAGGGGAGTCCGCAGTTCTTCAGGATGCGGAGGGCATAGGCGATGTAGGCCGCGAGTTCATCCACGCTCTGTTTCTGCTGCGGGTAACTGTTTTCCATCGTGGCCGGGTTGATCTCCTCCAGCGGCCGGCCGGTCGCCAGGTCAATGACCCGGGTGTGGGTGATCATTTCGGGAGTGATGTCCCAGTTCGGGACAATCACCTCGCGGACGAGGGCGAGGCTCTCCAGGAGCTGCCGCCGTGGCCAGCCGGGGAGTTCCCGATCCAGCCAGCCGACGCAGGCGGGGTAGGGGACGACGCTGTACTTCCCCTTCACGCCGTGCTCGGCGCACCACTCACCGAACTCACGGACGAAGGCGTCGGGGATTTCGCGGGGCCACGTCCACCAGGGCTGCTGATACTCGGCCCGGTCGGGGTAACACTCATGGAACTGGGGCATGCAGAAGTGCCCCATGTTCACGAGGCAGGTGGAGTCGTCGATGATGAAGGAGAGCGGCACCCGCCCGCGAGGATTGAGCACCCGCACCGAGGGATGCTGGGGGGCGCGTGGGCCGGTGGGGATGCCATCCTGCGGCGCGGCGCTGATCCCGGCGGGAAGCCCCACCACTCCTGCCGCACCCATCGCCGCCAGACCACGCAGAAACTCACGGCGCGAAAAGGTCTTCATGGGGCCTCCTGTTCTGACGCGAGTCACCGGCAGGATCGGTCTTGCCAGCCACCCGTCGGCGGCCAGTCGACGCCACACCGATGCAGGAACGTGAGCCAGTTTCATCACCGGGACATGACCGATGCGAATCCTCCGGAATGCGGGAAATCGGGGGGCTCACACCCCCCGCTCGCCGGTTGTGAAACTGGCTCGTGAATTGGACACCGGTGTAGCAACTGCGGCATTCGGGAGCCAGTCTCTGCGCTCTGTTTCCGGGAATTCTCAACCCCATCGGGGTCTTGGGACGGGAACAGGTTTCGTGTGTGACCCGGCTCACAGCCTCCGGAAACTGGTTGTGCTTACCATCCGGGCAGGCCCACTGGATGAGAAGCAGGAGGAACGAGCCGGCGGCAGCCAGACCACTGCCGCCCGGCGACCGGAAGACTAGCCGCCGGCGGCCGGCGTTGTCACACTGAGGACGATCCTGTCGTCCCATCACCCCCACAGCCCCAGACTCATGGACGTGGAAGTTGCAGTTCACGAGCGATATGCGGCGGCCTCCCGCGCCGTCCAACCGGCGTTGTGCTGTCCGGTGCAGTATGCGGGGGATTATCTGGCCGTCATTCCCGAGGAGATTCTCGAACGGGATTACGGTTGCGGCGATCCAAGCCCCTTTGTGCGACCGGGGGAAACTGTACTGGACCTGGGCTGCGGCGGCGGCAAGCTCTGCTACATCCTGGCGCAGGTGGTGGGTCCGACGGGGCGCGTCATCGGTGTGGACTGCAATGCCGAGATGCTGGCGCTCGCCCGCCGACACCGGGCGACGGTCGCCGAGCGACTGGGGTATGCGAACGTCGAGTTCCGCCGCGGCCTGATTCAGGATCTGGGGCTCGATCTGGAGCTGCTGCAACGGGAGCTGGAACAGCAGCCCATCGGATCGATCGAGGGCTGGCTGGCGGTGCGGTCCGTCGAAGACCGGTTGCGCCGGGTTTCACCGCTCGTGGCGGACGAGTCGATCGACTGCGTGGTCTCGAACTGCGTGTTGAACCTCGTGCGGCCGGGCGATCGTGGTCGGCTGTTCGCCGAGATGCACCGGGTCCTCAAGGCGGGGGGCCGGGCGGCCATCAGCGACATCGTCGCCGATCAGGACGTCCCGGAGGCGCTGCAGCGGGATGCCGAGTTGTGGTCGGGGTGTCTCTCCGGGGCATATCGGGAGGACCGATTCCTGGATGCCTTTGAGCAGGCCGGGTTCTATGGGGTGGAACTGGTCCGTCGCCAGTCGGAACCGTGGCGGATCGTGGGGGGGATCGAGTTCCGTTCCGTGACGGTGGTGGCGCACAAGGGGACAGCCGAGGTCCCCGGAGAGCCGGTGGAATCGATCCTCTACCGCGGCCCGTTCCGGCGGGTGGAGGACGACCGGGGTCAGGTGTTCCCGCGCGGGAGACGAGTCCCCGTCGATGCCGCCTCGTTCGAGCGTCTGCAACGTCCCCCCTATGCCGGGATGTTCCATGCGGTGACGAGTCGCGCCGAGGGCAGCTACCCCCTGCCGCTGGCGGGAGGAGCGCGCGGGGATTGCTGCGGCGGACAGTGTTGAGCGAAGGATCGGTGGACCCCGTTGGTGCGAGGCGTCCGCTCCCTCCTTGAGGCTGCTGCCATGCCCAGTCTGAGCCTGCTGCGACAGGGGAATCCGCTGGCCGAGCCGCGACGGCAGGTGGAGCTGTTGGAGTCGTCCGGCGCGTCGAGCGTCCCGCCGTTTGCGGCGATGCTGGCGGAACACGGTTTAGCGCCGCTGTGCGCCGAGGAAGTCCGGACGCTGCAAATCAACGTCGGCAAGCTCTGCAATCAGACGTGCGCCCACTGCCATGTCGACGCCGGTCCCGATCGCCGCGAAATCATGTCTCGCGAGACGATGCAGGAGTGTCTGGAGGCGCTGCGCCGCGCCCCGATCCCGACGGTGGACCTCACCGGCGGCGCTCCGGAGTTGAATCCGCACTTCCGCTGGTTCGTCGAGGAACTCCGCCGTCTGGGGCGGCAGGTGATCGACCGCTGCAACCTCACGATTCTGACCGTCCCCGGACAGGCCGACCTGGCGGAGTTCCTGGCGCGGCATGAGGTGGAAGTCATCGCCTCCCTGCCGTGCTACCTGGAGGAGAACTGCGATCGTCAACGCGGAGCAGGAGTGTTCCAGCGGTCGCTGGAGGCCCTGCGTCGGTTGAACGGCGTTGGTTATGGACATCCCGGCTCGCCGCTGCGGCTCCACCTGGTCTACAACCCGATCGGACCCTCCTTGCCTCCGGATCAAGAGCGTCTGGAAGCGGCCTATCGCGAGCAGTTGCGCACCCGTTACGGAATTGAATTCCACCGCCTGTACACCATCACCAACATGCCCATCAGCCGGTTTCTGGACGACCTCTGGCGTACCGGCCGGTACGACGATTACATGCAGCTCCTGGCGACGGCCTTCAACCCCCGGGCGGTCGCCGGCGTGATGTGCCGCACCGCCTTGTCGGTCGATTGGCAGGGGCGGCTGTACGATTGCGACTTCAATCAGATGCTCGATCTGCCGGTGAATGGGGAGTTACCGCAGCACATCCGGGACTTTCGACCGGAGCTGTTCGCGCACAGGACGATTGTCACCGGTCGCCACTGCTACGGCTGCACGGCCGGCGCGGGTTCGAGTTGTCAGGGGGCACTCCTGGCGGGACCGCCGCGATGATCTTTACGCCTCCCGACAATCCACCCCCCTCCCACTCAGGAGGTGGAGCCGATCCGCAAGTCGGGAGACCAAAACCACCGCACCCGCCTCCCCCCCCCCCCGGGGGTGCGGCGGCTGTTGCAGGGGGGAATGACGGCTGACCTGAGGAGCGACGCGCTGTTCCGCCGCGACTCGACGTGGCGCGCTCCCGCCGCGACTTTGTCCCTCCACACCCCCAAACCCGGGGCCTTCCTCTCGCCAAACGACGGAGTTGGTCTACACTGGCGGAGACGCACCCGTACTCCGTCGACGAGGCCCACCCGTGAGCGAGTCCCACCACGAATCTTCACACCACTCCGTCGATCTGTCCCGCATCGAGCGCGCCGTCCGCGAAATCCTCGCCGCCGTGGGAGAAGACCCCGACCGCGAGGGGCTCCGCGACACCCCCCGCCGCGTGGCCCGGATGTATGCGGAACTCTTCAGCGGACTGCACGCGCAACCCGCCCGGCACCTGAAGAAGGTGTTCCTCGAAAACTACGACGAGATGGTGCTGGTGCGGGACATCCCTTTCCACAGCATGTGCGAGCACCATCTGCTGCCGTTCATCGGGATGGCGCACGTGGGGTATCTGCCACGGGGGCGGGTGGTGGGGCTGAGCAAGCTGGCACGGATTGTGGAGGAGATTTCCCGCCGCCCGCAGGTTCAGGAACGGATGACGCATCAGATCGCCGACCTCATGGACGCGGAACTGCAACCCAAGGGAGTGATCGTCGTCCTGGAAGCCGAGCACAGTTGCATGACAATCCGCGGCGTCAAGAAGCCGGGGACGTTGACCATCACCAGCGCCGTCCGCGGTTTGTTCAAAACCAACCAGTCCAGCCGCGCCGAGGCGATGTCGTTCATCAATGAGCGGCGGCGGAGTTGAACCTCTCCTCACGGGGGGGATGCTTCGAGGGGTCGGAGCTTCGGGACAGTCTCCGCGCGGCTCAGGATGATCGCCGCTGCGGGCGAGCGGCGCTGGCGTCTCGTTCTGAGGGTGCTCGATCATCCGGAAAGGGCTCGCGCATCGCCTCCGCATGGTCCCGAGATTTGAGGAACACCGGAGGCACGTGGTCCGGCGACCGGACGGAGGCATCACAGGGGTGGAGGCGAAGCACAGGCGCGTCAAACCGCAAGCGCGGTGGGAGAAGCGGTGGGTGGACGCTCGCGTGGTTGCGTCTGAGGATCACAGGTAGCGGTTGATGAGGTTTTCGATCCACTCCTGGCGGCCGGATTCGTTGGGGGCGGCCTCACCTTTCTCGAGCATGTACTTTTCCAGCGAAGCGAACGTGGCAGTCCCCTGTTCGATCTCGCGGCCGATCCCCTCGTCATAGCTGCGGTAGCGGCGGGCAACGAACTCGTCGAGGAGGCCGTCCCTGCGGATGGCCGCGGCGATCTTCGCTCCGCGGGCGAAGGCGTCCATCCCGCCGATGTGGGCGTGGAACAGGTCGATCGGGTCGAACGACTCGCGGCGGACCTTGGCATCGAAGTTGGTGCCGCCCGGCTTGAGGCCTCCCTGCTTGAAGATCACCAGCATGATCTGCGTGGTGAGGTAGACGTCGGTGGGGAACTGGTCGGTATCCCAGCCGAGGAGCAGGTCGCCGGTGTTGGCGTCGATGGACCCCAGCGCGTTGTGGATGCGGGCGTACTCCAGTTCGTGCATCATGGTGTGCCCGGCGAGCGTGGCGTGGTTGGTCTCGATGTTGAGCTTGACGATCCCGTCGAGTCCGTTGCGGCTGATGAAGTTGAGGCACGCCGCCGCGTCGAAGTCGTACTGATGCTTGGTCGGCTCCTTGGGCTTGGGCTCGAACAGGAACTGGCCTTTGAAGCCGATCGACTGCGCGTACTCGTGGGCCAGGTGCATGAACCGGGCCAGATGGTCCAGCTCGCGCTGCATGTTGGTGTTGAAGAGGTTGATATAGCCCTCGCGGCCTCCCCAGAAGACGTAGTTCTCTCCCCCCAGTTCGTGCGTCACCTCGAGGGCCTTTTTCACCTGGGCGGCGGCGTAGGCAAAGACATCGGCATTGCAGCTCGTGGCGGCGCCATGCATGTACCGCGGATGACTGAAGAGGTTGGCCGTCCCCCACAGGAGGCGGATGCCGGTCTCCTGCTGCTTCTCCTTCAGCTTCTGGACCACGCGGTCGAGGTGGGCGTTGGTCTCCCGGAGGGTCGCGCCTTCGGGAGCGACGTCACGGTCATGGAAGCAGTAGAAGGGGGCCCCGAGTTTGGACATGAACTCAAAGGCGACGTCGACGCGGCGGAGGGCGTTTTCCAGGGAGTTCGAGCCATCGTCCCAGGGACGGGCGAGAGTGGGGGCGCCAAAGGGGTCCGACCCGGTGCCGCGGAAGGTGTGCCAGTAGCACACGGAGAAGCGGAACAGGTCCCGCATCGTCTGCCCCTCGATCACCTCGTCCGGGTTGTAGTGCCGGAACGCCGGATCGTTTTTGGTCTGGGGGCCTTCGTAGCGGATGGGGGGGACCTGGGGGAAATACTCGGCCATGGCGCTGCCTCACGGTGCAAGGGATCGTGGAAGCCTGAGGCGGAGTGTAACGCCCGCTTTCCCGGGGTTGAAGGATTCTCAACCGGCCGCTGACATCCAAGTCTCTGGATGGTTACAATGGGATGATGCACCCGTGTCTGGGGGGCGAAACGCCCGTGTCTGGGGAGCGAAACGGTGCTGGAGGAGCAGAGGTGATGACGAGTCCGGGACCTGGCTGGGGGCGGATCGGTTGGTGCGTGTGGACGATGGTCGCGGTGGGAACCGTCGCAGCCGCCGACCCGCCGCTCGGTTACAATCGCCACATCCGTCCGATCCTGGCGGAGAACTGCTTCGCCTGTCACGGGCCGGACAGTGCCGCCCGGAAGGCCGACCTGCGTCTGGACCAGCGGGACGTCGCCGTCGAGAGGGGGGCGATTCAGCCGGGCCATCCCGATCAGAGCGAACTGATCCGCCGTATCTTCTCGACCGATCCGGACGAGGTGATGCCTCCGCCCGAGACGAAGAAATCGCTCACCGCCGCGCAGAAGGAACTGCTGAAGCGGTGGATCGAGCAGCAGGCCCCCTATGAGCTGCACTGGTCATTCCTTCCCCCGACGCGGCCAGGGGTCCCGCCGGTCCAGCATCCCGAGTGGGTCCGCAACCCGATCGACCAGTTCATCCTGGCGCGGCTGGAAGCGGAAGGACTCTCGCCGGCCCCGGAGGCGGATCGCTCCACCTTGGCGCGGCGGGCGGCCCTGGACCTGACCGGCCTGCCTCCCGCCCCGGAGCAACTGGAGGCGTTCCTCCACGATGATTCCCCCGAGGCTTACGAACGATACATCGATCAGTTGCTCCTCTCCCCCCACTGGGGAGAACACCGCGCACGCTACTGGCTCGACTACGCCCGGTATGCCGATACGCACGGCATTCACTTCGACAACTTCCGCGAGATGTGGAGCTATCGCGACTGGGTGATCCGGGCCTTCAACGACAACATGCCGTTCGACCAGTTCACCATCGAGAACCTGGCCGGCGACCTGCTCCCCAACCGGACCCTCGAACAACAGATCGGTTCGGGCTTCAACCGCTGCAACATGACCACCAACGAGGGGGGGATCATCGACGAGGAGTACCTGGTCCTGTACACCCGCGACCGCACTGAGACCACCGCGCAGGTGTGGCTGGGCCTGACGGCCGGGTGCGCCGTCTGCCACAGCCACAAGTTCGACCCCCTGAGCCAGCGGGAGTTCTACGAACTGGCCGCCTTCTTCAACAACACGACGCAAGGGGCCCGGGACGGCAACATCAAGGATACGCCCCCGATCGTCGTCGTGCCGACCGAGGAGGACCGCCCCCGCTGGGAGGAACTCCCCGCGCTGCTGGCGGCCGCGAAACAGCGCGTCGAGGAACGGCGACAAACCGCCCGTAGCGACTACGACGCCTGGCTCGCGGCCGCCACCCCCGACGTCATCGCCGCTCAGCTCCCCGGCGACAGTCTGCACTTCCACGCAGGACTGGACGAAGGGGCCGGGACAACCCTCCACGTCAAGGTCGAGGAGGGGGACCGCGAACTCCCGCTCAGCGACTCAGCCGCGTGGCAGGAGGGGCCGGCAGGGAAGGCGCTCCAGGTGCAGGGGAAGGCGTGCGAGCTGGCGGACGTCGGACGGTTTGAACGCGACCAGCCCTTCTCCTGTTCCGCCTGGATCAGGATTCCCGCCAACGACGCCTACGGGGCCATCTGCGCCCGCATGGATCGCGAGGCCAACTACCGCGGCTGGGATGTGTGGGTGCAGCGCCGCACCATCGGCATGCACCTGATTCACTCCTGGCCGGACAACGCGCTCAAGGTGGTCAGCAAAAAGCAGGTTCCGGCCAACAAGTGGGTCCACGTGGCCGTGACGTATGACGGCTCCAGCCGCGCGGCGGGGGTCAAGGTCTACATCGACGGCGAGCCGCAGCCGGTGGACGTCGAAAACGACAAGCTCTCCCAGACCACGCAGACGGAGGTCCCGTTCCTGATCGGCCAGCGGAGCACGGGGGAACAGTTCACGGGGGGGATTCAGGACCTGCGGGTGTATCGGCGCGTGCTGCAGGCCAGTGAGGTCGAGGCGCTGGCCAAGCTCAGCCGGTTCACCCGCATTCTGAGCCGCCCTGCCGAGCAGCGGACCGAGCCGCAGCGGGAGGAACTGTACGCCTTCTGGCTGAGCGCGTTCGACGAGAGGTTCCGCACTCTCTCGCAGGAGCTCGCCCTCCTGGAGCGTGAAGAGGCGGAGATCCGCAACCGCGGCACCATCGCCCATGTGATGCAGGAAAAGCCCGAACCCGCGATGGCCTACGTCCTGTACCGGGGCGAGTACGATCAGCGCCGCGAGCAGGTGACTCCCGACACGCCCGACGTCCTGCCCCCCTTTCCAGAGGAGTTTCCGCGCAACCGGCTGGGATTCGCGCGATGGCTGCTGTTGCCGGAGCATCCCCTCACAGCGCGGGTGACGGTCAACCGCTTCTGGCAGGAGGTGTTCGGGACGGGGATCGTGCGCACGGCGGGCGACTTCGGCGTCTCGGGCGAACTCCCCTCGCACCCGGAATTGCTCGACTGGCTGGCGGTGGAGTTCCGGGAGTCCGGCTGGGACGTGAAGCGGCTCTTCAAACTGATGCTGACATCGGCGACGTACCGCCAGTCCGCGGTGGCGACGCCCGAGAAGCTGGAGCGCGATCCCGCCAATCGGCTGCTGTCGCGCGGACCCAGGTTCCGCATGGATGCCGAAATGATTCGCGACTACGCCCTGGCGGCGTCGGGACTGTTGGTCCCGCGGATCGGCGGCCCGAGCGTCAAGCCCTACCAGCCGGACGGCGTCTGGGAAGCGATCGCCATGAACGTCTCCAACACCCGCTCCTACGAACGCGGCCGGGGAGAGGACCTGTACCGCCGCAGCATGTACTGGTTCTGGAAGCGGATGGCGCCCCCCGCCTCGCTGGACATCTTCAACGCCCCCAATCGCGAATATTGCGTCGTCCGCCGCGAGCGGACAAACACCCCCTTGCAGGCCCTGGTGACGCTCAACGACGTGCAGTTCGTGGAGGCGGCACGGCACCTCGCCGAACTCGTGCTCCACAGCGAACACGATCTGGAACCGCGCCTGCACGTCGCCGCGCGGCGGCTCCTGGCCCGGGATTTCCGCCCCGAGGAAGTGGAGATCATTCGCGGCTCACTGGAGCGGCTGAGTGCGTACTATGACGAGCATCCGGAGGACGCCCAGCGGCTCATCACCGTCGGTGATTCTCCCCCCGCCGCCGACATCCCGACCACCCAGCTCGCCGCCTGGACGATGCTCATGAACCAGTTGATGAATCTGGATGAAGTCCTGAACAAGTAACCGTCGCGGCCGTTGGCCGCTGCCTGGAAACGGGAGCGGTCGGGCCGCGCCGCCGGCGGACGGTCATCCACCCGCCTGCCTTGTGCGTGTCCTCAACCGGGAGACCAGCATGAGTCCCAGCAGTTCGCGTCGAGTTCGGTTTTTGGGGGTGACGGCGGTGTTCGCGGTCGTCGTCGCCGCACTGCCGGCCCAGGACGCTGCCGCGCCGGAGGCGGAGCAGCCGCTGCTGGGGATCAACGACCCGGCCCCTCCCTTGGCGCTGACCGGCTGGGCGCTGGGTGAGCCGGTCGAGGGGCTCCAGCCGGGAAAGATTTACGTGGTGGAGTTCTGGGCCACGTGGTGCGGTCCCTGCCGGGTGAGCATGCCCCACCTCAGCCGGTTGCAGCAGCAGTACGGCAATGAGGTGACGTTCATCGGCGTCACGCGGGAGGATGCGGCGACGGTGGAGACGTTCCTGGCGGAGGAGCAGTCCGAAGGGAAGACGTGGCGGGAGGTGGTGCAGTATCGCCTGGCGCTCGATCAGGACAGCGCGACCAGCGCCGCTTACATGCGGGCGGCGGGACAGACCGGCATCCCGACGGCGTTCCTCGTCGGCCGCGACGGCCGCATCGAGTGGATCGGCCACCCGATGGCGATGGACCAGCCCCTCGCCAAGGTCGTGGCGAATGCCTGGGACCGCGAGGCGGCCATCGTAGAGTACCGCAAGGAACAGGCCTACCGGGCGCTGATCCGGAAATTGGGAGCGCTGGCCCGTCAGGAGGAATGGGACGCAGCCCTGGCGGCCATCAGCGAAGCCGAAACCCGCGACGGCCCCAGTGCGCGGGTGACCTCGCTGCGGATGGCGATTCTGCGGCTGGCGGACCGTCCGGAGGCGTTGTCCGCGGAAGAGACGCGGTTTGTCGAGCAGGCCTGGGACGACGCCCAGGCCCTCAATGAGTTCGCCTGGCGGATCGCCATCGGCCGGGGCGAGCGGAACCTGCCTCTGGCACTCAAGGCAGCTCAGCGGGCGGTGGAGCTGACCCGCGAACAGGACGCCTCGATCCTCGACACGCTGGCCCGCGTCTACTTTGAGGACGGGAATGTGCCGCAGGCCCTTGCCTGGCAGAAACGGGCGGTGGCGATCAACCAGGGGGCCAACCCGGACATCGATCAGGCGCTCCGACTCTATGAAGAGGCGGCGGGGAAAGCCTCGCCGCCTCCGCAGTAACGGTTCTCCGGACGGGGGTGAACCGGTGGCGGCGCCCCATCCGGCCGCCGGCCGCGATTAACACCGCTCCCGGCCTCAGGTAGCGGCGACTTGCCGGATTCTCTCGAATCGGAATTCTTCGGCCCGAGGGAAAAGAGCCGGGAGGGGCTGCGCATCTGTAATCATTGGCGGGAACGGCGACAGGCGGCAGCGGTCCGTCGGTTGTTCCCGCAGTGGTGACATTCGTCGGAGAATCGTCGATGAGGAAACTGTGTGCCTGCCTCGCATCCGCGAGCCTGCTGGCGGGTGTGCTTGCCCTGCCAGTCCGGTCTGTTGCTGACGACAAGCCCAAACCGACGCCGGAAGAGCGGTTCAAGCGGCTGGACAAGGACGGCGACGGGAAGCTCAGCCTGGCCGAGTTCCAGGGAAAGCAGACCGACGCCGAAAAGGTCAAAAAGGCCTTTGAATCCCGCGACAAGAACAAGGATGGGTTCCTGTCCCTCGAGGAGTTCAAGGCGGGGATCAAGACCAAGACGGACAAGTAGTCGTCCGCACCCGTCGTCTGGGGAGAGAAACCCGGCCGCCTCTCGGCCGGGTTTCTGTTTGCGCCTGGGGGCCCCGGTTTCACCCGGGGGAAGATCAGCGGGTGGACGGCCACTCTCACCGCCGGAACCCACCGTCACGCTCCCCCGCTTACGCCGGCGAGTGAGAGGCCTCATCCAGAAAGCGGCCGCCGCTCAAAAACATCCCCTTCTCGGCGGGATGGCACCATTCGAGTTTCACCCGGTAGACGAACTCCCGCGTCTCGCTGGCCATCCGAATGATCACTTCGCCGGGGGTGATGTAGCCGCGATGGAGCAGTCCGATCCCGAAGCGGCTGATCTCGCGCGTCATGGCGGAGACCGTGTTGCCACGGCTGGTGGTCACTTCGGCCGGGACCGACAGTTCCAGCCGTTCCGCGGCGCGGTGATGTTCGCAGTCCGATTTGCCGATCGATTCCAGGATGGCTCGGAGGTCGTCGAGGGTCGGGCGGCTCCAGGGGTCGCGCGTCATGGCTGGGGGATCGAGGCAGAGGGGGGAGGAGGTCTTCCCGGCGCCGCGCCGTTGCCAATGCACGGAACCGGTGATCCAAATATAGGCCCACATGGCATACACTTCCGGCGGGCCGTGAGCCGGACAGCCCGGGATGCCGCCCCCCCGCGGCGAGGGCATCGGCTGTACAGCCCAATCCGGTTGTAGTGGAACGGTCAGTCCGTTGCCGGGAGCACTCAGGATTCCGGCCGGGCGACGCCGGTCCGCCTCCCCTCCACCCCCTCCCCCGCATGACCGCTCCCGCCGACAGACGCGCGTTTGCCACCGAGATCGTGCGGACGCTGGTCTCGGCCGGTCACACCGCGCTGTGGGCGGGAGGCTGCGTCCGGGACCTGCTGATGGGACGCGAACCGGAGGATTACGACGTCGCCACCACGGCCACGCCGGAACAGGTGCGGCAACTCTTCGGCCCGCGACGGACACTGGCGGTGGGAGAGAGCTTTGGCGTGATTCTCGTCCTCGGTCCGAAGGGGAGCGGTCTGCAAGTCGAGGTGGCGACGTTCCGCACGGAAGGACCGTATGCCGACGGCCGCCGCCCCAGCCAGGTTTGCTTCGCCACACCGCAGGAGGACGCCCGCCGCCGCGACTTCACCATCAACGGCATGTTCTACGACCCCCTCACGGAGCAGGTGCTCGACTACGTGGGGGGCGAGCACGACCTGCGCGTCGGCATCCTGCGGGCCATCGGCGACCCCCACGCCCGCATGACCGAGGACAAACTCCGCATGTTGCGGGCTGTCCGCTTCGCCGCCACGCTCGATTTTGAACTCGAAGCCGGGACCGCCGCCGCCATCCAGGAACTGGCTCCGCAGATTCTCGTGGTCAGTTGGGAGCGGATCGCCCAGGAACTGCGGCGGATGCTGCGCCATCCGCATCGCCGCCGCGCCGTCCGCCTGGCGCAGCAGTTGGGACTGCTGGAGCCGATCATTCCGGAACTGGCGCCCGTGCTGGCGGATGTGGAGCATCCCGAGTGGACGCACACCCTGGAGACGCTGGAGGCGCTCCGGACCGACCGCTTTGAAACGGCCGCCGCCGTCCTGCTGCACACCCTCCCCGCGGGTCCGGCCGGTGCAGCGTCCCACACCGAGCAGGGGGGGACCGTGCGGGACGTGTGCCGACGTCTGCGGCTCTCCAACGACGAATCGGAAGCCATCGCCTGGCTCGTCGCTCACCGTACGGACATGGAAGGGGCGGAGGAATTCCCGGCGGCCCGGCTCAAGCGGCTGTTGGCCCACCCCTGGGCGCCCGAACTGCTCGCCATCACGGAAGCCGAGGCCCGGGCGCGCAACCGGGAATCGACTTCAGCCCGGTTCATCCGCGAGTACCTCCAGCGTACCCCGGCCGAGGAACTCCATCCCCCGCCGCTCGTCACGGGTGACGACCTCATCGCCCTCGGCCTGACCCCCGGTCCGCAGTTCAAGAAGCTGCTGGAAACCCTCCGCGATGCGCAGCTCAACGGCGAAGTCCGCACGCCGGCCGAGGCGCTGCAACTCGCCCGTCGTCTCACCGCGAACGACGGAGGGCACCGGAAGTGAGGAGCGTCACAGCGGCCACTCGCCGCTGAAGACTTCCACGGCCGGGCCGGTCATGTAGACCTCGTTCGACGCCGCCCATTCCAGAGTCAGATCGCCGCCGGGAAGATGGCACATCGCGGTGCGTTCGCCCAGCCCGTTGAGGACGGCGGCCACCAGGGCGGCGCAGGCGCCGGTGCCGCAGGCCAGGGTCTCGCCGCTGCCGCGTTCCCACACCCGCATCCGCATCTCCCGCGGCGAGAGCATCTGCACGAATTCCGCGTTGACGCGCCGCGGGAAGGCGGGATGCCGTTCGATCTGCGGCCCGACGCCGAGCACCAGTTCGTCGGTGATCTCGTCCACGAACGTGACGCAATGCGGGTTGCCCATCGAGACGCAGGTCACAGCCAGGGTGCGGCCGGCGACCTCCAGCGGGACCTTTCGCGGCGGATCTCCGGGGAGCGTGGTGGGAATCTCCCGCCCCGTGAGGATCGGGGTCCCCATGTTGACGCGGACCCGGGCGACCCGACCCGCTTCGGGAAAGACCTGCAACGTGAGGACGCCGCGGCCGGTCTCGATCCGCAGCTCCTCCTTCCGCGCAATGCCGTGGTCGTACACGTACTTGGCGACGCAGCGGACGCCGTTCCCGCACATCTCGGACTCACTGCCGTCGGCGTTGAACATCCTCATGCGGGCGTCGGCACGCTCGCTGGGGCCAATCAGGATCAGCCCATCGCCGCCGATGCCGAAGTGACGATCGGAAACGGCGCGGGCAAGGGCGGGAAGGTCGTCAGGCAGCCGCTCCGTGAACGCGTTGACGTACACGTAGTCGTTGCCCGCGCCGTGCATCTTGGTAAAGCGCATGGCGGCCAGGACGCGGGGAAATCACTCCAGGCTCACGGCAATCCGTCAGGGCTGGAGAAAACGGGCGAAGGGTTCAGGACGGAGGACAGGCATCAGGCGAGGAAGTCCTCGGGGTTCTCACCCGGCAAGGGGTGATCGTGCTCGGGGGTATCCGGGGTGTCGGGATCGAACCAGGCTTCCCGGAACTCGATCCGTTTGTGGAGCTCCATGGCCCGATTGGCCGTCAGCGCCATGATGGCATCCCCCATCGCCACGACGCCGTTGCAGCGCAACCCCTTCTCCTCGAGGGGGATTTCGCGGCCGCGCGGATAGTAATCCCCCGCGAAGTTGCGGATCGCCCAGCAGAAGTGCTCCATCTCCTCGGTGTAGCCGCGGCTGACGTTGGTGGCCCAGTCCTCGTTGGCGCCGGCTGCCTGCTTGGGACCGGAGGAGGTTTCGTACGCCGTCAGCACGGTGCCGCCGGCGCCGGACCCCTGCACCACCCACAACCGCTGGTCCGGTCCGCCCCCTTCGCTGCCGGCCCCTTCCTCCTTGTACAGCAGGGCTTCCTTTTCGGCCTTGAGGAACAACGTGCCGCGGCTGCCGTACACGATCTCCCCATACGGATCGAAGCGGTTGGTGTTGATGGAGGAGTAGGTGACGATGCAGATGTCCTTGGGCTGCTCGGCATGGAGCCGGCCGGGGAACTCGTAGGTGACGTAGATGTGGTCGGCGATGTCGCGGTCGTCGTGCCACTTGTCCTCGGGGCCGAGCCCCTGGATGCCGTAGAAGTTCTTCCCGCCGTAGCCGCTGACTGCCAGCGGATGAACATGCCCCAGGAAGATGCTGGCGGCGTCCATCTGGTGACTGCCCAGTTCAGCCATCAGCCCGCCGCCGGTCTTGTTGTACAGCCGCCAGCGGCAGAGCTGTTCGAGCGAGTCGTAGCCGAACTTCTTGACCTTCTCGCGGAGTTCGGGGGTGTCGTCCTCCTTGCTGATGGGGGGCCGCCACTGATCGCTGCCGGGCCAGCTATTGTTGCGATGCCACTGGGCGCGGATGTACTTGATATCCCCCAGCGCACCGGTACGGATGAGGTGCGCGGCGTTGTCGTACAGCACGCTGTAGTGCCGCTGATGGCCGACGGCCAGCAGGCGTTGCTTCTGACGGGCCAGCCGGATCATCTGCTTGCACTGCTTGATGTTGTGGGCCATCAGCTTTTCGGTCAGCACGTGCAGACCGGCCTCCAGACAGGCCATGGCGATCGGCGCATGCTGGTTGAGCGGGACGGCGATCACCACCGCCTCCAGACCCAGAGCGTCCTTGTCCTTGAGCAGCGCCTCGTGATCCTCGTAGGCCTTGATCTGTGCGGCCCGTTGCGGACCGAGCTTCTTGATGAGACCGGTCCGCGCGGCATTGCCGTCGCCGTACAGGGCCATCTTGCGGCTACTCGGCCGCAGGTCGGCGTACGCCACCACCTCCATGAACTCGGGCGAGTGCGCGGTCAGCAGCACGTTCCCTTCATCCCCCGTGCCGATGAAGGCCGTGCGGACGGGATTCCCCTCCAGTTGCTTGTAGCCGAAGTAAACGCCCCCCGCACCAACGGCTCCCGCGCCCACCCCCTTGAGAAAGTCGCGCCGCGTGATGCTGACGGCCGTGGAAAAATTCTGCTTGCCGATCTGGATTTGTTCCTCGGTGAGGTTCATGGCGTTCTGCTCCTGGACGCGGCGACTCCTCACGGCGGGCATCCTTCCTCCGCCAGACCGCCGTGAGTCAGACAGTCCTTCCCACCCGTATTGTTCCAGATTACGGCCGAAATGGAAGCGGCTGACGGACAGACCCGAGCAGCGGGACACGGTTTTTCTCCCCCAACAGCAGCGGAGCGCCGGCCGTCCCGGTGTTGTACCTGCGCCGGAAGCCTCATGGGCCGACGGCAGCGGCGGTCGTGGCGCGGCGTTTCTCCGCCAGCCAGGCGCACGCGGCCGCCGGCAGCGCCTCGTGCGTGCCGTCAAACACCGTCACCCGGGTATGACCGGAAGTGCGGCGGAGCAGAATCTCCCGGCCGTAGGTCGGATCAGGCAGGGTGTCCGTGGGGCGCGGCTGCCTCAATCGTCCTTCCCGCCAGAGCTCGTCCATCTCCGATTCCGTGATGATTGGAGACCCATGCGCCAGCGCCACGGCGTTGTACGCCCGCAGGGTGTGATGGATCGGCACCGATCCGGTGATGCCGTCCTTCACGCCGACGTTGAGATCGAGATGCAGGTCCCCCACTCGGCCGAGATGAAACACCGGCGAGCGGGCGCGGTACTCCGCGTCGATTTCGGGCGATGTTCCCGGCGGACCGCCGCAGCAGGCAGCGACCATGCGGGCATACCGTTCCGGCCGGCCGCCGCGGGAATGGAACCGATACCACTCCGCCAGGTCCGTCGGCCCGACCCACGCCGAGGCCGCGGAGAAACGATCCGGGTGATAGGCCGCCATCACCATCGTCATGTGACCGCCGCCGGAGACCCCGGCCAGATAGATGCGCTCCCGATCGATGCGCCACTGGCGGCAGGCCCAGTCAACCGCATCGAGGATGTCCTGCCGCGCCAGCGGCGAACCGCACGCCTCCGGATGATCGTTCACTCCGCGGAAGTTTGGCTGCACATAGACCCACTGAAAGCGCACCGCCTCTCGCAGCCATTCAGAGCGATCCTGGCGGTAATCGGCGCTCCAACTGTGCAGCGAGACGAGCAGCGGCGTGGGGGCGTCCGCGGCAGCCGGGGGAGCCCAGTAGCGGAGCGGCTGCTGCGTCTCATCCGCGGTGCTAGGGATGCTCGTCTCGTTCAGGGTTGGGAGCGGGACGTCATCGGCCGGACAGGGCCGCAGCATGGTCAAACTCAACCACACCACCACCCACCCCGGGGCGGACCTCACGCGGCGGAACTGCGCCACCACTCCGCACAGGGGCGGGAGGTTCCCCCGATGTCGCTGCGACCGCAGCCCAGGCGGGACGTGTTCCAGAGAGCAGTTCATAACGATTCCCCTCCCAGGCCCTCGATCCAGGTTTCCAGACACGATGAGGAAGTCAGACCAACGACCATCGCCGATCAAAGCTCCTCCAGCCGTCTCCCCGCCGCGCCGGACCCGACCACGCGCCAATCCAGCAGCAGCGCGGAGAGGATCATCAGGATCGCCAGCACGATCAGCCAGGAGTAGGGATCGTCCAGGCGGAGAGTCGTCGGTTCGTATGTCGTCGTGGGGGTGCGTTGCGCCCGCCCGAGCGTCAGCAGGTTTGATTCGTCGCGGTCGAAGAAGTTGACGGCGAACTCGCCGACCACGCTGCGGCCATCTCGCAAGCGATATACCCCCGCCTGTGACAAGGGAGGAATCTCCACCACGTCCCGACGGTCGCGGACCAGCGTCCGCTCCCGTCCCTCCGGCGTCACCAGCGTGAGCTGGCTCTCGCCGCTGACGGCAGGGACGCGGAACTGCACCCCCTCCCCGAGGCGATAGTTCCACCGTCGCAGGCCGGGCAGGGCGTCGCGTCGCAGCTCGATCAGGTTGGCAATCAGGATCGGCCAATCGGGGCTTTCCGCCAGGTTCGAACGGCCCAGGTCGACGTTCATCAGCCAGGCCGTGGTTTCGGTCCCCTCCAGCCGGCCGAGCAGGACCGCGCGATCGACGCTGACCAGGGGCACGAGCCGCAGCGGCGTCGGCTGCACTCCCCCCCAGACGATCCTCCCCAGTGTCACCCCCTCCAGCAGCGGGTGCTGCCGCTCCAGCAGGTAGGGGCCGAGCACGTCCACTGCCTGAGCGCGGAACGCCTCCGACCGGTTGAGGGGACCGATCCCGAACCACCACAACTCCCGCCGCGACGGTGGAAGCTGCGCCGCCTCGCCGATCACCAGGTCCGCCTGGTCCGTCTCCACCCAGAGCACGCCGTGGACCGCGTCGAGCGCTTTTTTGACCAGCGCGAACTCCGGCGACTCGGCCGACAGCTCCACCGCCACGCGGACCAGCCGCGGCTGAGGCTCAACCAAAGTCACCTCGTTGTCCACCGGCAAGGGATCATCCTCCGCCGTCAGCCGCGCGACGATCCGACCCAGCCCGGATAGTACCGGCCACTCGAACGGCTGCTCAGACTGTGCCGGCAGCCGCACCGTCTGCGAAGCGATCGTCCCGGCGGAGGAGGAGACGACCACTGCGGCATCCGCATCCCGACCGCTCAGATTGGCCAGCCGCAGAAACAGCTTCCCGCCTCTCCCTTCCTCCTCCAACGTCCATTGGGCGGCCGTGACGGCCAGATTGCCGAGCGGTTCTCCCAGGGCGAGCCACTCCATCGCCGCCGGCAGCACGGTCTCGGGCGGAAGGGGAGCGTCCGTGAGAAACAGAAAGGCCCCCTGTGGACCAACGAGTTGCAGGGCCTCATCCCAGGCGGAATGGAAATCGTGCCGCGCGGCACGGGGCGTCCACTCCGCCAGGACGTGGTCCGCCTCGGCGGCGGTCATCGCTCGGGTGCCGAGCAGGCTCGGCTGCCGTCCCGTCCGCACCAGGGTGACGCGGGCCTCCCGCCCCGCAGCCGCCAGCCGGCGACGCACCTCGGCAGCGGCCTGGTCTCGAAACGCCGCCCCCCCCGGCGGCGCCGCCTGCATCGAGGCCGAATCATCCAGAACCACCACCACATGCGGAGCAGTGTCCGCATCCTCGATCCGCGGGTCGCTGAGCACGACCGTGAGCAGCAGCGCGGCCAGCAGCTCGAGGAACAGGGAGAGCGTCAGCGGCAACCGATCTCGGCGGCGGCCAGCCTCCGCCACCCGGGTTTCCATCCCCCACAGATGCGATCCCGCCACAGAGAGCGGAGGAAACCGCCGGCGGAAGAGGTGCAGGCCGATGATGGCGGGGAGGGCGAGCAGCCCCAGCAGTCCCCACGGGTTCGCCAGGTACATAGCGAGATTATGACGAGAAGCCGTTTCACAATCTCCCCAAGTCCGCCGACGGCGTCGGAGGGACCCGCTCCCCTCCCGGGGAGCGGGCAGTTCAAACGGGGCGCGGATGGTGCCGGCGATCCGGAGGAGCGGCGGGTGCTGGCGCCCGGCGGACTCCCGCGCGGTCGATCGAGCCGCGGCGAAGGGGGCGCAGGGAGAGCGCGGCGAAGCTCAGGCCGCGTCAGGCCTCGTCCAGCACTTCCACCGCCGGAAACTTTTGTCCCTTGAGCATCTCCAGGCTGGCGCCGCCGCCGGTGCTGACGTGCGTCACCCGGTCGGCGAAGCCGAGCTGCTCGATCGCCGCGGCACTGTCGCCCCCGCCGATCACGCTCACCGCCTGGCTTTCGGCCACCGCCTGGGCGACAGCCTTGGTTCCGGCGTCGAAGGGGGGCATCTCGAACACTCCCATCGGGCCGTTCCAGACGATCGTCCTGGCCCCGCGGATGATGTCGGCGTAGAGAGCCGCCGTTTGCGGTCCGATGTCCAAGCCCTCATACCCGTCAGGAATCTGTCCGGCGGGCACGATCTGCTTTCGGCAGTCGCTGCGGAAGGCATCGCCACAATGCGTGTCCACCGGCAGCACCAGTTTGCCCTCACCCAGGCGAAGCAGTTCCCGGGCCAGTTCCACCTTGTCCGGCTCGACCAGGCTCTTCCCCACTGCTCCCCCCTGGGCCAGCGAGAAGGTGTAGGCCATGGCCCCGCCGATGAGCACCCGGTCACAGACCTTCAGCAGGTTCTGGATCACCTCGATCTTGTCGGAGACTTTGGCGCCGCCGAGGATCGCCACGAACGGCCGCTCGGGCCGCGCAATCACGTCGCTGAGGTACTGAATCTCCTTCTCCACCAGGAACCCCACGACCTTCGGCTTGCCCGCCATCATCTGCGGGACGGTCAACATGGAGGCGTTGTCGCGGTGGCAGGTGCCGAAGGCGTCGTTGCAGTACATGTCCGCAAAGGCGGCAAGCTGTTGCGCAAAGGCGGCCTTGGCCGCCTTCTGTTCCGGCGTCGCCTTTTTGTCCTTCACCTCCTCCTCGGGATGGAATCGGACGTTTTCGAGGATCAGGACGTCGCCGGGCTGAAGCGCCCGGACCTTGGCCTGCGCGTCGGGACCGATGGTGTCGGCGGCGAAGGCGACCGGCCGCCCCAGCAGCTCCGACAACCGCTCCGCACACGGACGGAGACTGTACTCGGGAGCCGGTTTCCCCTCCGGGCGACCGAGGTGGCTGAGCAGAATCAATTTCCCCCCCCGGTCGATCACCGAGCGGATGGAGGGGAGCGCTTCGCGGATGCGGCGGTCGTCGGTAATGCGGCCGGCGTCGTCCAGCGGGACGTTGAAATCCACGCGCATGAGAACGGTCTTGCCGGCGACGTCGACGGCGGCAATCGACTTCTTGGCCATCGGGAGCTGCGAGAAATCAGGGATCGGTAAGGAGAAGTCCATCCGCCGCCGGCCGTTCCAGACAGCCCACCGGCGAACGGGCAGGGCCTTGGGTCTCGGGGCGAGAGCTTACCGGCTGATGAGCGGAATGCAACAGGCCGGGCAGGAACCCCTCGCGGGAGGCCCGAAAGTGCTACCTCCGCTTACCTGAAGGGGGGAGGGACGACAGCCTGGGGGGACTTTAGCCGCGGGGCGGAGGCCCGCTGTCCCTCCCCAGCGTCTCACCATCGGAGCATCTGCCGAAGAGCGGGTGAGGAGACTCGAACTCCCAACATCAGCCTTGGGAAGGCTGCGCTCTGCCATTGAGCTACACCCGCCGTACCCTCCTGGGACCGGTCGCCCGCGTTGATTCCCGGACGCTTCTGCGGATGGCCGGTCTGTCGGGGTACCGGTATTATTCTCCTCGGCATCCGACTTCGCAAGAGTCCGTTCGCCGGCTGGCTTGCCAGCCGTGCCGGATGGTTCGCCCGTGCGCCAATTCAACACCCGTGTGCACAACGTCCCCCCCCTGTCCACCGGCAGGAGACCGGGTTCGTTTACCGCGACCACGAGACCACCGCCGCGTGATCCTCTTTTTTGACTCATTGACTCACTGCAATGATCGGCATCATCGACTACGGGATGGGGAACCTCCGCAGCGTGCAGAAGGCGTGCGAGCGTCTCGGCGCTGCGGCCGAAATCTGTCGGACTCCAGAGGAGCTGACCCGCCACGACAAGTGGATTCTCCCCGGGGTCGGGGCATTTCGGGATGCCATTGCGGCTTTGAAGACCCAGGGATTCGTCACCCCGTTGCGCGAGCACGTGGCTGCCGGGCGGCCGCTGCTCGGAATCTGCCTCGGATTGCAGTTGCTCTTCGACGTCAGTTACGAGGACGGCGAACACGCCGGTCTGGGGATCATTCCGGGGCGCGTGGTACGGTTTGACTCGCGACCGGGCCTCAAAATCCCCCACATGGGCTGGAATGCCCTGGAACTCGTCCGCCCCAATTGCTTGCTCGACGGGGTGGAACCGGGAGCGTATGTCTATTTCGTGCACAGCTATCACGTTGTGCCGGAGGACCCTTCCGTCATCGCCACACGGACCGACCATGGCGGGCCGTTCGTGTCCATGATCGCCCGCGACCGCCTGTTCGCCACGCAGTTCCACCCGGAGAAGAGCCAGCGGGTGGGGCTGCGGCTGCTGGAGAACTTTGCGCGGCTGTGACTTGAGCCAGTTTCATCAGCGGGACATGACCGATGCCTTCCACCGGAATGCGAGTGAGCGGGGGGCTTACGCCCCCCGCTCGCCAGTTGTGAAACTGTTTCTTGAGACTTGAGACGAATCGCGCGCCGACGGCCGGAGGCGGGGAAAAACCCGGAGATTTCGGCGTGATCTGCCGAATGAGGGGCGGCTGCCATGCTTCCTCTGGCGATTTCCGCGCGGCGCGGGATATAAGGGGGTGTCTCAACGGTCGGCGTCGATCGACGTCCGCCCGACCCCCACCTTCCCTCTCCCCCCCGGATTGAGCGTCGCCGCACGTCGCCTCGATGTCGGCGTCGCTTCCCTCCCTGAGGAACCCACCCCATGGGGACCCGACTTTCTCGACTCGGTCGCGCCGCTTCCGGACGCCCCGCCTGGGGGTGGCTGGCGGGAGTGCTCGCGGCCCTGGCCGGCGGCTGCAACGCTGTGCCATACGGCCAATACCGCCTCAGCCAGTTGCAGGCGTTCCAGCTCTATCAACAGAACAGCCAACTGGCCGCGCAGTTGTTCGAGACGCAGCAGATGGCGGCTCAGTTGCAGGCGGAGAAGCAGCAACTGGAACTGGCGGCCGGGCAGCTCAACGGCAACCTGCAGATCGCCAACCAGCGGATCGACAATCTGAATTCCGAACGCCAGCAGCTTCACGAGAAGTATCGCGGCATTCTGGTTGGTTATCCCCCCACGGGACCGGCGCTCCCGGGATCGGCGTTGGAGCAGTTCCGGGAACTGGCCCGCAAGTACCCTGAATTCGAGTTTGACCCCGTCACCGGTGTGGCGCGGTTCACCGGAGACCTGTTGTTCTCTTCCGGCAGTGATGCTCTGCGGCCGGAGTCGCACCGGCTGTTGCAGGAATTTGCACGGATCATGAATGATTCGCTGGCCCGGTCGTACAAGATTCTGATCGTCGGCCACACGGACGACGTCCCGATCGTCAAGGATGCCACGCGGCAGCGGCACCCGACGAACTGGGACCTCTCCGCCCACCGGGCGACGGCGGTGGTCAAGCAACTGGCCGCCTTCGGCGTCGACGAGCCGCGCATGGGCGTGGCCGGTTACAGCCTCTACCAGCCGGCCCAGCCCAACCGCGACGAGACGACGCGGCAGCAGAACCGGCGCGTGGAGATTTACGTGCTCGCCCCCGATGCCTCGCTGGCGTCGTCCGCCGGAACGCGAAACTGACAAGAGCACGTTTCAACACCCTCTCTTCCCCTGGGGAGGGGAGGGGGTGGTTATGAAGCTGCGTCAACGATCGACCGCCGAGCTCAACCTGCGGTCATCCCCGCTGCGCGGACGGAGTTGAGAATTGGTGCTTGCTTCCGCGCGAGGTCTCGCGTAGCCTGAAGTCCACGTCCGCGGTCCGTCCCCGTCGGACGCGCCGCGAAACACCGGCTGAGGGCGGGCCGTCGTTCCTTCCGTCCGCGCACTGATCTCGGGACAGGTGCCGCCACGGAGACATCCCCCCACGTCCTTCACAAGGGAGCAAGTCCGATGATGCAGGCAACCAAACCATTCTGGATGTCCCTGGCGACCGTGATCGCGCTCGCCTGTCTGGCGGATGCGGCACAGGCGGATGTTCGCCAGTACTATGGCAACTGGACCTATCATCCGCAGTACACTTACTATTTCAGATACTATTATTACAAACCGACGCCGACATACGTGGGATACACCTATCATTATTGCATCTATCGTCCGGCGACGCCGCGATACATCTATTACTACAATCCCCACCGCCAGGTCTACTGGGGGCGGTTCGACGTCGAGGGACAGCCGGGCGCGCAGTACTCCCTGCTGGAAGAGAAGGACCGCAAGGGGAGCCTGACGGAGATTCCGGAATCGGCGTTCCCCGCACCGGGGGCGATGCCTGTGATCCCCGATGCACCGGACGGCGTGCAGATCGAGCCCCCCCAGGGGCTGCCCAAAACCAACTGAGCTCTTGGCGGAGCAGCTCTGATCGTCTCCGTCCCCCGCTCCGGCTGCCCAACACAGGAGCCTGGACGCAACCAGGCTCCTGTCGGCCACCCGGGGAAACCGCGTGAGCTGTCCCGGAATCATCCGGCGGCGTTGAGCTGCGGAACGGGGGCGGGGCGCGCAGGGGGGGACGTGAGCCCCACCACGAACACGGTCTCCACGCAGATCGTGACCTTACCGCTCGGCAGGGCGATGGGGCGCATGGCGTCCACCAGTTCGTCGCATTCCTCCGGCGGGAGGAGGACTTCGATACGGCACAGGGGGCGCGGGGGCGATTCGTCGCCGATGACGCGGCTGATCGTGCTGGCATAACCGCGAACATGATGCAGGGCGAGCTGCGTCTGGAGGATGGCCTCGTGGTCTGCGTCGGCGATGAGGGTTAACCGCCTCATGCGGGCCAGAGCGCGCTTGCGGGTGGCGCGTTCGTGGTCCGCCAGAGGACGGTGCCCCTCCAGTCCTGTGACTTGCAGCGACAATCCCTCCACCTCGAACTCCTGCTGCAGCTCGTACAGCTTCTTCATCACGCTATGGTCGACGAGCCGCGTCCCCGCGAGGTCGACAATGACGTTCTTCCGCTGCACCAGCCCGATGTCCTCGATCTGCCGCCGGAACGGAATCCAATTGCTGAACACGGCCGATTCCCGCGCGTGAATGACGCAGGTCTGCGGGTCGGGCTCCTCGACCTCCAGATAGGTTTTGAACAACGAACGCACGGGGACGCCGTTGGCCAGATGGACGCCGAACTTGACGGCGATGCCGATGAGCACGCCGATGAGCAGGTCCGTGGCCAGCACGCCGACCAGCGTGGCGGAGAAGATCAGGAGCTGCTCGCGGCCGATGTGATAGACGTGCACGAACTCGCGCGGCGAGGCGAGGCGGAAACCGGTGTACACCAGCATGGCCGCCAGCGCGGCGTGGGGTATTTTGTGAATCAACCCCGGCAGCAGGGCCACGAACGCCAGCAGGAACAGCCCGTGCCAGAAGTTGGCGAAGCGGGTCCGCGCGCCGTTGTCGATGTTCGCCTTGCTGCGGACGATCTCGGAGATCATCGGCAACCCGCCGATCGCCGCCGAGAGTGTATTGGCGACCCCGATCGCCAGCATATCGCGGTCGAGATCGGTCTTCCGCTTCCAGGGATCAAGCATGTCGATCGCCTTGGCGCTGAGGAGTGATTCCAAAGTCCCGATGAGTGCAAACAGCAGCGTCCACTTGTAGGCGACAAAGTGCTCGAAGGCCGAGAAGTCCGGGTGGGCCATGGCCTTCAGCAGATTGGCCGGCACGTCCACCAGGTACTTCGGCGAGAGCTCAAACTTGTGCCCGATAAACGAATACGTGTGCGTCTCATCCAGATGAAACCACATCCCCAGCGGAATGGCGACCAGGATCACCACCATCTGCGCGGGGACACGGCGGATGTAGGGGTGCTTCACCAGCGGCAGGGCGAACAGGATCAGCAGACTGAGGCACCCGATCAGCGCAATCTCGGGATTCATATGGAAGATGGAGGAGGGGATATGCGCCAGGGCCTCCAGTGGTTCGCCGGGGGACTCCATCACCCCGAACACCCGGTGAATCTGCTTGGAGATGATGATCACGCCGATGGCGGCCAGCATCCCGTGCACGACCGTCGTGGGGAAGAACTCGCCCAGGATGCCCAGCCGCAACAGACCGAACAGAATCTGAATCCCCCCCGCCGCCAGACCCACGGCCAACGCCATCCGGTAGGCCTGGGCGGCCCCCTCCGGACCCGTCCCCGCGAGTTCCTGGAAGTCGGTCACGCAGCCGAGCACGATCACAATCAGTCCCGCGGCCGGACCTTTGATCGTCAGCTCCGAATTGCTCAGGAAGGTGGTGACGACGCCCCCCACGATCGCCGTGAACACCCCGGCAATGGGGGGATAGCCGCTGGCGATGGCGATGCCCAGGCACAACGGCAGCGCGATCAGAAAGACGAGGAATCCGCTCAGCAGATCGTGCGAGAGGTAGCGGACGAAGCCTTTCAGGTCGCCGCGGGGAAGTTCGGCGGACGGCAGGGACATGGTCGTGAGGCGTTGGGGGTTGAGGAGGATTCCCTTTCCGGGGGGACAGACGACGTCGCCCGCTCACACGGCCCCGCTCGGGGACCAGGCGGCGGCCGCGACAGTCGTCAGGGGATCATTCACTGTTCGTCTCCGGCTCTGGCTCGTGGGTGGAGGGGAGGGGGGGTTCGGCGGTCGCCAGGACGCGCCGCGATCGCACCACGTGCATGGCGGCATGATAGCGCGAGGCAACCCCCGGCTGGGGATAGACGCCTCCGCCCAGGATCAACAGGGCCAGCGTCAAAACGGCGAACTGCTCCCGGCGACGTCTGCGCAGCGAGATCGAAGTCACGTGCCGCGTGCCGGTGAACAAACGGAAATAGGCCTGCAGGACGGCGATGCCGTTCAGAGCCGCGGCCACCACCACGGCCGTCCCCACCAGCGGAGCGACCGTCACCACGCCGTCCACCAAAAGTTCCATGGCGATGAATCCGAAGGTGCCCGGAAAGCCGACGCTGGCCAGACCGGTGAGCAGGAAGAACGCGGCCAGGGTCGGGGTGTGCTCGTACAGGCCGTGGAAGGCGTCGAGGGAGATTCGCCCCAGCCGGGATTCCAGGGAGCGCAAGGTCAGTCCGAAGCCGGCCAGTGCCAATCCCACCGACAACCACAGCGACAACGCTCCGGTCAGCGCCACCGGCGTGGCCGTCTCCAGGCCGACGAGCACCAGCGAGGAATGACTCAGGAACAGCGAGCAGTAGAACCGCCGCGCCTCGCGCTGGACCAGGGCCATGCCCGCCGCATAGACCGCCGTGAACAGCGACAACGGTGTGATACTGCGCAGAATCCAGTCCGGGGCGATGGGGAGCACCAGGCGAATGGCCGCATAGGCGCCGGCCATGGGAGTCACGAACAACAGCGCCGTCCCGAACGTGGCATGTTCGAACAGATCTCTCATCCAGCAGTGCACGGGGACGATGCCGCTGCGGAGCAGCGCGGCCGCCGTCAACAGTCCCACGCCGACGAGCGCCGGCGGCGTGGTCGGGTCCGCACCGGAGACCAGCGCCTGTCCGAGGCAGAGCAGCGCCACGAACAGGGCCATGTGCACGACGTAGGTGCGGGTCAGGCGCCGTCGCGCCCGCAGTTCGAGATACGGTGGAATGGTCCCCGCCGCGAGCAGCCCCACCACTCCCCAGGGGTGCCGGCAACTGAGCGTCGCCAGCAGGAGGGCCTCCGAGATCAGCGTCCACCCAAAGGAGAAGCGGCGGACCTTGGTCCGCAACGTCACCAGTGCCGTGAGGAAGTACAACAGCGCTGCCAGCGGGAGCAGAGGGGCGCTCAGTTCATCGATGACGACGGCGTCCGGCCCCAGCAGCCGCGCGGAGAGGTCCCACCGGTCGTGGGCCTCGAAGGCGTGCAGCGTGGCAAAGTCGATCCAGGCAGCGATGGTGGCCAGCAGCGTCAGTCCCAGGACCACGACGCTCCGCCGCTGGACGGTTTCCGGCTGCCGCACCCGCGCAACCCAGGCCGCCCCCAGCCAGGGGAGGGCGAGGGAGAGTTCCAACCAGGGGAGATGCAAGGTGGTCACCGCAGGTCCTCCAGGATCTCCACGCCCGGCGGTGCCTGGTCAGACTCGCGCGAGGCCCCGCCCGAGAGCCAGTCGGTCCAGCCGCGTTCCCATGCGTCACAGCGGCGGAACAGCCGCTGGAGGGGATGGACCAGGCACTCCTGGAGCACTGCGTCGAGATACCCCCGCTCCAGCGCCAGGCGATACCACCAGTCTTCCCAGCGGGGTGACAACCACTGCTTCCACAGGGAGGGGGGGGCGGCAGCCGGCTGCCAATGGCATTCTCCAGCGTGTGGTAGTCGCGCAGCAGCGTGGGGGCTCGGAGAAGCTGCAAGGTCCTCAGGCAGGCGTGGCCGATGATGTGGATCAGCGCGAGGTAGCGCAGACCCAGCCCGATCTCCGCCGTAATGATCCCCACTTGAGCCAAGGAGGCGAACGCCAGCGCGCTTTTGATGTCGCTTTGCACGCGCGCGGCAAGGGTTGCCAGCACGGCCGTCGCCAGTCCCAGGCTCACCACGGCGGCACACAACAGGGAAGACCGCTCCAGGATCGGGCTGGTGCGCAGCAGGAGAAAGGTTCCCAGGTGGACGCTCAGGGCACCATAGAAGACGGCGCTGGAGGGGGTCGGGCCTTCCATCGCCCGCGGCAGCCAACCGGAGAACGGGATCAAACCCGACTTCCCCGCCGCCGCGATCAACAGCAACGCCCCCACAAACAGCGCCTGGCCGGAACTGAGGGTGGCGTGGCCCTCGGGCCACGCTCCGGTCCCCATCAATCCGGAGAACTCTCCCTCCCCGGTCACATGGTGCATGGCGACGGCCGCAACCAGAAATGCCGCATCCGCGATGCGATAGACGCTCCACACCCGCAGCCCATTGCGGACCGGAGCCGGGCGCTCATGGAAGTACGCCACGAGCAAGGCGCTGGAGAGCCCCACCAGTTCCCAGCCGAGAAACAGCGTTTCAATCGTGCCGGCCAACGACGAGAGGATCATCCCCAGCAGGAACACGGAGTAGAACACGAAGAACCGCCGGTAGCCCGCCTCGCGGTGCAGATAGCGGCTGGCGAACGCCCCGACCGTCCCGCACAGCACGAACGACAGGATCGCGAACGGGACCGACAGCCGATCGAACACAAACTTAAAATGGAAATGAAAGTGCTGCTGCGGGATCGCCACCCAGTCCCCCAGTTCGATCGGAACCTGCCGCGTGTCCAGCCCCAGCATCAAGGCCAGGATGGCCAGCGCCGCCAGCAGTCCGGTCACGACGGCGGCTTGCGTCCCGCGGGCGATCGCCGTTTCGCTCAGCGGATAATCGAAGAGCGTGGTCAGGCCCAGGAAGGCCAACAGCGCCACCGGCGCGGCCACGACGAGCACCCCCGCGGGAAAGAAGAGTTCGGACCAGGGCATGGTCAGCTCCTCTCCTCCGACGGCGACTCGGCCGGCCGCGCAGCGGACGACGTCCCCGCCAGGATGCGGGCGAATCCCAGGTGGTCGCGCCACCCGCAGTACCAGTCCCAGGAGCACGAGACCACCGGCAGACGATCACTCTGCGGGCGATACCGCTGGAACTCTCCCCCGTGAAAGAGATGAATGGTATTGCCATCGGGCGTCAGCGTCGCCAACTGCACCCAGCCGTTGCGCACCAGCCGACCGATCGTCGAATTGCGCTCCATGATGGCGAGCAGGGCGGCCGGAGTGGTCTCGATCACGAACAGCGGCCGCATCGGCTCGTGGATCTCGATCATCTGGTAGGAGAGTCCCGTCCGGAGGTCGCTGGCGGCCCCTTCCATGACCCCCAACAAGGCGGCGATGTTGTGCGGGAGCTTGGACCCGCAGCCGAGCCGCGACACGTCCACGCAGGAGAAGTAGTATTCCAGGCTGATGCCGGCGCACACCGGGATCACCGCGGCAAGAATTCTCGACAGGATGGTGTGTTCGGCGTCGTCCTGAGTGGGATCGTAGGAGGTGAGAAACGCCCGTCGGTCGAGGAACAGGCCGCGCGTTCGATCGCGCCGCCCCACCACGCACAGGGCGTTGGTGGCATGGTTGTATTCCGGCCGGGCCTGCGAGAGGTCCTCGGCCCGCTCCTCCACGTGCCGCAGCGCCGCCGCCGGAGTCAGCGACAGCGGGGCCGACTCGAACCGGCGACAACGTTCATGGGCGTTCAACTCCCGTGCCGCGTCGAGCACTCGTCGGGCCGCCTCGAAGTCCGCCTGATGCGACGCCGGCAGCCGGTCCAGATCGAACCAGGTCAGACTGTCGTCGCAGGTATTGTGATAGCCGCCGGTGAAGACCGTCTCTGGCGGCAGATGCAGCCCGGCGGCGGTCAGCCGCCGCCGCACCCGCGGATCGTTGGCCATCTGGGCAAAGGCGCGCGCATTCGGTCCGCCCCGGCCGCCGCCGCACGCTCCACAGTTGTAGGCCGACTCGTGCGGGTTGTTCAGACTCGACGAGCCATGCCCGAGGACGATCACCAACCGGGCGAATCCGCGCGTCAGTCCGATGTCCTGGAGCTGCCGCGCAACATTGGCCGACATCTCCTCCAGCGAGAACCCCAACTGCTCCTCCTGGGGGCCGGGCGTCGGGGCGGATCGTTCGATCCGCAATTGCGTGGCCGCCGGCGGCTGCACATATCGCCCCCCATCCGCCGCACCCGCGCGGCCAGCCGCGGAAACAGAATCCGCATCACCAGCGGAAACGACGCCAGCGAACCCACCAGCGACGTGAACACCCCCGCCAGGAACGAGCGACTCCCCGTGTGGAACCAGTGCGAGGCCGTCCCCAGCAACCGCCGGGCGTGCACCCGGCGGGCATGATCGTCTGCCTGCTCCGATGCCACCTCTTCCCGCACGTAGTGCTGCGGCTTGACGACGATGGGGCACAGGGGGATGAAATGGGCGTCGGCCGCGCCGCGGTAGTACATCACCGTGGCAAAGAAACCGGCGGCTCCGAAGGTCTCGCACCCCGGTTCAATTTCCTCCAGGTGCCTGCAGAACGACTCCTCCCGATCGTCAAGGCAGGTGATGACCTGGAATTTGGGCGTGGGACGGGGCGGGGGCGGGGCCTCGTTGTGGCAGGCGAGGGCGTCCAGGGCTTCGATCCGGTAGCGGCGCTCATACGCCCGGTGAAAAATCCGCCGCCGCTCCCAGGGCGAAAACGACTCCAGTTCCTCCACCAGCCGCCCCCATTCCGGCCGGGAAAGACGGGAGAGGTCCTCGGGATTCCCCCCCCGCACCTGGGCCAACTGGAAGACCAGGTACGCCCGCTGGTCCACACTGACGGCGGGGGGATGCGGCACGCGGGACCGGAGGGCGATGCGCAGGTCCTGTAACGAACCGGTCCACCCCAGCGTTTCGCGGGCCAGGTCGGTCAGCGCCAGCCGCTCCAGGATCAGCCGCACCGCCAGGTATTCCACCAGCGTCCCGCGCGGCGCCGGACGGACGGTCCATTCGGCATTGGTCTCCATCTGCCACAACATGCCGGCCCACCCCCCCAGCGCCAGCAGCGTCTCCGTCAGATAGGCTTCTTCCTCCGGACCCGCGACCCCCAGCAAATCCAGAGATTCCGCGATGGAATCGAGCGGAGTGAGCCGAGCCTCGCGCAGCCGCCGCAACTCTCCGGCCAGCGGCTTCAGCCAGCGGTCCGGTGGTCCGCCGGGCGGTTCATACAGCCGGCAGAAGGCGGACCAGAACCCCTCCTTGAGATGCGGCAAACTCCACCCCGCCACCTCTTGATCCAGAAACGCGCCGCAGAAACGAATCAGCAGCTCATGGACGAGATGATCGCTGTCGGCCCCTGTCGCCATCAGGAGCCAGTCCCGATGTCTCAGTGGCGGAGGGTCATGGTCGCGGCGGGGGGGAAGCCCATGCACCCCCCGGTGACACACGCGCCACAACAGGTGCAGCGCGAAGGCTTCCCACTGCGCTTCTTGCCACGTTTCCAGAGTTTCGGCGCTGGCCCCTTGCAGGAGGTCCAGCAGCGCCGGCCAGAGGTGGTGCGTCGCATCCGGCAACGGCGCTCCCCACGCGCGGGGGAGATCGCGCAGCACCCAGCGGCGCGTCTCCCGGATGATCCGCTGCCGGACAACCGGCGGCGTCTCCGGCCGAAACCGCCGCAGGGCATCGGTCTCCGCGATCAACCAGCGGAGTTCCGCATCCGGCGCCAGCCGGACCGGATGCTCCAGCATCGACAGCCGCAGCGCCGCGCGTGTCCCCAAAAAACCAACCAGCCGATCCGCTTCCTCCCCCAAATCCTCGACCAGCTCAGCCGTCAGGTCCTCCACGAGGATGCGCCCGCGGCGCAGCTCCTCCCGGTAGCGATCCTCCGGCCAATACGTCTGACAACGATAGGTCCGCGCGGCGATGCGGAGCGCCTGTTCGAAGGGATGCTCTTCAAACGGATGCAGCGTATTATGGTGCACAAAGACCGTGATGGGTCCCTGCGACGGCAGCAGGTGAGCGGCGTGCTCAATCAACCGCTGGAGGTGAGCCTCCCGTGGCGATAAGTGCAGTGCGTGCAGCGGCGGTGAATGCGTCTGGACGGCGTGAGGCACGGGGGGAGCAAAATGGCCCGACACAGCGGGAGGGTGGTCAGGCGGGACGGCCCCGCAAGCGGGGGCTTCAGGCTTATAAGTGGCCCGGCAACAAGGTGCAAACCGCAGTGGATTACATTTCCGTAAGGCTTGCTCTTTCCAGGGTCCTTCAGGCGCGCAGGGTGAAGTCCCAGGCGTTATCATCCAAGGCGACGCTCGATCGCGTGAGTCGCGTCCTCCGGAAGGGGGGCGGAGCCGCTGCAAGGGCATGCCGAATGTCCGTCCGACGCGGGTTCGTCCATGCTCCGCAGCGACTCACGTCTTGGGCGGGGGAGGGGCCTGTGCGCCCCGTGGAAGGAGCGGTCCTGCCAGAAACATTACCGGTCGTGACCAGTGCGGATCGTTCGCCGACTGCTGGAGAACCACCTCCAGCCGCCTCCCTCCACGTGCTGGTGGTCGAGGACGACGCGGTGTTGGGCAAAGCCCTGCACCGCGGACTGGAGGAGTCGGGACACACGTGCCACTGGACGCGCAGCGGGGCCCGGGGGCTGGAATTCGCCCTCTCGCAACGGTTCGATGCGCTCGTGCTCGATCTGATGCTCCCCGATCTCCCCGGACTGGAACTGTTGCAGCGCCTGCGCGGCGAGGGGATCCAGACCCCCGTGCTGGTGTTGACCGCCCTGGGGTCAGTCGACGAGCGCGTGGCCGGACTGCAAGCCGGCGCGGATGATTACCTCGTCAAGCCGTTTGCATTCGCGGAACTGCTGGCGCGGCTGGACGCCGTCACGCGACGGTCGTTGCGGATGCAATCCAACACGCTCCGTGCCGGCCCGCTGGAGCTCGACCTCTCCACGCGCCGCGTCACCCGTGCCGGCCGGGAACTCGACCTGACCCCCACGGAGTTCAGTCTCCTGGAACTCCTGATGCGGCATGCCGGTCAGGTCCTCACTCGAAAAATGATCTGTGAGCATTTGTGGGACTCGGACTGGGAAGGAGTCACCAACGTCATCGAGGTGCACATCAACCGACTGCGGACCAAAATTGACCGGAGCTTCGAGACGCCGCTGCTGCACACCGTCCGCGGACGCGGGTACGTCCTCCGTGCCGCCGAGAACCACGGATAAACCCAGACCGGACATCCCCGCCGTCTCCCGCCCAAGCCCGCCGACGGCGTCGGCGGGACCCGTTCCCCTGCTCGCGGAGAGAGGGTTTGGAAACTTCCTCTTGAACGACACGCCGGCGACATGTTTCAGCTCCGGACCATCGCGACCCGTGGGAAGCCGTGGCGGACGCTGCGCTTCCGGCTGGCGGTCTGGAACGCCCTCGTCGTCCTGCTGACGGCCAGCGTCACCCTGCTCGGTTTGCGGCAGGGAGTCCGGTGGACGCTGCTCTACGAACTGGACCAGATTCTCACGGAAGACGCTCAGGAAGTCCTGCTCGCGCTCCGCGAATTGAAGTCCTCCGACTTCGCAGTCCTGACGGAGGAACTCGAACGCAAGGCGGTCGGTCACAAGCAGCACGGATGGTTTGTGGAACTGTGCGGCGAGAAAGGCGCGGTCGTCTGGTCCAGTCTCAACTCGGCGACGGCACCAGCTCCCCGCGGGACGACGCCCCCGCCTGCAACGCCAGCGGACATCCGGACGATCGAGCTGTCGGTTCCCGACCCCGGCACGATCCGGACCGTCCGCGTCGGCGCACGGCTCGATTATTTGCACAGGGATCTGGCCCGGATCGATCGGCTGGTGGTCACGGCGGCCGCCGTGGTGTTTGTGGCCGCCCCCTTATGCGGGTACTGGCTGGCGCGGCGGGCGGCCCGGACGATCGGGGAGATCATTGACACGGCCTCCCGCCTCCGCCCCAGCCGGCTGGAAGAGCGGCTGCCTGTCCAGGGGACCGACGACGAACTCGATCATCTCGCCGTCACCGTGAACCGACTGCTGGATCGGGTGGCCGATTACCTCCAGCAAAAGCACGATCTGCTGGCGAACGCAGCACACGAACTCCGCACTCCGTTGGCGGCCATCCGCAGTTCCGTCGAAGTGGCGCTCGCCGGTGATCGGTCGCCGCGGGAGTATCAGGAACTCCTCCAAGACGTCATCGAACAGGGGAACGCCCTCGAAACCCTCGTCAACCAACTGCTGCTCCTCTCCGAAACCGAGACGGAGACGGAACGACTCCAGGTGCGATCGGAGCAGGTCCCCTGGAATGAGGTCGTGGCCCGCTCGGTCGAGATGTTCCGCGGAGTCGCCGAGGCCCGGGGCATTGCGCTCACGGCCGCGCGACTGGATCGCGCGATCGTCTCCGGAAACCGCCACCATCTGAGGCAGGTGGTCAACAACCTGCTCGACAACGCCGTCAAGTACACCCCCGCGGGAGGAACCATCCACGTCTCGCTGGTGCATTCGCCGGAAGAACGCCGCACGCGACTGACCATTGCCGACAGCGGCATCGGGATTCCGGGGGATGATCTCCCACACGTCTTCGACCGGTTCTTCCGCTCCGACCGCTCCCGCACCCGCAACGGCGTCGCGGCCGGCAGCGGATTGGGGCTGAGTATTTGCCAGGCGGTGGTCCTCGCCCATGGAGGGGAGATTCACTGCCACTCGACCGTGGGTGCAGGAACCACCATGACCGTGATGCTCCCTTGCGCCGACCGCGAGGAGGCTTCACTCGCCGGCTGAGCCGCAGCACCCGGAAGGCGTTCCCAAGCGGCCAGGCACTCCGCTTCGCCGGTTGGGTGGCAACTTCGCCAGCTGGCTTGCCAGCCGTGCCTGATGGGCCCTCTCCGACGGCGAGACCCCGGCCATTCCCCGCAGCAATCCCCCCCCAACCCTGCCACCGTTGAATGCTCAGCAGATGCGCGGCAGCGGCGCGCCCAAGGGTTCATCGAGAGGCAGCTCTTGTCCCAGCGCGCGGCGGACCACCACGGCCGCCATCTGTCGGGACTGGACCGTGCCGATGCGGGACGCCCGCGCCGCGACCGGCACAGTGCGCAGCGCCTCCAAAACCGCCTCCGCACAGCCCGCCGGGACGGCGACCACCATCGTCCCTTCGCAGGCAACGTGCAGCGGATCGAGTCCCAGCAGCTCGCAGGCGCCGCGCGTGTCGGGCGTCACGGGGAGGGCCTCGCCGTCGACCGCCAGCGTCCGACCGCTGGCGGAGGCCCATTCCTGCAGCACTGCCGCCACGCCGCCGCGCGTCGCGTCGCGCAGCGCCTTCACCGGAACCCGAGCCTTCCAGAGCGACTCCACCAGCGGGAACAACGGCGCACTGTCGGTCGCGAGAGGAGGATCAAAGTCAAGCCCTTCTCGCGCGGCCAGGATCGCCATCCCGTGCCGGCCGATCGGTCCGCTCACCAGCAGTTCGTCCCCCGCGGCCAGCGACTCTGCACCCGGCAGCGGCAGGATCAACTCTCCCACGCCGGCGGTGTTGATGAACAGACTGTCCGCCGTACCGCGCGGGACGACCTTGGTGTCCCCCGTGACGATCGTCACGCCGGCGGCGCGCGCCGCCCGCGCCGCACTCTGGAGAATGTTCCGCAGCAGGTCCAGGGGAAACCCCTCCTCCAGGATCAAACCGAGACTCAGCCACCGGGGCCGGGCCCCCGCCACCGCCAGGTCATTGACCGTGCCATTCACGGCGAGCGAGCCGATGTCGCCTCCCGGAAACACCAGCGGAGTGACAACGAAGCTGTCGGTGGTGAAGACGGGACGACCCGCCAGCGGAGGGAGAATCGCGGCATCGCCCTGGGGGTCCAGCCATTCGTTCGCCAGCCGCGGCAGAATCTCCTCCCGCAACAGAGTCCGCATCAGCCGCCCCCCCTCTCCGTGGGCGAGTGCAATGCTCCCCCCCTCGGCATCGCGGGGGACAGGACAGCCGCCGGAAGCGAAATCGGTCATGGCTCTACCTGAATGCGGATCATGCCTGAGGCCGGAATGGCCGGGACGTGTGATGCCAACACCCGGCGGGGGGTTGCGCTTTTGCGGATGCTGGGGACGCGGTCAGGAACATCGGGAGTCTGTCTGCACACGGGAGCACGGGAGATAGCGGAAATAGGCTGCGCATGCCCCTTCGGAGGAGACCATCGGCGCTCCCAGCGGCGTCTCCGGAGTGCATTCGCGACCGAAGCATTCGCATGCAGTCGGCGGGATGCGGCCGGTGAGCACCTCCCCCGCGCGGCAGCGCGTCGTGAGGGAGCGGGGCGGCTCCTCGCGGGAAAATCGTGCCGCGGCGTCGTACTTCCGCCACCGCTCGCGCAGCCGCAAGCCCCCTCCGGCGATGACGCCCAACCCCCGCCACGACCGGTCGCAGACCTCGTAAACCTCCTCCACCAGCCGACGGGCCTCCGGATTCCCTTCCACCCGCACGCTCCGTTCGTAGCAGTTGGCGACGGCGAACTCGCCCGACTCGATCTGTCGGATGCACTCGCGAATCCCCACGAGCAGGTCGAGCGGCTCGAATCCCGTCACCACCACCGGGACGCGATACCTGCGGACAAATTCGCGGTACTCCTCAAATCCCTGCACCGTGCAGACATGTCCGGCCGCCAGGAATCCCTCCACGCGGCACTGCTCGTCCCGCAGGATCGCTTCCATGGCCGGTAACACACGGACGTGCGCCACCAAGAGCGAAAAGTTCTCCAGGCCCAATGCCTCTGCCTGCTGTACCGCCAGGGCCGTCGCCGGCGTCGTCGTCTCGAAGCCGACGGCCAGAAACACCACCTGCCGATCGGGACTCCGCTCGGCCAGCCGCACGGCGTCGAGCGGTGAATAGACCAGCCGCACCTCGCCCCCCTGCGATCGCGCCGAGAGGAGGCTGTCGTGACTGCCGGGAACGCGGAGCATGTCGCCGAAGCTCGCCACGACCACTCCCAAACGCCGGGCCAGGCTCACGGCGAAGTCGATCTCTTCCACCGGCGTCACGCACACCGGGCAGCCGGGACCATGAATCAGGCGGACGGCTCCCTCCAGTTGCTGATCGATCCCGTACCGCAACAGCCCGTGCGTCTGACCGCCGCACACTTCCATGATGGTCCGCGGCCGCGTCGCCAGCCGGCGAATCTCCGCCGCCAGCCGCAGACACAACTCCGAGTCGCGGTATTCGTCCACAAACTTCATCTCGTCATCCCCACCGGCCCGGACCCGAACGACAACGCCCCGGCCGAGAACCACCGCGCGGCTACGCCTCCGTACCCTCAGATTCCAGGAGTTCCAGTTCCGCCAATGCGGCCAGCACACGAGCGGCCTGGGCGGCGTCAATGCGGCTGATCGCCAGTCCGGCATGGACCAGCACGTAATCCCCTGTGCTGGCCTCCGGAACGCAGGCCATATTCACCGCACGGCGAACCCCCCCGAACTCCACCGTCGCCGTGGCGAACGGCGGAGTGCGATCGATCCACTCGATGACTTTGCCGGGGACGGCCAGACACATCGTCACCTCCCTTGCCCCTCATCTCGCGGGCTGAGCAGCGCCACGATCAACTGACCCGCCGCCAGCCCGCCATCATTGGGGGGAATGCGACCGGGCAGATGCAGCCGCGCTCCCCCGTCGAGTTCTTCCAGCAGCAGTTCGGTCAGCAGACGATTCTGAAAGACTCCCCCTCCCAGCACCACCGGCCAGCCAGGGTATCGACGCACGACCGCCGCCATCCCCGCCGCGAGACTCCGGTGGAACCGCATCGCCATCACGCCCGGTTCCTCACCGGCAAGAAGATCGCGCCACAGCGCGGCGAACAACGGCCGCCAGTCAAGTTGCGCGGGGGAGGCGGGAATCAACGGCAGCGGATATCGCCCCGTTGCGGCGGGATCGGCTGCGGCTTCCAATCGCATGGCCGGCTCGCCGTCGAATCGGGCGACCTCGATCGTGAGGATGACGGCCGCCGCGGCGTCAAACAGGCGGCCGACGCTCGTCGTCCAGAGGCACAACCGCGGCCGCTCCAGCACCTTCAGCAGCCGCTCCACACGGGACGATTCGACGCCGCACACGCCCCGTCGTACCAGCTCCCCGCGGCCGACGGCTTCCCGCAGCACGCTCACCGCCACCCGCCACGGTTCGCGGATGGCCGCTTCCCCTCCCACGAGTGCCAACGGCCGCACATGAGCGATGCGTTCCATCGCGGCGACTCCGCGGGCGACGAAGCACTCCCCTCCCCAGAGGGTGCCGTCCGTCCCCAGGCCGGTTCCATCGAAGGCGAACCCCAGCACCGGCCGATCGAGCAGACCGTGTTCCAGCATCGCGGCGGCGATGTGCGCCTGGTGGTGCTGGACCACGCGGGAGGAGACTCCCCACTGCGTGGCCGCTTGCGTCGTGAAGTAATCGGGATGCGGGTCATGCACGCATCCCACCGGAGAAAAGCGATACAGCTCCTGAATCTGCCGGCAGTGTTCCAGGAACCGTTCACGGACGGCGAGCGTCTCCAGGTCTCCCACGTGCGGTCCCAGCGCACATTGCACGCCGTTGCACCAGGCGACGGCCGCTTTCTGATGACCGCCCAGCGCCAGGAGCGGCGGCCCAGCCGGGACGTCCAGAACGAGCGGCGCCCACCCCCGCGCCAGCCGGATCGTCACCGCCCGACCCGCCATGATCCGCACCACACTGTCATCGATCGGCCGCGCGATCGGCCGGTCGTGATGCAGCCACACATCGGCGATGCCCGCCAGACGGCGCTCGGCCCCCCCCGGTTCGGCCTCCAGGGGGTCTCCTTCGCGATTGCCGCTGGTGCAGACCAAAGGACCGCCGAACTCGCGCGCCAGTTGATCGTGCAGCGCCGTGGTCGGCAACAGTACGCCGAGGGTCTTCAGCCCCGGATGAATCGAGGGAGCCAGCACACCGCCGCCGCGGGCAGGGCAGAGGACGATCGGATTGGACGGTTCGGCGAGCGTCCGCCGGGCGCACTCGTCCAGCTCCACCAGCCGTGCGGCCTTGGCCAGCGACGCAACCAGCACCGCCAGTGGTTTGGCAGAGCGGCGTTTCCGATCGCGCAGGCGCGCCACGGCCGTTTCGCTGGCGGCATCGCACAGGAGTTGATACCCCCCCATTCCCCGCAGGGCGACGATCCGCCCGGCCCGCAGTGCCGCAACCGCCGCGGCGACCGCCGCGGCGCCGTTCCCCAGGGTTCTCCCGCGGGCGTCGCTCCCCCACACGACGGGACCACACTCCGGGCAGGCCGTCGTCTGCGCATGGAACCGGCGATCCTCCGGCGCTGTGTATTCGCCTCGACACGCAGGACAAAGGGGAAACTCCGCCAGCGTCGTGTGGTCCCGTTCATACGGCATGCGCCGGAGGACCGAGTACCGCGGCCCGCACGCCGCGCAGGAAATGAGCGCGTAACCCCCGCGGCGGTTCCGTGGATCGCGATTCTCCGCCAGACACTCCCTGCACACCGCGGTATCGAGCGGGACGACGGCAGACAGCGGACCCTCGACCGCATCCCGTTCGATGAGAAACTCACCTTGCGGCAGCGACGGAATTGGATGTGTTTCCCATCGGAACACCTGGCAGGCTGTCGGGAGCGCGCTTGCGAGCCGCGCCTGGAACTCCGCAACCGCGTGGGCCTGTCCCTGGATGTCGATCTCCACTCCGCCCATCGAATTCCGCACGCTGCCTGCCAGACCGAGGTTCCGTGCCAGCCGCGCCACCGCAGGCCGGACTCCCAGTCCCTGCACCCGCCCCGACAGATGCACGCGCAGCGTCACCTCCGGAGGAGCGGCGATCAGGAGCGGGAGAGACATGCAGAGGACCGGTCGGTCATGGCCGCTTCGCGGCGGCGGCAGAGGAACTCGCACCACTCCGCCAGACCCTCGCCCCGGAGGGCACTGACGGCGAAAAACGTCAACTCCGGTTGCACCAGCCGCGCGTCAGCCATCGCCCGCTCCACGGAGAAGGGGACGTGCGGCAACAGGTCGGTCTTGCTCAGCACGACTACCTGGCTGGTGCGGAACGCCTTGGGGTATTTCCCCGGCTTGTCGTCGCCTTCCGCCGTGCTGAGGACGATCACGCGCAGGTGCTCCCCGAGTTCATGCGACGCCGGGCAGATCAGATTCCCCACGTCCTCGATGAACAGGAAGTCCCACGGCCCCTCTCCGAGCCGCGGCAATGCCCGTTGAACGAGCGGAAGTTCCAGGTGGCACGCGCCGCCGGTGGTGATCTGGACCGACGGCGCATACGGCGCCAGCCGCTCGGCATCCCGCTCCGTCTCGACGTCCCCCACCAACACGCCCACGCGGTAGTGGGGGAGCAGTCGTGCAGCGGTCTGCTGGAGCAGGGTCGTCTTGCCCGCCCCCGGAGAGGAGAGGAAGCGGACAATGAACGTCCCCTGCCGCGCAAGCTCCTGCTGGAAGGCCTGGGCCGCCCGGCGGCGCTCTTCCCGCAGGTCGTGCTGGAGGGGGATCGTCTGCTCGGCCATGAGGGCTAGGGGCACGGGACCGCTCCGTCGGGGAGTTGCTCCAGGGTCCACCGCAGAAAATGCGTGGCGCAACTGATGCACGGATCGTAGTTGCGGATCAGGTGCTCGCAGCGGTGCGTCGCCGTCGCGTCATCATACCCGACGATGCCGGGAATGAACCGCCGCAGATCGTCCTCAATCTGCCCCTGGTTCTGCGACGTGGGGGGGATGATCCTGGCCTCGGCGATGAGGCCGTCGTCTCCGATTCGATAGCGGTGATACAGCAGACCGCGCGGGGCTTCGGTGGCATGGCAGCCGTCCCCGGCGCGGGGAGTGAAGGGGACGCGGCTGGGATGCGGCTCCGCACGGTAGTCCCGGACAATCCGCACCGCCTCCTCGAAGGCGGCCACCACTTCCACGGCCCGCGCCACAATGCTCTGAAAGTTGTTGCGCGACGGCCAGATGATCCCGCACGACTCCGCCGCCCGGCGGGCCAGCGGCGGCAACTGGTCGCGGCACAGATTGAGCCGCGCCAGCGGTCCCACCAGATACGGCGTCCCGTCCGGCTCCCTGACGCTGTGCAGGGCGGTGCTGTGCGGCACTTGCCGCTCCTGAAAGTGCTGTGCGTACTCCTCCACCGGAATATCGAGTCCCCGCGAGGAGACGACTCGCCCCTCGTTCATCGGATACTCCTCCGCATGACGCAAGGCCACGAACTCGTAGTCCTGAGGGAAGTCGGGGAAGTCGAAGGTGGACACGAAGGCGAGCGTGTCGAGCGCGGCCTGCAACCCCCACTCCAGCTCCGGCAGCAGACGTTGCACCTCGCTCACTCGCGGCGCGCGGTAAAAGCCCCCCACCGTCACGTTGATCGGATGAATCGCGCGGCCTCCCAGCACTTCCAGGATCGTGTTGCCGATCTTCTTGATCCGCAATCCCCGCTCGACCACCTCGCGGTGGTCGGCCGCCATGCGGATGCCGCTCTCATACCCCAGAAAGTCCGGCGCGTGCAGCAGATGCACGTGCAAGGCATGGCTCTCAATCCACTCGCCACAGTACAAGAGGCGGCGCAGCGCGCGAATCTCCGGCGAGACCGTGACGCCCAGCGCCTTCTCCAGGGCGTGGCAGGCGCTCATCTGGTAGGCCACCGGGCAGATGCCGCAGATACGCGCCGTGATGTCCGGCACCTCGCGAATCTCGCGCCCGCGCAGAAAACTCTCGAAGAACCGCGGCGGCTCGTAGATGTTCAGTTCCACGTGCTCCACCACGTTGCCGCGCAGGCGCACGTACAGCCGGCCTTCTCCCTCCACGCGGGTGAGGGCCTTGACTTCGAAGGTGCGTTCGGCCGTCATGGGTTTCACGGAACGGTCAGGAACAAAGGTGAGGCCCCCAGCACGCTGTCACGACGAGGCCCCGGCCAGACGGTCGCCGGCCGCGCGAAACTCCGGTGCATAACCGTTGAAGTTGCGCACCAGCCGCACCAGGCTCTCCCGCGGCGTTCCCCGCTGGTGATAGAAGTCGGTCAGGCTGACGAGGTTCGGCTGCTCCTTCGGACCATAGCAGCCAAAGCATTCCCGGTCATACGCCGGACAGATCGCCCCGCACCCCGCCTGCGTCACCGGTCCCAGGCAGGCGATCCCCTGCGCCACCGCCACGCACACCGTCCCGCGCCGCTTGCACTCCACGCAGACGCTGTAGGTCGGCACGCGCGGCTGCCGGCCCAGCAGGAGCGCGGTCACCAGCTCCACAAGCTGCCTGTGGTTGATGGGGCACCCGCGAAGCTCAAAGTCGACCGGCACGTGCGCGGAGATCGGTGTGCTGGTCGCCAGCGTGCGGATGTATTCAGGCGCGGCGTAGACCTGCGAGAGGAACTCGTCCACCTCCGCCCAGTTGCGCAGCGCCTGAATGCCGCCGGCCGTTGCGCAGGCGCCGATCGTCACCAGGAATCGGCATTGCCGGCGGATGTCCCGGATGCGCTCGGCGTCCTCGGCGGTCGTCACGGAACCTTCGACCAGACCGACATCGTACGGCCCTGCGAGGACGCGCGAACGGGCTTCGAGGAAATAGGCGATCTCCACCGCGTCGGCAATCGCCAGCAGTTCGTCCTCGCAGTCCAGCAGGGACAACTGGCAGCCATCACAGGAGGCGAATTTGAAGACCGCCAGCTTCGGTCGGTGCGTCATCAGAAGTCCTCGATGTCCAGATACGGCCGCATCTGTTCGTAACTGAAGACCGGCCCGTGCTTGCAGATGAACGCCGGCCCGAGCTGGCAGTGTCCACAGAAACCGACAGCGCAGTTCATGTTCCGTTCCAGGGACAAGTAAACGTCGCGGGGGGAGACGCGCCGCGCCAGCACCGCGAAGATCACAAACCGCATCATGATCTCCGGACCACAGGTGAAGACCCACGTGCGGGCCGGTTCCAGAGGCAACCGCTCAACCATCGCCGGCACCACGCCGATGTTCCCCTGCCAGGCGTCGTCTCCCAGGTCGACGGTCGTCAGCACGTCGATTCCCGCCGCGCGCCAGACATCGTACTCGCTGGTGTAGAGGAGGGCGCGCGGCCGGCGGGCGCCGTACAGCAGCGTCACCGACCCATATTCCGAGCGATGACCGGCCAGGTGGTACAGCACCGGCCGCAACGGCGCCAGCCCGAGGCCCCCCGCGGCGATGACGAGGTCGTGTCCCCGGCACTTCTCCAGCGGCCACGACGACCCGAACGGACCTCGCACCAGCACCTGATCCCCCGCAGTCCGCCGCGCCAAGGCGCGGGTCACGTTCCCCACCGCGCGCACGGTATGCCACAGCCGTTCGGGCCGACCCGGGTCGGAACTGAGGGAAATCGCCGCTTCACCGATCCCCGGCAGGTACAGCATGTTGAACTGTCCGGGTTGAAAGCGGTACCGCGCCCGGACGGCCGGGTCGTGGAACTCGAGTTCGTAGGTGACCACGTCGGGAATCTCCGCGTGCACCTGCAAAATGCGGGCGGCGTGCACGCCCCAGGGGTTGAGGCGGTCGACCGTCGGCGCCGCGGGGGGAACCGTCAGCATTCCGTCGCTCTCCGCAGGGCCGCCACTTCTTCCGTCAGGTCGATCCCGACCGGACACCACGTAATGCACCGACCGCAGCCGACGCATCCCGACGTCCCAAACTGATCGATCCAGCTCGCCAGTTTGTGCGTGAGCCACTGCCGGTAGCGGGCGGCAATCGAGTTCCGCACCGCCCCGGAACTGAGGTGGGAGTGTTCCAAGTTGAAACAGGAGGACCAGACTCTCTCGCGGCGGACGTGCTCGCCCGTCAGGTCCGCCGTCTCCTCGACGCTGCTGCAAAAACAGGTCGGACAGACCAGTGTGCAGTTGGCACACGACAGACACCGCTCCGCCACCTGTTGCCAGTGAGGGTGCGTCAGGTTCCCCAGCAACAGGTCCCGGATGCCCGTCGTGTCGAGACTCCGCGGCCGGGGTGGATCAGCCGACTCAGACGCTGCCGACCGACGATGCAGCTCCCGTTCCAGGTTCCGCGGCTGCTCCCGCGCCTGCTCGATTTCCGCGCGCGTGCAGGGGGGCCAATCGACCCGCGCCAGCAACTCGCTCCCCTTCGCAGAACCGATCTCCAAGGCAAACCGGTCGTCCAGCTCCGTCAGCGCCAGGTCGAATCCGGACGGCACCGCCGGTCCCGTGCGCATCGAGTGGCAGAAGCACGTCGCCGCCGCCCGGCGGCAGTTGACGGCCGCCAGAAACAACCGCTCCCGCCGGGACTGGTAGCCGGGATCAACGTACGGACCCTCCAGAAACACCCGATCCTGCACGGCCAGCGCATGCAGGTCGCACGCGCGCACCCCGATCACGGCGATCGGCGGGCCGGGCGGAGGCGGTGGCTGCGGCTCCCACCCCGCCCCCAGTTGCACCAGCTCCTGCACCGTCTCTCGCGGCGGGAAGAGGTAGTTCTTGAGCGAATGCGGCCCCACCACATGGTCGAAGTACCCCGCCTTCGGGTCGGACGTCAGCCGGTACTGCCCCCCATCCTGCTCGTCCAGAATCCCCAACGGAAGTTGCGCGACGGATTCCAGTTCGTCATAGACGATCGCCCCGTCCGCTACGCGCGGACCGATCGTGCGGTATCCCGCCTGGCGGAGCAGGTCGAGCAGTTCCTGAAGCCGCGGCTTCTCCAGCGACAGCCACGCCCCCACCGGCAGCTTGCGGATCGTTCCGTCGGGCATCGACCATCCCCTTTCAGGCGCCGGGCGGACTCGGCAGGGAAGCGGTGGGGACGTTCGCCGCCCGTTCATCCGGCGTCGAGGCCATCTCCGGGCCATACACGTCCAAGAGCTGGAGCCGCGTGGCGTTCAGCCGCCGCGCCAGCGCCAGGGCCGTGCGCCTCATGAACTCATAACCGAAGCGAGGATTGTGTTCACACAGCGCCAGCACCTGCCGACCATCCATCGCCACCGCACGCGTGGGGGTGAGGGCACGCGCCGTGGCCGTCAGATGCTCCTGTTCCAGCACCGGTGACCAGCCCAACAGCTCTCCCGACGTAACGGTGAGAATCCGCTTGCAACCGACCCCCGGAGCGCAGACTTCCAACGCCACCGTTCCTTCGATGACGAGATAGCTCGTCCGCGCCGCATCCCCCTGACGGAACAGCACGGCTCCCGCGGGAAACGACTCCACCGAGGCAATCGCCGCCAGAGGCGCGAGCAGTTCCTCGGGAAACCTCTCCAGCAACCGCAGACTCCGCAAGGCGGTGGCAACGTCCTGGCTCATCGGCTCACCTCCGTTCCCTCCGCCACTTCCGCCACAGTAAGACTCTCCAGCCGCAGTTCCTCCCCACGGACGACCTGCACCTGTCTCCCGCCACACGCCGGACAGACGAAGCGAAACCGCTGCACGAGGAATTCCCGCCCGCACGCCGGACACGTTGCCGCCAGCGGGACCCTCTCCACCGTCAGTCCTGCCCCTTCCAGCGGGCTTCCGCGGCTGACGCGGAGGAAGGCCTCCCGAAACAGTTCCGCATCGACGCCCGAGAACTCCCCCACGCTCACCCGTACTTCCCGCACGGCTTTGCCCCGGTGGTGCGCCGCCAGCGCGATCACGTCCCGGAGCAGCGCTCGGGCCAGAGACTCTTCGTGCATGCCGGCTCCCTTTCCACCCGGGGAGTTTATCCCGTGACGTCCCCGGTTCCCAACCGACAGAGCAACTCCCGGACCAGCCTCTCCACCCCGGCGGCGACGGCAGGCGTGAGCGGCGCCCCGACCTCTCCTCCTGCAATTTCCACCCCATACACCTCGACCTGCGACAGGTCGGTCCCCAGCGCCTCCAATAACCGCAGCGCTTCGGGGAGCGTCGCCCCATGGGTGGATGAGCGACGACCCTCCAGCGAGTGGGGAAGTTCCCGCGCCGGCCAATGGTGAATCGTTCCCGCGGGCGCGCCGGAGCGGCAGGCATCAATCACCAGTGTGGTCTGGGCCGGCGCCACGTGTGACGCGACGTCCCACGGGGTGGACAGTTTGGCACACCAGCCGGGCCAACTCCCTTCCTCGTTGAGGCGGTCGACCACGAGCCACCCGGCCTGGTCGTCCCCGTGCGGGCTCCCCAGCGCCAGCACCACGGTGGGGAGATCGGTCGGTCGCCCGGTGGCAGGCACGGAGGACACCGCATCCTCAACGCTGGTAGATGGGGAGGTAGCGGTACTCGACGGCCAGCGCCAGGACCGCCAGGCTGGTAGCGTAGACGCGTCCATGCTGCCGCTCCGAGCCGTGCACCGCCTGCCAGCTTCCGTCCGCCTCCTGGATCGGCAGCAGCAGATTGATGAGGTGCTCGCGATAACGTTCGGCGTAGGGCTCTGCCATCTTGAACATGCCGACGCCGGTGTAATACACGCCGTAATAGAAGTAATTGCTGTCGTACTTGAGGGGGTCATCCAGCAGATACTTGGCCCCCCCCAGGGCTTCGCGGGTGTTGTGTTCGCCGCAGCATTCCAGGCAGGTGATGCCGCAGCCGGTGAGCGTGGGCGTCTGCCCGTTGCCGGGCTGATAGCCGAAGCCGCGGTGGTCGCGGACGCTGCACTGCTTGACGTACTCGACGGCCGCCTCAATCGCTTCGCGGGGGACGTCGCAGCCGACGTCCTTGGCCGCCCGCAGCGCCATCACCTGCCAGCCGGTGACGGAGAGGTCGCTGTCGCGGCTGTCGGCCTGGTAGCGCCAGCCGCCGGCGTGGCGGCGGTCCTTGCTCAGGGCCTGGGCGTCGAGAATCAGCTTCACGCCCCGTTCCAGCGCCCGGCGGGTCGCCGCGGCGTCCGCCTCGTCCACCATGCCGATCACTTCCGCCAGCATCAGCGTGCTGATGCCGTGGCTGTACATCGGACCGTGGCTGCGACGGGCCACCAGCATGCCGTTGTTCTCCTGGTGCTGTACGACCCAGCGGATGCCCCGCTCCAACTGGCGTCCGTAGGGGCCTTCGCCCGGCACGTGTCCCGCCGCCAGAAACGCCATGATCGCCAGCGACGTCGCCGAGGTCTCCTCCCCCGCCGAGTCGATCACCCACGCGCCGCTGGGCTGCTGCTGGCGGGCGAGGAAGTCGAGCGCGCGGGCGATGGCGTCGTCGACCTGTCGTTCCTCCGGAGTCGGAGGGGCGGCGGGCGCAACGGCGCTGGGCAATGTCATCGCCGCGCACACCAGCAGCCGCCAGACTCGCGAGTTCATGGGCATGGGTCAGGGTTGGGTCGCGGCAGGAGCGGCGACCCGCGCGCGGGAGACCTCTTCAAAATACCGCTGGATCACCTTGCCGTAGTCGCCGCCGCCGCGCCGCCGCGCCGACTCCAGAATCTCCGTTTGCAATTGGCCGGGGAGTTCACCCCAGTTGCGGGCGGAGATGTTCCGCAACTGCACCTCCAGGTCGGTCAGCCGGACGGTTTCCCGCGCGCCGAAGTCGCTCGACTCTCCTTCCGGAGCCGGATTCCCCTGAGCGTTCGCGGCGGCAGACTGCGACGACGCCCCCTGCTGAGCCTGACCGGGGGTCAGTCCCAATTGCTGGGCCGCCTGATTGAGCGACTGCGCCACCTGTTGCAACGAACTGGTGGCGGGACTGGGCGCGGGCATGGCCGGCTGGCTTTGACCTGTGGGCTGGCCTTCACCGGGCGTCGGCTCTCCGGAACCGCTCATCGGCTCACCCGGTTGTCCCGGTTCGCCACCGGCGGGCATTGGCTGACCGGCGGCATTGGGCGGCGCCTGGGCGAGTTCACCCGCCGGAGGCTGACCCAACGCCGGCTGGCCTTCGGCGGGAGACGCCTGTCCCGGAGGCGACGGGCTGGCCGGGGCGGGTTGCGCCCCTGGCGGTTGCCCCGCCGCAAGCTGCTGGCCTGCCTGCTGCAACTGTTGCAGCGCCTGAGCCAATTGCTGGCCGACTTCTCCCGGCACCTGCGACGGCTGGGCCGGCATCTCGCCGGCCGCCTGGAGCGCCTGCTCCGCCGCGGCTCGCAGTTGCTCAGCTCCGGCAGCCGCCTGCGCCGAGGCCTGCTGCGGATTCCCCTGGCTCAGTTCACCCGCTGACGACTCAATCGCCCCCGCCGCCTGCTGGCTGAACTGCTGAGCGGCGCTGGCCTGGGCCCCCTGCTGGGGACGATCGAGTGGTTGAGCGGCAAGGTTCTGGGCCACGGCCTCGAACTGCTGGGCCAATTGTTCGGTCTGACGCGCCGTCCGCTGCTGCGCCTGGCTGCGAGCCAGACGGTTCGCCGCCGGCGATTGCGCCAACTGCTGCATCTGCTGGGCCAACTGTTGCTGTCGTTCCGCCAGTCCGCTGGCCTGCTGCCCCAGGGCGGCTTCGGGGGTTTCCTCTCCGGCGGCGGTGAGTTGCTGGGCCGCTTGTTCACCGACCTGAGCGGCCTGCTGACCGACGTTGCCGGCCTCCATGAGGTCGCCGGAGGCGGCCGCTTCCGCAGCCGCGGTCGCCTGTCGAGCGAACTCCAGCGCCGACGCGGCCGGAGGGGACTCCGGTCCGGTCTGACGCGCGGTCTGCACCGCAAGGTCGGCCGCTTCCCGCGCCAGTTGATTCTGTGCGGCGATGGCCTCCGCGGCCTGGCGGGCGGCGGGAGAATCCATCGGGGCAGCGGCAGACGCGGGGCTGCTCTGTCCCGGGGTGGGGGCTGGAGTGGCGCCTGACTCGGCTCTGGGTGTTGCCGGTGCGGCGGCGGTCGCCGGAGATTCCGCGGCGGGCGACGCCGGCGCTGTGGGAGACTCCGCCGGGGTCGCAGGAGACTCCGCCGGGGTCGCGGGAGCAGTGGCCGCTGGTGCATTGCTCTGCGGCGAGGCCGGCGGCGCCGCGGCCAGCCGCTGTTGCTGCTCGGCCCGGATTGCGGCGGCGAGTTGTCGCTGCGCCTCGGCCAGGGCCTCCGCGCGCTGGGCCAATTGCTGGGCGGGGGCGTTGTTTTCTGGCGCGGCAGGCTGAGGCGCGGCCTCGGGGGTGGCGGAGGCGGGCGGTTCATTCCCCGCGACCTGAGGAGTCGACGGAGTCTCGGGACCGGGGGAGGCGTTGGGGGCAGGTGGTGGCGTTCCGGCCATCAGCGCTGCGGCTTGGGCAGCGGCTTGCTGACGCTGTTCAGCCAACTGACCGCGGGCCGCGGCGGACAGTTCCCGCAAAGCCTCTTCCGCAGCCCTCTGAGCCGCGGCGGCTTCAGCGGCGTTGTTGCGGGCGAGCGCCTCGCGGGCATCCTCCGCCTGTTCGCGGGCTTCCGCTGCCGCGAGGCTCGGCGCGGCATGGGGAAGCTGCCGGATGTCGCCTGCCAGTTGCTCCTGCTGCTGACGGAGTTCACTGGCGCGCTGTTCGTTCTGCTGGCGGCGCTGGGCGGCCCGCTGCTCCCGCTCCCGTTGCTGCTGCGCCAGTTGTTCGGGGGACAGGTCGCCCGCCGGCGGCGGGGCGGCGGCCTCCGCGGCGGCCTCGGCCTGCTGGCGATCGAGTTCCTCGGTCTGCTGGCGGAGGCCCGCTTGCCGATCCGCCAGTTCCGCCGCCCGCTGGGTCAGTTGATCGAGCGGTTCGGCATGGGGGGCGAGCGTCTGGGCAAGCTGCTGCTCGGCGGACGCCTGTTGCTGTGCCAACCGCTGCTGAGCGGGTTCCTCCAGCAGTTGCTGCTGGAGGCGTTGCAGCGTCTCGGCGGCGCGCTGTTGGGCTTCGGCATTCTGACGCAGCGCCTGGGCGAGTTCTTCCGAGGGAGCGGCGGGGGTTCCGTCGGCGGGAGTTTCACGGCGGGTCAGTTCCTCGGCGCGGGTCTGGGCGTCGCGGGCAGCGGCGAGGGCCTGAGCGGCCTCGCGCCGCGGCTGCTGGACTTCCGGTCCGGTGCGCAGATTCTCCAAGGCATCAGTCCGCTGCTGGAGGCCGGCTTGAGCCTCACGCATGGCCTGCGGGGAAGGAACGGCGGCTTGCGACGCTTGCTGCTGAGCCTGCGCGGCGGCCTGCTGCTGCGCCTGAGCCAGCGCCGCGACCTGTTCCTGCGGCGATCCGGTGGGAGGAGCCACCGCGGCCGCCAGACGCTCCAGAGCCTGGCGTGCTTCCGTGATTTCGCGATCTGCGTCGGGGAAGCGCTGGGCGTCTCGCGCGGCCTCCTCGGCGGCGCGGGCGGCCTCCTCCAGTTGCCGCTGGGCGTCGTCCCGCAGCGGTTCGGAGAGGGGCGTGCGAAGCTGCGATACCTGGCGGGCCATCTCCCGTTGCTGACCGGCCGCCTGACGGAGCGCGTCGCGTCGTGATTCCTCCGGCGCGGCGGCGACCTGCTCGGCCAGTTGCTGTTCCTGCGGGACCAGCTCCGCCAACCGTTCGGGGGCGGTGGGTTTGTTGTCGAGCGCCTGCTCCAGATCGGCCAGGGCCTGCGCCATGTGTCTGGTCGAAGCGGGAGCGTCTTCCGCGGACGGCTGCGTCAGATCGGTCATGGCCCGGGCGGCCTGTCGCAGGGCCTGTTGCTGCTGAGCGGCGAACGGTTCCGGCACGTCGACCTCCGCGAGTTGCCGCGCGAGGGCCTGTTCCCGCTGGGCGAGCTGATCCAATTGTTGCCGGGTCTGTTCCTCGGCCTGTCCCTGCCGGGCGCGATTGCGGATGTCCGCGGCTTCGCGGGCGAACTGCTCCTGCTCGCCGCGGAGCTGTTCCACGTCGCGGCGAGCGTCGCGCTGACGGCGTGCGGGGTCGCCGATCTCGTTCGCCAGGGCTTCCAGGGCCTTGCGGGTCTGCTCGGCCGATTCAACGGCGCGCTGCGGCTGCTCGTCGAGGAGCCGCTGCGTCGTCTCGTAGGCGCGCTCCACGGCGGAGCGTTGCCGTTCCTGATCGTTGCGCGGCACGCGGAGGTGGGCGGCGGCGGCCTGAATCGCGGTTTGGGCAGCGGCAAGCTCGCGCAGTTGACGGCGGGCCTGTTCCGCCTGCTGGCGGGCCTCGGCATTGAGGGGGTCCTGGCGGAGGGCCTCTTCCGCCTGCCGGGCTGCAGCCGCAACCGGTTCGATCTGTTCGCGGAGGGCCTGTTCACGGGCGGCGAGTTCGTGGGCGGCGGCCTGCGGATCGGACGGCAGCCGTTCGTTCCTGGCCAGTTCCTCCGCCAGTCGGGCCAGTTCATCGGCGGCGGCCTCCTGCTGCTGGGCGGCGGCTGCGGCGTTCCCCTGCTGGAGTTCGCGCAGGGCGGCGCGGAGTTCGTCGAGATTGAGGGGTTCGACGAGTTGTTGCGACTGATGGGGGGCCGTTGCCCCGGCGAGTTCGGCGGCGGCCTCGAGCAATTCCTGCTGGCGAGCGGCGACGTCGCCCAAGGCAGCGGCCTGATCGCGGGCTTCGGCCTGGAGCGCCTCGGCCAGCCGGTCCTGAGGCGCCGCCAGTTCCAGCGCCTGCCTAGCGAGTTCGCGGAGGCGGTCGAACTCCTGTTGCCGGGCGGCATTGAGGATTTCGGGGCTTCGCTCCAGGAGGTTCGTCAGGTCCTGCGTGAGGGCCTGATGCTCCTGCTGGAGAACCTGCCGTGCCATTTCGAGGGCGGCGTCGCGGGCCTGCTGACGTTCGGGAGCGAGGTTTTCCGGCGGATTCTGCCGCTCCCGTTCGAGGGCGAGGGCGTCTTCGGCGAGTCGTTCGGCGTGTTCGGCGAGCCGCTGCACTTCGGAGAGTTCGCGCTCCAGTTCGGCGATGGCCTCGAACTGTTTCTCCAGCCTCTCCAGGCGGGCCAGGGCCGCTTCGACCTGCGCGGCCGACTCCTGCAGACGTTCCTGTTTCTGCGGCAGTTCGGCGGGGACGGCGGCGTCGAGTGCGGCGGGGGCAGCCGTCAGCTCCTCCCGCGCAACGGCCTGAGTCGTGGCGGTCAGGTTGGCGAACAGCGGGCTTTGCCCGAACAAGGCGGCCAGTTGTTCCAGCCGCGTCGCCTGTTCGCGCTGATGAGCCGCCAGCGGAGGGATGGCGTCGTTCTGCTCGAAGTTGAGCTTCTGGTTGAGATCGTTCTGCGCCTCCTGTTCCAATCCCCGGACCTGCTGACGATTCTGCTCCAGTTCCTTGCGGATCGACTGGAGCATCTGCCGCCATTGCTCGCGCGTCTGGGCGAGGGCCTCATAGCTGTAGGGGGGGGCGTCGTCGCGGATGGTGATGGTCCGCGGTTCGGTCCAGGACTCATTGGGACCGGGGAGGGGGCGTTCATCCGCGGCCCGGGCGGTGACGCGGACCCGGTCGTTGTTGCGCAGGGGGATCGGTTCACCCAGGTCGGTCGTCAGCCGCGCCAGGTCGAGACGGAACGAGTAATCGACCTCGCGGGTCCCCAGCAGGGTGCCTTCGGCGGTGACGACGTTCCGACCTCCTTGCGGAATCACCTGATAATGCAGCTCAAGGACGTCGACTCCGACGTCGTCGGTCGCGCGCACCGGGAGTGTGAGGATGTCGTCGGGTCGGGCCTCGGGTTGATCGACTTGGTCCGCGAAGGCGATGGTCGGCGGCTGGTCCAACTGGATGCGGAGGGCGCGCAACGGATCGCCGGCGTTGGTCAGACCGTGCTCGTCGGTGAGACGGACGGCGAACCGTCCGCCGGCATCGGGGAGGGCCTCAAAGCGGAGCAGCCCCTGCGTGCGGTCGGCGGAAAGCTCCAGCGGCACGACGGCCCGCACCGGATCGGCCGCGCCGGCTGCGCCGGCGTTCAGCGGCTGGGATGACGCCGCTCCCGCCGGCAAGGTCGCCCGCCCCACTGGCTGGGGAGCTCGCGCAGGGGCGGCGGCAGCGTCGGCGTACCAGACGATCTCGGCCTGTTTGATCGGCTTATTGAAGTGCAGTTCGAAGCGGACCTGGCTGCGCTCGAAGACGGTGGTCTCGCCGACGGCCCCATCCAGCCGCTGGGCCGGCTGACCCGTGTAGGGGGGGGGCTGCACATCCACCAGAAAGGCATCGACGGCCGGCGGCTCCACCACGTTGACGTGGTACGTCCGGGTCCGGGCCGTCCCGGAGGAGACATCAAAATCGAACGGGTGAAAGACGTGCGGCAGCGTGGCGGTGAACAGCTTGCGGTCCGGGTCCCACAACATGCGGCGAGAGTCGGTCTCGCCGCCGGTGTTGCTCCAGTGGAGCCAGACGTCGCGGGGAAGCTCATCCTCGCGCAGCCGCCAGCGCGGCTGGGCCGTCAAGGTGACGTCGCTGCCACGGGCGACGGTCCGATCGCCATTCTCGATCTCGAAGTAGAGATTGGAGGCCCGCTCCAGATTTTTCCACGGGGCGAAGAACCGCGTCAGCAACAGGAGATAGCCGTCGCGCGAGTAGAACAGGGGCAGGATCATCAGGAACAGAGAAACGACGGCCAACCACGCGGTCCGCTGGGTGCGGGCGCCGTCCACGGCATCGGTGAGGTCCGCCGCCCGCACGCTCTGCACTGTTTGCCGCGTGAGCAGCTCGCGCATCAACGGAGAACCCTTGTGCGCTTCGGGGATGTCGGGACGGAGAAGTTCGACGGTCGACGTCAGCCGCTCATGCAGTTCCGGGTGCGCGGTCTCGACGAGCGCCGCCATCTCCGCGGGGCTGGTCCGCCAGAAGAGGGGGCGGATGACCATCCAGACGAGAGTGGCCCCCAGCACCAACGCCAGTCCGGCCAACAGTCCCACGCGGACCTGAGTCCCCAGATCGAGCCACAGATCGAGGAGGAGTCCGGTCCCGACCCCGACGACCAGCAGGATCGCCAGGAGCGCGCAACCGCGCAGGATCGTCAGCACTCGGACGGTCCGATCGAGCTGCAGGAGGGGACGGGAGATCTCGACCGGAAGGGCATTGAGCTGCGCGCGCGTCATCCGAAGGCTCCCACGACGGATCGGGCCGGGCTGTCGGCCGATGGAAGATCGACCAACATGGATGCTTGGATTCTATCCGCCCGCGGCCGCGTTGCCAGTGGAAGTGGCGAGCAGGGCTGCGGTTGCGTCGAGGGGTCTTTCCCACATCCGGAACGGGACGAGCTGCACCTGTGTGTGAGCAACTCACAGTAGCTCTGAGGGTTGCGCTGGGAGCGGCCGGGATCGCGGAACCATCCGCCTCACTGGTGGGCCGCCAGGAGCATCACAGCCGTCACGGCCAGATCGATGAAGAACCGTTGCCGCGAAATCCAGGCCACGAACTGTGCTGCATTGCATACCGCCGCCGCGGCGAGCAGCAGGTACAAGTTGGCCGCCAGCGTCATACCGACCTGATACAGGACCAGCAGCGTCAACAGGAGCGGTTCGTGAAAGTTCTTCGCGGGAGCATCCAGCAGGGCCCGATGAAACGCGACCCCCAGCCCCACGCAGAGGAGGAACTGCGACGTCCACAGCAACGACCAGACGAACCGGACCGGATGGGCCAGCGTGGTCACGGCGGCGACGACCCGCAGCGTGAACCCCGGTCCCAGCGGCAGGGCGGCTTCCGCCCGCTCTTTGACCCAGACAGCGGCCGGACCGGTGATCGCCATCACCAGCAGGCACCCCAGCGAGGCCTCCGGGCGCCCCAGAAGTACGGCGAAGATCAGCCCGAAAAACGCCAACAGCGGCGGGCCGATGCCGACGGCGAACACGGCCACCATCGCCAGCGCGGACTCGATCCATTCGACGGCGTGCCAGCAACGCAGGAGCATCACGGCGGCTCCGGCCAGTTCAGATGCGTGTGCAGGAACCGGAAAGTCCCCTTCCCATTGATTGTATGCGGGCCGTTGAACCATTCGATTTCCGTCCGTTCGCCGAGTCCCAGCAGGTCGTAATGCCGCCGCACCTTGGCGTACTCCCAGCCGACCCACTCGTCGGGGGCCACGCCGTCGTGGTGGCCGCGCTCCACCATGAAGGGGCGCGGGGCCATCAACGCGGCCAGCTCCGCATAGCCGGCGACGTGCCCCATGTTCCACTCAAACATCTCGTACTCCTTGGTATAGACGTAGGAGTACCGATCCTCCGCCGAGCAATTCTTGCGAATCCATTCGTTGAAGTCGGCGGAACAGATGGAGAGGCAGTACACGGGGTGGGCGTCGGGCGTTGAGCGTGCCGTTTCCCGCGTCGATTCCGCTCCGGAACTCACCGGACTCCGGCCCGTGGCGTCTGGACTCACCAGCAGCGGCGGGACGCGGACGGCCGTTTTCCCCCCATAGGAGAGGCCATAGAAGGCGATCCGCTCCGGGTCGACGTAGGGGAGGGTCGCCAGCCACCGCAGCGTCTGCCGGTGCTGCTCGATGATATAGCTGAACAGCGAGCGGCCGAGCGGATTGCACTTCCGCTGGATGACGCGGAAAGCATCCCCGCCGCGGTAGGGGTTCTGCGGCGCGTAGACGATGAACCCGCGCTGCACAAGCTGGGTACTGAAGCCCTTGTAGGCGGCCCAGGCGCGGGAGGCCGAGTCGGTGGTGATGGTGTCCATCGGCGTCCCCTCGAGTCCGTGCTGGCAGACCACGACGGGCCGCCGTTCGCCGGGTTTGAGGTCGCGCGGCAGCAGCAGGATGCCGCCGGCAATCACGGAGGCCTCCCGTGTGGAGCCTCCCGAGTCCCCGGGGGGCGAGGGTTGACCGTTGAGGGTGGATGGAGCCGCGTCTGGCCGTTGACGGTTGCGTTCCGACGGTTCAGCACGGGAGTCGGGCCCCTGGACCCTGGACTCTTCCGGGTACACGTCCAGAACCACTTCCCAGCCCAAGTGCGTGGGTTCATCGATGACCTTTCGCGAGCGCGGGTGGAGTGCGGCCGTGTGGGGCAGCAGGCGGCCGATCATGTGCTCGTGGATCGCGTCGCGGTACCGGGACGAGGTCTCGACCCATTTCTCGACGCTCGAGCGGTCGGCCTCCTTCCAGAACTTGTCCCGGACCTTGTCGCTGCGATGTAGGAGCATCTGCGTGTGGCGGACGAGCGACTCGACGAGCCGCTGCTGCCGGGCGGCATCCAGCGCCGCCAGTTCCCCGTCGGCCGGCGGGGGAGGCTCGCCGGGCGGCGCCACCGTGTCCATTCCCAGGGCGGCCAGAAACGCGGCAAGTCCGGCCTCGCTGAAGGGTCCGCTCGGTTCTTCGCTGCGGGGAATGAGGGTGATCTCCTCCGCGATCCCCAGTTTTTCGTAGTGCTGACGGGCCCGGGCAAACTCGCGTTGCACCGAGGCGGGGTCTGGAGGGGTGATCCGCCCCGGAGCGGCAAAGGGGAGACGGCCCTCGCGCGGCGCCGGCGGTCCGTCCCACGTGGGGGGCGGAGCGTTATCGATGATCAGCGAGCCCGGCGCCACAAGACTCGCCAGATCGGCGTCGCCGAATTCCGTCAGCAGACCGAAGACGTTGCGATCGATCGGCTGCTGCCAGATCGACTCGCGCTCGTCAAAGTAGCCGGCCACATAGGCGGCGTCGAACTCGGGTTCGAGCGCCGCCGTGTACAGGGCGAGCATGCCGCCGTCGCCGATCCCCGCGATCCCGACCGGCAGCCGATCCCCCTCCACCGCATCGTCCCACTCTTCCAGGGCGCCGAGCAACCCCAGGTGCACTGCCAGCGCTTGACGCAGCATCGCCACTTCGTACCCGATGGGGTGTCTCCCGAGTTCAAATCCGCAGCGGTAGACCAGTTCGCGATGGGGAATGTTGGTGGAGCGGATGTCCGGATGGCCGGAACAGTCGTCGCGGCGATTGAGGGTGGCAACCACCAACACCGAACAGCCGTTCTCCGCCAGACGCCGCGCCAGGAGCATTCCGGGTTCCGCCGGGGACAGGCCGCAGAGCTGCTCCGGGGTCTGTGTCGAATCGGGAACGACGATCACGTGCGCCCGCGTCAGCACGGGGCGAACAACACCGTTCGACTCACGCTGGGCCGGGACCAGGTACCGCCCCTCGGCCGTGACCCCTTCCAGCACGTCCCAGCGGACACGGACGCCGCTGTAGAGGTCCTCGATTTCGTCATGCTCTCCCAGGTCCGGCAGTTCCAGGGCGGGGCGCGGGTCCACGAGGGGATCGACCGCCCCGAGCATCACCGCCAGGCGCTCTCGGTTCGGTTCGATGCTCTGCTCATAGGCCTCCGGACTGGAGTAGTCCCGCCGCCATTTCGCCGCGCGTCGATCGCGGGATGCGGCCAACTCCCGTTCGGCATGACGGTTGATCCCCTCCACCATCACCACATCCAGCGGTCGGTCCAGGACGAGCGGGGCGGTGTCGGGAAGCTGATCGCCGGTCGGGGTCTGACTTCTCGCGTCAGTGAACGGCAGCAGCAGGACCAGGGGGACGAGGATCGGGAGAAGGGAGAGACGGGGCAGCATCGGGCGGCCTCTTGATGAGCGGGCGGCGAACCAGCAGCCAGACCTCGGAATCATCCCTTTCACCCCGAGGGATGGGAAGCGTTCCACGTGAAACGTTCCGCCGCGACCCGCAATAGTTTAGCCGCGACCCGGAGGGGAGCGCGTTCCCCCGCCTCCCCACCCGTTTCACGTGAAACCGCCGTGCCTCCCGAACGGGTCCCATCCCCGAGGGCGTTATACTTTCCTCTGGCCGACGCCTCCGCAAGCATGCCGACGCGCATTCTTCCTTCCGCATCCCGGAGAGCTGGGGCATGGCTGCTGGTTTCGGCGGCACTCGCGGTCCCGGGGATGGTTGCCGGCGAGGGGGACCGCCGGCCGCCGAGTCCCCCCCTCCCCAGCCGACTCCCTCCGGACGAACTGCCTCCACCTCCGATGGCTCCAGACCGCCCCCCGCCGAACGTCCCGTGGTCGACCCTGGGGGGAAGGCAATTCTGGGGGGATGTCGTCCATTTCCGCGGCTGGCGGATTCAGCACAACGTCTTCACCGGGCACTACCGCCTCCTCGACCCGCGGGACGTCCGCCGCGCCTGGGGAAGTCGGTCCCAGTGCGAAGCCGAACTTGAACGGGTCAAAAGCCAGCTCCGGCTCCCGCCCCTGTCGGGCCCGGTGGTCATCCTCGCCCACGGGATCATCCGCTCCTCCAAGTCGTTTTCCAGCATGCAGTCGCGACTGGAAGAGGCAGGGTATCTCGTGGTCCCCTTCGACTACCCCAGCACGCGAGTGACGATCCCCCAGGCGGCTGACTATCTCCGGGAGGTGATCGAGTCCCTTTCCGGCGTCAGCGACATCCATTTCGTCGTTCACAGCATGGGGGGACTGGTGGTGCGGGCGTACCTGGGACGGACGGCGGACCACCCGGATCCCCGGCTGCGGCGGATGGTGATGATCGGCGTGCCGAACCTGGGCGCCCGGCTGGCGAACATCGTCCGCGACCAGCCCTTGTTCAGGACGATCTTCGGGCCGAGCGGTCAGCAGCTTGTGGAGGACCCGGCCGGGATCATCGCCCGCCTGCCGACGCCCCCCTTTGAGTTCGCGGTCATCGCCGGTTCACGCGGCGACCCCGCCGGCTACAACCCCCTGCTGCCCGGGGATGACGACGCCGTGGTGAGTGTGGAGGCCACACGGCTTCCCGGGGCGACGGACTTCCTGACCGTCCGCGGTCTTCACTCGCTCCTTCCGTCGCATCCCCAGGTCATCGACGCCGCTGTGCGATTCCTGGCGACCGGTTCTTTGCACCCGGACGGCCGCCGGGAGCCGATTCCCCGCGGAGAGTCCTCGGCTCCACCGGCGGGAGAATCGCCGCCGGAAAGAGGCGAGGCCGCCCCCCCTTCGTGAACAGCGCGGTGCGGTCCCCCCCTCCGCAATGACAAGTCCCGCATCGCGGTGCAACCGCGCCCCAGTCCGGTGCCAGGCCCTTCGAGCAGGGGATGACGTGCCGCCGCCCGGCATCATCCGGGACTGCACCAAGCGCGCCCCTGGGGATTGCTGGGACGATTCCGAGGAGGCCCGCACTTCCCCAATCGATGTGGGATGCGGAAGCGACGCACCCCGGGTGAGAGGAACCGATCGCGCTCAAAGACGCACACACACTCTCAGCAGGTCCAGCGACCGGGGTGGGGGTGTTCCCACTGGGGGGAAGCGTGGTCCCCTGCTGCACGGCGGGCAAGCCCGCCGGCGAAGGTCAACCTTTCCCGGCTTGAATCAGATCACAGCCCTCCCTCCAGCGGCCACTCTGCTCGCGACCGGACTGGGGGAGCAGTAGAATGGCTATTGCCGCGAGAGGTCTCGCGGCTCTTTCTGTTCCCAAGCGCTCCTGACGAGCGGCTCTTGTTTTCGGTCGTCACTCGTGGTCCCAGGTCGTTGTTATGCAGGATTCCTCTTCGGTTGAAGCGTCCCGCCCCTGGGCGTTGTATCTCTGGATAGTCGTGGTGCTGGGGTTGATCGTGGCGGCCCTGGTCCTGGCCGGTTGGCATGGTCCGGCGCCCCAGCCCTCCACCAGCGGGGGACAGACCGAAGCGCAGGGGGAAATCTGCCACGAGCAGCTTCTGGGCATCTTGCGGGCCGTAGAACCCACCGCCCTGGGACTCACGTCCGAATACAGCGACCGCGCCCATGATTTGAACCTCTGGCTGGCGGATTGCGGCGAGGTGCTCGTCGAAGGGCGGATTGCGGAGGACGAGGACCTGGTGCGGCAATTGCTCACCCCCGCCGAGGTGGAAGCGACCCTCAGCCCGCACTTCACAACCCGCGACGTCGCTCACTTGCGGACCGCCATCCTGCTGCGGCAAATGGCGGAACACATCGTGGCCGGGATCGAGGACCGCGAGGAGCAAGCCCTCACGCTGTTCGACTTCGTGCAGCGAACCGTCCTCGACGCCGAGGGACTGCTCCCGCACCTGACCCCCTACGAGGTGCTCTTGTTCGGCCTCGGTTCGCCGGAACTGAGAGCCTGGGTGTACGGGGAACTGCTGCGGCAGGTCGAGCTCGACGCAGTGATTGTGCGCCCGATGTCAGGCGACGCACCGGACCGCTGGCTGGTGGGAGTGCTGGTCGGGCCTCGCGAACACCCGCGCGTGCTGCTGTTCGACACCCACATCGGCCTGCCCATTCCGGCGGAGTCAGAAGCGACGTCGCAGCAACCGTTCGTGCGTCGGGCCGCTGCGCTCGCCGACATTCGGGAGAACGACGCCTTACTCCGGGCGCTGGACGCTCCCGAGCGCCCCTATCCCCTGACCAGCGCGCATGTCGCACGAGTACGGGTGGAGTTGATCGGCCACAGCAGTCTCTGGTCCAACCGTGTGGCAACGCTCAACGTCGCTGCAAACGTCCGGGGAGCCTCGTTTTACAGCGGGTTGGGACGCAACCGACTGCGAACGCCCGGATTGTTTGATCGCGTGGCGGAAGCCGGTCGCCAGACCGGGTGGGAGGCGTCCGACGTCGGGGTGTGGGCGTTCCCCGCCGAGCAACTGGAAGGCTTTGAGAAACCCCCCGTCACGGCCCCGGACGGATCCCCCCACCCCGGACAGGTTCTGCTCAGTAACCTGCGGCAGATGCTCGCCGGTCCCATCATCCGTAAGTTCATCCATCCGGAAACGGGACGGGAGATCACCTGGGATCACCCCCTGATTCGTGCCCGGCATCTGCACATCACCGGTGCCCTGTCGGACGCCATCCGCGAATACAACCAGATTCGCCAGGGAGTCAACGTCTTTACGCCGGAGCCGATCAATGCGCTGTGCCTAGAGTCGGCGGTGTACTGGACGGCGGCGTGTCAGTACGAACTGGGGGAGGACGAGTCGGTGATCAACATGGGCCTGGGAGGCCAGTATCCGCCGCAGTTCGTCGTGCCGACGCCACCCATCTGGGGTCGCGGCATGCTTCACCTGACCGCCTTGAGCTTCGTGCGGCAGGGGAGGTACGCCCAGGCGCGGGAGTTGCTTTCGCAGCTTCCGCGGACGGAGACCTCCCACGGCTGGGAGTACTTGCTGCGCCGCTGGGAGCGCCTGTCCGGGGCGAATCCCCCCGGCGATCGTCCCCCCGCCGGGCCTCCCCCCCCGACCTCTCCGGACGGCGAGGGGAATTGACCATGCGCGGCTTTCTGGCGCGGCGATGGTTCCTGATCGCCTTGGCGACCCTGATCCTCTCCGGTCATTGGATCGGTGCGGCGGCGTCCCCCCGGGTGCTCGATGCCATCGACGCCCTGCTGAACAACTGGGTCCGAGCGGGCATCATCAGCGGCGTGCTGTTCCTGATGTCCGTCACGCTCGATGGGAGTCGGTTGCGAGACGCGATCCTGGCCCCCGGACCAGTTGTGTGGGCCGTGCTCGTCAACGGCGCGGCCATCCCCCTGATGGCGCCACTGTTGATGCCGCTGCAACTCAGCGAGGACTTCGCCCTCGGACTGTTGATCGCCGCCAGCGTCCCCAGCACGATGGCGGCCGCCTCGGTCTGGACGCGCCGGGCCGGCGGCAATGACGCCGTCTCACTCCTGGTCACGATCGTGACGAACGGCGCCTGTTTCCTCTCCACGCCGTTCTGGTTGCGGTTGTTTGCCCAGGCCGCCATCGAACTCGATGCCTGGAGCATGGTGCAGCAGTTGTTCCTCACCACGCTTGTGCCCATTCTCTGTGGTCAGCTTTGTCGCTGGCCTGCCCCGTGTGCCCGCCTGGCCGACCGCTGGAAGACTCCGCTGAGTGTGCTGGCGCAGGTGGGGATTCTGTCGATCGTCTTCACCGCCGCCACTGAGGCTGGACGTCGTCTGACGCTGCATGCCGCCTCTCCCTCGCCATCGACCTCTCCGAGCATTGCCGCCCTGGCCGTCATGGCCGCCTGCTGTGTCGGTCTGCACCTGCTGGCCATGGCCGTCGCCTGGGGGGGCGCGCACCTGGCCCGATTCCCCCGCGCCGATCAAATTGCCGTGGCGTTTGCCGCCAGTCAAAAGACGCTCCCCATCGGGATCTTGATTGCCACTGATCCGCGCACCTTCGGGACCAGCTTTCCCTGGGCGGTGTATCCCATGCTGGTCTATCACGCCTCCCAGTTATTCCTGGATACCGCCATCGCAGACTGGTTTCACCACCGAACCGCAACGGCCGCCACCGTCCCACCACCCGCTCAGAGCGAGTACGATCTGACTGCGGAGACCTGAGAAGGTCTGGCAACCTCCCCTCTGGGGAAAGTTGCATGCAGATGCGGGCCGAGCCCCTTCCGCTGCCGACGCCCAGTCCCCCCCTTCGTGGCCCGGCCGCAGGAAGAGCGAGGAACCGATGTCGTCGCCACTACTCTCGAGCCGCCACGAACTTGCCTGGAGGTCCCCTCCATGATCCCTCCTGTCATGTGCTGTTATCTCGTCGAGCGGGATACTGCCGGAAACATCGTCGGCCGCGTCACCACCGCCTCCACCGCCGATCTCCCCCCCGGCGAGGCGACGATCGCCGTGCATTATTCCTCGGCCAACTACAAAGACGCCCTGGCGGCCCAGGGGCATCCGGGAGTCGCGCGGCGGCTGCCGCACATCCCCGGCATCGACGCGGCCGGCGTCGTGGTCGAGAGTTCGGTCGCCAGTCTCCCATCCGGAGCAGAGGTCCTCGTCACCGGTGACGAGCTGGGGGCGGGGCAATGGGGTGGCTGGGCAGAGTTCATTCGCGTGCCGGCCGAGTGGGTCGTGCCTCTGCCGACCGGATTGACTCTCCGCGAGGCGATGATTCTCGGCACGGCCGGCTTTACCGCCGCGCAGTGCGTGCAGGCGTTCCAGCGGCAGGGGATCGAACCGCACAGCGGTCCCGTCGTCGTCACCGGCGCCACCGGCGGCGTCGGATCGCTGGCCGTGATGTTGCTGGCGAAACTCGGCTACCGGGTGACAGCCGTGACGGGCAAGACCGGTCGGCACGACTGGCTGCGCTCCCTGGGAGCGGCGGAGGTCGTTGGCCGCGAGGCCGTCCGGGATGAATCCGACCGCCCGCTCCTCTCCTCCCGCTGGGCGGGCGCCGTCGATACCGTCGGCGGGGCCACCCTCTCGACCTTGATCCGGTCGATGCAGCATCGCGGGTGTGTGGCGGCGTGCGGACTGGTCGGGGGCCATGAACTTCACCTCACCGTGTATCCGTTCCTGCTGCGGGGATGCCGCCTGGAAGGGATCGACTCTGCCCATTGTCCCGGTCCGCAGCGGCGCGAAATCTGGCGGTTGCTGGCGAACGAATGGCGGCTCGCAGGATTGGAGCGGGTCGCCTCGGAAGTTCCCTTGTCCGACGTCGGCCGCGTGGTCGCCGACCTGCTCGCCGGCCGTTCGGTGGGACGCCCGGTCATCCGGATCGGGGCCTCGACCCGTTGAGGCGCGCGCGAACCACCACGGTCAATGACGACCGGTTATTGAAACGCGTCCATTTCCGCGCGGGAGAGCCGTCCCCCCGAACGCAGCAGCGCCGCAGTCAACTCGACGACCCACGGCTCGACAGGGGTGGCTTGCATCTGCCGCAGCGTGGCGTCGATGTCGTATTCGACGCGGCGGAGTTCGATCCGGCCATCCTCGATGACGGCGTAGGAGGCACGGGGGTCGCCGTCGCGCGGCTGACCGACGCTCCCGGGGTTGAGGACCTGTCGCGATCCCGCCTGTAACAGATACGGTTGATGAGTATGACCGACGCAGATGAGGTCCGCATCGAGGTCGGCCACACGTTCGGCCCAGGCGTGGGGATCGGCGTCGAGGTATTCATCGAGGCAGTCGCGCGGCGTGGCATGGACCAGGAACACGCGCAATCCGTCGATCAGGCAGTGTTGCGTGACGGGCAGCCTGGCGAGATATCGAATCCGCGGCGGGTCCAGCAGCTCCCAATGCCAGGGGCGCGTCGCCCCCGCCAGGCGTCGGAACCCTCCCCCCGGGCGCGGAAGCACGTGCTGCGCCACCGCATGGTCATGGTTGCCGCGGATCACGTAGTCGGCATGCTCGCGGACCCAATCGATGCATGGCACGGGATCGGTGCCATAATCCACCAGGTCCCCCAGCACCACGCACTGGTCGAACGGCTCGCGAATGGCCGCGAGCGCCGGCCAGTTCGAGTGGATGTCAGCCAGGACCAGAGTGCGCATCTCGGAGACGTCAGGTCGGGGACGCCCTGTATGATAGATCACTCCGCGATTCCAGGCGCAGACCAGCAGTGCTCCGGAAGGGTCGGAGTTTGCCCGGGGAGCGTCGTGCTCAAAAGGTTCGTTCCACGAAACCTGTGTCCCCTTCGGCGGCGCGGAAGACGTTGTGCTCCAGAATCCGCCGCGTGAGGGGGATGGTGGTCTTGATCCCTTCGATGACCATCTCGTCGAGGGCGCGGCAGGCTGTGCGGATCGCCTCTTCCCGCGTGGCGCGGTGCACAATCAGCTTGCCGATCATGGAGTCGTAGTACGGGCTGATGACATAACCCTCGTAGACATGGGAGTCGAACCGGACGCCGGGGCCGCCCGGCAGCCGCAGCCGGGTGATCCGCCCGGGGCAGGGACGGAAGCCGTTGGCCGGGTCTTCGGCGTTGATGCGGACCTCGATCGCGGCCCCCTGACAGGGGATGGTCCGCTGCTTGAGGTCCAGCGGTTCGCCGGCGGCCACGCGAATCTGCTGCTGGATCAGATCGATGCCGGTCACCGACTCCGTGACGGGGTGCTCAACCTGGATGCGGGCGTTGACCTCGATGAAGTAGAAGCGGTGGTCCTGGTCGACGAGGAATTCGCAGGTGCCGGCGTTGGCATAGCCGGCGGCCTTGGTCAGCCGCACCGCCGCCTTGCAGATGTCCTCGCGCACCGACTGCGGGAGCTTGGGGGCCGGCGACTCCTCGATGAGTTTCTGGTGCTTGCGCTGCATGGTGCAGTCGCGTTCCCAGAGATGGAGGATGTTCCCGTGGTGATCGCCGAGAATCTGGACTTCGACGTGGCGGGGCCTCTGGATGTACTTTTCGATGTAGACGCCGGGGTTTTTGAAGGCCTTCTGGGCCTCCATCGCGGCGGCCTTGAGCTCGCTGCGGAGGTTGATCTCGTTCATCGCCGGGCGGATTCCCTTGCCGCCCCCGCCGGCGGTCGCCTTGATGAGCACCGGATAACCGATCTCGTTGGCGATGCGGACCGCCTCCTCCTCGGAGGTGACGAGCCCTTCGCTGCCGGGCACGGTGGGAACCTTGGCTTCCTGCGCAATCCGCCGGGCGGCGACCTTGTCCCCCACCTTGGCCATCGCTTCATGCGGGGGGCCGATGAATTCAATCTGCGAGGCCCGGCACTGCTCGGCGAACTCGGCGTTCTCCGACAAAAAGCCGTACCCCGGATGAATCGCTTCCACGTTGCCCACTTCCGCGGCGGCGATGATCCGGTCCACCCGCAGATAACTCTCCGAGGCCGGCGCCGGACCGATGCAGTACTTCTCATCCGCCAGGTCGAGGTAGTGCGCGCCGCGGTCCGCTTCGCTGTAAACGGCCACGGTCTCCACGCCCAGTTCCTTGCAGGCGCGGATCACTCGCAGCGCGATCTCTCCGCGGTTGGCGATCAGAATCCGCTGAAACATCGCGGTTACTCCGGCTTCACCAGGAACAGCGGTTGACCGAACTCGACCGCATCACCGTCCTTGCACAGCACCTTGACGATCGTGCCGCTGCATTCGGCCTTGACCTGATTGAAGAACTTCATCGCTTCAATCAGGCAGACGACGGTATCCGCGTGGACGCGGTCCCCCTCCTTGACGAAGGGGGGGTCCTCCGGGCTGGAGGCCCGGTAAAAGGTTCCCACCATGGGGGACGTGATGGGGACAGTCCCCTCCTCCCGGGCGGCGGCCGGAGGGGCCGCAGTGGAGGGAGCGGCCGGGGCGGACGCCGCCGGCGCCACCGCCACCGGTGCCGGGGCTGCCGTCGGCCCCAGGGGAACCGAGACCACTTCCTGAGGACCTCGCCGCAAGTACCACTTCTCCGACCCTTTCTTGAGTCGCACTTCGCGAAGGTCGTACTTCTCCATCAGCTCCACGAGCTCTTGGAGTCGTACCAGATCGAATCCGTCTTCGGCGGATTTGCTGTCTGCCATGAGATGCCTGCCTTTCCAGCCTGGAGACGCCGGGAACCGAACGTCGGGGGTGGAGGACGGTCATACAAAAAGCCGCGGCTGTTCGGGGAGGTGTCATTCTGCCCCGGCTCTGGTCGCGGCTCTCACACCGAAGACTGGGAAAAAGGTCCGTCGCCGGGGTGGCCCGGCCCCCCGGCCGTACTCAGACCCCTGATGGGTCATCCGGAGACCCCGTCCTCATCCCGGATCGAATCATTGTCTGAAACGCCGCCGGTCTCGACCCAACCCGGAAACCAGCCGACAGACCTACGCAACTGTCCTCAATCGAAGAAGTTGCGGAAAACGATCTCAATCCGGGAACTGCACTCGGGCAGGACCCCACTCATCCCAGCCTCATCGAATCCCAGTCCTTCGGCGTGGTGGAGAGGACCTCGCACCCATCCGGAGTGACCAGGACATCGTCTTCAATTCTGACGCCGCCTTGACCCGGAAGATAAACGCCCGGCTCCACCGTGACAATCATCCCCGGCTTCAATTCCGTGTCGGAGGTCGGGGAAAACCGCGGCGACTCGTGAATCTCCAGACCGATCCCATGCCCCAATCCATGCCCAAACCATTTCCCAAAACCAGCTTGCGCAATGTAGTCGCGAGCCTTGGCATCGACCACGCGACACTTCTGTCCCGGGCGAATGGCACGAATGGCCCGCTGTTGGGCCTGGAGCACGGTCCGGTAGATCGTCTCGAATTTGCGGCCGGGAGGGCTGAGGAGGAGTGTGCGGGTCAGATCCGATCGATAGCCCCCCTCCGTCTGGGCGCCCCAGTCCACCAACAGCAGCCCCTTCGCGCCGAGAGGGGTGCGGCGGGGGCGATAGTGCGGCAGGGCCGCCCGATCCCCCACCGCGACAATCGCCGGAAAACTGAGTCCCGCTCCGCCGAACATGCGGACCGCCCGCTCCAGCTCCCACGCGGCTTCCAGTTCCGTCATGGCGGGGGTCAGCGACGCCCGCAGCAGGTCGAACGCCTTTTCCGCCAGCCGCACCGCCTCGCGAGTCTCGGCAATCTCCTGGTCATCTTTGATGGCCCTCAACTCGGATTCGATCACGCCGCGGAGAGGACGCAGCGTCAGGGCCGGCAGCTCAGTGTTCAGTGTTTCCAGCACCTCGGCGACGAGCAGGTGCGATTCATACGCCACCCGGGAAAGTTGGCTCTGCCGCAGGACCGTCACCACCGCTGCGGTCAGCGACTGTTTCACGTTGCGGACGTACAGGTCCAGCCCGGGACACTCCTCTTCGAGCTGAGTGGCATAGCGGCTGTCGGTGATGAGACGCTCGCAGCCGGGACCGACCAGCAGGTAGCTGCTGTCGCCGGTGAAGCCGGTGAGATAACGGACGTTGACCTCCCCGGTGACCAGCATCGCCTGGACGTCAGCCGCCTTGAGCAACGACAGCAGCTTGTCTCGACGATGCCGATAGCGGTGATGCGGCTCACGGGGCGCGGCCATGGTGTGGGGTGGTGTGGTGAATGGATGGGTGCGTGAGGCCAGGATGACTCTCGTGTCAGCGTGGACGAGCCGGGGCGTCAACCTTCCGGTCGGCGGAACAGCGAGGGACTCGCCTCCGCCGTTCGCCGGATTCGCCGGAGAGGATACCGGCTCGAATCAACAGGGAGTGAAGGGGGTGAAGGGCAATCCAAACGTCTCGGCCACCGCGCGGTTGGTGATGCGACCGGCATGGATGTTGACCGCCGCAACCAGACCGGGGTCCCGTGCGCAGGCTCCCTCCAGCCCCAGCGTCGCCAGCCGCATCACATAGGGGAACGTGACGTTGCACAAGGCATAGGTGCTGGTACGGCCGACCGCGCCGGGCATGTTGGTGACGCAGTAGTGCACGATGCCGTCCACCACATAGGTCGGGTCGGCGTGCGTGGTGGGCCGGCTGGTCTCGCAGCAGCCCCCCTGGTCGATGCAGACGTCGATGATCACGGCGCCCGGTTTCATCCGCGTCAGGTCCTCTGCGGTGACCAGATGCGGGGCGCGAGCCCCCGGAATCAGCACTGCCCCGATGACCAGGTCCGCTCGCCTGAGTTGCTCGCGGATGGTATGCCGGTCGCTGAAGAGGGTGTTCACGTTGGGGGGCATGATGTCGTCGAGATATCGCAGCCGGTCGACGTTGATATCCAGGATCGACACGTCCGCCTGGAAACCGGCCGCGATCCGCGCGGCGTTCTTCCCCACCACGCCCCCGCCGAGGATGACGATCTCGGCCGGCTGGACACCCGGCACGCCCCCCAGCAGGATGCCCCGCCCCTCCTGCGGGCGCTCCAGATACTTGGCCCCCTCTTGAATGCTCATGCGGCCGGCGACCTCGCTCATGGGAGTCAGGCATGGCAGGCCGCCATCCCGCCCCTGCAAGGTCTCATAGGCAATCGCCGTCACTCCCGACGCCAGGAGCTGCCGCGTCAGCTCCTCATCGGCGGCGAAATGGAAATAGGTGAAGAGCATCTGCCCGGGACGCAGCAGCGGCCGCTCCGCCGGCTGAGGCTCCTTGACCTTGACGATCAACTCCGCGGCAGCAAACACGTCGGCAGCAGAGGGAACCACTTCGGCACCGGCATGAGCGTAGTCGTCATCCGTCAGGCCGCTCCCCAGCCCGGCCCCCCTTTCCACCAGCACGCGATGCCCCGCGCGGGTCAGCTCCTCCACTCCGTAGGGAAGCATGGCCACGCGGTACTCGTGCTCTTTCACCTCGCGCGGGACGCCGATGATCATGGGCCGGACTCCTCAGGAGACTCGATGCAGCCGATGAGGAACTGGTATAGTCGCCCGCGGCACGATTCAGCAACGGCAGCTTCCCGATCCCGACAGGCGTCTCGAGGGGGTGGTCCGCGAAGCGTCGTCTGTTGGCCGCAAGGGCAGGGTGACCGCCTCCGGCTGAGTGGGAACTCGCGATGAGCAACCGGTGGGCGCAGTTGTGGATGGTTCTGGCGGCCGTCGTGCTCGTTGTCGGCCTCGTGGTGTGGCAGCACTGGCCCCGCCCCGGCGACGGAGTGGGCGGCCCCGCCCCGCCGGCTGCGCCGTCGCTCACTGCCGCCGAGATCGAAGACCTCGTCCGCCTCCAGACCCGTGGGATCGCGCAACTTGAGAACAACCAATCGGTGGAGGGGGCAGAGACCTTTCAAGCCCTAGCGCAACGCATCCCGGAGGACCCGGCCCCCCGGCGGAATGCGGCCCTCGGACGACTGTTGGCGCTGGAGGCGATCGATCGCCAGACGGCACCGCAGACCTTCGCCGCCGCAGCGCGCGCCGTCGAGGAAGCTCTGGCCGCACTCGCACGACTGGCCCCGGAGGAGGCCGTCACGCTGCGTCTCGAAGCACGGATCGCCCGCGCCCTGGGGGATGACCGCCGGGCCCTGTCCGCCCTCCGCCGCGCCACCGAACTGGCCCCGGACGATGCCTCCCTGTGGTACGAGCTGTACCAGTTGGCCCAGTCCAGCCGACTGCCCGAGGCGCCGGAGATCACCTGGCAGGCCCTGGACCGGGCTGCGCAGCTTGCACCGCAGAATCTGTTCCTCCTGCTGGACTGGCTGTTAGCACAGGCGCAGCGGAATCCCGCGGCGATTGCGGCCCGGCTGGAAGCATCGCAGTCGCTTTGGGAGAGTGTGGCAGACGGCGTCCGCCGGCGCGCGGGGATCGAACTGGCGCCGCTCCTCGATCAGCTTCGCGCCGCGGCAGGGGCGGGGGATCGTGCGGCCACCCAGCGCACCACCCGGATGCTCGTCAATGTCGTTCGCCCCGATGATCTGGCCCAGAGCGACCGGATGCAGGTGGAACGGCATGCGCTGGAGTTCCTGGCGCTACATCTGGCCTGCGAGGCGCAGGCTGTGGTACCGCCGGTCTCGCTTGGCTCGTGGGAGGTCCGGTGGCGAGCGGCCGAGGCCGGAGACCTCCCCCCCGACCTGAGCGACATTCTCGATGCGGCCTGGGGAGACCTCGATCTCGATCAACGACTCGATCTGGTGGTGTTGCGCCACGGCCGCGTGGAAGCCTATCGTCGTCCCGCACCGGCGGGAGAGTGGCAGCGGTTCCTCTCGGCCGACGTCCCGCCGGGGATGACGCGTCTGCTGCTGGCGGACCTGGACCAGGATGTCGATGAAGCGCCGCAGAGCCGCGACGACGCCGCGCAGGAGCACTGTCATCGGGCCGATCTGGACCTCGTTCTGTACGGGTCGGGAGGACTCCGGTTGCTCCGCAACCAGTTCTCAGCAGCGGACGGCGGACGAACTTGGGAGGCGGTGGAGACTGCACCCGACCTGCGAGCGGATCGCCCCCTCCGCTCCCTCGCCACTGCCGACGTCAACAACGACGGAGACCTCGATCTCATTCTGGTTGACGACTCGGGTGTGCAGTGGTGGTCGAACCGCGGACATTTTCAGTTCGAGGCGCGCCGCTTTTCCGTCGCCCTCCCCGCAGATGTGCAACAGGCGCTGCCGGTCGATTGGGACCGGGACGTCGATTGCGACGTCGTGGTGGTGTGCGGCTCCGGAGACTGCGGGCTGCTGGAGAACCTGCGGCATGGCACGTTCCGCTGGCAACCGTGGGACCTCTCCGGCGAGCCTGCAGAGGGGGTCCGGCAGGGAACCGTGCTGGAGGCGGACGGCAACCAGTCGTGGGACTTGCTGTTGGCTGGCCCGGGCGGGACGTCGCTGTTGACGACGCAGACGCCCCTTCCCGGCCGCGTGCGACTGCATCCGCTGGTCCGCATCGACCCGCTTCCGGCGGAGGGAATCGTTGAAGGGGACCTGGACAACGACGGGCTGGGGGAACTCGTTCTGTGGAGCGAGACTGGCGTTAGGATTCTCCGCGGCGAGTCCGGCGGGCGATGGACCCCGGCCGATCCGCTTCCGTCAGACGTGCACTCGCCCGTGCGGTCCTGCACACTGGCCGACGTTGATGGCGACGGCGACCTCGACCTGCTGCTCGTCGCGGGGGGCGGACTGAAACTCTTCTGGAATGACCTGGCGGGGAGTCACGGTTGGCTGGATGTCGCCGTGGTGGCGCAGCAGGTGCAGGGAGAGCGGTCCGTCAACAGCGGGCGGGTGAATCATTACGGCGTGGGGAGTGTACTGGAAGTCCGGAATGGTCTCCGCTATCAGGCCCGCATCGTCCGCGGAGCCACGACGCACTTTGGACTGGGAGCGGGTCAGGCGGACGCCCTCCGCATCCTGTGGACCAACGGCGTCCCGGGCAACGTGCTGGCCCCCGCACCCCGCACCACGATCTGTGAGCGGCAGTCCCTGAAAGGTTCCTGCCCCTATCTGTACGCCTGGAACGGCGCGCGGTTCGAGTTCGTCACCGATCTCCTCTGGGCCGCCCCCCTCGGCTTGCCAGGAGCGGACGGAGAACTCATCCCCTGCCGCCAGTGGGAGTATCTCAAGCTTCCCGGAGCCGCCCTCCGCGCGGTGGAGGGGGAGTACCGGCTGGCGATCACCGAAGAGTTGTGGGAAGCGGCGTATCTCGACCAGGTCGAACTGCTGGCGGTCGATCATCCCGCCGAGTTGTCCATCTACTCGAATGAAAAGGTCGGTCCGGCGGAGATCGCGCAGTTCCACATTCACACCGTCCGCCACCAGCAACCGCCGGCTGCCGCGCGGGACGGTTACGGTCGCGACCTCCTCCCGCTGCTGGCCGTCCAGGACGAACACTACGCCCGGCCGTTCCAGCACCGGCTGCGACAGGGACTCACGGAACCGAGCCTGCTGGAATTGAAACTGGGACTGAGGGAACGTCCGCGGCGATTACGGCTGTTCCTCACCGGCTGGATTCATCCCACCGATGCCACCATCAACGTGGCGCTGGCGGAGGATGCAGCGATGTCCGGGCCGCGGCCCCTCTCCCTGGCTGTGCCGAATGCTCAGGGGGAATTTGAGACTGTGCTCCCCTTCTGCGGTTTTCCGGGGGGCAAGACGAAGACGATTGTCCTCGACCTGACGGACGTTCTCCGCACCGACGACGACCGCTTGCGGCTCGAAACCACGCAGGAACTCAGGTGGGATCAGATCTTCTTCAGCACGGACGAAGACGAACCGGAAGCGGTCCGCGTGCATCCGCTCCTGCTGACCGGGGCGACGCTGCGTTACCGCGGCTTCTCGCGACCGATCCCACACCCGCAGGACGGCCCGGAACGCTACGACTACCACGACGTGACAACGGCTCCCCGCTGGCCGGCCATGAAGGGGCGCTTCACCCGCTATGGCGACGTGCAGGAACTCCTCGCCGCGCAGGACGACCGGCTGGTGCTGATGGGAGCGGGGGATGAACTGCGGCTGCGGTTTGCCGCTCCTCCGCCGCCCCCGGAGGGCTGGACGCGCGATTTCCTGCTCCACAACGTCGGTTGGGACAAGGATGCCGACCTGCACACCCTCTACGGTCAGACGGTGGAACCCTTGCCGTTCGCCGGCATGAGCCGCTATCCCTACTCCCCGGAGGAGGCCATTCCCCACGCGCCGCAGCAGGCGGTGGATGCGGAACGTTTCCACACCCGCGAACAATCTGTTCGCCCGTTCCTGCGCGAAATGATGTGGGCGACCTCACCTCCCTGAGGTGGGAATCGCGACCGATGGCGGCGGAGAAGGTCGACGCGCCGAATCGGAAGAGTTCCCAGACTCCGCCTCACAGCCGTAGCCGGCAGACCGTCATCTCCGACCACGGGACGGGCGGCGTTCCTCCGGCCACATCCCGGGAGGCTCCTCCCTTGTTATCGTCCTGCCCCCCACGAATCATGCCGCGTTCCGCTCCCCGCCTCCCGCGCCGCCTCCTCCCTGCGACTGTGCCGGGAGACTCCCGACTCCGGGCAACCCGCAGGAGCCGGAGCGCTCGAGCACTCGACATCCCGTCGACGGCCTCCCCCCTCCGCAGCCGCCGGTGGAGTGGAACACTCCTGTGGTTGTTCCTGCGGCTTATGGGGGGGGGCCTGGGAGGGCTCCTCGCCTGCGCGGGCCTCTCCCGCGCCGCGGAGGAACTGGTCTATCCGCTGGATGTCGTGGTCGACCGGGAGGGGGCGATCGTCGTTGCCGACCGCCAGCTTCCGGGCGTGCTGCGGCTGGCGAACGGCGAACTCCAGACGCTGGCCGTCGGTTCCCGGCGGTTCCGCGAACCACTCAATGCCGTCTGGTGCGTCGCCCTCGACCATGCCGGACGAGTGCTGGTGGGGGATTCGGCCACGCGGGGCGTGTACCGCATCACCGCTCCCGGCCAGTTCGAGAAGATCAATACGGATTACATTGGCCTCCCGATCCGGATGGCGGTGGACTCCCAGGGTCGCATCTACGTCTCGGACCTGGAGACGCAGCGCATCTGGCGGATGCCGCCCGAGGGGGGCGCCTGTGAAGAGTTCGCGATTGTGGCGGGCGTGCGCGGACTGGCGGTCGATCGGCAGGACCGCCTCTGGACCGTGCGTGCCAATCCCCCCCAACTGGTGCGCTATCAAGCGGACGGCTCGCGCGAAATCCTGCTGGACGCGGGTCCGTTCGACTTCCCCCATCAAATCGCCCTGGACCCGGCCGGAGAGACGGCCTACGTCTCAGACGGGGGCGCCCACCGCTGTCTGTGGCGAGTGGCGGCCGGAACCGCTCCGGAGAAATGGCGGCCAGGGGATCCGCTGGTCAATCCAACCGGCCTGGCATGGCAGGCGAACGAGCTGCTCATCGTCGATCCTCGCGCGGGGGGCATCCTGCGCGCGCCGCCGGAAGGTCCCCTGACCTGGCTGATTCGCTCCCGCGGAGTTCCCGCGGAAAAACCTTGAACGCCAGCGGTGAGGGGCCAAAATCGAGGCGCGCCTGGGTCGCTGCACAGCTTTCGCGAGAGGCATCCATGCCGACTGCCATCCGTGGGGTCCGAGTGTGGGCTCGGAGGAAGGAACGCGGGTCAGTCATCGCGAAAACCGTGAGGCGGCACCAGGCGCGCCCGGGGGTTGTCTGCAGTTGGCGGGTGGAATCAGCCCGCAGGTCTCGTCATTGAGTCAGGTCCTTGAACAGAGGTGCAAATTCCGGCATGTCCTGTCGGAGCTGCTCCAGCCAGGCCCGGGGATTCCAGACCTCCACGCAGATCGCCGCTCCGACCACCATCACGTCCGCTCCCTTGTCGACGTCGAGGAACTCGCGGAAGCCCTCCGGAATGAGCAGCCGCGAGCGGTTCGCCAGTTTGACCGCGACCGCCCGTGTGGAGAGGAGCCGCCCCAGCCGCTGAACTTCGCTCCAGCGGTGCTCCATCCTCCCGGAGCGGATTTTTTCCCGGATCAAGGTCAGGCCGTCGTCCAGTCGTCGCTGCCAGTCGGCCGCCCGCCACAGGCTCAGACATCCGTATCGCTCCTTGGCCAGGATCGTCTCCCCCTGCTCGTCGGTCACCGCCTCGGCCATCTCCGGCGGCAAGGTGAGTCGGAACCGCTCGTCCAGGGTCCGCCGGACCTCTCCCGTGATGATCTCGACGGGTGCACTGAAGGCTGAGGCTGCCATGGCGGAGGGACCCTCAATCGCCTCCGTGACTAATTGGGTCGAAAACCCACATTCAGATTTGTTTTTTGATTCAGATGGGCTGAAAACCCACAACAGGGCGGAATGTAGCGACGCCATGACCACCCGTCAAACCCCTGACGGAAATTTTTTGGGGGCCACCGCAAGGTCGGGCGGGAACCCGCTGCGTCCGTCACGGCAAGGCCCCGCCGGGGACCGGCGGCGCAGCCCCCCTGCTGTCACTGCTCAGCGGCGCAGGGGAGATTCCGAAGGCAAAAGGCAGCGGCTCACACCTCGAACCAGCTGCCAAAGCGGGTGAAAGCGTAGGCCAGGTCCCGGGCCACAAGCTGGTTGAAGCCCGTGCTGCCGAAGATCGCCACGGCCTCGAACAGGTTCGCCCGATTCGAGAAGCCCAGGCCGCTCAGCGTCCCGTTCGCTCCACGTCCGAGGAACAGATCGTCTCCCGGCGAGTCGAACAGGAAGGCCCGGTCGCTCCCCCCCTGGATCGCCCGAGCCACGACGCTCTCAAAGCCGAGCGCCTGGAGATACAACCCGTCCGGACTGGCGAAGTTGGCGAGCTGCGGCGAAGCGGCGAAGGTGTCGTCGCGGGGGGTGTCCAGCAGCGTGGCGACATCGTTCCCCCCGTGCAGGGCCCAACCGGCGACGACGTTAAACCCGACGACGTGTCGCGTCAGTCCGCTGCCGACCAGGCTCGCCATCCCCACCTGAGCCGTGAAGACATCATCACCGGAGGTGTCTTCCAGGAAGGCCTGATTCCCCCCCCCCCGCCTCGGCATGAGCGGAGACGCGCTCGAACTGCACCGCTTCGGTGAAGAAGCCTCCGCCACGGAAGAACGAGACGAGGGCGCGGCTGACGAAGGTGTCGTTGCCGGGGGTGTCGCGAAGCGTGGCGATATCAAACCCGCCGTGGAGCGCGCGGGCAGAGACGCTGGCGAAGCCGCGGGTGCGGCGGAAGAAGCCGGCGCCGGACAGGTCCGCCACGCCGACCGAGGTGGCGAAGCTGTCGTCCCCCGGTGAGTCCTCCAGGAAGGCCCGGTCATTGCCGCCGTGGATCGAACGCCCTTCGATCAAGCCGAACCCAAAGGCCGAATTGAAGTACCCCGGCCCCGTGAAGTTGCCGGTGGTGAGCGTGGTGGCGAAGACGTCGTCGTTGGGGCCGTCGTGCAGAAAGGCCTTGTCGCTGCCGCCCGCGAGGGCGCGGCCGACGATCGTCTGGAAGTTCTGCACGATCGTCAGGTAGCCCGGACCAGCCAGCGTCCCCTGTCGCGGATGGACGGTGAATACATCGTCGCCGGGGGAGTCGTGCAGGAACGCCAGATCGGCGCCCCCCTGCTGTGAGATCGCCCGCACGGTGGGGAACCCGAGCACTTGCAGGTGGAAACCGGGGCCTTGCAGGAAGGCCGTCGTGGGATGACTGACCAAGCGATCGACGCCCGGGGAATCGGTGAGCACGGCATGATCGACCCCGCCGTTGCCGGCCTGCGCCATGACGGTGGAGAAGCCCAGCACCTGATTCCGGAATCCGTTGCCGGCCAGCGTCACCAGCCCCGCGCTGGCCACAGGGCAACGTCGGGCCGTGCGTCTCCGAAGGCTGCTCGGCACCAAAGAGCGTAATCCTCCCGGCAGAGCGAAAGCAACGGGGGACGCTCCCATTTCCGAGGGGACCGGTGCTTCCCCAGGGACGGGTTCTAGCGGTTTTGCGGGATCGCACGACGCCACAGCGGTCAAACGACGCCGCCACCGCGCGCGGCCCCACGCACGCTGGCAAGACGCTGCTGTCCGGCGTGGATCAGGTATACCGCACCGCCCGGTGTTGCGGTTCAAAGTATTCCCACAGCAGGCTGTCCACTTGCAGCAGACCCTTGCGCGTCAGCACAACCGAGCCGTCTTCCACGTGCAGGTATCCGGCCCGCTCCTGGTTGGCGAGCGGCACGGCGAACTCCTCCAGCGGATCGACGCCGAACTTGCGCAGGAACGGCCCGGTCTCCACCCGCCCTTCCTTCATCTGCAAGACCCATTCGCGGATGAGCAACTGGTGCGGCGTCGGCCGCAGCGCCCGCTGGATTGGCAACGCGCCTGACCGGACCGTCTCCATGTAGGTCTCGATCTCGGCATCGTTTTGATAGTGAACCCCCTGGAAATGCCCGAACGACGACACCCCCACCGCCAGGATGTCACTGCCGCGGAAGAGGTTGTCCCGGTACAGGAACCGGTCGGTATCGAGATTCCGCACCAACTCGTTGCCGCTGGAGAGGTGGTAGCCGGCGGCCAGGAGCTTGTCGATCGCCTCGCTCGCCCACCGCCGCTTGGTCGGCCAGTCGGCCACCGGGGCCTCGAGCCCGTGCGCCAACATCTCCTGTGAGATCAGAGTGTTCCAGGGGAGTTCCATCTGGTAGATGGTGACGTTGTCGGGCTGCATCTCAATCGCCCGGTCGACACAGGCGGCCCAGTTTTCGTCCGTCTCGCCGATCATGCCGGCGATGAGATCAATGTTGATCTGCGGAAAACCGACCTGATGCAGCCAGTCGTAGGCGCGGAAGATCTCCTCGGAGAGATGCGCGCGGCCGTTCACTTCGAGAATCTGATCGTTGAAATTCTCCACCCCCAGCGAGACCCGCGTGATGCCGATCTGCTTGAGCGTCTGCACCTTCTCCAGACTCAGGGTTCCCGGTTCGCACTCGAAGGTCACTTCCTGGGCGCTGTCCCACGAGACGGAGCGGCTCAGCCGCTCCCGCAGCAGGTGAAGCTGCCGCGCGCTCAGGTATGAGGGGGTCCCCCCGCCAAAGTACACGAAATCCAGCGTCCGCCCGGCGATCCCGCGGCGATCCTTCAGCAGCCGCACCTCGTGGTCCAGCGTCTCCACGTACCGCTTGATCGTCTCCGCGTTCTGCTGGGTGTAGACGCGGAAGTAGCAGAAGCGGCACCGTTTGCGGCAGAATGGAATGTGCAGATACATCCCCAGCGGAACCGACCGGTCCGGCTCGGAATCGAGCGCGGCGTGAATCTCCGGCACCAGCTCCCGCTGCCACTGGGAGAAGGGGGGGTAGTTCGAGACGAAATAACTCCCGATTTCGGTTTTGGTCGCCGTTTCCGTCGCCATGAGAAGCCTGTCTGCCGTGCGGGAGGAGCTTTCTCACAGTATGGCGGTTCATCGTGAGATGACAAGAACAGCGCTCCTCCGATGGAGCACGAAGTCGGAGCCGCAGGCGCCTCCTCCCCAGCCCGCGTCAGCACGGAACAGGGAGACAGCCCCCGCGATCTGCGGACGATTCCTCTTTCCCCGCCGGTCGGAGGGTGGTAAGTTTCGCCGCCGCGGCCGGGGAGGGACGTCGTGTTCGCAGCCTCCGCTCCTTCAGGGGGGAAAACAGTGGTCATGGACGATCCGTCGATGCCAGTGCCGCCGCTGATCCTGCGTGGGCGTTTGGGGGCGTGGACGACGCTGAGTGTCCTGGCCATGCTGCTGGTGGCCGGCTGCCATTCGGAGCAGGCCGAGCCGGAACCGGAGCCGCGGCTCCCCGACTGGGTCCGAACCGAATCCTCCGCTCCCTCCGAAGGGGCGCGGCTGGCGCTCCGGCTCAAGCCGGGAGACCGCTTCCCCCTCCGCAAGGTGATTGAACGGGAGGTGGTCCAGTCGCCCCCGCAAGGGGAGCCTCAGGTCCACCGGCTGCGGATCGAACTGACGCTGGCTATGACCGTCGAGGACGTCCGCGACGGGGAGACGACCTTCCGCGTCCGCTACGATCGGGTGCGATACGCCCATCACATGGGGAAGGAAGTGCTCGAGTTCGACTCGGCCGCGCCCCCCGCCCGTGTGCCGCTCTCCCTCCGCGCCTGGCAGGCGATGGTGGGGGACGGGTTCTCCTTTCGCGTGGGGCGAGACAACCAGATCGCCGCCGTCGAGGGGTTCCAGGAGTTCCTCCACCGCTGTCTGGCGTCGATCCCCCCCGAACATCAACCCGAAGTGGTCCTGAGCATCGAGAGCACCTCCGGAGAGAACGGCGTCGCCGACTTCGTGGACAACGCCATCGGCCTGTTGCCGTCCGGGGAGCAGCAGTCGCCGGGGGATTCCTGGCGGCGGATGCGGCACATCGGCCGCCCCGTCCCGATGGTCATCGACAACCTCTACACCCTCAAGGAACTGGACGACCGCCTGGCCGTGGTCCAGATCTCCGGGAAGATCACCCCCTCCACCACGCTGATGCAGACGCCCCTGCCGGAACATCCCCGTGTACGGATGACGGTGCGGGAGGGGAGCACCTGGGGGACGTGTACCCTCTTTCGCGACACCGGCCTGCCGCAGCGGTCGCGCGTCGAGCATGACCTGTTGCTGACCGTCCATACCAGCGGCGGTGGGGTGTTCGACCAGCGAGTGCACGGGGTCACGACCATGGAGGCGTTCCCGATGCCCTCGGGGGGAGGCCGGGCCGTCACGCTGGAGGAGGGACCTGTCGCGCCCCCCCGGCGCTGAGACCGGCGGCTCTCCCCCCCCCCATCCTGCCCTTCCCCTGCGGATTGGCTGAGGGCTTCCGGCGGCACTCGCGAAGGTGCTTGCTCTCGCTTCAGGCTCAACAAAGCGGTGGAGTTCCACCGGAGAACCGGAAAGTGTCAAAATGGCATCTCTCGCTTCATCCGCAACCACCACCCGACTATGCCATTTTGGCACAAACGGCCATTGAAATAAACCATCTATTCTCAAGATGTTGCAATCAAAAATGCTGTGAGATCTCAACCGCGGTCGCGTGGCCCGGCATTTGAATTGCACTGATGACCTCCACCCAGTGGATCGGGACGAGAGGAGAGCATCAATGGCATTTCGCATGGACAAACTGACCGTCAAAGCCCAGGAGGCGGTCCAAAACGCACACAGCCTGGCGGAAGAGGCGGGGCATCGACAACTGGTCCCGCTGCATCTCCTTCAGGCGCTGCTGAAGGAACCGGACGGGATTCCGCGGGCAGTACTCGGAAAACTCGGCGCAAACCTGCGGCAACTCGAATCCCAGGTCGAGGGGGAACTCCGCCGCCTCCCCTCGTCCAGCGGATCCAATCTGGACATCGCCCCCAGCCGGGAGCTGATGCAGGTCCTCGAGACCGCTCAGAAGCTGGCCGACTCCATGCAGGACCAGTTCGTCTCCACAGAACACCTGCTGTTGGCCCTGACGAAAGTAGAAGATGCCGCCAAACGGCTGCTGCAAATCAACGGCATCGAGGAGGACGATCTGTTGACCGCCCTGCAGGCTGTGCGGGGCGGGCACACCGTGACCGATCAGCATCCGGAGGAAAAGTACCAGGCGCTGGAGCGGTACGGCAAGGACCTGGTGGAACTGGCGCGGAAAGGGAAGATCGACCCGGTCATCGGCCGCGACGCCGAGATCCGCCGCGTCATTCAGGTCCTCTCCCGGCGGCGGAAGAACAACCCCGTCCTGATTGGCGACCCGGGGGTCGGCAAGACCGCCATCGTCGAGGGACTGGCCCACCGCATCGTGCTGGGGGATGTCCCCCAGATTCTCAAGGACAAGCGGGTCGTGGCGCTCGACATGGGGGCGCTGATTGCCGGGGCGAAGTATCGCGGAGAGTTCGAGGATCGGCTCAAGGCGGTGCTCAAGGAGGTGGAACAGGCGGCCGGCAAGGTGATCCTGTTCATCGATGAGCTGCACACCGTCGTCGGTGCGGGGAAGGCTGAAGGGGCGATGGATGCCTCCAACCTGCTCAAGCCGGCGCTCGCGCGGGGAGAACTCCACTGCATCGGCGCCACGACCCTCGACGAGTATCGCAAGTACATCGAAAAGGATGCCGCGCTTGAACGCCGCTTCCAGCCGGTGATGGTCAATGAGCCGTCCGTCGAGGACACGATTGCCATCCTCCGCGGACTGAAGGAGCGCTACGAGCGGCACCACGGCGTGCCGATCCGCGATTCCGCCCTCGAAGCGGCAGCCGTGTTGTCGGATCGCTACATCACCGACCGGTTTCTCCCCGACAAGGCGATCGATCTCGTGGACGAGGCGGCCTCCCGCGTCGCCATGGAGCTGCACTCGGTCCCCACCGAAATCGATGAGGTGCAGCGGAAGATCACCCGACTGGAGATTGCCGCGCGTCAACTGGCCGAGGAGAAAGGGCCGGAATCCGCCCAGGAGCGGGCCGAAATTCAGGCCCAGATGGAGGAACTGAAACAGAAGCTCGCCTCCCTGAAGGAACAATGGGAAGCCGAGAAACTCGGCCTCGGAGACGTCAAGAACGTCCGCGAGGAACTGGAACAGGTCGACCTGGAGTACAGCCAGCTCGAAGCCGCCATCCGTGAAAAACAGGCGGCCGGGCGCATCGTGGACGAAGCCGATTACCAGCGGCTGTTCCAGTTGGACACCCGCCGCAAACAGCTTCGCAAAACGGTGGAACAGCAGGAGGCCCAGGCCGAGCGCTCGGCCAGGGAGACGGAGAAGAAGCCCCGCCTGCTGCGGACGGAGGTCGGCCCCGAGGAGATCGCCCAGGTCGTCTCCGCCTGGACCGGCGTCCCCGTGACGCGGATGCTCCAGACCGAACGCGAAAAACTCCTCCACATGGAGGACCTGATCCACCAGCGCCTCATCAACCAGGAGGAAGCAGTGGCCGCCGTCGCCAATGCCGTGCGACGGTCGCGGTCTGGGTTGCAGGACAAAAACCGCCCCATCGGCTCATTCATCTTCCTCGGGCCCACGGGCGTGGGCAAAACCGAGCTCTGCAAGGCTCTCGCCGAATTCCTGTTCGACGACGAGCGGAACATGGTCCGCATCGACATGAGCGAGTTCATGGAACAGCACTCGGTCGCACGGTTGATCGGGGCCCCTCCCGGCTACGTCGGCTACGAGGAAGGAGGCCGGCTGACGGAGGCGGTCCGCCGTCAACCCTACTCCGTGGTCCTGTTCGATGAGATTGAAAAGGCCCACCGCGACGTCTTCAACGTGCTGTTGCAGCTTCTGGATGACGGCCGCCTCACCGACGGACACGGCCGCACCGTCGACTTCACCAACACCATCGTGGTGATGACCTCGAACATCGGCTCCCAGCAGATTCTCGAACTGGCCGAATCCGGCGATGAAGAGGAAATCGAGCGGGTGGCGCTGGAGGCCCTCCGCCGACACTTCCGGCCCGAATTCCTCAACCGCATCGACGAGGTGATCGTCTTCCACCCCCTCAAGCGGACCGAAATCCGCAAGATCGTCGATCTGCAACTCCAGCGGCTGGCCAAAACGATGGCCGAACACGGCTACCAGCTCGAGGTCACCGAGGAGGCCAAGACCCTGCTGGCCAACGAAGGGTACGATCCGGTCTACGGCGCCCGGCCTCTGAAGCGGGTGATCCAGAACCGCCTGCAGAACAGCCTGGCGAACGCCATCCTCTCCGGAGAGTTCCCGGAAGGCTCGACGATCGTCGTCGACGCCCAGCACGGCGAGTTCAGCTTCCGCCGCGGCTGAGCGGACGTCGACCTGTGTCCGTTTCACAACAGGCGAGTTCACAATGGACGAGCCGGGGGGGTCAGCCCCCGGACCGTCCCGCCGGTGCGCCGAAGTGCGCTCCTCTGGCGAGCCGGGGGCGTCAGCCCCTCAGGACGATCGCTTGGTTCCAGAGGGGCGCTCACCCCCTCTTCGCCGGCTGGCTTGCCAGCCGTGCCTGAGAGGGTCTCCCACACCCCTCCAACATCACCCGCCGCGGCAGAACCATGATCGCCACGGTCCGATCGCCGCTGAAACGGCCCCGGGCCCCCCGGCCCGGGCTCGCTTCAGCAAACGTCACCCGGCGACCGGAGGTGTCAGCCCCCCGAGCGACGCGTTCCACTGGAGAGCCGGTGGCGTCAGCCCCCGGACCGTCCCTTCGCGACGCACGGTGGGCAAGCCCGCCGGCGAAGGCACTCCAGTGCCACAGTCGTCCCGCCTCGCGCTCGCTGTTACGACTCCCGCTTCCGATCCTCCCCCTGTTCGCCTTCTCACAGCCGAGTCTGTGGCGGAGCCGGCAGAGGGTGGATCCCAAACGCGAACCCTCCCCGAGCAGCTGATCCTCGCCGAATCGGTTGATCCCCGCCGATTTTTTCTCGTTTTTTGCTTGAACCGCGGGAGAGGCCCGGGGCATAATTCCCCCCGTGCGGTTCAAGCACGTTTCAAAAACCTCTCCCCCGTGGGGGAGAGGGTGGCCGCAGGCCGGGTGGGGGGGGAGCAATCCCTCAGCCTCTCGCACCCCTCACTCGGTTCCTCTCCCCTGCAGCAGGGGAGAGGGGTCGGGAAACGGCGTCAATTCAGGGTGGTCCATTCCAGACACTTCACTCTTCCGGCGAGGTCATGTCCATGAGCACCCCGGCGGGCCGCTCTCACGAGATCCCAAGCCTTTCTGCGGGCTTGCACGTTCCGCCGCTGCAGGGCAGGCGGGGAAAGAGAGGGGCTCCCCGCCGCGTGGCAGTGCAAGTGCGTTACACTCCTGCCAGTCTCGGCAGAGGACCTCCTTCCTAAGAGCCACCGGACAATACCGGCTGTCTGGGCCAGAAATGTCTCGCTTTTCGAGTGCATTCCGGGTTCTGTCCGGTGGCTCTAATAGTTATAAAACAGAGCCCAGACACACACAAAGACCAAGCCATCATTGGCAGAGTCAGCTGGTATTGCCACATGCCTTCTATCGGACAGCGGTGCATCCATGAACAAGTCCTCCACGGCCGCATCTCATAATAGCACTCACAAGCGCTGGCTGCTCCTGATCCTTTTCTTGGCTGTTTCTTGGCTGTAGGTGCGTATGGGGCTGCAACACTGGGCCCCTCGTTACTTGAATTGTTGCGGAACTATTTGATCGCCAGACCACACTTACAGAAAGCAGAACAAGAGGCCGAGCGCGCTATCGACGAGCACATCAAGGGCCTTGACGACTTTTTCGAGGAGGCAAAGAAAGGTACGCGAATATACGCCGAAGAAGCGCTGAGTTGGAGTAGCAAATACCGGCTTCTGAGTGACATGATATTCAACAGTGACAGCCACTCGAAATACATGCAGACAAGGTTCGAGGAGCTTGTCTTTTCAACCGACCAACTGGAAGAAGCAGTAAAGCAAGTCGTGAGAGCCTATACTGCCCACATTCACAGCATTGAAAACAAAATGCTTGTGGACCTTCGAGCTGATATTTCTGATCTCCGTGATTATTACACACTGGCACAATTAAATGATGAGCAGTTGCAAGATTTATACGAGCAAGCACTAATTCAGGCTGGAGCAGCATCATTGGCCACAAAGGATGATGTCCGTGATTCCATTCAAAGCGAGGTGGCGGTCTTCATCGTAAGTGAGGTCGTCACCCAAATAGCCATCCATCTGGGGGTCTCCGCTGGAATACTAGAAGCTGGAGCAGTATCAGGTCCGGCGACCTTCGGAATCGGCATTGTGGTCAGCCTAATTATCGATGAGATCTGGAACAATCTGACTGATCCGCAAGGTCACTTGGCCGAGGAGCTGAGCAAAAAGATCGAGGAGATAAAACAGCTCATAATTTATGGTTCTACTGACGTCGTAGGGCTCCGGGATCGGCTGGAGCAATTCTCACGGGAACGAGCTGCCAGCCGGCGAACCGCTGTTCTTAGCTTGCTCCAATCCAAGGGAGGGACGCAATGAGCATCAACAAAGTCGTCTTCCTCGCCGCCCTTGCCGCGCTCGCACTCCCGAACATCTGCCATGCTCAAGGCAAGGCGGCTTTAGCGCGCGAGGCTGCCGAATACGTCATGAGCAAGTTCGGAAAGGAAGCTGCCGAAGCTGGTGTGGAGACTCTTACTCGGAAGATTGAGACGCTGGCGATCAAGCACGGCGACGATGCGGTCCAAGCCGTGCGAAAAGTCGGACCTCGAACGTTCAGAATCGTGGAAGAGGCCGGAGAACATGGACTGGAGTCCGTCAAGTTGATGGCCCGTTTTGGCGATGAAGCGCTCTGGGTGGTGGCGAAAAAGAACCGCCTCGCGATCTTCGTCAAGTATGGCGACGATGCGGCGGAAAGCATGATGAAGCACGGCGAGATCGCCGAGCCTCTGCTCGTGTCGTTCGGCAAGCCAGCCGCCGGGGCGATGAAGGCCGTGAACTCGCAGAACGCTCGCCGCCTGGCCATGATGGCCGGTGACGGCCAGTTGGCCAAGATCGGGCGAACTCAGGAACTACTCGAAGTCATCGCGAAGTACGGTGATCGGGCGGCGGACTTTGTCTGGCGAAACAAGGGTGCGCTCACCGTTGGGGCAGCGCTCACCGCGTTTCTGGCCAACCCGAAGCCCTTCTTGGATGGAGCGATCGACATCACAAAGATCGTTGCCGAAAATGTCGCGAAGCCCCTTGCGAGTATTCCAGGCCAATTTACAGACGAGATGGCCAAGAACACGAATTGGACAGTCGTGCTTGTTGTCCTGGTTTGCGTGCTTGGGCTGCCAGCCGTTGCATACCGTTTGCTGCGGCATCGTTCTTTAACCAGCAACGTGTCGCAGTGATGTAGGATGGGCTGCGCCCACCGCCGCCATCGAGGAGACGTGGGAGGGACGAGTTCACCGAGAACATGACCACCGAGCCAAGTGACGTAGTGACGTCAGGTGGGCTGTCCCCACCGCGATGTAGAATCGGTCTTGCCAACTGGCTTCAATACCACCGAACTGGTCGGCGCATCCCATCCTACGCCACTTGGGAACCAGGGCGAAAAGTCCCGGCCACCCTGCCGGAGTCCCCGAACGAAACCAGACTGCTGGTGAGGGCGAGGGGGCCGGGGGGTTCCACGCCTCCATGACCGGGCCCCCCGGCAGCGGCTGCACCCCGCACGCTCCGCGCCCCCGGAGGGGCGTTGCCGCTCCCGATCCCACGCGGCACAATCCCCCCCATTCGCCCCTCATGGCGAGGGGCGAGGCACACGCCACTCCACAGGGGGACGTTCATGGAGCGGGGACAGGGTCTGATCGGGATCGGGGTGCTGTTGCTGCTGGCGGTCGCCATGTCGAGTCACCGCCGCCGCATCGACTGGCGGCTGGTCGCCACGGGGCTGGTGCTCCAGTTTGTCTTTGCGCTGTTCATTCTCAAGACGCCGCTGGGACGGCCGTGCTTCGACGTGCTCAACGCCGGCTTCAGCCGCGTCATCGACTTTGCCCAGGCGGGGACGACGTTTCTGTTCCGCCCCCTCAGCGACGCGTTCGTCACCAGACATGAGGTCCTCCCCCCGGAGGAGGCTCCGCCGGGCGAGACCAGCTCCGCCGCGCCCGAGCGCGAGGAGGCGACCCCGCCGTGGCCCGCCGGCAGCCGCGTGCGGCTGCGCTGGCTCGACAGCCGGCACATCGCCGCCCCGCTGATGAACATCGCCGTCGTCGTGCTCCCCACCGTGATCTTTTTCTCCGGCCTGCTGGCCGTGTTGTATCACCTGGGAGTGATGCAGGCGGTGATTCGCGGCATTGCCTGGCTGATGGTCCGCACGATGCGCACCAGCGGGGCCGAGACGCTCTGCGTGGCTGCGAACATCTTCGTCGGTCAGACCGAGGCGCCGCTGATGGTCCGCCCGTTTCTGGCGCAGATGACCCGCTCGGAACTGCTGACGGTGATGGTGGGGGGCTTCGCGACCATTGCGGGAGGGGTGATGGCATTGTACATCGGCATGCTCAGCCACGCCCTGCCCGACATTGCCGGGCATTTGATGGCCGCCTCGGTGATGAGCGCCCCCGCGGCGCTGGTGATCGCCAAGATTCTGCAGCCGGAAACGGACGAACCCGTCACCCTGGGGGACATCCGCGTCCGCGTGCCGCGCACGGCCGGCAACGTCGTGGAGGCCTTCGGCGACGGCGTGACCAGCGGATTGCAGCTCGCGCTCAACATCGGGGCGATGCTGATCGCCTTTGTGGCGGCGGTGGCACTCGTGAACGGAGTGCTGGGGCTGATCCCCCTCCCCGCCGGCGCCGCTCCGCTGACGCTGCAAGGCATCCTGGGAATCGTGTTCCGGCCGCTGGCCTGGACGTTGGGGGTCCCCTGGTCCGAAGCGGAGCTGCTGGGGACGCTGCTGGGGGAAAAACTGGTGGCGACCGAACTGGTCGCGTACAGCCACCTGCAAACGCTCACCATCGGGGTGGACCTGTCGCGGCGGACGGCGGTGATCGCCAGTTACGCCCTGTGCGGATTTGCCAACTTTGCGTCGGTGGGGATTCAGCTCGGGGGAATTGGGGCCATGGCCCCCGAGCGAAAGGGGGATCTGGCGCAACTGGCTCTGCGGGCGATGCTGGGGGGTGCACTCGCCTCCTGGCTGACGGCCGCCATTGCCGGCCTGCTGCTGTGAGGGCCGGAGAGCGGCCGCTCGGAGGTATGGCCGCTCGAGGGGACAGGGGGACGCCAGAGCAGTATCGCTCCGCAAGGGACGTCGTCCGGGCTCCCGCCCGAGCGCATCCGCTGCAACGCCCCCGCTGGAATGTCTCAGGCTGGAGGCTGACCTACGGAACTGCGCACCGATGAGAGCGTGGAGTCACTTGGAGGATGGTCCAGTACTTGTGGACGAAAGCGCGGTTTCTTGTCGCTGCGCGACCCCGGCCACACAGTGGCCAGGACAACCTGCGTTTCAGAAATCAACGCCCTGCCGGCAGGAGATAGGTGACTGCGGCGCAATGAACTCCCCACTGCCGATTGACATTGCTGCGCCCGTAATAAACGGTTAACAGACTTCCGTTGTTGAGTACCACGCTGCTGGGATAGCCGCAATCACGACTCATCAAATCATTCTCCAGCAGCAGTCGTGATTGCCAATCAAAGCCGCCCTCCGGATCGCCAATCAGGGCACGGACGCCAAATGGCCCGACTCGATAGCCGACCGTCATCAGAACTCGGCCATCCGGCAACAGCAACAGGTCTGCGGGATGCACCTGATCAGGGGTCAGTCTAATCGGAGTACTCCAGGAACGCCCTTCATCTGCGCTCTGCAACAAGGCGACTCCGCCACTATCGGAAGTCCGGACCGCTGCCAGGAGCTTCCCGGAAGTCAGCCGGACCAACGCAGGTTCAGCACACCGAGGTCCGAGTGTGCTCAAACGTTGCCAGGTTTGGCCGTGATTCGTGGACTTGTAGATGTGTCCGACCTGGGGGGTGATGGGAGAAGGGCCTGCTGTTGTCCGCACCGCTCCTCCATAGACCGCCATCAGCATCGCTCCGTCAGAGAGTGTGAGCATTCTGCCAAAGGGACTTCCCCAGGTGATTTCCTCGACATCGATCGGCACAGGCTGGGACCAGGTGGCGCCTCCATCGGTCGAACGGGTCACCCAGGTCGAAACCAGATCAGTGCGCATCGGACGGTAAGGACGCCCTTGCTCGTCAAAGTTGGCGTATTGCCAATACGCTACCACCAAAGTTCCATCCGCGGCTTGCCCGAAGGCCGGATTGCGATCGTCCACCGGTGTATCCACCACGACGGTGGGCGTGGTCCAGGTTTGCCCCTCATCGGCCGAGAAGACGATGTCCAGTCTCCCCTTCAAGCCGACGTGCCCGTCTCCACCGCGCAGAACAATGGCGATGCGACCATCCTGCAATCGCAGCGCCACCGGGAAATAGCCTTGGTGGGAGACCACCAACGAGCGGTGCAACTGCGGGGGTTCAGTCTCCTGCTCATCGGTCCACCCCGGGGTACACAACGCTGCACAGATAAAACCGGCTCTCACGGTCTGGCGAATCCAGGTACTCATTGTGTAGCTCCCCATGAGTTCGCAATCCCGTAGGTCAGGCTCCCGCCTGACACATCGCCGCGGAAGCTGCTCCTTGGATTCGGTCAGGCAGGCGTCTGATCTATGAGTCAGTTTCATAACCGGGACATGACCGATGCGAATCCTCCGGAATGCGGGTGATCGGAGGGCTCACGCCCCTTGCTCGCCGGTTATGAAACTGGCTCATGTCACTTGTGCGTCGGCCCGTGTGTGCGGGACTGGGTGGTGATGTTCCGGTGAACTCGTCCCTCCCACGCCTCCTCGATGGCGGCTGGTGGGCACAGCCCACCCTACGTCACTGAGAACGCGCGAATTCTCCCCCTGGTTCTGTGTTCAACCTTTCCAGAACCAGGATTGAAGTTTCGACGGTGGCTCCGTTCCAGTTACACATTCAGATTGGCAGGGACAATTCCATTTGATTCAGCAGTTTTGGGACTTCGGACCAGGCCGGCCGGGCGCTCAGAACAGTTCGTGAATCTCCCGCTTGCCGAAGTCGACCAGCGGGAAGGGTCGGCCGGCGGGGCCGGGGAGGTGCGTCTCCAGATTGAAGCCCAGGCTGTAAAAGATCGTCGCCACCACGTCCCCGGGATCGACCGGCCGCTCCGCCGGTACGCCGCCGATCGGGTCGCTGGCCCCCACCACGCGGCCTCCCTTCACGCCGCCGCCGGCAAAGTACACCGTGTAGCACTGCGGCCAGTGGTCGCGCCCCCCGGCGGGATTGACTCGCGGCGTGCGGCCGAACTCCGCCAGATTACACACCAGCGTGTTCGGCAGCAGGCCGCGCTGATCGAGGTCTTCAATCAGCGCGCTGTAGGCCTGGTCGTACATGGGGCAGACAATCTCCTTCATCCCGGCGATCGAGGTGAACGGCTTGGAACCGTGGATGTCCCAGGTGATCTCGTTGAAGACGGTGAGGAAGGTATTGATGGTGACGAAGCGGACGCCGGCCTCGACCAGTCTCCGCGCCAGCAGGCAGCACTGGCCGAAGCGGTTCATGCCGTAGCGCTGGCGGACCGCATCCGGTTCCTGGGAGAGGTCGAAGGCGGCGCGGGCCTGGGGGCTGGTCATCATGCGGAAGGCGGCCTCGAAATTGTCATTCAGCAGGGCGGCGTTCTCGGTCGCCTCGAACACCTGCACGGCCTGATCGACGACGTCGCGGATGCGGCGGCGACGATCCAGCCTGACCGTGCCGATGTCCTGCGGGGGGAGCAGGTCCGGCACCTGGAAGTTCTTCTGCGAGGGATCGGCATTGAGGGCGAAGGGGTCGTGCGCCTTGCCCAGGAAGCCACCCGCCTGGCCGTTGGGGAGGTTGCCGCCGCCGCGGCCCATCAGCTCGGGGAGGACGACGAAGGGGGGGAGATCGGTTTTGCGGCCGCGGAGGTAGCTGGTGACGGCCCCGGCGTGGGGAGAGTTGACGCCGCCGGAGAACTGGCGGCCGGTCTGCATCATCTGCCAGCCGGCGTCATGGACGGCGGCGCCGGTGTGATGCACGGAACGGACGAGGGAGAACTTGTCGGCGATGGCGGCGTGTCGGGGGAGGATTTCCGAGAACTGAATGCCGGGGACGACGCTGTCGATGGGCTGAAAGGGTCCGCGGATTTCGGCCGCCGCCTCGGGCTTCATGTCCCACAGGTCGAGATGGCTGGGGGCGCCGAGGTTGAAGATCATGATGCAGGCGCGGTCGTCGTGATCGCGGCGGACGGCCCCCGCTTCCCTGGCGGCGAGGTACTGGGGGAGCGAGAGGCCGACGGCGCTGAGGGCTCCCACGGTGAGGAAGTCGCGGCGGGTCAGCCCGTCGCAGGTGTGGGTGTATCCGGGTCCGGTGAAGGTGAGCATGACGGCGACCATCCCAACGGGGGCGAATGCAACTCCTCCCGCGCCGCGGAGTCCGCCGCAGGGGGATCATCCAAGAGTGATGATACCACCGCCGGGTGTGAACGGTAAACTTGGGGGCGATTTTGGTATGGTCCGGGGCGGCGGTTCGCTCCCAGCGGGGGCGGTCCCATGCCGCGCCGCGGCACCCAGGGCCGACGGCGCCGTGGCGGCGGGGAGTTGAGTTCGGCAACAACGCAGGAGGTGACCGCCCGTGGGATGGCTGGATGATCTGACGGCGAGCCAGCGGGAGGCGGTGACGCACGTGGTGGGACCGCTGCTGGTCCTGGCGGGGCCGGGATCGGGCAAGACGCGCGTCGTGACCCGGCGGATTGCCCACCTGGTCGATGCGGGCATCCCCCCGCAGGAGATCGTGGCGATCACCTTCACCAACAAGGCCGCGGGGGAGATGCAGGCACGGGTGGAGCAACTGCTCCCCGGAACCAAGGTGTGGGTGAGCACGTTTCACCGCTTCTGTGTGCGGCTGCTGCGACGCTACGCGCGGCTGGTGGGACTGGCGCCGAACTTCACGATCCTCGACACGGCCGACCAGAAGCAGCTCATCCGCCGCGTGCTGTCAGACCTCGACCTCGACGCCGTTCACGTCCCGCCGGACAAGGTGCTGTGGTACATCTCCAACGCCAAGAACGATCTGGTGACGCCGGAACAGTACCGCGAGCGGTTCGAAGAGTCGATCGCCAACTATCAGCAGTCGCTCGTCGCGCAGGTGTATCCTGCCTACCAGCAGGCGCTGCTGGCGGCCAACGCCGTCGATTTCGACGACCTGCTGATGCACGTGGCGGTGTTGCTGGAGGAGAACGAGGAGGTGCGGGAGGAACTTGACGATCGCTACCGCTACATCCTCGTGGACGAGTACCAGGATACGAATCTGGCCCAGTACCGCATTGCGGCCGGGCTGTCGCAACGGAACCGCAATCTGTGCGTGACGGGGGATCCGGATCAGTCGATCTATGGTTGGCGGGGGGCGCGGATTGAGAACATCCTCCGGTTCGAGCGAGACTTTCCGGGGGCCACGGTGGTGCGGCTGGAGGAGAACTTCCGCAGCACGGGGGCGATCCTGCGGTCGGCGGACCGGCTCATCGCGCACAACTCCCGTCGCAAGGCCAAGCGGCTGTTTTCCAACCTGGGCGAGGGGACGCCGGTACAACTGTGGCAGTTCCCCACCGCCGAGCACGAGGCCGACGCCATCGCCCGGCGGATTCGTGCGGCAGTTCTGCGGCATGGCCGCCACTACGACGACTTTGCCCTGATGTACCGCATCAACGCCCTCTCGCGGCTGCTGGAGCACGCGCTGCGGCGATACCGCGTCCCCTTTCAGGTCGCCGCCGGCTTTGAGTTCTACGAGCGGGCGGAGATCAAGGATGCGCTGGCGTACTTGCGGCTGGTGCACAATCCCGCTGACCGCGCGGCGTTTGTGCGGATCGTCAACACCCCCTTGCGGGGACTGGGAAAGACGTCGCAGGATCGATTGCTGCGCTGGGCGGACGAACAGGGGCTCACCTGCCTGGAGGCGGCCGCCCGCGCCGGCGAGGTCCCCAAGCTCTCCAAGCAGGCCCGCGCGGGGTTCCGGCGGTTCGCGGAGATGATGCAGGAGTTTTCGCTGGCGGACGCGGGCTCGGTCGAGGGGCTGCTGGTCCGGATCATCGAACGGACCCGGTTGGCCGCCGCCTGGGAAGGGAGCCCCTCGGAAGAGGACCAGCAGCGGCTGGCGAACGTGAACGAGCTGATCTCCGCGGCCCGTGCCTGCGATCGGATGCTGGGGAGCGAAACCTCTCTGGAGGCGTTCCTGGAACAGACGAGCCTCGTCAGCGACACCGATGCCGTGGATGCCGCCGCCGGCAAGGTGACGCTCCTGACCCTGCACGCCGCCAAAGGGCTGGAATTCCCCGTGGTCTATCTCATCGGACTGGAACAGGGGCTGCTACCGCATGAGCGCGCGATCAGCAGCGACGCCGATCCGCACGGACTGGAGGAGGAGCGGCGGCTGCTGTTTGTGGGGATGACCCGCGCCCGGGAGGAACTGCATCTGACGATCGCCCAGCAGCGGAACATCCGCGGTCAGGAGCGGCACACGATCCCCAGTTCGTTTTTGGGTGAACTGGAGGCGAAGCTGGGGGACGCAACGGAGTGGGAGGCGGACGCTGCTCTGGGAGCGGTCGATGAGGCGGCGGGGGGAGAGGCGCTGTTCGGGACGGCGTCCGATGCCGGGGCGGGAAAGCCGTCCCGCGATGCGGCCTCCCCGTCGCTGGGGGACCTCAAGTCGCGGTTGATGACCGGAGCGGACCTCCTGAACGGGGCGCGCTCCGCCGTGGAACTGCCGACCGGTTTTGCGGTCGGCGCCCAGGTCCGTCATCCACGCTACGGCCTGGGGACAGTGATCGAGGTGAGCGGCTTTGGAATGCGGCGGACCGTGACGGTGCGATTCGAGGAGGATGACCGCCAGCAGAGCTTTGTTGCGGGGCAATCCCCCTTGCAGCCGGTGGGAGTGGGATCGTGCTGACGGGCGGACCAGCGCCCCCCCAGGGGTGATGGAACGGGTGGATCACGGGGCAGCTCGGCAAGCAGGAGATGTTCCCGGCGTGCGCTGTGCCGGCCAAGTCACTGGGCTGGCTTCCGCATCCGCGGCGGGGGTGTGCAGTCCCTTGCGTGTGCTGCGCCGGTGCAGCCGATGGTCGGGAGATTTTTTGTCCGGCAGTGTCGATTCGCCCCCGCGCCGTTCGATTCCATGGGGGGCGTTAGGACTGTCCTGACGCCGGCCCTGGGCAACCTTTCTTCCCCCGCACAGCATGTCCAGCTTCAACAATTCCGCCAATACCGTTCGACTCCACCGGGTGTTCCGCGCGCCTCCGGAGCATGTCTACCGGGCGTTTCTCGATCCCGAGGCGCTGGTCAAGTGGGTTCCGCCGCACGGCTTCACCGGCAAGGTGCAGTCCATGGACGCCCGCGTCGGAGGGGGCTACCGGATGTCGTTCACGAACTTCCGGACGGGGCGCAGCCACGCCTTCGGCGGGACGTACGTCGAGCTGACGCCGCACGAGCGCATCCGCTATACCGACCGCTTCGACGACCCTGACCTGCCGGGGGAGATGCAGGTGACGATCACGCTCAAACCGGTGGCCTGCGGGACGGAGTTGCAGATCGTGCAAGCGGGCCTCCCCGCTGCGATTCCCGTCGAGTTCTGCTATCTGGGGTGGCAGGAATCGCTCGCCCTGCTGGCGCACGTGGTGGAGCCGGACATCCCAGACGCCCCCTAACAGCCCGTTGAAAAAGTCTCTCGGTTGACAGACCGAGTCTCCTGCGGCCGATCGAGTCTGCTGCGGTCGATCTGGTGGGCATGGTTCAGCCGGGAGGGGGTGATGGCGTTGGGACGAACGGAGCGCGAGCGGCAGGGGGAACTCTGGGTCGCCACCGACCAGATCGCCCG
>JBBIJW010000008.1:0-192910 GCA_037445755.1 Planctomycetaceae bacterium | reverse complement strand
CTTGTCCCCCCGTCCGTCCACTTTGTAAGACACGACGCTGACCTCACAGGGACGCCTCGCACAGGCGATCGCCCCTGGGACCCTGCCAGCCCCCCACCCTGAACTTTACATGGCCGTCCGCGCCACATGGGCGATTGTCCACGCCCCCCCCCACAGCCACCCCACGAGCACCAGCACCCGCTCTGCTCCAGAGGGCGTCCGAACGGCGACGCGGATGATCCGTTCCAGTCCCACTGCCGCGGCCGCCAACAGCGGCAAGAGCACCGGTACCAGAAACCGCTCGCTCACCGCGATGGGAACGTACCAGGCAAAGCACCCCCACAGGAGAACGGTCCACGCGACCGTGACCTGCCAGGGAAAGCGGGGTGCCGTCCCAAGCCCCGCCGCCGCGCACAGCGCCAACAACACACTGCACAAGACGCGGCCGTCATCCAGTGGTGCGGGACCAAGTCCGCGGAGCAGCACATAGGTTTCCCACACGCCGCCGTGTACGGCCCGGCCGGCCATCTCCCGCAGTGAATGCGAACGCCAGTAGTCGAGCGCCGCCGCAGCGGTCGAATGCTGCTCCGCCAGGGCGAGCGGATCGGCATAGGCGTCCACGAACAGGAGTTGCGAGTTGACGTTGTAGAAGGGACTGCCATAGCGAAGGATGTTTCGCATCAGGAGGGGACTGCCAAGAGCAGCGAAGCCGACGATGACCAGTCCCAAGCTCCAGACCCGCTGACGCCAGGTCCCTCGCCCGCCGCGGTCCGCCCCGACGGCAACCAGGGTCCCCGCCAGCAGCAACACCCCGGTCCCTTTGGTGAGCCACGCGAGAGCCAACGCCCCCCCGAGCGCCACTGCACGCCCCCAGGCCCGGAGCGATGACGTCGCCGCCCGTCGGTCGTCGAGCTCGGCCGGGACCACGCGGGGGGCGCAGCCGGTCTCATCACGGGGGCCGGCCGTCAGCAGCCAGGCGAGCAGGCTGGCGAGCATCAGCAGCGACTCGCAGTAGACCCGCGCACCGAAAAAGAGCCATGTTGCGTTGGTCGCCGTCCAGACGGCGCACATCCCGGCAGCCAGCGGACCGTAACGGACGTACAGCCATGTGCCCATCCCCGCAGCGGCCGCGAGCGCCGCCCCGCAGGAGAGGGCACGTCCCCAGGTTTCGTCCGGACGCAACGACAGCAGGGCCAGGTACAGCGGGTGCCGATTCGCCTCGGCGAATTCCCCGCGGAACAATCGCGGCAGCAGTCGGCCAAGCCCCCCCGCTGCCTGAATTTCACTGGCCGTGAACAGGTAGGCCCCTTGATCGTCGTCGTGGGGATCGTCCGGCTGACGAAACGACAGCGTCAGATTTACCCCCGCCGCCAGCACCGCCAGCGGCAGCAGTGAGTGAGCCGCCCACGACGATTCCGAGCGCGCCGGAAGAGTTGCCAGCCGGCCATGCCAGGAGAGACCGGCCGCCCGCATCGCCCGCAGGCGGCCGGCGGGGAGCACGGCCAGTACCAGCAGCATCGCCGCGCCGAAGGCGGACAGAACCGCGGCCGACCACAGGAGCGGCGAGCGGCTGTCGATCTCCCAGCCGAAACGTACCGCCACCACCGACACGAGCGCTGCCGCAATCGCGACGGCGGCCAAGAGGAATCGCCACGGCCAAAGAGGGAGGGGAGCGGACATGCGGGGAGAATGGCTGAGCCGGCTCGTCCGGAGCTCACCCAGACAGAATCAAGCGTAACGAACGGCCCAGCGACGGAGTAGTCCTGAGGCCGTCGCCATGAGCGGGGGATCGCTTCAAGCATCGAGCGGAACCGGCGCCCCTCCCTGACGGGCGGAGGCGAGGCAGGCCTCCATGACCTGCTGAGTCTGGAGCGCAATCTGCGGCCAGAACGGATCCGGCTCCCCTGAGAGGACGAGGTTGCCGAACGTGCGAAACAGATTGGTCTCCTGCGCGGTGGCGTGGCTGTTGCTGTACTCGGCAAGCGGATAGGTTCGGCGGTGACGTTCCATCCGGAATTCGCAGCCGTGGACGTCGAAGACGGAGTTCTCCGAGTGAAAGGCCACCTCGTTGCCGAAGAAGGGGAGCACGAAGTCGTCGAGCTGGACGTATCCGCGGGCACCGCTGATGACCGCCCACTGCTGATGCTGGGCGAGGAACGAGCAGTAGAAACCGGCCGACGTCCCCTGCTCGAACAGGAGTTCTCCGGAAAACTCGGTGGGGACGACATCGGGACTGTCCGGGCGGCCGTGCTGAGCCAGAAGCCGTCCGGTGACGTGCCGCGGCTGGCGATATCCCAGCGCCCAGAGTGCAAACCGGATGGTGTACCACCCCAGATCGCCGAGGCAGCCGTGCGGCTCCAGCGTGCTGCTCATGCGGATGTTACTGCGGAGGAACTCCTCCGGGGCACGAAAGCTGAACTGCGCGGTGACGCGGCGGATTTCGCCGACGGTCTTGCCGTCGTCCAGGACCTCCCGGAGCTGCGCCAGCCGCGCGCTGTGCATGAACATCACGCCGTCCATGAACTGCACGCGGTTGCGGCGGCAGGCGGCGATCATCTCGACGAGGTCGGCGGTGCTGGGGGCGCAGGGTTTTTCACAGACAACGTGCTTGCCGGCGTCCGCCGCTTTGAGGACCCATTCCTTCCGCAGAGCGGTGGGGAGCGGGATGTAGACAGCATCCACGTCGTCCCGGGCGAGGAGTTCCTCGTAGCTTCCGCAGGCCTCCGGAGAGACGTCAAAGGGTTGCTCGCGCTGGCACTCGGCGATGAAGGCGGCGGCGCGGTCGAGCCCGCGGCTGGCCACGGCCGTGACACACCCGTTGCCGCTGCGGCGGATCGCCTGCCAGTTCTTGCGGGCGATGGTGGCGGTGCTGAGAATCCCCCAACGACACAGACGGACAGACATGGCGAGAGCGATCTTGAAACGGCTGAGTTCGGATCAGAAACGTTTGTCCGCCATCGTCGAGTCTGGCGTTCCTGTTGGCAAGCGAGGCTGGGTCCGCCGATCAACAACATCCCCCCGGCGGCCCCTCGGCCGCCGGGGGGAACACGCTGGCCCGTACTGGTCCAGCATGAGATTCAGTTCCCCACGAAGACGTCGGAGGGGAGGTCGTCCGGCGGCAGGTCGAGCGTCGCCGAACCGTCCGACTCAGGAATGGGCGGCAGCGGTCCCGCCGGCGGAAACGCCGATTCCGGAATCTGGGCGAGCGTCGGTTTCCGGTCGGCCGGCGCGAGCAACTGGTACGTGGGCTGACCGCCATGCTTCAGGGGGCAGCGTCCCCAGTACTGCTTCTCGTAGGGATTGTAGAAGTAGCAGTGATCTCCCTTCTGGATGACGTAGTGGTGCTTGTAACCGGCGTAGTCGGGGGTCGGCTTGTAGTAGTACGTCCGATAGGCGTAGTTCGACTGCGGACTCTTCTGCCACTGCGAGTAGTACTGCCGCGGGGAGTAGTAATCCCCCGCCCACACAGCCGCGGAGGCCAGCAGCAACGCCGCCGCGCTTAGGGTCGCCTGAAAGTTCCTCATGAGACGGTCCTTGAGTGAGAAGTCTGCGTGGAGACGCCGACCGGTCCCGGCGACATGCCGATCCCTGAAGTGCCGACGTCTCTCGACTCAGTTCGCTGGGAAGGAAGACGACCGTGCGTCGCCGTGATGGCCACGAGATTCTCCCCAGACTGGCCAGACCGGAGACGACCAAACCCGTTGCGGTCACAGTCGTCCCCACAGGGAAAACGGACCGACTGCTCTGATCTTCCCGGATTTGTTGAGAACTGCGGGGAGATGAAGGAACTGATTGCCATGCCGACAGTTCCGCCGATCTCTCTGGCGACGGCATCAGATCGTACCGGCAGCTTTCGCCGCTTGCACGTGTAGGGCGGTCGCGGCCCTTGGGGACCTCCCGCCCGTCTCCGTACAGTCCTCCGCCTCTCCGGGGGGTGAGGAATCGCCCCGCGGGGTCGATGTCCGTCCCAAAGGTCGTTGCGGTGAGCCTCGACCACGCCAATCCGCTGAGTGCGATGCAACGCCTGGGGATGACGGTCCGCTGGCTGCCGCTGGCGGTGTCGCTGCTACTCCTCGGATGTGGTTCACCGAGGGACGAAGCGTCAGCACCCGTATCACCGCCGACTCTCACAGATCGAATCCCCACGGCGAGTGAACCTCCCGCGGCGAGACCGCTCCGCTCCGATCCGGCGCCGTCCCCCCCGTCCGCGCTGCCGCAGACGGCGATGGCCGGCTCCCCACCACGACCCGAACCGGCCGAGACGTTCGCCACGATCCGTGTCTATTACGGGACGAATCGTCGCCCGGCGGGGGGGACGCGGCCGGCCGATCGATATGGAACCGACGAGGGGCCGCTGAGTTACGGGTTCTGCGATGTCAGCATCCCCGCCCACCACCGGGCCGGTGAGCTGGAGTCTCCTCGACTGTGGCGGTTGGAGGTCCGCGAGAATCCCCAGCGGCACGTGGTGGTGCTGAGCGTCGCACCGGTCCCGCAGCCGCAGTTCTTCTCGGAGCTGCAGAGGACGGTGTGGGAATCGCTGGAGTGGCGATCCTCGCCGGAGGGGACAACGGTGATGGGCGGAGAGGCATTCGTGTTTGTCCACGGCTTCAACAACACCTTCGAGGACGCCGTGCGGCGGACGGCCCAGATCGCCCATGATTTGCAGTTTCGCGGAGCGCCGATCGTCTACAGTTGGCCCTCGCAGGGGAGTGCGACCCTGCGGTCATATCAGGAGGACGGGCGACTCATCCGGGCCGCGGAGCAGCACTTTCGCGAGTTTCTGACCGGCGTCATCCGCGAGTCGGGCGCCCGACGGATTCATCTCCTCGGACACAGCATGGGAAACCGGTTGATTGCGGAGTCACTGCAACAACTGGCGGACCAGTTCGGATCAGGACGGCTCCCGCGGCTGAGCCAGGTGGTGTTGACGGCCCCCGACATCGACGCCGACTACTTCAAAACAGCCATCGCACCCCGCGTGGTGCAGACGGCCGAGCGGATCACCATCTACGCCTCGCAGGAGGATCTGGCGCTCAAGGCGAGCCGGTTGGTCAACCGTCTCAGCCCGCGGCGACTGGGAGAGGGGATCGATCCGGAGACGACTTTTCCCGCCTATCGCAGCATCGAAGTGATCGACGCCTCGGCGGTGGCAACCGATCTGTTCTCGCTGCGGCACGCCTACCATGCCCGCAATCCGACGGTGCTGCACGACATCGCTCAGGTGCTGCGGGGCCTGCCCCCCGGCGAACGGGGCCTGCAAGCGCTCCTGGAGACCCTCGCCTGGCGGATTCGTGAGGAGCGCGAAGGGGTCCGTCCGATAGGGCACACGGTTGTGGAGTGAGGGGTCACGCTGGGCTCAGCCACACATCGAGCGCACCCACAATCACCAGTCCCAGGCTGATGACGGCGTTGACCCGGAAAAAGGCGATGTTCACGCGCGACAGATCGTCCGGCCGCACCAACGAATGCTCATACACCAGCAGCAGCGCGACGATCAGCACGCCTCCCAAAAAGAGCCACCCCAGCCCGGCGAAGTACCACAGGGCCACCAGAGAGACGATCGTCAGCACGTGGCTGAGGAACGCGATCCACAGCGCCGCCGGGATGCCGACGCGAGCGGGGAGGCTGAACAGCCCCGCCTGACGGTCGAACTCGGCGTCCTGACAGGCGTACAGGATGTCGAACCCTCCCACCCAGAAGAAGACCGTCGCCGCCAGCAGCACCGGCGGCCAGTCCAGGGTGGCTTGAATGGCGATCCACGCGGCCAGGGGTGAGAGCATCAGCGCGGCACTGAGCCAGTAATGACACAACCATGTCCACCGCTTGGCGAAGGAATAACCCAGCAAAAACGCCAGCACCGGCAGAGCCAGCACCAGCGGCAGCCAGTTGGGCAGAAAGAGCGTCGTCGCGGCGACGAACGCCAGGCAGCAGACGACGGTGAACGTCCAGACAACGCGCAGACTGAGCGATCCGGCCGGCAGGTGTCGTCCGGCGGTGCGGGGGTTGGCGGCGTCATAATGCCGATCGACAAGACGGTTGAAGGCCATGGCCGCCGAACGGGCGAAGACCATGCAGAGCAGGATGCCCAGCAGATGCCGCCACTCAAACGGCGTCTCCCGCCAGGCGAGTACGGCCGCCAGCAGGGCAAAGGGGAGCGCAAAGACCGTGTGACTGAAGCGGACCAGCTCCAACAGTTTCCGGCCCAGTTGCAGCGCCGCGCAGGCAGTGCTCCGCAGGACCGAGTGCGTGCGTGAATCCATCATGACCCTATCGTAGCCGATCGAAGGAGAGACCACCGTCTCCGCAGGGACAAGGCCCGCAGACGGCTGCACCGGCTCCCCGCCGCACGCTCAACTCCCCCGGCCTTGGCGCCCCGCGGCGTGGTTACAGGATGAATTTCGAGAGATCCTCCTGCTGCGTCACCGGATCAAGCCGCGCATGAACGTAAGCGGCATCGAGGGTGATGGTCTCTCCGCGGCGTTCCGGGGCGTCAAAGCTGATCTCCTCCAGCAATCGTTCGAGGATGGTGTGCAGCCGTCGCGCCCCGATGTTCTGCGTCGACTGGTTGACCTGCCAGGCAACGTCGGCGACGGCCTCCAGCCCGTCCGGCGTGAACTCGATGTGGACCCCCTCCGTCTCCAGCAGGGCGGCGTACTGTTTGGTGATCGAGCTGGTCGGTTCGGTGAGAATCCGGAGGAAGTCGTCGCGAGTGAGGTCCTGGAGTTCCACGCGGATGGGGAAACGGCCCTGGAGTTCCGGCATCAGATCGGAGGGGCGGGAACGATGGAACGCCCCGGCGGCGATGAACAGGATGTGCTCGGTGTTGACGTGGCCGTAGCGGGTCTGCACGGTGGTCCCTTCCACGATCGGCAGCAGGTCGCGCTGGACGCCATGCCGGCTGACGTGATCCTTCCGCCCCCCTTCGCCGTCGTCGCAGATTTTGTCGATCTCGTCGATGAAGATGATGCCGGCCTGCTCCGCCAGGGCGACGGCCTCGGCATGAATGGCGTCGCGATCCATCAGCGCCTCGACTTCCTGTTCCAGGATCACCTCGCGGGCCTCGGCGACGGTCAGTTTGCGGTGCTGCGTCTGCCGGGGAAGGAGGCGGTCGAACATCCCCTGCAGGTCTGCGTCCATCTGGTCCATCCCCATGGTGGAGAAGATCTGGATGGGGACCTTGCGCTGCTCGACACGGAGTTCCACGTCGCGCTCCTCGAGGCTTCCCTGACGCAGCATCTCACGGAACTTTTCGCGGGTGCGGGCGTGACGGGCCTCGTGATCGTCCCCCTCCGGCCCGGACCGCCGGTCATCGAGAGGTACCAGCAGGTCCAGCAGCCGCTCTTCGGTGCGCTGGCGGGCGCGCGGCAGAACCTCCTCGCGCTTGGAGGACTTCACCATTTGAATGGCGGCTTCGACGAGGTCGCGGACCATGCTCTCGACGTCGCGGCCATAGTAGCCGACCTCGGTGTACTTGGTCGCCTCGACCTTGATGAAGGGAGCGCCGGTGAGCTGGGCCAGCCGCCGCGTGATCTCCGTTTTGCCCACGCCTGTGGGCCCGATCATGATGATGTTCTTGGGAGTCACCTCGCGGCGCAGCGCCTCCGGGAGTTGCTTCCACCGCCAGCGGTTGCGCAGGGCGATCGCCACCGCCCGCTTGGCGTCCATCTGGCCGACGATGTGCTCGTTCAGTTTGGCGACGACTTCTCGCGGGGTCAGTTCCGTCAAAACTGCTTCTCCCTTCCTGCGGGTCCGGATGGGCCTGCATCTGCGGCGGTCGCCGTGCGGGGTTCCACTCCCGCGGACGCAAGGGCCGCGGGAATGATATACCGGATGCGTGGGAGGGGCAGGTCTGGGGCGTGCCGGCCGAACCGGAGGACTCCCCCGGGCGACCGCGCGGTGGCTCCCGCGGCGGAAGGCTCACCCGTCGCCCGCAGGGACCGGAAGCTGCCCGTTCGGCTCCAGCGGTTCGACGTCCACTTCGACGGTAAGGGTGTGGGCCTCTCCGCCGATGAAGACCCCTTTGAGGGGAGGGACGTCGTCGTAGTCCCGTCCCCAGGCAACGATGATGTGATCTTCTCCGGCGACGAGGTTGTTGGTGGGATCGACGTCGACCCAGCCGACCTCGCCGCAGTAGACCGACAGCCAGGCGTGAGAGGCATCGACGCCGACGAGCCGCGGCTGTCCCGGCGGGGGGATCGTCCGCAAATAACCGCTGACGTACCGGGCCGGCAACCCCAGCGTGCGGAGCATGGCGATCTCCAGATGAGCGAAGTCCTGGCAGACGCCGGCCCGGTTGGAGAAGACTTCGTCGATCGGCGTGGAGACGGTGGTGGACTGAGGATGGTACTTGAAATCGGTGAACAGGCGGCCGGTGAGTTCGAGGACGGCGGCGAGGATCGGACGTCCGGGAGGGAAGGACGCTCGCACGTAGTCCTCCGCGGCGGGGAGAGCACCGGCCCGGGGGGAGTCGTAGGCGAACTGGGCTGCGTCGAGGGCGGCGTCGGTCGTCGGCTGGCGGACGAGCCGGCAGACCTCTTCCCACGGGGATGTCGACTCCGCAGACGGCCACTCCCGAGGCTGCACCTCGACCAGATTCCGGGCGGTCACCGTCAGGGCGTCGTATCCGGCGTCGAACGTGAAGGTCGTCATCCAGTTGCCGAAATAATCGACGCGATCGACCCACAGGGAGGGGGGAGGATCGATGTCGAGCTGGTGTTCGAGGCACATCTGCCAGGGGAGGTCTCGGGGGCGGAGCCAGGCCTGATTGTGTCCGACCGACACCGGTTTCCCGCCGCTGTAACGGGTGACGTGGCGGATGCAGTATCTCACGGCCGGCCCTCCCGGCTCTCCAGCAGTTGTCGCGGGCCGCCGACCCGGACGAGGTAGTTGCGCTGCAAGGCGGCGGAGAGATCGCCGAGTTTCCGTTCCAGGAGCCGCAGGGCGCGTCGCAGCCTCTGCCGCCTTGGATTCGCCAGGTCCTCCGGCGTGAGCATCCGGACGGTATGCACGGCGGACATGATCAGCCGTTTCTCCTCCGTGCGCAGGGGGGTGCGGGATTCGTGCGGGAGCTGATCGACGTGCTCCGACAGGGCCGCCACCTGGAACCCGATGGAGTTGGGGTTGGTTTCGTCGGTGATCGCCAGATCAAAGACGGCGTTGGGCTGGAGGTTGTCGAGATAGCGGGCGCGGTAGGTCATGCGGACGTCGAGGACCTCGATGACCGCCTTGAGCACCGGCCGGATGGGAGGCTGTCGGTCGAGCATCATGCTGGAGATCAGGCGGCCGATGTTGCGGCCGCGCTCGATCCGCCGCCCCATGTCCAAAAATCGCCAGGCGGGACCGCGGACCATGCCGTTGTGAATCAGGCCGCTCACCGAGGCGAGGTTGAATTGCAATTCGTTGAGGATCGCCAGCACGTCGGCCAGGTCGTCCCACTGGGTGACGCGGGAGGCGAAGAAGTCCACGGCCGATTCATGGAGCTTGCGCCAGGTTTCCGGCGAGAGCCAGTCGCGGGTGCGGGCGGCCAGCCGCTGCAGTTCCGACATGGCCCGCGCCAGCCCCAGCGGTTCGGAGTCGTCAAACAGGCTTCGCGGCAGGTGCTCCTCGATGGCTGGCAGCGGCTCCTGCAGCGCCTCCACGGCGAAATCGGGAGCGATCTGGCCTTGATCGGCCATGGCGCGGATCAGCGGCCGCAACTCCGGAAAGTCCTCGTCCGTCTCGCTGGCCATGCGCTCGATCACGGAGCGCGACAGGCGGGTGAGGAAGTCGCTGCGGTCGAGGGAGTGCCCCAGCCAGTAGAGGTCGTCGGCGACGCGGCTGGGGAACATCGCGCCGGTCCGCACGAGCTGGACTGGCTGATCCTCGGGCGTGAGCAGGGAGACGGGGGTGACGGGGCCTTCGGCGCGCACCCACAGGTCCTTGCTCCCCGCCCCGCCGGCGATGGAAAGCTGCATCGGTTGCAGGTCAGGGGCAACGCGGATCAACGCTCCCGGCATCAGGCTGTAGCCGCTCCCGTCGGACACGAGGAAACAGCGATACGCCATGTGGCCCGCTTGCAGACCGTTCTCCCCCCAGACGGGCGCGGCCGAACGGGCCACCAGTTCCTGGGCCACATAGTTGTAAGGCCGCGCCTCGATGCGTGCCCGCAGTTCGGCCCGGGCCTCGGTCGAGAGTTCTCGCGGCAGCAGTTCTTCCCCGCCGCTGGCCTGGAACGCCGGTTTGATGACCAGGTCGTCGAAGCGGGCGAACACCTCCTGTTTGGCCGGTTCCTGCCCGCACCACCAGGTGGCAATCGAGGGGGTCAGCAACTCCTCTCCCAAAAAATGCCGGCAGAGCGAGGGGAGGAACGCCATGAACACAGGGGACTCCACCAGACCGCATCCAGGCAGGTTGGCCACGGCGACGTTGCCGGCGCGGATGATCTGGAGCAGTCCGCTGACCCCGTGAGGGGCGCAGCCTCCCAGCTCCAGGGGATCGATGCCCCCTTCCGCGCCGCGGGAAAAAATGACGTCCACCGGCACCAGGTCGGAGAGGGTCTTGAGGAACACGCGGTCGCCCCGCACGGCCAGATCGCTCCCCTCGACCAGCATGTAGCCCAGGTAACGGGCGAGGTACACGTCTTCAAAAAACAGGTTGTGACGCGGCCCCATCGACAGCAGCACAATCCGGTGCGTGTCGGTCTTCCGCGGCGCGCGGCGGCGGAGCGCGTTCTGCAACCGGATGAAGAACGGGGCCAGCCGTTGCACGCCGACCCGGTGCATCACCTGCGGCAACATGCGGGAGGCGATGATCCGGTTTTCCAGAGCGTACCCGGGGCCGGCCGGGTTCTCGGCACGGTCGGCCATCACCCACCACTGGCCGTTGGGGGAACGCGCCAGCTCCGCCCCGTACAGCAGCAGGGACGGCTCACTCCCGCGGGGGAGACCGTGAAAGGCGCGGCGGAAGCCGGGATGCGCATAGACCACCTCGGGCGGCAGCCACCCTTCCCGCAAAGACCGCTGTGGTCCATACAGATCGTCAATCAGGGCGTTGAGCAGACGGGCCCGCTGACTGAGGGTCGCTTCGAGCTGGGACCATTCCGTCGCCGAGAGGATCAAGGGGATGAGGTCGAGCTTCCAGGGGCGCTGCCGTTCGCCCCCCTCGCTGAAGACGTCGAACGTGACGCCGTTTTCGTACAGCAGCTTGTCGGCCTGACGCGAGCGGCGCTCGAACTCGGCGGCGGAGAGATGCCGGCACGCCTCGCGGAACTCCTCCCACTGGGGACGGAGCTGGCCCGGACCAGCAGCCAACTCGTCATACACCTCCGGCGGCGCACCGTAGTCGAGGGTGAACCAGTGAGTCGCGGCAGCCACGCGGGACATGGGTAAGGCGGGAGTCGACGTTCAGCGGGAGACGGTCTGAGTTCGGCGGACAGGGAGGGGAGGGGGAGGATCGCTGACGACTCAGACCGGCGGGCTGGGTTCCGAAATGCGTCGCAGGTCCAGCGTGCAGGGGTAATCCGGATGGGGCGGAAGTTGGCGAACGGTCAGCGGTCCGGGGGTGTGACCCATCCGCCAGAACCGCGCCGCCCGGCGGCTTTCGGCCTCCAGGGCATTGATCGGAAAGACCGGCGGGTTCAATCCCCCCGGGTGGTCGATGTGGTATCGACAACCGGTCACAGCCCGGCCGCTCCACGTATCGACAATATCGAACACCAGGGGCGTGTGAACAGGGATCGTCGGATGCAGGCAACTCGGAGGCTGCCAGGCCCGATACCGGACCCCCGCCACGAATTCCCCCCCTTGCTCGGTCGATTGCAACGGCAGGCGGTAGCCGTGACACGTCAGGGTATACCGATCCGAAAACAATCCGCGCACAAGGACTTGCATCCGTTCCAGCGAGGAATCGACGTACCGCGTGGTTCCGCCGCTCCCCGGTTCTTCCCCCAGCACGTACCACGGCTCAATCCCTTGCCGCAACTCGACTTCGATCTCGTCCCAGCGGATCGTCCCCACCAGCGGGCAGCGGAACTCGAGATGCGGGGTGAACCACTCCCACACCATGGGAAAACCGGCCTCCTGAAGGTCCCGCAGGACGGCTCGGAAGTCCCGTTCCAGAGAGTAGGGGAGCATGAACCGGTCGTGCAGTTGTGTCCCCCAGTGGATCAACCGGGCCTGGTAGGGGCGTTCCCAAAACAGGGCCACCAGCGCCCGCACCAGCAGTTGCTGCGTCAGGCTCATTCGTGCGTGGGGGGGCATCTCGAATGGCCGCAGCTCCACCAGCCCCAGTCGACCGCCGGCGTGGTCGGGGGAGTACAGCTTGTCGATGCAGAATTCCGCCCGGTGAGTGTTCCCTGTGATGTCCACCAGCAGATGCCGGAACAGCCGGTCCACCAGCCAGGGGGGCACCTGCTGATGGGGGGGGACCTGCGCGAAGGCGATCTCCAGTTCATACAGGGCATCCCGGCGACCCTCGTCCACGCGCGGGGCTTGACTCGTCGGACCGATGAACAGCGTGGAAAAGAGGTACGACAGCGAGGGGTGATTATTCCAGTATGCCAGCAGGCTCCGCAGCAGATCCGGCCGCCGGAGGAACGGGCTGTCGGCCGGGGTTGGACCTCCCAGCACGATATGGTTGCCCCCCCCCGTGCCGGAATGCCGACCATCGAGCTGAAATTTCTCCGTCCCCAGCCGCGAGAGCCGGGCTTCCTCATAAATCCCGGTGGTGATCGAGCACAGCTCCTCCCAGCTCCGCGCGGGATGGATGTTGACCTCGATGACTCCGGGATCGGGCGTCACCTTGATGAGGTTCATGCGATGATCGGGAGGCGGGAGATACCCCTCCACCACGACCGGGAGCTGGAGCGCCTCGGCCGTCTCCTCCACCACCGCCACCAGTTCCAGATAGTCCTCCAGTGTGCTGACGGGGGGCATAAAGACGTGCAGCCGGCCGAATCGCGGCTCCACGCAGAGCGCTGTACGGACCAGTCCCAGGGGCGGCCCCTCCGCTTCCACCATCGTGGGGAGTTCCTTCCCTGCCGCTGTTCCCCGCGAGCTCTCAGTTCGTCCACGGTGCTGTTCCTCGATCTGCACGTGGACTTCCCCCTCCAGACACATCTGCCGGGCGGCCCGGCGCAGCTCGACATACGCCGGAAGGGGATCGCGCGGAGCCAGCGGGTCGACAGGATAGGGACCGACGTGGCCGGAGTATCCTCCCACCGGTAGCGACTCCAAAGGGAGCCGCAGCCCCATCGCCGAATCCCCCGGGATGAGATAGAGCTTCTCGGAGCGAAACGGCCAGGGACCGCTGCTCCAGCGGGGGCCGGACTGCCACCAGGCGCGCGTCAAGGGGAGGACATAACCGACGGGTCGGTTCACTCCCCGTTCCAGCGTCCGGGCCAGCCGTCGACGTTCCTCGGGGGAATCGGCGTCGATCTGCCGGGGGTCCACATCGACGGGGAGCTTCTGTTCCAGTTCGATGATGTGCCACAGGTCCTCATAGGCGGGACGAATCCACTTCGACGTGACTCCCAGCCGCTCCGCAAACCGGGTGATGAACGCCTCGCTGTGGGCCACGTCCATTCCCTGGCTCCTGCTGATGTCGGCCAGAAGGCGGGGATTGTTCCAGACCGGCTCCCCATCCTTGCGCCACAGGCAGGAATAGGCCCAGCGGGGGAGCGACTCGCCGGGGTACCACTTTCCCTGTCCAAAGTGCAGCAGCCCCCCCGGAGCGAACCGCTCGCGGAGGCGGCGGATCAGCACATCGGAAAGCCGTTGCTTGTGGGGTCCGACGGCGGCCACCGTCCATTCCGGCCCTTCCATGTCGTCGATGGAGACGAACGTCGGCTCGCCTCCCATCGTCAGCCGCACGTCTCCGGCCTGCAACCTCTCATCCACGCGCCGCCCCAGCTCATCGATCCGTTCCCATTGCTCCTCCGTGTAGGGTTTGGTAACGCGCGGCTCCTCGTGAATGCGGTCCACCCGCATCTGGAAGCGGAAGTCAACCTCGGAGACGCTGACGGCGCCGCTGATGGGGGCGGCCGTCTGCGGAGTCGGCGTGGCGGCCAGAGGCAGATGCCCCTCCCCTGCCAGCAGGCCTGAGGTGGCATCCAACCCGATCCACCCCGCCCCCGGAATGAACACCTCCGTCCAGGCGTGCAGATCGGTGAAATCCGCGGATGGGCCGGGAGGACCTTCCAGGGGTTTGACGTCCGGCGCCAACTGGATCAGATAGCCCGACACGAACCGTGCGGCCAGACCGCAATGCCGCAAAAGCTGCGTCAACAGCCAGGCGAAGTCGCGACACGATCCGGACCCTTTGGCGAGCGTTTCATCCGGCGTCTGCACCCCCGGCTCCATCCGCACCAGATATGTCAGCTCTCGTTGCAGTTTCTGGTTCAGATCGACGAGAAACGAAGTTGTATGCCGCGGCGAAAGGTCGATCCGCCGCAGGTACTCCTGAAACAGCGGTCCGGTGGGAATGCGCTCCAGAAACGGCAAGAGGTCCTTGGCCAGCTCCGGTTCGTAGGTGAACGGGAACTCCCGGGCCGACTCTTCCACGAAGAAGTCAAACGGGTTGATGACCGTCATGTTGGCCACGAGGTCCACCGTCACCCGGAACTCGCGAGTCTGTTCCGGGAACACCAGCCGGGCCAGAAAGTTGCCGTGCGGGTCCTGTTGCCAGTTCAGAAAGTGCTGTGTCGGCTCGATCTTGAGCGAATAGCTCTCGATGGGAGTCCGGCAGTGCGGCGCCGGACGCAACCGCACCACCTGCGGACCCAGCGTCACCAGCCGGTCATAGCGGTACTCCGTGACGTGATGCAGCGCGACGCGGATCGGCATGGGGGGCGGTGCAAAGAGGATGGAACCTGACGGGGCGAATCAGGGAGAGAGCCGTTGTCGATCAGTGGTCCGGCGGATTCGGCAGTGCGATGTCATGCACCCCACGACTGGGGTCCATCTGCCGGGAGCTGGGAGGAGGCGGCTCATCCCGCCCGGCAGAGCATCATCCGGATTTCATGCTGCAACTCATCAAACACATCCAGGTGCGGTGAGTTCTCGTCCCTGGGCAGCCGAGCCTTTCGGAACACCTCCCGCCGCTCAACTCTCAACCCTCAACTCCCCCGTCTGCAGTTGGCTGGCAGGCGGCTTGAAGAACTGCTCGAAGATCGCCTGGCCGATGGCGTTGATCTGGGCCTGAGCGGAATCGATGAACTCGTGCAGCCCTTCGCGGCGGATGTCTTCCACACTGGAGAAGTTGAGTTTGGCGTTGAGGATGCCCAGGAGCTGTTCGGCGCGACTTTCAAACGTCCCCATCGGGCTGCCCGAAATGGCGTGCAGGCACTGCTCGGCCTCCGACAGGCAGAACCGCATCGACCGTGGGAAGTACCGATCCAGCACCAGGAACTCGATCACCTTGATGTTGTTGATGCGCCCGTGCCGCTTGCGGTACATGTGCAGGGCGCTGGTCGATTCCAGCAGGGCCGACCACTGGACGATATCGATCGTGGAACCGACGAGGGAGACATCCGGGAGCAGAATGAAATACTTGACGTCCAGGATGCGGGAGGTCTTGTCGGCCCGTTCCAGGAGTCTGCCCAGCGTCGCGAAGTTCCACGCCTCTCCATGGGAGAGCGTCACGCCGGTGACGCCGATGACCTGATGGCTCGACCGCTTGACCCGTTCCAGGAAGTCGTGCGGGTTGTTGAGGATTCCCCGCTCCTCCGCCAGGGCCTCCCGCACCCGCAGATAAAAGCGGTTGACCGCCTCCCACATGGCGGTGCTGAGGATGTCCCGGATGGCGCGGGCGTTTTCGCGCGCCGCTCCCACGCAGGAGAGGATCGAGTTCGGATTCCGCCGGTCGAACATCAAAAACCGCAGCACGTTCTTCTGCGAGAATTCTCCATACAGCTCCTGGTACAGCTCCTCGTCGCCGCTGGCATAGATGAGCGGGGACCACTGATCGGCCAGACCAACGCGGCCCCCCAGCGAAATCGCCTGATTGACGTCGATAAACCGCGCAACGTTCTCCGCCCGCTCGATATAGCGGCTCATCCAGAAGACGGCATCGGCGACGCGGCTGAGCATCCGGAGTGGTCCGTTGTCAATGGGTCATCAGTTGGGGATGGGAGTCGGGTGGTGCGGAACGCCGGCGATCCAGCGCCCCCTTCACATCACCACCCAGGTATCCTTGCTGCCGCCCCCCTGCGAGGAATTGACGATCATCGACCCTTCCCGCAGCGCCACCCGCGTTAATCCGCCGGGGAGGACGTAAAAATCCTTCCCGTACAGGATGAACGGCCGCAGATCGACGTGCCGCGGTCTCAGTTCCCCCCCCACGATCGTCGGCACCGTTGAAAGGGTGAGCATCGGCTGGGCGATGTAGTTCCGCGGGTTCTCGCGAATCCGGGCGGCGCACTCCTCCCGCTCCTGCCGCGTTGACTGCGGCCCCATCAGAATTCCGTAGCCCCCCGACTCGTTCGTCGGCTTGACGACCAGTTCATCCAGATGCTCCAGCACATACTGGCGCGCGTCGTCCTCACTGCACACATAAGTCGGTACGTTGGGCAGGAGCACCTCCTCGGTCAGATAGTATTCGATGATCCGTGGAACGTAGGCGTAGACCGCCTTGTCGTCGGCAACGCCCGTGCCGGGGGCATTGGCCAGCGTCACCCGCCCGGCGCGATACACCTCCATCAGCCCCGGCACGCCCAGCAGGGAGTCGGGCCGGAAAACGCGGGGATCGAGGAAGTCATCGTCGATGCGGCGATACAAGACGTCCACGCGCGCCGGTCCCTTCGTCGTCCGCATCTGCACGTAGCCGTCCTGCACGAACAGGTCGCTCCCCATGACCAGTTCGATCCCCATCTGCTGCGCCAGAAAGGAATGCTCGAAATAGGCGGAGTTGTAAACCCCCGGGGTGAGCAGCGCGGCCGTCGGATTGGAGACGCCGTCCGGCACCGTTTGCAGCAGCGTATCCAGCAGTTGTTCGGGGTAGTCCTCCACCGGGGCGATCGCCGTCCCCTGAAACGCTTCCGGGAGGACGCGCTTCATCAGCTCGCGGTTCTCCAGAACGTAGGAGACGCCCGACGGGCAGCGGAGGTTGTCCTCCAGCACGTAGAACTTCCCGTCCTTGTGGCGGACGAGGTCGGTCCCCGTGACGTGCGTCCAGACCCCCTTGGGGGGGCGGAAACCCTGACACTGCGGCCGATACGTCTTCGCCGAGAGAATCAGCTCCCGCGGGACGACGCGGTCCTTGAGAATCTGCTGGGGGCCGTAAATGTCGTCCAGAAACAGGTTCAGCGCCCGGATGCGCTGCTTCAACCCCGCCTCCAGTTGCCGCCACTCCGCTTGCGAGATGACCCGTGGGATGAGGTCGAACGGCCAGACCTTCTCAGTCCCTTCCTCGTGCCCGTAGACGGCAAAGGTGATCCCTTTTTCCCGCAGCGTCCGCTCGGCGAATCGCTGCCGGTCGGTCAGTTCGGCCAGCGACACCTGGCTGAGGGCGTCTGCGAGAGCGGCATGGCGCGGCCCCCCCCCCTCCGCCACGAATTCGTCGAAGCTGTCGCGCGCAATCGGATAGGACTGGATCACGGAGCGCATGATTGAGCGGCGCTGATCGGAATTCAAGCCTCCCAGCAATTCCCGGACCGCCGCACCCTCGGCGGTTCGGCGGCGATCCTCTCCGGCGGAAAATCGACGGCTGGCAAACGGGCAGGAGTGGGAGGACGCTCAACCATTCTGCCGCCGGTGCAAGCAGCTTCGCCTCTCAACCGGGCATCGGGCGCGCCGCCTGGAGTTACATCCGCCGCTTCGTGTTGCCTAGAATTCCGTCGCCTTTGGAAGTCGGATTCTCTCCCGCGCCGCCTGATCCTGATTCTCCCTCCCGCCCATGCGCCTGCCTGTCCACAGAATGTTCGGGTCGCTTCTGGCCGTTTCGCTCACCCTAGAGGCTGCGGTGCCGCTCTGGGGGGCGTCGGCGGAAGAAGTCGAGACGCGGCTGCTCGACGCGGTCCGCATCCTCGCCTCGGACGAGTTCGAGGGGCGCGGCGTCGGCACCGCGGGACTGGTCAAGGCCCAACATTACCTGGGAGAGCAGTTCGCTGCCCTGGGACTCAACACCACCATCGCCGGGGGGGACCCCTTTCAGACCTTCGAGGTGATTGACGGGGCTGAACTGCAATCCCCCAACAGCTTGGAGCTCCGCGGTCCCGCGGGGGAGCGAATCGCCCTGGAGATGGGGAAGGACTTTCAGGTCTGCTCCTTCGGCGACGCCGGCGTCTTTGATGCTCCGGTGGTCTTTCTGGGCTATGGCATCGAGTCGCAGGATCCCCCCTACAACGACTTCGCCGACGTCGACGTACAGGGGAAGGTGGTGATCGTGCTGCGGCGGACGCCGCAACAGGGGCGCGAGGGGGGGATGTTCGACGCCGGTCCCCACGGGACCTCCCGCCATGCCGCCCTCCGCACCAAGGTGAGCAACGCCTTCCGCCACGGCGCTGCGGCAATCCTGTTCGTCAACGATCCTTTCACCGGCCGGCATGAGGCGGCCCGGATCGCTGAGCAGCTCCGCGAGGCGCGGGAGGCGGCCGCGCAGGCCGCCCAATCCGTGGCCGAGGCGGGGGATGATCCGGAGCGGCTGCCACAGGCCCGGGAGCAGCTCGCGCTCGCGCAACGGCGCGTCGAACAGACCGAACGAGTCTCCCGCGAGCACGTCGCCGATCCCTTGATGGAGTTCGGCTACGGCGGACCTCGCTCCGGAAAGTCCATCCCGATCCTTCACATCACGCAGCGCGTCTGCAACCAACTGCTGGGGGGCGCGCTGGGAACCTCCCTGGAGGAACTGGAAGCAGCCATCGACGAGACCGGCCGGCCTCACAGCCGTGCACTGACCGGCTGGCGGGCGGTCGGCCAGACGAGCCTGACGGTCAAACGCGTGGGGGTGGCCAACGTCGTGGGCGTGCTGGAGGGGGAAGGCCCTCTGAAGGATGAGACCATCCTCATCGGCGCCCATTACGATCATCTCGGGTTCGGAGGGGACGGCTCCCTGGCGCCCGGCTCGCACGAGGTCCATAACGGAGCGGACGACAACGCCTCCGGCACGGCCGCGCTGCTGGAACTCGCCCGGCGGTTCGCGGCGCGTCCGCAAAAGCCGCCGCGGCGGCTGGTGTTCATCGCCTTTACGGGAGAGGAGCGCGGACTGCTCGGCTCGGCGCAATACGTCAAAGAGCCGTTGTTCCCGCTGGAGTCCACCATCGCCATGTTCAACATGGACATGGTCGGCCGCCTCGAGGATGACAAGCTGACGGTGTTTGGCAGCGGCACGTCCCCCCGCTGGCCGGCACTCCTGGAGCAGTGCGCCCAGGGGAAGCAGCTTCAACTCATCCTCAAGCCCGAAGGGTTCGGCCCCAGCGACCACTCCTCCTTCTATGCCCGTGAAATTCCGGTGCTGCATCTGTTCACCGGCACGCACAACGACTATCACCGCCCCACCGATGACTGGGAGAAGATCAACGCGGCCGGGATGCGGCGGATCGTGGACTTCCTCGAGGAAGTCGTCACGGCGACGGCGGCCAATCCCGAACGCCCCGGGTACATCGCCATCCAGCAGCACGCGACCCTGACGCGCTCCGGCAACCGGCCGTACTTCGGCAGCATCCCCGACTTCAGCACCGATACGGAGGGTTACGCCATCCAGGGGGTGGCCCCCGGCAGTCCGGCCGATCTCGCCGGCCTGCGCGGTGGGGACATCATTGTCCAGCTCGGAGAGGAGCAGATCGGCAGTCTGGATGACTTTGATCTGGCGCTGCGAAAGTTCTCGCCGGGGCAGCAGGTGACAGTGGTCGTCCTGCGGGGCGGCCAGAGAATCAAGTTGCAGGTGGTCTTGGCGGCTCCGAAATCGTAACGGTCGTTTCCTTGTTGCGTCGGCCTCCGTTGGTTTCGCGCTCCCATGCGGTCAATCTGCCCGAACTGTGACGTGCGGCGATGCCTCCTGGTGATCGCGGTCGCCGCCCTGGGGGCAATGACCGCCGCCGACGAGCCGGCGCCGGCGTGGCGCTCCCGGTACGATCCCCGCGGGATCGCCGGCACCCTCCTGCTGTGTGGCCCGCAAGTCTCCCCTCGGGAAGCAGGAGCGGCACTGAGGGAATTGCGTCCGGACGTCCCTCTGTCCATCGTCGTCGTGGGGGGGGAAGACTCCGTGGCCTCGCTTGCCGCGGCCGCCAGCGCCTGTGCGTCGGTGGGGGAACTTCGCTGGGCCCGGACGGCGACGGACCTCCCGCCAGTGGCACAGTCGCCACCGGGGGATTCGACCTTCTGGGTCCATGCCGAGTCCGGGGTGAATCCGGAGGAACTCCTCCACTCGCCGCTGGGACGTGCAGCGGTCCGCCATGTGTCGGCCGGGGGAACGCTGGTGCTGAGCGGCAGCGCCGCCTTGCGCGCCTGGTGGATGCCTCGCAGCAGACCGGATGCTCCGAGGGTTGATTCGGACGGCGGCGACCCCGGTGGAGAGTCTCTGCTGGCAGGGGTCGTGCTTCTTTCCGCCGACGAAAATGACTTGGGAGAGGAGGCCGCAGCGTCGCCACCGGCGGGATGCGTCGGGTTGCGGTTGCGTGGAGATGCCCTGTTGCTGGTGCGCGGCCGGCGGCTGATGGGAGTCGGGGGGCGAGAGGTCGCGGCCACGCTCCATCTGGCGGCGGGTGCCGCACGGGACGAGGTCGTCTTCACCATCGGGAGTGGACAGCCGGCGGACCTCACTCTGTTGCGCCGGGCGGCGGAACTGCGGGAACAGTCCCCCTTTCCCCCCCGCGCGCCGGTCGTGCCCGAAGTACCGCGGGGGAGTCTGATGATCGTGGGAGGGGGCGGCCTGACCGACGAAATGGTCCAGACGTTCGTCGACCGGGCAGGCGGGGCCGAAGCGCGAATCGTCGTCATTCCCACGGCGGAGGAGTCGCCGCGGCTGGTGGACCGCAGTGACGTGCGTCGATTTCTCGAAGCCGGCGCCGGTGGCGTCGAGGTCCTGCATCCCGCGAGGGGCTCCGCGGCAATGAGTGAGGAATCGCTGGCGCCGCTCCGGGAGGCCACGGGGGTCTGGTTTGGGGGAGGGCGGCAGTGGCGGTTTCTGGACGCCTATGAAGGGACGCCGTTTGTGACGCTGTGTCAGGGCGTGCTGGAGCGCGGGGGGATCATCGGAGGAAGTTCCGCCGGGGCCACCATCCAGGGGACCTACCTCGTCCGCGGACATCCCCTGGGGAACACCGTGATGATGGCGGAGGGCTATGAGCGCGGATTTGGGTTCCTTCCCGGCACGGCCATCGACCAGCACTTCACCGAGCGTGGACGCCAGCCGGACCTCGAGCTGGTCAAACGGACCTTTCCTCAGCTTGTGTGCGTGGGGATCGACGAGTCGACGGCGCTCGTTGTGTCGGGGACGCAGGGGCGGGTCCTCGGAGCGGGGACCGTCTCGATCTATGACCGTCTTCCGGAGGAGGCGCCGGATGAGGAGACGCTGCGGGAAGGGACGGTCCTCCGTTCCGGAGACGTCTACGATTTTCGCAGTCGCGGCATCGTCACGGCGAACGGAATGCATTAGGCTCGGGACGGCTTCTCCTTCACTCTCTCCATGCGTGGATCCGTGAGCGTCGCCGATTCCTCGCAGGCGCCGTCGGCGACTGATTCGCCTCGGGATGCACAACGACGGCAGGCACTGGATGCCGCCGAGCCGCGCAATCTGAGCGTGCTGGTGGTCTACGAAGTTGTCTTTCGCATCGCCTGGATTTTCAAGACGGAGAGCGTGATCGTCCCGGCGTTTCTGGACGCTCTGACGGGAGGGACGGGGGTCATTCGGGGATGGCTGCCGACGTTGTCGCGGATTGGGCAGAGCATTCCGCCGCTGCTGGTCGCCGACCGCCTGCGGGATACGCGCTCCAAGGGGCGTGTCTTGCGGCTGACATCTCTTTCGATGGCAGCCCCGACGGCCATCGTCGCCTGGATGGCCTGGTCGGCGGAGCGGGCGATTCCCGGCTGGATGCCGCTGGCCTTCCTGGGGCTGTACATCCTGTTCTTCTCGATCACGGGACTGAATCAGATTGCCCAGGGGACGCTGCACGGCAAGTTGATCCGGGCGGAGCGGCGCGGGCGGCTGATGTGGCTGGGGGGAGTGGTAGGGCCGCTGCTGGCCATTGCTGCCGCATGGTGGTTGCTGGGGCCGTGGCTGGAGCGGCCGGGAGTCTCCCGCTTCCTGCCGATCTTCGCGTTTACGGCGGGGGGCTTCGCGGTTTGCGGTCTGGTGACGTTCGCGCTGCGGGAACCGGAGGACCAACCGCACTCCGTCCCGCCGGTCTCCCCCTGGCTGCAACTGCGGTCGGCATGGTCGGTCTACCGGGGGGACGCTCAGTTCCGCCGCGCGGCGCGGGTGGTGATGCTCCTGACCTGCATCGTGCTCATCTTCCCGCATTTTCAGTGGCTGGCCCGGGAAGTCCTCAAGCTGGGGGATCGGGAGCTGATGGTCTGGGTAGTGGCCCAGAACGTGGGAGTCGCCTGCTTCAGTCCCTGCTGCGGGTTTCTGGCGGATCGCTGCGGCAATCGACTGGTGCTGCGGCTGCAATGCGTGGTGCTGATGTCAGCTCCGCTCGTGGCGCTGGGGCTGGCCGGTCTCGACGGCCCCACTGCCGTCGGCCGAAACTGGTATTGGTTCGTGTTTCTGCTGCTGGGGATGTCCCCTGTGACGATGCGGACCATCAACAACTACACGCTCGAACTCGTCGGCCCGGAGCTGCACCCGCTGTACCTGAGTACAATGCGGGTCTGTTTTCTGATCCCGTTTCTGTTCTCGCCGATCGCCGGAGGGGTGCTCGACCTGTTCGCCGATCGCCCTTATGTGGGCGCCTGCTGGCTGTTCGGAAGCGTCAGCGGATTAATTGCCCTGGCGGGGGTGCTGACGTTCCGGATGGCCGAGCCCCGGCGCACGGCAGCCCTCCCCTATCCGGAATGCGACAAGACCGAGCTCGAATTTCCGCCGGCCCCTTGAGGAGCTGCCGGCGCAACCAGTTCCGTTCGCGGCTCTCGTGGAACGAGGAGACGGCGACTGGCATCAGAACAGAGTGGCAACAGACCGGTTTTGTATCACACCTTTCCCGGCCCCTCTGTCCCGTGAGGGGAAGGGTGGTGAGGAACCGATCTCTTCACATCTCCCGGAGCCTGGCATGGAGCTACAAGACCGTGTGGTGGTGGTGACGGGGGGGGCTCACGGCATCGGCCGCGCGCTCTGCCGGCGATTCGCACAAGCCGGCGCGGGGAGATTGTTCGTGGCGGACATCGACGTGGCCGGAGCTGAGCAGGTCGCCGCGGAGGTCGGCGGCGTGGCGGTCCACTGCGACGTCGGAAAGGAAGCAGACGTGCAACGTCTCGTGGCACAAGCGCTGGAGACATGCGGACGGATCGACCTCTACTGTTCCAACGCCGGTACGACCGCCAAGGGAGGACTGGACGCCGACGATGCGGCGTGGGAGCGCAACTGGCGGATCAACGTCCTGAGCCACGTCTACGCGGCCCGGGCGGTCGTTCCCCACATGCTCAACCGGGGGGAAGGGTACTTTCTGCCGACCGCCTCCGCCGCGGGACTGCTGACGGAGATCGGGTCGGCCCCCTATTCCGTCACCAAGCATGGGACGGTGGCTCTGGCCGAGTGGCTGAGCATCCAGTATCGGCGGCAGGGGCTGAAGGTCTCGGTTCTCTGTCCGGCGGGCGTGGTGACCGACTTCCTCGACCTGTCCGACCCGATCCATCGTTTTCTGCATCTGAGCAGTCTCACGCCGGAAGCGGTGGCGGAGGCAGTGGCGGCAGGGATCGCCGCGGAGCGGTTCCTGATCCTGCCCCACCCGGAAGTGGCGGAGTTCTTCGCCTTCAAGGGGCAGGACTACGACCGCTGGCTGCACAATTTTTCCCGTCTGAAGGAGAAACTGGAACGCGGGGCGAATCGACCGCCGCGTCCTGCGCCGTCCTGAAATCCGCGCTCCCTCGCCGGACGGCCGCATACAATCTCATGACCGCGGTGGCGCCGCCGCCTTCCACTTCCCTGAATGGCTGATCCCCCATGATCCGCACACTCCTGTTCGACCTGGGGAATGTTCTGGTGAACTTCTCGCATGAGCGGATGTGCCGCCAGATCGGCGCCTTGGTGGACCGCGGCGGCGAGGAGGTCCACGTCGCCATCTTCGACGGGCGGTTGCAGCTCCCGCTGGAGCGTGGCGAGATCGACCAGCGGGAATTTCAACGTCGGCTGGAAGCGAGGCTTGGAGTCCGCTTTGATCCAGCGGAACTGGAGCGGGCGTGCTGCGACATCTTCAGCCCCAACGCCTTCGTCCGCCCGCTGCTGGACCAGTTGCGGCATCAGGGATACCGGCTGGTGGCGCTGACGAACACATCGCCGGCCCATTACGAGTGGGTCCGGTCCCGGTATGACGTGTTGGGACCGTTTCACTCCGTGCTGACGTCGTTCGCCGTGGGGGCGGTGAAGCCCGAAGAGGCGATTTACCGCCGCGCCCTGAAGGACCTCCAGTGTGATCCGGGCGAATGCTTCTACACCGACGACATTGCTGAGTACGTCGCCGCCGGCCGACGGTTCGGTCTTCAGGCGGAGGTCTTCACCGACGTCGCAACGCTGATCCGCCAGTTGCGGGAGCGGGGAGTCCGGGTGGGATGACGAGAAGGCGGGGCAATCAGGCGCGGAGCGGCGGCGGCGCGGTTCTGGTCCTCTGCAATTCCCGACTGCCCGTGTTCCCCAGTTTGCCCGCTTTGACTGCAGGCTCTCCCATCGGTGCAACTCCGCTCAATCCGCGCCTTCGCCAGAGCCGATAAAACCGGAAGATTCCTGCAAGTTGGCAGAATGGCGCGGTCGATACCACGGATAAGCGTCGCGAGCCCATGCGACGATCCGGTTCCGGCTGGAGTCCGTAGGGGGCCCCACCTGAACACGAGACACCTGGAGGCACACGAGGATGACCCGGCTGCCCCATCACGTCCGTAAAGCCTGCCTGCTCCTGGTCGCGGTGATCTGCACCGTCCCGGCCAGCGGCTGCAAGCTTGCCTACTGGTTTGCCAAGGACGCGATTTATGCCGCGATCCAGTTCGGGACGACCCCCCTCATCCCCGTGACGCCGTATTTCAGCCAGATGGTCGAGGACACCTATTGGGAAGAGGAACGTTACGGCAAGGTGCCGATCCTCGATCCGATCGAGGGAGAGAACGCTCCTGTCTTCTGCATGGATCCTCCCTCGGCCGATGAAGTCATTCGCACCCTGCCGGACACCCGCTCGGGCGGCTTCCCATTCCTCGCGGAAACGAGCTGGAACAACGTCAAGTTCGTCGTCACGCCGATTGTGGACCGGCTGGACGAGTGCCGGTTCTATCCTGGCGTCGGCCCGGCTCGCCTGCACCACTGCCATTACAAGTGCACGGTCTTCTTCGAAGAGACGAAACGCTCGCACTGGCCGCTGCCGTTCACCTTCACCGAGCAGCGCGAGGAAGTGGTCTACATCGACCACGATCATCTGATCCGCTGTGCCGGACCGGTCGTCCGCTGAAGACGTACGCTGGCCGCGGAAGAGACCGGGAGTAAGACCCCGACGACTTCGGCTCAGTTGTTGCGCGGCCGCCGTGTCGCCGGAGGCATGGGAGGGGCGAACTTCCCGGCCGGGTCCATCCGTTTCCGCAGGGCCTCATCCGGTCCCCCGCCGAACTGCTTCCAGTACAGCTCCTTGAAGGGGTTGACGGGGGGGCCCACGGCGTCCTCGTTGACAAGCCGGGGAAGAATCGACTCCCACCATTCGTCGTAGGCGACCCGCAGGGTCGCCACGACGTACGGGTACTGTTCGATCACATTGGTCGTCTCGCCGGGGTCGGCGTCGAGGTCGTACAGCTCCTGATTGTTCACCAGCCGGAATCGCCTGTTGCGGATCGAGCAGTTCTTGAACTTGGCGTCCTGCGCCTGTCCCACCGGCCAGCGCCCCAGATGCGTGACGAGGAGACGATCGGCCCAGGGGGTGTGAGGGTGTTCGAGGAGCGGAACAAGGCTGCGGCCGTCCCATTGCCGGCGAACCTCCTCGGTCGTCTCAGCGCCGGCCAGCTCCGCCAGCGTCGCGAACAGGTCGATGTGCGCGGCGAGGGCGGGACAATCGACGCCGGCGGGGATGCGTCCCGGCCAGCGCCAGAAGCACGGCACATGCGTTCCGCCGTGGTAGACGGTCCCTTTGCCCCCGCGGAACCCGCCGCTGTACAGCCGCGTATGGGTGCCACCATTGTCGGAGAGGAACAGCACCAGGGTGTCGCCTTCCAAGCCCCACTCTTGGAGGGCGCTCAGCAGCTTGCCCACGTTCTCGTCGATGTTCGTGATCATCGCATAGTAGGCGACGTCGCCGTCGCTGAGCCGCTGGCCGTTGATCTCCCGGCCGATGTACAACCGGTCGTATTGAGGTCCGGGACTGATGAGGGGCGCGTGCGGTGCATTGGGGGTGATGTAGGCGAAGAAGGGCTTCTCCCCGCGGCGCTGCTCGTTGATCCACCGCAGGGCCTGCGTGAAGAACAGATCGGTGCAGTAGCCTTGCGTTTTGACGACGGTCCCGTTGTGGAGCAGGGCGGGGTTGAAGTAGTCGTTGTCGGGGAAGTCGCCGCAACTGCCGGGATAGGTCTGCCCGATACCGCCGCAACCGTGAATGTAGACCTCATCGAAGCCGCGGCGCTGGGGCTGGTAGGGTTCCTCGTCGCCGAGGTGCCATTTGCCGAAGATGCCGGTAGTGTAACCGGCGGTCTTTAGGACCTGCGGGAGGGTGATGGTATCCAGGGACATCCGCTCCCGTTCGAGGATGGTGTGCGTGACGCCGTTCTTGAACTCATGCCGCCCGCTCATGATCGCCGAGCGGGTGGGAGCACACGTGGGGCTGACGTGAAAGTCGGTCAGCCGCAGACTCTCGGCATGGAGCCGATCGAGATGGGGCGTGTGAATCAGCGGATGGCCGTGCACGGCGATGTCCCCCCACCCCATGTCATCGGGCATGATGAGGATGATGTTTGGCCGCGAGGCAGTCAGTTCGCCGCCGCCGGAGGCGGAAGCGAGGACCCAAAGTACGAGCGGGGCCGTCAACCGGTGCGACATGGCAGAGACCTCGGACGGGAGTGGTGATCCAGCGGGAAGAACCAACCGCCGTCTGCCGGGATGGACCGCGGCGGCCGCGTTTGCATCATCGATCGAGCGGCGTCGATGTCAAGCGGGGCGTCAGGCGGGCTCGGGCTTTGGCTCGGTCCCAGATTGGCAAGGGCCTCCTCTTCGCCGGCTGGCTTGCCAGCCGTGCCTGTGGGGACCTCCGGGACAGAGTGCGCTCTCTCCCGTTTGAGCAGCTCGAACGCTCTGCACGTTGTCAACGGGGGGTTTCTGGAGGAGAATCGTCCGCCGGTGTGGACGATTCGCCCACGGTCCCCCTGCCATCTCCTCAGGGGGGGGCAGTCCGGCGCCGGACCCACAAGGTCGCCGACATGATTCAGCTCAAACGCGTGTACGAAGCCCCCTCGCCGCAGGACGGGCTGCGCATCCTGGTTGAACGCCTCTGGCCGCGGGGCCTGCGCAAGACACAGGCAGCCATCGACTTGTGGCTGAAGGACCTGGCACCGAGCACCGCCTTGCGGCAATGGTTCAGCCATGACCCCCGGAAATGGGCAGAGTTCCGCCGCCGCTACTGGGCCGAACTGGACAAGCAGCGGGACCTGCTGGCCTTGCTGAAGCTCCGCACACAGGAGGGGACGGTCACGTTCGTGTATGCGGCCAGCGATCCTGAGCACAACAGCGCAGCGGCTCTGAAAGCCTACCTCGAAGGAAGGAGGAGATCTCCACGGTGACTGCCGCCGTACGAAACGGAATCGCGCGGCGTGCAGCCTACTCCTCGCGCGGCGGGCGTTCCATCAGTTCAGTCGTGGCTTCGATCGGCGTCTTTCCCCCGAACAGGATGGAATAGACGGCAGCGGTGATCGGCAGCTCGATCCCCCGCTCCTCGGCCAGATCGTACACGCTGCGGGTGGTGTTGACCCCTTCGGCCACGGCGGTCATGCTCGCCAGGATGGCGTCGAGGGACTCCCCACGGCCCAGGCGCTCCCCCACCCGGCGATTGCGGCTGTGCGGACTGATGCACGTGGTGATGAGGTCTCCAATCCCCGCCAGTCCGTTGAACGTCTCCCGTTCGGCCCCCAGTTCCACTCCGAACCGCTGCATCTCCACCACGCCGCGAGTCATGAGGGCCGATTTGGCGTTGTCGCCGAAACCGAGTCCGTCCGAGATGCCCGCGGCAATGGCGATGATGTTCTTGAACGCCCCCGCCAGTTCCACGCCGATGAGGTCCTGGTTGGTGTACACGCGAAAACGGTCCCTGAGGAACAGTGTCTGCACGCGCTGAGCGAGCGTGACGTCACCGCTGGCGGCCACCACGCTGGCCGGAAGTCGGCGAGCGATCTCCTCCGCGTGGCTGGGACCGCTGAGGGCACAGACGGCGCGGCTGCCGAGCGTCTCCTCGATGATCTGGCTGGGTCGCAGGAAAGTCTCGTTCTCCAGCCCCTTGACGACGCTGATGACGGGGCGATTGCGGTTCAGGGCCGGGGCGATCTCGCTCAGAGTCTCGCGCAGGTACTTGGTCGGGATGGCGGCCAGCAGCAGTTCGGCCTCGGCGACGGCCTCCTCGATGTCGGTGGTGATCTGGACGGCGTCGGGAATCCGCACGCCGGGGAGCAGCCGGCGATTTTCCCGGTCGGCCAGCAGATCCAGGCAGTGCTCCGGGTTGCGGACCCACATCGCCACGGCGGTCTGGGGCCGTTCGGAGAGCAGGACGGAACAGGCGGTCGCCATCGCGCCGCTGCCGAGAATGGTGACTTTGGTCATCATGAGAGAGGGATGCCGCCTTGCGGCGGGAGGGATGCCTGCCGCCGAACCGCGCCACAACCGGCCGATCCGGAAAACCCGGCAGATTCAGTTCCAGGACGGGACAATACTTCGCGGCGGGGGGAAACCGGTCCGGCGGATCGCCCGAAACGTTGTAAGTTCCCCAATGGGTATTACGTTGCCCTGCGTGGACCGGGCCCTGCCGAGATCTCGGACGTCCCCGTGGAACCCGACCGATCATCTCCTACCGGCCGAGAGAACTGTATGCAACTCGCCATCGCTGAACAAACGACGTTCCACGATCGCCGCCAGAGTGAGCAGGGACCGCCGGGAGTCGAACGCCGACAGTTTGCCTCCTCCTACGACTCGCCCCGGCCCGAAGTGAATGAACTGGCCCAGGCCATCGACCAGTACAAACTGCGTCACCGGCGGCGGTTCATCACCTTCGAGGAACTCTACGACGTGATCGTCTCGCTCGGCTATCATCGGTAAAGGCCGCGCCGGGTGGTCCGGCGGGGCCGCACCCCCTCCGGATTCCGTCCCATGCTCGCGGAATGCTCGATCGCCCTCAAGGAGTGGAGCGTCCTGTGCGCCGCGCTCGCCCAGGGGAGACATCTGCTCCTGCTCCGTAAAGGGGGACTGGCGGAAGGCCCGCGCGGATTCACGGTGGAGCATCCCGAGTTCTGGCTGCTGCCCACCCGTTTTCACCAGTCGGCGGATGAGCTGGCCCCCGAGCTGACGCCGCTGCTGGCGGAGGCGGCCGCAGCCCTGCCACCCCCCGGAAGCCTGCTCCTGGAACTGTATGCCCAGGTCGCCGACCTGTTTCGCGTGGAACGGGAAGCCGACCTGGCCTGTCTGGAGGGCCTGCACGGGCTGTCGCTCCGGACGGCGCGAGAGCGGTTTCATTACCGCCGACCGGGTCTGACCGTGCTGCTGCTGCGCGTGTACCGCCGACCCTCCCCGTGGACGATCCCGGACCGTGCGGAATATGCGGGGTGTCACAGTTGGGTGCCCCTGGATCGCCCCCTGGCCACGGCAGGGCTGGTCCCGGTCGTGAACGATGAGGAATTCGAGGCCCGGCGGCGGAAACTGCGGACCGACCTCTCCGGGCTGTCGCCTCTGCACCCCATGCCGGAGGGTGAAGGGCGGTGATCCTCCTCATCGACAACTACGACAGTTTCGTCTTCAATCTCGCGCGCTATCTGCGCGAGTTGGGCTGCGATACGGAAGTGGTCCGCAATGACTCCGTCACGGTGGATGAAGTGCGGAGCCGCCGGCCGGAGGCGATGGTCCTCTCTCCCGGACCATGCACACCTGCGGAGGCGGGCATCTGCGTCGATCTGGTGCGGACGCTGGCCGGACAGACGCCGATGCTGGGGGTCTGTTTGGGACATCAGGCGATCGCAGCGGCCTACGGGGCGGCGGTGGTTCGCGCGCCGGAGCCGGTCCACGGGAGGACGGCGACGGTCGTGCACCACGCCACGGGACTCTTTGCCGGACTGCCCCAGCCCCTCACCGTCGGCAGATACCATTCCCTGATCGTGGACGAGGCCACGCTTCCCGCGGAGCTGGAGGTCACCTGCCGGACGTCCGACGGAGTGGTGATGGGGCTGGCGCACCGGCGCCATGCGGTCTGGGGTGTTCAATTCCACCCGGAATCGGTGTTGACCCAGGCCGGCCATCAACTCCTGCGGAACTTTCTGGGGCTGGCGGGACGCTCGACGCCCCCGCCGCCGACGCCAGAGTGGATTCCCCCACTGTCGGAGGAGGAAGACTTCTTCCGCCAGCCGATCCAAGCCGGACCGACGCCGCCCTGGTGAGGGTCCCGGACAGATCGACCGGCTCAGCCGACGGCCCAGGCTTCGGTCGGTTCGCGCTGCAACAGACCGGGAAGCTCGATCGGTGTTCCCTTGATGGAGACCGTCAGCAGCGGCCACTGTCGTCCGGTGGTGAGCAGCGCCTGTCCCTGGGGCTGAATCAGGATCGAATCCCCCGCCATCGCCGGACCGACCGAAGGATACCAGAAGATCGGCATCCCTTCCGACAGGTGGAACGAGCTCTCCGGCCCCAGGCTCTGTTCGCACGCTTCATAGCCGACGACTTCCCCCTGATCGGCCAGACGCCACTCATCGGCCGCTCCGTATTTCTCATAGATGCGCTGAACGCGACTCCAGACCTCATCGGCTGTCCAGCCGGCCTGGGAAAAGTACAGCGCCGTTCCCAGAAGCATTCCCGTGTGATGCAAGGCGTCCAGCAGGCGTTCGGGCGGGGTCCCAAAGGAGAACGTGCGGGCGACCCCCAGATGCAGGCCGTGCCGCCGCGCCAACACACTGATCGTTGCGTACCGCCGCACAGGGGCGTCTCCATACCCCCAATGGCGATAACGCTCTCCCCGGCCGTCCGAGAGCACCTGGACGCGAACCGGCGTCATCAGGTGGCGAGCCAGGCGGTGCAGGAGCTGACCGGCGATTTCACATTCGGCGGCCCCTTCTTCGCAGTTCCGGCAGGTGGCCTCGACGGCGTGCGCCAGATCGCGTCCGAGTTCCCGGAGATGGGCGAACTCTGCTTCACAGAGGCGGCACCGGAACTCCGCCAGATCCGTGTCGACCGTCACCGCCCCCGGCAGGGGAAGATCGACGCCGACTTTCCGCCCGCGGCAGACGTCCTGCCACAGCAGTTCCCGCGGCTGCTGCCAGGGACGCTCCTTGAGTTGAAAACCGAGCCCGCTCAAGGGGCCGTCGAACAGCAAGGAGGAATCGACGTTGCTGGTCAAAACGACGCGCGCATCCGGAGTGAGCAGCACGGCGACGATGGGGTCGCAACAACCGGTCCGCTGGACGTCCCCGCCGCAAGTCAGCCAGGCGATGTTGGCGGGGCGCCGCAGGAGCAGAGCGTCCAGCTCCTTCAGGTGCAGATACTCCGCCAACAGGCCGTGTCGGCGATCGACTTCGGCGCCCCGCTGGGGATCGTAGGCTCGAAATTCCGCGGAGGAGCGGGAGGTATGTTCCGCCTGCGTCGCGGGCATTCCGGAACTCTCCAATGGACGAGAAAGGCTGCGGACCGCAGTCTCTCCCAGGGCCTGTCAAGAGGGGAACGGCAACCGATTGGTCGGACAGACGCTCTCTAAGAATAGCAGATGAAACGGGTTGGGAATACCCACTCCGCGGAATGGAATCCCGACCGGGCAGAGACTTGTCCGGATTTTACCAACACTTCGGCCTGCGGAACCGTACACTACGGCAAGACCCGTCAGGACGCCCCGCATGGCCGTGTCCCGCCCCCGCCGATCCGAGACCTGCCTCCCCCTCCCGGATGAACCCTCCGTGAGCGACGCGCGGCTGGTCGATGCCGTCCGCCGCGGCGATCGGGACGCCTTTGGAGAACTGGTCCAACGGTACGAACGACGTCTGCTGGGGGTCATTCGCCGGTTCGTCGATCAACCCGAAGCGGCCGAGGACCTGGCCCAGGAAACCTTCCTGCGGGTCTACCAGCGCCTCGACCAGTTCGATCCCTCGCGGCGATTCGGCCCGTGGCTGTTCCAGATCGGCGTGAACCTCGCGCTCGACTGGCTGCGGAGGCGGCGGCGCCGCCGATGGCTGCGGTTGTTCACCGATCGCGGGATGGAACGTCCGCCCGATCCGGGCGTCGCCGACCCGCGGGTACGGGAGGACCTGCAACAGGAGGTGCGGCACATCCTCGCCGTGATCCCGGAGAAGTACCGCATCGTCCTGATCCTCAGGGACCTGGAGAACTTCACCACGTCGGACATTGCCGCCATTCTCCAACGGAAGGAGACGACCATCCGCTGGAGACTGGCCGAGGCCCGCAATCGATTCCAGGAACTCTGGGAACGGCGCTGCAAGGAACGAAGTTGAAACTCGCCGGATGCCTGTCCTGATCCGCGTCCATCCGCGGATCGAATGAGAGTCGCCATGAACTGTCGTGATGTCAAACTGGACCTCGCTCTGCTGGCCGGCGGAGACCTGGACGACGCCGCGCGCGTGCGCGAGTTGCGCCGGCACCTCGCCGGTTGCCCCGATTGCCGGCAGCGGTACCACTCCGCCCGGACCGCACTGCACTCGCTGCGGGGCCTGAAGGCCGCGGCAACCACCTCCACGTGGGAGAGCGGCGGCAGCCTGTGGCCGGCCGTCCAGCGGGAACTGTCGCGCCCTCCGCAGCCCCTGACGCGCCAGGTGTTCCGGCAACTCCGCCACTGGAGTCCCTTCGCGGCCATGACTGCGGCGTGCGTGCTGATGCTGGTCGCAATCACGTTCCGGGGAGAACCGCGCGCGCAGCCGGTCACCCCCCGCGGGATGCATCTGACTCCGCCGGCAACCGTCCCCCCGGCCAGCGAATCGTCCCGCTCGCACGGTGAATCGGCGGCGCGACCTCCCTCTCCACCCGAGGTGCAGGAGGAACCGCGTACGTCGCCTCGATTGTGACCCGCCGCTCCGCGGTACCAGCCCCCGCTTCACTCTGGGAGAAACCCGCTGCACACTGGGAGGGAGAGGAGCGGACGTGCAGTCCTGCGCGGCAGCATTCTTGATCGATCGCTCACAGTCCCTCGTTCAGCGGCGCCAGCTCCGGCGGGACGAAGCGGCCGTCCCGGCGGATCAGCTCGCCGTCGAAGAAGATGTCTCCCCCGCCGTATTCCGGGGTCTGAATCAGCACCAGGTCCCAGTGGACGCGGCTGCGGTTGCCGTTGTCCGCCTCTTGATAAGCCTGGCCGGGCGTGAAGTGGATCGACCCGCCGATCTTCTCGTCGAACAGGATGTCGAGCATCGGGCGGCGGATGCGGTTGTTGCAGCCGATGGCGAACTCGCCGATGTACCGGGCTCCCTCGTCGGAATCGAGGATGCTGTTGAGTTTCTCCGGCTCGTTGGCGCAGGTCGCATGGATGATCTGGCCGTCGCGGAACTCGAACCGCACCCCCTCGAACACCGTTCCCTGATAGAGCGAAGCGGCGTTGTAGGTGATCACGCCGTTGACGCTCGTCCGCACCGGAGCCGTGAACACTTCTCCATCCGGAATGTTGCGGTCTCCGTTGCAGGCGATCACCGGGATGTCCTGGATGGAAAACCGCAGATCGGTTCCCCGGCCGGTGATGTGGACCTGGTCGGCGGCGAGCATCCGTTGCCGCAGCGGTTCCTGGTGGATTGCCATCTGCGCATAGTCCACGGTGCAGACATCAAAGAAAAAATCCTCGAAGGCTTCGCAGCTCATCTTGGCGGCCTGCGCGAACGACGGGGTGGGATAACGGAGCACGACCCAGCGCGTCTTGGGGACCCGTGTTTCGATGTGCACCGGCTTCCACCAGCACTCCTGATACAGGTCCATCTGCGGGCGGGGGACGTCGGCAAATTCGCTGCTGTTGGCCGCCCCGCGAATGCCGATGTACGCGTCCATGCGTTCCATCCGCAGCTTCTCCAACTCTCCTATCAGCGTCAGTCCCTCCCGCGTTCCGTACTGGTACAACGCCCGCAGGATGGTGTTGTGCTTCCAGCTCACCAGCGGCGTCGCCCCGCGCTCGGCCGCCAGCCGGATCAGCTCGCACACCAGTTGCGAATCCGGGAGGTCGAAGGCCTCGATCAACAGCTTGTCTCCGGGACGGAGACGGCAACTGTGATCGATGAGGATGCCGGCCAGTTTGGAAATCCGGGAATCACGCATGGGCAACAGCGCAGGTGAGAGGGGGAACACCGCGGACCGGCGGAGCGGCCTGATTCTGATCTCCCCCTGCCGCTGCTGCAAACCTCGGCCCTCACCGTGGAGGCGCGAGCCGGGCGGCGGCCGAGCGGCTCCGACCTCCGGGCGGAGCATCAACCGCCGCGGATTGCATTCCCTCGGGAGCTCGTCACAATAGCCGCATCCTGCCGGAGGCGGCCCAGACTGATGGTGCGCGCGGTCCGCAGGCGTGGCTTCGTCATCACACACGGAAACCGGCTTGAACTGAGGAACTGTCATGGGTCTGAAGGTGGCCTGCCTGACGGGGGGAGGAGACTGCCCGGGGTTGAACGCCGTGATTCGCGGCATCGTGCGGACCGTCGCCAACGAGGGAGGAACGACGCTGGGCTTTCAAGAGGGCTGGCGCGGAGCGATTGAGTGCCAGTACGAGGTGCTCGACCCCGCGGCCACGGATGAGATCCTGCCTCTGGGAGGAACCATCCTCGGTTCCTCCCGCACCAACCCCTTCAAGGATGAGTCGCTGGTGCTCAAGGTGGTGGAGAACTTCCGGGCGCTCGGCCTGGACGCCCTCATCGCCATCGGGGGGGACGACACCCTCGGCGTCGCCAGCAAGCTCTACTCCGTGCACAAGCTCAACGTCATCGGCTGCCCCAAGACGATCGACAACGACCTGTCGGCCACCGATTTCACCTTTGGCTTCGACACCTGTCTCAACACCGTCATGGAATGCGTCGACCGGCTGCGGACCACGGCCGCATCGCACCGCCGCGTGATGGTCGTCGAAGTGATGGGGCGGCATGCCGGCTGGATCACCTGCTTCGCCGGCATCGCCACCGCGGCGGACGCCATCCTTGTCCCCGAGGAACCGGCCGACCTGGAAGCGGTCGCCGCGCTCCTCCGCCGCCGCCGGGAACGCGGCAAGAAGTACGGCATCGTGATCGTCAGCGAGGGGATCAAGGTCAAGGGGGCCGGCATGGTCACTCAGGACGCCTCCAGGGACGAATTCGGTCACGTCAAGCTGGGGGGCGTGGGCAAGTATGTCGCCGATCAACTCGAGAAGCTGACCGGCATCGAGACCCGCTGGGTGACGCTCGGCCACCTGCAGCGCGGCGGGTCGCCCAGCGCCTACGACCGGGTGCTGGGGACGCGGTTGGGCATCCACGCCGCCCGGCTGGCCATCAAGGGAGACTTCGGCAAGATGGTCGCCCTGCGCGGCCTCAACATCGTCCCCGTGCCGCTCGCCGAGGCAACCGGCAAGATGCGGACTCTGTACCCCGAGTTCATGGACGAGGCGCGGGAGTTTCTTGTCTGACTCCCCTCAGGGTCCAAAGCCCGCCGATGGCATCGGCGGGACCAATCGGTCGGCCCACCACCCCATGCCCCCTGACTCTGCCACGCCCGACCTCCTCGTGCGGGGTCTGACTCGAGTGTTCAACGGCGACGCCGGCCGGGTGACGGTCCTCACCGGCGTCGATCTGGAGCTCCGCCGGGGGGAGACGCTGGCCGTCACCGGCCCTTCCGGGTCGGGGAAGAGCACACTGTTGTACCTGTTGGGGCTGTTGGACCGCCCCACCTCCGGACAAGTCCTCTTCGGCGGAGAGGACCCCTTCGCACTCGATGCCGTCGGACAGGCACGGTTCCGCAACCGGTCGATCGGCTTCGTGTTCCAGGATCATCACCTCCTGCCGCAGTGCAACGTGCTGGAGAACGTGCTGCTTCCCACCCTGGCGGGCGAGGGCACGACTCCCGACGCCCGGCAACGCGCCGCGGCCCTCCTGGAGCGGGTCGGACTGGCGGGCCGCCAGTCGCACCGTCCCGCCCAGCTTTCGGGGGGGGAACGGCAGCGGGTCGCCGTCTGCCGCGCACTCATCAATCAGCCACGGCTGCTGCTGGCGGACGAGCCGACCGGCAATCTCGATCGCCGCACCGCCGAAGCCGTGGGAACCTTGCTGCTGGAAGTGGCCGCAGAACATGCGACGATGCTGATCTGCGTCACGCACAGCCTCGATCTGGCAGCGCGGTTCCCGCGACGGGCGGAACTGCAAGACGGTCGGCTCGTCCCTCTTCAGTAACTCCTCCCGCGGGAGTGGGCCGGCGATTGTGGCACACCGGTACAGGCGGCTCGCCGGCGTGGCTCACTCTCCGCTGCACACCGTCGCCTCGTCGATCGCTTCTCGCGCCACCGCGCACAGCCGCCGCACAAGGTCGGCCGGCATGGCCGGGGCCGGCATCAGCACCACCACATCCCCGAGCGGCCGCAGAATCACCCCCCGCTTCCGGGCCGCCAGAGTCACGCGATGTCCTGTGCGGCGCGCCGGAGGGAAGGGCGTGCGGCTCGCCCGGTCCTGCACCAGCTCGATCCCCACCATCACCCCCCGCTGGCGGACTTCGCCGACGCAGGGATGTTCTGCCAGCGGCGCCAGCGCCTCGCGCAGCACGGCTTCATTGCGGCGGACGTTTCCCAGCACGTCATGGCGATCGAAGAGTTCCAGCGAGGCCAGCCCCGCCGCGCACCCCAGCGGATTGCCGGTGTACGTGTGTCCGTGGAAAAACGTCCGCCCTTCCGCTGGCTCCCCCAGAAAAGCCTCAGCGATGTCGTCGGTGGTCAGGGTGGCCGCCAGGGGGAGATAGCCCCCGGTGATCCCCTTCGCCAGACACATCACGTCGGGGGAGACCTGTTCCTGTTCGCAGGCGAACAGCGTTCCCGTCCGTCCAAACCCGACTGCGACTTCATCGGCAATGAGCGGGATGCCGTAGTCGCGGGTCAATTCGCGCACACGCCGCAGGAAGCCGGGGGGATGGACCAGAATCCCGGCCGCCCCCTGCACCAGCGGCTCCAGGATGAATCCCGCCAGACGATCGCGATGGGCGATGATCGTGCGCTCCAGTTCGTCGTAGCAGTGCCGGAGGTAGGCATCCGGGGTGAACCCTGGCGGGAGGCGGAACGTCACCGGCGCAGGGACGCTGACGGTCTCGAACAACAGCGCCCCATACACGTGGTGGAAGAGTTCGATCTGGCCGACGCTCACGGCCCCCAGGGTGTCGCCGTGATAGGCCCCGCGGAGGGTTGCAAACAGCCGCCGCCGGTCGCTCCCGCCCGGCCGCTGACGGTGGTACTGGTAGACGATCTTCAGCGCGGCCTCGACGGCGGTGGCCCCGTCGTCGGAGTAGAAGACCTTGTTCAATCCCTCCGGCGTCCGCCGCACGAGTTCCCGCGCCAGCTCGATCGACGGGACCGAGGAGAGTCCCAACAGCGTCGAGTGCGCCACGCGGTCGAGCTGCGCACGGATCGCGGCGTCGATCTCCGGGACGCGGTGACCGTGAACGTTGCACCACAGCGAGGAGATGCCATCGAGGTACCGCCGCCCCTCGACGTCGATCAATTCAAACCCCTCGGCGCGGTCGATGATCGGAGCCTCCTCCCGGCGATACGCCTGCATCGGGGTAAAGGGGTGCCAGACAAACTGATTGTCCCCGGCGCGGAGTTCGTTTACAGTCATGGCGATCAATCGGAGGGTGGTCTCCAGCGATGTGCGGTGACCGCGGCGGCGGGCCTTTACCGGAGTTTCATCAACTCCTCATGCGCTGTGAAGAGGAGGGGGCGAAACTTCCCCCCAGAGTCCTGGTGTCGGGAAGCGGCAGCGCACCAGCCGCCGCACGGTGCCGGGGACCAACGGGAGCATCCGTTCATGGCGTCCCCTCCCCCGGATGCGTCGAACGTCGCACCACCGCCGATTCGGACGTTGTTCCTCAGCGATCTGCACCTGGGCTGCCGGCATGCTCAGCTTGGTCCGCTGTTGGAATTCCTCCACCCCCTCCGTCCCCGCGAACTGTACCTGGTGGGAGACATCTTTGACGGTTGGGAGTTGCGTCGCCGCCGCTGCTGGCCCCGCGAGTGCTCGCTGGTGATGGAGCGCTTCGCCAACCTCGCCCGACAGGGAACCCGCATCCGCTACACCCCTGGCAATCACGACGCCTTCCTGCGGCAGCCGTTCATCCCCCCCCTGCTGCGCGCCGCGGACGCCAACGTCGAGATCGCCGACGAGTTCATCCACGCCACGCTCTCCGGCCGCCGCCTGCTGGTTCTGCACGGAGATCAGTTCGATCCCATTGAACAGGAGCATCAGTGGGTTTCGCAGATTTCGGCCCGGCTGCACAACGTCCTGCTGGGAACCAATCGACTGGTGACGAAACTCTGGCGGGCGGATGGCGTCAGCCCCCACGCCTGGTGCGGACGGGTCAAACGGCGGGTCAAACGCCGCTTGTGTCTCCGCGCCCACATCTGGGAGCGGCTGGAACACTATGCCCGCCAGCGCGGTTGCGACGGTGTGCTGTTCGGACACATCCACAGTCCCACCCTCACAATGCACGACGGTTTCCTCCGGGCCAACACCGGCGATTGGGTCGAGCACTGCTCCGCGATCGCCGAGTGCGCAGACGGCAGTCTGCACCTGATGCCCTACTATGCCGCCGACGTGGAAGCCCGTGCCTTCAGCCGCCGGGAACTCGCTCCCACCGCCGCTCCCGGCGCGGCCTGATCCACCGCCCCCTGGCGGGAAACCGTCTCGTGAGCGGACGGAGCAGCCATCCCAGAACTGCCCCACCACAATGCCGGTGCATTCGTCGCGGAAACATGCCCGGTCCGAGGGGCGGTGCCTGCGGCCCGTCTGTTCTGTGCCGAAACTGGTGCCGGTCCTGTCGAGGAGCATCCCCCCTCTCTCTAGAGGAATCGTTTCGCTGCGGTCGCCGACGAATCGGTGCTCCCTGTTCCGTATCTGGGGCTGATTCTCCGTGGTAAGCTGCTCATGACCTCAACCGTGGGAGCGGCTGATGAATCCTGTCCGTCTGACACGTCGCGGCTTCGCCCGCAATGCCGCGGCCGCACTGGGAAGCCTGAGCCTGTCGGAGACCGTGCTGCCGGCCCAGGACTCGCCCTCTGGCGCGCGACCGACCGCCACCTGCGGCGTCGCCAGCGGGGACGTCACTTCCGACCGGGCCGTCCTCTGGGCGCGGTCCGATCGTCCCGCCCGCCTGATCGTGGAGGTCTCAATGGATGAGTCCTTCCGCAGCGGCGTGCGGACGGTGGAAGGTCCGGAAACGTCGCCGCATCGCGACTTCACGGCCAAGGTGGAAGTGCGGGGGCTCGCCGCCGGCCGCCCCTGGTTCTACCGCGTTCGGTTTCAGGACCTCGACGATCCGCGCCGGGAGAGCGAGCCGCTGACGGGTCGGTTCCGAACCGCGCCGCCGGATGCCGCGGACGTGCGGTTCCTCTGGTCGGCCGACACCGCCGGACAGGGCTACGGCATCGACCCTGCTCGCGGAGGCATGACGACCTATGCCGCCATGCTCGCCCGCGATCCCGACTTCCTGGTCCACTGCGGCGACCACATCTACGCCGACAACCCGATCCCTCCCTCTCTGCGCCTCGACGACGGAACGGAGTGGCGCAACGTCGTCACGCCGGAAAAGTCGAAAGTCGCCGAAACGCTGGACGAGTTCCGGGGGAACTACCGGTACAACTTTCTCGACGAGCACTTCCGGGCTTTTCATGCCGCGGCGCCGGTCGTGGCTGTCTGGGACGATCATGAGACGCTCAACAACTGGTACCCCGGCAAGCAGTTGAACGGGGACGGTCGTTACGCAGAGAAGAGTGCGTCGCTGCTCGCCTCGCGGGCGCGGACCGCCTTCTTCGAGTACCTGCCCATCAGCGAGTCGCTCGCCGCCCCCGGACGGATGTACCGCGCACTGCGGTCTGGTCCGCTACTGGAGCTGTTCTGCATCGATCTTCGCTCGTACCGGGGGCCGAATTCGGGTCGCGGGCCCGATGGTCAGCCCGACGGACGACTGTTCGGCCGCCGACAACTGGAGTGGCTCAAAGGCCGTCTCCAGGCCAGTCCCGCCGTCTGGAAGGTGATTTGCAGCGACATGCCGGTGGGACTTGTGGTGCGGGACGGCCCCGACGGCATCGAGGCGATGGCTGATGGACAAGCCCCCCTGGCCGGACGGGAAGAGGAACTCGCCGAACTGCTGAGGTTCCTGAAGGAGCGTCAGGTCCGCAACGTGATCTGGCTCGCGGGAGACGTACACTATGCTGCCTCGCTTCACTACGAGCCTTCGCGGGCCGTGTTCCGGAACTTTGATCCCTTCTGGGAGTTTGTGAGCGGACCGATCCACGCCGGCACCTTCGGCCCCAATCCACTCGATCCGACGTTCGGACCGGAGGTGCGGTTTCAATCGATCCCCGCCGGCCTCAAGCCGAACCGTCCCCCTTCAGAGGGGCAGCAGTTCTTCGGAGAAGTGACCCTGCAGGGCGGCAGCGGCGTGCTGACGGTGAGCCACTTCAACGCCGCCGGTGAACGGCTGTGGAGCATTGACCTCTCGCCGCAACGGAGTTGAGTCGATGTTCACACGGTCTTCCGGGAGCACTCCCGCCGCCCGGCCGCGGCGATTCGCCCGCCAGGCTCACCCGGACTGCACGAGACCACGATTGCCGCCACAGGGTTCCAGTGCCAAGATGGGTTCCTGATCACTTCGTTGACTCCCTGTCCCTTCGATCGAGGCGCGGGAACTCGGTCGCGGCTTCTTCCGGGTCTGGCCGATGCCGATTCGACTCATTGCTGCACCGCACACCCCCTTTCGAGCGGACGGCGAGTTATGTCTGGAGGCCGTCGGGCGGCAGGCCCGGCTGCTGAAGGCCTGCGGCGTCAGCGGGGTCTTTATTGGCGGCTCCACCGGCGAATATGCCTCGCTGACCGTGGACGAGCGGCGTCGCCTGGCAGAGGAGTGGGTCGCGCAGGCGAACGGTCTGGATGTGATCGTTCACGTCGGGCATAACAGCCAGCGGGACGCGGTCGAACTGGCGCGGCACGCCGCCGGGCTGCCGGTTCAGGCCATCGCCGCGCTGGCGCCCAACTACTTCCGGCCGCAGGTCCCGGAGCTGCTGACGTTCTTTGAACCGGTGGCGGCGGCGGGAGACCGGCCGTTCTACTTCTACGACATTCCCACGATGACGGAAGTCCACGTGCCGACGGTGGAGTTTCTGCGGGCCGGGGGAGAGCGGCTGCCGCGGCTCGCCGGTGTCAAGTTCACCAATCCGGACCTGGCCCAGTTCCAGGAGTGCCTGCACTGCGCGGGGGGACGCTATGACATCCTCTTCGGCACGGATGAGTCGCTGCTGGCAGGTTATGCGTTGGGAGCACGGGGGGCGGTGGGGAGCACTTACAACTTCGCCCCCGGGCTGTACCAGAGGCTGATCGCCGCCTGGGACCGGGGCGAAGCCGCCCAGGCCCGGCGATTGCAGCACGAAGCGGTCCGGCTGGTGCGGTGTTTGCAATCCTTCGGCTACATGGCGGGCGCCAAAGCCGTGATGTCGTTTCTCGGCGTCGACTGCGGGCCGGTCCGTCCCCCCCTGCGGCCCTTGAGCGAGTCGGAACAGTCGCTCCTGAAGCAGCGTCTGATCGAGCAGGGCCTGTATGAACATCTGGCCGCCGAACGGTGACACCACACCGCCCCCCTCGCCATGTCGGCAAATCCCGTCATCATCGACACGATGCCCTCCGCGCCCCGCCTCGCCGTCGTGCGGCTGTTACTGGTCGACGCCGGCAACAGCCGCACCAAGATCGGCGTCTTCCCTCAACCGCCCGCCGATGCTCACACGCTTCCCCCCTGTTCGGTCTGCATCGCCCTCGACAACCACACGCCCGTCCCATGGGTCGACCTGGCGCGCGAACACTCCCTGGACCTTGCGCGGACCGACGCCTGGAGGCTGTGCCTCACCGGCTCGAATCCCACCCGCGTGGCCGAGCTGCGGGCCTCGTTGCCGGCCGGTTGGCCGGTGCCGGTCGAGCTTCCAGAGCGCTCCCGACTGCCGCTGGAGATCCACGTCGATTTCCCGCAGCAGGTGGGGATCGATCGGTTGTTGAACGCGATTGCGGCCAATCGGCTGCGCCGGCCCGGACAGGCGGCCGTCGTCATCAGCAGCGGGACCGCCACCACGGTGGACTATGTCGATCCGGCCGGGCGATTCTGCGGCGGGGCAATCCTTCCCGGTTTTGAACTCGCTGCCCGTTCATTGCATGAATACACCGCCTTGCTTCCGCTCATCCCCCTGGAACCGGTCCTGGCCGCTCCTCCCGATGCCATCGGCCGCAACACCGCCGACGCCATCCGCAGCGGACTCTATTGGGGACACGTCGGCGCGGTGCGGGAGCTGTTACGCCAGGCACTGCACCGCGGCACGCAGGATCAAACCGCCCTCGGCGCCAGCGACGAGCGGCACCTGGGGAATGTCTCGGCGGAGGAAACGCCGCTGGTGCTCGTGACGGGGGGAGCGGCCCCCTTGCTCCTGCCGCATCTCCCCTCCTTCTGCCAATCAGAACCGTGCCTCCCCCTCCAGGGACTGGCGTTGGTCGTGTGGGAAGCGCTCCAGGCCGGTCAGGAACCTGTCCCTGCTCCTCCGACAGACATGGAATCCCGGTAGCTCGCCGACGGTTGCGGAACGTATAATGCCCACGAAGGATGTAAGTTCCTTTCAACCGGGGAGCCGCGCGACGTTCCCGCCAGAATGAAAGCCGGGGACGTGTGAACTGACATGATCCCTCTCCGCTCACGTCCCGACGCTTCCCCGACCCACTCGCTGAGAGGGTGGATCGTGAGTTGCCTGACCGGGGTGATGACGGCGGGCCTGGCAGCAGCTCCCGCGAACGCCAGCGAGCTGACCTCCGGTGAGACCTTCCGGCTGGTGCGCCAACTGGGAGCGCCCGAATATGCCCTCCGGCAATCAGCCGCCGACCGGCTGCTCGAACTGGGGCCGGCGGCGCTGGAGGCCCTCCAGCGTGCCACGAACGACTCCGACCCGGAGGTTCGGCTGCGCGCCGCTCAGGTGCTCCAGCGGGTTCGCGAACAGCATTACGAACGGTTGCTGGACCGGTTGCTGGCCGATCCGGGGCACGCCGACGTCGAGGGACTTCCCGGTTGGAGAGAATACCGGCTGATCGCGGGGGACTCCCTCGCCGCGCGGATTCTCTACCGGGAGATGCTTCGTGCCGAGCCGGACTTGCTTCCGGCGATCGCCGAGAACGGGGACGATCTCCCGCAGGTGCTGCGGACGCGGATGGCGCTCGCGGAAGCCTCGATCCGCATCACCAATCACAGCCTGGAACTTGAGATTCGCCCCGAAGAAGTGGCGGTCTTGCTGCTGGCATCACTGCGGGACGACCTTGGTCCGGTGGGGGAACTCCCCGAGTATCTCCTGCGAAGTCCCCCCCTTCCCGCCTACGATCAGATGCAGCAACCGGAATGGGAGCCGCTGCGGAAGCTGCTGGGAGCATGGGTCCTCTCCCCCGCGACCGGTTCCAAACGGTTACGGTTCGACGTGGCCATGCGCTACCGGCTCCCCGAAGTGATTGAACCAGCCCGCGAGATCGCCGCCGACCCCACCGTCTCGGTGCGGGAGCGTCAGGATGCGATCGTCATGATCGCCCGCTACGGCGGGTTCGAACACATCCCCGACCTGGAACCGCTGCTCGAGGACACCTCCGAGGTCCATCGCCGCTCCGAACGGAACGAAGTCACCTTCCGGACCCGCGTGCAGGATGTGGCGCTGGCCGTGCTGCTCCATCTGACCTCTCAGAACCCCGAGGACTACGGACTGAAAGGGAGTTTCCAAAGCGGCGAAACCTTCGAGTTTCACGCGCAGAACATCGGGTTTGCCACCGAGGAGGCCCGTCGGGAGGCGATCCGCAAGTGGCGGGTCTGGCGGGCCGTCAAGTTGCAGTCTCCCCTGTTTGGTCCGCTGGACGCCATCGCCGGAACCACGCTGTAGGCCCGGCCCGCCCGCTCTCCTCCGCTCGCCGTCTCCCGGGCCTTCCGTCCTTCCGTCCGGAACGTGCTCTGGACTCCCGATACAAGACTTCGGATTCCCCCGCTCATCACCCACAACTGGCAGTGTGCGGCTGAAGCGAGAATGGGTCATTGCGGCTGGTGAGGTGGTGCTGGGGCCGCGAGATTTGGAATCAGACATCCAGGATGAGGTCATGGAGTTCAGGGGCGAACTCTGGAGAGTCCGCCTTGTCGGAGCGGATGGTGGCGCCTGGAGCGATGGAGTATCTTCCCCGGCGTCGAGTCCGTGATTGATCCGGAGTGATCCATGTCGTTCGACGCCGCCTCCGACCGTGACGATGAATCCAACTTGCCGGACGATTTTCGGGAGGATCTGTTCCCCCCGGAACCTCCGCCGCGACGCCCGCTCAGCACCGGGACGAAGGTGCTGTTGACCTTGGGGGTCGCCTTCGGCGTGCTGATGCTGCTCTGCTGCGGGGTGGCAGGCTGGTTCGGCTATCAAGTCCACCGGAGCGTTTCACCGGATCCTCAGGAGATCAACCGGATTCGGGGTGAGATCGTCCGCGAGATCAAGCTTCCGGAAGAGTTCCAGCCGCGTCTGGGGATGGACATCCCCTTCTTTGGAGTCAAGGCGAGCCTGTACATCGCGGATCGCCCGGCGGGAGGCGGCAAGCTGCTGATGCTGTTGCGCGTCCCGCCGGGGGTTGACCCTCAGGAGATCCGGTTCCAGGTGGAGCAGGCGATGGGTCAAGACCGTCAGCACTTTGACATGCAGCCGCCGGAAACAAAACGCGTCCGGATCGAGGGGAAGGAAGTGGAGTTCCAGTTCGCCCGGGGGAAGGACCGTCAAACGGGAGATGAAGTGCGGCAGGTACTGGGCGTCCTGGCCGGTCCGGAGGGGCCGGTGATGATCCTGATGGTGGTGGGGGAGGAGGGCTGGGACGAGTCGCAAGTCCTGGAAATCCTGGAATCCATCAAGAAATAGGTGCTCTGGTGAAAGTGGTGGGAGAGTCGGGGCGGTTCAGGGCGTGACCCGCCTCTGAACGAGCAGCGTAACTTATTGTCAGGTTAAGTGTTGAGTCGTCGGGAGGGGCATGCGGATGCTTATTGACTCCGTTTCTGGACGGCCCGTATACTCCGCCCCCCTTCCCTCCCCCTCCCCCGAGGGGGACCTCCCTGACTGCTGCGAGACCCAAAGGCACGGAACGGATTCCGCCCGCCCTCGTTTCGCGCGCTCCCGACGGACTGAACGATTTGCACGAGGCGCTAGGGACAGCGCGTCGGTTGTTGTGGGGACTCACGACCGTGATCGTGATGATCGCCGGTCGCGAAGCTCCGGCTCAGGTTGCGCACTCACCGGTCGCTTCACCACCCCCCTTTGAAGTTCCGGCCCCTGCCGCTTCACCCTCCGATCCCTCCGCCTCCGGTGCGGCGGAAACCAGCACGGAAGCGGCGGAGCGGGAGGGCTTCCTGCGGGAAGCCTGGCGCGAACTGCCGCGACCGCTAGCACCGATCCGCCGCGGCTGGAGGCCCGACGAAGGTCCCAAGCTGCCGCCTGAGACGCTCGCGCAGCCGCCTGCATCGGCGGACCTGCTGGAGGCCGTGATTCCACCGCCGGGAGGAAACGAAGTCGTAGTCTTCGCTCAGTTCGCCGACCATTGGCGCGAGGGGGCCGCGGATGTCTATCTGCTGCGGGGAAATTGCCGGCTGGTGCGGGGGAGGGAGGAGGTGCGCAGCCGGGAGATGGTGCTTTGGCGGTCCCCTTTGGGGAGCGGCGCGGAAGGAGTGGTGAGCGTCCTGGTCTACGCGGAGGGGGACGTGGAGCTGATGCAGGACGGACGCCGCGAGCAGCGGCCGTCCGAGTGGATCGAGCTGAACGCTCGCCCGTTGGTCGTCCGCTCGGAGTACGACGTCACCCGGAGGTCGACGCCGCCGGACGATCCTCTCTATAAGCGGGCACTGAAGCAGCGGGGCGACCACGGTGCGCCGATCGTCGCTGCCGAGTTTGTGGCCGCGTCGCCGCGGCAGCCGATCCCGGCGCCGGGAGGTGCTCCCCCGGCGGGTGGGCCGGCGCCTGCGGCGGCACCGCCCCCCTCGGCCGCACCGGCACCGGAGCTGACGCGCCACATCGCGATCTATCCCCGGGCGTCGGGACAGGGCTTCTCCATGCAAACCTACGAGGAGACGGACCTCGTGCCGCGGCAATTCGTCACGTCGATCACCGGCGGAGTGCGGATCGTCATCGACGGCGTGCCGATCAATCTCAATGGGCAGACGTTTCTGACGACGCTGGACCTGGCGGCCGATCGGGTCGTGATCTGGAGCGACTCAGACCGGGTGCAGGAGTTCTCCACGAACTTCGACCTGGATGAGGGGCGGCCGTTCGAGGTGTACCTGGAGGGGAACATCGAAGTGCGGCAGGGAGCGAACGTGATCCGAGCTTCACGGGCGTTCTACGACGTGTCGGAAGAGCGCGGGTTGTTCCTGGACACGGAGCTGCGCGGCTACGTCCCGGAGCTGGATACCACCGTGCGGCTGAGGGCGCAGGAGATTCGCCAACTTTCTCACGAACGTTTTCAGGCCCGCAATGCCTGGGTCTCCACCAGCGAGATGGGAGTGCCGGGGTTCCGCATCGAGGCGCGGGAGCTGTTCCTGGAACGGCGCGCGATTCCGGGTTACACGCGCGTCAATCCCCAGACGGGGGAGGTGGAAGGGGGCCTGTTATGGATGACCAGTGCGAACAACTTCCTGTACCTGGAGAACGTGCCGATCGGCTATTTTCCGTACATCAGCAGCCCGGCGGAGGACCCGCAGATACCGCTCCGCAACGTCAGCTTCGGGTACAACCGTGTGTTCGGAGCGGAGGTGCGGACGCAGTGGGACCCGGAAGCGCTGTTCGGCCTGCAACTGCCGGACGGACTCGATTGGGACGTGCGGGTTGATTACCTGTCGGAACGGGGACCGGCGGCGGGGACGTCGGCGCGGTACAACGGGGGGCTGAGTCTCTTCGGCCTCCCTGTCCGGTCCAGCGGCGAGGGGGATGCTTATTACATCCACGATACGGGACGTGATCTGCTCGGCGCCGGACGGATCAATCTGATCCCGGAAACCGAGCATCGGGGACGGATTGTCGGCCGCAACCGCCTCGACTTCCCCAACAACATCTGGCTCATCACGGAGATCGGCTATCTCACCGATCGGAACGTCCGCGAGCAGTATTGGGAACGGGACTGGGATCAGGGGAAGGATTACGAGACGCTGGCCAGCCTGAACTATCAGTTCGACAACTTCACGACGTCGGGTTTGATTCGCCAGCGGTTGTTCGACTTTGAGAACACGACCAACTGGCTCCCCAGGCTGGACGGGACGCTGCTCGCACAGCCGATCGGCGAAACGCCGCTGTTGTGGAGCACGCATTCGAGCGTGGGGTACGCGCATCTGCGGCCGGCGGCGGCGCCGCCGGATCCTGTGCGAGATCCGTTCCTCCCGCTGCCGTTCTTCGCCGACCGGCAGGGGGTGGTGGCCATGAGCCGTCACGAGCTGGACCTGCCCCTCTCACTGGGGCCGGTGAACGTGGTCCCCTACGTGCTGGGCGAGGCAGCCTACTGGGAGGAGGACCTGAGCGGGGAAGGGCTGGGGCGGCTGTACGGCAGCGCCGGCGTGCGAGGCAGCGTGATGTTCTCCAAATACATGCCGCACGTCTTCAGTCCGATCTTCGGCCTGAACGGTCTGGCGCACAAGATGGTGTTCGACGCCGATTATTCCTTCTCCGAGTCGACGACGGACCTGAGCCGCATCCCCCAGTACAACGAGTTCGACGAGGACGCCCAGGAACGATTCCGCTCACGGTTCTTGCCGATCGAATTCGGGGGCGCGTTGCCGGCGACATTTGATCCGCGATTCTACGCCGTCCGCTCCGGGGCCGGCCGCTGGGTCACCTCTCCCTGGCATGAGCTGGTGGACGATCAGCACGTGGTCCGGTTGGGCTGGCGGCACCGGCTGCAAACACGCGTCGGTACGCCGCAGCGGCCGCGCATCTACGACTGGATGACCCTCGATCTCGAGGCGAGCGTGTTTCCGGACGCCGCGCGGGACAATTTTGGAGAGACGCTGGGGCTGATCTCTGCCCGCTATGCCTGGAACGTCGGCCCGCGGACGAGCTTTCTGGCCAACACCACGTTTGACGTGTTTGATCCCGGCCAGCAGGTGTGGAACGTCGGAGTGCTGTCGGCGCGGACGGATCGCGGCAGCATCTACCTCGGTTTTCGCGGCATCCACGCCGGACCGATCGACACCGGCCTGATTGTCGCCAGCATGAGTTACCAGCCCAGCGAGAAGTGGCGGTGCACGTTCGGCACCTCATATGACATCGTCGAGCAGATCGACCGCGGCCAGGCGGCCACACTGACGCGGATCGGGGAGTACCTGCTGTGGACGGTCGGGGCCGGTTACGACCGCAGCCGGAATGCCTGGTCCGTCAACTTCTCCCTGGAGCCCAAGTTCGGCAACGTGCGGCTCCGTTCGACACAGTTGAGTTCGCTGCAAGGACTGTCGCCATGAAGCTGATCGATCCGGCCATGAGCCGTCACTCTGCCCCTTCGCCGCGGCAGGCGCCGCAGTTGCGGCGGCGCGCCCTGTGGCATCAGCGTCTCATCGAAGCGGAAGGGGGCTATCGGCTGGGTCTGCGGGCTAACAGCATCCTGTATGTGCACTTGTTCGCCGCAAGCATTCTCACCGTCAGCGGCGGCGTGCTGGGGTTGTCATTCCGCGACTGGCTGTTGATCGGCCTGTGCGTCGCGGCCGTGATCGCGGCCGAGCTGTTCAACGCCGCGTTTCAGACGCTGGCGACGCACCTGGAGTCCTCAGCACCGCTGGTCGCCCGGCAGTCCGCGCGGCTGGCCACGGCGGCCACATTCACTACCGTGCTGGCCGCCTGGGGCGCCTCGTTGACCATCATTGTCCGGGAGATGTGGCGGCTGTTCGCGTGATTGCATTCCGGGGTCGCCGCCCGCGCGAGGGCCGGTTTACTTCTTGGTCCCTTTGGCGGCCGGTGCCGCGGCGGGAGCAGCCGCAGCCGCGGGGGTCCCTTCCTCTTCCTTGGCTTTCTTGCGCTTCTTGCCAATGGTGGATTTGAGGACGCGCGTCTTGGCCAGGCCGATCGGACTTTGTCCCTCGACCCACTTCTCCTCGATCTGGAGCTTCTCGATCCGCTCGTGACGCTTGAGGACGTTGCGCGAACGGACCAGGCGTCCCTTCCGCTTCAGGCTCTTGTCAATAGTCATGGATGTCCGTGTGATCTGCGTGGGGTGGCTCGCTCAGTCGCGGAGTTCCGGAACGGTCGCCGTTGTCCACGGGAGGCCGGCCGCGGCCGATTCCCAGGGGTTGTCGCCGCAAGCCGGGAAGCAGCCCCATGCTTGCCGAGCATGACTGGCCGAGGAGGGACGCAGCCCCCTGAGTCGCCGTAGATTAGCGGGAAACGGCGGCAGCGGCAATCATGCCGGCGACGGAGAAATCACCGAATTACCGGGCGGAGAAGCTCTGGACCGCGGGGGGAAACAGGCCATCACATTTCCCCCTCTTTCTCCTCTCGGCATGGGGTCCGTCTCGTCCGCCCCTCAGGGGGAGGAAACGGGGGCATCCTTTGGGGGATGGATTCCAGCCCCCTCGGGTCAGGCTCGCAACGACGCCGTCAGAAAAGAATCCAAGAATCCCCGGGGACCGAAATTGCCGTCGCCTGCGGACAACAACCCAGCGTAGAATGCATCGATCGCATGGTTTGATCGGATTGTGCCTCCGTCGGCAAGGTGCTTGGAAATGCGTGGTATTCTCCGCGGAGCCGCCATTGCAGTGCTGGCACTGCTGTTGATCCACCACCTGCGGACGCGGGAGCGGGGCATCGGCGGTCCCTATCCGGACCCTCCGGCCGATGAATGGTTCCAGACTCAAGTGCTGGCCCCCTCGCGGAATATGCCGGTGGTGGTCAAGTTCGGAGCCAAATGGTGCGGTCCCTGCCGCGCGATGGAGTCGCAATTGGCCTCCCTGGAGCAGGCGCTCCCCGGCCGCGTCCAGGTCATACAGATCGACACCGACGAGCGGCCGGAGCTGGCGCAACACTACGGCGTGAGAGGCATTCCCCGGACCTATCTCCTCTCCGGAGGAGCCATCGTCGCCGACCGCGTCGGTTATCTCTCGGCGCGCGAGCTGGAAGAGTGGGTTCGTCCCTGGCTGCATTGAGGGGGACGCCCTCCTCTCCAGGGGGGGAGAGCAGGTCAACGGGGACGGTCACCGGACGGCCGCCGAAAAGAGCCATGCCACCCACGCGCGGGGAGCTCCGAAGAGATCGACGTGCAGGAACCGTGGAAGCAGAATCACGCCGATCAGCAGCAGCGGACTGAGCCGGCAGAACTCGTTCCAGGCCGGCCGCAGCGTGCTGGGAAGCAGGGAATCCACGATCCGGCTGCCGTCCAAGGGATAGATCGGCAGCAGGTTGAAACAGGCCAGCATCATGTTGATGAGCATTCCCAGGAAGATGACCTCGAGGATCGGCTGTGCGGCCAGTACGTCCGGCGGAACGATGTGAACCGCTCCCCAGGCCGCTCCCGCGAGGAGGAACAGCAGGGCAAGATTGGACACTGGCCCGGCCGCCGCCGTCAGTAACACGCCCGCGCGCATTCCGACCTTTCGGAAACGGAACGGATTGATCGGCACCGGTTTGGCCCAGCCGAAGGGGATGCCCAGCAGCGGGAGCAGCGTGCCGATGGGGTCGATGTGAACCAGCGGATTGAGAGAGACGCGCCCCTGCCGCTCGGCCGTGTCGTCGCCCAGCCACCAGGCGCTGATGGCGTGCGCCCATTCATGAACGGTGAGCGACAACACGAGGATCACCCACAACGTGACCCGTTGCATCAATTCCTCAGGTCCGGGCATGTCTCACGCTCTTATTCTTATGGAGTGCACGTGGGGAGAGTGTGGGTGAGGACCGCCCTTCCCGCAAGGGGCGATCGTGCGGCCGGTCACCGTCACCGACCCAGCTCCTTCCACACGCGGCACAGCGTCTCCGGCAGGTCCGAGGCGATGAGGCCCGGCTGGGAACGCTCCGCAGCCAGCAGGTCCCCCGCCCGGCCATGCATCCACACGCCGAGCTGCGCCCCCTCAAACGGCTCCATCCCCTGAGCCAGCAAAGCAGCGATCAAGCCGGTCAGCACGTCCCCCGTTCCTCCCGTGGCCAATCCGCTATTGCCGGTGGGGTTGACGAACAACCGTTCGCCGTCAGTGACGACCGTTCTCGCTCCCTTCAGGACGAGCACCAACCCATGCGCGGCGGCAAATTGGAGGGCGGCTGTCTCGCGGTGGGCGGGGTCCGCGGTGATCGGAGCCTGTGTGAGCCGCGCGAATTCACCCGGATGCGGCGTCAGCACGCGCGGTCCGGCATGACGCGAACAAACCGCAGGAGCAGCCGCCGCCAAGGCGTTCAGGCCGTCGGCGTCGATCACCAGCGGCTGAGGTGCGTCCCGGTAGAGTTTTCTCGCCAGTCGGACAAACTCGGGGGAACGTCCGCACCCGGGACCGATGGCCACCACCGACATCTCCGCGGCCCGAGCCAGCAACAGATCGGCCGCCGAGCGCGCCGGTCCCCCCGCCTCGGTTTCCTCCAGGGGGATCGTGAGGTAGGAGGGTTCACCGGCGGCGACGATCGGGAGGATGCTCCGCGGCACAGCCACGTACACCAATCCCGCTCCGCCGCGGAGAGCCGCCCGCCCTGCCAGTACCGCCGCCCCGGACATCCCCACGCTGCCGGCCACGAGCAGCACGCGGCCGAACGTCCCCTTGTGGGCGTCCACAGGCCGCGGCGGCGGCGACGGGAGTTCGCTGAGTCGGCGCATGGTCCGAACGAGCGGGGGCTGGCTGGAAACGGGTGCGGCTGGTCATCCTACAATATCTTCCTGGCCAGCGTCCCTCCTGCCGTCCCGGACTCTGCGGCCATCCGCAGGACCTGAGCCCCCACAGCCGACCGTCTTCACCGTCCTGTCCCTCGTTCAGCACTCCCCACGGTCATGCACACCGGCGTGCGAGCATCGGCCCCCGCAGCCGCTCCTGCTGTGGAGCGGCCGCGCCGCTCTCCCCGCCGCGTGTGGCTGTTGCGGGGAGGTGCGGTGGGATTGGGCCTGCTGCTGTGCGTGGCTGCGGAGTTCCTTCTGCGGGTGCTGGACCTCGGCCGTCCCACGCTGGTGGACGACCCTTTCGTCGGCTTCAGCCACATTCACCCCCTGTTCGAGATCGACGAGGCGCGGGGGGTGCATCGGATCGCTCCTTCGCGGCGGAAGTTCTTCGCGTATGAGTCGTTCCCCATCCAGAAAGGGACGACGACACGGCGCATCTTCTGCCTGGGAGGCTCCACCGTCAAAGGGGAGCCCTACTCGATCCCCACCTCCTTCACCACCTGGCTGGAACTCGCCCTGCGGGAAGCGGCGCCGGAACACGATTGGGACGTCATCAACTGCGGCGGAATCTCCTATGCCAGCTACCGGCTCGTTCCCATCCTGCAGGAGACACTCGCCTACGGACCGGACCTGTACATCCTCTGCACCGGGCACAATGAGTTTCTGGAGGACCGGACCTACGGACACCTCAAGGATCCGCAGTCGCTGCTGGAGATGACGCGGCGGTTGACCGGAGGATGGCGACTGCTGACGCTGGCACGAATGGCTGTCCTGGCCCTCAGCGGCGAGACGGCAACCGCTCCCCGCGACGATCGTCCCCTGCTCGGACCGGAAACCGATCCGATCCTCGACTACCACGACAGTCTGGCCGCCTATCACTGGGACGACGAATGGCGGCGGGGCGTGGTGGCGCATTACGAGTACAACCTGCGGCGCATGGCGTCGCTGGCCCGGCAGGCGGGGGTCCCGGTGGTCTTCGTCCTCCCGCCGTCCAACCTCGGCGGCTGCCCGCCCTTCAAGTCCGAGCATCCCCGTCCGCTCTCGCCGGAACAGCAGCAGCGGTTTGACACCCTCATCAACGCCGCCCGGGAGCAGTACCAGCACGACATTCGCCGCTCCATCGCACTCCTCACCGAGGCCCTCCAGATCGACGACCGTCATGCCGAGACGCTCTACGACCTCGGTCAGTGTTACCGGAGCATCGGCCAGTATGCGGAAGCGCGTCGCTGGCTGGTCCGGGCGCGGGACTGCGACGTCGTTCCGCTGCGGATGATCTCGGAACTGGAAGCGGCCATGCGGCGCGTCGCTGACGACGAAGGGATTCCCTGCCTCGACGCCCATGCCCTCCTCGAAGCGCAAACGCCCCACGGCATCCTCGACGACGCACTCCTCGTCGATCACATCCATCCCGGCTTCGACGGGCATCAGTTGATCGCCGCCGCCCTGCTGGAGCTGATGGAGCAAGCGGGCTGGGTGCAGCCGCGGGCCGACTGGCGCGAGCGGGCTCAGGCGGCGTGGCAGCGGCATTTCGAGTCGCTGGACTATACCTACTTCGCCCGGGGGCAGCGCTTCCTCAAGAGCCTGGAGGGATGGACGCAAGGACGGGGAGACGGCCCTCCCGCCGCACAGCGCTTCCCGTGGCGCATCCCCGCTCAGGAACCTGTTTCTCCCTCCGAAGCACCATCGCGAGAACCGTGAAGGGGCGAAGACTCTTTCGCTGGTCGCCGCGGCAACGTCACTCCGTCATTTGTTGCAGACGGCGACGGGCCTCTTCGGCGGACTCGGTGCCGGGAAACCGCTCGACCACGCGGCGGAGCTTGCCGGCCCGGAGCTTATCGCTCGTGGCCGCCAGGGCATCTTGCAGCGCTTCCCGCGCGAACTGCTCGCGCTGGGCGAGACGGCGCGGGTCCTGGGCGATCTCCGGCACCTCCGTCTCTTCAAAGTCCTTGAGCTGCGGCTTGATGTCGGCAACCCGCCCCCCCTTGATCTCGAACGTGGCCACCTCGGTGAACTGCCGCACCTGCCGCGCCACCCCTTGCAGCACCCGCTCCTCACTTCCGATCCGCAACACGACGCGGAAGGGACTCTGCGGCTGGGCGCGGTCATGCCGTTCAAAGTAGTGCACCTGCACGCGGTACAGGCCGTCCTGCGGGGCGCGCGAGAGCCAGCGGATGTTCTCCACCGGCCGCGTCGATTCCCCCCGGACGTTCATATCCACGTCGAGTTCACCGCCGTCGGGAGACGTGGGAGACAAGAAGCAGATGCGGGTATTCCGCGGCGTCAGGACGTGCAGGTCGAGATCGTTGCGGTCATCCCACAGGATGGCGATCTGCACGACTCCACCGCGTCCTCCCGCCTGGGCGACGCGGGCGTCGGCCTCGCGGCCGGCGGCGTCTCCGCGCCCCGACCCCACCCCTTGTCCCAGCCCGGACACTCGCGGTCCCGACAGCAGTGCCAGGTCCGGTTGAACGTCGCCATGCGATCCGCCGATCGTGGCCGCCGGGTTCACCGGATCGACCACGGTGGCATCGAGCGGGGAATTCGTGTCGAACTCCGTCACGGCCTCGCCAATCTCCTCCAGTTCGCCGACCGCCTCCGCGGCCGTCAGGAGCAACGGCGGTTCCTTCCGCTCCAAGGGGACCAGAATAAGAGCCAGCATGAGCAGAGCGAACGTGTGGATCAGCGCGCTCGCCGTCCAGCCCAGCTTCTGGGAAGAGCCGATCACCAGCCACAATAGCCACGTTCCGACTTGAACCAGCCAGTTCGGCCGACGGGGGGGGCGGGCCGTCTCCGTTACGGCGAACGACTCGGTGGGGAGTGACGGGGGCCGTGGGAGCGACGGCGGAACCACACGAGATTCGGGCATACCTCCATCCTCACCGTCGGCGGGAGACACCCCTCCCCGCCGCTTTTCCGGATTCGTGAGGGCGAGCCAACCTTCAAATGCTACGTGCCGTGCGGCAGTGGATCAATTGCATTCCGCCACCAACGGTCCTGCGAGTTCCTCCACCAGGAACAGCTTCCCCGGTTGCGTCGGCATGTAGGTGGAGGGAATCCATGGCGTGGGGCGGTGCCGCAGCGTCATCCACACGCTCAGCCCCTGCCACATCATCCCCCGCCCCAAGGTCCCGTCCGCCCCACCGATGATCCAGTCCGCCCCCAGGAACAGCGCGGGACCAATCGTATTGGCATACGCCGGCACCAGCGTGGTGCGGCTCTTGAAGCTGGTGATGGCGTTCTGCTCGATGGTCAATGGATGCAGCTTCGCCCCCAACCGGTGCGTTTGCGCCTTCCACTCCTGCTCGGTGGCGAACTCGCCCGCGAACTGCGGCTCCCAGAAGGCGATGTGGCAGACCCGCCCGATGCCGAAGATCACCGTCAGCTTCGCCCCCCCCGCCCGCAAGTCACCAATCCGTTCCGCATAGGTGGGCAGGACTTCTTTGCGGGCAAAGTGCCGCTGCTTCTTGGGGACGGTGAGCTTTCCCAGGGGACCATAAAAGGCGTGTTCCATCGCGTACTGGAAGGCGCCCGGATTCGTCGCCGGCAGCGTGTTCCCCTTGGCGTCGCTCCACTCGTCCATGTTGAAGCCGTAGACGTGATCGCACGGCACACCCCACTCCTGAAGAAAGTAGACCGTCCAGCGATACATCCCCATCGGCCCGACGGGGAGGATCAGGATGAGCTTTTCGCCAGCCTCGCGGCTGCGGCGGATGGTCTGGGCGATCTCGTGCCCCATGTACGTGTCGAAGTCGGAATAGGACCGGCACAGGACCGGCTGAAATTGCTTGTGCCACCACGGCTGACGTCGGGTGAGGGTCTTCGGATCGTCGTCCACACAGGCGTCGATGGCGGCCAGGTCCCAACCGGCGGGAAAGAAGCCTTCCAACAGCGAACCTTTGATCGTCGACAGCAGGTCCATACGGCAGTCTCCCTGGTGAGGTGAGCGAAGGGCAGGCGCCAGGCGCACGGATGGCGTGAGTGTAACTCACGCCGCCCCGCCACGCATGAGTCGCCGCACCGGTTTCCGGCGCAAGTCCGCACCCTGGCCCGCTCCCTCTCTCCCGGTGGCCGTCCGCGGGAGGGACCGCCAGCATCCCCGTGCATGACTCGCTTCTTCACAGGTTGTCCGTCGCAGGCGAACATTGCCCCGCCGCGCGCGTCCTCTATAATGCCGCTCTTCCGCCCGTCGCCCCCAGGGAGGCGGCTTTCCCGTGAGGAATTGCACTCGTGTTACGCACGCACACCTGCGGCCAGCTTCGGGCCGCGGACGTCGGAACCACCGTCACGCTCGCCGGCTGGGTCGATGAATACCGCGACCATGGGGGGGTGGTGTTCGTCGATCTCCGCGATCGCTACGGCATCACGCAGGTCGCCTTCCGGCTGGACGCCGCCAGCGACATTCAGACCGCCGCACAGCAGCTTCGGCACGAGGACGTCGTGCAAGTGACGGGCGAAGTGGTCCTCCGCGGGGCGGAGAACACCAACCCCAAGCTCGCCACCGGAGAAATCGAGGTCCGCGCCCGCACGCTCACGCTGCTGAGCAAGAGCAAGACTCCTCCCTTCCAGCCCAATGGCGACAGCCTCCCCAACGAGGAACTGCGCCTGCAATACCGCTATATCGATCTCCGCCGGCCGGCCTTGCAGCGGAACCTGATCCTCCGGCACCAGTTGACGAAGGCGGTCCGCGACTACTTCGACGGGCTGGGTTTTCTGGAGATCGAGACCCCGATGCTCGGTCGCTCCACGCCGGAGGGGGCGCGGGACTACCTGGTTCCCAGCCGCGTCCATCCCGGCTGTTTCTACGCCCTCCCCCAGTCGCCGCAACTGTTCAAGCAGATTCTGATGGTGGCGGGTTACGACCGCTACTTCCAGATCGCCCGCTGCTTCCGGGACGAGGACCTGCGGGCCGACCGTCAGCCGGAGTTCACTCAGATCGACGTGGAGATGGCCTTCATCGAGCAGGAGGACATCCTCTCGGTGGTGGATGGGCTGGTAGCGGCGATGATCCGCGTCGTGCGGGGCACAGAGCATCCCCTCCCCCTGCCGCGGTACACCTACCGCGAGGTGATGGCGAAGTACGGAACCGACAAGCCCGACCTGCGGTTTGGACTGGAGATTACGGAAATCAGCGATCTGGTCCGCAACTGCGGGTTCGGCGTTTTCCAGAACTGCGTGGCCTCCGGGGGGCACGTGCGGGGACTGTGCGTGCGCGGCGCGGCCGACACCTACAGCCGCCGCATCCTGGACAACGACCTCAAGAACCTCGTCGGCGAGTACGGCGCCAAGGGGCTGGCCTACTTCAAGGTTGCCGGCGGACGGCTCGAGTCCTCGCTCGCCAAATTCTTTACCGACTCCGAGCAGCAGGCGATCCTCCAGCGGATGGGCGCTCAGGACGGCGACCTGCTGCTATACGTGGCGGATACGTGGAAGGTGTCGTGCGCGGCTCTGGCGGCGCTGCGGAACTATCTGGGCCGCGACCTCAAGCTGTACGACCCCGCCACCCTCCAGTGCCTCTGGGTGGTCGATTTCCCCCTCGTCACCTGGAACGCGGAGGACCGCCGCTGGGATGCCGAGCATCATCCCTTCTGCGCGGTCCATCCCGACGACGTCGGCTATTTCGACACCGATCCCTCCCGCATCCGGGGGCAGTCGTACGACCTCGTGTGCAACGGGTACGAAGCCGCCAGCGGCAGCATCCGTATCCATGACCCCGTCGTCCAGCAGAAGGTATTCGACCTGCTCAACATCCGCGCCGCAGAAGCCGAGCAGCGGTTCGGTTTTCTGCTCAACGCCCTGCGGTACGGTGCGCCGCCCCACGGAGGGATCGCCCTGGGGCTGGACCGCTGGGTGATGCTGCTGGCTGGATGCGACAACATCCGCGACGTGATCGCCTTCCCCAAAACGCAAAAGGCCAGCGACCTGATGTTGGGCGCCCCCTCGGAGGTCAGCCCGGTGCAATTGCGCGAGTTGCACATTCAGTTGGACCTCCGCCGCTGATCGCCAGGGGACGCCGCAAGGCGCTCCAGCGTCGTCCCGGCGCCAGCAGGCGCGGAGGGACTTCGGACGGATCGGCGGCCGGCAGTCCCCTCCGGATGATCGGAAGGCTCTGCACAACGCCCGGACGGCTTCGCGATTCACCTGTGACCATGCCGGCTCTGTTCGATCATCATCGTCGCGTGCTTCCGACGGAGATTGATCCCCAGGGGCACGCCAACAACGTCGCCTACGTGCAGTGGATGCAGGAGGCGGCGCTGGCCCACTCGGCCGCCCAGGGTTGGCCGCCGCAACGCTATCGGGAGCGCGGCGTGAGCTGGGTGGCGCGGTCGCACTTCATCGAATACCGGCGGCCCGCCTTCGCCGACGAGGAGCTGATCATCCGCACCTGGGTGGCCACGATGCAGCGCTGTTCGTCACTGCGACGCTACCAGATTCTCCGCGCCGCGGGGGAAGTGCTGCTGGCCGTCGCCGAGACGAACTGGGCGTTCGTCTCCCTCGCCGAGGAGAAGCTCTGCCGCATCCCGCCGGAGATTGCGGAATCGTTCCAGGTGCTTGACCGCGGACTCAAGGAGTGAATGGAACCCCCCTCAACGGGGCCTCTCCTGCACCGCGGCCGCCGCCACCCGGCTGACGATGGCGCGGATGCGATCGACGGCCGTTCGCGCCGCAGCCACGACCTGCGCGCCATCCGTGGCGTGGGGAGCATCGGGCCGACAGAGGTTGGTGACGGTGCTCAGCCCCAGCACGCGCATCCCCAACCGGGTGGCGGTGAGCGCTTCCCCCGCGGTGGACATCCCGATGACGTCGGCCCCCAGCCGGCGGTACGCCCGCCATTCAGCCCGCGTCTCATAGTTCGGTCCCGTCACCGCCGCGTACACCCCCCGATGAGCCGGGATGTTCGCATGCCGCGCGGCCTCCAGGGCAACGTTGCAGAGCGCGGGGTCGAACAGTCCCCGGCCGATCGACCCGATCCGTCCCACCGCTGCCGCCGCTCCGCCGCTCCCCCAGCACGCGTGTGTGAAATCCAGACAGTCGTCCAGCACCACGATCTCGCCCACGGCGTAGTTCGGATGCAGTCCCCCGGCGGCGCTGGTGAGGATCAGGGTCTTGACTCCCAGGCGGTGCAACAGCCGCACGGGACGAACGACCTCCGCGATGCTCACGCCTTCGTAGAGATGGAGTCGCCCCTCCAGAACCAGCAGCCGCACACCCTCCAGGCTTCCGCAGGTGAGCCGCCCGGCATGGCCCAGTGCCGTGGTGGGACGCCCGCCCGGCAGCTCCGCGTAGGGGATCGTCCACTCCACCGCCGCGCCGGCCAGCAGGTCCCCCAGGCCGGAGCCGAGCGTCACGGCCCAGCGGGGGAGATCGGCCGAGCGGCCACGGACCTGTTCGGCCGCCGCCTCGATCAGTCGAGCTTCAGACCGGGACGGGTCGAGTGGCCCGGCAGTCTCCTCCCGGCCCGCCCCCAGAGACTCCCGGGACGAGCGAAGCGGGGTCTGGATCACAACCGGTCCTCCCTCAGGCCGTTACACCGGGTTCCAGGTTCCCGACCGGTTGAAGACATAGCTCAGGTTGGCGATGTCCAACAGGTTGGCCGGTCCGTCCGGGCTGAAGATCGAGACGAACTCGAACGCCGAGGCCACATGGGAGAAGCCCGGGCCGCTGAGCCGGCCATCCACACCGCGGCCGAAGAAGGTGTCCACCCCTGTCGAATCGGTCAGATTCGCCCGGTCTGTCCCCCCCGAGGCATAGGCGAAGACCTGCCGGAACCCGACTGTCTCGTTGAAGAAGCCGGTCCCGCGCATGGTCGCCAGTCCGGTGCGGGCGTTGGACGTGAAGATGTCGTCTCCGGACGAATCGAACAGCGTGGCCAGATCGTTCCCCGTGCTGGCGCGGGCAGAGACGGCCGCGAAGCCGATCGCCTCGCTGACGAAGGCCGGCACCGGACCCTGGGCGTAGAGGGTCGCGGTTGTGGGCCGCCCCACGAAGGCGTCGTCCCCGGCCGAGTCAAACAGGAAGGCGAAGTCGGTCCCGCCGGAGTTCGACCGCGCCGTCACGAACGTAAAGCCGAGCGCTTGCAGATACAACTGGCCGTTGGCACTGAAGTTGGCCGCCGTCGGCCGGATGGAGACGACGTCGTTGCCGGGAGTGTCAAACAGCGTCGCCCGGTCGCGGCCGCCGTTGAGCGACCACGCCGCCACGATGTCAAAGCCCACGGCCTCGCGGTACTGTCCCGGCCCCGGCAAGACCGTGTTGGGCACAATCGACCCACTCAGCGACGAACCGGTGAAAGTGTCGTCCCCGGCCGAATCGTGGAAGAAGGCCTGGTCGAAGCCGCCTGCCGTCGCCCGGCCGGAAACCACCTCAAACCCCACCGCCTCATGCAACACGCCCCCACCATTGAGGAATGAGACATTCATGCGGCTGACGAACTTGTCGTTGCCGGGAGAGTCGTTGAGGAAGGCGGTATCCTGTCCCCCATTGGGGAAGACCGCCTGCCCGGAGACCGCCTCGAAGCCCAGGGCGCTGTTCAAAAAGCCCGCCCCGCTCAGGCTGGCCACGCCCGTCGCCGCATTGGCGTTGAACGTGTCGGTCCCCGCCGAATCAGTCAAGAATGCCCGGTCGAAACCCCCGCCGGTGGCATTGGCCGTCACCTGCCGGAATCCGCTCACCTGGTTCACGTATCCCGGACCGGTCAGGTTCGCCACCGTCGGCGAGGCGGAGAAAACATCGTCCCCGGCGGAATCGGACAGCATGGCCCGGTCATGCCCGCCGCGGATCGAGGCAGCCACAATCTGCTCGAAGCCTGTCACTCCGTAATTCAGCCCCGGGCCGGTCATCGTCGCCGTGGTGAGATTGACCGTGAGTTGATCGTCACCCGAGGAGTCATACATCGTCACCGAGTCGCCGATGCCTCCCGCCTCGCCGCGGCCGTCGACGTTGATGGTCTCCACGCTGCCGGCCACGAAGTCGAACCCCGCCTGACCGGGGTTGAAGTCCATCAGGGCCGTGCCAGGGTGCAGCACCACGCGATCGTTCCCGGGCGTGCCGAGCAGGTTCAGCGTGTCGGTGCCGGCCAGCCCGTCGAGATTCACGCGGGTGACCCCGCCGGGCAACTGGTACGACACGCCGTTCACCGTCACGACGTTCGTTTGAGCGTCATAGGTGAAGCTGTCGTTGCCGCCGGTCCCCTTCACGTTGGCCGTATTGCCGCTGACCGTCACCTGCAGCGACTCCACCTGCAGCGTCTGGCCGCTGGCGGTGAACACCTCGTAGAACTTCGCTCCGTCGAAGAACGCCAGTGGAGAGAGCGTCCACCCGGCGCCGATGTTCACCACGTCGCCGTTGTTGCGGTTGACCGTCAGCGGCGTACTGACGTTGTTGACCGCCGCCGTCGGGTTCAGAATCAGGGCGTTGTTCCCCGACCCGGTGATGTTGATGAACTCGATGTTCTTGTTCAGATTGCCGGGCGCACTCGTCAGATCGAGAACCTGATTGGCCCCCGGCAGGATGATCGTGTCGGTTCCTCCGCGGCCGTCCAGACTCCGCTGCTCCACGTTGACCGCCGTGAGATCAAAACCCGGAACCGCGCTGTAGTCGTACCGCGTGGTGGTGGCCGTGGTGTGCTCCATCAGGTCGGCACCGGCCGTGCCGAGCACGCGAATCTCGTCCACGCCCGCCTGGCCGTCCACGTTGATCTTGTTCACCCCGCCCGGCGCGGACAGGTCGTAGGCGACGCCGTTGATCAGCATCACCTGCGTCACGGCATCGTAGACGAACAGATCGTTCAAGCTCGTGCCGAAGACGTTTGCCTGGCTGCCGGCGACGACCACCGCCCCCGTTTGCAGCCGCAGCGTCTGCCCTCCCTGGGTGTAGTTCTCGAAGTACGTTTGCCGGCCGGCATCCCACGTGGCGGTGGTGAGCGTCCAGCCGCTCCCGATGTTCACGGTGTCGTCCGGGTCGCGGAGCACCGTCAGCGGCGTGCTGACGTTGGTCGTCGCCGCGGCGAAGTCCAGCGTCAGCGTGTTGGCTCCCGTGCCGCGAACGTCGATCAGCTCCAAGTTCATCAGCGTCGTCCCGCCGGCCCCGGTGAGATTGAGCGTCTGCCCCGCACCGGGGAGTCGAATCTCATCGCCGCTGACGTGCCCCTGGCCGTCGAACGCCGCCAGCCGCTCCATGTTCGACGTCGTCAGTTCAAACCCGGCGTGACCAGAGTTGAACTCGAACTGGATCGAGGTCGGCGTGACCACCACCAGATCGTCTCCCGCGGTCCCCAGCAGCGACAACTGGTCGTTCCCCGCCAGACCGTCGAGGGTCACCAGGTCGATTCCCCCCGGCTGCGTCAGGTCGTAGGCGACGCCGTTGACGGTGACCACGTGGCTGAAAGCGTTGTAGGCGAACACGTCGTCGCCGCTGGTGCCGATGAAGGCCCCCGTCGATCCGGTCCTGGTGAAGAGCACATCCTGCACCAGCACCTGCTCGGCCCCGTTGGTGTAAGACTCAAAGAAGCTGCTGCGGCCGGCGTCCCAGAGGGCATTGGCCCCCAGCGTCCAGCCGGCCGCGGTCGTCAGCCCGGTCACGGTGTCGCCCAGATTCCGCAGCACGGTCAGCGGCGCCACGTCGTTGGCCTGCACCGCCGCGAGGTCCAGCGTGAACGTGTTGTTCCCCGTGCCGGTGATGTCCACGATCTCGACGTTGGTCAGCGCCGCCCCCAGGGCGCCGGTGAGGTTGAGCGTCTGCCCGCTGCCGGCCAGCCGCACCAGGTCGGCCGTGCCGCCGGCGCCGGCAAAGCCGCGGAACACCTCCACGCTGGTGGTGGTCACTTCAAAGCCGACATGGCCGGCGTCGTACTCGAAGCGGATCGACGTGGGGGTGAGGTCCACCACGTCGTCCAGCGCCGTGCCGGTGAAGAAGACCGAATCGTTCCCCCCGCCGCCGTCGATGGTGATGTTGTCCCAGCCGGGAATCAGCGACAGATCGTAACTGGTCGCCGGGCCGCCGTTGGTGGAGATGGTGAGGACCTTGGTGACGGCGTCATAGGTGAACGCGTCGTCCTGCCCGGTGCCGATGACGCTCAGCGTCGTCCCCTGCTGGACGACCGTCTGCGTCTCCAGCAGCAGCCTGGCGTTGCCGGAGGTGAAGACGTCGAAGAAGGCCGTCCGCGTCCCGCCGGCGTTATTCGTGTTGATGGTGAGATAGGCGGAGATCGGCCCCTGAGTCCACCCGGAACCCCGGCTGACGGTGTCGTCGCGATCCTGCAGGACCATCAGCACGTTGGCCACGGATCCGCTGGTAAAGGCCCCCACCACGGCATGGCGGCCGCCGGCGCTCAGGTTCAGCACCTCCTGCGGACTGAGCACCAGACTGTTCGCGCCGCTGCCGCGGATGTCGATGATCTCGATGTTCTGAATCTGCGTGTTGGGGAGCGTGGTGAGGTGGAGGGTCTGACCGGCGCCGGTGAGCGCCAGGAGGTCCACCCCGTTCCCGCCGTTGATCACGCGGTTGCCGGAGAAGTTCGTATCCGGGAGGCGGAAGAAGTCGTTCCCCTGTCCGCCGCGGAAGACGTCCGGCCCGCCGAGCGAGGTGAAATCGTCGTGTCCCTGGAAGCCGACGAAGATGTCCCGGTTGCCGGGACCGAGGGGGGGCGCGAAGAAGTCGGCGTTGGTGTTGTCCCCCATGCGGAGCGCGCGGTCGGCCGCCAGGTTCGTGCCGCCGCCGATGTACTGCGGCCGCGACGTCCCCAGGAACGTGTCCGGCCCGCCGAAGATCAGGTACACCTCGCCGCGATTTGACCCGCCTGCAAACTGCTCCGCCTGATGGGCGGCAATCAGCAGATCGTCGAAGCCGTCTCCGTTGACGTCTCCGGCGCCGCTGACGCTCACGCCGAGATAATCATTCGACGCCAGACCGTCGATGCGGAACCCGGCCAGGCCGGTGTTCAGTCCGTTCGGCGTGTCGGTCTGGGGAGAAATGAACGGCGTCCCTGACCAGTCCGCCTTGCCAAAGAGCACAAAGCCCTGTCCGGCGCGGGATTGGCCGTGGGCGGAGGCCCGCGGCGCTCCGACGAGGATGTCGTCGAAGCCGTCGCCGTTGAAGTCCCCCATGCCACTCACCGACCAGCCCAGATAACTGCCGGCGGAGGGGTGGCTGATGGTGAACCCGTTGGTGCCGTTGAGCGTCGCCAGGTCGAAGGTCGCGGCAAAGCCGGTCGCCTTGCCGAAGACGACGTACGCTTCCCCGCGGTTGTTGGTGGCGCTGTAGCCATCCTCCGCCCGCGGGGTGCCGATGAGGATGTCGGCGAAGCCGTCGCCGTTGATGTCGCCGGCCGAGCTGACCGACCGCCCCGACAGGTCATACGGATCGATGCCGACGATCCGGAACCCGTTGGTGCCGTTCAGGCTGCTGAGGGCCACGATGCCGGCCGTAGCGGACCAATCCGCTCGGCCGAACACCACATAGCTGTGTCCCACGGAGAGGGTCGGACCCGCCTTGTCGGCGCTGGGAGCCCCCACCACGAGATCGTCAATCCCATCGCCGTTGACGTCCCCGGCCGTCCGGACGGAGAACCCGGAATGGTCCCCATCCGTGATCCCTTGCAGGCGGATGCCGTTGGTCCCGTTCAGGCTCGACAGCTCAAACGTCCCGCCGGTGGCCGACCAGTCGGTGCGGCCGAACACCACGTATGTTTCGCCGTTGACCGCATCGACGCCCGGAGGAGCGCCCGGATCGGCCTGGAACGCCCCGATCACCACGTCCATCAGGCCGTCCCCGTTGATGTCCCCCGCCTTCCCCACCGCGAAGCCGGAGTAGTCGTTCATATTGATGCCGCGAATCCGCACGCCATTGATGCCGTCGAGGCTCGCCAGGTTGAATGTTCCGCCGGCCCCGATCGTGGCGCTGCCGAAGATCAGATAGCTCTCGCCGGCGGAGTTGCGGCCGGCGGGATCGGCGGTATGGGCGCCGATCACGAAATCGGCGAAGCCGTCCCCGTTGACATCCCCCACCCCGGCCACGCTCGAACCCAGGCGGTCCCCCGCCGCCAGTCCGTTGATGATAAATCCGTCCGTCCCGTTCAGGGCGCCAAGACCCACCGCGCCGAAAATGCCTGTCGGAAATCCGGTCTCCTTCCCAAACACGACATACACACGGCCGGAGGCGACTCCATTCACATTCGACGTATACGCGCCGATCAGGAAGTCGTCGTAGCCGTCGCCGTTGATGTCTCCGGCTCCGCTCACCGATCCGCCGGCCAGTTCCGCATTGCTGGCCCCCACCAGCCGCACCCCCTTGTCACCATTGAGCTGCAAGGGGCTGATCACCGCCGGGTCCTCGACGAACAGCACCACCCGCCCCGTGGTGCCAAAATTCGCCGTCCACCGCTGGAACGTCACCCCGTAAGTGATGCTGGAGATGGTCGTATCGAGGAAGTCGGCTCCGCGGCTGAAGCCGGCGGCTTGCAGCGAAATCCCTCCCGGACCGAGTACCTGGTCGCCGGCGTCGCGGCGGACGAACAGTTGGCTTTCGGAGACGCGCGTGTTGAACGGATCGACGATCTGCTGACCATACCGGCTGAGATACAGAATCTCGCGCGGCGAGATCATCAGCGTATTGTTGCCGGTGCCATAGGTCGTCAGGTGCACGACGCCCCGGATGTCGATGACGTGGATGTCCTGGATGCGGTTGTTGGGGATGCTGGTGAGGTCCAGCGTGCCGCCGTCCGCCAGGAAGACGAGGGTGTTGGACCCCGTGCCCCCCTGGATGCGGCGGGTGCCGCCGTTGGGAGTCGGGGTGAAGAAGGCATCCGGGATGACGAGCGTATCATCCCCCCGCGCGCCGCGGAGGACATCGGGACCGCCGTCGGAGGTGAGGGTGTCGTTGGCGTCGCCGCCAATGAGGATGTCGATCCCCGCGATCCCCCCCGTTCCCTGGTTGCCGGTGAGGGTGTTGGGGGTGGCGTCCCCCACCTGCGTGCCGGGACGAGGGGTGAAGTTCCCCCCGAAGAAGAGATACGCCTTGCCGACATTGGTAGAGGCCCCCACCGTGGCGGTCGGCGCGCCGATCAGCAGATCATCGAAGCCGTCGCCGTTGACGTCGCCGGCGTGGCTCACCCACTGCCCGGCCCGTTCCCCGCCCGCGAGACCATCCAGACGGAAGCCATTGTTCCCATCCAGGTCCGAGAGGCGGAAGAACTTGTCGAAGCCGGTCGAGCGGCCGAAGATCACGTAGGCCTGTCCGAAATTGGCCCCGTTCGGACCGGCTTGATGGGCGCCGATGATGAGGTCGTCAAACCCGTCGCCGTTGATGTCCCCCCCGCCGCTGACGGAGATGCCGGCCTGATCGGCGTTGATGATGCCGTCGATCATGAAGCCGTTGAGACCATCCAGGTCGATCAACCGCACGGCGGGGTCCCACGTCGGCCGACCGAAGACGACATACGCCTGTCCCGCCTGCACCAGCCCGCTGGAGACGGCGTTGGGGGCGCCGATGATGAGGTCGTCGAAGCCGTCGGCGTTGACGTCGCCGGCGGCATTGACGGACCAGCCGGATTGGTCCCCCACGCCAACCCCATGAATGGCGACGCCGTTCGTCCCATTGAAGTTCGCAGGCGCGAGGGTGAGATTCCCCAGCGCAGTCCCGCCGAAGACGACATAGGTCGTTCCAGCATTCGCTTCCGTGTTGTCATCCCGCCGCGAGGTGACGGCGAAATCATGGAAGCCGTCCCCATTGACGTCCCCCACCCCCGCCACGGCCCAGCCGCCATCGTCGGCGTCGTCAGCGCCGGTCAGGCGGAATCCGTTGCTGCCGAGATTGTTGAGGTCCACGAGGGAATTGGCCTTCCAGCCGGCGCCGCTGGCTGCGTCATCCCGCCCGACGAACTTCCCGAAGACGACGTACGCCTCGCCCCGACGATCCCCCGCCGGAGATGACGACGTATTCGCATCCCAGCGGTAGGAACCGATGGCGATGTCGTCGAAGCCGTCGCCGTTCACGTCGCCGATGAAGTTCACGGCCGTGCCGGCGCGGGCCCCATCCTGAAAGCCGTCGATGCGGACGACCTGATCCCCCCACCCCTGCACGGTGGCCCCCATCGTGTTGGCCGGTTGTCCAAAGCCCGCCAGACTGAAGGTCCCCCCGGCCCCGATCGTGGAACCCCCAAAGATCACGAACGCCCCGCCACGCTGATTAACGGTCGTCCCCGCCGCGGCGTTCCACGTCGGCAGGCCGACCACGATGTCATGGAAGCCGTCGCCGTTGAAGTCCCCCCCGCCGCTGACAGCCGGACCCAAGCCCACCGGGGGCGCCAGCGGGGGCGGCGTGCCGCTGCCGCTGGTCATCCCCTGAGCCGTGATCGTGAAGCCGTTCGTCCCGTCCAGAGGAGTGGCGAGGTCGATTGTCCCGGCGGTCGGGGTGAAGTCGGCCCGGCCGAAAAAGACATGCACCACCCCCGCCGTCGTGCCGACGGCGAAATCCTCGAAACCATCGCCGTTGACGTCCCCCAGGTTGTGGACCGCCGTCCCCACGAAGCCATCCCCGGTAGTGCCCAGAATCGACACGCCGTCGGCACCGTTGAAACTCCCCAGCGTGACGGGGTTGGGGGCCGAGAGGAGCACGCGGTCTTCCAGCCGCTCGAAGGAGAGGGCGGGGGCGCGGCGGGGGAGGACGCGGGTCGGACGGCGGCGGCGCTGCGCGCGCCGACGGACAAACAGCCACCGCAACCGGGCCGCGAACAGGTCCAACCAGTTGTACAGGCGCATACCACGTCTCCGGGCGAGCTGTGGACTGAGGGGGGCAGACCACAGGCCAGCCGCACGCGGCTCGCCCGGGCTTCCTCGACGCACCACCTTGCGGCGCGCCGGGGGGAACCGACGCGCCACGCCACGACTCTCAACGAACTCAGGGATTCAGGAACGCATCAGAAACTTAAACGCCGCTAGCCGGCCCCAGGGACCGGCGGCGCAGCACGATGATTCACCACGTCAGTCATGCGGTCGTCCGGGGGGGGCGGGCCGGCCCGGCCCTGGCCCCGTCGTGACCACCAGTGTTGTGTCTGTCTCGGACCTCTCGCAACTCTGAAATCGGGAAACTGTCACTCGACCGGAGGGACCAGCGACCCGCGTCCCTCCGGCCGGCCTCTACACCACCACCCAACTCGAAATCACGTTCAGGGTGAACTGCAAGTTGATGGCATCCAGCGTGTTGGTGCCGCCGGTCACCCCCAGGATCGACACCACGTCGGCCGTGGTGTCAAACCCGGAGAAGGCGTAATGGTAACCCGGTCCGGACATGAAGCCGTTGCTCAAGCGGGCGAAGAACAGATCGTCGCCGGGCGAATCGGTCATGTGGGCGGTGTCGTTGCCGGTGGAGGCGTTGGCGAAGACCTGTCGGAAGCTGATCGTCTCGTTGAAGTAGCCGGCCCCCTGCAAGGTCGCCACGCCGGTGGTGCCGTTGGTGGTGTAGGTGTCGTTGCCGGCGGAATCGAACAGATGGGCGACGTCGATGCCGCCGCCGCTGCGGGCGGAGATGGTGCGGAAGCCGGTCACCTCCATGGTGAACAGGGGCGTGCTGCCCGGCCCGACGAAGGTGGCCATGTTGGGCTGGGCGGTGAAGGTGTCGTTGCCGGCGGAGCCCATCAGGAAGGCAAAGTCGTTGCCGCCATTGACCGACCGTCCGGAGACCGTCTTGAACCCCTGGGCTTGCAGATACAAGCCCGTGCCGGGCCGGCTGAAGTTGGCCACCGTGGGGGTGATCGAGAGGACATCCTGACCGGGGGTATCGAACAGGATGGCCAGGTCGCTCCCCCCTTCGGTGGAGAGGCCGGCGGCGACCTCGAAGCCGAGCGCCTCGCGGTACTCGCCCGGTCCGCCCGAGAGGACGTTGGGAACCAGCACGGCCGACGTCTCTGTGCCGGTGAAGGTGTCGTTCCCGGGGTTGTCGAACAGGAAGGCCTGATCGAAGCCGCCGGCGACGGCGCGGCCGGACACCTTCTCGAATTGCTGGGCCTCGTAGAAGTCTCCGCCGGCGGTGCGGAGGAAGGCGACCAGCCTGCGGCTGACGAAGACGTCGTTGCCGGCGGAGTCGAACAGGAAGGCGGTATCGACGCCGCCGCTGGGGAAGCTGGCCTGACCGGAGACGGTCTCGAACTGCAGGGCGGTGTTGGTGAAGTTGGCCCCGCTCATCTGGGCGACGCGCGTGGCGGCATTCGCGCTGAAGACGTTGTTGCCCCCCGCGTCGAGGAGGAAGGCGGTGTCGTTGCCGCCGTTGAGGGCGCGGCCGTTGATGTTGCGGAAGCCGGAGGCCTGATTGAAGAAACCCGGTCCACTCAGGTTGGCCAGTTTGGAGCGGGCGAAGAAGACATCGTTGCCGGCGGAGTCGTTCAGCACCGCGGTGTCGGTGCCGCCGGCGGCCGAGTTGCCGACGATGGTCTCAAAGTTGGTGACGAAGTGATCGACGCCGCCGCCAGTCATGGTGGCGCTCAGGGGGTTGAGGGTGAGCAGGTTGTCGCCGGCGGAGTCGAACAGGAAGGCCTGGTCGCCGGAGCCGCCGGTCTGGCCGCGGCCGTCCACGATGAACTTCTCCAGGTTGATCCCCTGGAAGTCGAACCCGGCATGGGCGGGATTGAACTCGAAGTTGACGGAGGTGGGCTGCAACACCACCTTGTCGTTGTTGGGGGTGCCGATGAGGCTGAGCTGATCGAAGCCGGCCTGGCCGTCGAGGAACACGAAGTTCACCGTGCCGGGGAGGGCGTGGGCCACGCCGTTGATGGTGATAACGTTGGTGTTGGCGTCGTAGATGAAGACGTCGTTGCCGCTGGTACCGTTGACGAGGGCGGTGGAGCCGCTGAGCGTCACGGCCGGCGACTGCACGCGCAGCACCTGGGAACCGAAGGTGTAGACCTCGAAGTAGTTGGTGCCGTCGAAGAAGGCGCTGGGGCTCTTGGTCCAGCCGGCGCCGACGTTCACCACGTCTCCGTTGTTGCGGAAGACGGTGAGCGGATTGGCCCCGTTGTTGACGACGGAGGTGGTGCTGAGGGTCAGCGAATTGTTGCCAGTGCCGGTGATGTTGAGGAACTCGACGTTCAGCGTCTGGCTGCCGAAGGCGGAGGCCATGTTGAAGCCCAGTCCGCTGCCGTCGAGGCGGATGGTGTCGATGCCGCCGCGGCCATCCATGGTGGCCCGCTCGATGTTGACCCCCACGACGTCGAAGCCGGCGTGGCCGGGGTTGTGCTCGAACCGCACCACGCCGCCGTTGTCGCGCACCAGCAGGTCGTTCCCTGCGGTGGCGAAGCCGACGAAGGAATCGAGTCCGGCGCCGCCGTCGATGGTGACGAAGTTGATCGCGCCGGCGAGGTTGAGGTCGTAGGCCACGCCGTTGACCGTGAGGACGTTGGTGAGGGCGTCAAACAGGAACACGTCGTCGCCGTCGCCGCCCAGGACGTCGGCCGTGCTGCCGACGATCACCACTTCGGTCGACTGCACACGGAGCCGGGCGGCGCCGTTCTGGAACACGACGAAGAAGGCGTTGACGTTGGGGTCCCACTCGGCGTTGGCGGCCACGGTCCAGTCCACCAGGTCCGTGATGTCCACCACGTCGCCGCGGTCGCGGAAGACGGTGAGGGTGTTGGAGATCGACTCGCCTGTCCCCTGACCGAGGATCGGGTCGCGGCCGCCGACGGCCATGTTCAGCACCTCCCGGACATTCAGCCGCAGTGTGTTGTTGCCGATGCCGGTGATGTCGATGATCTGGATGTTCTGAATGCGGTTGTCGGGGATCGACGTGAGATCGAGCGTGGTGCCGAAGAGGCCGGCCAGTTGCAGGGTGTTGATGCCGCGGCCGCCGTCGATCCGCCGGGTGCCAGTGAAGTCGACGTTGGTGAGCTCGAGGAGGTCGTTCCCCTGTCCGCCGCGGAGGACGTCGGGTCCGCCGTCGGAGGTGAGGGTGTCGTTCCCCTGGCGGCCGACGAGGAGGTCGGCCACGGTGTTGCCGGCGGTGGCCGGGAGGGTATCGTTGCCGCTGGTGCCGACGCCGACGGTGGGGAGGGCCGTCCCCCACAGCCGGCTGCCGAACACGAGATACGTGGTGCCGGCATAGACGCGTCCCAGGGGGCCGTCCTTGTAGGCGCCGACGAGCAGATCGTCGAAGCCGTCGCCGTTGACGTCGCCGGCGCCGCGGATGCTGCGGGTGGCGTAATCGAACGCGCCAATACCGTCGAGCCGGATGGCATTCAGCCCGGTGATGAAGGTGCCGTTGTTGGCGGCGGGGTCGAACAGGGGGACGGCGGACCAGTCCGCCTGGCCGAAGATCAGGTAGCCCTGGCCGGTGCTGTTCAGACCGTTCCCGATGATCGTCCCGAGCCCGTTGGCGTGCGCCTCGGCGCGGCGGGCGCCGACCACGAGGTCATCGAACCCGTCGCCGTTGAAGTCGCCGATGCCGGTGACCGACCAGCCGGCGTAGTCGAACTGCCGGAAGCCATTGACGATGAAGCCGTTGGTACCGTTGAGCGTACCGAGATTGAATCCCGCGGTCCCGAAGCTGGACCAGTCCGCACGGCCGAAGACGACGTAGGCGCGGCCGGAATCGACGCCGTTGGCGTCGAACTTGTAGGCGCCGATGATGAAGTCGTCGAAGCCGTCGCCGTTGACGTCGCCGGCGTGGCTCACCGACCAGCCGGCCCAATCCCCCAGATTCTCGCCGTTGAACCGCACCCCGTTGGTCCCGTCCAGCGTGCTGAGGGGGACGACGGGCGTGCTGGACCAATCCTTCTTGCCGAAGATGAGATAGGCCGCCCCTTCATCGGTGGCCAGGTTGGCGGACGGATCGACGTCCACGCCGTGGGCGCCGATGAGGAGGTCGGCAAAGCCGTCGCCGTTGACGTCGCCGGCGAAGTTCACCTGACGTCCCGAGCGGTCGAAGTTGTTCACGCCGTCGAACCGCACGCCGCGGATGCCATCGACCAGATGCAGGTTGATCTTGCCGTCGGCAGTGCCGTCCAGGGCGTCCAACTGCGCCAGGAACGCGCCGCCAAAGAGGAGGTAGGTGGAGCCGTCGACGGTATCGTCGCCGGGATTGACGGCATTGGGATCGGTCTGGAAGGCGCCGACGAGGAGGTCGGAGTAGCCGTCGCCGTTGGCGTCCCCGCCGCCGCCGACCCAGAAGCCGGCGAAGTCGTTGGGCTTGTTCCCCCGGAGGATGAAGCCGTTCGTGCCGTCGAGGGAGCTGAGCTGGAACGTGGGCGTGGCGGACCAGTCCGCCTTGCCCAGGACGACGTACGCTTCCCCTTCGCTGGTGTCCGGCGGGGGCGGGTTGCGATCGGCCCGGTGGGCGCCGATGATGAAGTCGCCGAAGCCGTCGCCGTTGACGTCCCCCAGCGTATTGACGGCTGAACCGGCCAGATCGTCGGGTCGGATCCCTTCCAGCTTGACGACGTTGACGCCGTCGATCACGCTGCCGGCGAGGTCCATGGTCGGCGTCCAGGGACCGGCCTTGCCGAACACCAGATAGACCGCGCCGGCGCTGCTGTTCCCCCCGGGATCCGCTCCATAGCCCCCGATCAGGAAGTCGTCGAAGCCGTCGCCGTTGACATCGCCGACGCCGGCCACGGCGGCCGCCGAGAAGTCCTGGGCGACTTCACCAAAGAGGGAGACCCCCGGCCGACCGTTGAGCTGCGTGCCGCTGGGGTCGCCGGTGGTCGGGTCGTAACCGTCCAGTTGGACGAAGTTGAGCACGGCGGGGTCCTCCACCAGGAGTCGCGCCGTCCCCACCCCCGCCCCCGAACTGTACACGCGGAACGTCACTCCGAACGTGGAACTGGTGGGATTGTTGTCGAGCACGTCATAGGAGCGACTCCATCCGGCGTTCTCCAGCGCCACTCCGCCGGGACCGGTGACCAGGTCGCTGATGCCGCGGCGCACGGTGAGGGTGTTCCCCGTCGTACTGAGGTTGCGGACCTCCAGCGGGGTGACGACGAGGGTGTTGCCGTTGCCGCGGATATCGACCCCCGCCCGGAGGTCGATCACCTCGATCCCCTGGATGCGGTTGTCGGGAATCTGGGTGAGGTCGAGCATGGTGCTCGTCCCCATGAAGATGATCGTGTCACGGCCCAGGCCGCCGACCAGCCGCCGCGTGGTGAAGGGGTTGCCGTTGGGACCGCCGGTGGGGATGAAGAAGTTGGCGTCGGGGACGACCAGGAGGTCGTCGGTCATGGTGGGGGGGCTGCCGCCGCCGCCGCGAAGGACGTCCGGTCCGCCGTCGGAGATGAGGGTGTCGCTGCCGCGGCCGCCGATCAGGAAGTCGCGGTTGGCGGGGTTAGTGCCGGCGTCCAGCGTGTCGTTTCCGGCGGTCCCCACCTGCGTGCCGGGATTGGGGCGGAAGTTACCGCCGAAGACGACGTAGGTCTGCCCGGCAATGCCAGTGGCGACGGTGGAATAGGCATTGCGGGCACCAATGAGGATGTCGTCGAACCCGTCGCCGTTGACGTCGCCGGCGTTCGCCACAGAAAATCCGGCGCGGTCTCCCGCCGCGATGCCGTTGATCTTGAAGCCGGTGTTGCCGTCCAGGTCGATCAGCAGCATGTTCTGGTCGAAACCGGTCTTGCGGCCGAACATGACGTAGACGCGGCCGGTATAGGAGTTATGACCCGGGGCGCCGATGAGGATGTCGTCAAAGCCGTCGCCGTCGACGTCGCCGGCCCCGCCGACCGACCAGCCGGAGTAGTCGCCGGTGTTCTCGCCGTGAATCTTGAAGCCGCGGAAGCCGTCCAGCGTGTTGAGGTCCAGCACGGCGTTAACCAACACTGGCAAGTAGTCGGCACGGCCGAAGACGACGTAGGTGGTGCCGGCTTGCAGCTTGCCGCCCGGATCGGCGAAGGGGGCCCCGATGGCGAAGTCGTCGAAGCCGTCGCCGTTGACATCGCCGACGCCGGCCAACGACCAGCCCGCATAATCACCGATCTCCACCCCCTCCAGCCGGAAGCCGTTGCTGCCATTGAGGGCCGCGGTATTGGTAATGCCGGTCAGCGCCCCGCGCTCATTCCCGAAGATGACATAGATCTGGCCTGCATTATCGTCGCCGCCGGGAGGCTCCCCGTAGGGAGCGGAGATGGCGAGATCGGCCCGACCGTCCCCGTTGATGTCCCCGATCCCGGCGACGAAGTAGCCGAGTTGATCGAAGGCCTCGCCTGCCGTGGGGAGGGCGTTGTTCGCCACGGAGAAGGTGAACCCATTCGCCCCCAGACCGTTCAGATTCACCAGGGCTTCATCGAACCAACCGCCGCTGTTATTAGTTCCGATCTCCTTGCCGAAGATGATATAGGCCTGACCGTGCAGGGCTTCGGGGTTGCCGGTACCGTTGTTATCGAAGCGTGGCGAACCGACGAGGAAGTCGTTGTAGCCGTCGCCGTCGATGTCGCCGATGTTGGCGATGGAGTAGCCGGCCTGGGCTCCCGCCTGGAACCCCTGAATGCGGATGCCGGTGCCGCCGAAGGTGTCCTGCGTGGTGGCGTTGTCCAGGATGGCGAGGTTGAAGATGCCGGACGTCGGCGTCGTCATCACCGGGAGCCAGTTGTTGCGTCCCCAGATGACGTAGATGCGGCCGGCGCTCGCGGTGCCGCCGGGAGCGGCCGTGGGCTGCGAGACGGCAATGTCGTGGATGCCGTCGCCGTTCATGTCGCCGATGCCGGTGACGGAGAAGCCGGTCCGTTCGCCTCCCGCCTGGCCGTCGATGCGGAAACCGTTGGTTCCGTCGAGCGTGTTGAGGTCAAACACCGGCGTCGCCGACCAGTCCGCCTTTCCGAAGACGACGTAGGCCTGCCCGGAGAGGGTGAGGGCGTTGGGGGCGCCAATGATGAGGTCGTCGAAGCCGTCGTTGTTGACGTCGCCGGCGCTGCGGACCGACCAGCCCATCTGGTCGCCAATGGCCATTCCATCCAGCGTGAAGCCGTTCAGCCCATCCAGTCCGGAGAGGTTGAAGGGGTTGGGGGCCGAGAGGAGGACCCGCTCCTCCAGCCGCTCGAAGGTCAGGCCGGGACCCGCGGTTCGGGGGCGACGCCGGGGGCGCTGGGAGGGCCGGCGACGGCGGAAGACACGGCGGATGCGAGCAGCAAACAGGTCGAGCCAACTGTACAAGCGCATACACTCTCTCCCTCGGATGCCGCGGTTCCCCACGAACCACAGCCGACCGGCGAACGCCCCTCACAGTCCTCGCGATCAGCTTGTTGCGACATCCCACTCCGCTATGGGGCCCTTACGCGCCTGACCATCTGTGGCGGCCTTTGTTCACTCAGTCCCGCTTCCGGACGCACCGTTTGCACAAAGGGGGTTAAGTTAGTTACGGGGCCGGTGAACAAGTTTCTACGGCTGAAGGACTCCCTTTTCCCAGAAATGAGACATTTGCCGGAACATCCTGAGCGGATGAGAGATCCGCTCACACCCGCAGACGGTGTGCCATCTCAGGAACACACTCCGGGTGGTCTTCGGTCCGCGCCCCGCAGGGGGGCCGGCGAGTCACAAGGAGCTCGCCTCTCCCACCCGCAACACGCGGCGAATTTCGTCCGTCACCGTGCCCACGGCCTGGGGACGGACGACACCCGGCAGAGCCACGACGTCGTACAGTTCCGTCACAATCCCTTCGATCCGCAACCAGTGCACAATGTCGCCGGTCCTCAGATCGATGACATACAGCCCACATCGCGGCTCCGCCTCTGCCTTGCCCAGATTATCGTCGAGGGCCAGACCGGAGAATGTACGGTTTTCCCTCTGCTTGGAAGAACCGACGATCGCAAAGTCCGATTGAAACGCCAATCCCCTCAGGTAGCCGGGACAGAACGCCACTTCCTCGAATGTCCCGGTCGAGAGGTCGACCCACCCGAAGTGCCCCGTCCCAGAATTGAGCAGCCACAGGCGATTTCGATACACGCGGGGGGAGTGCGGCATCGACAGGCCGGTGGCAACGATTTCATCAGTGGTAACGTCGATCACGCATCCCCCGTCCCCCCGCCGGTTGCGCCAGCCGTCCAGCACGTCCGACTGGCTCACCGACGTGACGTACTTGCAGCGGCCATGCTCCAGCGCCACTCCGTTGAGGTGGCAACGGTCCTCGGCAGCGAGTTTGGAGAGGAACGGCGGCTTCCACAGCGGGATGAAACTGTGCGTCTCGCTGGGGGTGGCCAGACAGCCGAAGAGGGTGTTCACGAACACGACCCGCCCGGTCGACTCGACGGCGATGTCGTGAACGTCCAGGTCCCCGGTGACGTAGCTCATCTGCGGGACGTACATGCGGTCGTAGCCCTCGTGCCACTGGCCCGGTTCGAGCACGTTCTCGAATCGCCAGAGCTGGTACAGCGACGACATCCACAGCGTCTGCCCGTTCCCCCACAACCCCAGACAGCGGTTGAAGGTCCGCTCGAAGATCGAGAGCCGGCCGCTCGGCTGCAAACCGATGAAAAACAGCTTCCCTGCCTGGTAGGTGGTAAAGGCCAGGCTGAGCCGCTGCTCGGCCAGCCACTGCGGGAACTGACGCGACGTGGTGATTTCCAGGGACGGCGTCTGGGGGGGAGTAGCGTCGACGGTCATGGGGGAAGTGACAGGGGAGAAGGGCCAGGGGACTCCCGGAGGTCATCGGCGATCCGCGACCGAACCTCCGGGACATCCTACTCCGACACGGGGAGAAACTGCACGGCATCGGCAATCACGTAGCCGTCCGCCCCGGAGTTGCTGACGGTCACGCGGGCCGGTTGCTCCGCGGAGAACTGAAACCGCCCCAGGGAGACAAACCGCCCGTCGATCGGCGCCGCCGTCCGCTGATTGACGGTCAGCGCAGTCTCCTGCGTGGCGGCGTGCACCGTGACGGCGACGTTGGTCGCCCGGTTGGGATTGGCGGTGTAGGAGAGCCGCACCTCATACAGACCCGTCTGCGGCAGCATGGCCGTGAACTGGACGCGCTTGTGTCCCTGGGACTCGTTTCCGTCGTGCAGGTAGCCGCGGCCGATGAACCCGCCGATCGAAGCGCTTTCGGTCCACTCGCCGGTTTTGATGGCCGCAGCATCATCCACCACCACGCCCGGCAAGGACCGGGGGTCGACTCCGGCGGCAGCGGGAGCGACGGAGCCGGCCGGGTAAACGAGGACCTGGCGATCGGCCTCCAGCCGCGCCCGCAGCGCGGCGTACTCCACATCCTGCACGTCGATGTCGCCGTCGAGGGAGAGGCAGGCGGCCGTGGCCGCCGACTGAGCCAGGATCATGAACACCGGCTCCATGCGGATCGAACCGTAGGCGATGTGCGAACAGGAGACGCACACGGGGACGAGCAGGTTGGTGCACTCGGCGCGGCGGGGGACCAGAGCGCGGTAGGAGATGAGGTACGGTCCGCGGGGACTGACCTGGATGTCCCCTTCGTTGCGGACGTGCCCGTGCTCATCGACGTACCGCTGGCAGTTGTGCGAATCCATGTTGTACGACCCCATGCCGACCGGATCGGGGCAGTCGCGGAGGCGGCGGCAGTCGAGTTCCGTGTGGACGTAATCGCTCACCATCCGCCGCGCCTCGCGGACATAGGGCCAGTAGGGCCAGTGGTCGTTGTCGGTCCATTCGTCCTTGGCCCAGCCCCAGCGCGCGACCTTGTCGCGGATGTCGGCCGGGACCCGTTCGTGGCAGGCGAGCGTCCAGAGCAGCCCCTGCGTGTAGCGCTTCAGCCGGCGCTCGAACTCCGCCCGGTCGGCCGCATGCGCGGTGGGATAGTCGTAGTTCATCCCGATCCAGTCAGTGGAGACGGCGTGATTGTTGTTCACGTCGGTCTTGCGGTTGGGGACCATGATGATCGAGAGCGGCAGCCGCAGGTCGCCGGCCTCGAAGTTCCGCAACAGCAGTTCGTACTGGGCTGCGTCGTAACCGGCCGGTTTCTCGAACGGGATCTGGTTCTCGGGGACGTCGGTGATGCAGAGACGATAGTTGTAGGCCTGCACACGCTGATCGGCCTGCCCGTCCTCGCCGGGCTGAATGTTGATCCCCTCGAGGAGTCCGCTGGCGGGGTTGCCGGGGACGAGGTAGGGGTCCACGGGGCGGACGAACTGATGGCTGACCGCGCGGGCCTTCTGCACGCCGTTGAGCGTCTCCCCGTAGGCGGCGTTGGATTCCCGCCCCACGGTGAACGAGACGCCGGCCAGCGCCAGCAGGTCCCCCTCGTAGGTGGCGTCGATAAACCGCCGGCCGGTGATCACGCCCCCATCCGAGAGGAGCAGGCCGGTGATCCTCCCTCCCTCCTTGGAAACCGCCTTCAACTCCCGCTCGCGGAGGACGGGGACCTGGGCCTCTGCCAGCCATTCCGCGAAGATTTCGGTGGCGACGTGCGGCTCGAAGGCCCACAGGGCGTCCTCCGCCGGCCGGTAGGGCCGATAATTCTCCGGCCGCTCATGCACCCACCGCCGGGGATCGTCGTACTTGCGTTTGACCGCCTGGTAGAACTCCCGCGACAGGCCGCCGATGACGCGCTTGTCGCCGGTGTCGGTCCAGCCGAGTCCGCTGGTGGACATTCCGCCGAGGAACGCCCGCGGCTCGATCAGGAGGACGCTGTGGCCCATGCGCCGCGTCTGGACGGCGGCCACGATGCCGGCCGATGTCCCCCCATAAATCACCACGTCGTAGCGGCCGACGGGGGGGGCGGCAGCGGCGAGGGGAGTAGCGACCCGGACGTCTCCCACCGGAAGCCACAGGCACCCGACCAGTGTCCACCACAGTCCTCGAAACATGGCAAGGGTCTCCACCAGGCAACCAGACAGCGGAAGCGAGAGGCCGGGTGACGGTTCTCTCCCGGAGGGGGCCGGCCGGCCACGTCACCCCCCTCCCTTCAGCAGCGTCGTGATTCGATCCAGAAGTTCGGCCGGTTCGGCCATGCGGCCAGCGCCGATGGTCCCGCAACTGAGCCAACCGGCCCCCGGCTCGGCAATGTGAATCCCGTCTTCACGCAGCCGAGCGACGTTCCGCTGGACGGCCGGTTTGGCCCACATCTCGGAATTCATGGCGGGGGCCACCAGCACGGGACAGGTCACCGAGAGGGCCAGCGTCGTCACCAGGTTCCCCGCGTGACCGTGCGCCAGCGCCGCCAGCACCTCGGCCGTGGCCGGGGCGATGACGTACACCTCCGCCCGCCGTGCCAGACCGATATGTTCTCCGATGTAGTGCTCCTGTGGATCAAACAGGCCGACGTAGACCGGTCGGCCGGTGAGCGCCTCGAAGGTCGTGCGGCCGATGAATCGCGTCGCCGAGTCGGTGAGCACCACCGAGACCTTTGCCCCGGCCTGGACGAGCTTGCTGGCCAGATCGGCTGCCTTGTAGGCGGCGATTCCGCCGCTCACGCCGAGCAGGACTTCACGGCCGGCGATGGAAGGGGCGGGAGACACGAGGTTGGGAGGGCTGAACATCCGTCCGCAGGAATGGTCCGGGCGCATCCGCTGCCGACGACCGCGCGAACGCGGAGCCGTCCCGCGCGGATCAACAGTCCGTCACTCTCCTCCCTGCGCGGCCGGACCGCGGGTGGGGACTCTACACCCTACAGATCCTTCAGCGACGGGCCGCCATCGTCCGCGGCGACGTTCGGGGCGTCGTCCACCGCCATGATGACGTTCTGGCTGTTATCCAGATAGATCTTGTCCTGCAGGATTTCTTCGATCACGGTGGCCATCGTCGGCTTCCCCACGCACTCCACCAGCGGAGGAGACCCGCGGTTGAGCTGGACCAGCCGCTTCTGGATGAGCGTCGAGAGCTTGAACCGTCCGCCGACTTTATTGACGATCGCCTCTTCTTTCAGTGCATCCAGCATCGAGTTCCGCCTTTCGCGCGGCCAGGAGTTCGCAGATGGTGCGCACGGCACGATCCAGCTCGTCGTTGACGACACGGTGCCGATACCGAACCGCTGATTGTAGTTCCGTCCGGGCAGTCTGCAACCGTCTCTGGATGACCGCCTCGTCCTCGGTGCCGCGGGCGCGAAGCCGCCGTTCGTATTCGTCCACCGAAGGAGTCTCCAGAAAGATGCTCAGGGCCTCGGGATACTGCTGCATGATGTTCAGGGCCCCCTGGACGTCCACTTCCAGCAGGGCCCAGGCCCCCGCCTTGCGAATCCGCTCCAGCTCGGAACGCAAGGTGCCGTACCAATAGCCGCTCTTGTGAACCTCGGCGCACTCGAGGAACTCCCCTGCGGCCCGGCGGCGCTCAAACTCCTCCGGGGTGAGGAAGTAGTAATCGACGCCATCCACCTCTCCCGGCCGCTTCGGACGCGTGGTAGCCGAGACCGACATCGCGAGCGGGACCGGGGACTCTTTGAGCAGTCGATGCACGATCGTGGTCTTGCCGCTCCCGCTGGGCCCCGACAGGACGACCACCTGAAACGTCTGACTGGATGAATCGGAACCCATTTCTGGGATTGGTGTTCTGTCCGCAGGATGCCGGCGTGTCTGGAACCGGGCTGTAGTCTATCCGGCTTCACAGACCCGAGCAATTGGCCGCTATTCCCCCCAGTACGGCTTCGCCGAAGGGCTGGTTGGGCGGAAGGAGGCTGTCGGCCAGCGTCCCGGCACGACGCCGCTCGGCACGGGTCCCGCAGAGATACCTGGGTCAACCAAGCGCTCGCCCCTTGCGAGTCCGCTTCCGATCCGGGAACATGCTCCTGGAGGCGCAGAGCCGAGAGTTCAGGGTCCAGAGCTTTCCAGAGTCCGGCTCCTCGCACAATCGGCTCTTGACTCTTGTCCTTCCGGATCAACGTTCCGCAGCCCGTCCCCCGCTCATGGCCAGAAAGCTCACTGTCGTCATCTCGCAGGCGCAGGGGAAAAACCCCGCCAAGCGACAGCTCGAAGAGGAGCTGGCGGCGAAGCTGCTCATGGAGCCGGGGATCGACGTCTCGGTGGTCCCGCACCTGTATGACCTCAAACCCGATCACACTGGCTTGCTGTTCCTGAGGTCGGTGCCGGGGGACATGGTGGTGCTCGGCTGGCTGTATCCGCGGGCGCTGCGGTGGATTCTCGATCGCCAGGGGGTCCGCGGTCAGGAGGGAATCTCGCTGCTGGTCCCGGAGGACGACGCAGCCGACGAGGAGGAACGTCCCGAACCGCAGGGGATCGGATCCGTGGAGGTTCCGAACCGCCGCATCTACTGCATCGACCTGCGGACCACCCACAAGGCCGCAGAATACCTTGAGGAGATTCGCCGCATCGCGCGGGAAAGCGCGCAGGAACTGGTGGACCTGCTGGGCTGGATCGGGGGGAGCCCGTCCCCTGGGCAGATGGACCGCTACCTCCATCCGCTGCCGATCGTGAGTGACGAGCCCCGCAACGGCCGCGGCGGCAACGGTCAGGCGATCGCAGGCGCCGTCCCCCTCGGCTCGAGAGAACAGGGAGGGGTCGCGGAGGCGCTGGCTTCCCCCCCGGGACACCTTCACGACTTTTCCCGGGAGGAGCCGGGACGCCGCTGGTACCCCGTCATCGACTACAGCCGCTGCACCAATTGCATGGAGTGCATCGACTTCTGCCTGTTCGGGGTGTATGGGATCGACAGTTTCGACCGCATCCTGGTGGAGGCGCAGGACAACTGCAAGAAGGGGTGCCCGGCGTGCAGCCGCGTCTGTCCGGAAAACGCCATCATCTTTCCTCAGCACAAAACGCCCGCCATCGCCGGCGCGGAAGGGGAGGTCGCCGGGCTGAAGATCGACCTGTCCCAGCTCTTCGGCGGCGAGGGGAAAGGGGCCCTGGAACTGGCTGTGGCCGAACGCGACGCCGAACTGGTCAAGGACGGACGGCAGGCGGTCGGCATGACGGTGGGCATCCCCAAGCGTCAGCAGGGGGCCTCGCAGCCCCGGGATGAACTCGACGATCTGATGGACGGTCTGGACGCGCTGAACGTCTGAGGTGCACGTTCCGCGCGACGGCGGGAGTAGAGAGGGCATTCCACGCCAAGTCGACCTTCTGGCTTCACCAGACAATCGGAGTCGCGTTCCAGCCGCGGCACGTCACTGCACTCCTCCTCGACGGTGGAGCCTCGACCTTCCGCCATTTCGCCATTTCGCTCATCCGCCCCACGCGCACACGACTGCTTCGTTCCGACTCAGGAGCAGACATCATGCGAGGATTGCTCTGGATTCTCGGAATCGCCTGCCTTGGAACCCTGTCAGGGCCTGTGGTTGCGGGGGAGAAGTGGTTGTATGTCTCCCGCAATCTTCAGGTCGATCGCAGCGTGGATGAGATCGCCGAGCTGCTGCGCCGCGCCCAAGCGGCCGGTTACACGCACATGCTGCTGACCGATTCCAAGTTCTCCCGGTTGGGGACGGTGATCGACCGCTACTTCACCAACGCGCAGCGCGTGAAGGAACTCGCCCGGCAGCACCAGATCGAAATCGTGCCGGCCCTGTTCTCGATCGGCTATTCCAACGACCTGTTGTTCCACGATCCGAACCTCGTCGAGGCCCTGCCGGTGCGGGGGCTGCCGATGGTCGTTCGCAGAGGCACAGCGGTCATCGACAATCCCCATCCCCCAACCTTGCCCGGCGGAGACATGAGCGACCTCCGACGCTGGTCCTTTGTCGACGAGAACATCGTCATCGACGGCGGTGCGGCCCGGCTCCTCCCCAGCGACGCCAACGCCCGCCTCGCCCAGCGCCTCCGCGTCGAGCCGTACCGGCAATATCACGTGCGGGTACGGATCAAGACCCGCGACTTCCGCGGCCAGCCGGAAATCAAGGTTCTGGCCCCCAACGGCTGGTCGCTGCAATGGGCCAATCTGGGAGTCAAACCGACGCAGGACTGGACCGAGCACCACGCCGTCTTCAACTCGCTCGACAACACCGAGGTCACGCTCTACTTCGGCGTCTGGGGGAAGCACGCAGGGGACCTGTGGTGGGACGACGCCGCCATCGAGGAGGTCGCCTTCCTCAACCTGGTACGGCGGGACGGGGCGCCGCTGAAGGTCGTCTCCGCCGGACGGGAACTGGTGGAAGGGACCGACTTTGAACGTCTCGTCGATCCCGGGATGGGTTCTCAGCCGTACAATGGCGAGTTCACCGTCTACCATGCCCCGCCGGCGTTGCGGACGCGGCTGCCTGAAGGGACGCGGCTGGTGGTCGATTACTACCACGCCGTCACGATCTACGACGGCCAGGCGATGATCTGCCCCAGCGAGCCGCGGACCCGCGAACTGCTCCGCGATCAGATGCGGCGGATGCACGAACTCTGGGGGGCAAAGCGGTACATGATGAGCCACGATGAGATCCGGGTCCTCAATCACTGCGCCGCTTGCCAGGCGCGCGGCCTCACGCCGGGCCGGATCCTGGCCGACAACGTGCGGGAATGCGTGGCGATCATCCGGGAGGTCGCGCCGCAGGCCCGCATCTACGTGTGGAGCGATATGTTCGATCCACACCACAACGCCGTGCAGGGGCCGTACTACCTCATCAACGGGTCACTCACCGGCTCGTGGGAGGGTCTCGACAAGGAGGTGGTGGTCGTCTGCTGGTACTTCGAGAAGCGGGCCGAGAGCCTGCGGTTCTTTGCCGAACGGGGCCACAAGTACCTGATCGCCGGTTATTACGACGGGTCGCCTCAGCAGGCCCGCGGCTGGCTCTCGGCGGCCCGCGAGGTCCCCGGCTACGAGGGAATCATGTACACCACCTGGGCCAACCGCTACGGGGACCTGGAGGCGTTCGCTCGGGTGGTGGACGAAGCGGCCCCCTGACTCACGGAGCCGCAGCACGCTGCATCCACCGGACCTGCCGGGTGGTCCGATCGTCCACCCGCTCTCCCACCGTGACGACTGCCGCACCCTTCTCCCACCGCGCCGCGGCGTAGTCTGGAACTCTCTGGGGATAGATCGCCTCGACGCTTTCCGGCACGACCGGACGTCCATTGACGCGCGGGTTCGAGAAGGTCACAACGAGCTGAGGAATCTCTTCCACGGGAATCCGGCGGCCGTAGACTTCGACGAAGCTGGCGACCTTGCGGGAGAGCACGAGGTCCGATTTGGGAAATCGCAGTGCGCCGATGAAGATGTGCTCGTCCCGATCGTGTGCGTACAGAAAGGCGCCCACCCAGGTGCCCGGCTGGCCGTCGAGCTCCTCCCGGTCCATCCGCACCACGCGGTAGGTGTACCGGCCGGCGGACCAGACATAGGGACGTCGGACGCTGACGAAATCCCCCTCATGGCCGGAACTCTGGCAGAACCCTCCCTCAGCCGGGCGGATCGCCTCGAACCGCCGCTCCCCCCACATGGACATCAACAAGCCCGGTCCGAGCTTGCGCAGCCGCCGATCCTGCCGCGTGTAGCCATCGGCCTGCGTCTGGATGCCGCCGTAGAACGCCACGTCGCTCAGATGCGCCAGCCCGATCGGAGCGATGTACAGTGATGACGAAGCAGGCACATCCTTACTGATGGCCACGTCCAGGCTGTAGCTCTCGAAGAGAGTCTCCTCTCCCAGGTCCCACCACAGATCAACCAGATGCCACGGCATCGGCCGGTACTGCGGCTCGTCGGCCGCCGCTCGGGGAACAGCTTCAGCCCCCCAGAGCACACCCACCATCAGCCCCACACAGACCGGCCGCAGCATCGTATGCTCCCCCAGGAGGAAAGGCCTCAGGGCTGTGGCGACTCCGCCGCAGCCAGTTCGACCAGGGTCCGGACCATCACTCCCGTACCGCCGCTGTCGAGGTGTGGTTGCGGCGACTCGACAAACGCCGGGCCGGCGATGTCGAGATGCACCCACGGGGTCTGGCCGACGAACTTCTCCAGGAACTTTGCCGCGGTGATCGCTCCGCCCCAGCGCGGGCCGACGTTCTTGCAGTCCGCGACGTCCGACTTGAGCTGCTCGGCATAGGAGTCGAACATCGGCAACTGCCAGACATCCTCCCCCGCGCGGCGGGCGGCGGCCAGGACGGCGTCGCACCACGGCTGATGATTGGTGAACGCTCCCGCCACCTGTTCTCCCAGCGCGACGACGCAGGAACCGGTCAGCGTGGCGAGGTCGACAATCCGCCCGACCCCCTGATCGACGGCGTAACTGAGGACATCCGCCAGCACCAGCCGGCCTTCCGCATCGGTATTCAGCACCTCGATGGTGACACCGTTGCGCGCCCGCAGCACTTCGCCCAGTTTGTAGGCAGAGCCACCCGGCATGTTCTCGACCAGGCCCATCAGCCCGACAACGTTCAGCGGGAGCCTGAGCCGGGCCATGGCGGTCATCGCCCCCAGCACCGTTGCGGCCCCGGCCATGTCCGCCTTCATGGTCTTCATGCTGTCGGTCGGTTTGAGGGAGAGTCCGCCGCTGTCAAACGTGACCCCCTTGCCGACGAGGGCGAGTGGTGCGGCGTTGGCCGCGCCGCGGTATTGCAGCACGACCATCCGCGGCGGCCGCGCGCTCCCCCGCGCCACGGCCAGGAGCGCCTGCATCCGCTCCTGAGCCAACCGATGCTCATCGAAGACCTCGCAGGTCAACCCCGCCTCCGACGCCACGTGCGCCGCCCGATCGGCGAATGTCTCCGGATAGACCTCTCCCGGATGACGGTTGACCAGTTCCCGCGTCAGATTGACGGCCTCGCCGAGGATGTTCCCCTGAGCAACCGCGACCGCCACGGCGGCGGAGTCGTCCGGAGAGTGGACGAACAGGACCCGCTCCGGCGGATGGCGGTCCGGCTGCCCACGGTAGAGCTGCGGCGACGCGCTCCCCACCTGCACGGCCACTGCGGCAAGGCGGGTGAATTCGGCGACGGACAGAGGCAGGCTGTCGGCCGCGGTCGGGAGGGCGAGGGCGACGGAGCGACCGGCCTTGGTACCGATCTCACGGACAGCAGTGAGGAAGGCCCGATTCACCTGGGCCGAAGTCAGCGCGGCCAGCGACCCTAAACCCACCAGCATCACCCGCCGCGATCCCAACCCCGGCACGTCGAATAGCCGGGTCAGCTCTCCGAGCTTGCCGGTGACGTCCCCCGCCTCACGCAGCCGGGTGAGCGCTCCCCCCGTGGCCACGTCGACCGTCCGGCCGCTTTCCAGGAGCGGCTGGTCCTCTCCCACCGGGAGCAGGAGCCAGTCGGCGCTCACCGCCGTCGGAGAACCGGATGCCAGGTCAATCTTCATTTCCAATCTCCCGCTGGGTGTCGACCGGGAGATGATACTGCCCTCGTTCGGCAGACTGCGACCCAGCCACGGACCAACCGGGGCGGGGAGGCAGGCGAGGCGGGGTGGACCGCATCTCAACCCTCTTCGGCCGCCCTGCGGTACTCCATCAGCCGCTGATTGTAGGCGGCGATGGCGTCTTTATGTCGGAGCGTGCCGAGCAACCGCGTCCGATCGTCCGCGGCAACAATCGGGAGTTCATCGATCCCGATGGACGTGAACGCCTGCAGCGCCGTGTTGAGATCGTCCTCCGGCGTGACGGCAACCACGTGGAAATTCATCACGTCGCGGGCCACGGCCAGTTGCCAGATCGTTTCGTCGTACAGGTAGTGCCGCACGTCGTCCCCGGAGAAAATGCCCACCATCCGCCCCTGGGCGTCAACCACGGGGAAATAGTGTTGCCGTGTTTCTGCCAGCACATGCACGATGTCCTCCAGCGACATCGATTCGGGGATCATCCGCACCTGCTCGACGCCGGGGCGAAACACGTCCTGCACGCGGATACCCTCCAGGATGTCCACGAGAAAATCGCCGCGGTGGGCGGGAGACTCGAGCCGGCTGGGGACCTGTTTGACGTACAACTGCCAGCGCCGTCCCAGCACGAAGCAAAGCGTAGAGACCCACATCGTGGGGAGAAGCAGCTCGTAGCTGCCGGTCATCTCCGAAACCATGATGATCGTTGAAAAAGGGGCGTGCGCGCAGCCGGAGAAAAACCCCGCCATCCCCACGATGGCGAACGCTTGCGGATCGATCAGCTCCGGCCACCACGCATCGAAGGCCAGCCCCACGGCGCCCCCCGTGCAACCGCCGATGACCATCGACGGCCCGAACACCCCCCCCGAACCTCCGGAAGAGATCGTCAGCGAGGTGGTCAGAATCTTCACCAACGCCACGGTGGCCAGCAGCGGAATCCCGACCGCGGCGGCGTCGGTCAAGGCACCTTGCAAGGTTCCATAACCGGTCGCCAGGACCGCCAGCACGCGGCCATCGCCGACAAACACGGTGCTGTACAGGAACGCACCCAGCACCCCCGCTGCAGAGGCGCCCAGGGCCGGTCGCAACATCCGCGGCGCGGGCAACCGCTCGAACAGACGATGCAGCCCATAGAACGTCTTGATGTACAGGATGCCGACGCCAACCAGCACGACCGCCAGACCTGCATACGGGACCAGCTCCAGTGGCGTGCGGAAGGCGAGGTGCAGCGGTCCGAACAGCGGACCATATTCGGCGTATTGCGGCGAGACCCATTGCAGCAGCAATCGCATCACGCTGTAACTGATGATCGAGGACGTGGCCGCCGGGATGACGACGTCCGTCTCGAGATCAGGGCCGCTGTACAGAATCTCCGCGGCGAACAGCGCCCCTGCCAGCGGTGCGCGGAACACCGCGCCGACTCCCGCTCCCATCCCCGCCGCCAGCAGAATCCGGCGGTCGCGGGCCGAGAGTTTCAGCACCGTGGCCAGATAGGACCCGAAGCCGGCGCCGATCTGCGCGATGGGGCCTTCCCGGCCTCCCGACCCGCCCGTCCCCAGCGTGATCGCCGAGGCCAGCGTCTTGATGATGGGAATCCGTCCGCGAATCTGGCCGCGGCGATTGTGGAAGGCATCGATCGCGGCATCGGTCCCATGCCCCTGTGCCTCCGGAGCGAAGGCGAAGACCAGGCCGCCCGAAACCAGCCCCCCCAGCCCCATCACCACCACGATCCACCACGGCTGAACGGTGCCGGCGGCACCGCCGAAGATCGAATGTTCCCCGGCGGCTTCACCGGGGAGAAACCCGCTCAGCGGCCAGAGCGTGGAATAACTGATCGCCTGCGTCAGCAGCAGAAACACCACGCCGCCCATGCCGGCGATGACGCCCACCGTGACCGAGAGGACAGTCCACTTCCCGGTGGTTTTCCAGTCCAGGGAACGGAGAAACTGGTCGAGCGTCATCAGATCCTCTGCCCCTGGCGGAGGACGACCCGACTGGGGGGGCGCCCTCCGGGGGTCCGGTTCAGGCGCGGCCTACCCGTCCACGGCGGCCTGGGCGGCGGCGAGGCGGGCGATCGGAATCCGCCGCGGACTGCACGAGACGTAATCCAATCCGATCTCGTGGCAGAAGAAGACCGACTTCGGATCGCCGCCGTGCTCCCCACAGATGCCGATCTTGAGGTCCGGTCGGGTCGCCCGCCCCTTCTGCACTCCCAGCTTCATGAGCTGTCCAACGCCCCCCTGGTCGATCGTCTGGAACGGATCGCTGGGAATGATGTCGTTCTCCGTGTAGTAGCCGATGAAGCTCTTGTAGTCGTCGCGGCTGATGCCGAGGGTCGTCTGGGTGAGATCGTTGGTGCCGAAGCTGAAGAACTCGGCCGACTGGGCGATCTCGTCCGCGGTGAGGGCGGCCCGCGGGACCTCGATCATCGTCCCGACGGTGTATTCGACCCGCACCCCCTTCTCGGCGAAGACCTTCTCGGCGGTCTCGCGGATGATTTTGGCCTGGTTGTCGAACTCGGTCTTGAAGCCGGCCAGCGGGACCATCACTTCGGGATGGGGATTCGCCCCCTGTTTCTTGAGTTCGCAGGCCGCCTCGAAGATCGCCCGGGCCTGCATCGCCGTGATTTCGGGGTAAACGATCCCCAGCCGGCAGCCGCGGTGGCCGAGCATCGGGTTCGACTCCTTGAGCTCCTCCACGCGGCGATAGACGTCCTCCTCGGTGACGCCGAACGTCTTGGCCAGCTTCTTGGCCAGGTGGGGGTCGTCGTGCAGGTGATGCTCGGAGAGGAACTCGTGCAGCGGCGGATCGAGCAGCCGGATGGTGACCGGCCGGTCGCCCAACGTCTGGAACAGGTGAGTGAAGTCCTCGCGCTGATGCGGCAGCAGCTTCGCCAGCGCCTGTTCCCGATCTTCCTTTTTGGTGGCGAAGATCATCTCGCGGATGTCGTCGAGGCGGTCGAAGAACATGTGCTCAGTGCGGCACAGACCGACTCCTTCGGCGCCGAGGGCGACGGCCGCTTCGGCGTCTCCCGCCTCGGCATTGGCCCGCACCCGCAGGCGGCGGTACTCATCGGCCCACTGCATGAGCTGGGCGTAGCGGCCATAGGTGGGAGCGTCGTCGGGCTTCTTCTGCCCCATCAGCACTTCCATCACCTCGGAGGCGCGGGTCTCGATCTTCCCCTCGAAGACTTCGCCGGTGAAGCCGTCGATCGAAATCCAGTCCCCCTCCCGCAGCACCTTGCCGTTGACGGTGACGGTCCCCGCCTCGTAGTCGATGTTGAGCGCGCTGCACCCGCAGACGCAGGTCTTTCCCATCTGCCGGCTGACCAGGGCGGCGTGGGACGATGCCCCGCCGAACGCGGTGAGGATGCCCTTGGCGACCTTCATGCCGCGGAGGTCCTCCGGACTGGTCTCCTTGCGGACGAGGATGAGTTGGAGCGAGTTGTTGGCGTTCCATTGCGCCTCGGCGTCGCTGGCGTGGAAGACGATCTGTCCCGTGGCGGCACCGGGGCCGGCATTGATCCCCTTGGCCAGCAAGCGGTGTTCGTGCTGGGCCTTCTCCTTGGCGGCCGGATCGAAGATCGGCTGCAGGAGCTGGTTGAGGTCGTCGGCGGGGATGCGTTTCTTGGCCAGGGCCTGCTTGGGAGTGATGAGCCCCTCGTTGACCAGATCGACGGCGATCCGCACCGCGGCGAAGCCGGTCCGCTTGGCATTGCGGGTCTGAAGCATCCAGACCTTCCCTTTCTGGATGGTGAACTCGATGTCCTGCACGTCCTTGTAATGCCGTTCCAGCGTCTTGCCGATGTCGTTGAGCTGCTGGAACGCCTCGGGCATGTCCTGAGCGAGGGTCTCCTCGATCCGCTTGGGGGTGCGGGTGCCGGCCACCACGTCCTCCCCCTGGGCATTGATGAGGTAGTCGCCACAGAATCCCGGCGTGCCGACCGAGCAGTTCCGGGTCAGTCCCACGCCGGTGGCGCAGTCGTTGCCGAGGTTGCCGAAGACCATCGCCTGGACGTTGACGGCCGTCCCCCACTCGTGCGGGATGCCGTGCATCCGCCGATACACCACGGCGCGGTCGTTCATCCAGCTCCCGAACACGGCGCCGATGCACCCCCAGAGCTGTTCCATGGGGTCGGTGGGAAAATCGACCTTGGCGTGCTGCTTGATGACCGCCTTGAACTCCTCGACGATCTTCTTCAGGGCCGCGACGGACAGGTCCTTCTCGTGCTCCACGCCCGCCTGGTGCCGGTAGCGGTCGAGGATCACTTCAAAATGGTCGGGATCGGTCTTCTTCTCCGGCTTCAGCCCCAGCACCACGTCGCCGTACATCTGGATCAGCCGGCGATAGCTGTCCCAGCCGAAGTGCTCGTTGCCGGACTGCCGGATGAGCGCCGCGACGGTCTGCTCGTTCAGCCCGATATTGAGGACGGTGTCCATCATGCCGGGCATCGACTCGCGGGCGCCGGACCGGCAGGAGAGGAGCAGGGGATTTTCCGGATCGCCGAAGCGGGCGCCCATCACCTGCTCGGTGGCGCGCAGCCCCGCCAGCACCTGCTCGTTGAGTTCGGGCGGGTACTGCTTGCCGTGGGCGTAATAGTAGTTGCAGACCTCGGTGGTGATGGTGAACCCGGCCGGCACGGGGAGGCCGATCAGGTTCATCTCGGCGAGGTTCGCCCCCTTACCGCCGAGCTCGTTCCGCATCTTCGCGGACCCTTCCGCCTTCCCCGCCCCGAACGTGTAAACATACTTCGGCATCGTCAACTCCCCTCCGGGTCGTTCCGAAGGTTGCAGTGAGAGTGAAGAGTGAAATGTGCAATTCGCGGGAGAAACAGCGCCCTGGCCCCCGCGCAGGAACAGACCTTCAGCTCCACCTCACCCGAGGCGCGAGCGGACAGGACACTACCAATCGCCGCGGCCGACTGCAACTCTATCGGTCGCAATTTCCCCGGCCACTCACTTGCCCGCGCGCCGCCCCCGATCAGACCCCGAGCACCTCCCGGTAGATCCGCACCGTCTGCTCCACCATGCGCGAGACGGGGTACTCCGCCGCCACGCGTTCTCGCGCCGCCCGGCCGATCGCCCGCGCCCGCTCCGGGTCACGCAGCAGCTCCACAATCCGCTCCGCCAGCGCCTCGCTGTCGGACGGCGGCACCAGCAACCCCGTCTCCCCGTCCCGAATCACTCCGTACACCCCCCCCACACGCGAGGCGATCACCGGCTTCGCCCGGACCATCGCCTCCAGCATGATGGTCCCCAATCCCTGCTTCAGCGACGGCAGACAGTACACGTCCATCGCCGTCAACGAAGTCGACAGGTCGAACACGTTTGGCACGAAAGTCAGGAACTCCGTCACCCCCAGATCGTCCGCCAGACGCCGCAGGTTGTATTCCTCCGGTCCGGCCCCCGCGACCAGGAACTCCACCGGCCGGTGGGCCGCCAGCACCCGCGGGATCGCGCGCAGGAAGAAATGCAGCCCTTTGGCGGCTTCCAGCGGTCCTGCGGTCCCTACGACCGGCGTGCGGGCGTGGCTGAACGGCTGCCGCAACGTCTCTTCCGGCGGCGCATCCACGCCGCTGTGGATCACCGTCACCAACTCGGCGATCGCCGGAATCCGCTCCACCAGTTCCGCCCGCACCGATTCGCTCACCGCGATCACGCGCTTCACCCAGGCCGGATCAATGTCCAGTTGCTCCTTCGGACCCAGGTAGTCGTGGATCGACAGCACCAGCGGACGCCTCAGCGAGCGTGCCAGCCATTGACCCAAGGGGAGCGCCGAGCGCTGCTGGACATGCACCAGATCCGGAGGCTCCTCCGCCAGTTCGTGCCACAGCAGCCGTTTGACCACCCAGTTCAACACCGGCACCCCCAGGTACGCGACTTCGGTGACGTCGAGTTCCGCGCGGCGGCTGGCCGGCAGCAGGCTGGCGTCCGGACAGAGAATCCTCACGCGAAAGCCCGCCTGCGGCAGGTGGCGGGCCAGGTTGATCACCTGCATCGTGCTCCCACGCACCTCGAACCGGCCTGCGACGAGCAACACTTCCGGCTGTTCTGTGAGTTGTTTGTCGGACATGAACTCCCGCTCCGGCAACCCCCTCCGGCGTCGGAGCGGGTTGTCGACGTTCCACAGAGACCTGGCAACAGTCGGAGACCGCGGCGCGGAGGCTCGCTGCCGTGCTGAGCCCCCTGAAGGGATGTGAGGAATTCGGTTGCTGCCCCTAATCTACCGTGGTGGCTCGACCTCGGCCAGCAGCCCCTCCAGGTGGCCGCTCCCGGATCGAGACGAGCGGTGGTCCCGCGCCCGGCACCGCGGCCTGATGTTCCCCTCTCACCGGTTTCCCGATAGGCTGTTCCCGGAAGCACACCGGGGACTCGCGTGGCGGTCCCTGCTCCGCGCTCGTCGCGTTCACCCACACCCCGTGATCCTCGCCTGGGAGTCAGGACATGAGAATCCTCTGCGGCCTTGTCGCCTTTGGTCTGACGTCGAGTCTCCCTGTCCAAGCCGCGACGTGGCCGGGATGGCGCGGTCCGTCGTCCCAGGGCGTCGCCCCGGAGGGGACGTATCCGCTCCGCTGGACCGCGACCGAAAACATCGCCTGGAAGGCGGCTCTGCCCGGGGCGGCCGGGTCCACCCCCGCCGTCACCGCCGACCGCATCTTCCTCACCTGTCCCAAGGAGGGACAAAACGCCCTGCTCTGTTACTCCCGCGAAGGACAACTGCTGTGGGAGACGACGGTCGGTGCCGAGCGGCCCGGCAAGCACAAGAAAGGGAGCGGCGCGAATCCCTCCCCCACCACCGACGGCCAGCGCGTCTACGTCTACTTCAAAAGCGGCGACCTCGCTGCGGTCGACTTCCAGGGGAACATCGTCTGGCGGACCAACCTCCAGCAGCGGTTCGGCCCCGACGATCTGTGGTGGGACCTGGGGACGTCGCCGGTGCTCACTTCACGGCATCTGGTGGTCGCCGTGATGCAGACGGAGAATTCCTACCTGGCCGCGTTTGACCCTGTTTCCGGCGAGCTCGCCTGGAAAGTGGCTCGGAATCTGGGCGCCCCTGAGGAGGCGGCACAGTCGTACTCCACGCCGGTCGTCGTGGAACACAACGGCGAGGAACAGATCGTCGTGCTGGGAGCTGACCATTGCACCTGCCATGCCGCCGCCGACGGACGGGAACTCTGGCGGGTCGGTGGTCTGAATCCGACGCAGAACCACTTCTTCCGATCCATCGCCGGGCCGGTTGTCTGCGACGGTGTGGTGATCGCCCCCTACGGCCGCGGTGATACGGTAACCGCCATCCGCCTGGGAGGGAGCGGGGACGTCACCCGCACGCATGTCCTCTGGCATCTGACGGACGCGGGGGCGGACGTCCCCACCCCGGCCGCGGCCAACGGACGTTTTTACGTCCTCCGCGACAAGGGGGCTGAGGTCGTCTGCCGCGACGTGGACACGGGGGAAGTCGTCTGGTCTCGGTCGCTCCCCCGGAACCGCAACAGTTACAGCGCTTCGCCGGTCCTGGCAGGAGGACGCCTGTACTCCACGCGGGAGGACGGTGTGACGTTCGTCCTGAACGCCGCCACCGGGGAGATCGAAGCGGAGAACCCGCTGGGGGACGAATTCACGGTCGCCACGCCGGTGTGCCTCGACGGCCAGATTCTGCTCCGCACCTTCGAGCATTTGTACTGTATTGGCAAGTGATCCCGGCGCCGGTCATCTCAGCCGCCGGGTCACGGGGTCTGGGGAGGCCGGTCCACCGCCTCAGGCAGTGAGAGAACATCCCTCTTCCGCCCGCTTCCCCCGTTGTTTCCCGGCGTCAGCGGGAGGTCTCCCGAGCGTCGAAATCACCGGGCAGACTTGTCGGGGTGGGTGGGGATCGAAGCCTGACGGACGACGGAGCAACACAGGCTGAACACAGGGCATCGTCTGCCGCGCAGCACACCGAGAAGCGAAGCTGCCTGAGGACCTGAGGAGGGAGTTGCGAACCGTGGACAAGTCGCTGGACCTCAAACTGGCGGCGATTCATGCCGATCCGCATGGCGCGCGGGAGTTCATCCTTGCCGACGCCAAGGATGCCGATATGGGTTTTGGCCTCCCGGCCACCGGACGGGATCTGGCGAGCCCCGACGGCCGGCCACGCCCCCGCTCTCTGGCCGAGTACCGCGACCAGATGCGCCAGATCGTCCGCCAGGGGCTGGTGGACATCATGCTCATGTCCACCAGCACCAGCGAGGTGTTGACACTCCAAGAGCGTCTGTTCGATGACTCGCCCGTCACTCCGGCCATCCGGGCCAACGATGCGACCGATGTCCACGTGATGCGCGGCAGCCGCATCCCCACCCAGCCGGCCCGGCCGTTTCGCACCACGTCGCTCGACCACGCCCAATGCGGCCATCTCGACTGTGAGCCGGGCGAGCGGATCGCCGGCGCCGATCTGGGACTGTACTCGGTGACGTTCAACAACGACGCCGCACTCGACCGTGAAACGCTGGAAGCCTACAAGGCCTTTCGTGAGGAGGCGGAGCGAAAACGGTTCCGGCACTTCCTGGAAGTCTTCCATCCCAACGTCCCCGGGGCGGTCGATCCGCAGCTACTAGTGGATTTCGTCAACGACGCCATCGCCCGGACGCTTGCCGGCGTCGCCACGGCGGGACGGCCGCTCTTCCTCAAGATTCCCTATCCCGGTCCCCGCGCCCTCGAGGAACTGGTGGCGTACGACCCGCACCTCGTCGTCGGCATCCTGGGAGGCTCCGCCGGCACCACGCGGGACGCTTTCCAACTTCTGGAGGACGCCAGACGTCACGGGGCGCGAGCCGCGCTCTTCGGGCGCAAGATCAACCAGGCGGAGAATCAGTTGGCGTTCGTCGAGTTCCTGCGGCTGATCGCCGACGGAGAACTGACTGCGGAAGAAGCGGTCCGTGCCTACCACGCGGTGCTGAAGAAGCTCGGCATTTCACCGCAGCGGACGCTGGCGGAGGATCAACAGGTGACGGAAACGGCGCTCAGTTATGCGGGCGGAGCTAGTGACTCGCGACGAACGAGTGTGACCGTGCCGGCCACAATTCCCGCCGCGGAGGAAAACGAGCCACCAAATTTCGCCCGGATGACGCCTGCCGAGCGACTCGCTTATCACCAGCAGCGGCTGAAACGGATGTTCGGCGAGTGACCGCACGGCCTCCGGAACATGCGGCCGGACTCTGGCGCGCGTCTGCACAGTCTACTCATTGCATTCACGCACCGCCTGCTGGAGCGTCTGCGACATCAGACCGATCGCCGGCAGTGCCCCTTTCACTTCCTCGGCCAGCGGCTGAAGCAGTTCCTCTTCAACGAAGCGGCTGTTCTCGTCGCGCCACTCGTTGCGCGTTCGCTGCCACGCCAGTTGCAACTGGTCCAGGGCGTCTTGCAGACGCCCGGCGGCGGCTTGCAGATTTCCGACATGCATGGGAACGGCCTCCCAGACCTCGGGTCGCGGTGGTTCTAATCCGAATAGGACAAGACTCTGGCGCACCTGTGGTGCTATCCCCGGGGCGGTTTCAGGCCCATCGCACTCAGCAGGAGCTGCATATCCTCCCAGACCGGCTTTTTGGCTTCGGGGTTTCGCAGGAGGTAGGAGGGGTGGTAGGTGCACAGCACCTGGGCCCCCCCGTACCGGTACCACTTGCCGCGCAATCGGCCGATGGGAGCATCCGTTCCGAGCAGGTTGCGTGCGGCCACGGCCCCCCAGCAGACAATATACTCCGGATTGACGACCGCAATCTGGCCATCGAGGTATTCCCGGCAGTTGGCGGCTTCTTCGTCAGTGGGATTGCGATTCCCCGGCGGCCGGCAGCGGAGGATGTTGCAGATGTAAATATCCTCGCGCTTCCAACCGCAGGCGGCGATGATACGGTTGAGGAGCTGTCCCGCCTTGCCGACAAACGGTTCTCCCTGAGCATCTTCGTCGGCCCCCGGGGCTTCGCCGATGAACATCACCCGCGCCTGCGGGTTGCCGACGCCGAAGACAGTCTGCGTCCGCGTGGCTGCCAGCTCCGCGCATCGCGTACAGGCGGCAACTCGTTTCGCCAGCTCCGCTAGACGCCGCTCCCGTTCGGCCAGCGGGAGTCCCTCGGCGGGAACGGGACGGAACAGACTGGCGGGTTCAGGCATGACGGGGGGTTCAGCAGCGGAAGGAGAAGGGGAGCGGACAGGGGGCGGCACGGTTGACGCGGCCTCTGGGGGGCTCTCCGCCGGAGGCGTTGCGGCTTGACATGCCGCCGGCTGGGGAAGATGCGTGACGCCCGCCGACCGCCATCCGCGGAGCGCCTGCGCCGCGGCACGCGACGTTTGCCAGGGATTCAACGAGGAATCGCTCATCGATGTCGCGGAGTCTGTCCAGGGGGAACCGCTTGCGGTCCAGGAAGCGGCGTATCCTTTCGCCGGAGGGTCAACCGTCCCCGCATTCGATCAGTTCCCGCAGGTGGATCGCAACCGATTCCCCCAGCCGGTGGAGGTTGTATCCCCCCTCGAGCAGGCTGACCACCTTGCCTCCGCAGTTCTGGGCGGCCGCGTCGCAAACGAGCCGCGTCAGTTCGCCGAAATCCTCGCTCTCCAGTCCCAGTGAACCAATGGGGTCCTCCGCGTGGGCGTCAAAACCGGCACTGACGAGGATCAGTTCCGGGCGGCAGTTCGTCACGGCCCGTTCCAGGGTGTTGGTGAATGCGGCCAGGTACTCGCGGCGGGAGACGCCGAACCGGAGGGGAACATTGATCGTTGCTCCCACGCCGGCGTCGGTCCCGGTTTCGTCCGCTGCGCCCGTCCCCGGATAAAACGGGTAGCGATGGACCGACAGGAAGTGGACATTGCCGTCGGCGTAGAAGACCTCCTGCGTGCCGTTGCCGTGATGCACGTCCCAGTCAACGATCAGGACGCGGTCGAGGCCGTGCCGGGCGCGGGCGTGCATGGCGGCGAGGGCGACGTTGCCGAACAGACAAAACCCCATCGCCTGTCGCGGGCGGGCATGATGCCCCGGCGGCCGGATCAGGCACAGCGCCCGTGGAGCCTCCCCGCGCAGGACGCGGTCGACGGCGTCGATGGCCGTCCCCGCCGCGCGGAGGGCGACGTCGTAGGAGCGGGGGGAGAGGACGGTATCGGGATCGAGCCTTCCGCCCCCGGAAGCCGCCACTCGGCGCACGAGATCAATGTACTGGGCACCGTGCACACGGGCGATTTCCTCCAGGGGGGCGAGGCGCGTCGGCACACTGCGGCAGCGCGCGGGCAGGCCCGCGGCATCGAGCGCCGCGCGGATCGACTGCAACCGCTGCGGACATTCCGGGTGCGCTCCCGTCTCGTGCTGTTCAAACAGCGGGTCGTCATAGAGGAGCACTTGCGGCATGGGTTATTCCCCGGAATCTGTGGGGGGGGCACGACGAGCACCCCCGTTGGCACAGTGGGAGACGCTTTCCACATCCTCCCCTCTCCACACCAGCGGCGGGAAGACAGGAGCCAGTTTCATGACCGGGAAACGACGGATGGGATGTCGCGGGTCCACAGGGTGACCGGGGGGGCTGACACCCCCCACTCGCCAGTGGTGCAACTGACTCAGCTCACGATTTGCCCAAACGAATCCGCGCCAGGCGGGCGAACTTGCGGCTCCCTTCGGGAGGAGGCATGAGCCGCAGGGTCGTCGGCAGCCAGTGGGGTTTGTCGAGTTTCTCCTCGCCGAGGCTGGTGAGCACCGGCAGGGCCGGATGCCAGACGCCCTCATAGATGCTGGGGGCAGCGGGATGCAGGTACAGCCGCTTACCGGCCACGTAGTTGGCAACAATGTCCGCCAGTGTCTGACTCATCCGCGTCCAGACGACGACCTTGGTATCGGCGCGGAGCACCAGTCCGTACTCCCCCCTCGTCTCGGTGTAGGGCGCCAAGTCCTCCAGGAGCTGATGGAAGTTGACGATGTCCTTGAATCGCACGTACTCGATGACGGCGGCATCGAGCTGTCCAAACTCGGCAAGCTGTTTCCAGCGAACCTCGACGACGGCGTCGGCCCCGTCGGCGACGCGGTTTTCGCCGCGGCGGCGCTCCTCCTCCATCACCTGGAGCACGCGGTTGTCGGTCGTCGCCGGCCGACAGCGGGTCCGGGCCCACTCCCGCAATTCGAAGATGGCATCCTCCATCGTCTTGGAGAGCGGCACCGTCAGGTCCCGCTGATCCAACAGGTCCCGCTGGGTGAGCATCCGCCCGGCGCTGTAGGACTCGATGATCGCGGAATTGACGATCTGCTCGATCTCAGCCCCGCTGTAGCCCTCGGTGGCGCCGGCCAGTTCATCGAGGTCGAATTTGTCGGGCTTCCAGCCGCGCTTGTGGAGATGAATCCCGAAGATCGCTTTCCGCTCGTCGTAGTTGGGGAGATCGACAAAGAAGATTTCATCAAAGCGCCCGCGGCGGAGGAGTTCCGGCGGCAACCGGGAGATGTTGTTGGCGGTGGCGACGACGAACACCGGCGCGGTGTGTTCCTGGAGCCAGGTGAGGAAGCGTCCGACGATGCGGGCCATGGTTGCGTCGCTGCCGGCCTCCTCCTGAAACCCGGCGAAGGCCTTGTCGATCTCTTCCAGCCACAGCACCGAAGGGGCGATCGTCTCCATCAGGTGCAGCACTTCGCGGAGATTCTGCTCGGAGGAGCCGCGCTGCTGTTCCAGCAGGTTCGACAGGTCCATGCGGACGAGGGGGAAACCCAGCAGCCGGGCGATGGCCTTGGCGCTGAGGCTCTTGCCGCACCCCTGCACGCCCGCCAGCAGCACCCCTTTGGGGTTGGAGATGCCGCGGGACTGGGCGTCGACGGAGAAGGCCTCCGCCCGCTGCTGAATCCACTCCTTGAGTCCGTCCAGTCCGCCGATGTCGCCGATCCCCTCTTCCAGGTCGAAGAACTCGAGCAGGTCCGATCCCTGGACCATCTGCCGCTTCTCCGCGACGAGGGCGGCGTAGACCTCGTCCGTCACCGTCTCGATCCCCTGGAGTGCGCGGGCGAACGCCTTGCGGGCCTCCTGAGCCGTCAGCCCCAGCACCGCGCGGATCATGTGTTCTTCCTGGTCCGGCGAGAGGTCCAGCGGCCCCCCGGGACGTGCAGCGTTCGCCTGAGACAGCTCCTCCCGCAGCTCCTCCGTACCGGGGAGCGGGAGTTCCAGCACCGTCACTTCCTTGACCAGCTCCACCGGCACGTCGTCGATTGGCCCCATGGCGAGCACGGTTTTCTGCTGAGCCGTCAACTGCGGGACCAGGTCCCGTAAGCGCCTGACGATCCGGGGGTCCGACAGGAAGGGATGCAGGTCCTTGAGCAGAAAGAGATGCTCCGGAGGGTAGTGTTCGATCTGGTTGAGGAATTCGAGCGGATCGGACCGTTGGCCGTTGCCGGACAGAGGGGGCTGCGGACCGCGGGTGACGCTCCAGGTGACCAGCCCTCGTTCCAGTTCAGCAGCCAGGTCAGCCAGTTCCTCCTCCCACCGCTGTTCCTCAAAGGTCCGCAGAAACAGCAGCGGATACCGCGCCAGAATGCGGAGCCGAAGGTCCTCCAGGGCTTGTGCGGTGGTCATGGGTGGACGGAAGACGTGGGATGAGAGACGATCTGTGAAGCGCCGCCTCAACCCACATCGTCGGCGGTGAGTGCGGCGCGGTCAATGGACCACGCCCGGCCTGTGAGGGAACGGCACTGCCCCTCGCCGGGGGGTGGAACGGGACAGAGGGGGCCTCGTACCTGACGGCTGTGGTTTACCTCAATCGCATCTACACCCGTGGCGGCGATGGCGGCGAGACGACGCTGGGGGACCTGTCGCGCGTCCCCAAAACGCACCCGCGCATCGTCGCCTATGGAACGGTGGACGAACTGAACGCCGTCCTCGGTCTGGCCCGCGCCGCCTCTCTCCCGCCGGAGTTCGATCCGTGGCTGGAGCTCATCCAGAACGATCTGTTCGATCTGGGGGCCGACCTGTGCGTCCCCTTGCGGGATCCCCCCCCCGACCCTCCCCCCCTGCGGATCGTCCCCCAGCAGGTGACTCGACTGGAAGACTGGATCGACCGCGTGAATGCGCGGCTCAGTCCCCTCAAGAGCTTCGTTCTTCCGGGGGGATCGGCGGCGGCCGCCGCTCTGCATCACGCCCGGACCGTCTGCCGGCGGGCGGAGATTGAAGTGCTGCGGCTGCGGGAGGCGGAGGCCATCAACCCGCAGTCGGCGATCTACCTGAACCGCCTCTCGGACCTGCTGTTCGTCCTGGCGCGAGCCTGCAATGACGACGGCCAAAAGGACGTTTTGTGGCGGCCGGGGGGTTCCCGCAGCGGCGCTTGACGGTCTTTCCCGGGAGGCGCACCTGTTGCCGCATGGGCCGCAGGGTCTGAACTGGTGGAGTTCAATACCCCACGGCGGCGCCATCCTTGCGCGGATCAGTCCCTCCGTGCAGCGTCCCCTGTTGGTCAATGTGAATCCCCTGGTAGCCGCCGAAGGACTGCCGGGACTTGTCGAGGACGTGTCCGCGCATTTCCAGGGCGGCGCGGACTGCGGCCGGAATGCCCGACTCGCAGGCCACGGTTCCCCCGGCGGCATCCATGGGAGCGCCGGTGGGCGCGGCCGACCCGAGATGACGGACGCGGGCGGCGTCCCCCGCCGCCTGCACGTTCATCCCGAAGTCGATCATGTTGACGAGCACCTGCACTTGCCCCTGCGGCTGCATATCCCCGCCCATCACGCCGAAACAGAGCCACGGTTTCCCCTGGTGGGTTACCAGTCCGGGAGTGATCGTATGAAAGGGGCGTTTCCCTCCTTGCAGGGCGTTGGCGTGCGCAGGATCGAGGGAGAAGAGGGCCCCGCGGTTTTGCAGGCAGAAGCCGAGCTCCCCCGGGGTCAGCAGCGATCCAAACCCGTAATAGTTGCTCTGAATCAGCGAGCAGCAGTTCCCCGCGCCATCGACGACGGCCAGATAGATCGTGTCTCCGCTTTGAAGCTGAGGGTCGCCGGCCGGGACGTTCACTGCCGCCCGGTTGGGATCGATGCGCTTGCGCTGGGCATTGGCATAATCCTTGGAGATCAGCCGCGCCACCGGGACATCGACGAACGCGGGATCGGCATAGAACTTTGCCCGGTCGGCGAAGGCGAGTTTTTTCGCCTCGATCAGCAGGTGCAGGTATTCGGCCGAGTTATGCCCCATTGCCTTGAGGTCGTACGCCTCCAGGATGTTGAGCATCTGCAGGACGGCGATGCCTTGCCCGTTGGGGGGAAGCTGCCAGACGTCGTATCCCCGGTAGTTGGTGGAGACAGGCTCGACCCACTCGGAGCGGTGTTCGGCGAAGTCTGCCGGGGTGAAGCATCCCCCCTGAGCTTCGCTGTAGGCGACGATGGCCGCGGCGATGGGTCCACGGTAGAAGGCCTCCTTGCCGCCGATCGCCAGGAGCTGGTACGTCGCCGCCAGACGCGGATTCCGGAAGACCTCTCCCGCGTGGGGGGCGCGCTGGCCGTCGATGAGCCAGGTCGCCGCCGACTCCGGCGAGGCCGCCAGGGCCGTGGCCGCCGCTGCCCATTCCGCTGCAATCACCTCAGAGACCGGAAAGCCCTGCTCGGCGTACTCGATCGCAGGCGCCAGCAGTTCCCCCAGCGGCTTCGTCCCGAACCGCGACCGGAGTTCTTCCCAGCCGTCGACGCAGCCGGGAACGGTCCATGAGAGCGGGCCGCTGACCGGGACCTGGGTCAGTTGCCGCGAAGTGAAATCTTCAATCGAGAGTTCCTTGGGCGCACGGCCGGAGGCATTCAGCCCGTACAGTTTGCCGGTCTTGGCATCCCAGTAGAGGACAAACAGGTCTCCGCCGATGCCGCAGCTCATCGGCTCCACGACGCCGAGCACGGCATTGGCGGCGATGGCGGCATCCGCGGCATTCCCCCCGGCCTGGAGAATGCGGAGACCCACCTGCGACGCCAGGGGCTGACTCGTGGCGACCATGCCGTGCCGGGCCATCACCACCGAGCGGCTCTGAGGCCCCGTACCGCCCGGGCGATCGTATTGCGACCAGGCGATTCCGGAGGTCATCAGCCACAACATCCACGAGTACAGCGCCAGTCGATCGATACGCATGGGTGAGACTGCGGAACTCCCTTCAAAACTCCACGCACAGGCGTGGGCAGTCTGATTCATTCTCCCCAGGCAGGCAACTGTGCTGGCCCCGGAGGAAGGGGTGTGCACTGCCCTACGCAGCGGACGGTTCCAGCCCAAATACTTCGACACTCACCCCCGGCGAAACAACCGCATGGTCGGGAGGACGCAGCAGCCGCTCCAGTCTCGACAGCATCAGGAGATGGTCGTCCCAGGCGGAGACCTCCGCGTCAGCGAACTGGTATGGAGGATGGTGCACTCGGCCGACCGCCGCACGCCCGCCGCGACGCGGCGCGAACAGCACATACCGCTCGATGAGGAAGAACTCCAGAGAGTCGGGAGCGGCCTCTCGCAACTTCCCTGCCGGAGCATAGGTGAAATGCGAGGCGGCGTCGGCCGGCGTCCCCCGACGCCGGGAGTGATAATCGACGCGGCCCGTCGCCTCCTCCACCGTCGCCGACATCGCGGCGGCATGGTAGGGAAGCCCGAACCACCACCGCGCCCCCCAGACGGCCAGACGCGAGGCAGCATCCAGCGAGAAGAACCACACCCCCGGCAAGCCGGAGGCGTCGTGCACGTAGGTCCGCAGGTTCAGTTCCAGGAAGTGGACCGTGGTCGGAATGGGAGGCAGACCTCGGATGCGGACGTTCCGCATGAAGAACGGCACGATCCCCACCCACGCGGCGCCATCGAAGGTGTCGAGGAACAGCCCCGGCGGCAACCGCTTCTGAAGAACCGCCGGTTCCATCCGCCAATGAAGGAACAGCAACCGCTGCCACGTCTGGTGCATCATGGGACGTCCGGCGGGTCGGTTCCGCACGGCGAGCCGTTGTTCGGGCGAGGGAGGCGAGGGAACTCTCATCCCGTTTCGCGCGGGGCGTCGTACAGAATCTCCAGACCTTCCCGCTGCCGGAACCGCTGTTTTCCCGTGCAGAGGGTCCGCAGGCCGATCCAGAACAGTCGGCCCGTCGAGTACAGCCGCAATTTCCGCGCGGACGTCACCACGCTTTCGGGCAGAATGACGAACCGGCCGCGACTCTTGAGCGCGGCCGAGAAGAATCGCTCCTCGGCGCAAAAGTACTGCTCGTCAAAGCCTCCGATAGCGTCGAAGTCGGCCTTGCGGGTAAAGAGGAAACATCCGGCTCCCCACCCGCACAGCCGCAGCCAGAACCATGCGAACGCTCTGGCCAGGCAGGCTTGCACCCACGTGATGCGGCCGTCGAACTCGACCCATGCTCCCCCGCCGACGGCGCCGGCCTCCAGGGCTCGCAGCGCGGCCTGCAAGGTCGCTTCCGGAAGCAGGGTATCGGCGTCGAGAAAGACAAGCACATCCCCCCGGGCCTGACGGGCGCCGGCATTGCGAACCGCCCCGATGTTGTGAATCTTGACGGAGACGACCCGCGCCCCAGCCTCGGCGGCAATGGCGGCCGTCCGATCCTCGGAGGCATCGTCCACCACGATGATCTCGCAAGGGAGACCGGTCGACGCCCCCGCCCGTTGGACCGACGCCAGCGTCGCCGCCAGCACCCGCTCCTCATTGCGGGCGGGGATGATGATCGAGACCCGCGGTTCGGCCGTCATGGAGCGTCCTTCCGCAGCGACACGCACACCAGTTCCCGATCGTTGCGGGCGAAGACACACCCCTCGGCAAAGGCCGGATGGCTCCACACCACCGGACGTCCAAAGCACTCGTTGGTGGGGTCGAGCAGATGCATCCGGCTGAGCTCCTCGTACTTCTCCGGGGTGAGCCGCGCGAAGATCAGGTCGCCGGTTTCGCTGAAGAGCACAAACCGGTTTTCCTGACGGACAAGAAAGGCCGTTCCGTGACCGGCGCGGCGTCCGGCTCCGCCGACGGTGGGGGCCAGCGTCTCCCACAGCCGCTCGCCGGTCTCAAGCCGCACTGCCAGCAGCGCACCGCTGCGGCAGTCACAACCGTAGAGGATGCCGTCCACGATCAGCGGCGTGCTGTTGGCGCAATAGACGCCGGTCGTGGCTGTGCCGCGCCACAGGACCTCGGCGGCGGGTTGATCAGCGGCCAGTCGCAACGCCGCCCCGACGTTGCCAATCCCGCTGGCGAACAGGATGCCGTCGCTGAACCGTGGAACCATGATGGACATGCCGTAATCGGGCTTGAGGTCCACCGACCAGTAGACCTCGCCGGAGGCGGGGTTCAAGCCGCTGATGGCATGGGGATGCCAGACGATGAGTTGCCGCGTCCCTCCCGCGTCAACCACCGTGGGGGCGGAGTAGCCGGCGTCCGGGGCCGACAGAGCCCGCCACAGTTCCTGGCCGGTGTGCTTGTGAAGGGCGACGACGGCATGCCCCTCGCCGCCGACCATCACGTAGAGCCGCTCGCCATCCACCAGGGGAGCCGCAGCGAACCCCCACATGGGCGAATTGACGCCGTAGTTCGCCTTCAGGTCCACCTCCCACTGGAGGGAGCCGTCGGCGACGCTGCGACAACAGAGCCGGCCCTCCGCCCCCAGGGTGTACACGCGGTCGCCGTCGACCGTCGGCGTCGCCCGGGGACCGGAGGGATAACTGATGTGATAAGGAGCAGCGTAACCCTGCCGCCAGAGGAGCGTACCGTCGCGGCTGGAGAAGCAGCTCAGCCGCTCCTCCCCCTCCAGCGAGACCCGCGCCCCCGGATTGTTGCTGACCTCGCCGGAGGTGAGGAGATAATCGAAGAGGAACACCCGGCCGTCGGCGACGGCCGGCCCGGCATAACCAAGCCCCACGGGAGCGTGCCAGCGGGGAGAAAGCCCCTCCGCCGGAAACTCCGGGATCAACTCAGTCGCTTCCCAGGTGGCGGCTTGAGCGGGACCCAGCCACTGCGGCCAGTCCTCGGCAGAGACGAGCGTCGCTCCACTCAACAGCACCCACAGGGCACCGGCAATGCACCTCGACATGGCAGCCTCCTGGTCTAGAACCCGCATTCACTCCGGCGGCAAGGCGGAGACAAGAGGCATTATCCCCGGCTGGTGAAAAACGGCAACGCCTCAGCCGATTCCCTCCGGCACATCCCAGCGGCGATTCGCGTTCGTCGCCGACTCCGGCGCGAGACTGGATCGACCAGCATGCCACCGAAGGCGAGTGCAGTTCTCCTGCGGAAGAGCGCGTGGACCTGCTCTCGCGGAGAGAGGGAGGACGAAGGAGTGAGAGCACGAGCCCCACGCGGTAGCAGGCAGGGACTTCGTCTGTCGATGGGCAGACGGGAGCGGTGAGACCCCTGGCACCCGTCCAAACAATCCATGCGGACGGAAAGCGGCGGATCATTCTGGCACCGGCGCACCGCGGGTCCGGAACGGAAGTGTTCCCCCTTCGGCCGACTGCGAACTCCAGACTCCTCAGGCCTTCGGCGCAGGAGCCGCAGGAGGCCTGAGGTTCACTTCCGTTCGCAGGGTTTCGTTCTCCACCACTTGTTCCAGTGCATCGAGGACGGCGGGGTGATACTCCACCTCGGTCTCCTGACGAAGCTGATCCACCAGATCGCGGGGAGTGGTATCGCCGGTCTCCCAGGGGTCATCCGCCAATTCGATATAGGCGCGGACGGCGCGGATGATGCGAGCGCCGAAGGGGATGTCGGAGGCGTTTCCATCCCCGCCGATGGGGTGCGTCTGGTTGAGCAGCAGGGGGAACGCGCCGGAGAGGACGGGACTGAGCGACTGCACCAGTTCCGATCCGTGGAAGGTCCGCGCCCCTTCGTCTTGATCCTCGAGTTGCCCGACCGCTTTTTTGATCACGCGGGCGGTGATCTCAATGTTCTCGATGTCCATCAGCAAGGCGGCAACGCGAATGTCGTCGATCTCCTTGCTGGACAGCTTCAGCCGCCGGCCCACGCGCTCGCACAGGTTGGCCACCCGTTTGGCGCGGCTTTCCAGGTGGGGATTGGCCGCCTGCAGATACCGGGCGAGCACCTCCACCACGCCGACGTGCGCCTCATGCGCCTCCGTGGCCTTGGCGGTGCGCTCATCGCACAACGTTCCGACAAGGATGGAGGTGAGTCCCAGGATCGCGCCCCACAGGGTGATTCCCAGCCCGACCATCACCGGCGAATGCGTGTTCGCAAAACCGCTCAGATCCTGAGCGACCACCACCGTGGCGAGGACCACGCTGAACAGCGCCAGGACGCCGGCCCGATAGCGTCCCAAAAAGAATCCTGCCAGCACCACCGGCAGGTAAAACAAGTTGAGCGTCACGATTTTCATCGTGTCCGTGTGATACAGCACGGCCGCCAGGCCGAGCGTCACAATCACGAGCATGATCTCCAGCGTCCGCTCGTTGCGGCGGTCGCCGGCCGGGGGAAGAGGGGGGTGCGACATGATCAGTGGACCTGACGTGTCAGGGGAGGTGGCTGCAGCGCGGCCGCGACGGCCTGGTTTCACTCCGGACGCCTGGACATTGCACCGCACGGGGACTGGCCTGTAACGAACTACGCCGACTCGGCCTCGTCACACACCACCGCCAGCGCCGGCGCGGTCGACTCCACCACGGAGGCGACCAGGTCGGCCTGTTCGGGGGTCATCAGGGTTTCTTCGGACGGAGGTGCGGCTTTGGGTTCGCACAGCGGTTCGTCGGCAAACCGCTCCGAGATTTCACGGAACTGATGCTGGATCGACAGAAACACGTCCACCAGTTGGGGATCGAAATGATGCCCCGCTTCGCTGCGAATGATCCGCACACACTCCTCGTGAGGCTTGGCCTCCTTGTAGACGCGCTTCATCCGCAGTGCGTCGTAGACATCGGCGATGGCGACGATCCGGGCCGCCAGCGGAATCTCCTCTCCCTTCAGCCCGGTCGGGTAGCCGCTGCCGTCCCACCGCTCGTGGTGATACAGGGCGATCTCCCGCGCCATCTCCAGAAAGTTCGAGTTCCCCAGCCGCCGCTCGATTTCACGAATGCACTCCCCCCCCAGTTGTGTATGCGACTGGATGCGGAAGTGCTCCTCGTGTGTAAGGCGGGACGGCTTGAGCAATATCGAATCCTCGACGCCGACCTTACCGATGTCATGTAGCGCCGAACTGATGCCGATGGTATTGACAAACCCGGCGGACACGACGTCGCGATACTTGCGATGCTTGCGGAGCGCGGCTGACAGCCGCGTGGAATAGAGCGCAATCCGCTCCAGATGCATGCCGGTGTCGGGGTCGCGGGACTCGGCCAGCTTGGCCAGTCCGAACACGACGGCATCCCGGGTGCGAAGCAGTTCCTTGGCCGTCCGCATCGCTTCTTCCTGCGACTGCATGTGCTTGCGCTCCTGGGAACCCTGGAGCCGGGAGAGCACCAGCCACGCGGCGGCGGATTGCATCGCCACGATCCACGCAAACGTTACCCCGTGCATCACCAGGAGTTCCCCGTCCGCCGCGCCGGCGGGGACGAACCGGCCGGCGGCTCCGCCGGCGAGCTGCTTCGACCGCCACTCCGCGTGCGCGGCCCGTAGCCGATCATGCGCCCAGAGGCCGATCGCCAGGCTCGCGGCCTGCACGACCGCCAGCAGCAGGAACATGCGGTGCTGTTTGAGGAAGTGATTCATCACCCCAGTGCCAAGGGCGCAATGCCAGCCCATCCGCAGGTTGTCGTCTGGCAACAATAGGTCCGACTTGTCACTTTGCCCCGCAGAAGCCCGGAGCCTCGCCCGAACTCCCCATTCGCGCGCCGACCGTGCCAAATGTTCAATTCACGGCTGCCCGCTCGCGTGCCGAAGACTCGGACCCTGCCGGATGTACCAATGGCGCCGGTTGTTTTCCGGACGGCCGGAAGGCGACTTCCCGCCGTGTTCTCCGCGTGGCACCGCCGCCGGCGACTGGACGACAGGCCACTGCGGCCGTACAACCTCGCCTCGGGGCTACTCCGCCGGAGGAGGCCCTCACCCTGTCTGCCTCGTCTCATCCATGCGTTCCGAGCTCACCGTTGCCGCGGAGCACCCCCATAACCGCCACCGGCACTATCGCTACTACGATCTGGTGATGGCGGCCTTTGTGACGGTCCTGCTCTGCTCGAACCTGATCGGCCCGGCGAAGGTCGCCCGGCTCTCCCTCCCGGAAGGCTGGTCGCTCCCCGGCATCGGCGCGGCGCTCGACTTTGGCGCCGGGAACATCTTCTTTCCAATCGGCTACATCTTCGGGGACATCCTCACGGAGGTGTACGGGTACGCCCGGGCCCGCAAGGTGATCTGGGCGGGGTTCATCGGCATGCTGTTCGCCGCGCTGATGTCGATGGTGGTGATCGCCCTCCCGGCCAGTCCGGACGAGCCATTCAACGCCGTCTATCAGCCGGCCATCGAGACTGCTCTGGGGGGGACGCTGCGGATCGTCCTGGCCTCGCTGTCCGCCTACTGGTGCGGAGACTTCGTCAACTCCTACATCCTGGCCAGGATGAAGCTCGTGACCTCCGGCCGGTGGCTGTGGACCCGGACCATCGGTTCCACAATCGTCGGCCAGGGAGTGGACAGCCTGCTGTTCTACCCCTTGGCGTTCTACGGCATCTGGAGCGATCACGCCCTGTTGCGCACCATGCTGTTCAACTGGTGCTTCAAGGTCGGAGTGGAGGTGCTGTTCACCCCCGTGACCTACCTGATCGTCGGCTGGCTGAAAGAGGCGGAGCGGGAGGACTTCTACGACTACGACACAAACTTCACCCCCTTCTCGCTGCAGGACTGACGAGCCGGCGCCGACGGCCCGCTCAGGAGCCATCCCGCCGGCGTCGCCTCCGCTCGCGCCACAGGTCCCGGAAGCTCCGGGGCGGCATCGTGGGCAACTCCCGTTGCCGGCCCCAGATGTTGAAACGGTTGTAGACAAGGAACCGCGGCAACTTCGGCGTCCAGAACCGTAGCAGCCGCCCCGTCCAGGTGAACAACCGCCGGCTCCCCAGCACCTTCGCGGCCAGCTTCATCGACCATCGTTTGGTCCGCCCCAGCAGCCCCTTCTCGACCAGCTTGTTCCGCCAGGTGTAGAGCTGCAAATGCAGGTCGATCTGCACGGGGCAGACATCCGTGCAGCTCCCGCACAAGGAGCAGGCATACGGCAGGCTGGCATGTTCCGCAGGGGAGTGAGCGGGGGCGAGGATCGAACCGATCGGCCCGGGAATAGTGTGGTGGTATGAATGCCCACCGCTGCGCCGATACACCGGGCAGGTGTTCATGCACGCCCCGCAACGGATGCAATGCAGCGACCGCCGGAACTCTTCGCTCCCCAGGATGTCGCTGCGGCCGTTGTCGACGATGACGATGTGCAGCTCCGACTCGCGGTCGCGGGGACCGTGGAAGTGGGTCGAGTAGGTAGTGATCGGCTGGCCGGTGGCCGACCGCGCCAACAGCCGCAGAAACACCGCCAGGTCCTCCGCCCGGGGGATCAGCTTCTCCATCCCCATGCAGGCGATGTGCAGCCGCGGCAACACCGTCCCCAGATCGGCGTTCCCCTCGTTGGTGCAGACGACGAAGCCCCCCGTCTCGGCGATGGCGAAGTTGACGCCCGTCAACCCCGCCTGGGCCTGGAGAAACTTCTGCCGCAGAGCTTGCCGGGCCGCTTCGGCAAGGTATTGCGGATCGGTGGCTCCCGCCGCCGTGCCGAGGTGCTGGTGAAAGAGTTCGCCGATCTCCTCGCGGCGGGTGTGGATCGCCGGCATGACGATGTGGCTGGGAGGCTCGCGGCGGAGCTGGACGATCCATTCCCCCAGATCGGTGTCCGTCACTTCGATGCCGTGCCGCTCCAGGAAGGGGTTCAGGTGGCACTCCTCCGTGAGCATCGACTTGCTTTTGACCAGCCGCTTGACGCCGTGCCGCTCCAGGATCGACAGAACGATTTCGTTGTGTTCAGCGGCGTCGCGGGCCCAGTGGACGACCGCCCCTCGCAGCATCGCCTGCTGCTCAAACTGTTCCAGCAGTTCATCCAGCCGGGAGAGGGTCTCCTGCTTGATGCGAGAGGCGGCGGCACGAAGATCCTCCCATTCGGGAAGACTGGCAGCCGCCTTGTCACGCTTGGCGCGCACGAACCAGAGCGCCTGATCGTGCCAGCGGGCGCGTTCGGCATTGGCGACAAACTTCCGCGCCTGAACGGGATGGGTGAGAGAATCGCCCACGGTCGGAGAGAGAGTTGGAGTTGGCTGGAGTGAGACGATCGTCCCCCGTCGGTAAACCGCGGTCAAGCCAGCGATTGTGTCGGTCGTTCTCACGGTGACGACGACGGCATCCCCGCCCCGCCGCCGGCGGCCCCGAACTCCCGTCGGGTGCACTCCGGCTCAAACGGCCGCTCCGGCCTGACGACTGAATAGAGCAGCCCCTCCCCTCGTTCCGCACGTCCCTCGGAGCACTCAGGATGACCGGTACTGCCGCGGCTGTTGATCTGATTGAGGAACTGCGTCTGCGCCGCTGGGCGCGGGAGAACTTTGTCGCCCCCCCGCTGCGCGACGCTGCCTGGCATCCGATCATTCACGACGAGATGCAGCGCCGTGACCGGGAGGAACTCGCCCACGCTGCGCCGGAGACCCCCGCAGTTGTCCCCCTGCTGCATCCCGCCGCCGGCGGCGACTGGCGGCACGGCACAAAATCCCCCTTCCACCGCGCCGGTCTGGGGGGCGACCCGCTGGAGATGCACTACACCTGAGGCCATGCCGACGGCACCGCCCCGATGGTCGCCGGGGGCAAGGGAGACAGCCGCTCCCCCGGATTGAGCCTCCCCACACGTCGCACTGAGGCCGCTGGGGATGGGCCGCAACCAACGGGACGTCCAGTACTGCCGAGCCGCCAGAACTGCCAGCCGCCGGCGGTCGTGAGCAGGCGGTCGGCGCGTCGGGCTCCCTAAGACCCGGGCTGAAGTGACGCAGGGGAGTCGGACCGGGCCTTGGCGCATTGACGATGCTGTCGGGAAGAGACTTGCAGTGCGCTCTCCCGGCTCGATATAATCTCTCCCGTCGAGGAGGTGCAGGTGGAGGGTTGGCGTGCGTGTTCTACGCTCGGCGGCCGTCCGCTGTCTCGGTCAGCATTTCGCTGAGGTTGACCAGTCTGATGCACCTCGAGCTTGATGTCGCCCGAAGGCGCCGGTGTGCGCATTGTGATTGGGCAAGCTGTCTCCTGGCGGTGCTCTTGTTGTCCGCGTCCGGCTGCGGAGGCTCGACCGATCCGTTTCCAGACCGCATCGCAGTGTCGGGAACGATGTCGCTGGACGGCCAGCCCGTGAAATGGGCCTCGCTGCTGTTGACGGGAAAGAAGAACGAGAAGACCCAGGAAGTCGCCATGGTCCGCCTGGCCGTGCGAGAGGGACAATTCGCCACGGAGGGGCATTCCACGGGAACAACGCCGGGGGAGAACGCCGTCGAGATCATTGTCTACGCGGAGGAACCCCGGGAAGACGTCGATCGACCCAAGATCACCGGCATGTGGAATGGCATCGTGTCGGTCGAGAAGGGCCAGCCACTCACGTTTCATCTCAATTCTTCGGAACTGACCAGACCCGGCCAGTAGGCGCCGACCTTGGTGAGACTGTTCCCAACCCGGATGGTCCACCCGCGAGTGATCGGCGAGCACTGACCCATCCGTACGGTGACCGTTTTCTGTTACCCCTTCTTCGTATTTGAGGAGACAGACATGAAACGTCGCGGTTTTACGCTCATCGAGTTGTTGGTGGTGATCGCGATCATCGCGATCCTCGTGGCGTTGCTGCTCCCCGCAGTCCAGCAAGTCCGCGAGGCCGCCCGCAAGAGTCAGTGTCAGGATCACCTGCACAATCTGGGCATCGCCCTGCTGAACTACGAATCCTCCTTCAAGGTCCTACCGCCGCTGTGCATCGGAGATCACATCAACACCAACCATGCTCATCGCCCCAATCTGTGGTCGACGACCAACACGGGGGACAACACCCGCGGCGGCTGGTCGTGGGGGGCGATGCTGCTCCCCTTCATCGAGCAGAAGCCCCTGTACGACACCCTGGATGTCCGCGGCCGCTACGCCAGTGAAGCCATCGACCTCTGGGGCAATCCGGCGATCGCCCAAGGGTTTCAAACCCCCATGGATATCTTCCGTTGTCCCTCCGACAACGGCCCCGACGTCAACACCAACGCAGGTCGACAGATCGCCGGAGTCACCAATACCACCGCCCGTGCCACTGTTTTGAGCAACTACATCGCGATCAACCGCGGCCACCGCATCGGAACGACGGATCAGGGCGATGAAGTCTTCAACGTCCGCACCGTCCTGATTGACGGAACGGCCAACCGGACCGGTTGCTTTGTCGTGGACGCTGCCTGCAAGCTCGCATTGGTGACAGACGGCATGAGCAATCAGCTCCTGTTGGGCGAGCGCGCCTGGAATTACATGGGAGCCAACAACGTGATCGTCCAAGCTTTGGCCGGCAACGCACTGGTGGCCGGAGGAACCAACGGAACCAACGGAGATTCACGCGGCACCGGAACAGGACCGACGGACGTCGGCGGAGCGCTGGGGCTGTGTCCCATCAATCAGAAAGTCGCGTATTCGCCAAACCCCAACCTCAATGCCGAGGCGCAGACCGGCTTCTCGTCGCTCCACGCCGGCGGCGCTCAGTTCGTTCTGGGCGACGGCAAGGTGACCTTCATCAGCGAGAATATCGATCTGGCCGTGGTGGCGGCGCTCGCCCGCAAGAATGACGGCCAGCCGGTCCGTGTGCCGTAACACGGGCGTCACTGCATCCCAGGGTCGGCAGATTCGTCAGATGCCCCTGCCAGCAGGCCTGAGGAGGCCGTCCTCAGGCCTGCTGTGGATGCTCGCGAGGAGCGGTGGAGCGATTGCACGCCTGTGTGCGCGGTCCTCCCAAGGCTGCGGGTGACGATTCGCCAGGTCTCTTGGGAGGGCGTCGGGGCGTTGTTCCGCAGCCGCATCGCCCGTGAGGCAACCCGGCATCCGGTCACTCCGCCGCGAGGCGCCCGAGGCGGAAGCGGAACCATTGTCCTCTGCCGACATCACCTGGCACAACGGTCAGGGACACGACGGCTCGCCTTTCCGCCGCGGCGGATTGTGGTAGAATCCCCTCCGTTACGCGGAGGCGCGTGGGGTGCGCGCACAGGGGTGAGGGGGTTAGTCCGGACCTGCCCCGTTCCCAGCCCCGCGCTCCGCCTCACCAGGCCGCTCTTCAGGTGCAGCGAGATGGATGTTCAGGATCACATCGCCGTCGATGGCGCTGTTCAGGGGATCGAGCCGGAGGAGCTCGAGGAATGGTACGAATCGCTGGAGGACGTGCTGCACCGCTACGGCCCCGAACGGACGCAGCAGCTTCTGGCGCAGCTCCGGGAACGGGCGTATCTCCGCGGCGTGATGATGCCGTTTTCGGTCACCACGCCGTACATCAACACGATCCCGGTGGAGAACCAGCCCCGGTATCCGGGAAATCTGGAGATTGAGCGGCGGATCAAGTCGATCATCCGCTGGAACGCCCTGGCGATGGTCCACCGCGCCAACCTCAAGACCTCCGAGTCGGAAGTGGGGGGGCACATTTCGACGTTCGCCTCCTCCGCCACCCTGTACGAGGTGGGCTACAACCACTTCTTCCACGCCCGCACCGAGGACCACCCCGGCGACATGATCTACTTCCAGGGTCACGCCGCGCCGGGGATGTATGCCCGCGCCTTCCTGGAAGGGCGGCTGGAGGAGCGGCACCTCGAGAACTTCCGGCAGGAGGTACCGTGCGGTTCTGGGCTCTCCTCCTATCCGCACCCCTGGCTGATGGAGGACTTCTGGCAGTTCCCGACGGTCTCGATGGGCCTGGGGCCGATCTGTTCCATCTACCACGCGCGGTTTCTGCGATACCTCCAGCATCGCGGGATCAAAGACACCTCGAAGTCGCGGGTGTGGGCGTTTCTGGGGGACGGCGAGATCGACGAGCCGGAGTCGCTGGGGGCCATCGGTCTGGCCGCCCGCGAACACCTGGACAACCTCATCTGGGTGATCAACTGCAACCTGCAACGGCTCGACGGCCCAGTCCGCGGCAACGGCAAGATCATCCAGGAACTGGAGGGCATCTTCCGTGGAGCGGGATGGAACTGCATCAAGGTGATCTGGGGGGGGGACTGGGACCCGCTGCTGGCCCGCGATCGCGACGGTAAGCTCGTCCAGCGGATGGGCGAGGTCGTCGACGGCCAGTACCAGAAATACAGCGTGGCGGACGGGGCCTACATCCGTGAGCACTTCTTCGGAGTCGATCCGGACCTGTTGGCGCTCGTCGATCATCTCTCGGACGAGAAACTGCAAAAGCTGCGGCGGGGAGGGCACGATCCGGAGAAGGTCTACGCCGCTTATCAAGCGGCCGTGGAGCATCAGGGCGCCCCGACGGTGATTCTGGCCAAGACCATCAAGGGTTACGGCCTGGGCGAGGCGGGCGAAGGCCGCAACGTCGCGCACAACACCAAGAAGATCAAGGACCTGGAGGAGCTGCGGCGGTTCCGCGACCGGTTCGATATTCCGATCTCCGACGAGGACGTGCTCCAGGCCCCCTTCTACAAGCCCTCCCCCGACAGCGAGGAGATGGCCTATCTCCACGCCCGCCGCGACCAACTGGGGGGCTTCGTCCCTGCCCGCCAGCCGACCAGCGAACGGCTGGAGATTCCCCCCTTGGAGGACAAGGCCTTCGCCCGCCCGCTGGCCGGCACCGGCGAAGGCAAAACCACCTCCACCACGCAGGCCTACGCCACCATCCTGATGGGACTGATGAAGGACAAGGCGATCGGCAAGCGGATCGTCCCGATCATTCCGGACGAAGCCCGGACCTTCGGCATGGAGGCGTTCTTCTCCAGCTTCGGCATCTATTCCAGCAAGGGACAGCTCTACGAGCCGGTCGACCGGGTCAACGGCAGTCTCCAGTACTACAAGGAGGCTAAAGACGGGCAGGTGCTGGAGGAGGGGATCAACGAGGCGGGTGCGATGGGATCATTCGTCGCCGCCGGAACGGCCTACGCCAACCTGGGGATCAACATGATCCCCTTCTACATCTACTACTCGATGTTCGGCTTCCAGCGCGTCGGAGATCTGATCTGGCTGGCGGCCGACAGCCGCTGCAAGGGCTTCCTCGTCGGCGGAACCTCCGGCCGGACCACCCTCAACGGCGAAGGTTTGCAGCACGAGGACGGTCACAGCCAGCTCGCGGCCACGGCCGTGCCGAACCTCATCGCCTATGACCCGGCCTACGGCTACGAGCTGGCGGTCATCATCCAGGAGGGACTCCGCCGCATGTATGCCGAGGGAGAGAACGTCTTCTACTACCTCTCCGTCTACAACGAGAGCTACGAGATGCCGGCGATGCCGGCAGGAGAGGGAGTGCGGGACGGCATCCTCCGGGGGATGTACCGTTTCTCCAGCACCGCCGACGGCACGGGACAACAGCGGCGTCCGCAACTGTTCGGCAGCGGGCCAATCCTCAACTGCGCACTCGGGGCGCAGAAGATTCTGCAGGAACGCTACGGCCTGGGGAGCGACGTGTGGAGCGTCACCAGTTACAGCGAGCTGTGCCGTGCCGCCATGGCCGCCACGCGCTGGAACCGACTCCACCCCACGAGCGAACCGCGCCGCAGCTATCTGGAGCAGACGCTCGCCGATCTGGAGGGGCCGTTCATCGCCGCCAGCGACAACGTCCGCCTGGTGCCGGATCAGATTCGCCAGTGGGTGCCGGGGGACTACGTGGTGCTGGGGACGGACGGGTTCGGCCGCAGCGATACACGCAAGGTCCTCCGGCGGCACTTTGAGATCGATGCGGAATGCATCGCCTACGCCGCGCTGGAGGCGCTCGCCCGCGCCGGCCAGTTCGACCGCCAGCGGCTGCCGGAGGTGCTGAGCGAACTGGGGATCGATCCGGAGAAAGTGGATCCGCGGACGGCGTGACCGGGACAGACGCCGGCGAGTTCCTCTCGCCCTCCCGCCCCCCGGCGATGTCGGGCGTGCGGGCAGGGAGCTGTCACGGGCACGGGCGCGGCCGCAGCGGCAACGGTCAGGGGGTCTGTCAGGGTGAGGTCACTCGACAGTCGCCGCGACTGGCACAGGAGTCGTGGTTTCGGACGCATCCGGCTCTCCTCGACGAACCGCAGAGATTGAGAGCGGCTCCCAGAGGGACTCGAAGGGGCGGGTGATGAGTCCGTCCAGCGCAGCCTGGAGGGCCTGCTTCGCGGACAGGCGGCGTTCATCCATCACACGTTCCAGCATCCGCTGTTGAATGCTGCGCGTGGCGGACAGATCGAACTTCCACTCACCCCCCTCGCGGAAGAAGACCAATCGCTGACGAGTGACCACGTCCCCGTCCGCCATCACGGCCTCGGCCGCGTCACCTTTGTGGATGATGTTCCCCAGTCGCAACCGCGCGATCAGCTCCCGGTTGATCCACCCGCGGGCGATGGCGCACTCCGCCAGAGTGATGGCGGTGTGGGCGCGGAGTTCGTCGGCGGTCAGGCGATCCCGCAGCAGGAGGACTTCGTAGCGGAAGGCCACTGGTTGCCGGTTGAGTTCGTCGTGCGTGGCGGTGAGAGCCGCATCCCGCAGCCGGCCGTAGTGCTGAAGGGTTTGCGCAGCAAGGAGTTCCCGGGCGGCCGCGCCGTCGCCGACGGCCACCGCCCGCTGAAAACTGCGAAAGGCGTCGCGGATGGCATCGCTGTCAAGCCCCCGCGGCCCTTTGACACCGCAACCGCACAGTCCCAGGAGCACTCCGCCCAGGCACCAGGCCGCGATCCACGGCCGCAGCCGGGACCATGTTCCTGGCGGCAATCTCGGGACGACGCGAAGGGATGGATTCACGTTGCTATTCCTCACATTTGTCGTGCGCCGCGGGGTACTGATGACCCGTGAAAGCTCCGGCAGAAGTAGTTTCATGGCTGTGAGTGCGGAGAGGTTCCTCCGAGGGACTCATGACCACGCCGGAAGATGACGTCCCCGCCGGCCGTCTCTGAAACCCCCTCAACTCCGTTCTGGCGCGACGATAACGCCTGACTGTGAAGAACCTGCAAAGACGGGTCGGATTTCGAGATTCCGGGGTGGATTCCTGATCGGTCCTGTCCCCGGTTGGCTGTCGAACCTGGGCAGGCGCAACAGAAACCCCGGACGGCTCGCCCTGTTCAGACTGGCGGGAGAAGTCCGTCTCAATCAAGAGTTCCAGGGGGCACGGCTGGCAAGCCAGCCGGCAAAGGTGTTGCTGCGTCCGGCGGGAAGCCGTGAGGAAATCGCACGGCCGACTGGACGCGTTGTTCGCCGGGGAGGAAAATCCATTCTTCCCCCGCGCCTCGGGCCGGGCCGGAGCAGGAGGAATGTCGCGGTCCAGGAGGAACTCCCATGACGTCGGCTCATTTGCTGTTGACGATCGCCCTGATGGGACCGCCGGCCGAGAGTGCCGCCGGCCGGCCGGTGGACCTCGCCGCCGCTCCCTGGACGGCGGAGGAGTTGCGGACAGAGTTCCGGGCGGCCATGTCCGCAGCTCGTCGCCAGGGGCCGTTCCTCCCGGAGCGAGAGGTACCGCGTCTGGTGTGGCTGCACCACGCGGTCCAGACGACGGCGGCGCTCGATCGGTCGGAGCGTGTGCGGATGCGGCAGGCGGTGGAATACCGCCTGGAAGAGGCCGCGGAGAAACTGCGGCATCGACGGGCGCGGGAGGCGGCTCAGCACCGCAAACCGCCGCCGCTTGGTGGAAACCGCGCCTCCAGTGTGGGGCTGAGCGGCGAACCAGGCGTCGCCGGCGGCGCGGCCGAGGCTGCCAACGTCCAGCAGCTCATCGACCTGATCGAAGCCACCATCCAGCCTGAGAGCTGGGAGACCAACGGAGGCCGTGGGACCATTCGCTACTATTCGCCGCTGCACGTGCTGGTGATCCGCAATACGCAGCAGGTGCATCGAGAGATCGGCGGCTTGATCGGCGTCGTGGGAGCGCAGCGATGAACACAGACCTGACTCGGGAGGCGGCGGAGTTTCAGCGCAACGGATTTGTGATCGTTCGCGGGCTGCTCAATGAGGAGGAGGCCCGGCTGCTGGGGGAGATCGCCCGGGCCGATCAGGCGCTGGCGGAGTCCGCCTATGGCCGCAAGGATGCGACGGGACTCCCGGTGACCCTGGCCGTCCGCAATGAGTTGCAGGATGACGTCTACAGTGCCATCGCCCGCAGCCGGCGGATCGTGGAGCGGATGCAGACCTTTCTCGGCGGTGAAGTCTATCACTGGCACCACAAGCTGATCCTGAAACAACCCCGGGTGGGAGGGGCATGGGAGTGGCATCAGGACTACGGGTACTGGTACCACAACGGCTGTTTGCTGCCGGACATGGCCAGTTGTCTGATTGCCATCGACCGGGCGACGCGCGCCAACGGCTGCCTGCAGGTGCTGGGCGGATCGCATCGGATCGGCCGCATCGATCACGGCAAAACGGGCGACCAGACCGGGGCGGAGCTGGAGCGCGTGGAGGTCGCGTTGCAGCGGTTTGAGCTGGTGTACGTGGAACTGGCGCCGGGAGACGCGGTGCTCTTCCACGCGAATCTCCTGCACCGCTCGGACCAGAATCGCAGCGACGAGCCGCGGTGGGCGCTGATCTGCTGTTACAACACGCGGGAGAACGATCCATACAAAGAGTCGCGGCACCCGCGGTACACGCCGCTGGAGGTGTGGGAGGACTCCCGCGTGCTGGAGGTGGCACGGCGCGACCGGCCGGCGGGAACTCTCCGCGCGGGGGCCTGAGTCTGCGGCGCTGAGCGGAAGACTCCGCCGGAAGGCGCAACGGGCCATCCGGGCGAAACCGGATGGCCCGCAGGGCGGACCGTCATGAGCGCTCTGTGCAGTTCGCCGGAGGTACGACTCTGACTGTGCAACGCGGCTCCCCACCGGGAAACCGCCCGTCTGTTCAGATTAGAAGGGGACCGGCGTCAGGGCCGGAGCACTGGCGGAACTCCTCAACTGAGGGCCGAACGGCATCTGCAGGGAGGCCGTCGGCTCCGGGGGGAGGGGATGGGGCTGAGGGGCATCGTTCGATTCAGCCGGAGGTGGGGTGACACTGCCACTCTCCCGGCAGGTCGGACAGCCGCCGCCGTAGCCTCCGTATCCCCCAGTACCGCCGCACAGGGGAATGTGCCATTGTCCCGGATGCGGGACGGGCGGGACCATGCCCGGATAGGGCATCCATCGCGGCGAGTGCTGATAGGTGTAGCCGAGTTGCGTGGTGTCAGTCGGCCAGTAGACAGTGGGGCGGACAATGGGAGGCTGCGGCGGCGTTGGCTGCCCGCTCCAGGCAGCCGGAAACGCGCGGTAGTAGTCGATCGAGATGCGGTCGATCGGATAGTACCCCGGCGGAGACCAACCGTAATCCGGCGGGAGCGTGATCCCATGTCGGGCGCGATAACGTCGGAGCATGGCCGGACATGGTTCGCATTCGGGGCATTCGTGATAGGGCAACCCGTGCGGGCAGTAGCGGCAGTGCGGGCAGATGCGGTACGACGGTTTGACCCCAGGAACGTCCCCCAGCGTCTCCTCGACCGGACGATCGCTGATCCGCACCGTGGCTTCATCGGGATTGAACTGGGTCAGCGGGAGCGTGGCGAGTTTCTCGGCGGCCGTCGTGGCTGCGGGGATGGTGGCACTGCCGCTGAACGTGCCGGAGTACGTCGCCCCCTGAGGAGAGAACGGTGCATACACCGTTCCCGGCGAGAGCGACCCGGAGGAATAAGTCTCGCTGAACACCCCCGTGTTTTGCGGGGCGAGCGCCCGCTGCACGCCGCCGGGTGAGGGATTGCTGCCGTCCTGACGCGCCGCCGGCACGACTCCCGGGCGGGGCAAAGTCGCATCGATCGGAGCACCCAAACGCGGGCCCTCCACCTGCTGATTGAACAGACTCGTCGGGGTCTCGGCCGGCGCCAGCTCAAATGGCGCCAAGGGATTCGCGGCAACGTCCGTCGACGGGGGAAGGTACGGCACCGAGGGCGCAGCCGAGCGATCCGGAGCCGGAAAAGCCGGAGGGGCGGCAATCGGCTCCGCGGTCCAACCGACCGTGCCGACCAGCAGCGGGAGCAGCGCCGCGGCCGTCACGAGTCCAGCAATGCAAGGTCGAGGGGTCATGGAACTCAGTCCTAAGGCGGCGGAAGCCGGGGGGGCGAAGGCGTCTGAGGGCAACTCCTGTCTGGCCGGATCGGGAGCCATCAATACCGAAACGCCATGTCACCCGGCGGGGACGGCGGAGTCGACGCAGCCGGCGACGATTGCGCCGGCACCGGCTGCACCGGCAGCGGCGCGCCCCAGCCCGGTGCGCCATAGCCCCACGGCCCGTAGCCATAAACCGGCCCCGTGGCGAGGTGCGAGATCGGCGTCAGGCGGCTGGAGGGGACTCCCCAGCCGTAGTTGTACGTGTGCCGAATGACCGGAGCGAGAGGGACGGAGACGGGGCCTCCGATTCCTTCGGCCGCGTAAATCCCGGCGTCCCGGCCGTCGCCGTACCACGGATCAACCGGGTAGACAATCTGGTAGTGTCCGAACGGGGGACAGCCCTTTCCGCAGCAGCCGCGGGGGATGAAGTAGTTCAGCCGCGTCCGCGACAGCCAGATGCCGAATCGTTCGCGGCGTTCCTGGCGGCACTCGGGAGAGCGGCAGATGAAAGACCGGATGCGATGCCGTCGGCACCGCGGCTGGCAGGTCTGCTGGCCGCAGTGACAGGGAATCCCCAGGCTGGTGAGGAGTTTGCATTTCGCTTCGTGAGCGGAAGAGAGCAGGTGGCTGATCCACCCGATGACGGGGCACTGGTGCCCTGTGCCGCAGGGACCGCACTGGGGACACCCGTGATACGAAGGACACGACCCGCAGGGAGAACCACTGGAACAGGCGCCTCCCTCGCAGATGTGGGCATAACCCGGATCGCAACAGACGTCGGGAGAACCGAGGGCCGTGGGACAGAGGGAGAACATCGCGGCCGGCAGCACCTCTTCGTCGGTCAGGTTCACGGGGGACTGGCCGCGGACGACCGGGCGATCACTGATCCGCACGACGCTTTCCGCGCCGTGGTCGGTGATGCGCACGACCCCCGCATCCCCTGCGAGGGCGGACCCGCCGGCGACGAGGGTCGCGGCGGCGGCGATGGCCCCGAGCGACCGGAGCAGTGGAGACGTCCTCATAACCGAACCCTTGGGTCTGGGTCCTGCGCGTTGCTCCGCTCCGCGGCAGGATTGTGTCTGGAGGTATGCGAGACGGTTGGATGTTGTGAATGACCGGCCGTTCGTCGTGCACCGGGGCGCGGGAGGCGGCCGCGGCGCGCGGGGCGGCTTTCGGGTTTCACCGCGGCGGGTGATAGCCCGAAAACACCCGGAATCGCGACCGGTAATTGACGATCACCTCGGTCCCTTCGAGCTTCCACTGCTCGTGCTGACGCATGCCAAACGGCGTCAGAATCCATTTCCCATCCACCTTGTAGTAGAAGGGGGGATACATGGCGTGGTAACGGTGCGGGTAGCTCATCTCATGCGGGGCGAACGCCTGATTGGTGATGAAGGTTCCACCGTTCCAGGCCGGCGTGTGCTGCACCGGCGCCGGATAGAGGGGGGCGTTCAGCCGCGGGTAGACGTTCGGCCCGTACTGCGGCGCGGGAAGGGGAGCGGGCGACGGAGCCCCCACCCAGGAGGCGGGAGCATCCGCGAACTGCGGACCGGCCAGCTCGCTGTGACTGACGCGCTGGATCGGAGCGTTGAGCGGGTCGTCGATGATGACCGCATCGGCCCAGGCCGACGTCGCCGCCACCGACGACAACCAGACGGCGAGCACTCTCGCCGGGACACGCAGCGACATGTTCGACCCTCCCTGCCTGCGTCGCGATTGTTGACCTCCGCCGGGCGGCGGGGAGCCGCCTGGTCGGCCATCGTTCCGAAATCATTACCCATCAGGCACAGACGCCCCGGCGCCTGTGGTTTGTCCACACTTCCAGGCTCAACCGGCGCTGGCCGAAGCCGACGGCGGTGGCCGCCACCGGTCATGCCACCCTTCGGGGGGCGCGCGACCACACAGTGGCTTCATTCAATTCGGCCGGTCGAGTTGACCGCGCTGAACCATTCCGGGGGGGAATGGACGTGCGCCAGGGAGTTGATAACCTTTGACGTCAGAACGACTTGCATCTTCGGAATCGCCGCTGCAACCGTTGGAATCGGAACAACCCTCCCAGTTTGACAACGGGAAGCGCGACGAAGTTGACGGCGGGTCTAGAATCTCGCGGTTCGCGGTCACTCGTCACGGAGGAGAGCATCTCCCCACCGGCTGGCTGAATCGCGTCTCCTCCGGGAGGACGCACGTTGGAGAATCCCTTGGCACGACGCACTACCCGCCCCCGCACATCCCCCTCCGCCAACGGAACGTCCTCCGCGGCGCCGGAACTGCACCCCGTCCCGATCAGCGAAGAGGTCCGTCGCCGGTACCTCAACTACGCGATGTCCGTCATCACCTCCCGGGCACTGCCCGACGTGCGGGACGGACTCAAGCCGGTGCAGCGGCGGATTCTGTATGCGATGTACAACGAGCTGCGGCTGACGGCCGACGCCAAATACATCAAGTGCGCCCGGATCGTGGGCGAGACGATCGGCAAGTTCCACCCCCACGGGGATCTGGCCGTGTATGAAGCTCTGGTGCGGCTGGCCCAGAACTTCACCTACCGCGCTCCCCTGGTGGACGGCCAGGGGAACTTCGGCTCGGTGATCGGACTCCCGCCGGCGGCGGAGCGTTACACCGAGGCGCGGCTCACGCGGATCGCCGAGCAGTTGATGACGGAGCTGCGCTCGGACACCGTGCCCACCCGCCCCAACTACGACGGCACACGCACGGAACCGGTGGTGTTCCCCGCGCGTTTTCCCAACCTGCTGGTGAATGGTTCGCAGGGGATCGCCGTCGGCATGGCCACCAACATTCCCCCGCACAATCTGGAGGAAGTGGTCAAGGGGTGTGTGCAGCTCATCCACCATCCCGATGCATCCGTCGCGCAGGTGATGAAATCGATCAAGGGTCCGGATTTCCCCCTGGGAGGACGGATCGTCACCGATCGGGCCGAACTCCGCCGCTGCTACGAGGAGGGGCGCGGGGCGATCAAGGTGCGGGCGGAATGGGAACTGGACCGCGAGGGGCGGAAGACGAATCCCAACGCCCTCGTCATCAAGAGCATTCCCTACGGGGTGGAGACCGGCGCCCTGATGACCGCCCTGGGGGACATCCGCGACTCGCGCAAGCTGCCGCAACTCGTCGACGTCCAGGACCTCTCGGACGAAAACGGTTTGCGGATTGTGCTGGAGTTGAAGCCCGGCTCCGACCCCGAGGCGGTGATGACCTACCTCTACAAGCACACCCCTCTGGAGCAGAACTTCGCCTACAACGCCACCTGCCTGGTGCCGCAAGAGCACGGCATCCTGGCCCCGCGACGCTGCTCGCTGACGGAACTCCTCCGGCACTTTCTGGACTTCCGGTTCGAGGTCGTCCGCCGCCGGCTGCAGCACCAGTTGGCCCAACTGGAACGGCGGATACACATCCTGGAGGGCTTCCAGATCGTCTTTCACGGGCTGGACAAGGCGCTCAAGCTGATCCGTGAGAGCGAGGGGAAGCCGGACGCCGCCGCCCGGCTGATGAAAGCCTTTCCCCTGGATGAAACGCAGGCCGTCGCCATTTTGGAACTTCAGCTCTACCGCATCTCGCGGCTGGAGATCGACGACATCCTCAAGGAACTGCGGGACAAGCAAAAGAAGGCGGCCGAAATCCGCAGCCTGCTCAAGTCCGACCGGCGAATGTGGCAACTGGTGCAGGACGAACTGGAGGAGCTTGCCAAGGAGTTCGGGGACAAGCGCCGCACGACGATCGGCTCGTCCGATGAGGTCGCCGAATTCGACCCCCAGGCCTACATCCTGCGGGAAAACACCAACGTCGTCGTGACGGTGGACGGCTGGATTCGCCGCGTCGGCAAAATCTCCGCCGTCGACAAGCTCCGCGTCCGCGAAGGGGACGAGGTGCTCACGGTGGTCCCCGCCAGCACCCTCGATCATGTGGTCTTCTTCTCCAGCGACGGCACCGCGTACACCCTTCCGGTCGCGGAGATTCCGGCCTCGACCGGTTACGGCGACCCGCTGGCCAAGTTCGTGCGGCTGGGGGACGGCGCGCGGGTCCTGTCGGCGATCACCACCGATCCCCGTTTCACCTCTCCCGACGTGGAGTACCAGGGTTTCCCGCCGGGACCGTACTTGTTCATCACCACGGAGCAGGGGCAGGTGATGCGGCTGCCGTTCACTCTGTTTCGCGAGCCATCGACCAAATCGGGCCGCCGGTACTGCCGGCTCCGCAAGGGAGATCGCGTGGTCCACATCGAATTCATGGAGGATGACGACACCGTGTTCCTCATCACGCGAGCAGCCCGCTTGATCCATTTTGCCGTGGTCGACGTGCCGATCCTCTCTGCCGCCGGCAAGGGGGTGCGGGGGATCAAGCTGGTGGAACCGAACGACGTCGTACTGGGGGCCCAGCGTCTGACCCGTCCCTCCGATGCCCTCCGCGTGATCAACAGCAATGGCCACCAGTTGACGTTCGGGCAGATGAAGTACAGCGTTTCTTCACGGGGGGGCAAGGGGATCAAGACCAGCCAGCGGACCGGGATCGAACGGATCGTCCGTCCCGAGATCGAGCTGGTGGACTGGTCGCAGTTGGGGGGCCTCTCCGGCGGCGCCGAGTGAGACTACAGCCGGGGACGCGCGGGGAATCTTCGCCCTTCGCCGGACGTTCCTGGATTGGTTCCGGGGGCGGGGGGGGACGGCCGCGCTCCCGGGGAACTGGGTTGGGAACACGCCTCCCTCGCCGCTACACTGGGGGTGTGACGCCTGACTTGAGGGGACGTCCTGCATCGTGTTCGCCGGCCCTCTGTTCACTCGTGAAGTTCTGATCGCCCCCCGGCAGTGGAAGCATTTCCTGCTGCGCTCGGGGTACGTGGCGGCGTTCGCCGTATTGCTGTACACCGCCGGCCAGGCGATGTTCGGCTTTCAGAAAGTCCGGAACATCGGCGACGTGGCCCGCTTCGGAAGCTACGTCTTCAGCCTGGCGGCCGTGGTCCAGCTCTCACTGGTGATCGCCGCGGCGCTGCTGTTCTCAGCCAATGCCGTGGCGCAGGAAAAGGACCGCCGCACGCTGGTGCTGCTGCTGATGACCGACCTCCGCAGCCGCGAGCTGGTGCTCGGCAAGCTGCTGGGGAGTCTGCTGCCGGTGTTGATGTTGATCGCGGTCTCCCTGCCGGTGCTGTGTTTCATCCGGCTGCTGGGGGGCGTGACGATGGCCCAGGTCTACTGGATCGAGGCGGTGTGCGTGGCGTCGGCTCTGGCGGCGGGGAGTTGGGGAACGTTCGTCGCCTATTGGCGGGAAAAGACCTACCAGACCCTGGCGGTGACAGTGCTGGGGAGCGTGCTGTTTCTGGGGGTCGTCGAAGTCCTCGTCGTCAGTCTCGGGAGCGAGAGGGGAGTGGGGCGCTGGGCCGCGCTGCTGAATCCGTATCGGTCGCTGGGAGAGTTGTTGCAGCCGCTGGCCAGGACGCCGGCCGGCGTCCCCGTCGAAATCTCAGCCTGGGGTCCGGTGGCGGCTTTATCACTGTTGGCGGTGGTGCTGGCGGCAATCACAACGTGGCGGGTGCGGATCTGGAATCCGTCCCGGGCGGTCTATGAGCAAATCCGGGAGCAGGCGCAAGCGGAGGCCCAGGTTCGCAGCCGCCACCGGCGCATCTGGAGCAATCCCGTCATCTGGCGGGAGATCTGTACGCGGGCCTATGGTCGCAAGATGCTGGCGATCAAAGGGGCGTATCTGCTGCTGGCGGGGTTGTTGGCGGCGTGGGTGTGGAACGCGCCGGCGGGGGAAGAGTTGCTGTTCGGGATGATCGGCCGCGGCGGGGCAGCGTTTGTGATCCTGATGGTGGTGGGGCTGCTGCTGGTCACCGCCCAGGCGGTCACGGCCCTGACGTCGGAGCGCGACGGCCAGACGCTGGAGCTGCTGCTGGTGACGGACCTGACGGCGCAGGAATTCGTGTACGGCAAACTTGGCGGCATCTTTTACAACGCCAAGGAGATGCTCTGCGTGCCGCTGGCCTTTTTGGCGGCCTATGCCGCCCAGGGACTTTTGGACGTGGAGAACCTGTTGTATCTGCTGGCCACGTTGGCCACGCTGGCCTGGTTCTGCGCGATGCTGGGTCTGCACTCCGCCCTGAGTTACACGCTCTCGCGGCAGGCGATTCTGCACAGCTTGGGGACGGTCTTCTTTCTGTTCGTGGGGACGTTCATCTGCCTGGTGATGATCGTCGAGGCACGGGGATCGTTTCTGTACCAGTTGCCGGCATTCGTGATCTTCATTCTGGGAGGGAGTCTGGGGCTGTGGGCCTCGCTGAGCCACCAGAACCCCTCCGGCGCGCTCTCCCTGGCGGCGGCGATCCTCCCCTTCTGTACCTTCTATGCAGTGACGGGCTATACCTTGGGGAACACGCTGGGGATCGCCCTGGCCATCGTGGCGTCCTATGGGTTCACCACCTTGGCCATGCTGATTCCGGCTGTGAGTGAATTCGACTACGCCCTGGGGCGGACGACCTTGGACCGCGGGTGATGGACTTCTGGGAGCATGTCGCGATCTGGCTGCCGGGGGTCGCGATCATGGGGGGGGTGGCTCTCGTCTCCGGGTTCTTCTCCGGGGCGGAGACGGCTCTGTTCTACCTCTCCCGCGATGAACTGCGGGCCATGCAGGTGGGACGTCCCCGGCAGCGAGCGGTCGCCCGCCTGCTCCGCGATCCCGACCGGCTCTTGTCGGCGATCCTGTTCTGGAATCTGCTGGTCAATCTGACGTTCTTTGCCGTGAGCGTCATCACGGCGCGGCGGCTGATCCATGCCGGCCATCCAACCATCGCCGGGGTTCTCGGTCTGTTGAGCGTGGGGGGCCTCATCATCGTCGGGGAAGTGATCCCCAAGAGCCTCGCGGTGCTGTTTCGACGGCGGATCGCGGAGTGGGTGGTCTGGCCACTGAGCCTGGCGGTCCGCCTCCTCGATCCCCTGATGCCCGTCATGTCGGCCCTGACGCGGGGGATTCGCCGGGCACTCTTTCCGAATCTCAAGCGGGAACCTTTTCTGGACGCCGACGATCTCGAACGGGCACTGGAGTCGCTCCCCCCCGGGCAGAGCATCGTCCCCTACGAGCGGACCGTGCTCCATCGCATCTTGGACCTTTCCGAGACGCGGGCGGAAGAGATGATGCGGCCGCGCGGACGTTACACCGTCTGGAAGCCGCCCGTTCATCTGCGGGATGTCGTCGGCCGCCTCAAGCAGACCGAGTACCTCTACATCCAGGATGATGCGCCGGAGTCGATCCGGGCGGCCGTGCCCTTGTCGGCTCTGGTGGTGGTCCCCGAACAAAACCTCGAAGCGGTGGCGACGCGCGTTGTCTACGTCCCCTGGTGCGCGCGAGTCGGCGACGTGTTGCAACTGATGCAGAAGCAGTTCACCAGCGTCGCCGTGGTCGTCAGCGAGTACGGAGAGACCGTGGGAGTCCTGACGGAGGAGGATCTCCTGGACAGCATCTTCTCCCCTCAGCCCAGCCGGGCCAAACGGCTGCTGCAGCGTGAACCGGTCCTGGCGGTGGGGGAGGGGGTGTGGCACGTCGAGGGCATCACCACGCTGCGGTATCTGGCCGGCCGGCTCGGACTGGAATTTGACCCCGACGAGGATGAGTCGATCACCGTCGGCGGCCTGATGCAGGAGGAACTGGAGCGGTTTCCCCGCGTGGGGGACGATTGCCTGTGGCGAGGCTTCCGCATCCGGGTCTTCGACGTGGAGGGACGGGGCGACTTCCGCGCCGTGGTGACGCGCGTCGAGGAAACCGCCGCCAGTGCTCCCCCTTGACCTCGAAGCACCCCCTGCCGCCGTCGAGCTGGCCAGCCCTGCGCGAGGCCCCGCGGCGTCGCCATCGCCCACCGTCGTATGCATACCATATTTCCGACCTCGGGAATCTGGACACCATCCGACGGGGGACATAGGCTCCACCGGAGCGACTGTTCACCCAGATGCGCCTCTCCAGTGGGGGTCCCATGACGAACCTATCGTCCCATCCCGTCGTGGATCGGAGTTTCCCCCCCCGGATTGGAGGTGCAGGGCGTTTGTCTGCGGCCCGGCAGTGCTTCGTGATCCTCGGCGTCTGGGGGCTGCTCGCCTCCACCACTCAGGCCTGTTCCGTCCCTGTGTTCCGGTACGCCCTGGAGCGCTGGCGGCCGGACCCCTATGAAGTGCTGGTCTACTACCGCGGCACCCTCACCGCAGAACACGACCAACTGCTCGACCGGCTCAATCCGGAGTATGTGCCCGGCGAACCGTTTCCCAACGCGGCTGTCTCCCGAATCAACCTGGACGGGGAGGTGCGTCCGGAGTTCGCCGCCATCTGGGAGGAAGAGTCCCGTCACAGCGAAGACTTACCCTGGGTCGTCCTGCGGACTCCCTGGCGCGGCGAGAATGAAACCGTCTGGTGGGGAGCGCTCACGGAAGCCTCCGTGGCGGCGATCCTTGATTCACCCCTGCGGGCTGAGATCGTCCGCCGGCTGATCGCGGGGGAGTCCATCGTCTGGGTCTACCTCAGCGGAGCGGATGCAGAGCACGATGCCGCGCTGGCTGATCTGTGTGCTGCGCGACTCACCGACCTGCAACGGGAGATCGAACTCCCCTCGATCCGCCCGGAGGACCTGCTGGAACTCTCCGTGCCGCCGGAGCAACTGCGGCTGAAGTTTTCGCTGCTGCGCGTGGACCGGGCCTCGCAGGAGGAGGCGCTGCTGGTACGATCTCTGCTCGCGGTTCAGAGGGAGCTCCAACGGCCGGAGTTCAGTTCGGAACCGATGCTTTTTCCCGTCTTCGGCCGGGGACGAGTCTTCTTCCCGCTGGTGGGGGAACAGATTGACGCCGCGCACCTGGAGGAGCTGGCGCGGTTCCTGTGCGGCGCGTGCCAGTGCACGATCAAACAGCAGAATCCGGGGATCGATCTGCTCACGTCGGTCGACTGGGATGCCTCCGTGCGGGGGACGCTCGCCGATCGTCCGCTGCCGCCGCTGGCCGGACTGGGAGACTTTGCCACGCCGGGCTTGAATGCAGAGGCGGCTTCCTCCGCCGCGGCGCTGGCGCGGCCAGCCGACTCCGCAGAACTGCTGGTCCCGCTCGCCGCCGCGCCGGACGTCCCGCTCCCGGCGACGCCGGCGACGGCGACGCCCTCGGCGGCTGCATCGGTCGGTTCGCCGCTGTTGTGGACGGCCGTCAGCTTGACCTTGCTGGTCGTGTTCGTGAGCCTGTGGTCAACCGTCCGTCCTCGCGAGGGACCTTCGACCGGTCCCGATACTCCGCGGACGGACGAACATCCGTGAGGTGACCCATGTCCCGCCTGACACTGGTGCTGCGCGAGGTCCGTCATCGCTGGGGAACCTTCGTCCTCAGCGTCGTCGCCGTGGCGATCGCCGTCGGCGTGGTGGTGACTTCGGAACTCTGGCTGCTGCGAGATCGCCAGGAAACGGAAGCCCTGCTGGCCGCCAAGCGCCGGCAGGTGGAGGAGACCATTGCGGCTCGCCAGGCTGAAGTCGAGAAAACCGGCGCCGAACTTCAGGATGCCATCCGCAAGCACATGACGAAGCTCGGCTTCAACATTCTCGTCCTCCCGCAGGAGCAGGACCTCGCCGAACTCCACCTGAATGGAACACTCACCGCCACCATGCCGGAGGCCTATGCCCAGAAGCTGGCCGACTCCGGCATCGTGACGGTCAACCATCTGCTGCCGCTGGTGACGCGGCGGTTGACCTGGCCCGAGCGGAACATCGAGGTCGTGCTGGTGGGGACCCGCGGCGAGATTCCCATCCTGCATCGCTCCGAGAAGCAGCCGCTGCTGGCCGCTGTGGCCCCGGGGGACATGGTGATCGGTTCCGAGGTGCAGCGGCAACTCAACGTGCAGGTCGAGCAAACCGTCACCTTTCTGGGACGGGAGTTCATCCTCCGTAAAGTCAATCCCGAGCGCGGCACGGTGGACGACGTAACCGTCTGGATCGATCTGGCGACGGCTCAGGAGTTGCTTGGTCTGCAAAATCTGATTCACGGCATCCTGGCCCTCGAATGCGAGTGCACCGGCGACCGCATCACTCAGGTCCGGGCGGAGTTGCAGGCGATTCTGCCCGGCACGCAGGTGATCGAACGCTACTCGCAGGCTCTGGCCCGGGCGGAGGCCCGCAACCAGGCCCGTCTGACCGCTGAACGGGCCCTGGCAGAAGCTCAGGCTTCCGGCCGCCAACTGCTCGAACAGGAGGCCCGCGCCCGCCAGAGGCTCGAAGAACAACATGCACAGCTTGCCGCCTGGCTGGCCCCCACGGTCGTGATCGCCGCCGCCGCGTGGGTCGCCTTCCTGACGTGGCTCAACGTCCGACAACGCCGCGTGGAGATTGGCATCCTGCGGGCCATCGGTCTCCCCCAGTGGGACTTGTTGGCGGTGTTTCTGGTGAAGGCGGCGCTGGTGGGAGTGATCGGAGGGGTGGCAGGGCTGCTCGCGGGGACAGCCCTGACGTTCTGGGGTGGCCCCGCCACCGTCCCTGTCGACAACATTGCATCACCGGGGGCCGGAATTCCTGCGGTGTTGTGGTGGGCCCCGCTGGCGGCGCCTCTCCTGGCGGCTGTGGCGAGCTGGCTCCCCGCCCTCGCCGCCGCCCATCAGGACCCCGCCGCCGTTCTGGAAGGAGAGTAGCCTGCTCCCATGCTGCTGGAACTCTCGCACGTTCGGAAGGTCTACACTGACGGCGCCCGCACCGTCCGGGCGATTGACGACGTCTCACTTCAGGTCGAGGCGGGGGAGTACATCGCCGTCACCGGCCCCAGCGGGTGCGGCAAGACGACGCTGCTGCTGATCGCCGGGGGCCTGCTCCGGCCCGACGCCGGCGCGGTGACGCTCGCTGGCCGGGAACCGTATCGCCTCACGCCGGAACAACGAACCCGCTTCCGCGCGGAGACGATCGGGTTCGTGTTCCAGCAGTTCCACCTCGTCCCCTATCTCTCGGTGCGCGAGAACGTGCTCTCCCCCGTGCTCGCCTGGTGGAAAGAGGGGCTGGACCGCCGGGCCGATGAACTCCTTGAACGATTCGGACTGGCCGACCGCCGCGACCATCGCCCCGCTGAACTGAGCACCGGCGAACGGCAACGGACCGCCCTGGCCCGCGCCCTGCTCCATCGCCCCCGAGTCATCCTGGCCGATGAGCCGACCGGCAACCTCGACGCCGACAACGCCGCCGTCGTCCTTCAGACGCTCCGCGACTGTGCGGCCGAGGGAATCGCCGTGTTGCACGTAACCCACAATCTCGCCGCCGCCCGGCAGGCCGACCGCGTGATCCCTCTCCAGGGGGGCCGGATTGCCGAGCTGCAAGCCACGCTCGCCTCCGGCCGCGAGTGAACCCGCCACGGCTGGCGTGGCAGCGGTATCACCGGCGGTTCTGCCAGAGCAGGGGCCGGAGTGCTTCCCTCACTCGCAACCGCGACGGGAAAGCTCAATAACCGCACTGCCGCAGGTGAGCGACGCTCGCCACGACCCGCGCGTGGTGTTCCGCCAGCGTCAATGCCGGCTCTCTTTGGATGCCTTCAATCTCCAGGCTGTAGGGACCCTCGAAACCAACCTGCTCCAACAGCGTCCGCACCCGGGAGAAGTTGATGCAGCCGCTCCCCAGCTCGGCAAAGTGCCACTGTTGGAATCCGCCCGGAGTGTCCTTGAGGTGGACGTGCCGCACATAGGGTGCCACGCGCTGGAGCGCCGAGGGGAGATCGACGTTGTGGTTGTAGTAGAACAGGTTGCCGGTGTCGAAATTGAGGCGGATCTGCGGATGGTTCACGCGGTGCATCGTTTCCAACATGCGATCAGCGTTCTGGCAGGCGCCGGGATGCGTCTCACAGCAGTAGATGAGGCCGCGCTCGGCCGCCGCGTCCCCGATGACCCGCAGATGCCGGACAAGCTGCTGCTCCTCAGCGGCGCTTCTCGCCTCGCCGCCACCCCCGACCACGAGCGTCACGCCGAGTGCGGCCGCGAGGTCGAGCTTGACGATCGTCCGGGCGACCGCTGCAGGGTCCACGATGTTGCCGCTGGAGATGTTGCAGCTCGACAGGGTGACCCCGGACGCGTCCGCAAGGCGGCGGGCGTCCTCCACCTCGGCGGATGTCGAGGCGTCCGTCAACAGCGGCGTCTCGCCAAAGGGGGACCGAACGCCGTGGGTCTTGATCGCCAGTTCGATGTGCGTGATGCCGGTTTCGGCAAGCAGACGCATCGCCGCTTGCGGGCCGAAGCGGCCATAGCTGTTCGTGAAGCAGGAGAGGAGCGACACGGGAGGTCTCGAAGAGGGAGAAGGGGGGTGGGGGATAGTAGAGGCGGAGGTCCCGGCCTTGCCAAGGCCGGGCTTTGCCAAGGCCGGGCTTGGGACCGATCTGATTCGCGCCCGCCAAGGCCGGGCTTTGCGTCCGAGGCCCGGATTCAGTGAAATACCCATTCCCGCTCTGACACCGCGAGGCGCCGCCGCATGGACTCCACCGCCGGGACTCTCTGCATTCTGCTGGCCGGGGTCGGCATCGTGATCGGCGGCATTCTGGTGGGGCGTCTCCATGCGTTTTTGGCGCTGCTGCTGGCCGCCGTGCTGGTCGGGCTGTTGACGCCCCAGACCGTACGGGAGCGGTTTGCGATCGACGCGGCGGCCGAGTCTGTCGTGGCCCGCAGCGAGATGGAGATCGTCATCTCCACGGACAACGGAAGACCACGTCCGGATTCGGCGCGCGACGCCGGCGTGCGGCCTGGGGAGATCTTCGTTGTGTTGCGCCTGGACGAGGCCGGCCGGCGCTACCGCCGGATCGCCGATCTGGTCGTCCGGGAACTGCGTCCCAGCGCGGACGGCCAGGCGGAGCAGGCCGTGCTCGTCGCCGCAGGAGACTTTGTGCTCGCCGAGGTCCGGGCAGACGACCGCATCCTCCAGCCGCTGGCGCTGCACAAGGCCCGGCGTTCCGCACAGGAGACGGTGGGGGCACGGATCGCCGCGGGATTCGGTTCGACCTGCGGCAGCATTGGGATCCTGATCGCGCTGGCGGGGATCATCGGCAAGTGTCTGCTCGACAGCGGGGCGGCAGACCGCATCGTGAGGACGATGCTTCGCCGCTTTGGCGAGGAGCGGGCGCCGTCGGCGTTCATGCTCAGCGGATTCCTGCTGGGGGTGCCGGTGTTCTTCGACACGGTCTTCTATCTGATGATCCCACTGGGCAAGGCGATGCGGATACGGACAGGGCGGCACTACCTGCTGTACGTGCTGACGATCGTCTGCGGGGCCACGATGGCGCATTCGCTGGTTCCGCCGACGCCTGGTCCGTTGTTTGTTGCCGAGGCGCTGGGAGTCAACCTGGGCGTGATGATCGTGGGGGGGACGCTGGTGGGTCTGGTGGCATCGGCCAGCGGTCTGGCGTTTGCCGTGTGGGCCAACCGCCGCTGGGACCTGCCGCTGCGGGAGACCGACGACTTCAAACTGGCCGACGCCGAGGTGGCATTGCAGGCGGACGATCGCGACCTTCCCCCCTTCTGGTTGTCGGTGCTGCCGGTGCTGCTGCCGGTGTTGCTGATCGCTGGTCTGACGGTTTTCAAGGAGCTCCCCTCGTGGGGCTCTCTCGACCCGACCACGAAGCTCGTGGCGGCCACGCTGGGGGAGAAGAACGTGGCGCTGGCCCTGGCGGCGGCGATTGGTCTGGCGACGTTGATTCGCCAGCGGCGTCAGCACCTGGGAGCGCTGGCGGACTCGTTGCAGAAGGCTCTCGCCAGCGCCGGCGTGATCATCCTGATCACGTCCGCCGGGGGGGCCTTTGGAACCGTGCTGCGGGAGACGGGGGTCGAGGCCCTCATCCGGCAGCTCCCGACCGGGTCGCCGCAGGTGGTGTGCCTCCTGGCATTCCTGGTCACCGTGGCCATCCGCACCGCCCAGGGATCGGCGACCGTGGCGATGATCACCGCAGTGGGGCTGTTCTCCGGCATCGATGTCGGCGTGCACCCGGTGTATCTCGCCCTGGCCATCGGCTGCGGATCGAAGCCCTTCGCCTGGATGAACGACAGCGGCTTCTGGGTCATCACGCGCATGAGCGGCATGACCGAATCCGAGGGTTTGAAGTTCATCACCCCCATGACTGCTTTGATGGGCTTCGTCGGATTGGCAGTTGTCCTCTTGGGTGCGACCCTGCTGCCGACATTTTGAACTGCCGATCCCATGGACCTGCAACTCTCCTGGCCGTGGTCGTTTGTGGCCTGCGTCCCCCCGGCATACCTGGCCGGTTCGATCCCGTTCGGTCTGCTGATCGGATGGTGGGCGCGGGGAATCGACCTGCGGGAACATGGGAGCCTGAACATCGGAGCGACCAACGCCGCCCGCGTGCTGGGAGCGCGGTGGGGCACGCTGGTGCTGGTGCTGGACGTCCTCAAAGGGCTGCTGCCCACGGCTCTCCTTCCCCTGCTGGCGGCGTCCCCCGGCGAACAGACACACCTGCGCGTCGCGTGCGGTGTGGCGGCGATTGTGGGGCATATGTTTCCCGTGTGGCTTGGCTTCCGCGGGGGGAAGGGCGTGGCGACGTCGCTGGGAGTGATCGCCTTGATCGCTCCGGCGGGGACGGTGGCGGCTCTCGCGGCCTTCCTGCTGGTCTTCGCCCTGACGCGCATCGTCTCCGCCAGTTCGATTGCCGCAGCGGTGAGCCTGGCGACAGCGCAGATGATTCTGCTCTGGCCGGAGCCGTTCTCGCCGGAGCAGTGGAGCGTGGGACTGTTCAGCCTGCTGGCGCCGGCGCTGGTGATCGTGCGGCATCGGGAGAACATCCGGCGGCTGTGGCGCGGCGAGGAACCGCGATTCAGCAGTCGTTCCCGCAGCGGCAGTACGGCATCCGGAGCATCCGTACCGTCTCCGCCAAGGGAGCCGCCATCCCCCGCCTGAGATCCCCCGGCGCGTCAGCGGGATGAAGAGGAGCCGGGGCGGGGGCGACGGAAGTCCCTCTCCGCCTCGGCGGCCGGTCTGGCGTGGCGGCCGCCTCAGCTCAACCGCAAGGTCTCCCCCATCGCCAGCACCTTCAACCGCTCGCGCGGGAGGGACGGTTGCGCCTCCCACCAGGCCAGCAGTCGCTGCACAGGCTCCTGCAACGGCTCGTCAGAAAACTGAAAGCTCCCCCAGTGGATGGGGACCATCCAGCGGGCGCCCACCTCCAGGAAGGCCCGGGCCGCCTCCTCCGGAGTCGTGTGGCTGTGGGCGGTCAGCCAGCGCGGCTCATATCCGGCGATGGGCATCAGGGCCGCGGTCAGATGCGGAAACCGCCTCCCGATCTCGCGGAAACCCTCAAACCAGGCGGAGTCTCCCGCGTGGTAGACCGACAGGCCCTCCGCTTCCAGGACATAACCTCCCCACAGCGTGCGGTTGGCGTCGAGGAAGCGGCGGCCGGACCCGTGGTGCGCCGGAACGAAACTCACCTGCACGTTGCCGAGGCGCGTCTGTTCCCACCATGCCAGTTCAATCACCCGGGCAAAGCCGCAGCGACAGAACCACCGTCCCAGCCCCAGCGGGACCACCACCGTGCAGGAGCGGTCCAGTCGCTGAATCGTCGGCGGGTCGAGATGATCCCAATGGTTATGGGTGACCAGCAACAGGTCGATCGGCGGCAGTTGCTCCCAGGCGAGGGGCGGGGGGGCATGTCGGCGGAAGAACCATGCCACCCGCGAGGACCACACCGGGTCCACGAGGATGTTGCGTCCTCCCAAGGCCAACAGGACCGAGGCGTGACCGAGCCAGGTGAGGTGGGGAACCGGCGGAGCCGCCCGCAGAAGCACCAGGTCGGGGGGGACGCTGGGGGCCGGCAGACCGGGGGGGCGGGCGGAAGAACGTCCCAGCAGGCGCGCCAACACGAGATGTCGCAGCAGTCCCCACGCTCCCGGTCCGCGGAGATCGGGATGGAGATTGCGGAATCTCATGAGGCCGGTCGCTGATCGGTCTGCGTCCGTCGGTTCCCGGAAGATTCGCCATTGCCGCCGGCAGGTCAAGCCGGCAGCTTGCCCCTCTTCCGTGCGTCGGCGATACTCCTGCTATCGCTCATCCACTGTCTGGACACACTCCCAGGAGCCTTCGCCATGCCCCAGGTGACCCTCAAAGGCAATCCCGTCACGCTCTCCGGCCCCGAGTTGAAACCGGGGGATAAGGCTCCCGACTTCAAGTTGCAAAACAATGCCTTGGAGGACGTCACCCTCGCCTCCTTTGCCGGGAAGACGCTGATCATCGCCTCGGTCCCCTCGCTGGACACGCCGGTCTGCCATGCCGAGACCAAGCGGTTCAACGACGAGGCGGCGAAGTTGCCGGATGTCCAGGTGCTGGTGGTCAGCACCGACCTGCCGTTCGGTCAGAAGCGGTGGTGCGGAGCGGAAGGGGTGGACAAGGTCGTCTGCCTGAGCGATCACCGTGATGTCTCGTTCGGGAAGGCGTATGGCGTGCTGATTCAGGGGGGGAAGCTCGACCGTTGTCTGGCGCGGGCGATCTTCGTGGTCGGCCCGGATCATGTGCTGCGGCACGTGGAATATTGCCGGGAGATCGCCGAGCATCCCCACTACGACGCCGCCCTCGCCGCCGCTTCCCGGAAGTGAAGCCACGAGCGCCGGGGACCTGAACCGCGACGCGCCCTGCTGCTAAGCGGCCCGGGACTGCCGGTGCAGCGGATGGGCGTACGCGCCGCGGCGGGCGCTCTCCGGTCCGTCCCACCGGTGCTCCGCGACGGAGCGCTCGATCTGTTCGGCCAGTTCCAGGGCCGCCACGCCGGCACGGCCGTCCACTCGCGGGGGACGTCCGCTGCGTACTGCCTCCAGGAAATCCCGCAGTTCGTCGTCGAGGGCATTCCGCCGGAGAATCTCGGGCTGTTCGACCGTCAGGAACCGCTCGAACATCTGCTGCTTGAGGGGGGCGAGGTCGGCGCCGGGAGGACGGGCCAGGTCGCGCGGCCACTCCCCCGCCAGAAGCGCCGGCCCCGGCCGGTAACCCGTCAGGCTTTGTTCGTGCAGGTCGGCCGTCCAGCAGCCGGCTTCGCTCCAGACCTGAAAGGTGCGTCGGGGGGCAGAGCTGACGCGGCTGGCCACAAGGTCCGCCAGACAGCCGTCCGCAAAGCCGAGCCGCGCCTGCACCACGTCCGGATGGCCGCCGAACACGCACAGCCCGAAGGCTTCCACGCGCGTCACCGGTGCGCGATCGAGCGTCAGTGCCAGATCGAGATCGTGGATCATCAGGTCGAGCACGACGCTGATGTCGGTGGAGCGGAAGGAGTACGGCGCCAAACGCTCCGCCCGGATGTACTTGGGCGCGGCGGTGCGTCGGCTCAGTTCCTGGAAGGCGGGATTGAAGCGTTCGATGTGCCCCACCTGCAAGGTGAGACCGTGCTGCTCGGCCAAGACGCACAGTGCGCGGCCATCCTCGACGGTGGGCGCGATCGGTTTCTCCACCAGTACGTGCACGCCACGCAGCAGGCAGTCCTCCGTGATGCGTCGATGCAGCGAGGTGGGCGTCACAACGCAGGCGGCGTCGAGGCGCTGTTGTTCCAGGAGCGTGCGGTGATCGGCGAACCAGGCAGTGCGACACTGCTCCGCGACGGCCGCCCCCTGTTCGGGGTTCGGGTCAGCCACGCCGACCAGACGCACTTCCGGCATCTCCGCCAGCAGACGGGCGTGATGCCGCCCCAGGGCACCCACGCCGATGACGGCCACGTGCAGCGTGCGGGTGTTCATGCCGGTGGTCAAGCGAAGTGCGTGCGTCCGAAGCGACCGACGGAAAGTTTCAGGCGGCGTGCAGTTCCACCGCGGGTTCATACTGCTGCGAGCGGACGACCTCCCGCCCGCGTCCCATACGTCCCCGGCTTTGAGCCTCCAGGAACTCGAACAGCTCCCCCAGTTCCAGCGGGATGACGCCGTTCAGCTCCTGCGTCAGTTGCTGTCGCGCGGCGGCGAGCGGCTTGTTTTCCCGGAACAGCACGCGGCAGGCGCGCTTCAGGACGGCGATCGTCTCAGGACTGACCCCGGCCCGCTGCAAGCCGATCAGGTTGATGGTCCGGACGGTGTGTTCGTCGCAGCCGTTGGTGAGCATGAACGGCGGCACGTCGCGGGTGACGCGCGAACACCCCCCCACGAACGCCAGTCGGCCGATGGTCGCAAAGTGATGCACCGCCGAGTTGCCGGAAATGATCGCCCGATCCTGCACGTGCACGTGGCCCCCCAACAGCACCCCGTTGACAAGAATGGTGTCGTTGAAAATCCGGCAGTTGTGGGCGACGTGCGAGTTGGCCATCAGCAGGTTGCGATCGCCAATGCGGGTCATGCCGTCCTCTTTCTCCGCCCCGCGATTGACCGTCACGCCTTCGCGAAACTGGTTGTCGTCGCCGATCACCACGCCGGTAGTGCCGTCGACGTAACTCTTGTCCTGCGGTTCGGCACCGATGACGACGTTGGGCCAGAAACGGTTGCGGCGTCCAACCGTCGTGCGGCCGGTGAGGACCACGTGGCTGTCGAGGCGGCAGCCGTCTCCCAGCGTCACCTCGGGACCGACCAAACAGAACGGACCGATCGTCACCTCGGCGCCGAGCTGCGCCCGTCGATCGACATGGGCGAGAGGAGAGATGTGGGTCGACATGTGTGTGGCTGACTCAGGGAGACAAGTATTCCATTCATCCCACCCGCAGGCCCGCGCGCGGCTTCGCACCGGCGCCGTCGGATCTCTGTGTGCGCAGTTGCCAGGCCAGTCGCCGCACGACAGCCTGATTCAGAGCATGGCTCCCGTGCCGGGCGACAACGACTCCGTGAAGATCGCAGCCAAGCAGCGCCAGGTCCCCCAGGCAATCGAGCAGCTTGTGCCGCGCACACTCGTTCTCAAACCGCAGGGAGTTGTCGACCGGCCCCTCCGGTCCGAAGACAAGCACATGGTCCGTGGTGACGCGCCGCCCATAGCCCTGGGCGCGCAGCCCCGCGATTTCGGATGCGAGAATGAACGTCCGGGCCTCCGCAACCTCCGACAGAAACGATTCAGGAGTGAGCGTGCATTCGCAGGACTGACGGCCGATGGACGATCCGGCGTAGTCGATGTCGCAGCGGAGCGTCAGGCGGGATTCTTCCGCAGGCGCCAGGTACACCTCTCCTGCGAGCCCGGGGAGACGGACCACCTCGGGCTGCTCGATCCGCATCACCCGCCGGGGGACGTGCTGTTCCTGGATGCCGGCTGCGGTCAACGCGGCAGTGAAGGCGCGGGCCGAGCCGTCCCCCGCCGGCGGCTCCAGCGCATCCAGTTGCACCAGGCAGTTGTCGATGCACAGGCCGGCCAGGGCCGCCAGTACGTGCTCGATCGTCTCCACTACCGCTTCTCCCCGGCCGACGGCAGTTCTCCGCGGGCGGGATTGGACGTATTGAATCAGAGCGGGAATTCGCGGCCGCGCCGGAAGATCGATCCGCTGAAAAGCGATCCCATGATTGGGCGGGGCAGGGAGGAAGCGCAGCCGCACATCCTGACCACGAAACAATCCGAACCCGTCGACCGTGGCCGTGCGGAGGATGGTGCGCTGGGGTCGGGGCGTCATGCGGCCAGCTCGCGTGGCGAAGTCTGAAGCAGTGAGTGACGTGGGCGCTTGTCCGACTCCGTCCGGACATGCGAAGGCACGGGTGAACGGCCGGCGTCCACCCGTGCAGCGGTTGTCTTCTCGGCGACATCGACAGGTTCGACAGCTCGTCCACCGGCACGGCCGAGGCACCGTGTCGCGATGTCTACCGGGGTGCACCACCGGCGGGGGGCGTCGTGGCCGTGCGGCCGGTGGACTGGGCGTAGGTCCTGTTCAAGTGCGTGAGGATCACGTTGGTCAGGTCGTCCTCCGTGCGATGGTACACCACCTGCCGCGTCAGCCGCTGGAGGACCTGCTGCGGGTCAGTGGAGTCCGCGACGTTCTCGCGATCGAAGCGAATGATGAGCGTGTAGCCGTGATATTCCGCATAGATCCGGATCGCGTCCTGGACTTCGAGATAGATCTGCTTGTAAATCTCCGCCTCACGCTTGAGGTTCTGGGCCTGGGTGACGCGGCTGTAGGTCTCCAGTTCCGTCTGCAGGCGGATGATCTCGGACTCCGTTCGCTGGTATTCGGGCGAGTTGGGCTTGTGCGTGCCCGAGTTGAGCAGTTCGGTGAGCTGCTTGATCTGGTCGATCGTTTGCTGCGCCTTGTCCCGGGCCACTTTCAGATCGGCCTGCACCGACTCCTGGAGGGCCTTGAACTTCTCATAGTTGTTGAACACGTACGCCATGTCGATCAGGCCGATCTGATGGGGGCGCGGCTGGCGCGGCGCCGGATTCGGATTGGCCGACTGACCTTGAGTCTGGGTCGCAGTCAGCAGAACCGCCATCAGGGCGGCGACGGCGGTAAGACTGACGATGAGCTTCTTCACGGCGAGGGCACTCCTTTGCTGAGCCGGATCGACCGCCGCGCACCGGCGCGGAACAGACGACAGCCGCCGCTCGAATGGGGAAAGCGGTCGGCGCCACGGAGGACAGCCCGCCATCCCAGGCAGGCGGCGGGACTGTGGCACACATGGGCCGGTGCGTCAAGAGGAGCTCCCCGGACGACGTCCCGATGGCGGCAGTCCAGCAGTTTCCGCCGCAGGTCCCGAACCAACCGGCCGGGGCGCGGACTGTCCGGACCTTGCCGGGAATGGGTTCCCGTTCCCGGCAAACACCAGCCAGGAGATGCTTCTCACGGCTGCACCGGGGGTTCCTCGCGCAGCACCATCGGTAGGCGGTCCAGCGCTTCTTCCGCCGTCGGCAAGGGGGGGGCAGGCGGCTGCATCATGGCGTACAGCGAGACGCCGACGCCTCCGATCAGCGCCAGGCCCACAACAATGACACACCCGACGAGCAACCCCTCCCGGCTGAGGAGCTTGCCCACCACGGACCGCCACTCGCTCCACCGTCTCGGCCGCTGTGGAGCTGCAGCCGGAGAGAGGGGCGGCACGGCGCCGCTTGCCGGAAGCGGCCGGAACGCAACGGCGATGGCGGCCCCCCCCGGCCCCGTGACGGGCGCGGCGGAACCGCTCGCACCGGCGCCGCGGACACCCGCGCGGGCCCCGGGGGACGAAGTCGTATTCGACTTCGGGATGCGCCGGGTGGAACGCGGTCGAGTCCGATGGTCGAGCCGCGCTCCGGCCACGTTGCCGGCGGAAGGGTGTGCGTCTCCCGCCCCTGCCGGCTCTCTCCCGGTCGTTCCGGCCGGCAGAGGTCGAGCGGACGGTGAACCGGAGGGGACGACCTCCACTCCCGAGAGGAGCCCCTCGACGCCCGTGACGGCCGCGACCACCGCCGGATGATTCCGCCGCCATGCGGCGTCGCCGTGGTACACCAGCCAGTGGGCCAGGGCATCGGCGACCTCGCGGGCTGACTGGTAGCGGTCCTCCTTGCGCTTCTGGAGCATCTTGTGAAGGATGGCTTCGAGGGCGGGGGGGACGTCGGGACGCAGGCGGGAGATGGGAGGGGGCGGCTTGGTCTGGTGCGCCAGGAGACGTTGGACGAGGGTCCCCTCGGTGAAGGGAGGATGCCCCGCCAGCGTGAAATAGAAGGTACACCCCAGGCTGTAGACGTCGGCGCGCTCATCGACGGCATGGCTGTCCACCGCCTGTTCCGGGGCCAGGTAGTCGGCCGTTCCCAGCACCTTCTCGTCGTGCTTGATGGTCAGGGACTCCACTTCGTCGGCGCGGAAGAAGCGGGCCAGACCCAGGTCCAGCAGCTTGACCGTCCCCTTGCCGTCGATCAGCAGGTTGCCCGGTTTGATGTCGCGGTGGATGAGACCGTTCTCATGAGCATGGGCCAGTCCTTCGGCTGCCTGGCGGATGAATTCCGCCGCCTCAACGAGGGTGAATTGCTCCCGTTCCGCCAGCAGCTTCTCCAGGTCTTTGCCCTCCACGTACTCCATGGCCAGAAAATGGATTTCCGTGCCGGCTTCCAGCTCCATGTCCACGTCATAGGCGCGAACGATATTGGGATGGTCCAGGGCGGCCACGGCTTCCGCCTCGCGGAGAAAACGACCAAGGTAGGAGGTGTCGCGAGCCTTGCTGGCCGGCAACACCTTGATGGCACACCGCCGCTTCATGCGGACATGCTCCGCCAGGTACACCGTGCTCATCTCCCCGCGCCCCAGCAATTCGAGCAGACGGTAGCGGCCCAGGACGAAGCCCTTGAATTTCCCTTGCAGCAGCTTGTCTGCCTGCCAGCGGGTCAACAGCCGCCGCTCGATCAGTGCCTCGGCGATCGGCTCGGCCTCCGCCAGTTCCCCCACCGCGCGCAGGGAGCGGAGTGTTTCATCGAGGCGGGTCTCGTCGACCAGACCACTCTGGCGAACGCCGGCCAGGAAGGAATCGACGGTGAGCTTGATGGGCATGGGCGGACTCGGGCGTGGGAGCGCGGGATGCGCGGATCGCCGTGCCTTCCAGCCGACTGAGGCGGGTCGCGGCGATGATGCTCCGTGGTCCGTCGTCTGTACGGCGTCCGCCACACCCTTGTCCAGACGCACGGACTGCGCTCCGGGGGAGAGGCCGTGTGCGAATTCGCCTCAAAACCGCACAGCCCTCACCATCAAACAGTTCGGGAACAACCGCTCCCACCGGTGAAATACGATTCTCTCCTTCCTGGGGCCCTCCTGACGATCGTTTGGTCCGGGTGAAAGAGTTCGCACTCGACGGCGGTCCCCCGGACGCGTTCTCTTCATCATCATGGGCCCCGTCGCATCGGCGTCTTCGTTCCTCATCATGCTCCGCTCACCAGCCAACGTCACGATTCAGTCCGGAGACCGGGTCACTCTCCACTACACCACCCGCGCCCTCGAGGGGGGGGTCATGGAATCGACCCGCGGCCGCGATCCCCTCGTGCTCACCGCCGGCGGTTCCGAGGTGATCCGGGGATTAAGCTGCGGCGTGATCGGCATGCAGGTGGGAGAACAGCGGACGCTCTCCATCCCGCCCGAGCAGGCCTTTGGTCCCCAGCGAAGCGAACTGGTCCAGACCCTGCCGCGCCGCCGGCTTCCTGAAACAGCACACGCCGGCGATCAGTTGGCAGCGGAATTCGGCGACGTCGTGTGCGACGTCTGGATTCGGCGTCTGATGACCGACGAGGCGCTGCTCGACGCCAACCATCCCCTCGCCGGAGAATCGCTGTTGATCGACGTGGAGATCGTCGACGTGCAGCGCGACGGCGCCTCTCCGGACGCTGCCTCCACCGCCACAGACGCTTGTTCCGCGCGCTGACGCCGGGGGCCTCACGGCGAGCCGGGAGGGCTGAGCGGTAGGCGGTTCAAATCGGCGGGCGCCGCCAGCACCTTCCCCTCCGGATCGATCAACCAATACAGGGGAACGGTCGAAACACCGTAGTAACTCGCCACCGGGTTCTGCCTCCCCCGGCGGGCAGGATCGGAATCGAAGACCTGCTGCCACCGGAGGGGGTGGGCCTCCAGGAACTGATCGACGGCGGCCTCGTGGATGTCGAGGTTGATGCCCAGGAGCACGAGGCGGTCCCCCTGCTCCGCCTGGAGTTGTTGCAGCCGGGGGACATCCTGTTCAAAACTGGCCGAATCGCTCGCCCAGAAGCAGACGAGGACGTATCGCCCCCGGAACTGTTCGATGGAGAGATACCCCCCCTCGATCGTCGGGCCGGACAGGTCCGCGGCTGAGAGCGTCGTGCCGGGGAGGTTCATCCGCCGCAGAACGGCGGCCACGGCGTCGGCGTGCGGAGTGTCGGCGAATCGTCCTGACAGCAGGAGGTAACAATCGCGCGCCACGTCAGGCAATCCGGCCGCCTCGCACGTCCGGCCGGCTTCGAGGAGGATGGCGGCGGCACGGGTCTGCTCCTGCGGGAAGCGCTCGGCGAAGATGCGCGCCTGAGTCGCGTGGGCGCGGGCCCAGCTTGCATCCAGACGTCCATACCGATCCGCCATCTGCCGCGCCAGCTCCACCAGATGCGCGGCGCTGCTCACCGCGGCCGCCGACTTCGGCCGGGCCGCATAGAGCGCCTCCGACACTTCTCCCAGTTGGCGGGCATGTTCCGCGTCGCCCATCAGGGCCAGTTCGACGTGAGCCGCCGACAGATAGTGCACCGCATTCGTCAGCAGCGATTCCTGAGCAGGGTCGGCGTGGGTGGCGGCGATCACCTGCCCGGCATGCGCAATCACCCGTCGCAGGTTTTCCTTTCGCTCGAGCGCGATCTCCTGCGGCGAGCGATCCACGACTTGCGACGAGCCATCTTCCCCAATGATCTCCTTGCGGGTCGGGGGAGGAACCACGAGGCGAGCGATCTCATACAGCCGCCACTCCGGCGTTCCCTCCTCGGCAAAGGGAATCTCCGGTTCCGCCGTCGGCGAATCGGTCGTCTCTGGTCTCGCCGAGGGAGGGGTTGTCGCTGCACGAACCGGAGCCGTCTCGGCCGTCGAGGTCGCGGCCGTTGATGACGTCGAGACGGCGGCCACGGGAGGCGCAGGGTGTTCTCCGCAACCCGCCAGGACCATCGCCAGCCCACTCACACCCCACGTCGTCACTTGGTTCAGCCAGCGCCTCATCGCAACATCCTTGTTCTGAGTGCGTGATCCGGCCCCGCCCCCTGCCACTCCCTGCCCCCTGAGAAGCCGGGGCGGCGTTCGCGCAGGAATCCGCCACGAAGCGGACGGAGCGAATCGGCGGCGAAGGGTCTTGCTCCCCCATTGCTCCGCAGAACGCCTCCGACCCTGCTTCGCTTCAAGGGGGGTGCGATATAGGCGAAGATGGGATTCCAGGCAAGATGACTCTGGCGGGCGGAGCACCTCCACCTGCGCAGAGTCTCAGCCGGGCGGCGGACCCGAACCCGGATTCGCGAGGTTCACTGGGTTGTCCAGGCAACCGTCAACTGTTCGCGGCGATGCGCAGCAATGATCTCCCGAATCCGGCGATGACAAGCGGTGCAACCACCGCCTGCACCACAGTGAGCCTTGACCGCGGAGACTGTTTCGAGCCCGAGAGTGGCCACGCATTCCTGCATCTGCGACTCCGGCACCTGGAGGCAGTGGCAGACGATGCGGTCCGATTCGACAGGGAGTTGGGAGACGCTCATGGGCCGAATGCTCTTGAGACTCAATCTCAACTCCTGGATCATAGAGGCGGTCCCTAGCCTCGTCAAGTTCCGAATCCTGTTCGCCGCAGCAGCAAGAATGCCCACCGGGAGTGGGGCGGTTTTGGCAGACACACCGGGGAAAGCCCGCAGGGGGCCTCCCCCGCACACGAGGCGCGCCGAGCCGGCTCAGGTGGTCGGCGGGCGTGCCGGAGACCAGCCCACGCACCGCCCACTGAATGGTTTCGGGCGGCGGGAAGGGGACGCCGCTCCCCCCCGGGCCCTGCGGCATGGAAAATGCATTTTCTCACCTCCTGGCAGCTTCCCACTTCCCAGCAAATCCGGGGCTTCCCACGATGCACACGGACGAGAGTGATGACCACCTCACGGACGCCAAACTCTTCGCTCAACAACGAAGCGAGATGGTCGAGCGGCAATTGCGTCGCCGCGGACTCAAAGACGAGCGGGTCCTGCACGCCATGCTCACCGTGCCGCGGGAGGAGTTCGTCCCCGCCGGCCTCCGCGACAGCGCCTATGACGATTGCGCCCTCCCCATCGGCCACGGGCAGACGATCTCCCAGCCATTCACAGTCGCCTTCATGATCGAAGCCCTGCAACTGCGGGGGGATGAGCGAGTCCTGGAGATCGGAACCGGCTCCGGCTACGCCGCCGCCGTGCTGTCGCTGGTGGCGCGCGAGGTGTACACGATCGAGCGGATTCCGGAGCTGGCCGCGGCAGCAGCAGACCGACTCGAGCGGCTGGGGTACCGCAACGTCCATGTGAAGGTTGCAGACGGGACGCTCGGTCTGCCGGAAGCGGCGCCGTTCGACGGGATCATTGTCACGGCGGGCGCTCCCGAATTGCCCACCCCCTATCGAGAACAACTGGCCCCCGGCGGGCGCATCGTCATTCCCATCGGGGACTCGCCGCGGAGTCAACTCATGTACCGTTTGTACCGTTACACGCGGGAGAACGGCACATTCACATCGGAATGCCTGGGGGGCTTTGCGTTCGTTCCGCTCGTCGGCCAACATGGATGGGAGGAGGAGTCCGTGCAGTGGTGGTGAGCCTGGGGAGGATCACTGCTCCGTCCCCAGATCCGCCGGAGGAGAACGGTGGCTGGAATTGCTGGGGCGCGCCGCATGTATGAGTACTTCGGACACACGGCGGACGTCGGGATTCGCGTGCAGGCGGCGGGACTTCCCGAGCTCTTTGAGGATGCTGCGCGGGCCCTGTTCAGCCTGATGGTGGAGAATTTGGAGGAAGTCCAGCCGCGGGAGCGCGTCTCCCTCCACCTTCCCCCGCAGCGGGAACTGGAATACCTGCTGTTCGACTGGCTGAGCGAGTTGATCTACCTGTTCGACACGCGTCGGATGGTCCTCAGCCGGTTCCAAGTGCGGCTGAGCGACACCGGACTGGAGGCGGAGGCCGCGGGAGAACCGCTCGATGCCGCGCGGCATCGTCTGCGGAACGAAATCAAGGCCGTCACCTACCATCAACTCTCCCTCCGGCAGACGGAAGCGGGTTGGGAGGCGACGGTGATTGTCGACATCTGAACCTGACGTCTCCGCCGCCGGTCCTCACGTTTTCAGGAGCCGGTTTCACAACTGGCGCGAGGGGCGTGAACCCCTCGATCACCCGCGTACCGGTGGATTCAGATCGGTCATTTTCCGGTGATGAAACTGGATCAGGAGATGTCCATGCGTCCACAACAGTTTGAAGGGCCGCTGGAACGAATCACGGATTACTGCTGGCGGATCCCCCGCAGCTACAAGCGCGGCATGCGGGTGGAGGGACGAATCTACGCCGACCAGTCGCAACTCGAGCAACTCCGGTCCGATCTCGCCCCGGAGCAGGTGGCCAACGTCGCCTTTCTGCCCGGCATCCAGCAGGCCAGCCTGGCGATGCCCGACATCCACTGGGGCTATGGCTTCCCCATCGGGGGCGTGTGCGCCACCGACCCCGCGGAAGGGGGGGTCATCTCGCCCGGCGGCGTGGGTTACGACATCAACTGCGGCGTGCGGCTGGTGCGCTCGAACCTGTTTGAGGCGGACGTGGCCCCGCATCGGGAGCGGTTGGTCCAGCAGCTCTTCCGCGACATCCCGACCGGCGTCGGCCAGGGAGGGGCGTTCACCTTCAGCCGCAAGGAACTGCTGGAAATGCTCCAGCAGGGGCCGCGATTCCTGCTGAAGCAGGGCTGGGCGGTGGAGGCGGACCTGGAACACACCGAGGCGGGCGGCTGCCTGAAGGGGGCGCGGCCGGATTTCGTCAGCGATCGCGCCCTCGAGCGCGGAGCGGACCAGTGCGGCAGCCTCGGCGCGGGGAACCATTTCCTCGAAGTCGACGTCGTCGATCAGGTGTTCGATGCCACCGCCGCCGCCGCGATGGGACTGGCAGTGGGGCAGGTTTGCGTCCTGATTCATTCGGGGTCGCGGGGACTCGGCTATCAGGTGTGCGACGACGCCCTCCGCGAGTTGCGCACCGCGCCAGAGAAGTACGGGATCGAATTGCCGGATCGACAACTCGTGTGCGCACCGGTCAACAGCCCGGAAGGGGCGCGGTACATCGGGGCCATGCGGGCGGCGGCCAACTTCGCCTGGTGCAACCGCCAACTGCTGATGTGGCAGACGCGACTGGTGTTCGAGCGGGTCTTCGGCCGCGCCTGGACCGATCTGGACATGCACCTCGTCTATGACGTCGCCCACAACATCGCCAAACTGGAAGAACACACGATCGACGGCCGCTGGAAGCGCGTCTGGGTCCATCGCAAAGGGGCCACGCGGGCCTTTCCGGCGGGGCATCCGGAGACCCCCGCCGCATACGCCGCCGTCGGCCAGCCGGTCATCATTCCGGGAGACATGGGGCGCGCGAGCTGGGTACTCGTGGGGCAGCCGGGGAGCATGGAGCAGACCTTCGGCAGCGCCTGCCACGGCGCGGGGAGGTTGATGAGCCGGCAGGCGGCGATCCGGCACTCGAAAGGCCGCCGCATCGAACGCGAACTGGCAGAGAAAGGGGTCGTGGCCCAAGCCCGCTCCTGGCGCGGGTTGGCGGAGGAACAACCTGATGCCTACAAGGACGTGGACCTGGTCGTGGAGGTGGTGCACCGAGCCGGGCTGGCGGCCAAGGTGGCCCGACTGCGGCCGATCGGCGTCATCAAAGGCTGAGGGTCCGGGAGGCCGCGGCCGCTCCGCCGCACGCCACACCCTTCAGGAAGGAACGACAGGGGGGGACTCCAGGGGCGTAGGACGGCAACGCCGTTCCAGGAAAGCGTTGATCCACGGTACGAACAGGCCCAGAAGACCCAGGGTCAGCAGACCGGCCCCGAAACCCTTCAGGGCGATGGCCAGCTCGTGATAGAACTCCATCTGGTAGGAGCTCAACCGGACGGACCAGACGACTTCCCCATTGCGCTCCACCGCCGCCAGGGGTGAGGCCGTGTTCCCGGCCACGAGCAGCCCCACCCCCAGTCCGATCGCCACGACGCTCAAGACTTGGACATTCCCCATCGGACTCTCCCCGATCTGTGTTGCAAGGGCGCCCTGGCGGCAATCCTGCCGACCGACCCTCGCACCGGGATGACGCCCGCCCTCCGCGGGCAGAAACGCCGGCTACGCGGCTGGAGCTTCGGCCCCTTCAGACTCCGCAATCTCCGGCTCCGGCGCTTCGGTGAGCGGCGGGGGGCTGAAGAACAGCAGCAGCAGGAAGGCGGCCCCGAGCGCCACGCCGCTCGGCACCAGGAACAACCGCCGGAAGTCGACCACGTTTTCGACCGTCACCGCGTCGCCGAGATACGTCCAGACGAAATTGGCCACGAACGGCCCGGCACCCAGGATCAAGAAGTTGAACAGGCCCTGGGCGCTGGAACGGACGTCCTTGGGGAAGAACTCATCGACGAAGATGTACACCGTGGCGAAGAAAAAGGCGTAACAGATGCCATGCAGCACGTTGATGGCGATCGCCACCCAGGGGACCGGCGCCAGGGCGAAGACGCCAAACCGCGCGGCGTGGCCGAGAATCCCCAGCGTCATCGTCGTCCGCCAACCAAGCGACTTCAGCACATACCCCAGAATCGCCATCGTGCCGATCTCGGCGATCTGCCCGATGCTCATGATCGGCATCACCCAGTTGCCGGGAATCCCGATGGAACGCAGGTAGCGGTCGGTCCAGATGAAGTAGCACTGGTGCACGGAAGCGTCGATGAACGTCACCACGAACAGGATCAGAATCGCCGGCACCGCCAGCAGTTCCAGTGCCTTCACGAAGGCGAATCCCGATTCTCCCGCCTTGGCCGGCTTGGGGGGCGTATGGGGCAGGCCGAAACTGAACACTCCCAGCAGCAGCGAAGCGATTCCCGCCGTGATGAACGTGTACTCCACGGCCCGCGTCCGGGCCTCGCCGGTCTTGGATGTCCCCAGGGCCGTCCCCAGCCACTCCACGAACCCGACATCCCCCAGCGCGGGAACCTGGCTCCAGTCGACCAAGAGGAACACGAACGGCCAGCTCGCCGCGATCCAGCCGATCGTCCCCCACAATCGCACCGGCCCGAACTCCCGTTGCGGGTCCGCGAGATTGGCAAAGGCGATCGAGTTCGTGATCGAGATGGTCGGGACGTAAAACAGCGAGTGCAGCAGCATCAATCCAAAGAAGACCGCAAACAGGTGGTGGGCCTCCGGAATCCCCACACTGGTGAGCACTTCACTCAGGCGTTCCGCAATCGACTCCGCCCACGCCAGTCCCAGAATCGCGGCCCCACCCACCAGATGACTGAAGCCCGTAAACCGCTCGGCAGCAAAGTGCCGGTCGGCGAACGACGTGGAAAACAGCATCGCCGTGATCGAGGCCAAGGCGAAGGCGTTCAGAATCCAGGCCTGCTGCGTCGCCGTGAATCCGAGTTCGGGGAGATAGCCGAAGATCAGCGGCAGCCATGCCCCCCAGATGAAGAACTCCAGAAACATCATCACCGACAGCTTGAACCGGACGCCGGACGCGGAGTGCTCGTGGGAGGCGGTGCTCATGGGGAATCAGCGCTCGTGGATGCGATGAAGGGACCCGCATGTTATGAAGTCTCCCGGCGGCGGACGCAAGCCGCCGCCTGAACGGGGTGCCAACGCCGGGCAGCGCCGTTTCCGCCCCGGGCGGTTCCCCGGGGGGATCGCTTGCTCAGGGAAGGGAACTTGCCGTCCTTGCGAGCGGGTCAGGTGCCCCTGCGCCCCATGGCCAGTCCGCCGGGCGTGATCGGCTCCTCAGGACGGCGTCCCTCCACACTCTGGGAACGCAGCGAAAACCCTCGCCGCACACCGAATCAGAATGGTCCCGGAGGAGGGCGCACGCCTATACTGGAGCGTTGCGGGCGGGCATCCGGCAGGCGAATCCGCGCTCCACCCGCCGGTTCGGACGCCCGGGAACGGCAACGGGGGGACGAATCCCCTCCGCCGCGCCGGTTCGCATCAGCGACGGTCGTGAAGAGGGACGACATCGAGGGGGAGCTGGCTCCGTTGGAACCAGGCCACCCCGGAGGATGTTCGAGGTCCGCACGAACGGGGACCACCAGCCGGGGGGTGCCTTCGGCCTCCGGAACCCGGAGTTGCACGAGAGCACCGGGTAGGCGATAACCGGTCGGAGCAGGGTCGCCGCTCACGACCGCCGCGCCTCCCGGAGAAGCCCCGGAAACCTGCCACGCCTCCGCGATGCGTTGCGCACCGAAGGACAGACATCCACCACCCGCCATTCATGTCACGGAATCTGTTTCACAAGGTCTGGGACCTGCACGCCGTCGATACGCTGCCGTCCGGGCAGACGCAGCTTTTCATCGGTCTGCACCTGATCCACGAGGTCACCAGCCCCCAGGCCTTCGACATGCTGCGCGAACGCGGGTTGAAGGTGATATACCCGGAGCGGACGTTCGCCACGGTGGACCACATCGTCCCGACGGACAACCAGCTCCGGCCGTTCCAGGATGAGCTGGCCGAAGGGATGATGTCGGCCATCGAGAGGAACTGCCGCGAGTTCGGCATCACGCTGTTCGATCTCGACGACGACCGCCAGGGGATCGTCCACGCCGTCGGCCCGGAACAGGGCCTCACGCAGCCGGGCATGACGGTCGCCTGCGGCGACTCGCATACCTCCACGCATGGGGCGTTTGGAGCAATCGCCTTTGGCATCGGCACCTCTCAGGTCGCCTACGTGCTGGCGACGCAGACGCTGGCGATGGGCAAGCCCCTCGTGCGGCGGATCTCCGTCAACGGCGAACTCGGCCGCGGCGTCTATGCCAAGGACGTCATCCTGTACATCATCCGGCAGCTCGGCGTGAAGGGAGGGATCGGCTACGCCTATGAGTACGCCGGCGACGTCTTCGACCGCATGAACATGGAAGAGCGGATGACGGTCTGCAACATGAGCATCGAAGGGGGGGCTCGCTGCGGATACGTCAACCCCGACCAGACGACGGTCGAGTACCTCCGCGGACGCCCCTACGCTCCGCAGGGGGAGGCCTTTGAACGCGCGGCCGAGTGGTGGCTGTCGCTCGCCTCCGGTCCGGACGCCGAGTTCGATGACGAAGTCGAGTTCCGGGCGGAGGAGATCGAGCCGACCGTCACCTGGGGGATCAACCCGGCGCAGTCGGTCGGCGTCACCGAGCGGCTGCCGACGCTCAGCAGCTTCCCGGCCGACGAGCGCAAGGGGGTCCAGGAGGCGCTGGACTACATGGGTCTGGAAGAGGGGCAGTCGATGCTGGGGCTGAAGATCGACGTCGCCTTCATCGGATCGTGCACCAATGGGCGGATCAGCGACCTCCGCGAGGCGGCCAAGATCGCGAAGGGGAACAAGGTCGCCCCCGGCGTGAAGGCGATCGTCGTCCCCGGCTCGCAGAAAATCCGCCAGCAGGCGGAACGCGAGGGACTGCACGAAATCTTCCGAGAGGCGGGCTTCGAGTGGCGCGGCGCCGGCTGCTCGATGTGCCTGGCGATGAATCCCGACAAGCTGCAGGGTCGCGAAGTCTGTGCTTCCTCGTCAAACCGGAATTTCAAGGGGCGACAAGGGAGCCCGACCGGCCGGACGCTGCTGATGTCCCCCGCCATGGTCGCCGCCGCTGCGATCCACGGCTGCGTGACCGACGTCCGTGACATGCTGGCGCCGGTCGAAGTCTGACGCGGTCTGATGCGGCCCCGGCCGACCCGTGCCCGAGGCGAACCATGCCCTTCCTCGATCTTGCGCAGTATCCGGCGATTGAACCGGTCCCCGGCTGCCGGATGAGAACCCCCTTCGGTCAGCACCTGATGCTCTCCTATCTGGAAATGGAGGCGGGAGCCGAAGTCCCCCGGCACCAGCATCCTCACGAGCAGGGGGGCATCCTGCTGCGGGGGAAACTGCAACTCACCATCGGTGATGAGACTCGCGTGGTGGAGGCGGGAGCGATGTTCCTCATCCCCCCGAACACTCCCCACCGGGCCGTGGCGGTGGAGGGCCCGGCCGTCGTGCTCGACGTCTTCAGTCCCATCCGCGAAGACTACGCCGAACTGACCAACCGCTACATCCCGCCGGTAGGACCTGGCGGGGAGTCTCGGCACTGATCCTGCCGGCGCTTGCAATCCGCGGGGAGGTGGGGAATTCTGAGTGCTGCGGCGCCCCGGCTCCCCGGGCGAAACCACGGCCCACTCCCCAACCCTCTCCCCCCCCACGCCTATGCTCCGCATCTCACCGGCCGCTGGTTGGGCGTTCCTCGTGCTGATCGCCGCCAAGGGGATCGCGGCCGCACAGCTCGAGCCGCTCCAGTACAACCACCCCGGGCTGGTGGTCGATCTCGGCGTCGGGCTGTGGGCCTGGCCTTTGCCGATGGACTACGACCGCGACGGCGACCTCGACCTTGTCGTGAGCTGTCCGGACAAGCCGGACAACGGGACGTACTTCTTTGAGAATCCGGGAGTGGGCCGAGAGTCCAGTGTCCAAGGGCCCGAGCAGCCTGCGCCCGGAACCGTCGATCAGCCGGCAACCAGCTACCAGCAACCGATTTTCAAGCCCGGCGTCCGCATCGCGCCTGGCCAGACGAACGTGCAGGTCTCGTACATCGACGGCGAGCCGGTGGTGATGACGCCGGCGAGAATCTACGCCGACTTCCGAACCGACCGGTACGAAAAGCCGATCAAGCTGCCGCTGCCGGAGAAGATCGACCCGCACTACAAACGCTATCGCGCGAACCAGTGGAAGCTGCTCGACTGGGAGGGGGACGGCGATCTGGATGTGATCGTCGGCATCGAAATCTGGGACGACTACGGCTGGGACGACGCCTGGGACGAGCGGGGGAACTGGAAGAACGGCCCACTGCACGGGTACGTGTATCTCGTCGAGAATCAAAGCCCGGCGACGGCATCACTTCCCTCCGTCCAAAGCCCGGCGACGGCGTCGCCTCCCCCTGTCCAAAGCCCGGCGACGGCGTCGCCGGGTCCCCTCCTCGCGCGCCTCGCACCCCTCGCCCAGGCGACATTCGCGGCACCGCGAAAGCTCACCACCACCGACGGAGAGCCGGTCGACGTCTTCGGCATGCCCAGCCCCAATTTCGCCGACTTCAACGGCGATGGCGCCCTCGACCTCCTCTGCGGCGAGTTCCTCGACGGGTTCACCTTCTTCAAGAATGTCGGCACGCGCGAGGCGCCACAGTTTGCCCCCGGCGTGAAACTCACGCAGGCGGACGGCCAGACACCACTCAAGATGGACCTGCAAATGATCACTCCCGTCGCCCTCGACTGGGACGGCGACGGTCAGCTCGACCTCATCTGCGGCGATGAGGACGGACGCGTGGCGCTCATGAAACAGGTCCCGCGAATGCCGATTGAGCGAGCACCCGGTCGGCGAGCGGGGGACGTAAGTCCCCCGGTCACTCTGCACACTCCCGACTTCCGCCCACCCGTCTATTTCCAGCAACAAGCTGCCGACGTGAAATTCGGGGCGCTAGTCACGCCGTTCAGCATCGATTGGGACGGCGACGAAGACGAGGACCTCATCTGCGGCAACACCGCCGGGTACATCGGGTTCATCGAGAACCTCGGCGGCAACCCGCCCCAGTGGGCCGCGCCGCGCTGCTTGCATCGTTATGAGCACCTGTTCGGCGACGTGCTCACGGAACAACTGTTGCGGCACGAAGCCGGTCCCAAGGGGTCCATCCAGGGACCGTGCGAAGCGAAGTGGGGGTATACCACACAGACAGCGGCCGACTGGGATGGCGACAGCATCACGGACCTCGTGGTGAACGACATCTGGGGGCGCGTGGTCTGGTATCGACGCGGTGCACCATCGGCGGAAGAAGCCCTCGAGGGTCCGAACCCGCTTGTGGTGGCCTGGGCGGGCGCCCTCCCGAAACCGCAGTGGCTGTGGTGGACTCCGGAACCCGGAACGCTGGCGACCCAGTGGCGGACGACTCCCTGCGCCGTTGACTGGAACGGCGACGGCCTCACGGACCTGGTGATGCTCGATCACGAAGGCTACCTCGCGTTGTACGAGCGCACCCGGCAAGCCCCGGAGGTCGGTCCGGGGGCTGACACCCCCGGCTCGCCCGATCTGGTACTTATGCCCCCCAAACGGATGTTCAAGATCACCGGCCCGTGCGAGTTTGACTCGCGGCACAAGCCGGTCGGCGAGAAGCAAGACGACCTCCTGCGGCTCAACGCCGGGCGGGCCGGGGCGAGCGGACGGCGGAAGCTCCACATCGTCGACTGGGACGGCGACGGCCGGCTCGACCTGCTCGTCAACAGCACGAGCGTCAACTGGCTCCGTAACGTCCGCACCGATGATGCCGGCTTCACGTGGTTTGAAGACAGGGGGCCGCTCGATGACCGCGTCCTCGCCGGGCACGACACTGCTCCCGCCACCGTCGACTGGAACGCCGACGGCATCCCCGACCTCCTCGTCGGCGCCGAGGACGGCCGGCTCTACTACAAACCGAACCCTCGCAGCAAGCCAACCGAGATCGAACGCCGACGGATGCACCCCTGACGGACTTTCAACACCGAGCACGAATCGATCCAACCCGTTGCCGCCTTCAGCAAAGGTGGAGCCAGCGACGGAGTCACCCCCGAGACATTTCGGATGTTCTCACCCGGGAGCAACACGTGAACTCACGCATCGCGATCTCTCTCGCCGGGGTACTACTCCCCCTCGCCTGTCCTGTGCGGGGAGACGACCTGGCGCTGATTGACGACATCACCCCTTCTCCGGTCGTGCTGTCGGAGTTCATCTACGACGACGACCACGCCCCCACGCCGCAGTGCCATGCCACCACCCTCGCCGAAACGCCGCAGGGCCTCGTGGCCGCATGGTTCGGCGGGACGCACGAAAAGCACCCCGACGTCGGCATCTGGGTCAGCCGCCGCGTGGGGGACGCCTGGACCAGGCCGGTCGAAGTGACGAACGGCGTTCAGCATTCCACGCTCCGCTACCCCTGCTGGAACCCGGTGTTGTTCCAGCAGCCGGACGGCCCCTTGCACCTGTTTTCCAAGTGCGGCCCCAGCCCCAGTGAATGGTGGGGGATGCATCAGGTCTCCCACGATCACGGGGCGACCTGGAGCCGCGCGGTCCGTCTGCCGTCGCAGATCGACGGGCCGGTGAAGAACAAGCCGGTCCTGCTCGATGACGGGACGCTGCTGTGCGGCTCCTCGACCGAGTCTGACGGCTGGCGGGTCCACTTCGAGTTGACCCGCGACTGGGGGCTGAGCTGGGAGCGGGTCGGTCCGATCAACGACGGGCGGGAGTTCAGAGCCATCCAGCCGACGATCCTCATCCACCGTTTAGCCGCGACCCGCCAGGGGAGCGATCCACCGCTGCGTCTGCAGGCGCTCTGCCGCTGCAAGGAGGGGAGCATTGTGGAAACGTGGTCGGAGGACGGCGGTCGGACCTGGTCCGCGCTTCAGCAGACCATGCTCCCCAACCCCAACAGCGGCATCGATGCCGTCTCGCTGCGCGAGGGGGGACACCTGCTGGTCTACAATCACACGCCGCGCGGCCGCACGCCGCTCAATCTGGCGTACAGCGCAGACGGCCGGCACTGGCTGGCCGCCCTGGTTCTGGAACGTGATCCGGGGGAGTACAGCTATCCCGCCGTCATCCAGAGCGGCGACGGACTGGTGCACATCACCTACACCTGGAAGCGGACGAGGGTCAAGCACGTAGTGGTCGATCCCAGCCGCCTTCGTCCCCTTCCGATGGTCGATGGACAATGGCCGAAACCCTGACCATCGCTCCGACTTTCTCCGCCCTGGCGGAGTCGCGGCGGGCGTGGATCGAGCAGGTGCTCCGCCCGTGGTGCCGCTGTGCGTCACGACGAGAACTGCTTCAGGCGGAGCAGGAGTGGGTGGACATCGCCGGTCGACCGGCGCCGGAACTCTCGTTGTGGCTGTGGGCCTGGAGCCGCTTTCCCCCCTTGTATGTCGAGGGTCTCCAGGGGGTGGACGAGACGTATGAGGTGCGGGTGCGGCTGAGGAGCGGCGCGGAGCACGTCGGGTTTCCAAACGCTCGTGAGAGTCGCCGGGGGATGCTCGTGCTGGAGGGGACCGAGGGGCCGATCGGACCGTTCTCGATCGATGACATCGAGTCCATCGAGCGCTGTTGAGTCCGAAGAGAGTTCTGGGGTCCGGCGCGGAGGGGGGGGGGGGGAGCACTTCCGGTCCCCGCAGGGATGACCGGATCATCGATCAGCGGCTCTCCTCCGGACGCCGTCCGGAGGTTTTGTGCGTGCCCTTGAGACGGCATCGCTGTAGAGTGACAGGAGCCAGTTTCACAACCGGCGAGCGGGGGGCGTGAGCCCCTCGATTACCCGCATTCCGGTGGACTCGCATCGATCATGTCCCGGTTATGAAACTGGCTCAGGAGAGTTTGCCAGCCTGGAGCAGCATCATGAGTCCAACAAATCCTGCACAATCCGTGCTTTCCGGCGCTACGATCGCCCTCAGCGGCGCCACAGGCCTGATCGGATCGGCGGTGGGGGAGGAACTGCGCTCCCACGGAGCGACGGTGCTGCGACTGACGCGCCGTCCCCCCCGCGACTCCTCCGAAATCGCCTGGGATCCCCAGACGGGGGTGAGCGATCCGGAGCGGTTGTCCGGCCTCCGGGCGGTGGTGCATCTGGCGGGCGAGAACATCGCCGCCGGCCGCTGGACCGCCGCCATGAAGCAGCGCATCCGGGAGAGCCGGGTGATCGGGACGCGGTCGTTGTGCGAGACGCTCGTGCGGGCCTCGTCACCTCCGCAGACGTTCGTCTGTGCCTCGGCCATCGGCTACTACGGCGACCGGGGGGATGAACTGCTGGATGAGTCCAGCCCGCCGGGGAGCGGGTTCCTCCCCGAGGTATGCCGCGAGTGGGAGGCAGCTGCGGAGCCGGCCCGCGCGGCCGGCATCCGTGTGGTGCATCTGCGGATCGGCGTGGTCCTCAGCCGCAGCGGCGGGGCCCTGGCGCAGATGCTGCTGCCGTTTCGGCTGGGTTTGGGGGGTCGCGTCGGCCCGGGGACGCAGTTCATGAGCTGGATTTCGCGGCCCGACGTCGCCGGCGTGGTGGCCCATGTGCTGACCCATGCCCAGCTCTCAGGGCCGGTCAATACCGTCGCTCCGAATCCGGTCACCAATGCGGAGTTCACGCGGATTCTGGGGAAGGTCCTGAGACGCTGGACGATCTTCCCGCTGCCGGCGTTTGCCGCCCGCCTCGCACTGGGCCAGATGGCTGACGATCTGCTCCTGGCCAGCGCGCGGGTCGTGCCGCGAAAGCTTACCGAGAGCGGCTACGTGTTCCGCTTCCCCACCCTCGAGGAGTGCCTGACGGCGGAACTGCGGCGTTCCTGACACGGGCGGGGTCGAAGCGACCGGGGAGGATTCAACGCCTGCGGCGTTCACGCGCATCCGGGAGGGGTTTCCACTATCATCCCGCACGCAGGGTCCGACGATAGTGCGGGGCAATCGGGCCGCGCCCCTCGCCCCGCGCCGCCGGGGCGCCCGGCACCGGCGGAACGGTCCGGCATCGATTCGGGGCGAGCCGACCCCAGGCAGAACGAGTCTGTTTCCAGGTGAACGACATGATGCTTCAGACGTTGGCAATTCCCCTGGTGTTGGCGGCTGAAGCGTCGGCCGCTTCCACGACGGCTGTACCTCCCGTCGCCGGTCCCACAGCGACGACGGACCCGGGCACGGCGGCCCTGCTTGCCGCCGTGACGATCTTCACCCTGGCGATCTTCGTGGGCGTGGAGATCATCACCAAAATTCCCCCCACGCTGCACACGCCGCTGATGTCGGGCTCGAATGCGATTTCGGGCATCACCATCGTGGGGGCGATTCTTGCGGCGGGAGGCGAGGATCGCACGCTGGCGGTGTGGCTCGGGTTTTTCGCAGTGGTGCTGGCCACCGTCAACGTGGTGGGCGGGTTCCTGGTGACGCACCGGATGCTGCAAAAGTTCCGGCGGTGAGCGTCGGCTGTTCCGCCGGCAGCCAGCGCATCCTCCCACCGCCCGCAGTCCTTGGCCGACCTTTCGACTCAAACCAGATTCTCCAGGAGCACCCGTGACACGCGTCTGGATTGATCTCGCCTACCTCCTGGCCTCCGTCCTGTTCATCCTCGGTCTGAAGGGGTTGACGAAACCCCGCACGGCGGTGCGCGGTAACCTGCTGGGGGCCGCGGGAATGCTCATCGCGATTGTGGCGACGATGGTGGACCATCACGTGCTCACGTTTGGTTACATCATCGCAGGCTTGGTTCTCGGCTCGGCCGCCGGGGCCGTGCTGGCGCTCAACATCCGGATGGAAGCGATGCCGGAGATGGTGGCGCTGTTCAACGGATTCGGAGGGGCGGCCTCGTTTCTGGTCGCCGGAGCCGAGATGTTCCGGATGGTGAGCAAGGCCTGGCAACTGGCCGGCGGGGAAACAGCCGGGACTGCCCGCTTCGCGGAGACGCTGGCGAACCTCACGCCCCCGGGGACCGGCACGGCCCTCGCCGCCTCAGGCCTCGTCGGGGCCGTCACCTTCTCGGGGAGCCTGGTGGCCTTTGCCAAGCTGGCGGAATTCAAGTTCCTCAAGCGGCTCCCTCCGCTGCCGCAGCAGCACGTTGTGAACGCGAGCCTCGGCGGAATCTGCCTGTTGATCGGCGCAGTCCTGGCCAACAACCCGGGAGCCCAGGGTTGGTATTGGCTGCTGGTGCTGCTGGCGCTGGGCCTCGGTTACACCATCACCATCTCCATCGGCGGGGCCGACATGCCGGTGGTGATTGCGCTGCTCAATTCCTACTCCGGAGTGGCCGCCGCCGCGACGGGCTTCGTGCTCCAGAACAGCGTTCTGATCATCGCCGGTTCGCTGGTGGGGGCCTCGGGGGTGATCCTGACCAAGATCATGTGCGACGCGATGAACCGGTCCCTCCCGGCGGTGCTGTTCGGCACGCTGGGCCCCAAGCCGGGGGGGCCGAAGGCTGAGGAAGTCTACGCCCATGTCAAGGCGACCTCCGCCGAGGAGATCGCCATGCTGCTCGACGTCGCCCGCCGCGTGGTGATCGTCCCCGGCTATGGCATGGCGGTCGCCCAGGCGCAACATGCCGTGCGCGATCTGACCAATGTGTTGCAGGAGAAGGGGGTGGAGGTGGAGTTTGGGATTCATCCCGTGGCCGGAAGGATGCCGGGACACATGAACGTCCTCCTGGCCGAGGCGGACATCCCCTACGAGCTGCTCAAGGAGATGGACGAGATCAATCCGACGCTGGAGCAGACGGACGTCTGCCTGGTGGTGGGGGCCAACGACACGGTGAATCCCGATGCCCGCACCAACCCCAACAGCCCCATCGCCGGGATGCCCATCATCAATGCCGACAAGGCCCGCACCTGCGTGATCATCAAGCGCAGCCTCTCCCCGGGCTTCGCGGGGATCCCCAACCCGCTGTTCGCGGCGGAGAACTCGCTGATGTTCTTCGCCGACGGGAAGGAGGCGATCCTGGAGATCATCAGCGCGCTCAAGGCGGGATGACGTCGTTGCTGCGGATCATGGGGTCGGGGGAGCACAGTACCGCAGCGCCAGTAGGGCATACGCGGTCACGAGGTTCGGGTCCCCCTCGTACCAGCGGTTGGTGGGATTGACCCAGCTCCCGTTGGGTTGCTGCAGGTGGAAGAGGTGTTCGGCCAGTTCCTTCCGCCAGTCGTGCTTAACCCCGGCGGCGTCCTCGAACTCCTCCACTCCCATGACCGACAGGGCCTTGGAGAAGGTGTGGTAGTAGTAGAACAGTCCCTGCTGCCCCAGGCCGGGGTTCTCCTGCACCGAGTAAAACTTCCGGATCCACTCGTTGGCCGCCCGGACGCGCGGGTCGTCCGGCCCCACGCCCGCGTAGATCATGCTCTTGAGACCCGCATAGGTCATGCTGGCGTAGGAACGGAGCCCCCCCTCCGGCGTGAGACCCGCCTGGGACGTCCCTCCCGCGGCCGGCGTGTAGTAGAAACCGCCGTCATTCACCTGCTTGGCGAAGGGAGTCGTGTTGTAGGCGCTCTCCAGGTTCTGACAGCGCGAAACGAACACCAGTGCCTTCTGGATGGCGGGATCGTCCGGCGGGAGTCCCGCCTCGCGGAGCGCCTCGATGAAGAAGGCGGTGTTGGAGAGGTCCGGACGCTGCTGCGAGCCGTACCCCTGCCCGCCGAAGGCCGGATCGCTCTCGGGCGTCTGCTCCTCCTCGTCCCATTGCAGCCCCTTGAGGAACTTGACGGCGTTGTCGATCGTCCGTTGATAGCGGCCGTCGGCGTTCGCCGCCTGGAAGGCGAGCAGCGCGATCGACGTCTCATAGTTGCGGTGTTTGGAGTCCTGGGCGTAGATGCCCCCGTCCGAGCGGATGAAGCTCTCCAGATGCTTCAGTCCCTTGGCGACGGTCGGATCGTCGGGACCGAGACCCGACCGCAGGAGCGCAAAGGTGCACAGGCCGGCGATGCCCGGAGCGTTGTTGCTGGTCCAGCTTCCGTCGGTTGCTTGCGACAACCGCAGGTATCCCACCCCGCGCTCCACGGACCGGACGAGTGCCTGCGGATCGGGACCGGCTGCGAGCACTGTGGGGCCCATGACTCCCAAGCCGCCAAGCGCCGCCACTCCGAGACAAAAGGACATCAGCCACGATCGAAACAACATGGGAACACTCTCCGGGAATGGAACCACACTCCAGATGGGCCGGCCGGCGCGCCTCTGCGGTCCGGTGGGATGGAACGGTTTCCCCCACTGGCATCACCAGGAACCCCGCCGTCAAGGGCCTGTCTGACATCTTCGTCTTACATCATCGACGTGAAGGGACGATTCGGCAAGCGCGCGCTTTCGCCATCCACATCAGAAGCACTGCACGCAGGGAGGGAACGGCCATCACGGAGCATGCGTGCAACTCCTTGAAGCGAATCAGGCTCCGTGCTGCGGACCGACTCAACTGCACCACGGTGCGCCCTTCACCCCGCGCGGTGAAAATATGACCGCAGTCGGGAACCGCGGTTCTCTGGATGGTGGCAGTGGAGGAAAGCGGGGCACGGCAGAGTTCCGATTTACGTACCTGGCCAACCCCCGGATAATGACCGTGGACCATCACTGCGGTCGTCACGCTCCTCTCCTCCCCGCTGGAGACCACGGAATGCCCCGGCATACAGCGATCCTAGGGCTGGCGGCGATGGGCATCTCCCTCTGGTCTCTCCTGTCGGCGCAGGAGACGCCGCTCGTGGCACCCGAGTCTGTTGCGGCGGCCCGGAAGTTCCGTCTGAGCGTCCCCGGCGCGCCGCGGCTCGATTCCACGGCAACGCTCACACAGGCCGCACTGGTGATCACAGATGCGTCCGGGAAGTCGTTCCGATATGAGCGGTCTCCCGCCTTTGACACTCCCGACGGCCGCTATTGGGGGTTCTTCTCTCCGGCAGCCCAGCAAGCGCTGCGATGGCCGGTCTCCGGCCGCGGGACCATGCTGGTTGGCGATCCTCAAGGCACCGCCTGGCAAGAGAGCCTCCAGCAGGTGCAACCGGCGGCGTTCGAGGATCAACCGGCGGAGAGACCAATCATCCGCCCTGCTCCGCTGACCGAGGGTGGAGTTACAGGTGCTGCGCCGCGTCCAGGTCCCTCAGCGCCGCAGCCGGCAGTGGCGGACAGCCGTCCGGGAGGAGAGGTGCACCTGACGATCGGCAGCGACCGCCGCGGCCGTCCGCGACTCGGTCTCATCGATCCCACCGGCGCGGTGCGGCTGTGGGAGGCGACTCCCGCCGGCTGGAAGGGCTTTGCGGAACTGACGGGGGTCAATCTCCTCCCCGGCGCTCCGCTGGGAATGGCCCCGGACGTGACGCCGCGAATGATGCGGGTGTACACCATCGACGCGGGGGGCGGATTGGTGCAACTGACATCCGGGCAGGGGAGCATCCCCATTGCTCCGCAGACGCACTTCCCCCCGGGGGGCGGACTGACCGTGCGGGCCGGGGAACGCGGGACGTCTGCCGTAGCAGTGGACTCCTCCGGCCAGCTCTGGAACCTGGATCTGCTGCCTCAGGAGCCGCTGCATCCGAGACACGAAGTGTTGGAACGCACGCCGGGGCTGCTGCTGCCTGGGTCGCCGGTAACGGATGTGGACGCCCCCCTTTCAGGGGGTGGTCAGTTGCGCGAGCTGTTCGTCACCGGCGCGCGGGGCGTGTTGTTGCGGTATCAACAGACGCTCGGGGGCTGGTCCTCCGCCGAGCCGCTGGCAGAAGGGTTTGTTCCGGGGGCGCCGGTGGCGGCCCTGTACTACCGCGCACCGAACGGAATCGTGTCCCTCTGTCTGGCGGCGGTCGATTGGCGGGGGCAACTCCAGTTCCTCTCGGGAGCGCCCGGCAATCTGCATGTTTCGGTCATTGACCGAGGCACCCTTCCACCGGGAGCGTGGGTGATGATCCACAGCAGCGTGGAGGGATTGCTGGTCACGGCGGTGGGAGGGGACGGGGGGTGGCGCGTCTGGAGGCCGAGCGGACTCGGCGGCGCCTGGGAAGCGACCCTCGTGCAGCACGGTTTTCCTCCCGGGGCGCCGGTGTTCGCCGATCCGGTCAGCGGAGGTCTGCTGTGTGTGGACGTGCGCGGACGGGTGGTGGGAGCAGTGCATCGGCTGGACCATTGGGAGTGCACGCTCTGCCATCACGACATCCCCCTTCCGCCGAAGCTCGTGAGCCGGCGCGTGATCCCCTCCGCTCCGCTCCCGCCGGCCCGGGTGACGTTCACCAACGGCGGGCCGGAGGAACTGCTCGTGCAGTTGGCCGACGCCGCCGATCCGAGTCGTTCGCGGGAGATCGCGCTCCCCCCCGGTGCGGCGGAGAGCGTGGTGCTGGAACGAGACGGCGGCGCCCTGCTGGAAGAGGTGTCGCTTCGTCCCGGTCCGGCGGGAGAGTGGTTACAGCATATCGAGCAATACCCTTTGCCGCCTCAGCCGCGCTACCTCCTGGCCGTCTGGGCGAAGCGGACGACGTATTCCTACATCGACAACCGCAAGAACCGGCCGGCCGGCGCGCTGCCGAGCTTTGACCTCCACTCGCACGTCAGCATCGGCGTCATGCAGCTCCCGGGCGGCGAATGGTTGTGCGACGGCGAGACGATCGACCTGTTCCGGGAGGCATCGCGGAACCGCAACCCCGGTGCGGCAGTCTGGTTCGGCCCACCGCAGGCTCCGCCCCGCTTCGTCCCCCGGCAGTGAGGGCGCTCGCGATCCCTGGTTCCTGGCATCGCGGCCCTCAACACATCGTCCCGTTGCATCCGCTCGGACTCGCTGGGAGAATCCCCCGCCGCCGGTGCGATCCGGCCAGGACTGACACAGGACAGCATGAACATCCTCCACACCCTTCAGCAGCGATTTGCGCACGCTCTGGCCGGTTTCACCGATCAGCCGCAGCCGCTGGCGGAGATGGTCCGCCCGGCTCAGGACCCCCGCTTCGGAGATTTCCAGGCCAACTGCGCCATGCCGCTGGGCAAACAGTTGGGCATGAACCCGCGGGAGCTCGCGCAGCGGATCGTCGCGCGGCTTGACGTCGCCGATCTCTGCCTCCCCCCCGAAATCGCCGGAGCGGGGTTCATCAACCTGCGGCTGCGGAACGACTGGCTGGAGCAGCAACTGGCCGCCATCGCCAACGATCCGCGGTTGGGAGTGGCGAGTGTCCCCGCACCACGAACGATCGTCGTCGATTTCTCCTCCCCCAACGTCGCCAAGCCGATGCACGTCGGCCATCTCCGCAGCACCGTCATCGGCGACGCCCTGGTCCGGATTCTGCGGTTCCTGGGACACCGTGTCCTGGCCGACAACCACGTTGGTGACTGGGGGACGCAGTTCGGCATGATCGTTTACGGGTACAAGCACTTTCGCGACCCCGCCGCCTACGAACTCGATCCCGTCACGGAACTGGCTCGGTTGTACCGGCTGGTCAATACGCTCTGCGACTACCACGAGGCCAGGACCGACCTGCCGCTCGCACGGCAGCGCGCGGCTGAAATGCAGGCCGCCCTCGAGGCTCGCGAACAGACCAGACCCCACGATCCCAAGCAGCTCAAGGAGTTCGAGAAATCCATCCGCAAGCTCCGCCGCGATCTGGAGGAACAGCGTGAAACACTCGCCGGCCTGGAGCAGAAGCTCGCCGCGGTCGAACGGGACCAGACGCTGCGGTCCCTGGCAGCCGCGCATCCCGACATCGTCCGTCTCACGCGAGAGGAGACGGCCCGGCTCCACGCCGGCGATCCGGAGAACCGCCGGCTCTGGGAGATGTTCGTCCCGCAGTGTCTGACGGCCCTGGCGCGACTCTACCAGCGGCTGGACATTCACTTCGACATGACCCTCGGCGAGAGCTTCTACGACCCCCTGCTGGCCGAAGTGGTCGCCGAGCTGCGCGAGGAAGGGTTGGTCACCGAGAGCGACGGGGCGCAGTGCGTCTTTCTGGAAGGGAACGACGCGCCGTTCATCATCCAGAAAAAGGACGGGGCCTACACCTACGCCACCACCGATCTGGCCACGATCCGCTACCGCGTGGAACAGCTCAAGGCGGAGGAGATTCTGTACGTGGTCGATCACCGCCAGAGCGAACACTTCAAGCTGCTGTTCGCCACGGCGGCGCGCTGGGGCTACAGCGATGTGGTCCTCAAACACGTCAGCTTCGGTACCGTGATGGGACCGGACGGCAAGCCGTACAAGACCCGCAGCGGCGACACGGTCGGCCTGGAGAGTCTCTTGGATGAGGCCGTGGCCAAGGCGCGGCAGATCGTCTCCGACAACGACGACCGCAAGACCGATGAGCAGGGACGCCCCGCCCCCGAACTGAGTCCAGCGGAACGCGACGCCATCGCCGAGATGGTCGGCATCGGCGGCATCAAGTATGCCGACCTCAAACATAGCCGCGACAGCGACTATGTCTTCGACGCCGACAAGATGCTGGCCATGACCGGCGATACGGCCACATACATGCAGTACGCCTATGCGCGGCTGTGCGGCATCTTTCGCAAGGGACAGGTCGATCCCGAGGCGCTGGCCCGGACCCCCGGACCGATCCGCCTCCGCGAAAGCGCGGAACGGGCGCTGGCCCTCGAACTGTGCCGCCTGGAAGAGGCGCTCACCGCCGTCGTCGCCGATGCCCGACCCAACCTGCTGACCGGCTACCTCTACAACCTGGCAGGGCGGCTGACGACCTTCTATGAGAACTGCCCCGTGCTCAAGGCGGAGGACGCAGCCGTCCGCGAATCGCGACTCCGGTTGATCGATCTCACCGGGCGCGTGATCCGCCAGGGGCTGCAACTGTTGGGGATCGGAGTCCGCCCACAAATGTGACCACACAGACTCTGAGGCCATGCCCCTGTTCCTGAGCCACGTCGCGAACACAGGCTGGAGAGGGAATCGTGCTCGGCCCCCCCTCCGACGGCAGAAACATCGGCAAGCGTGAGGCCCCTCGCACCCCCAGCCGCGGGACGGCTCCTCACAGTCCGAACGAGCGGCGGACGATCTCCGTCCGCACGCCGCCGTAGTGGTGCACGCGGCCGGTCTCCAGATTGTGGAACACCACTTCCGCCGGACTGAACAGGAGGGGATCGAGCTTGTAGAAGTCGCGGCCGGCCGCTTCGTACAGCTCCAGGAACGGTCGACCGAAAGCCTCTGAACCGCACGAGGGAACCTGCGGGCCGATCGCCGTCAGCGACTCATCATCGCCGGTCACGAACAGGGTGATCCGCCCGCCATAGAGGATGGCATCGTTGGTGCGGCCGATCGCCGTGAGATCATCCCCTGCCACCGGTGGGAGCGGGACCGAGCCGCAGCCGCTCTCCACCCGCGACACGTCAAAACCCAGCTCGAACAGCTTGTGCATGGCGGTCTCGACGCTGCGGGCGGCGATCTGCACGTTGCCGGCCACGCTGGCGGTGGGGGCCACGCAGAGGGCCACGTGTCGCGGCTCCACCCGACACGCCTCGGCGATGTGTTGGATCACGTCCGGACCGGGGAGTTTGGCCGCTTCCAGCACCCCCACCACGCGGACCGCCTTCTCACGGTAGCCGATGTCATCGAAGAGGGATTCCTTGAAGGCGGCAGCCCGCATCGGTCCCGAGCCCATTCCCACAAAACGACCGACCTGAATCTGCCACCCGGCGTACTGGCTGAGCAGACACGCTTCCAGGGGGGAGTCGGTCGTGACCCACACCTGCGGCCAACCAATCCCCTCCAGCTCCCCCGGCGCGAGTTGAATCTCCAGCATCCCGGCGGAACAGATTTCCGCCAGGGCCAGTCCGGCGCCGAGGCTGCCGGGGGTGTTCACCCCGAAGTCGATGATCCCGCCGGCGGGACAATCGACCACCTCAATCCGCAGGTCGTCCGCCGCAGCCAGCGCCTGCTGCAGCAGATCCCACGAGAGCTCGTTGAGCACCGGGTCGAAATCGATCTCATCGTCAGATTCGACAGGGGGAGAGGCGGCCATGGCGCGGAACATGTGGGCGGAGTGCAGGGGATGACTCTACCGCATCCCGCCGGTACGTACCACGCAGTTGCGGCCGACGGGCAGGGCGATCGCTTTATTCAAGATTGGCGATCACCCCCTGTTCGCCGGCTGGCTTGCCAGCCGTGCCTGATCGGTCCTCAAAGACAGTGATCTCCCTCCAGTCTGAACAATGCGAAGGCCCTGGGCCGACGGGAATACCGGAATTCCCCGAGGAACCGTGCGTGCGGCTACGGCCTCGCTTGGTCCCGACCAACAGCCGCCCCGGCAGCAACATTGCTCCGTAGGTCGTTCAACTGTGAGGCGGCCCCCTCTCTCATCCGGCTGAAGCACGGGCCGACGATATTCTGACTCTTCGAGACCCCAAGATCGGGACGTCAAGACCGCGCTGAACATGTCCGCTCCGAGGACGGCACCTCGCGCCACGGCGACGGCCGGATACGGGCTTCCGCCCGGTCGCGGCAGCGAGTGCGCACCGGGGCCCGACCCTCAAAAAGCGCCAGTCGGTTCTCCCCCCGCCCGGCTCCCCAAGGCCCGCCAGACGTCGAGCGACATGTTCTCACTGAACGACCGCACTCGACCGTCCATCATCGCCGATTGCACCAGCCCCGGATGATGGCTGCGGGAGGGAATGATCCCGTAGGTGACGGCGGTCGCCGAGGCTCCTTCCCGGCTGCTGGTCACGTCGATGTCGTAAAGGACGCCCCCCTGGGTGTGCGGGACCACCGTATTCGGTCCGAACACGGTCGTGAAGCCGGTATGAATCGCTCGCCCGCAAACCCATTCGGTGTGGCCGGTCGTTCCAAAAGCGCCGCCGGAGGTATATCCGGACGAGACGGCCAGCGGCCCGGAGGGCTCCATCGGGACCCCGGTGGTGTCGTGGAATCGCGGGGTGAACGCCTTGACTTCGGAGAGTCCCAGCGTGTTGCTCATGCCATCGACATAGCTGCGGGGGCCGAGGCGGGAGTTTGGTGAAAACGCCCCACCGCCATCGCTGCCGTTGTTCGGGTCGAAAATCTTGTAGCGACCGACGTTCATGGCGTAGTTCAGCGGGTAATGCTCCGGGACGCCGGAGGCATTGAGTCGGGACTGGTCCTTGGGCTCGCTCGGACACATCAGGACGGGGACGCGCTCCGTCGCAATCCCGTTGGGAGGGAACTGATCCTTGTTCACCTGATGGTGATAACCGTAGGAGAAATTGATCCGCTGATAGAGCGCATTCCCCTCCAGAAAAGGGAGAATGAACGCCTGCCCGGACCAGGGTTGCGTCACACTGGTTCCTGCCACGCAACAGGATGGCGGAACCTGTCGGTGGGCGCCCTCGTAGTTGTGGACGGCGATGATGAGCTGGTGCAGGTGGTTCTGGCATTCCGCGCGGCGGGCCGCCTCGCGCACGGCCTGAACGGCGGGGAGCAACAGGGCCACGAGGATCGCGATGATGGCGATCACCACCAGGAGTTCGATGAGGGTGAAACCGGGACGGCGAAGGGGGGAACGGGGCATGGCGGGAACTCCAAGAACAGGGACCACGAGAGGCGGGACTTCCCCACGCCGAGGGAGGGGATGACGTGGTCGAGCCTGGCTGGCGGGCCGCGGCGACGTAAACCGTCTGGCGGCGATCAGGCTGGCGGAACTCGACTGGTGTGCCGGCCCTAACTGCCACAAAGATTGGCGGTTGCAATCAGTGTTGCAGTGTGGACCTGAGCTGCCCGTCATTTATGAGACTGAGTCTCAGTTTCATTCAACATTCTACCTCTCGCCTCCCGCCTCGCAAGCCTCGCCCCTCTCCCGTTCCCATTTTCGGAAACCGCTCGCCGCCCCGCTCTGCTTCCCCCCTCACACTCCACAATCCCCACTTGTCATCCCCCCCTCCCCTCCGCAACATTCCTGCGACACCCTCCACTCCCCATCCCGGATGCAGTTTCATCAGCACACCCTCGACAACGGCCTCGACGTCATCGCCGAGACCAATCCCCGCGCCCACAGCGTCGCCCTGGGGTTTTTCGTCCAGACCGGCGCCCGTGACGAATCCGCCGACCTCTCCGGCGTCAGTCACTTCCTCGAGCACATGGCCTTCAAGGGGAACGAGCGTTTCTCCGCCGAGGACGTCAACCGCATCTTTGACGAGGTGGGGGCCCAGTACAACGCCTCCACCAGCGAAGAAGTCACCGTCTACTACGCGGCCATTCTGCCGGAATACCTGCCGCAAACCTTCGAACTCCTCGCCAATCTGCTCCGCCCCGCACTGCGGCCGGAGGATTTCGCCGTCGAGCAGCAGGTGATCCTCGAAGAGATCGGCATGTACGAGGACGCCCCCCCGTTTCTGGCCTATGACCTGGCGATGCAGACCCATTTCGACGGGCACCCGCTGGGACGACGCATCCTGGGAACCACGGAGAGCGTCTCCGCCCTCACGGCCGAGGAGATGCGGCGTTACTTCTGCGAGCACTACCGGGCACCGCGGATGGTGCTGGCCGCAGCCGGACGGCTCGATTGGCAGACGCTGCTCTCCCTGGCGAGCCGCCATTGCAGCGCCTGGCCCCCCGGCCGTCGAGACCGGACGCTGCACGAAATCCATCCCGCCGGCGGAACGGCGGTCATCCACCGTCCCGCGCATCTCCAGCAGCACGTGATGCAGATGGCCCCCGCGCCGCCGGCCACCAGCTCCCTCCGCTTTGCCGCCGACCTGCTGGCAGTGATCGTCGGCGACGACTCCGGCAGCCGCCTGTACTGGGAACTGGTCGATCCGGGTCTGGCCGAAGCGGCGGAACTGAACTACAACGACTACTCCGACTGCGGAACCTGGTGCACCTACCTGAGCTGCCCCCCCGACGCCACGGCAGACAACCTGCGGCGGATCGCCGAGCTGTATGCGGCGGTCAATGCCGAGGGAGTGACGGAAGAGGAACTGGACCGGGCCCGCAACAAGGTGGCGACCCGGATTGTGCTGGGAGCGGAGCGTCCCATGGGACGGCTCTCCTCCGTGGCGGCCAACTGGCTCTACCGCCGCGAGTACCGCACCGTCGAAGCCGACCTGGAGACGGTCCAATCCCTGACCGGCGACGACCTCCGCGCCCTGTTGGAGCGTTACCCCCTCGGCCAGACGACGACCGTCGGCGTCGGACCGCTGGAAGCCCTCCCCGTCGATCGTCACCGCTGATCGTCCGGAGGCGGAGCAAAGCCGCGGCGCAGCGTGTTCTCGCTGAGCGTGATGGGGATGAGGAACTGCAACAGATAATCCCGGCCCCCCGCTTTCGACCCGATGCCGGACAGGCGATAACCCCCAAAGGGGTGCCGGTTCACCAAGGCCCCGGTGATGCCGCGATTGATGTACAGGTTGCCGACTTGCAGTTCCTGTTTGGCGCAGGCGATGTTCCGGGGGCTGCGGCTGAAGATTCCCCCGGTGAGGGCGTATTGGGTGCCGTTGGCGATGGCGATCGCCTGATCGAGGTCCCGCGCCCGCAGCACCGCCAGCACCGGACCAAAAATCTCCTGCTGGGCCAGCCGCGAATCCGGTTCCACGTCCGCAAACACGTGCGGGCCAACGTAGAACCCCTCCGCGGCGAGGTCGCCGAGATCGCGTGCCACGACGGTGCGGCATTCGTCGCGGCCGATGGCGATGTAGTCCTGAATCCGTTCCTGCGCCTCGGCGTCGATCACCGGGCCGAGGTCGATCCCCGGCTCCTCCGCCGGACCGACCCGCAGGCTCTCCGTCGCATGCCGCAGCCGTTCCACAAATGGTTCGTAACAGGCCGCATGGACGATCGCCCGCGAACAGGCGGAACACTTCTGACCGGCATAGCCGAAGGCGCTGTGGACGACGGCCTGCACAGCTTCGTCGAGGTCGGCGTCGGCGTCGACGAGGATGGCGTTCTTCCCTCCCATCTCGGCGATGACCCGCTTGACGCTCGACTGCGCGGGGTGCGTCTCCGCGGCGAGCTTGTTGATCACCAGTCCCACGGCCCGGGAACCGGTAAAGGCGATGAGGTCGACGTCCGGACTGCCCACGAGCACCGGCCCGACCTCTTCCCCCACGCCGGGGAGGTAGTTGAGGACGCCGTCCGGCAGCCCGGCCTCGCGGAACATCTCCATCAGCAGCGAGGCAATGACTGGAGACTGTTCAGCCGGCTTCATCACCACGGTGTTCCCAGCCACCAGGGCCGCAGTGGTCATGCCCGTGAGGATCGCCAGCGGGAAGTTCCAGGGCGCGATCACCACGGCCACCCCACGGGGGCGATAGAGGAACGTGTTTTCCTCTCCCGGAAAATCGCACTGCACGGGGATCGCCAGATCCCGCATCTGTTGAGCATAGAAGCGGCAGAAGTCGATGGCTTCCGCCACGTCGGCGTCGGCCTCGCCCCAGGGCTTGCCCGACTCGTAGACCATCCAGGCGGCGAGTTCGAACCGCCGGCTGCGCATCTCGGCCGCCACGAGTTCCAGGTACTGCGCGCGGTCCTCGGCCGGGGTCCGGGCCCAGCCCCGCGCCGCCCGCCGGGCCGCTTCCACCGCCTGCCGCGCCTGTTCCGGAGTGGCCGAAGCCGCCCGCCCCACCGTCTCTCGCTTGTGCGAAGGGTTGATCGAGGCGATCTGCTTGCGGGAGGTGGTCAGTTTGCCGTCGATCACCAGCGGGCACTCGCGTCCCCACTGCTGGCGGACTTCGGCCAGTGCCTGCCGAAACGCCTCGCGGTTGGCCTTGCGACTGAAGTCGGTATGCGGCTCGTTGTCAAACGCGGGAGCCTTGACGACCGGCCGCGGGGCCTCATCCTGTGACGGCATACAATTCCTCGATGTCGAAGCAAATCCGGCGAGCGCGCATTGTTGCACGCCGCGGCAATTTCGCAATCTGACGATGAGCTGTCCACGCCCCGCCGCCGTTTCCTCCGCATGAACACCGATGTTTCTGGCGAACGCTCAGCGCATCCGGGGCTGGGACGGTTCCTGTTCGCACTGGGGAGTGTGGGGGCGATTCTGGGGGGGCTGCAGCGCCTGGGGTGGCCGGTCCCGCATTACTTCGGAGACTGGCTGTTACTGCTCCTCGCGCTGGGGACGGCCAGCGCCGGAGCGGCGCTCCTCTGGCACGGGGACCATCCCCGCACTACCTGGCGGCCGACGCGCGCTGGTCGGCGCTTCCACACGCTGGTGCTCTACACGCGCCGCGGCTGCCATCTCTGCGACGAAGCCCACGCCCTGCTGGCGCGCTACGCCGATTATCTCCCGGAGCTGGTGGAAGCCGATATTGACGCGGACCCGGCCACGCGGGAGAAGTTCGACGCTTGCGTTCCGGTCGTGGAAATCGACGGCCGCATCCGGTTTCGCGGCCGCGTGAGTGAACCGATGCTGCAACGCTTGATTGAAGGGACGCCGCCGGCGCCGACATAACTTCGTGGAGTTCGCGCGAAGACTCCGTACCGCGCAAGCAGCGGTTTCACCTCCCCGCATTCCGCAGATGCGAGCGACCGTCCGCTGTCCGCACGTTCACTCACCCGTCGCGGCTTCGATCGTCACCCGGTAGCTGCCGCGATTGTCCGCCAGGCTGCTCCAGGCGTCATTGACGCGCAGGTAGAGTGTCCCCTCGGCGTCGGCGTGCACCGTTGCGTGCTCGCCCAGGTCCAACCACTGCGGCGGTTGGTCCCCGGGCGCGTCGCCATGAGTGGCGGAGACGTCCATCCAGCCCAACAAGCGTCCGATGGGAAAGCCGCCGGCATAACGAACCGTGACGCCGGCCGGACGGCTGAGCCACGGTTTCGGGACGTCGGCGAGCGTGACCTCTCCCGCGGCCGTCAGGCGATACACCCTCCCCGCCTCGAGTCGGACCCCGCTCGACTGCCAGCCCCGGGCCGCGTCGACCTGGAGCGTCACCCGTCCTCCGACCGTCAACGGCGTGCCGGGGCGAAAGTCAATCGCCGCCCGTTCAATGTCGTAGCCGTACTCCAGCGTGCGGGCGAACAGGCTCCACTCGGTGCGGAGTTGCCCGGCCTCTGCCGAGAACAGGCGGTCCCACGCGCGGCGGAATTCCTGACCGTCCGGAATGGTCGCCAGTTGCCGAAACCGCTCCTGATACCGGGGATGCGCGTCCAGAAATTTGCACAGGGCCCAACTCCAGGCGTAAGGCTCCGACTTCGAGCGGGTGAAGTCCTCCGCCGAAAGGGCCAGGACGCCGTCGAGTGATTTGCCGGCCCCTTGCGCAACAGCCCGCTGGATCATCTCGATCCGGCCGAAACCGACCGATACCCGGGGGTCGCGGGGCATCACGCCGAACGTGACGGCGCCCTCCGGTGAGAGCTCATGCGTTCCAAACAGCTCCGGGATTCCCTCCAGATAGAACAGGGGGGGGCGCTGGAGCCTCGGCACGATCAGCATGTAGCAGTGCGTCGCTTCGTGGAGGAGCAGATGGCGACGGTAGTAGTCGTACTTCTGCTCGGCCATCCAGAAGCGGTAGCCGCGGTGACGGCCATGCTCGAAATCGATCAAGTCCTCCGGGAGCAGCCCCTGATCCAGAAACAGCCCGCGGTCGCGCATGAGGTAGCCGGTGAGCTGAAAGTCGCTGCCGTCCTCCGCGGGGGGGAGTTCACCGAAGTAGCGGACCCATTCGGGATAGGCGGCGTCGACAAGCGGAGGAAGCGAACGGGCGACGGCCGGATCGATGTCGGAGTAGAGGATCAGCCGGCGGGACTCGTAGCGGTGGATGCCGAGGTCGGCCAACGCGGCGTCGTGGTGCCGGGGGCGGTCGTCGGCGGGGCGCGCCTGGGCCGCCAGTCCTGCACTGCCGACGACCATCCACAGCCACGCCGCGCCGCTCAGGAGCAGACAGTCCCGCATCACTTCGACTGGGAAGGGGGGGTGAACTTCGGGTCCACCTCGGGCCGGGGGGGGCCGAGGAGAATGGGACGGATGCCAGTTCCCGCATAGCCGGCCGCCGGCGTCCCGTCGTCGTGGAGCTTCCCGCAGGCCCACAGCAGCCCCCGGGCGGTAACGCCCAGCCACTCGTCCGTATTCATCGTCTCGTTATGGTGTCCCAGCGAAATGCCGAACACCCGCGTCCCGCCATAGACGTTGGTCCAGATGCAGGTATGGTCCCGCTGGGTGTCTTCGCCGTAGGCCTGGGCGAGGGGCGTGCAGTTGGGCCAGTGGTGCTCGATCTTGTACAGCTCTCCGTTGGGGGTCTGCCAGACGGCCGGGAAGCCCCGCATGATCGGGTGTTCCGGCTGCAGGTTGACGACCTTCAGCGGCCGGTGCTTTTCATGGCTCTTGGACGTCACGCCGATCAGTTCACGCCAGGCGTCTGCCGCGCCGGAGTTCCGATAGCTGTGCAACGAGCAATGGATGAACACCGCCGGCACTCCGGCGTGATGGGCGACGATCGACTTGACGAAGCTTTCGTCGGCGGTGGCGCCGAAGCACTCGTTGTGGACGATGACGTCGTATTTGCGGGCCCAGTCCTGCTGCTCGTAGACCGAAATCCTGTGATCGCGCGATTCGCCTCCCTCATGGACCACGTCCCAGACGATGTTCGCCCGCTGGGACATCCCTTCCGTGATGATCCGCTTCTGGCTGGTGTAGTCGTGGCAGCAGCCACCGGTGATCAGAAGCCCCTTGAGGGGCGGGGGATCGGCGCTCCAAAGGGCTCCAGCGGCAACAGCAATGAACAGGCATCCGGGGGACAACAGACGCAGCATCAGACGGCCTCCCAGTTCGAGGGAACCCACGGGGATGTCCTCGTTGTCGGCAACGGGAACGGCGGCGTCAAGGCTGCCGAGTCGCTCGTTCTCCCCTACCATGCAGGGAGGACCGATCGACGCCGTCCGCCCCCCATTCCCCCAGTCCGCCGCCGCGCGGCCGACCACTCGCCATGCAGGAAGCCAAAAACACCGCCCGCGCCCTGGTCCGCATCGGCTACGACGGTACCGTGTACAAGACCTTTCGCGCCGCCAAGGCCCGGGAACGGTTCGAGAACGAACTCCGCGTTTTGCGGTATCTGGAGCGGCGGGGCTGCGACTTCGTCCCCCGCGTCCTGGGATTTGATCGGGAGAAACTCGAACTCGTCACCACCAACTGCGGGGCACGGGTCCAGCAGATCAGCGAGGAAAAGCTGCACGAACTGTTCGCCGAGCTGGAGAAGTACGGCGTCCGCCACGATGACCCGCACGTCCGCAACGTCACCTACCGCGCCAGCGACGGCAGGTTTTGCATCATCGACTTCGAGTTCGCCACGCTGCTGGACGAATCCGACGCCGAAGCGGGAACCGCCCCGGCCGATGTGGCCGCGGCCGCGCTCAGGCTCCGCTGGTCGGCTGCCTGCGAGAAGGGCTGGCTGCGGCCCATCAACGAGGACCGCTTTCTGGCCATCGCCTTCGACCGCGAGGAGTTCACCTACCTGGCCCGGCAGGGGGAAGTCCCGGTGGAAGATTTCGACTTCGTGTTCGCCGTCAGCGACGGCATGGGGGGGGAACGTTCGGGTGAGTTCGCCAGCCGCTGCGCCATCGACAACATCACCCGCCTCCTGCACCGCCGCTATGCCCTGATCAACGCCCATCAGCGCTCCGGCGTTTACGATTGCCTGGAGGAGGTGTTTCAAGGGACGCACCGTCAGCTCACCGTCCTCAGCGAAAGCTACGAGGAAGGTCGCAACATGGGGGCCACGCTGTCGATGCTGTGGTACATCGGCGGGTGGTTCTACCTGGGCCATCTCGGCGACAGTCGCATCTACCACCTCCCCGCCGGCGGGAGGCTCACGCAGCTCACCGAGGACCACACGCACGTGGGATGGCTTCGCCGCCAGGGGCGGCTCAACGAGCGCGAAGCCCGCACGCACCCCCGCAAGAACGTCCTCTCGCAGGCGCTGGGGGCCGGGAATCAACACATCCATCCACAACTGGACGCCCTCCCCGCCCAACCCGGCGACCGTTTTCTGCTCTGCACGGACGGCGTGATGGAGGGGCTGTGGGACCACGCCCTGGAGGACCTGCTCCGCGAGGCCACCTTCGAGCCGGGCCAGCCGACCCCCGCAGAACGGATCGTCCGCACCGCCATCGCCGAATGCGGTCGCGACAACGCCACCGCGATCGTGGTCGAAGTCTGCTGAATCACTGCATCGCCGCACCGAGGGGGAGCCTCCCTCGCGATACCCCCGACCAACGGAGATGCCTGCCACTGAGGTCTCTCCACAGCGGGAGAGAGACGGGCCGTGCACGTCCCTGCTCATGAGAGACGTGCCTGGTCCGCAGGACCCAGGGGGGCGAACAGTCGCGGAGGAGGCGTCACGTCGTAATACCGCCCGAAGCGGTTCGCCAGAAACTCCGGCAAGGGGACCTCTTCCTGACGCACCAGCCGGCCGGACGGCAACCGGCCGAACGTGTGCAGGTCCAGCACCGCGCTCACCGCAGCCGCGGTGGTGATCTGAATCGCACTCCACATCTCCTCGCCGATCGTCTGCGAGTAGATTTTGCGGGCGTCGGTGAGCTGCACAAACTGCCCGCGACGGGCGCCGGTGACGGTGCAAAAGGTCACCACCACGTCCTGGAACGTGACCGGGACCGCCTGTTCGAGGAGGTCCCGCAGCAGCTCCCGCCGCTCGCGCAGCCGCAGTTCGCCCAGCAAAAACTGCATCAGGTCGCGGTGGCCGGGGTAGCGGATGGTCTTGTAATTGAGTTCGCGCACGCGGCCCGCCAGCGTCCCGCACAACGTCCCCAACCCCCCCGATGTGTGAAACGCCTCATACCGCACGCCGTCCAGGGAGAATTCCTCCACCCCTTCCAGGGGAAGGACTTCCAGGGGCCGGCCATCGTGGATCACCTCGCACAGATTGCAGTACTCGTTGATCAGGCCGTCGGTGGACCAGGTGAGGTTGTACTTGAGCATGTTGCTGGGAAACGTCGGCAGGGCGCCGACGCGCATCCGCACGCTGTCGAGCTGCTCGAACTCCCCCGCCAGGTGCGCCGCAACGATGGAAATGAAGCCCGGGGCCAGCCCGCACTGGGGCATCAGGACCTGTCCGGGCTGGAGTTTGGGGGCCAGCGCCTGGACCTGCCGCGCCGTCGCGAGGTCTTCGGTCAGGTCGAAGTAGCTCAACCCCTCGGCCACGGCCGCCTGCGCCACGGCGACGTTGAAGTGATACGTCAGGGCGCTGATGACGGCGTGCCGGCCCTGCAGCGCCGCTCGCAGTCCCTCCGGGTGGCGGGCATCCACGATCCGCGTCTCCACGGGGACCCGTTCCGCCAGACGCTGCAATGCGGCCTCGCTCACATCCCCCACGCAGACCTCGTAATCGCCGCTGTCGTGCAGCAGACGGGCGATCATGCGGCCGATCTTTCCGGCTCCCAGCAGCAGCACGCGCGGCATACAGACGGTTCCAGAGAAGGGGGGACGAGTCCAACAGCCAGTCGCCGCTTGAGCCAGTTTCACAACCGGCGAGCGGGGGGCGTGAGCCCCCCGATCATCCGCATTCCAGTGGACTCGCGTCGGTCATATCCCGGTTATGAAACTGGCTTTTGTCAGAGCCGCACGAATCCAAACCTCAGGGAACATGCTCCCTCGAACGTACCAACACACACCCCAGTTGTGCACCGTGGGGCAGGATCGGGTCGAGCAGGGGAGAAGGGGGACCCGGCGACGCCGTCGCCGGGCTTTGACATACTCCCTCTCCTCCCTCCGAGCCCCGAGACGCTGTCGCCGGGCTTGGAATTCTCCCTCTCCTCACAGGGACAGGCCTCCGGAGGCGGGGGGATTCGGCGGCGCATCTCCACCGAGCGTCACGGGGACGACGATCGTCTTCCCCTCGCGGAGGATCGTCAGTTGCACCACGTCGCCGGGCCGTTTCCCTTCCAGGGCGCTATGAAACGCGGCAGCGGTGGTCACCGGTTGACCGTCGATCGCCAGGATCACATCGGCAGCACTGCGGTCGACACGCTCGACGACGAACGGTCCTCGCCGCTGCCGTGTGACCACCGGCCCCCGGAGTCCGGCCCGTTCGGCCGGCCCCCCCGGCTCCATCCGCACGATCCGCAGGCCGTTCTCCGCTTCCGACACGTGCGTGATCCCGAGATCGCCCCGGATGACGCGGCCGTTCTGGATCAGTTCCGGCACGACCCGGCGGATGAGATCGACCGGAATGGCGAAGCCGATGCCGGCGCTCTGTCCGTACCGCCCTCCCAGCCGCGTGGCGATCGCCACGTTCATCCCGATCATCCGTCCCTGGGAATCGAGCAGCGGACCGCCGGAGTTGCCCGGATTGACGTGGGCGTCGATCTGAATGATCGACTTGATGGTCCAGTTCTCGCGGACCTCGAGGGTGCGATTGAGGCTGGAGATGATCCCTTCGCTCATGGTCCGATCGAGACCGAAGGGATTCCCCAGGGCGAAGCACCTCATGCCGACCTTCAGCCCGGCGGAGCTTCCCAGCGTGACGGGGTAAAGGTCCTCGGCGGGAGCGTCGATCTTCAGGACCGCAACGTCGTTGACCGGATCGGCCCCGACGATCGTCGCCGGATACGACTTCTCGTTGAACAGCGTCACCTCGATCTGCCTGGCCCCCTCGATGACGTGGTAGTTCGTGAGGATGTGGCCGGCCTTGTCCAGTACCGACCCGCTGCCGCTCCCCGCCTCGACCTCAGGGATCGCGAGCAGAAACGACTCGGTCAGGCGGACGCTCTTGGTGGAGATGTTGACCGCCGAGCGGTTGCAGCGCTCATAGACCCGCACGTTGACCAGTTCGTCAGGGGTGACGAGCAGACCGTCCACGTTCAAGAACCCCGCGGGAGCGCCGGCCCCCAGTCCCGGTCCGACCGGAGTGGACGGGAGCGGGACTGAGCGCGGCGGGACCAGCCCCGGTCCACCCTGGGCATGTGCGGCGCTCTCGCCCGCGGACGGTTCCAACAGGCACACGGTCAGAAGACTCGCCAGAACGGCGGACAAGCAGCAAGGGATCGCGGTGCGCATCGATCGACACTCCGGCGAGAGAGGAGACCTCGACTTCGAGAGGAGCAGGGGGGAGGGAGCGAACCCCCTCGGCCTCGACTTTACGTCCCTGTCGAGCGGAGTCATTGTATAGGACCAGACCGGGTGCGGCTCAAGAGGCATTCTCTTCCCGTCGCATCGCACCTGCTGCGCGGCGGCCGACGCCCGGCGAACCGATCAGCCCGCAGCCTCCGAACCAACGCCGCCCATGCCCTCCTGCGTCCTGGCGCTCGATCAGGGAACAACCTCCAGCCGGGCCATCGCCTTTACTCACGACGGCCGTGCCTGCGGCCAGGCCCAGCAGGAATTCCCGCAGCTCTATCCCGCCCCTGGCCACGTCGAGCACGACCCGGAGGCGATCTGGGAGACGCAACTGGCGACGGCTCGTGCCGCCCTCGCCCAGGCCCGGCTGGACGCCGCCGACGTCGCCGCCATCGGACTGACGAACCAGCGCGAGACGACGATCCTGTGGGAGCGGGACACGGGCCGCCCCGTGGCGAACGCCATTGTCTGGCAAAGCCGCATCACCGAGCCACTCTGCCAGCAGCTTCGCCGCGAAGGGGTCGAGCCTCTGGTACGGGAGCGGACGGGGCTGGTCCTCGATCCCTACTTTTCAGGGACAAAAATCCGTCATCTGCTCGACTCGATCGCGGGTCTTCGCGCCCGGGCGGAGCGCGGCGAAGTCCTGTTCGGCACGGTGGACAGCTTTCTCCTGTGGCGGCTGACGGGTGGACGCGTACATGCCACCGACGTCAGCAACGCCTCACGCACGCTGCTCCTCAACCTGCGGACTTTGGAATGGGACGACGAGCTGTTACGGTTGTTCGACATCCCACGGGCGATGCTCCCTCGCGTGTGCAGCTCCAGCGAAGTAATCGGCGAGACCGACCCGGTTCACTTCGGAGCGTCCCTCCCCATCGCCGGCATCGCCGGGGACCAGCAGGCGGCGACGTTCGGCCAGGCCTGCTTCGAGCCGGGCGAAGCCAAGAACACCTATGGCACAGGCTGTTTTTTGCTCATGAACACCGGTGCGCAGCCTGTCGCGTCCCAGCAGGGGCTGCTCACGACCGTCGGCTGGAGGATCGGTCGCGAGTGCACCTATTGCCTGGAGGGATCGATCTTCATCGGCGGAGCGGTGGTGCAGTGGCTGCGGGACGGCCTGGGGATCATCGCCCGTTCGGAAGAAGTCGAGAGCCTGGCCGCCAGCGTGCCGGACAACGGCGGCGTCTGGTTCGTCCCGGCGTTCGTGGGACTGGGAGCACCGCACTGGGACAGCGCGGCCCGGGGGCTGTTGATCGGCCTGACGCGCGGCACCAAGCGCGGACACATCGCCCGGGCGGCGCTGGAGTCGATGGTCTGGCAGACCCGCGGGGTCCTGGACGCCATGCAGCACGATTCCGGCGTGGCGCTCAAGGCCCTCAAAGTCGATGGCGGGGCCACCAGCAACAACCTCCTGATGCAGCTTCAGGCGGATGCACTGGGCGTGCCAGTGCGGCGGCCGGCCGTGCAGGAGACCACCGCCCTGGGGGCGGCCTACCTGGCCGGGCTGGCGGTCGGCTTCTGGGACAACCACCAGGACGTGGTGCGCAACTGGGCGTTGGAGCGGGAGTTTCAGCCGCAGGCCGACCCCGGCCTCATCGAACGGGCCTATGCTCAGTGGAAGCGGGCGGTGGAGCGGTCGCGCGGCTGGGCGGTCGACTGACTCCCCACGCCCGGAGACGCCCTGCCGCGACTGCACGGAGAAGGATCGCTTCCCGGTGCTTTCGCCGGTGGCTCAGAAGTCGAGGTCGAAGTCGGCAGGACCGCCGTTGAGACCTTCGGGGGGGACTTCGACCTCGTGGGCCATGAGTGCCTTGGGGATCACCACCTCCTGGGGCGCCGGTTTGGTGGGGTCTTCATCATCGAAACCGTCGCCTGCCATCAGTCCCACCTTGTGCTTGCCCGGCACGGCCCCTTTGAGGTTGACGTTATAGATGAGTTCGTAGTTGCCGTCGGCATCCGTGACGCCATAGGAAAAGTTCTGTCCCTCTTTGGGGTCCACGGGGTTGTAGCGCACCGTCACGCCGGGAAGGGGCTGCCCCTTGCGGAGGACGCGCCCCTTGACGGGGACCACTTCCGGCGCATCCTTCGGAGCGCCGCCGCAACCGGCGCTCCCCAGCACAGTCGCCGCCACCAGAGGAAGGAGGAGTTTTCGCCACGGCATGAGCGGATCAGTCCAGGTGGGCAGGTCAGGGAGTCTGTACGTCCGTGCGTCAGTCCGGCGTTCCATCGCCGCCATTCCGCAGTTTCCATGCCCGCGCCCGTGATAAAGACGAACGCGGTTAATCGCTGTGGTAGGGGTTGCACGCCCACGCTCTCCGCTCCTGAGAGAACAGGGAGAGGATGTCATCCTGCGCCGAACCAACTCTGACGATCGGCTACGGAACCCGCACGGCGAGGCCGTCCCGCCGGTCCCCCAGCCGCTGAAACACTCCCGCCATGTTTCCGGCGGCGTCGGTCAGCCGCGGCCGATTGTGGTTCAGGTCGCTGGTCCCGTCAAAGCAAGTCGTGCCGGCGTTGTCGCAGTAGACGTGCCGGTGGTCGATGTTCTCGCTGATGAATGTCACCTTGCCGTCGGCCAGCGCGAACTGCGCCCCGCCGGGATGCTTGCTGCTGAAGCCGTACACGCAGGCGATGGTCCCCTGGGCGCCGGTGGTCACCTGGGTCAGGTCGACGCCGTTGATCTTCTGGAAGGTGCTGCCGGCGACGTAGTTCAGCCCGCGGGGACCGCTCCCCTGCGCGTTGCGGGCGCCGACCCAGGTGGCGGCCGCACACTCCTGCTCCCGCTCGCCGATCATGATCGTGTTGCTCGTGCCGTCGCCGATATCCGAGACAGCGGTATAGCTATAACGGTACATAATGCCGTCGTTGCTGGCATCAGCGATGGTGCCGTGTCCGGCGACGGCGATGTAATTGGCCGTCCCCGTCCAGTAGTTATTACCGGAGCAGGAATTGTTCCAGTGCCGCACGTGAGTGTAGTTCCCCTTGTTGGAACGGAGCCCCTGGTTGGTCTCGGGGGAGTTGTCCGACGGGCAGACGAAGATGTCGAGCTGCTGGGTCATCAACTGCCGGCGGGCCGGATCTCCGAGCGCCATGTAGAGCGCCTCGTTGGCGACGCGGAGCTGGTCGAACAGCGGTTTCTGTTCAATCTGAGGGAGGATGGCCGCCCCCCAGCCCCAGCCGCTGCGGTCGTCCGTTGCGCAGCGGATGTCCGGCAGGTTGCGCGCCGCCGCCGCGGGGAAGAAGTTGTAGCTGTTCTCGTAGTTGTGCAGGGCGATCACCAGGTTATGCAGGTGGTCCTGGCACTGGCTCTTGCGGGCTGCCTCGCGGACCTGCTGCACGGCGGGGAGCAGCAGGGCCACCAGGATGGCGATGATCGCGATCACGACAAGGAGTTCGATGAGTGTGAACCCGCGGCGAGGAGAGGGGCTCATGGGCTGTCCTCCTGGAAAGGAACGGTGAAAACGTTGGATGGATGGAACTGCGCTCGGCGAGGTTCTGCAAGCCCGCCCGAGGCTCTCCCGGGGGGGCGGCTTACGGAACCCGCACGGGCGCCCCCTCGGAGATGCCGGTGAGGTTGCGGATCACTGTGAGATCGATGTTTTCGCTGATGAAGGCGACCTTGCCGTCGCCGAGGGCGAACTGGGCGCCGCCAGGGTGCTTGGAGGAATTGTGGCTGCGGGCGCCGGCATCGGCAACGCTGTAATTGAGGGGCCGTCCGCCGGCGTTGAACCCGGCATCGCTCAGTCCGCAGGCGGTCGCTCCGCAGCCCTGGGCCGTGGCCGCCGTGTTCGATCCCCGGGCCACGAAGGTCAGGGCGGCGCGGGAGTTCCGTTCGGAACCGTCCGGCGCCTTGACGGTCCAGGTCCGCTCGCCAAGGAAGAGGGTGTTGCTCACGCCGTCGGTGACGTGGGCGATCCGCCGCGACACGTCCAGCGCAAAGGCGGCGGACTGCGGCCAGCAGCTCGAACACTTGACGTAAGTGGGGTTGTCCTGGTTCAGGGGGCGGCGCGGTTGGCCGCCACGTAATTCGCCACTGCGATCACAATGCTGCCGTAATTGGGATTCGGCGAACCGGTGGGATTGCGGACACGGAAGGTATTGGTGTCGACGGCGGGGGCCTGGCCATCCGACGGGCAGCGGAAGACGGCGATGGGGGTCTGGAAGACGTTGCGGGCCGCGGCGTCGGTCCCGTTGAAGGCCGCGTCACAGGCCGCATCGCCCGTGCGGCGGTTGACATTGAGCGTGTCATAGGCCGGCTTCTGTTCGACAAACGGCAGAATCATCGCCGACCAGGCCCAGTTCATGCGGTTATTGTTCAGGCCCAGGTGCCCTTGTGAGAGCGTCGGAGTGGAGTTATTCGTCTCGCGCCAGGCGATCCAGTCGGCGATGTACAGCGGCGGGAGGACCTTGTAGGCCCCCTCGTAACTGTGCAGGGCGATCACCAGGTTATGCAGGTGGTCCTGGCATTGGCTCTTGCGGGCCGCCTCGCGGACCTGCTGCACTGCCGGCAGCAGCAGAGCCACCAGAATGGCAATGATGGCAATCACGACCAACAGTTCGATGAGCGTGAACGCTCGACGGCGACGGGTCATGGACAGACCTCCTCAGACGAGATCAAAACAACAGCGCACCACGCCGGTGCGAGAGAACTCAGACAGGGATCGTGGGTTTCTGCGATCACGCGGCGAAGGGGGTCGCCACAGGCCCGGTTCGGGCGGATGCGCTCACGCCGTGATCGGAGTCGACTCATGGGGACGGCTGCTGCTGCAGTTCCGACTTGGAGATGGCAAAACTCAGCGGATTCTTGTCCTCGAGGGTAATCTCTGTTTGCCAGTAGCCGAGAACCTTCGGTTCGGGAACCTCGGCATCACCGTCGGTCTGGGGCGGCGGGTCGCCGGCATAGGCAGTGACCGTCACGGCATTCTTCCCCCGTCCCGGTTGGAGTCCTCGGCTGCTGCTGAATTTCCCGTCGCGAATCAGCAGTTGAGCTTGCGGCACATCGGGAGCGTCCGGATTCAGCCGCTCCCCCTTGAAATAGATCTCGCCGTACTTGAGCGGTTGACCGTCGAGCGTGACCGTGCCGGTGACGTCGATGCGCTCAAAGGGATCGCTCGCTCCTCCCCCGCAGCCGGACAGCATTCCGGTCCAGAGCATCACACCCAGCGGGGCCAGCCAGGGGAACGGGCGGCGAAGGTGCATCGGCGATCCTTCTCCCCGAGGATGAGGGATGATGAATGATTCACGCCGAACCTGGAACCTGGGGAGCGAGTGGGGTGGAAGAACGCTCGGGCCGAGGTGCCAACTCCGAACGCGACCGAGAATGCCACTGGAAGAACGCGACGAACGTCTGGAAGGATGCAAGAACCATCCCTCCTTCTCTGAAGGTGCCAGCATACTGGGCTGAAATGCGTCCGTCAAGGATGTGCGGACTGTCGACTAAGATCATTTCCGCTTCCGACTGGTCAGCAGCCAGCGTGAGTGCGGGCCTCTCTTCCGGCTGATCGCACGCGCCGTGCCTTCTCCCCTTGGCGCAAGCCGCGTCCGGAACGAGGCAGATAATTCCCCCTTCTCAGAGCATTTCCTCCGCATCCCGGACGAATCGACAATCCCGACGATGTGCGGAGCGTGCGTGATGGGAAATGATCCCCCCCGGGGAATGACTTCAAATCAGCGTCATTCGATTTAGAATCTTTATCGTCCCCTCTCTTTTCTTCCGGACTGCCTCATGTCTCCTCCCCGCCGCGTTGTATTGATGATCGAGACCTCCAGCGGCTACGGGCGCAACGTCCTGCGGGGGATCATGAAGTACATCCGTTCCCATGAGGAGTGGACGGTGTTCCTGGAACACCGCGCGCTCACCAGTGAGCTTCCGCGGTGGCTGGAGGACTGGCACGGCGACGGCGTCATCTCCCGCTCCCCCACCCCGTGGCTGTGGGAAACCGCCCGGAAAAACGGCGTCCCGCTGGTCAACCTGGTGGATCGTCGCGAGCTGAGGGAAGCGCCGTCGGTCTTCTCCGACCAGGAAGCGATCGGCCGACTGGGGGCGGAACATCTGCTGGAACGGGGTTATTCCCAGTTCGGTTTCTGTGGGTTCACCGCAGAAAGCTGGTCCGAGGGGCGGGGGCGGGGGTTTGTCGAGCGGCTGCGTTCGGCCGGGAACCCGGTCGAGGTGTACGAGTCCGCCTGGATGGGGCCGGAGGTGCGGCCATGGGATGAGGAACAGCGGGAGCTGTGCGCGTGGGTCCGGGGGCTCCCCAGGCCGTGCGGCATTCTGGCGTGCAACGATCTGCGGGCGCGGCAGGTGCTGGAGGCGTGCCGGCTGTGCGGACTCGCGGTGCCGGAGGAGGTCGCCGTCCTGGGAGTGGACAACGACGAACTCTTGTGCCAGTTGTGTCACCCCCCCCTCTCATCGGTCATTCCGAACACGGAACAGATCGGATATCTGGCGGCCAGGCTGCTGTCGCGCATGATGCAGGGGAAATCGCTGGCGGCTTCAGAACTGAGAACCCGCTTGCCGCCGCTGGGCGTCGCCACCCGCCAATCGACCGACAGCCTGGCGATCAGCGATCCGAGCATTGCCGCGGCAGCGCGGTTCATCCGGGAGCGGGCCTGCCGGGGGGTGAGCGTGGGGGAGGTGGTGCGGCACGTCTCCCTCTCCCGCAGCGCGTTGGAGCGGGGATTTCGCAAGTATCTGCGGCACTCGCCCCAGCAGGAGATTCGTCTGGTGCAGCTCAAGCGGTGCCAGGAGTTGCTGGCCGAGACGGACCTGCCGATGGAGCGCATCGCTCAGTTGTGCGGGTTCCGACATCCGGAGTACATGCACGTGGTGTTCAAGCGGATGTTCCACACAACTCCGGGCGCCTTCCGCAAATCGGCCCGGGGGGGGGGACCCGGGGGAACGGTGGCACGCCCCGCCCTTGAAGACACCCCGACAAACCCTATGCTACCGGCGCTGAGGCTCTCGGCGAGTGCCGCTGAGAGCTCCTGCCTGCTGACCTGACGGACACGCTCCCTCTTCCGCGAACGGATTCCTGCATGGCCGCCTCCTATCGCGTCCTTGTCGCCGACGACCTCTCCCCCGCCGGGCTGGACCTCCTCGCCCGGGCGCCCGAGATCGAAGTCGTCAATAAAGCCTGTGCTTCGCTGGAGGAGCTTCGGGCGGAACTCGCCCAGGCCGACGGTGTGATCGTCCGCAGCAAGACAAAACTCGGCCCGGAGGCCCTGGAGGGGCAGAAGCGGCTGAAGGTGATCGTCCGGGCCGGCGTCGGCGTCGACACCATCGACCTCCCCACGGCCACGCGGCAGGGAATCGTGGTCATGAACACGCCGGCCGGCAACACCACCAGCACGGCCGAGCACACCCTCGCCATGCTGATGGCCCTCTCGCGCAATCTCGGTCCGGCCTATCAGTCGATGCGGGAGGGAAAATGGGACAAAAAGAGCTTCCAGGGGACGCAGCTCGCCGGCAAGACGATCGGCGTGATCGGCCTGGGTCGGATCGGCCTGACGGTGGCCCGCCGCTGCCATGCCCTGGAGATGAAGGTCCTCGGTTACGATCCGTTCCTGACCGAGGAACGGGCCGCCGCCGAGGGGATCGAACTCTTCCGCAACGTCGACGACCTGGTGTCGCGGTGCCAGTTCGTGACGGTGCACACCCCGCTCACCGAAGAGACGCGGGGCCTCATCAACGCGGAACGGATCGCCCGCATGCCCCAGGGGGTGCGGATCATCAATTGCGCCCGCGGCGGGATCGTCGATGAAGCCGCGCTGGCGGCCGCGATCGAATCCGGTCACGTGGCCGGGGCCGCGCTGGACGTGTTCGTCCAGGAACCCCTCCCGGCCGATCACCCCCTCCGCAAACTCAAGAACACGCTCCTGACGCCGCACCTGGGGGCCTCCACCGAGGAGGCCCAGGAACAGGTGGCGCTGGAAGCGGCGGAGATCATTACGGCGTTCCTGCTGCGGGGGGAAATCCGCCATGCGGTCAATATGATCCCCGTCTCCGCGCAGGAGATGAAGGGGCTGCGGCCGTACCTCGACCTCGGCTGGCGGCTGGGACTGCTGCTGGCGCAGCTCACCCAGGGACGTCCCCACCAGGCGGCGCGGCTGCAATTCCGGGGAGACGCCGCCCAGCGACCCATCAAGCTCATCACCAGCGCCTTCACGGCCGGCTTGCTCAGCACCGCCCTTCCCGACAGCGTCAACATCCTCAATGCCGAGATGCTGGCCAAGGATCGGGGGATCGAGATCAGCGCCACGGGGAGCTCCGAGGTGGGGGCCTTCTCCACCCTGATCGCCGCGAGCGTCGAGACCGACGCCGGGGTCATCCACGCCGCCGGCACGACCTTCGGCAACGAGTTCCTGCGGCTGGTGAAGCTCGACAACTTCCAGATGGACGCCTACCTCGACGGGCTGATGCTGCTCTACCGCCACCGGGACCGTCCGGGGTTGATCGGGGCGATCGGCACGACATTCGGCCGGCACAACGTCAACATCTCGCACCTGGCCCTCGGTCGCGAGAGGAACGAACCGGGCGGGCAGGCGATCGCCGTCCTGAACCTCGACAATGAGCCTTCGGCGATGGCGCTGGCCGAAGTGGCCGCCCATCCCGACGTCACCGGTGTGGAGTTGGTCAAACTGCCCCCGGCCGGCGCGCCGTTGCCGTGGTTTGGACTGTGAAAGACCGGTCTCGCCGGCGGAGCGTCGCGGGGTGGAGCAGCCGCCGCACGCCGATCGCCTGCCGGGGAGGCCGCGCCTGTCAGCGGAGAGGGACCGTCACACGCCTCGCAGGACAAGTAGCGCACTGAGCATGTCCTATCTGGAGCTGATCTTCCTGGGGATCGTGCAGGGGGTGGCCGAGTTTCTCCCCATCAGCTCCTCGGGGCACTTGACGATCCTGCAAGACCTGATGGGGCGGTCGCTGGAGGCGGTGGAAGTCAACATCGTGTTGCACCTGGGGTCGCTGCTGTCGATCGGGATCGTCTTCTGGCGCGATCTGCTGAGACTGCCGTCACAGCCTCGCCTGTGCCTGGCGATTGTGATTGCCACCCTGCCGCTCATCCCGGTGGGGCTGTTTCTCAAGCCGGCCCTCGAAGCGACCTTTGAGAACGCCCTGTGCGCCGGGGTCTGCCTGGGAGCAACCGCCTTGATGCTGACGCTGATTCCCCGGGTCGAATCGGGCGACCGCAGCCTGGAGGCGGTCACCTGGCGCGATGCGCTGATTGTGGGGTTGTTTCAGGCGGCGGCCCCCTTGCCGGGCATTTCCCGCTCCGGCAGCACGATCTTTGGCGGCGTACTGTGCGGACTGGCGCGGGATGCCGCCGCCCGGTTCTCATTCCTCATCGCCATCCCGGCCATTGGCGGCGCCACTGTGCTGTATGCGCGGGAGCTGCTCACGGAGATGAACCCGGCGACCGGCAGCGGCCCCCTGCTGGCGGGGGCCGTGGTCTCGTTTGTGGTCGGGGTCCTGTCGCTGCGGTGGCTGCTGAGGCTGGTCAACCGGCGGCGGTTGTGGCCGTTTGCCGTCTACTGCGCCGCGGTGGGAGCGGCCACGATCGTCTGGAAGCTGGCCGCACCGCTGTGACCGCCGTTCCCCCGTCGTGCCTCGGCAAACATCACCTGACGAGCCGAAGCGTCAGCCCCCCGGACCATCAGGGACCGTCAGGAATCGTCAGACGTCGGCGACTCGGGCCGATCCGGCGGGGCGAGCTTGTCCAGAATGCCGTTGACGAACTGGGCCGACTGCTCGGCCCCGAACTTCTTGGCCAGCTCCAGGGCTTCGTCGATGACCACGCCGCGGGGAGTCTCGGTGTGCAGCAGTTCAAACGCCCCCAGCCGCAGAATGTTCCGGTCGGTGGCGGCCATCCGCGAGAGTTTCCAGTTGGTGGCGATCTCCTGAATGCGGGCGTCCAGTTCCGGACGGCACTCCCTCGTCCCGGCGAACAGCCGCCAGGCCATCTCGCGCAGGTCCTCGTCTGGCAATCGCTCGCGGATCATCTCCGCCACCATCCGGCCGTCGACGTCGGCATTGAGGTCGACCTGAAAGAGCATCTGCAGGGCGACTTCACGAGCTTTGCTGCGACGGGCCATGACGAGACGTGCACCTTTCCCCTGCCACGGGCGAGCGGATGTCCCCTGACCACAAGGGCGCGCCGGGGAAGGCGCGTCAAGGGGAGCCCGACGAAAACTCCTGGCGCCGCAGAAGATTGACCATCTCGATGGCAGCCAGCGCGGCCTCCGCACCCTTGTTACCGACCTTGCCTCCCGCTCGGTCCAGGGCCTGCTCCATCGTATGGCAGGTCAGCACGCCGAACAAGACGGGGACCTGAGAATCCAGCCCCACACGCATCAGCCCGGAGGAAACGGCCGCGTTGATCGCCTCGTGGTGCGACGTCTCTCCTTGAATCACCGCCCCCAGGCAGATCACTGCGGCAAACCGGCCCGCAGCAGCCAGCCGCTGGGCCGCCAGCGGCAGCTCGAACGAACCGGGCGTCCACACCACGGTCACCTTCTCCGGATCGCCCCCGTGACGGCGGAGCGTCGCCAACGCCCCATCGAGCAGCCGCGTGGTGACCAGCTCGTTGAAGCGGCTGACCACGATGGCGATCGACTCATCGCCGCGGAGGAGCAGTTGGCCTTCCAGGGTGGTGGGCACGGCGGGGGAGCGGGGGGCTGAGACCTCGGGGGGGCCGCGCTCACACGGCACGCGACGCCGTCGCAGGCGGTCGTCCGGCGCGAAGCGCTCCCTCTTAGCCTGACAGCCTCGGCGCCTCTCGGCAAGCCTGCCGCCGCAGCAGACGCCCGTTCACGGTCCGCGCTCGCCCGCCTCTGCCGTTCGTAGCGACGGCGCCGATCGGGAAACCGGAGGAATGGCGTCGCGCAAGCGGCGCCCTGGGCACGACAGCCGCGTCTCCCGCCGCGTCAGTCCCCGGCCACGATCTCCGTCCCCACCCCTTTGTCCTGGTAAATCTCCAGCAGCAGCGAGTGGGGGAGTCCCGCGTCGATGATGTGAATCTTCCGCACGCCGGCGGCGAGGGCTTCCAGCGCCGCTTCCACCTTGGGGACCATCCCGGCATCGATCGTCCCGTCGGCGATCAGCTCGCGACACTGCGCCGCCGTCAGGTGCGAGATGAGCGTCGAGGGGTCCCGGCGGTCGCGGAAGATGCCCGGGACGTCGCTGAGGAAGACGAGCTTTTCCGCCTTGAGCATCCGGGCCAGGGCGGCGGCCGCCGTGTCGGCGTTGACGTTCAGCTTCTGCCCGTCGCGGTCCAGCGCCACCGAGGGGAGCACGGGAATCGTCCCCGAGCGGCACGTCGCCAGCAGGGCCTCCCGCTGAATGTCCACCACCTGCCCCACGCGCCCCAGGTCCACCGGCTGACCGTCCACCCCCGGGAGCAGCAGCGGTTCACCGATCAGGACGTTCATCGACTTGTAGTGCATCCCGACCGCCCGCCCCCCCTGCCGGCGAATCTCATCCACCAGCGACTCGCAGATTTCCTCCGCCAGCACGCGGGCGACGATCTCCATCGTCGCTTCGTCGGTGTACCGCCGTCCCTGGACGAACCGCGGCTCGAGCCCCGCCGTCTTCATCGCCGCCGAGATCGACTTCCCGCCGCCATGCACCAGGATCGGACGCATCCCCACCGCCTCCATGAAGATCACGTCCCCCAGGCAGCGCTGGACCGCTTCCGGCTCCTCCAGCGCGCTGCCGCCGAGCTTGATGACGACGTAGCGGTCGCGGAACTGGCGAATCCACCCCAGTGCCTCGACGAGCACCTGGGCTTTGCGAATGGCGTCGTGCATGAAGACTCTCGGAACGGCTTGAGCGAGGGTGAGATTCTACGCGGCCGGCTGAGGCGAACAACAGTCCCGCGCCCCGCAGGGGAGCGCTGGATCGAGCGCCAAAAGTTTAGCCGCGACTCGAAGAGGAGCGCTGAAAAAGTTTACAGAGACTCAGATTGATGATTTCGCTTCAGGTGGAATGCGAGGGGGAGTCCTGTCGCCCGGATGAAGCCGCGCAGGAGGTGTTGCGCGCGGGCGTTCTCGATGGCGGCGTGGGCCAGCCGTTCGAGTCCGTCCCGGTCCTCGACGAGGCGCCCTTCGGCGGTGCGGCACTTGCCGTGGGACCAGGCCCCCTCCACGGCGTTCAACTCGGGAGCGTACGGCGGGAGGAACTCCAGAGGCACGTCGCCGATCGACTCCACCCACCTCCGCAGCCGGCGGCCCCGGTGCGTGTTGAAGTTGTCGAGGACCACGACCAGCGGTGTGCGGCATGTTCGCCGCAAGCGGCGGAGGTGGTCGAGCAGCTGTGCCGCGGTGACGCTGCGGGTCCGCAGCACGTCGACGTGCAGGCCGCACCGGCGGCGGGCGGGCGAGAGCGTCAGCGAGCCCAGCAGCGTGACCTTCTCGCGATGCCGCACGCGGTGCCGGACCGTCGGCGTGCGGCGGTGAGCGGGTGCTCCCAGCAGCTCGCAGAGTTGATCGCTCAGCACGTCCACCTTGTGACGCCGACCGGTCTCCCCCAACCGCCGGTCCTGCGCGAACCGGCAGGCCGTGCGGTACAGGTCCAGCAGGCCGACGAGGAACGTCAGGTACGCGATGGTGACGTGACTCTCGATCCCGAACTCGCTCCGCGGCAGCACGCCGTCGAGACGCGGACGTTGACCCTGGGGGCCGCGGGACAGGTCGTCGGCCACGCGCACCGCGCGGCCCTGTTCGATCCGCCACACCGCCCGCTCGCGCAGCGGCGTGCCGATTTCCATCGACTTCCAGCGGGCAGCCTTCCTGCAGCACGATCTCGGCCCGTTCGGCCTGGTCGAGCTTGTCCGGCGTGGGCGTGCGACCGCGACGCGCGGAGTGCTGCGGCGGCCGTCGTCGACCCTGCCGCTGTTGCGCCCGGCGCTCTTCGACCTGCAGCGAGTAGGACTCTTCGAGCCGGGGCGTGGACCGTCCCGCGGCAGCCAACTCGGCCCGCAGCCGCTGATTCTCGTCCCGCAACGCCCGGACCTCGGCCTGCAACGCCCGGACCTCGGCCCGCAGCTCCCGCACGAGCGCCAGCAACTCCTCCCGATCGAGATCCTGCTCGGGGCCGTCCATGCCGGAGTGCGACCACAACCCGCGACTCCATGTCACGGTCAATTCCGTAGAGTGGACAGCTACCCGCCGCTTGCCAGCGGCGGAAACTCCGCAGCGGGCGAGTTTGAAGAAACGTGAGTTTCAATGGGGCCGCCGCTTGCCAGCGGCGGAAACACACCCTCCTCCAGAGTCACTGACTCCGTGGTTTCAATGGGGCCGCCGCTTGCCAGCGGCGGAAACAGCGGATTCGCAACTCTTGACGC
>JBBIJW010000007.1:0-202551 GCA_037445755.1 Planctomycetaceae bacterium | reverse complement strand
CCCGGGACCGTGGGAGCGGGACCGTGGGAGCGGCGATCGGGCCGCAGCGATCAGGGCCGCAGCGCTCATGGCTCCGCCGCGGCGGGTTTTCTGACGGTCCGGGGGCTGACGCCCCCGGCTCGCCAGTGGAGTTCACAGCGGCGAGCCCGGGCCGTGAGGCCCGGGACCGTGGGAGCGGGGCCGTAGGAGCGGCGATCGGGCCGCAGCGATCATGGCCGCAGCGCTCATGGCTCCGCCGCGGCGGGTTTTCTGACGGTCCGGGGGCTGACGCCCCCGGACCGTTAGTGGAGTTCACAGCGGCGAGCCCGGGCCGTGAGGCCCGGGACCGTGGGAGCGGGGCCGTAGGAGCGGCGATCAGGTCGCAGCGATCATGGCCGCAGCGATCATGGCTCCGCCGCGGCGGGTTTTCTGACAGTCCGGGGGCTGACGCCCCCGTCACCTGCGGACCGGCGACATCCCAGCGGTCGGTTCCCGGTGATGAACCTGGGTTTCCCGGCGATGGACCCGGCACTGCCATGCGCGGCCTGGGAAGTGCGAAGACTGGTCTCTTGGATCGGAAGCGGCCGGGCTTCTTTCGAGACTTCCCCCGCCACGGTCCATGTGAAGCTCCGACCAACCGGAGTACTCCTCTCACCTGTGATGGCGACCAACATCCCGGTGGGGGGCCATCAGAGTGGCTCGGCGGCACCCGTCTCCGGAGAGCCGTATCCCCCTCCGCCCGGTGTTTCGATGGTCAGCACGTCGCCGGGAGCGACGGCGATCTGGAAACATCCGCCGAGGTCTTCCGGCGTCTGTGCACCGCGGCGGAGGAGCGTATTCCGGCCGGAGGCTCCCGGCCCGCCTCCCGCCAGACCAAAGGGGGCCCAGGGGGGACGGCGCTGGGAGAGCATCGACACCTGCAGCGGCCGGAGGAACTCCAGCGAGCGAATCGCGCCGTCGCCGCCGCGGCGTCGTCCTCTGCCGCCGGAGCCTCGCCGGATGGCGAACCTCTGCACCCGCACGGGATAGCGATGTTCCAGAATCTCGACGTCCGTGAGGCGCGTGTTGGTCATGTGGGTGTGGACGGCGTCGGCGCCGTCGGCGTCGGGGGTGGCGCCGCTCCCGCCGCAGATGGTCTCGTAGTAGCCGAAGGTTTCGTCGCCGAAGGTGAGGTTGTTCATGGTCCCCTGGCTGGCGGCGGCGAGGCCGAGCGCGCCGAGCAATACATCCACCACCCGCTGCGAGGTCTCGACGTTGCCTCCCACGATCGCCGGGCACAGGCGGGGATCGTCGTGCGGCGGGGGATGGAGGAGGCATGGGGGGAGGTGAATCGTCAACGGCTCCAGCACGCCGCCGTTGAGCGGAATGTCCTCGTCGAGGAGACAGCGGAAGACGTACATCACGGCCGCCGTGACAATGGCGCGATTGGCGTTGAGATTGGTCGGCAGGACCGGACCGGTGCCGGTGAAGTCGATGAGGGCCTGCTCGCCGCGGAGCGAGAGTCGGACGGTGATGGGGCTGCCGTCGTCGAGGTGGTCCGTAAACACCGCTTCGCGATCCCCCAGCCGGGCCAGGGCGCGGCGCATCTTGGCGGCGGCAGCGGCTTGAATCTGCCGCATGGACATGAGTGTGGCCTGCGGTCCCACGGCCTGGACGAGTTGTTGCAACAGCCGCGCGCCGAGCTGGTTGGCGGCGACCTGTGCGGCGACATCGGCGAGGTTGTCCTCCACCCGCCGCGAGGGATAGGGACCCGACTGCAGCAATCGTCGCAGTTCGTCTTCGCGCGAGACCCCTGCCTCCACGAGGCGGAAGCTGCGAATCAAGACCCCCTCCTCCGCCAGATGGCGAGAAAACGGGGGGAGGCTGCCGGGGACGATGCCACCGATCTCAGCGTGGTGGGCGCGGCTGGCGGTCCAGAAGAGGAGCCGGTCCGTGTCGGGCTCGTGCACCGGGGTGACCACCGTGACATCCGGGAGATGTGATCCTCCCCGGTAGGGGTCGTTGGTGACGACCACGTCCCCCGGCCGGAGGTCCGGGTGGTCGTGCTTCACGGCCCGCACCGTCTCGCTCATCGCCCCGAGATGCACCGGAATATGCGGGGCGTTGACCACGAGGTTCCCCGCGGGATCAAAGATCGCGCAGGAGAAATCGAGGCGTTCCTTGACGTTGGTCGAGATCGCCGTCCGTTGCAGTACGACTCCCATCTGTTCGGCGATGGAGGCGAACTGCTGGTGAAAGAGTTCCAGCCGGACGGGATCGGGGGCGTCCCACGCCTTGCGGTCGTCGGAGGAGTGGGAGGTTCCGGCATGAGCCGCAGGTTGCCGGGCGGAATCTTGCGCGGCGGGGGTGCGGCGGAGCACGATCTCGCCGCGGGGGGCCACCGTGCCGGTCCATCCCGGATCGATCACCAGCGTGGAAGTCGGTTCGCACAGGATGGCGGGGCCGATCAGTTCATCTCCCGCGCGCAGCTCCCGACGGCGGAACAACCCCGTGGCACGCGCAGCTCCGCGAAACCAGACATCGACGGTCGTGCTGGGGGAGGGTCGGCGGGAGACGACGGGCTGCACCGCTTCGGCCGGTTCCGGCGTCCTGCCGACGACTTCGACCCGGACCGTTGCGATTTCGAGCTCCCGCCCGCGGTGACGGTATCCGTACATCTGTTCGTGGTGGGCTTCATAGGCGGCGGCGTAATCTCCATCTTCCGGAGCGACAATCGTGAGGGTTCCTTCCACCCCGCGATACCGCAGGTCCAGGGAGCGGGTGGCAGGTTCGATCAACGTCGGGGGGATGCCTTCGGCCTCCACTTCGCGGCGGAGCGCCTCCTCCAGCTCGCGAAACGCCGTCTCGATCACCGGTCGCGCTTCGGGACCATAGGGCCGCAGGATGGGCCGCTCGGCGTGTCGCCGGACATCGGCCAGTCCGATCCCCAGGGCGCTGAGCACTCCCGCCAGCGGATGCACCAAGATCGAGTGCATTCCCAGCGCTTCGGCAATCGCGCAGGCGTGCTGCCCCCCCGCGCCGCCGAACGTCACCAGCACATACTCAGCCGGATCGTACCCTTTGGCGACCGAGATCTTTCGGATTGCCCGGCTCATGGTGGCATTGGCCAGCGTGACGAAGCCCTCGGCCAGTTCCAGCGGGGTGTAGCGGTGGCCGAGCGGTGAGGCGGCGATCTGCTCACACAGCTCCGCCAGTCGGTCCTCCACGGCGGCTTGGTTGAGGGGGAAGGGGAATTCCTCCGGCCGGAGCTTTCCCAGGGCGAGATTGACGTCGGTGACGGTCAAGGGTCCTCCCCGTCCATAGCAGGCCGGACCGGGGTCGGCGCCAGCGCTGCGGGGTCCGACGAACAGTTGGACGCCGTCGAATCCGCAGATGCTCCCGCCGCCTGCGGCGACGGTCTCGATGGCGAGCATCGGCGCGGCGATGCGGACGCCCGCCTTCACCGCTTCGAACTCCAGTTCGTAGCGGCCGTCGTATCGCGAGACGTCGGTGCTGGTCCCGCCCATGTCGAAGCCGATGGCCCTGGGGAAGCCGGCCCGCTCCGCCACCCGGGCGAAGCCGATGACGCCCCCCGCCGGACCGGAGAGGATGCAGTCCTTGCCGGTGAAGTGTTCGGCGGCCACGAGCCCTCCCACGGAGGTCATCAGTCGCAACCGCGTCCCGGAAGAGAGCGATGTTTCGGCCGGCGTCTCGTGGTGAGTGACTCGTGCCGGGTTCGTGGGAAGCGTCGGGGGGAAGGGGGCCGGATTGACGGACGAGCGGTGGACGGTTGCTGTTCCGGACGCCTCCGTTCCCCCCACCAGGCTGCGTTGCAAACCCTCGACATAGTCGCGCAAGACGGGGTTGAGGTAGGCATCCAGGACGGTGGTTTCCGCCCGCGGGACGAGCTTGATCCGCGGAGCGACGACGTGGGAGACGCTGACCTCGCGAAAGCCGATCTCGCGCGCGATGCGTTCCACCAAGCGCTCATGCTCCGGCATCCTCCAGGCATGGAGCAGACAGATGGCCAGCGACTCCGTCCCAGAGGCGGCCAGTTCCTTCAGTTGTCGGCGGACGGCGGACAGGTCGAGGGGGAGAAGCACTGTGCCGTCGGCGGCGACGCGCTCGTCGATCTCCAGCACGGACTCACACAGCGGGGGCGGCTTCCGAATGGCCAGGTCGAACAGTCGCGGACGATCCTGATTGCCGATGAGCAGGACGTCGGCAAAGCCGCGGGTGGTGACGAGCGCGGTCCGGGCGCCGCGGCGCTCCAGGAGGGCGTTCGTGCCGCGAGTCGTCCCCAGACGCACCTCGCAGGGGGGGAGCGGCGCAGCCATGGGCAGTCCCAGCACGCGCCGGATCGCCAGCAGAGGCGCTTCTTCGCCGGCTTCGAGTTCGTAGGCCGCCGGAGCAGCGAGTTCCGCCTCGACGCCGAGGGTCCCTGTGTGAGGGTCAAAGCTGCGGACCGTTGTGGTGCGTACGCGTCGACCGGCGGCATCCAGGAGATGGAGCCGGTAACCGACCCAGAACTCCGGTGGTTCATGACAACGGGCCGGGTCGCGCACGGTGCGCGGGCCGGGGACTTCGGTCGCCACGCCTTTGGTCACACCGCTGGAGAGGACCTTGACGGTAACGATCGTCCCCTGGGGGGAACGGGCGACGCAATCTGTGAAGGTGCCGCCGACGTCGATCCAGAATTGCCAGTGCATCCGCTTCAGAATAGCGAAGCACAACCGGTGACACGATCGCCGAGTTGCTGCCGACTGTTGCGTGAGGCGTCGGCGTCTGGCATAACCGAGTCGCCCCTCGATGTGGGGACGCCGGTTCCTTCCCAGCAGGAGTGATGCTCCCCGAGCCGGGGAGAGCGTGATCCCATGCCTCTGTCCCGACGACAATTTTTGCAAGCGACGGCGGGGTTTTCCGCAGCGCCGTGGGTCATCCCCGCTTCGGCCCTGGGTCTGGATGACCGCCCGCCCCCCAGTGAGCGCATCGCCCTCGGTGTGATCGGTTGCGGCGCCAAGGGGATGGATCACCTCCGCAGCTTCCTGAAGGACGACGACGTGGAGGTGGTCGCCGTCTGCGACGTGCACCGCCGTCATCATCGGGACCTGCTTCCCGGACGAGGAGCGGTGTACGGACGCGAGCCCGCCGTCGAAGCGGTGGCGTCCCGTTCGAGAGAACGAAGCAAGGGAGCGGGAGCGGGGTGCGCAGCCGTGGTCGACTTTCGCGAACTGTGCGAGCGGAGCGATGTCGATGCCGTTGTCGTCGCCACTCCCGATCATTGGCACGCGTTGTGCGCTCTGACGGCGGTCCGCGCAGGAAAGGACGTGTACGGGGAAAAGCCGATCACGCATTTCTTTCGGGAGGGGCAGCAGCTTGTCCGGGAGGTCGCGGAACGCGGTGCGATCTTTCAGACCGGTTCGCAGCAGCGCTCGGAAGGGAACTTCCGCCGCGCGGCGGAACTGGCCCGCAATCGCGTGCTGGGAGCGATCCGCGAGGTCGAGGTCGGGCTGCCGAGCGGCTACCGCACCGCGCAGGGAGACCCCACGGAGCAATCGCCGCCGGAGGGCCTCGATTACGACCTCTGGACCGGTCCGGCGCCGCTGTTGCCGTTCGTTCCGGCGCGGCATCATCGGTGGTGGCGGGGGCACAGCGCGTATGGCGGCGGCACCGTGATGGACTGGATCGGTCATCACAACGACATTGCCCACTGGGGGCTGGGCTGCGACGACAGCGGGCCGATCGCGGTCGAAGCACTCGACTGGACCTGGCCGGAGACCCCCCTCTACGACACCCCCGTCGACTTCACCATCCGCTCGACTTACGCCTCCAGCGCGGTGGTGACGATCTCCTCGCGCTTTCCAATGGGGACGAAGTTCATCGGCGAGACTGGATGGGTCTACGTGGACCGCGGGCGGTTGGAGGCCTCCGACCCGCGGTGGCTGACTCCGGAATTCGTCCCTGGCGACATCCGTCTCGTCCGCTCTCAGGACCATCGCCGGAACTTCCTGGAGAGCGTCCGCACGCGGCGTCCCCCCCTCTGTCCGGCGGAGGTGGGGCACCGCTCAATCACGCCGGGCTATCTGGGGTCTGTTTCTCAGCGTCTGGGGCGGCCGGTGCGGTGGAACCCGGAGCGTGAACAATTCGTGGACGATCCCGAGGCCGAGCGGCTGCTGGAGTTCAGTTATCGGGCTCCGTGGCGATTGTTCTCATCCGCCTGAACTCGGCTGAGGCCCGGTCAGTTGCGCGGCCCGGCGGGATTGTGGTTTCCCCTCTTGAGGAGCGGCGGGAGGCCCTCTACAGTTTCGGCATGAGAGCGGTTTGCTTGTTTGACATTGACGGCACGTTGCTGACGACGGGGGGCGCCGGCCAGTTGGCGATGGAACGCGCCTTGAGCCGCGTCTTCGGCATCCATCAGATTCAGGGAGAGATTCTGGCGGCCGGCCGCACCGACCGGGCCATCACCTCGGACCTGTTCCGCCTGCATGGTATCGAGGCGACGGAGCAGTCGTGGCAGCGTTTCCTGGCGGAATACTTTCGGCTTCTGCCGCAGACGCTGGCCGAACTCCAGGGCCGGGTTCTGCCGGGCGTGGGAGCTCTGCTGCAGGAACTGTCGGGGCGCGCCGATGTCTCGCTGGGGTTGCTGACCGGCAACTTCCGGGATGGTGCGGCGATCAAGCTCCGGCATTACCAGATTGATCACCATTTCGCCTACGGAGGCTACGGCGATGAGCATCACGACCGGGACGACGTGGCGCGGGCGGCGTTGCAAGCCGCGGCGAACCACCTCCGCCGCCGCGTCTCCGGCGAGAGCGTGTGGGTGATTGGCGACACGCCGTCGGACGTGCGCTGTGCACGGGCCGTGGGCGCGCGGGCGGTGGCCGTCGCCACGGGAATCTTTTCATCCGCAGAGCTGGAGCAGACCGAACCGGACCTGCTGCTGGAGGATTTCCGCGACGCCGATCTGTGGCTGCGGCGGATGCTGGGGTGACGCCGCAGCCGCCGGGGCGAGTGCCCCGGTCAATCACCCCCTCTATTTCGAGGAGCCTGCTGATGAGCGAGGGAACGCTGCCGGGAGCAATCACCCCGACTCCGCACGAGGGGCGGGCCGCCATGCCTCATCCGCGCCGCGTCTGGCCGCACGTGGTCATGGGGGGGATGGTCGTACTGTCGGTCGTCGAGCTGACCCTGTTGTGGCTGGTGTGGGAGCCGCCGTTCGGCGAGTCGATCCAGAATCTCATCACCTACGCGCAGCTCTTTCTGCTGGCGGTGCTGTTTGTGATCTGGCTGGGACTGTTCGCGCCATTCTCACGGCGGACGCGGCTGTGGGGAGTGGCTCTGATCGTCCTGCCGGCGATCGCCTATGCCTCGACGATCAAGCACATCGCCTGGACGGGCGATATGCGGATCATTGTGCATTACCGCTGGGAGGAGACGACCGCCGAGCGGTTGGCCGCCCATCGCGCCAAGGCTGCTCCCCCTTCCGCCAGCGTGGCGCTCCCCGCAGCGATCCGACCGGAAGATATGCCCTGCTACCGGGGCGCTGGGGCGCGGGGGGAGGTGCTCGGTCCTCCGCTGTTGCAGGACTGGGAGACGACACCCCCGCGGGAGGTCTGGCGGCAGCCGTGCGGCGGGGGGTACGCTCAGTTCGCGGTGGTCGAGCCGCTGGCGGTGACGATCGAACAACGACACAAGACCGAGGCTGTCGTCTGCTACGACACTGCCACCGGAGCGGAGCGCTGGGTGCATGCCTATGAGGCGCACTTTCAGGAAGCGATGGGGGGACCGGGACCGCGGGCCACCCCCACCATCCACGATGGCGCTGTTTACGCCCTCGGTGCGGAAGGGACGCTGCTCAAACTCGCGCTGGCCGATGGGACGGTTCTCTGGGAGCGAAACATCCTGAGCGATCACCAGGCGCCAAACACCGAGTGGGGGATGACCAGTTCCCCGGTCGTGTGGCATGACCTGCTGCTGGTCAATCCCGGCGGTCCGAAGGGGAGCGGCCCGGCCGCCTACCGGTGCGCGGACGGCGAACTGGTGTGGAGCGCGGCCGGCGCCCGCGAGTTTGCCGCCTCGGGCGGGACCGTCAACCGCGCCGGGTACTCCACCCCGATGGTCGTGGAGCTCGCCGGCGTGGAGCAGGTGCTCCTCTTCGACGGGACCGGTTTGCGGAGTTACCGTCCCGCTGACGGCACCCTCCTCTGGGAACATCCCCACGAGAACAGTGCCGGCGTCAATGTCGCGCAGCCAATCGTCTTTGACGACGGCCGCATCTTCATCTCGTGCAGCTACAACGTGGGCTGCAAGATGCTCCGGGTGACTCGGGAGGAGGAAGCCTGGAAGGTGGACGTGCTGTGGGCCAACCAGAAGCTCCGCTGCAAGTTCACCAGCCCGATTTTATACGCCGGCTATCTGTACGGGATCGACGAAGGGTTTCTGACCTGCCTGGATCCGGACAGCGGAGAAGCCTTGTGGAAAAAAAGCCGGCAGGCCCGTTACGGTCACGGGCAGATGCTGCTCACCCACGGGCAGCTTCTCATCCACAGCGAGGACGGTTATGCCGTGCTGGTCAACCCCAGTCCGCAGGGACTTCAGGAAGTGACGCGGATGCGGACCTTGGACGACCCCAAGAACTGGAATCCGCCGGCGCTGGTGGACGGACGGTTGTACGTCCGTAATCACCGGGAGATGGCGTGTTTCGACCTGTGCGGCGCCTCGCTCGCGCCCTGACGACCTCTCCTTGCCGGAGAGGCCTGGTTTTCGCTCGCCAAAGGGATGGCCGGCCGCAGGGCCGCGGTCACTTCTTGCCGTACAGCCCTCCCAGGGCGTCGAGCAACATGCTCGAGGCCGCGGTGGGCTGCTGATACGCCCACAGGTTGTACACAAGGTCGAACATCACCACGCCGACGACTGCCAGCATGGTGGTTGCCAGCACCAGACCGATGAACGGTCCTGCGCCCCAATCCTGTTCAACGGCGACGGCGCCGACCGGCGCGGCGAACTTCTGGCCGACGGGGGGCATCCCTTCCTCGAAGGCCTCTTCATCAAAGACGTCGAGATCTTCGAGTTCGTCATCCTCGCCCAGGACGTCCTCGCCCACTTCGAGTTCGTCTTCAGAGACGCCCACGCCGGCGAATTCGTCGGAGGAGGCGGTTTCCTCATCCAACTGGAAGGCGCTGTCGTCGAGCGCCTCTGCATCGGCGAGGTCGAAGACGGCAGTCTCGTCGTCGCTGCCTTTGCCGGCGGCCGCCAGCTCGTACTCGCTGCTGTCGTCCTTCAGTGCCGGGATTTCGTAGGCGGTCTCATCGTCGTCCGCACCGGCGACCTTCATCATCGGGATGGTGCCGCCCAGCTCGGCGGAGTCCTCCAGGGAGATGCCGCTGTCGGCGACCGATTCGAGGGAGATGCCGCTGTCGGCCGTCGCCTCCAGGGAGATGCCGCTGTCCTCCGAGATGTCGAGCGTGATGCTCTCATCCTCTTCGGCCTGGAGGGCCACGCCGCTGTCGCTGGGGCCTTCCAGCGAGATGCCGCTCTCCCCCTTGAGGAGCATGGCGCTGTCGTCGCCGACGAGGGCGATCCCGCTCTCATCCGCCAGGACGGAGGCGCTCTCGCTGTCGTCAGGGGTGAAATCGAGGGCGATCGATTCATCGTCCTCGCGCAGCAGGGCGACGTCGCTGTCGCTGTCGGCCGCCCCTTTCGCAGGCTGGACCAGCTTGACGTCGCTGTCGCTCCCCTTCTTGGACGTCGGCGTCTCCAGCACCAGCCGCACGTCGCTGTCGCTTCCCAGCGAGTCATCCAGCGGCGCCAGGTTCAGTTCCGCAGAGGATTCGCCGACCAGCTTGACGTCGCTGTCGGAATCCATGCCTGACGGCGCGACCAGCTTGACCTCGCTGTCCGAGTCCAGCTTGCCTCCAATCACGGCGCTGTCGTCGGCGAGGATCGACCCCCCTCCCGCGGTGCCGCGCGCGACGGCGGAATCCGACGCTCCCAGCCCCAGGCCGCTCTCCGGTTCGAGCGCCAGCGGGCGAATATCGCTCCCCTGCACCTCCTCGACGGCGCGCACGCCGCTGGCATCGGCGGAAACGTCCGCCGCCAGCAAACCCACCAGCTTGACTTCGCTGTCCGACGACTTCAGCGGATCAATCCCCTTGCTGATGATCGTCGGCTGTTCACCCACGTCGTCGCTTCCCAGGGCGGAACTCAGCTCCTCCGACGACTCCCGCAGCAGCGGGACGTCCGGATCGGAGTCGGCCTGTCGCGACCGCTGGACCTCCAGCACGTCCTCTTCGCGGAACTTCCACGTCCCGCGATCGGCGAATCCGCGAATGCCTCCCCGCTCGCGAAGGCGAATCAGCTCGTCCGTTCCCATCCGCAACACTGCGGCGGCTTCTTCCAGGCTCAGGTATTTCTTCGACATCGTTCCTCGGCTCTCCCGCGAGGCAGCCCCTCCCCGGGGCTGCGGACAGCCCTCCTGGCGGAACGCTTCCGGCAGCCGTTTCGACTCCCGTTCCTCCCTGACGCCGCCGCTGAATCTCGAGTCGCATCGACAGTCGCCGCCGCTTCGCTCAGGCCATGCCGTGGGCGCAGCGGGCACCGCCCCGTCGCTGTTGATTCGACTCCGCCGGCCGAGTCAATCCACAAGGATTCTCCAGAGTCACACCGTATCGCTGCTGCCTGTTGTCGGAATCGTGATTGGACGGTCGGATGTGACGGCAAGGAGCAGTCCGGGCCGTGAGCCGCGGCTGACATCATCATGACGGCCGCTTCCATTTTAGAGGGGGACTCACCGGGAGCAACAACTTTCCCGGTCCGATGTTGCACACCGGGTGTGGTAGCTGATCGGGAGGAATCCGACGGGGCGGGGAGTGCTCCGAGTTTTCGGATTCGGTGCTTGGGATGTGCTCCCGCGCGGCGTGCCGGCGGCCGGGTCGTCGCTGCTCCCGATTCCCAGCGGGGACAAGTCGGAGCACTCCTTGGGGTTCCTCGGGTAAGCAATTGCCGGCAACCCCAAAAGTTCTCATCTCCCTCAGATTCCCCCAACCCCGCAAACAGCAAAACCGGAAAAATCCGCAAAACGGACTCAAGTCCTCCAAGCCGCAGCGTCGATCGTCAGAACGAAGGGCCGTGCCGGCCACTTCCTTCCGGAGGAACTCATGCTGCGCAAACTGGCGTTCCAACTGTTGCTCGGGTTCGGTCTGGCGAGTCTGTCGGGCTGTTGCCTGTACTGCCCCCTGTTCTGCCACTCGTGCGGAACTTACTACGCGCGAACCGGTTACGGTGCTTATGGGCACCCCTATTCGGCGTGCGTGGACCCGGCCTGTGGACCACCGTATGCGGTGGGACCTTACGGAGGATACGTGGACCCCGTCCACCGGGCGCGGGCCATGCGGATCGAACGACTCCGCCAACGGCGGATGGCACGCTTCCTGGCCGGCCATGGCTACGGACCCCTCTCCCCGTACGATGTTCTCTGTGACGACGGCCTGTGCTGCGACGACCTGTGTGGCTGCGGCCAGATCGGATGCGGCGGCACCGATGGATGTGGAGATTTGGTCGGCGACTCCGGTTGGACCTCCTCCCCCTGCCAGTGCCAGAGCGGACAACTGCCGATCAACACCGTGGCTGGCGGCGATTGGGCCGCCCAAGGCTGGACCGTCAGCCCCTGGGTGGAAGTCACGCCCGGTTCCCAGCCCACGCCGGCTCCGTCGTCTGGCGCCCCCTCGACGATCCCTCCCGTGCAGAAATCAGTCCCGGCGCCCCAGCCGTTGGACATGACCCGCGAGCAATACTACTTGCCGCAGCCGGCGCCGACGGCGACGACTCCCACCTCCAGCACACACATCGAGAGCAGCCCGGGCGGCAGCCCCGTGCAGCAAGTGCTGTGGGTTCCCAGCGGACTGTGAGCCGCCGAACCGGGCGTCAACCGTACCGAAGTTGCCCCTCGCCTCCATTCTTCCGAACAATCGGGCCGCCGGCGTCATCCGCAGCCCACGACGGGAACGACTACGGACTCCTCCTCGAGGGAGTGTTGGGCCGACGGGAGCACACGCTGCCTCACGCTGGCGTAACGAGGACGTCTCCGGTTCCTCAGACGGCGGCTCGTCGTTCCGCGCGCTGGAAGAAGCGTTCCATCAGCTCGCAGCCGCGCGGCAGCACCAGACCGGTCGCCGCGGCTGCGACTTCATCATAGGTACGGCTGCCATCGGGAGTGATCCCTTTGCCGCAGAGAGCGAACGGCACGAACCCGTGACTGTGGGTCTTGGTCCTGAGAAAGGTGGGGTGATCGGGGGAGATTAACAGCCGGTACTCCCCAAACCGTTGGAGCGCGGCGTGCACCGGTCCGACGATGCATTCGTCGATCCGCTCGAGCGCCAGGACTTTTTCAGCGGCGTTCCCTTCATGCGAGGCTTCGTCGGTCGCCTCGACGTGGACGACGACGAAGTCATAGCGCTCCAGGGCCTCCACGGCCGCGCGTCCCTTGGCGGCATAGTCGGTGTCGAGATAACCGGTGGCCCCCGGGACCTCGATGACGTCCCAGCCCAGCAGTCGGCCGATCCCCCGCAGCAGGTCGACGGCCGTGATGACCGCTCCCCGGACGCCGAACCGCTCCTGAAACGGCGTCAGCGACGGGCGTTGACCCTGCCCCCACAGCCAGATTTGAGTTGCGGGGAGTTCTCCCCGTGCCTGGCGGCGGTGGTTGACCTCCGCATCGGCAAAGAGCCGCCGGCTGCGGTCCATGAGCGCCCGCAGATCGCACGCTCCGGAACCGACGGGCAGATGAGGTTCGACCGGCTGATCGGTGACGTCATGCGGCGGGACGGTGAACGTATCCTCGGCGAAGGGGGCCTTTCCGCCTCGCGCCCGGTAGATCAACAGGTTGCGGTAGCTGACGCCAGGATGAAACTTCCAATGCTCATCTCCGCAGCAGGACTGCTGCATCAGTGCCAGGAGTTCGCGGGCGTCGGCATTCGAGATCTGTCCCGCCGTGAAGCTCCGCATCCGCCCATCGAGGATCGTCACCAGATTGCAGCGGATGGCCCAGTCCCCGGGGGCCAGTTCGATTCCCTGTGCGGCCGCTTCCAGCGGGGCCCGACCAGTGTGGAACACCAGCGGGTCGTACCCGAACAGACTCATGGTTCCGACGTCGCTGCCGGAGGGGAGGCTGGCGGGGACGTTGTCGCTCAGACCCGAGGCGCCCAGCCGCGCCACTTCGTCCATGTGTGGAATTCGGGCGGCCTGGAGCGGCGTGCGGTCCCCCAGCACCGCCTGAGGTTCGTCGGCGCAGCCGTCGGGGATAATCAGGGCAGACTTCATGCGCAGCGGTGGGGCGGTGAAGGACTCGGGGAGCGGCCCCTAGTGATGGGCCGTGGCCGGGAGGATCATATCAGCCTTCCAATATTCCTTCAGCCGTCCCACAAGGGTCAAGAACTTCTCCAGGTCCACCGGTTTGGTCAAAAAGCCCTGCACGTCGAGATGTTCGCGGCCCAGGGCCTGTTCTTCGCTGGCCGTCCCGGTCATGAGCACCACCGGGATGTCGGTCAGTTCGGGGGTGGCGCGGATGTCGGCCAGCAACGCCCGTCCGTCCCGTCCGGGGAGCATGAGGTCCAGCAAAATCAGGTCCGGGCGGGGGGCCTGGGCGAACTCCGCCTGGCGATGCAGAAACCGCGCGGCTTCGTCGCCGTCGGAGATCCAGGTCAACCGGTGCTCGAACTGCCCGCGTTTGAGCGCCCCCATCGTCAGGCGGGCCGCGGGCAGACTGTCTTCGACCAGCAGAATCTCCATCGGCCGGCCGATCGTCTCAGGCTGCATGAATCGCCTCCTCGGAGAGGCCGGGGGTCACCACGCTTGCTCCGTCCTTGGAATGCATTCTAGCTCGCCTTTTGCCCCAGGGCCAAGACGCTGCGCCTCCAGAACGGCACTTCCACCGCGGTGCGTCTCCGCGGTTTCCAAGGTGTGTCTCTGCGGTTCCCAAGAGGATGCGCTCCCTCAATCGCCCCGCGGGTTGGAGTTGCGGCGTGTCGTGGGACGCCGTTCCACCGGCGGGTGATTCTGGCTGTAGACCAGCAGCGGCTCGGAGCCATTCTCGCTCCGAAACTCGACATACACCGCCCACTCGCCGCTCCCGGCGTTGTCCACGTTGACAAGCAGCTCATTCCATCCCGCCCGCAGGTCGATCGCGACGCGGTCCTGGTCGGGGGCCGCCGAGCGCGAGACCCGCCGCTCCAGAACCCGCTGGCGGTTGAGCCAGAGGCAGCAGCCGTCGTCGCTCCCCACACTGAGCATCGCCCGCCGCTCCCGCGGCACATAGACCCAGCTCACGAGATAGCACTGCGCACGCTCGCGGTGATTGCAGATGCGTTCCAGGGGGATGCGGTCCTCGCGCCCTTCGTACGGTTGCCACGTCGCCACCCCCTTCACTCCCTCCACCTGCAAGTCGGGGCGGAACGGATTGCGTTCAATGGGGGTGAGCAGTTCCCGTTTCGCATCCAGCGGCAGCGGGCCGAGCACCTGCCAGACCCGAATGAACGACGATCCGCCCGCCAACCGGGCCGCGTCCAGTTCTGTCGTGAGCGCTTCCGCCCGTTGACGCCACTCGTCCCGTTCCGCTTGTGCGGCGCGAAGCATCTCCAGCGTCTCCGCGTGGACTGCTTCGAGGGACTGCAAGCGCGCTTCCGCCTGGGTCTGGGCCTGCTCCGCTCGCATTTTCCCCGCCACCGCCGCATCACGTTCCGCGCGGATCGTCGCCAGCTCGACCGAGGGACCTGCGGCCACTTCGGACGCGAGCGGAGCACCGTTGCCGGGGGTCTCGCCGGCGGTGGGTGCACTCGAGGCCGGGGTGGTCGCGGGACGACCAGGCCCTGCGGCCGACGAAAGCAGCATCCCCGCCGCCGCTGCGGCCAGCAGGAGTCCCGTCAGAACCCCCGCCAGAAAGGCGTTCCCGGACCGCCGGCTTCGGCGTGGAGATGCGGCGCCGTCCGCGTCCCCGTGCCGCTCGGAAGTCCCCCTCCCCAGCAGAGCCGCCGTCAGCCGCGTTTCCGCCCATTCATACCCGCACTCGGGACAGACTCCGCGCGGCTCCTCCTCGCCGATCAAGATGAAGTCGCACTGCGGACACGGGTAGGAGGTCATGGCCACTGGACCGCTCGCGTGTTGGCGGACGGCATCGTAACCATCTCCCGGTGGGGAAAGAAGGTTTCCTGACTGCTGCTCAGTCAGGGGATCGCTTTGTTCACGTTTGGCGCTCACCGCCTGTTCGCCGGCTGGCTTGCCAGCCGTGCCTGACCGGTCCTCTCAGACAGCGATCTCCCTCCAGTCTGAACAAGGTGCAGGCCCCGGACGGCTGCTCCCCTGTCCCAGTTTCACAACCGGCGAGCGGGGGGCGTGAGCCCCCCGCTCACCCGCATTCCGATGGATTCGCATCGGTCCTGTCCCGGTGATGAAACTGGCTCCTGTCACGTCCCTCCGAGGTTCTGAATCTCAATCAGCCCGCCATCGGGGTCCCGCAGATAGGCAGACCTTCCCCAGGGGTAGTCCTGCGGGGGGCGTTCCACCGTCAGGCCGGAGGCTTCCAGGCGTTGTACCGCGGCATCGACGTCCCCGACGCCGAACGCAACATGATTCTCCGGCGGCAACTGATCCGGCGCAGGTTCGTCCCGGGTGTGAACCAGCACAGGGATCGGGCCAAGCTGGAACAATGCCCTCCCCGCACTCCGCTGCTCCGGCGGGGACCCAAACAGCCTGGCATAGAAAGCGGTCATCGCCGGCACGTCGTCGGTGAACAGCGCCAGTTCCCCCAGTTGCATGGCGATCGCTCCGGAGGGAGACTGTGGTCACACGGTCCGACGTTCGTCGTGCGCAGTCTCCTGCGCAGGATCGGGAACGTCAACGCCGCCGAGAACCGGGGAGTGAGTGATGAGTCGCACGGAATCACGAGTGGCCCTCATTACCGGGGCGGGAACGGGCATCGGTCGGGCCTGCGCCGTGCGACTGGCTCGGCTCGGCTTTGACGTCGTGGTCAACTTCTCCCGCAGTGAGGCGGAGGCGCAAGAAACGGCCGGCCTGGTGACCGCCGCCGGGCAGCGAGCCCTGCTCCACCGCTGTGACGTCAGCGACGATGCCGCGGTCCGCCACATGTTGGCGGAGGTCGAGTCTGAGTTCGGTCGACTCGATGTGCTGGTCAACAATGCCGGAACGACGTCGTTCGTGGACCATCGCGACCTGGAGGGGATGACGGAGGAGAAATGGGATCGGATTCTGGCGGTGAATCTCAAGGGGCCGTTTTTCTGCATCCGCGCGGCAGCAGCACTGTTGCGTCAAGGGGAAGGAGGCGCGGTGGTCAACGTCAGTTCGGTCGCAGGGCTGAGCGGACAGGGCTCCTCGATCGCTTATTGCGCCAGCAAGGGGGCCCTCAACACCCTCACCAAGTCTCTCGCCCGGGCGCTGGCGCCGCACATCCGGGTCAACGCCGTCTGTCCCGGACCCGTCGACACGCGCTGGCTGCGGAGCGTGATGACCGAGGAGCAGCTCTACGCCCGCACGGCCGACTCTCCCCTCCCACGGCCGGCGCAGCCTGATGACATCGCCGACGCCGTCGTCTACCTGGCAACCGGCACCACGCTGACGACCGGGCAACTGCTGGTGGTGGATGGCGGCCGCACCATGTGACGGGTGATCTGGAGAGGTTCCCTCCGCCGATCCAATGCAACGACAAGCTGCCGCACTCCGCTTGGCGGCGGCTCCCGTGGGGAAGTCGAGTTGCGGAGCGCGTGCGGCCCCAAGCCGGAGCTTGGGAACGAGGGTGACAAGCACCACCCTGCCGCCGAAGCCCCCGTCGCACTCGGCACCCGGTTTCGTGAAGCACACGCTTGACAAAGCACTCGGCGACTGTTACAATATCGCTCACTGCTCAGTGTTTTGCGGGACCTCCCCGATGAGCGCGGCCACTCTCCAACTGAGCCATTTGGGCGCGATCCGCCACTTGAGCTCGATCCGCCACGGAATCATTCCGCTCGCAAACCCGGCCGCGCTGCCACAACGCCCACCCCTGGGTCTCTTCCCCGGCCAGCCGACGCCCCGCCTGTACGACCGCACCGTCGAAGTCCTGCGCGCCCTCCACTACAGCCGCCGCACCGAAGAGGCGTACCTGCACTGGATCGGGCGATTCATCCGTTTCTGTGACGGGCAGCATCCCCGGCAGTCGCGCGAGCCGCAGGTCAACCGGTTCCTGACGCATCTGGCCGTGAAGGAGCACGTCGCGGCCTCGACGCAGAACCAGGCCCTCTCGGCGCTGTTGTTCCTGTACGACAAGGTCTTGCAGGAGCCGCTCGACCGCCTCGAAGGGGTCGTTCGCGCCCGTCGCTCCCAGCGCCTGCCCGTCGTGCTGACGGTGGACGAAGTGTCGCGGGTCATCGGCCAATTGACCGGCGAGAAGTGGCTGATCCCGATGCTGCTCTACGGCGGCGGGTTGCGACTCCTCGAAGCGCTCCGCCTGCGGGTCAGGGACCTCGACTTCGAGCGCGGCGAGATCACCATCCGCGAGGGGAAGGGGGACCAGACCGCGTGACCATGCTCCCCCAGGCGGTCATCGCCCCGCTCCGCCGGCACCTGGAGCGGGTCCGGGCGGTGCATGCGCAAGACCTGGCGGACGGCTACGGCCGGGTCGAGTTGCCGCACGCCCTGGCCCGCAAGTATCCGAATGCGAACCGCGAGTGGGGCTGGCAGTTCGTGTTTCCGCAGGAGAATCGCTGGGTAAATCCGCGTACCGGCGAACAGGGACGACACCACGTTCACGAATCCCTCGTGCAAAAGGCCATCAAGCAGGCCGTGCGAAAGGCCGGATTGACGAAACGGGTCACGAGTCACACGTTCCGGCACTCATTCGCCACACACCTGCTGGCCGACGGCTATGACATCCGCACGGTGCAGGAACTGCTGGGCCACAAGGACGTTCGCACGACCATGATCTACACGCACGTTCTGAACCGCGGCGGGCGCGGAGTCCGCAGCCCGGCGGACGGACTGCCTCCCCCGCCCCGACGAGCGCTAGGCGGGGGCGGCCTATCACGCGGCAGAGGGCGTGACAGCGATGCAACCGACAGCTACAATTCGACTTACGAGAATCAAGTTCCGGCGCGTTAGGCCGCACATCTGCGGCCTACAGGTAATACGCGGAAACTTCCTATAAACGAGTTAGGCTTCACCCACCGAGTTGGGAGCACACGATGGAAAGAGAAAACATTCAAAGATTTCTAGATCGCATGGCAATCTCGGCGTCGGCGCTATGCATGCTTCATTGTTTGGTAACGCCGTTATTGCTTGTCGCAGTTCCAGTCATTTCATCCACCTTTCTGGCTGACGAAGAATTTCACAAAACCCTTGTTGCAATCGTGGTGCCGGCCAGCTTTATCGCTCTCTTCCTGGGTTGTCGCCGCCACAAAGACCGCGCAGTTTTCGTCCTTGGCAGTCTTGGGCTCATTGCGCTGGTTTCAATCGCTTATTTCGGTCACGACCTGCTCGGCGAACTTGGGGAAAAAGTTGCAACCGTCACTAGCGGTGCAATGTTGGCATTCGCTCACATACGAAACTATCGCCTGTGCCGGCATGATGGATGCGATGCCTAACAACGCCATCAACTCGGACGTGCAAAAGCGCCGCTTCGCGCCGCTTTTGCACGCCGGTTATGGCGATCGTTCGGCATGTGTTCCACGAGAGGTGACTGCGATGGCTCGATGGGAATACATCACACTCCTCTACGGGTCAGCCACCAGGCACGGCCGGCGCTGGGTCGTGACCGCGCCGGACGCCACCTCAGAAAGCAAGCAAGTGGGTAAGGCTGAGAAGGGTCGGTTCGTCGGACGAATCTGGCAGGCGTTGCGGTTGCTCGAAACAGCACTTCAGGAAATGGACGCCGAGGGGTGGGAGTTGGTGTCAACCTCGTTCTCGGGGCTTTTCGCTTTCTATGGCACAGCCGTCTTGAGAAGGCCGGCTGCGAAGGATAACCACCCATAAGGGCGTGCCGAACCCGTCGCTGCACCTGACCGGGGCCGCATCACGACTTTTCGCGGTTTAAGGTCACTCCAGCGGCCCCGGCAGGTGAGCTTGATCGTTCGGCAGAACTGCCGTTTGGAGGCTGTCATGATCATCGCACTCCGAAGCGTGGTTAGTGGTTGCCTGTGGTCATTGGTCGGGTTCGCTGTATTCGCGCTCTGTGGGCTCATCCTGAAGCCGCTTGGCCTGATCGACTTATTTGTTGCCGGCGAGCCCGGTGAGCCCATGCGGGCAACGCCGCTGGATCTGGTTCTCTGCGGTGCGTTCATGGGCGGTGGATTTGTCTGGGGAGCCGTTTCAGCTTATTTTCGAGGACAAAGCTCCCCGAACGCCTGCCGAACCAGCCGTTGCACCTGACCGCGTCGGCACGTAGGCTTTTCCGTGATCAACGTCTCACCCGCCGCCGCGGCAGGTGAACGGTGTCGTTCGGCAACCATCACTTGTTTCTCGTCGATGAGAGGGTACTTCAATGTCACCTGAGCCCAACGGAGTTGATCCGCCCAAACCCAAGGCCACCGTGCTTCGCTGGCTGGGGGCGTTCTCGTTTGTGCTCGGTTCCACCTTGCTTGGTGCGTTCCTCACACGCCAGATGAAGGAGTCCGGGACCGGGCGCACGTATTACGAGTTCATGGCCTTACGAGTTCATGGCCGCCGGGGTGCTGCTGGCCGTCGTCGGCATTGCCTTTATCATCGCGGCCCGTCGGCGGTAACACGGTCGACCACCGAACCAGATCCAGTGAGGACGGCCGGTTGCCGGGTTGTCTGGTTCACGTCTCTTCGAGGACGGTGGTGGGCACAGCCCACCCGACATCACTGGCGGAGCCAGTGGTACCCGCACATCGTTGCGGGCGCTGGAGTGGCGCCAGTGGGTCGGGTCGTCGACGTAGCCGCCGGTCTCTGACGCCTATCCGGACTGGCCCATCCGTCGCTCCACTTCCGCCAACTGTTCCGGCGTGTTGATTCCCAACGCCTCCTCGATCTCAAAGGTGCAGGCGGCGACGACGTGGCGGCCGCTGCGGCGGAGAATCTCAGCGCAGTCGGTGAGATAGTATTCCCGCTGCTGATTGTCCGCTCGCACCTGAGTCAGGGCTTCCAGCAGGTCCGCGGCCCGAAAGGCGTAGCAGCCGGTGTTGATCTCCCGGATCGCCCGCTCGGCGGGCGTGGCATCCTTTTGTTCCACGATCCGCAGGAACTCCCCTTGGGAGTCGCGGACCACGCGTCCCAGGCCGTCGTTGTGATCGGTCACGGCCGTCCCCACCACGCAGGCGGCCTTGGTCCGCGCCTGCTCCTCCAGCAGGGCGCGCAGCGACGAGCCGCGGATGAGAGGAGTATCCCCCGCCAGAACCAGGACCGGGCCGTCGTGCCCCTCCAGCAGAGATCGCGCCGACATCACTGCATGGCCCGTTCCAAGCTGCTCGGTTTGCAGGGCGAACTCCACGTCGGGGTGCGCGGCGAGCGCCTGCCGGACCAGCTCCGCCTGATGGCCGATGACCACCACCAGCCGGCGGGCGCCGGCCGCGCGGGCCGCCTCCAGCACGTATTCCACCAGCGGACGGCCGCGAACGGTGTGCAGCACCTTGGGGAGATCGGAATGCATCCGTTTCCCTTTTCCAGCGGCGAGAATCACGGCGAGGGGAGGAGACATGCTGGTTTCAGAGATGCAAGAACGGAGAAGGGAGCACTCGAAGCGGGGAGATCAGGGACATTGAATCGAGGGAGTATTCTGCCCCCCTCTGGGCAAAGAGTCTTCCGCACATTTCAAAACCCTCTCCCCCGCGGGGGAGAAGGTGGCCGCAGGCCGGGTGAGGGGGCGAAAGCCCGGAGCATGGCGGCCCCTTTACCCCGGCCCTCTCCTCTGTTCCAGGGGGAGAGGGGGGTGATGAAACTGCGCCTTGAGACTGGTTCTCTCCCTGACAGTTTCAACTTCCCCCACACCCTGGGTGAAGGGATGAGCCGCCAAGGTCTCCAGCATCTTATCGACGCGAGGAGGTCAACCTCCAGACCAGTCTCCAACCCCAGACGCAGCCCAGAGGAACCTGGCTGCGGACGTCCTCCGGATCAGGAATCCCTTCCCCGTCGTTGTCCCCGAAGGGATCAATTCTGGTCGTCATTCGGTTCGCGGCTCGCGTCGGAGGAGCGGAATTCTCCGGCATCGTAGCGGGTCCAGAACTCTCGCGGCGTCCACGCGGCGCGCTGGTCCGGCTCAAACTGCACGTCGAGCTCGCGCAAGGTCGTCATCTGTCGGAGCTGATCCATGCCGACGGTGATGCGGCTGGGGGTGAAAATCAGCCGCGTGAGAGGAAGTCCGAGGATCGGTGAGAGATCGGTCACCTGTGTCCCGGCGATGTTCAGCCGCTGCAAGGTCGTCGCGGCCGCCAGGGGACGCAGGTCCGCCACCGGCGTATCCTGCACGTCCAGACTGGTGAGCTGGGCAGCGGCGAGGGGGCTGAGGTCGGTGACGGGAGTCCCCCGCAGCCAGAGAATGCCCAGCCGCATCGTGCGAACCGGCTCCAAGTCCTGCACGGCCGTCCCGGAGAGGTTCAGTTCGTCGAAGGTCTTCCCCCGCAAGGGGGAGAGGTCCGCCACGGGGGAATCCTTGATGCCCAGACGCGGGGGGGCCAGATCGGCCAGCGGCGACAGGTCGCGGACCTGCGTCTTCTCGATCCAGAGGTAACTCGGTCGCGCGATCGCCAGCGGGGCAAGGTCCTCCAGGGGGAGTTCCACCAACTGCGCCTGCTGCAACGCGGGCGAGATCACGGGGCTGATGTCCTGAATCGGAGAGCGTTCCAGCACCAGGAGTTCTATCGGCGACCCGCGGAAGGGAGACAGGTCGCTGACGTCCGTTTCGACCAGAAACAGCCGCTCCAGTCGATTGCTGGCCAGGGGGGACAGGTCGGCCACCCGCTCCGAGGCCATCTCCAGGCCGCGGAGTCGAATTCCCTGCATCGGTTTCAAGTCCTGAACGCCTGAGCGTTCAAAATAGGCGAATTCGATCCGCCCGCCGACGCGCTCGAACCGCGAGTGTTCTTCGCTGATCCCCAGGCGTTGACGCAATTCCGAGGGGAGAATCCGTGCCGGGTCCGTTTCGGCGGGGAGCGGTGTGTTGCCGGCCGCTGGAGAACCCGTGGGGGATGTCTCCGCCGACGGAGGGAGCGGTGAGGGATCGCGACGGCAACTGCTGGCGAAGAGGAGCAGCAGGACGATCCACGACCCGGGGCGATGGCACTCACACGGCATGGTCAAGCGGGTTCCCAGGTGGAACGCGGGCGAGTCGCGGCCGGGCCGATCGACGATCCCGGAGAGACGTCTGTGCATGTTCCTCCCATCATGCTGCCGACGCAACTGATCTCCCCGGACCCAGCTTTGCAACCTGGAAAAATGGCAAAGTGGGGTCATGTGACATGGTGGAACCTCTCTTGTCCCCCCGGTGACGAATCTGGTACAAGTCCGCCCCCTCAGGATGAGGGAACTCTTGCAGGTCCCACCCACGTGATGCACTCCAGGGAGGGAGGCGCGATGCCGGTCTCGCTTGCCAGTTTGGCCATCCAGCTTGGGGCGGAGTTGGACCTTGGGTCGGCCGAGGACGACCAGGGCATCTGCGACGTGGCGGCGCTCGAACAAGCCGGCCCCACGGACCTGACCTACCTGGACGGCGATAAGTACCTGTCACGACTGGACTCCTGTCGCGCGGGGGGGGTGCTGGTGAACCGCGAACTGGCGGCCAAGGCCCGCCAGCACTTTCCCGGTCCCCTGCTGGTGGTGCCCCAGGCTCAGGAGGCTTTCATTCTGGCCATGGTGACGTTGCGCCCACCGGCGCGGCGCCCCCATCTGGGGGTCTCTCCGCATGCCGTGGTGGCCCCTTCGGCGCGGATCGGCGGAGCCACCAACGTCCATCCCCTCGCCTGCATCGGCGAACGGGTCATCATCGGCGAGCACTGTGACATCCATTCGGGCGTCGTGATCGGTGACGACTGCGTGATCGGCGACGGCGTGACGATCTACCCCAATGCAGTGCTGTATCCGGGGATGCAGATTGGCAGCCGGGTCATCATCCATGCTGCCGCGGTCATCGGGGCCGACGGGTTCGGCTACCGCTTCCACAACGGGGCGTACCTCAAGATTCCCCACACGGGGACGGTGCGGATTGAGGAGGACGTGGAGATTGGAGCGGGAACAACCATCGACCGTGGGATGGTGGGCGCCACCGTGATCGGGAAGGGGACGAAAATCGACAACCAGGTGATGATCGGACACAACTGCCAGATCGGCCGCCACAACGCCTTCGCCTCCCAGGTTGGTTTTGCCGGCTCCACGGTGACGGAGGATTACGTCCGCTGCGGCGGTCAGGCGGGGGTTTCGGACCATCTCCGGCTCGGGAAGGGGTGCACGCTCGGTCCCAAGGCGGGGGTGCATGTCGACGTGCCGCCGGGAGAGAAATTTCACGGCATGCCTGCCGGGCCGGACAAGGAACAGATTCGCATTCACCTCCACGTGCAGCGGCTTCCCGAACTGCGCAAGGAGCTGCAGGCCCTGGTGCAGCGCGTGGCGCTGCTGGAACGCCAACTGGCCGCCGAGACGGGCACAGGGCCGTCCGCGGCCGCCGCCTGACTCGTGGAGCTTACCGCATCTCACGCCGCCCGATGCCTTCCCCAGCCGCCACATTGCGACTGTCGGACGTCACTCCCCGGCGCGTCGGTCTGCTGGCCGGATGGGGGCGGTTCCCGGTGATTTTTGCGGAGGCGGTCCGGAATCAGGGGCTGACGCTGATCGCCCTGGGGATCGACGGGATGTACTCGGAGGAACTCCCCCCCCTGTGCGATCACTTTCAGACCACGCCGCTCGCCCGTCTGGGACGGGCCATCCGCTACTTCCGCCGCATGCAGGTCGATCGGATCGTGATGGCGGGAAAGGTCGAGAAGCGGCTGCTGTTTCACCCCTGCCGCCTGCTCAAACTCCTCCCCGACTGGCGGACGATCCACATGTGGTATCGGTATGCCCGCGCGAACAAATCGGACGACACGCTGCTGCTGGCGGTCATCCGCGAGTTCGAACGGGATGGCTTGCAATTCGCCTCGGCGCTCGATTTCTGTCCGGAGCTGCTCGTGAAACACGGATTTCTCACGCAACGTCAGCCAGACGCCGCCCAATGGAAGGACATCCACTTCGGCTGGGACATCGCCAAGCGGATGGGAGGACTGGACATCGGCCAGACGGTGGTCGTTCACGACACCGCCGTGATCGCCGTGGAAGCCATCGAAGGGACGGATGAATGCATTCGCCGGGCGGGGCTGTTGTGCCGCCGCGGCAACCTGACCGTCATCAAGGTCGCCAAGCCCCAGCAGGACCGGCGGTTCGACGTCCCCACCGTCGGCTTGCAGACGATCGAAACCATGTCGGAAGCGGGGGCCCGCTGTCTGGCGGTGGAGGCCGGCCAGACGATCTTCCTCGACGAAGCGGAGGTCATTCGCCGGGCCAACAAGCTGGGGATCGCGATTGTCTCCCTGCACTCGGAAGAGGTGCGGCTGAAGCTCGCGTCGTAAGCCAGATGCCTGTTGCGGAGGCGTCCGCTGTGCCCCGGTCGTCCCTTGGGCGGCCGGGGCACGCCTGTTCAACCCCCCTCCCCGCCTCCCACTGCACGGGAGACCTGCTCGAGATGCTCCCACGTGAAGATGCCGGTGGAATGACCATCCGACCAGGCGATCTTCAGACCGTAGTTTCCGGCCAGTTCCACCTGCCGGGGATGAATGTCGAGCGGGACGGAGTCGGGGTTGAGAATCCGTTCCCCCGTGAACTCATGGACACACGCGGCACAGGGGCAGTGCTGCCGCAGAAAGCGGAACGGCAGCCGCGCGACGTTTCCTTCCGACCAGACGATTTCCAGGACGCCGTCGGCGGAATGGAGGCGCAGGTTCTGGGGGACGCGGACAGGCATGACAGCCGGGCACGACGGAACAGCAGAGTGCCAAGGAGCAGTCTATTCCGTGTTCACCCTGCTCGCGAGCTGGGGCGATCCGCTCTCCAGACGCGGCACTCCTCAATTTCACCCGTGCGTCGGATTCCCCGGCGTGAGCGGCCCCTCAGATGACGCCGCCATGCGTCCGGTACGGCGTGGCGACGTCGGGCATGTCCAGACCCCAGATGCGGTTCCAGATCTCCGGGATGTGCCGGTAGCTTTCAGATGTGAAGATCAACTGGCGAACCCGTTCATCGGGAGAGGCGTGCCAGATCGGAACGATGCAACCCGATTGGACCGCCATCAGGGTCGCGAGGACGGCGCAGGAGAGCAGTTTCCGCATTGAGACTCCTCCGTGAGTCCGAAACAGGCCGCCAAGGGGGGGAGTGGACGGCCTCCAGGACCAGGGTGAACTGAACCGGTCCGGCCGTGCCGCCCCATCTCTGAATTCGTTCCAAGGTCCTCAGGGGGTGGCGTTGACCCGCGGGCCACCGCCAACCCTCAGGAGGCCGCCCCTTCCATCTCTGTGGAAGGGGTCACACCTCCCAGCGGTTGAGGAGCCGACGGGGTTGCGGCCGCCGGTGCGGGGGGAGGAGCCGTCTGCCCCTGTTCCGCTTCACGACGCCGATCCGCCTCCTCCAGTTGCAGGACCTTTTCCTCCATCTCCTTTCCCGGCTTGAAGGTGACGACCCACTTGGAAGGGACGTCCACCCGGTCGCCGGTGCGGGGGTTTCGGGCCTTCCGAGCCGCCCGCTTCTTCACCTCGAACACCCCGAAGTTCCGCAGCTCGATGCGATGCCGCGGATCCTCCACGAGCGTGTCGATGATCGCCTCGAAGGTCTTCTGCACGATCTCCTTGGTCTGCAACTGGGTCAGTCCGCAGCTTTCGGAGATGGTTTTGACGATTTCTTTTTTGGTCACCGGAGTCTCCTGCAAGGGCCGGCTGGTCCCCAGACCGGACCGGGCCGAAGGCGTGAGAACCGCCGGAAGTGTAAACGGCTTAGAGACTTACTGTCAAGCCGCCAGGCACCGCTGGTTTTCACGGCAGGAAACCGGCCAGCCCTGCGGTCTCCGCAGAAGACTGGCTACCCTCCAGATCGACCTTTCGCCGAGAGTCAGTCCAGCAAATCCGTTGGAATCGGCAGCTTTTTCCCAGCTTTCACCACCGGCCCCACCGGACGCGGGCTCACTGGTGGCGGAATGGGCTGCGAATCCCCTTCCCCAGGGAAGTCAGCGGGGACGAATCGTCTCGTCGTCGCGCGGGAGTCCTCACAGGTTCGACTTCGACAGGCAGTCCTCAATCTGCTCCAGTTCGACGAGAGGTCCCGTCCCCGCACCGGGACAGACGTTGCAGGTCCGTTGCCAGTCTTCCGGCGTTGCCAGGTTCGCATGCCAGAAGGGCCATGTCCGGCACTGCATCGGGCGGACGGGATAAATGCGACAACGTCGGGTGCGGGGGTCCAGGAAGGTACAATCGCCGTTGAGATGCTCGGTGAGCGAAGTCCTCCCACGGGCCGGGCGCGTGTGCAGCAGCCGAATCTCCCCCACCGGCCTGCCGAGGTATTCCGCAATGGCGGCGATGTCGGCGTCATCCACCCAGACGTACCCCGGTCCCCCGGTGCAGCAGTCGCCGCACTGGGTGCACGCGAATCGCAGACCCTGGGAGTACCACGGGGGGGACATGCACCGAATGCCTCGGATGTGCGGGAGAGATCGGCGTTGCGCTCCAAACCGTTGAGACGCCGGGGGAGCGGGACGGGCCGCCCCGCTCTGTTCCACACCTTCGCACGAATCGTCTTGGGAGGCAAGGCTGTGCGACGACCGCTCTTCCGGCAAAATCGGCGCGATGGAGAAAACAGGCGTGAGTTCGGCAGTTCCGGCCGATTCCAACCACCCGCATATGGTCCACGGTCTCCGCCAGACCCGATGATCTTCAGCACAGAAGGTACCTACCTTGCCACACCGGAGGTCCGGCCATGCTCGTGCTCAGCCGCAAACAGGACGAGAAGATCATCATTGGAGATTCGATCACCCTGATGGTGATCTCCATTCAGGGAGACAAGGTTCGGCTGGGGATCGACGCGCCGAAAACCGTCTCCATCCATCGGGAAGAGGTGTACCAGGCGATCCAGCGGGAGCGCGCCAGTCACACGCATGAAGGGTCGGCCCACGCCGGTTGAGTCCCCGCCGGTGTGCCGCCGCTTCACCGCTTCCGCGACCGCACCCGGCGGAGGACGAACACCACGTCCTCCGTGCGCGGCCCGACGACCGTCGGCCGGTTGAGCCGATAGTGGAAGTCGTAGGTCGCGGCCGCTTCCAGTCGTGGTTCCGTGCGGAGCAGTCGCTGGAACTGCTCCGCCGTGTAGGTCCGGTAGTCCATCTCGTCCTCGATGCGGAAGCTCCGCGTCGGCGTATGGATGTGGAACACCAGACCGAGCTTTTCATTGCGGCGCCGCAGATCGCGGTGCTTGGTCCACATGTGGGAGTTGACGACCAGATGGCCGCGCCGTGCGGACCAGGACTCCTCCTCCGTGCACGGGCCTTCCCCCGGCGTGAGATGCAATCCGAGGATGTACAGTCCCCCCGGATGAAGGGCGTCGGCCAGGCAACGCAGGTGGGCTTGCGCCTGGGCTTCGGTCCCCAGGTGGCGAAAGCTGTTGATCATGTTGAACGCGGCGTCAAACCGCCGCCGCACCCGGAAGTTCGCCATGTCCCCCACCGTCACCGTCCGCTGGAAACCATGCCGCTCGAGGCGGTCGTTGCAGAACTCGACTGCCTTGGGGTTGAGGTCGTTGCCGGCCACCTCGTAGCCGGCCTGGGCCAGTCGGATCAGCAGCCGGCCGGTGCCGCACGCCGGCTCGAACACCCGCCGCACGGGCCGCTGGGCGTAGCGGCGAAAACATCCCTTCAGAAACGCCAACTCCGCCTGGCAATCGGAACCGAACAGCAGATCGTAATACTTGGGAAAGTCGTAGAGGTGGGCGCGGAGAGTGGACGATTCCATCGCAGATCGAGGGGACAATCTTTGGGAAGGTTCATGGGGGACGACCGATGAGCAAGTGCCGCTGGCGGTGCCGCTGGGGATGATTGGCAATCTGGGCAACTCTCACAAGGCGAACCCCCCGGGAAAACCCGCAGGGATGAGGGTATTTTCGTCAGCGTTCGACCACCACACTCTCCCCCACTGGATGGCGGTCCTGCGAGAGACTTTCCGGAACATGCCGGAGACTGTTAGGCTGCTCAAATCCATTCATCTCACTATTCTGCGGCATCCAGGAACTTTTCTCTCCTTGGCTTGTGCGGATCGGAACCTCTCCACCTTCGATATCTCTCTGAAACGTTCCGACTGATCGGCCTCCCCTCGCCCAGTGTCATTCGCCTCTGCTTCATCCTCGTCCGTTTCTGCGGTTCACCGCTTATTACGCCGGCGGGGGACGCTCGCGCTCCAACTGGGACTGTTTGTGGCGCTGCTGTTGGCCGCCACCGTCCTGGGACTCAGTTGGTACGGGTTCTCCCAGGCCCGGGTGGTCATTCGCAGTCAAATCCACGACCGCCTGCGGATCGCGGCTCATGACCGCCGTCGCATGATCGAGGCCTTCTCCGCGCTCCAGGAAGAACGCCTCAGACTGGTCACCAGCCGGACCCGACTCCGGCGGCTGCTCGACGAATATCACCGGGGGGACATCGACGCCGCCACAATGCGGACCGGCGTCGAGGCGATCCTCACCGACGCCATGACCGGTTCGCCCGACATCCGGGGCCTCTGGGTGGTGGACCCGGACGGACGCCAGCTCGCAGCGGTCGGTGATGTTCCTGCGCGGGAAGACTTCTCCGATCAGCCGGAATTCCGTTACGCCAGCCAGGGCGTGTCTTACGTGGGAGAACCCGTCCCGGGGGAGGATCCCAAGACGTTGCTGGTCGGCGTGGCGGGGCCCGCCTACGGGGAGCAGCAGACGCTGCTGGGGATCGTGATGATGGCGGTCGATGCGGGGGAACTGGCCTACATCCTGCGGGAAAGCGTCGGTGTCGGCTTGGGTGCCACGGGCGAGATTCTGGTGGCCTCGCGGGAAGGAGACCAACTCCGCTTCTTGCTCCCAGCGGGTCAACGGAAGGCATCGTACCTCACCGCCGATCGGTCCGCGGAGTTGGTGGAGGCGATCGATGGCCGTTCGGGAGTGGCTCTCACGGAGTTCGATGGAAAGCCGGTGCTCGCCGTTTACGAGCCGGTCTTCTATCAACCCCGCGACGTCCGGCCCTGGGGGTTACTGGCCAAAATCGATGTGGCGGAGGCCTACGCGCCCCTCACGGAGTTGTGGACCAAGTTTCTGCTCCTGACGGGGGGATTTTTGCTGGCCGGGCTGGGGGCGAGCGCCTGGCTGGCGCGGCGGTTCACCCGCCCCCTCCAGCGCCTCACCGAGGCGGCGGAGCGGTTTGCCGCCGGAGACCTCCAGGCCCGGGTCGAGGTCGGCAGCAGCGACGAACTGGGGACGCTGGGACTCACGTTCAACCGCATGGCCTCGCGGCTTCAGGACCTCCACGGACACCTGGAACAGAAGGTGGCAGATCGCACGGCCGCCCTGCAGCGTGAATCGGACCGCACCACGGCCATCCTGGAGACCGCCAGCGACGCCTTTATTGCCATGAACGCCGAGGGGCGTGTCACGGCCTGGAACGCCGCCGCCACCCACATGTTCGGCTGGACGACGGAGGAGGCCATCGGTCGGACCGTCGCCGAACTGATCATTCCCTCGACCCAGCGCGAACTGCATCGACAGGGAGTGGCACGGTTCCTGGCCACCGGCGAAGGGCCGATCCTCGGCAAGCTGATCGAGATGACCGGGCACCGCAAGGACGGCTCCGAAGTCCCGCTGGAACTGACGGTCACTCCGCTGCGGCTCCCGGAGGGCTGGGTGTTCAACGCCTTTCTGCATGACATCACCGCCCGCAAGCGTGCCGAGGCAGAACGCGCCCGCCAGGCCGAGGAACTCCGCGCCAGTGAAGAACGCTACCGTTCGCTGGTGGAGTATTCCCCCGAAGCCATCACGATCCTCGACACGGAGACCGGCCTGTTCGTCGATGTGAACGAGAATGCCACCCGTCTGTTCGAACTCTCGCGGGAGGAGTTGCTGACGAAACGGCCGGATGAGGTCAGTCCCCCCATGCAGCCGGACGGACGGCCTTCCTCCGTGGCCGCCGCGACCTACATCGCCGCCGCCCTCGAGGGGCAAAACCCTGTCTTCGACTGGGTCCATCGCAGTGCGTCCGGCCGCGACATTCCCTGCGAGGTGCGGCTGGTCCGCTTTCCCGATCCCCGGCGACGCCTCATCCGCGCCAGTCTGACCGACGTCACCTGGCGCAAGGAAATCGAGGCCCAGCTCCGCGCCGCCAAGGAGGCCGCCGAAGCCGCCGACCGTGCCAAAAGCGAATTCCTGGCCAACATGAGCCATGAGATTCGCACTCCCATGAACGGCATCATCGGCATGTCCGAACTCCTCGCCACCACCCCCCTCACTCCCGAACAGCAGGAATTCCTGCGGTTGATGCGGCAGTCGGCCGACGCGCTGCTCCGGTTGCTCAACGACATCCTGGACTTCTCCAAGATCGAAGCCGGACGACTGGAACTGGAAGAAATCCCCTTCGAGCTCCGAAGCTGCGTCGGCAAAGCCATCCAACTCCTCTCGCTCAAGGCCAGCGAGAAGAATCTGGAACTCGCCTGTCGCATTGACCCGGCCATCCCCGATCACCTCATGGGCGACCCCGGACGCCTGCGGCAGATCATCGTCAATTTGGTGGGCAACGGCATCAAATTCACCGCCGCGGGAGAAGTCGTGGTCGACGTCAGTCCCGAGGAGCTCGCTGATCACAGCGCCCTGCTGCACTTCTCCGTGCGGGACACCGGCATCGGCATCCCCCGGCACAAGCAGGGGCGGTTGTTCCAGGCCTTCAGCCAACTCGACGCCTCCACCTCGCGCGAATACGGCGGCACCGGCCTGGGCCTGGCCATCTCGCACAGCCTGGTGCAGATGATGGGGGGGCGGATGTGGATCGACAGCGAACCCGGCCGCGGTACGACCTTCCACTTTGTGGTCCGCTTCCCCATCGCTCCGGAGCCGGACCGACCGCAGCCTGCGGAAGTGCAGCAGCTTCACGGCCTCCGCGTGCTGATCGTCGACGATCACCCCACGAACCGCCGCATCCTGTTGGAACAGCTCTCCGCCTGGGGTCTGGAACCGGTCGCGGTCGACAGTGCCGCGGAAGCGCTCGCTCAGATCACGGCAGCGCACCAGGAATCGCAGCCCTTCGGGCTGATCCTGCTGGATTTTCATATGCCGCGGATGGACGGTCTCGAGTTCGTCGAGCAACTCCAGCATCTGCCGAGCTGGAACCACTGCCCGATCGTGATGCTCTCCTCCTCCGTCGGCGGAATCGCCTCCCCCCGCCTGCACGAACGGGGCATCCACCGCTGCCTGACCAAGCCGGTCGTGGCTTCGGACCTGCTGCAGACGGTTCTGGAGGTCCTGGGAACGGGCGGCGTTCGTCCCGTGGCGCCCAGCCGCAGGCCGCAGTTCGGCCCCATGACGCCCCGCAAGATACTCGTCGCCGAGGACGGGCTGGTGAACCAGCGCGTCGTCCGCGGGTTTCTCGAGAAGTGGGGGCATCACGTCACCATCGTCGAAAACGGTCTGGAAGCCGTCGAAGCCGTCGAACGGGAACCGTTCGACCTCGTGCTGATGGACGTCCAGATGCCCGAGATGAACGGTTACGAGGCCACCAAGGTGATCCGCTGGAGCGAGCAATCGACCGGTCGGCATCTCCCCATCGTGGCGATGACCGCCGAGGCGATGAAAGGGGATCGCGAGAAATGCCTGGATGCCGGTATGGACGACTACATCGCCAAACCCTTTGATCCCGAGGTGCTGGCGCGCGTCATCAACAATGTTCCTGCCGTGGCGCTGCGCGCCGTTCCTCTGTCGTCCGGGGGCGAGGAGAGGTCCGCCGGGGCGGCCGCACCCGTCCCACCCGAGGAGAACACCCAGGAGCACTCACCGGCTGCAACTGTTCCGGAGTGGACGGCGGTGCTGGAGCACACCAGCGGCGACGCCGTGCTCGCCAAGGAACTGGTGAAACTGTATCTCGTGGAGACGCCCAAGCTGCTCGATGAACTCCGCCGCGGCCTCGACCTGCACAATGCAGAACTGGTGCAGCGCACTGCTCACACGCTCAAGACGGCCTCCAGTTATTTTGCCGTCAGCGACATCGTGGAAACGGCCCGCCGGATCGAACTCGCCGCCCAGCGCCAGGACCTCGCAGCCGTTGGCGCGGACCTGGCCACGCTGACGGGGGCGTGCGTGGCGCTGATGGAGCGGCTGCGGAACCTCTAATTCCCTGCAGTTCCCGCCGACGCCGTCGGCGGGCTTTGATTGAAATAAAAACAGACTTCTTCAAAGCCCGGCGACGGCGTCGGCGGGACCGCGCCCCGCTTGATATTCTTTCCACGTCAGCACCGCTGCCCCCTCCTCGACGTGTCCCAGGATGTACCGGTAGGCATTCAACTGGTGCGTCCGGTTCCGGATCGGAACGTACTTCGCCTGCTCCGCCCAGACCTTCCCGCTCCAGCCGTGATCGCGCAGCAGGCAGGTCACGTGCCGTTTGACCTGCCCGATCCAGTGACGGCTCCACTCCGGTGGCAACTTGACCAGCAGGTGGACATGCCGGCCGGCGACCGCAATGGCCGCAAACTGTCCCCCCAAAAATAAGAGTTTCTCCGCGATCATCACCGAGACCGGCTCCCTCCATTCACGAGGGAACGTGACTGTGGGGGCTTTCTGCAGCGAGCGAGCCGATTGATGCAATCCTGCATAGACTCCCGGCTTGGGCGGATGCTGGTAATCCCCTGCGACGTGCTCGCGGTGATTCCGGGTGCGGAATCCTCGCGGATCACCGGGGAGCCATGCCCCATAGGTTGTCAACACCACGTGGAACCAACGGAGGTCGTGGTGTGGTGCGCTCATGGCCGAAGTTGCCATCCGGTCCCGCCTCACGGTGTCTCCAGTTCCACCAGTTGCAGCGCCTGGGCCGATTCGGCGTCGGCATAATCACTGTGGCACGCTGCCTTGCGTCCCTGTTCCGCCCCCACGGCCTTGCGTGTCTTGCTCGCCAGTCGATGAATCTCCTCGGGCGAGAGCACCCCTCGTTGTTCCAGGATCGCCCGCTGCTGGGGTGTCAGTGCCGCGCTCACTTTTGCCCGGTCCCACTGGTACTCCGCCTCCTTGCCGCTGGCGAACTCGGCGATCTCCTTGCTGATCCGCACGCTGCACCAGTCATGTCCGCACATGGCACAGAAGTCGGTATCCACGTCGAGGTCCTCGTCGTGATAGGCGCGGGCCAGATCCGGATCGAAGCTCAGTTCAAAGTGTTTCTCCCAGTTGAGAGCGGCGCGCGCCTTGGTGAGTTCGTCATCGCGGTCGCGGCTGCCGGGGATGCCGAGGGCCACGTCGGCCGCATGGGCCGCGATCTTGTAGGCCACGCACCCCTGCTTGACATCGTCCTTCTTCGGCAGGCCGAGGTGCTCCTTGGGGGTGACATAACAGAGCATCGCCGCCCCGTGATAGGCCGCGGCCGTCGCCCCGATGCAACTGGTGATGTGGTCGTAGCCGGGAAACATATCCGTCACCAGTGGTCCCAGGACGTAGAACGGCGCCCCGTGGCACAGCCGCCGCTCGAGCTTCATGTTGTATTCGATCTGGTCGAAGGGGATGTGACCCGGCCCCTCGATCATCACCTGCACCCCCTGGCGCCAGGCGCGTTCCGTCAGTTCGCCCAGGGTGCACAGCTCGGCGAATTGGGCCCGGTCGGAAGCATCCGCCAGTCCCCCCGGCCGCAAGCCGTCTCCGATGGAAAAGGTGACGTCGTACTCGCGCATCACCTGGCAAATGTCCTCCCAGGCGGTGTACATCGGGTTCTGCTCATCGTGGTCGAGCATCCACTTGGCGAGCAGCGAGCCGCCGCGAGAAACGATGCCGATCAGCCGATCCTTCACCAACGGCAGATGCTCTTTGAGCACGCCGGCATGGATGGTGAAGTAGTCCACCCCCTGGGCCGCCTGATGCCGCAGCGACGCCAGGATCGTGGGGATGTCCAGGTCGTACAGCCGCCGGCCGATGATCATCGAGTAGATCGGCACGGTGCCGATGGGGACGTGGCTGTGACGGAGGATGGCTTCGCGGCATTCGTCGAGGTTGCCGCCGGTGGAGAGGTCCATGACGGTGTCGGCCCCCCAGCGCTCGGCCCACTTGAGTTTTTCCACCTCCTCATCCGTGTCGGAGGAGACCGGCGAGGCCCCCATGTTGGCGTTGATCTTGGTCCGGGACGCCCGGCCGATCCCCATCGGATCGAGCTGATACCCGAGATGCACCTTGTTGGCGGGGATGACCATCCGTCCCGCCGCCACCTCGTCCCGTACCTGCTCCGGCGTGAGATGCGGTTCGCGCTCCGCGACGCGGTGCATCTGCGGGGTGATGATCCCCAGCCGTGCGTGTTCCAACTGCGTCACGGGCGAGAACCCGGCCGGAAACGTCACCCGACGAAACGAACCGTCTCCCTGCCGGAAGACGACTTCGTTCCGCGTCGCAGGGGGAGCGTTGAGCGGCGACGCAGTTCCGGATTCCCGATCCCGGCATCCCGCATCCGCTCCCCACTCCTCCGTCTGCCACCCTTCCGGCAGGAAGTCCCACGCCGTCTTGTCGGAGGGGGGAGGCATGCCGGGCGTATCCGGCGAGGAGAAGGTGTACCGTCCCGCGGCGCCCGGGCGAATCACCGGCGGGTGTGCAAAACTGCCGGGTGACGTGCCGGCCTGGCTCGAGGAAGGATTCAGACCCAGGGGGGGCAGGGTATAGCTGGTCGCGGCCATGTGACATCGCGGGGTGGAGTCCGTTCGGAAGCGTCTGGAAGAGGCGCCGCCATTGCAGAGAGCTGGCCCTGTTCCCATCGTAGTCGCTGAGGGGGCGAATGCAATTGGAGCGCCGCGGACGACGATGTCCGTCGTCCCCGGAATGACAGCTTCGGACCAATGCACTCCCCTGCGGAAGCTATTCGTCCGCGTCCACCACCTCCGCGGGAATGCGGGCGATCTGCACCAGCTTGTCCCCCTCGTCCAGCGTCATGATCCGCACCCCCTGCGTATTGCGGCCGATGACGGAGATGTCTGCCGCCCGGATGCGCTGAATCTTCCCCGACGCGGAGATCATGAGCACGTCGTCGCCGTCGTGGACGCACAGCGTACCGATGACCGGTCCGTTGCGGGGCGTCGTCTTGATGTCCCGCAGCCCCTTGCCGCCGCGCTTCTGGCGACGGTACCGCATGTTGCTCGAGAGGGCAGAACCGGGAGCAGCGGCTTCGGCCTCCTCACCCTCGGGGCCTTCCTCCGCACTGGGGACTCCCGACTCGGGAGCCTCTTCGTCCTCCTCGTCGGCCAGCTCGCCCGGGCCGAACGGCGTCCGCTTCCCATACCCGTTCTCACAGGCGGTCAACAGCGTCGCCCCCTCTTCGGCCACCACCATGCCGACCACCTGGTCCCCTGGCGCGAGCGTGATCCCCTTCACGCCCATCGTATTGCGTCCCATGGCCCGGGCATCAGACTCACAGAAGCGGATCGACATGCCCTGCGCTGTGCTGAGCACCACGTCGTCGCCCGGACCGACCTTCACCACGTCGATGAGGCTGTCCCCCTCGTCCAGCTTGATGGCGATGATGCCTCCGCGCATCGGACGGCTGTAGGCGGACAGCGCCGTCTTCTTGACGCTGCCGTTCTGAGTGGCCATCAGCAGGTAGTGTTCATCATCGAACTCTCGCACGTCGATGCAGTCCTGGACTTTTTCCCCCTCCGAGAGGTGCAGCAGGTTGACCAGCGCCCGCCCCTTGGCCGTGCGTGCCTGCAAGGGGAGGTCGTACACCTTCTGCCAGTAGACCTTGCCAAAGTTGGTGAAGAACAGCAGCCAACTGTGCGTGCTGGAGACGAACAGATGCTCCACGGGATCGTCGTCGTCCGACTTGGCCCCCTTGATCCCCTTGCCGCCGCGGTTCTGCGCCTTGTAGATGGACAGCGCCGTTCGCTTGATGTAGCCCCGCTGAGTGAGCGTGACCACCATCGGCTCCTCGGTGATGAGGGCGTCCTTGTCGACGTCGGTCAGTTCTTCGTCGGTGATCTCCGTCCGCCGCGGGGAGGGGAACCGCCGGCGGAGATCGTCCATCTCCTCGCGAATCACCGCCAGGATGTTCGCTTCGTCGGAGAGAAGCTTCAGGAATCCCCCGATGTCCTCCAGCAACTGGCGGTGCTCCCCTTGCAGGTTCTCGCGTTCCAGGTTGGCCAGCGAACCGAGCTGCATGGAAACGATCGCCTCGGACTGGTTGGGCGAGAGCGCATACGTTGGCTGCACCCCCTGCTCTGCCTGGAACTCGGCGAACCCGGCCTCTCCCAGGGCCTGGGCAATCAGTTCCGCCGGGACCTGCATCTGCTGCAGGCGGAGTTTGGCCTCCGCGCGGCTGGGAGACTGACGGATGGTGCGGATGACCTGATCGATGTCGATCTGAGCGATGAGCAGTCCTTCGACCGTGTGCTTCCGCTTGCGGGCCTCGGCCAGACGGAATTCCGTCCGCCGGCGGATGACCGTGACCCGGTGGCGAATGAACTCGGTGAGCAACTGCTTGATCGAGAGCGTCTCGGGCCGGTTGCCGACCAGCGCCAGCAGGATCACGCTCACCGTGGTCTGGAGGGGAGAGAACTTCCAGAGCTGGTTGAGGACGATGTCGCGGTCGGCATCCCGCTTGAGGTAGATGTGCAGCCGCACCTGCCAGGGGGGCGTTTTCCGGTCGGTGTAGTCCACCACGCGTGAGACCCCTTCCAGTTTGTCCTCCTTGATGAGTTCCTCGAGTTTCTCCTTGATGCGGTCGCGCGTGTCGAGATAGGGGATCTCCTTGACGACGATGACGTCGGTGTTTTTTTCGGTCTCGAATTCGACCTTGGCGCGGAGCGTGAGGGTCGAGCGGCCGTTCATGTATCCCTGCCGGATGCCCATCTGTCCGCAGATGACCCCCCCCGTGGGGAAGTCCGGGCCAGGGAGGACCTCCAGGATCTCATCAATCCCGGCGTCCGGGTTGTCGATGAGGAGCTGCACCGCCTGGGCCACCTCGGAGAGATTGTGCGGTGGAATGCTCGTCGCCATTCCCACGGCAATCCCCTGCGACCCGTTGACCAGCAGGTTGGGGAACCGCGAGGGGAGGACGACCGGCTCCTGGCGGCGTTGATCATAGGTGGGGATGAAATCGACCGTGTCGGCGTCGAGGTCGGCGAGCATCTCCGCGGCCGCCGGGGAGAGGCGGGCCTCCGTATACCGCATCGCCGCCGGACCCAGCCCGGCGATCGAACCGAAGTTCCCCTGCTTGTCGACCAGCGTCTCGCGCATCACCCACTCTTGCGCGAGACGCACCAGCGTGGGATAGATCACCGCCTCGCCGTGCGGGTGATAGTTGCCGGAGGTATCACCCGAGATTTTCGCGCATTTGACCCGCCCTCCGGTTGGTCCGAGGTTCAGGTCGTTCATCGCCACCAGGATGCGCCGCTGCGCGGGCTTGAGGCCGTCGCGAACGTCGGGGAGCGCGCGGCTGATGATGACCGACATGGCGTAGGTCAGGTAGCTCTGGGACATCTCGGTGGTGATGTCCAGCGGCTCGATCCGACCGGCCTCCGACGCCGCGGCGTTGCCGTTCCCCGCCTCGCCTTCCTCCAGCGGGGAGTCCTCCTGAGGTTGAATGTCGTCAGCCAACGCGGAATGCTCCTTGCGGGTCCATCAAGTGGGACGAAACGTGGGACCTGGAGACCGAACCGGCCTTAGTCCCCAGCGGTGATTTGCAGCCCAGATGATACTCCGTTGCGGGGGGAGCCACAATTGCACCGGATCGGGCATCCGATGCTGCAACATCATGCGAATGAACAGGTTGTGATCTGTGTTGCAGGCCACTGTTGGCACGGGGCAAGGAGTGAGGAGCGACCCGTAATTGTTTAGCCGCGACTCGTAATTGTTTAGCCGCGACTCGAAGAGGAGCGCTCCCTCCGTCTTGGGAAAGGACCCCTCCCCTCCCCCCCCAACCCCCGCCGCACGTACCCAGCCTCCCCTGCAATCAGACCACCACCCGGCTGCCGGTCATGTTCGGGCTTGTCCCACGAACAGCGCCGCGCAGCCGATGACCTCGATCCGCACCTCCTCAAACCGCCGCTGGAGCTCCCGCTGCAGGTCGTCGAGCGTGTCGGCGGCGTTGCCGAAGATGCCGCGACGGTTGTAAACCCCCATCAACCAGCGGGCTGCCCAGCTTCGAGCCACCCCCCCCGCCAGCAGTGTCGCGCCGAACAGCACCCCCCCGGGATGCAGCAGCGGCCGCAGATGATCCAGCACGACCGACTTCTGAGCCAGTGTCCCCGGCAGGCAGTGCAGCACGTAGTTGAGGCTGATCGAGTCAAACCGCTCGCCGTCATAATCGATGGACCGCAGGACGTCGCTGCGGATGGTCTGGGGTTGATAGCGGGCGAGTCGGCAGGCGGCCGCCGTCAGACAGTGCGGGTTGGCGTCCATCAGCACCACGCGCGGGTGCTCGACCGGAAACCGGCAACGTTCGAGGAAATACCCCGTCCCCACGCCGACGTCGAGGTGATTTCCGCTGACGTGCCGGTTGAAGAACTCCAGCATCCGCCCGGTGGGGCAACGCCAGATCAGGGGGTTCGAGATCCCCAGCACGATCACGTCGTACCAGCGCAGCAGAGTCGGCGTGTAGATGGCGTAAGAGCGGTCATCGGTCATGCTGTTCGGCAAAACGAGGTCACGGGGTCAGGGTCGGAATTCGCAGCCTGCTGGTGGACACACCATCACGACTCGCCGCCGTTCGTGCAATCCGATTGGCCGGCAGGCCGGTCGGTGGCGCGCTCGGCCGCCTCCTCCAAGCGACTCCGGGACTGCACGGCGTTCCCGGAATCTCCCGGGCCTGACTCAATCTTTCCGTGATTCATGCGTCGAGGGAGTGCGGCCGTAGCCAACCAGTTGGGTCAGATGGTCAGTCTTGTGGACCTGTCCGCTGGTTTGCGGCCGGGGCGGGTCCGGAGTAGGCTGACCCCTCGTCGCACGCCGTTTGGATGTTTCGGTTCCCTCTCCGATGGTTGTGGCCATGTCTGCTGTTGAATCGGGAGCGTCGACCTGGAAGGTGTCCCGCCGGGAGTGCGTTCGCGCCGGAGCGGCGCTGGTGGCCGGAGGAGTGCTGGCGGCCGCCACCCTGGCCGATGAACCGCCTCCCTCCTCCAACCCGTTTGTGTACTGCCTGAACACCAGCACCATCCGGGGGCAGAAGCTGTCGATCGTGGAGGAGGTGGAACTGGCGGCGAGCGTGGGCTATCAGGCGATTGAGCCGTGGATTCGGGAACTCCAGCAGTATGCTGAAAGCGGTGGCTCGCTCCCCGACCTCAAGAAACGGATTGCCGACCTGGGGCTGACGGTTGTCAACGGCATCAGTTTTCCAGCCTGGGCGGTTGACGACGAGACCGAACGTGCGCGGGGCATCGAGACGTTCAAGCGCGAGGCGGAGTTGATCGCCCGGATTGGAGGGACGCGGCTGGCCGCCCCGCCCGCCGGGATCAACCGGGCGGAAGCCCCTCCCGTCGACCTGTGGGCCGTCGCCGAGCGGTACGCCGCCGTCCTCCGTGCCGGACGCGACATCGGCGTGACGGCCGTGCTCGAGTTCTGGGGGTCCTCCAGGAACCTGTACCGGTTGAGCGAGGCGGCCCTGGTCGCCATCGCCTGCGGTGACCCCGACGCCTGCCTGTTGCCGGACATCTATCATCTGTATCGCGGAGGATCGGACTTCGCCGGATTGAAGCTCCTCTCCGGAAAGTCGATCCCGGTGATGCACGTGAACGACTATCCCGGCGATCGGCCGCGCGGCGAGCTCACGGATGGCGATCGGGTGCACGTGGGGGATGGCGCCGCACCCACCGATTTCATCTTCCGCACCATGGCGGAAAACGGTTGCCGGACCGCCCTGTCGCTGGAACTGTTCAACGCCAACTACTGGCGTCAGGATGCCGACCTGGTGGCCCGCGTCGGGTTGGAGAAGCTCAGAACCGCTGTGGAGCGCGCACTCGCCGCGCCGACCGCCTAGCCTCGGTTGCGGGGAGGAAGACGCTCCCGGCAGAGAGCCTGCGGCTTCACGCCAGCAGTTCGGGGACGACTTCCCCCGCCGGCACGATGCGGTGCGGCCGATCGGTTGGGTCGTAAATCAGGCCGTCGTGCGGCACGCCCAGGGTGTGATAGAGCGTCGCCAGCACGTCACCGGGTGTCAGTGGGTCCCGCGCGGGATAGGCGCCGGTTTCATCGCTGGCGCCGTAGAGGAACCCCTGTCGGAAGCCGCCGCCGAGGAGCATCAGCGAGTAGCACCAGTTCCAGTGATCGCGGCCCGCGTTGCCGTTGATCTTGGGCGTGCGCCCGAAGTCTCCCAGGATGGCCACCACCGTCCGATCGAACAGCCCCCGCTCCAGCAGGTCGTCCAGCAAGGCGCTGGCGGCGGCGTCCAGCGGGGGAAGCAGGTCGTTGCGGAGCTTGCCGAAGTTGTTGCCGTGCGTGTCCCAGGTGGCGTTGGCGTCGGGGGCCCAGGAGACGGTCACGAGTCGCGTTCCGGCCTCGATCAACCGTCTGGCCAGGAGGACGCTTTGGCCGTAGATGTTGCGTCCATAGCGGTCGCGAACGGAGTCCGGTTCGTCGCTCAGCGTGAAGGCCCGCTGCGTGGCGGGTGAAGTCAACAACTCCAGAGCGCGGCGCTGAAAGCTCGTCATCGCAGCGGCGGCCTGGGCGCCCCGCGCCGTCTGGAGGAAACGATCCAGCGTCGCCAGCAGTTCGTCACGGGCCGCCAGGCGCCCGGAACTGACTTCGTTGACGAGCGTCAGCTCCGGCACGGCGAAGTCGGAGGCGTTCGGATCGCGGGTGATGAACAAGGGGTCCCACGCGGCGCCCAGGAAGCCGCCGAAGAAGCCCGGCTGCGGCGGTCCACCGGCCCCTTCCTTGGTGATGTACGGCAAGTGCACAAAGGGAACGATGGTCCGCTGCGGCGGACGAAACATCGACAACACGCTGCCGGGAGCGGGATTGTCGCTCGGTTTGGCTCCCCCTCCCTGCTCGCCGCGATCATGCCCGGTGAGGGCGCAATACACCGCGGCCGCATGAGAGTTGTTGACGCTGTGATGCATCGACCGCACCACAGTGGCACGGTGCGCGTGCCGCGCCAGCTTGGGCAACAGCTCCCCCATCTGATAGCCGGGCAGCGAGGTGTCGATCGGCTGGAATTCCCCGCGGATTTCCGCCGGCGCCTCCGGCTTGAGGTCCCACATGTCCAGATGCGAGGGACCGCCGTTGAGGAACAGGACGATGCAGTGATCGGCCCGCGGCGTCGGGGCCGCGGCTGCTTCGCGCGCCGCCAGCAGCCGCGGGAGCGACAGCCCCGCCAACCCGATCCCGCCGATGCGGAGCAGATGCCGACGTGTCAGCCGGAGAGGCGAGGGAGCATTCGAGTTCCAGCCTGCAAACATACCCATCCTCTCTGGAGTGGCAGGGGGTGCTGGTCGTACCACCTCTGCTGAGATTCCTTCCCGCCAACATATCCACGCCGGCCCATGTGTCAATCTCGACTACCGGGGGAGGGAGAAGGGGACAAAAGTGCTTGCCAGTGCGGACCGTGATCCCACCGGTGGGGTGGCCCTGCCCGGGAGGACCCTCGCGGTGCGGAGGGGAGTCGTTTACGATCGCCCTGCACTCCGATCGCCTGTTGAGGAGCTGACCATGAAGTTCCGATTCCTGAGGTTCTTTCTGCCGGTGCTCCTCTTCGTGGCGGCCCCCTGGAGAGCGCCGGGGGACGAGACCCGCCCCAATTTCGTCTTCATCCTCGCGGATGATTTGGGATATGGGGACCTGGGCTGCATGGGGGCCACGGACATTCGGACTCCGAACATCGACCGCCTCGCGGCTGAAGGGGTGCGGTGTACCGATTTCTACGCCAATGCTCCGGTCTGCTCCCCCACGCGGTGCGGTTTTATCACCGGCCGGTGGCAACAGCGCGTCGGCTTTGAGTGGGCCCTGGGGTACACCGCGGAACAGTTCCGGCTGGTGAACGGCGTCTGGCAACCGCACGCCGACATTCATCACGGCATCGGCTTGCCGGCCGATCATCCCGGCATCGCCCGCATGCTCAAAAATGCAGGGTATGCCACGGGAGCGTTTGGCAAGTGGCATTTGGGCTATGACGACGAGTTCAACCCGATCCGTCACGGCTTTGACGAGTATTTCGGAGAACTCCTGGGACATGCCGATTATTACCGCCACCTCTATTACGACGGGACGTATGCCCTCCGAGAAGGGACGAAGATCGCCCGCTGCGAAGGCTATCTGACCGATCTCATCAACGCGCGGGCCGCGGCGTTCATCCGCGACCACGCCGCTGAGCCGTTTTTCCTGTACGTTCCGCATCTGGCGGTGCATGCGCCGTTTCAGCCTCCGGATCAGCCCGACACGCCGCGCGTCACCAAGGAGAACATGCTCACCGGCAGCCGGGCGATTTACGCCGCCATGGTGGAGCGCATCGACGCCGGGGTGGGGATGATCCTCGAGGAACTGGACCGGGCAGGCATCGCCGAGCGGACGCTGGTCGTCTTTTCCAGCGACAACGGCGGGGAACGCTGGGCCAGCAACCAGCCGCTGTTTCACCATAAAGCGACGTTGTGGGAGGGGGGGATTCGCGTGCCCTGCCTGCTGCGTTGGCCGGGACGGCTGCCGGCCGGCGGCACCTTTCGCCAACCGGCAATCACGATGGACCTCACGGCCACCTTTGCCGCACTTGCCGGTGCGGCGACACCGGAGGGGTATGCGTTTGACGGCGTCAATCTGCTCCCTTTGCTCACCGGCGAAGCCGGCCCCCTGGAACGAACATTCTGTTGGCGGATTCGCCGCGCCAACCGCCAGATGCGGGCCATCCGCCATGGAGACTGGAAATACATCGACGACGGCGGAACGATGGACCTGTTGTTCCAGCTTCGCGACGACGTCGGCGAGCGGGTCAATCTCTGTTATCGGCATCCGGAAGTGGTGGCGCGGCTGAAGGAACTCCTCGCCGCCTGGGAGGCGGAGATGGATGCCGCTTCCAAACAGTTCCTGGTGCGATAACTGCGAGTCACGGTCTGTCTGCTCAGGGGGGCGCCGAGGGACGCGCCCCGTCCGTGAACGTGAAACAGAAGACCTCCTCGACCGCCAGAGGAGTAGTGCGGTGCGCGGAGGGGGCACGGCTGCCCATCAGCGGGAGACAGCCTCGAGCCGCTGAAAGACCTCACGAATCAAGTCCGTCAGTCCGGCGCCGGTGGCAGCGGAGAGGCGTAACGGGGCATGGCCCGTGACCTCCGCCAACCGCCGCGCCGCCTCCTCCGCCCCGGGGAGTTCGCACTTGGAGACGGCGAGGATTTCCGGGTGGTCGAGCAGCGCAGCATCGTACAATCGCAATTCCTCGCGGATCTGCTGGTAGTTCTGCACGGGATCGGACTGATCCATCGGCGTCGGTTCGACGAGATGGATGAAGACCTTTGTCCTCTGAACGTGCTTGAGGAACTCGTGTCCCAGGCCAACGCCGGCATGCGCGCCTGCGATCAAGCCGGGAATGTCGGCGAGGACGAACTGGCGATCGTATCCCACCCGCACCAATCCCAAGTGGGGATACTTGGTGGTGAAGGGATAAGGGGCGATCTCCGGGGTGGCGTTGGAGAGGCGGCTGAGGAGCGTGCTTTTGCCGGCGTTCGGCTTGCCGATCAGTCCCACGTCGGCGATCAACTTCAATTCCAGCAGGAGGCGGCGCTGCTCCCCCGGCTCGCCGCGCTCAAACTCCCGCGGAGCACGATTGGTGGGCGAGGCAAAGTGCTTGTTCCCCCGCCCTCCCCGCCCGCCGCGCGCCGCCACCACCTGATCTCCCGGGTGCTCCAGGTCCTTCAGCAACAATCCCGAGTCGGCGTCGAAGACGAGCGTCCCCGGCGGGACGAGGATGACGACGTCCCGGCCGCTGCGTCCCGTCTTGAGCGACCCCTCGCCGGGATTGCCGCGCGGGGCCTTCCAGTGATGATGACCCACGAGGTTCCCCAGGCTTCCCTGGTTGACGTCGGCCCGAAGGATGACGTCGCCGCCGCGACCACCGTCGCCTCCATCCGGCCCACCGCGCGGCACATGGGCTTCGCGGCGAAAGCTGAGACAGCCGTCTCCGCCGTCGCCGGCCTGAACGTGGATTTCAACGCGATCGACAAACATGGACAGCGGGGGGAGGGGGCAAGGTCGTCGGAATTGTAGCGGCCAGGAGCGTTCGGGGGGCGAACGGTAACGCTTCTTTGCCGCCCTCTCAAGCCGCCGGAACTCACGCTGTTCCACGACTCTCCCGCCGCCGGTCGGAATGTGGAGTGAGCAGACCGGCGGACGTTCCCCAGCGGCCGGAGGTGTTCAACCGCGCCAGGGACGAGATCGTGCCGTCCGACGTTCTGGTCGAAAGGGAGATGCTCGCGGCCATCCCCCGGGCCGACCAGCACGGTTGGCCGGCCAGTCCGTGAAGCAGGAACTTCGCCGTCCTGGACAACCATCCGCACCCGGCGACGCCCCCTCTCTGGTGTTATGTTCCGCTGCGCTGGAGCGTCAGGGGCGGAGCGTCGGAAGCCAGCAGAGCCTCCGCCGCGGGGGACCCCGGCCGGGTCGGCAACGAACGGATCAGCCACGTCACCAACAGGACGCTGGCGACCGCACACGGGAGGAGCAGCGGCCATTCAATCCGCAGAGCGGTCAACCCTTCGGGAGACGTTTCCACCCGGTACAGCCACTGGTCCGTGCGGGCGGCGAACTCCTGAAGGCTGTCTCCTCCCAGCCGTTCCAGCCCCACCTGCATCCCGTTGAAGACGAAATGGAACAGGATGCCGGGGAGCAGGCTGCGGCTCACCAGCACGAGCAGGGCGATCACCACCCCCAGCAGCGTGGCATTGAACACCTGTTGCGGGATCATGTGCGTGAGGCCGAACGCCACGGACGAGAGAATGATGGGGACCCACGGATTGCGAGCCCGCTCCAGACCGCTGAGGATGAACCCCCGGAAGGCGAGTTCCTCGCACACCGCGGGGGCCACGGCAAAGGCCAACAGCGGCAGCCACCCGGGGACCTCTTCCGACCGCATCGACGTAAAGAGTTGTCGCACCCCCTCCGGCAGGGGGGGGAAGAACCAGGCCAGACTCGCCAGGAGTTCGATCGATACCGGCTGAATCACGATCGCCAGCAGCACGGCCGCGGCGAGCATCCTCCCCCCCGGCCAGTAGAGTTTGAGCGTTGCCTGCACGCTGCGGGTGAGCATCGCGGCCATGAGGAGCGGAGGCGTGCCGATCGCCACCAGCAGGTAGACCATCTGCAGCTTGAGGAGCTGGGCCGCCGACGGCGCCGCCGTGAAGCGGCTCGACAGGAAGCCCCAGGAGGCGAAGACCAGCAGCAGGATCAGCAGCAGGCAGAAACCGGCTTCGGTGAAACTGGGGGTCGGCTCGCGGTCGCGGAAGATGTGCCGCAGCCAGGCCCGCAGCTCGAACCGCTCCGCCTCCCGGAACAGCACCTCTTCGCTGTGGAACTGCTCCACCGCCCACCACAGGGCGATCGCCGCATAACCGAAGCTCGACAACAACACCGCACCCAGGTAGCCCCACAGATGCGGTTGCGGCTGACCGAGCAGGATGGACTTGAGCAACAACCCCGGTCCCACCACGGGGTACACGCTGAAGAAGGGATTGATTTCGACCGCCGGGCTGATGCAGAACATCGCCAGCCCGATCGTCACCAGCAGCAGCGGCGTGAGATAATACTGCCCCTCCTTGCTGCTCCTGGCGAACATCGCCAGCGCCAGGCTGAGGGCCCCGAACAGCGCCGCCAGGGGAACCGCCAGCACCACCAGCCAGACCAGCGCGGAGAGCGGCGGAAACGCCGCCACATTCCCGAGCTTGGAGAGCTGGCCCGCCGCCGCCATCGTCAGCATGTATTTCGAGGTGATCCCCATGCTGACCAGATTCAACAGCGCCGTGGAGAGGCTGAACAGCACCACCGTCAAAAACTTGCCGACGACGATCTCGGCGCGGCTGGCGGGAGAGATCAGCAGCGTCTCCATCGTTCCCCGCTCCTTCTCCCCGGCGCCGAGGTCGATTGCCGGATAGAACGCCCCCGTCACCGCCATGATGACCAGCAGCAGCGGGAACATCTTGCTCCAGAGAGTGGCGGAGATTTCGGAGTCCGCCGCGAGATCGACCCCGGTGGCATCGACGGCGGTGGGGAGCGAACCGGGGAGCCGCGCCGCCTCCAGCCGCTGCGCCAGCACCTGCTGATTCCAGTTGCGGATCGCCTCGCGCACCCGCCGGCCGGCAATTACGGACTTCTCATCGGCGCTGTTCTGGAGGATCACCGGCCGCGGCGCGGCGGTAATGAGGTCGTCCACTGGTTCGCGCGCCTCCAGCCGCGCCGTGATCTCATCCAACTGCTTCCGGAACCCCCGGGGGACCACGATCAACACCTGCACGGGGCTGGTGCGGAACCAGGCATCGAGTTCGCGCTTGAGTTCGTCTTCCTGGCGGCGGAGCTGAGCCAGTTCCTGCTGGTGGTCGGGCGGCAGCGGCCCCGCCGTCGGCGCTGGGGTCTCCAGCCGCTCCCGCCGACGGGTGAGTTGGCCAAGCTGCTCCACCCGCGAACGGTGCTGGAGCGCGGCCTGGAGGAACTCCGCTTCTTCCAGCGTGGGTCCGCCGGGAAGGGATTCCTCCAACATCGTATCGGTGATCACCCGCAGTTTGTCGGCATCGTCCGCGATGGCAAACCAGTGGGCCCGGAACTGCTGCGGCTGGCGCGGGTCGAGCAGCGGCGGCTCCGGGAGGTCGGCTGCGCCGACGATCGCCACGGTCCGCTTCTGCTCGGCGAAGGTGCTCAGCATCTGCGCCATACCGATCCCCAGGGCGGGATAGAGCAGCAGCGGCAGGACCGCCACCATGAACAGCGTCCGCCGATCGCGGAGCTGGTCCCGGACCTCGCGCAGGAAGATCAGCTTGACGTTCCGGGGAGTCATGCAGGCGAGGCGAGGTTCAAGTGTCGGGACGAGGACGAAGGGAGCGGGTACGGGTCCGGGGGAACGTGGAGAGGTCTGCGCGATCAGTTCTGCATGGCGGCGTGCCCCGCGGGCCTCTCCGCGTCATCCGGGGGGGCGCAGTCCACGGCGGCGCCGTCGTGCCGCTGGATGAGTTCAAAAAAGAGTTCCTCCATGTCCGGCTGTCCGTATTCCGCGGCGAGTTGAGGGATCGTCCCCTGGGCCAGGATGCGTCCGCGGTGGATGATCGCCACGCGGTCGCACAGCTTCTCCACCTCGCGCATGATGTGCGTGGAGAAGATGATGCACTTTCCCTGGCCCTTGAGGGATTGGATGGTCTTGAGGACTGCCCGGGCCACGAGGACATCCAACCCGGACGTCGGTTCATCAAAAATGAGGACCGGCGGGTCATGCACGATGGTGCGGGCGATGGAGACCTTCTGCCGCATCCCGGTGGAGAGCTTGCTCCCCAGCACGTCGCGGAAGTCGTGCATCTGGAGGGTAGTGAAAATCTCCTCCAGCCGCGCCTGCAACTGGTCCTCTTCCATGCCGTACAGCCGCCCGTAGTATTCGACGAGCTCCCAGGCGGTCATGCGATCGTAGATGCCGGTGCTGTTGGACATGTAACCGATGTTGGCCCGCACGCGGCCGGGATACAGGTCGACGTCGTGCCCGGCGACAAAGGCGCGTCCGGACGTCGGCCGCAGCACCGTGCTCAGAATCCGCAGGCAGGTCGTTTTCCCGGCCCCGTTGGGACCGAGCAAGCCGAAGATCTCCCCCGCCGAGACCTCGAAAGAGACGTCGTCCAGCGCCGTCACCGCGCCGCGCTTCAGGTCGGTGAACCGCTTGGTCAGATGTTCGACCTGAATCATCGCCACGGGTCGTCGGGGGAGGAGGCGGGGAACAAACGACCGCGCCGTCTGTCGGATTCTGGCGCCGCTGCTCACGATCATATCCCCGGACCACGGTTCTGGCGATTGGCGTCGCGGCCGACCGACCGGCGGTCTGGACGGGTTGGTCGTCTCGCCGGTGCACCTGCCCATCATTGGTCTACACGTTCCGCCGTCTGTCATGGCGAGGGAACGAGGCTGCACCGCCGAATGACGTGGAACGTTCGTCATCAGCCGCCGTTGATCGGGAGAATCGGCAAAATCGGATTGGTCGGACGCACCGGGGGGTGAGCCGACTGCGACCTGGCACGTCGAGCCCGCCTGCGCACCGTGCCGGCGTTTACGGTCGGTGGGCCATTCCCGGGGCGGGCGGAGGCGACTCGCCCAGGAGCACGCGGGCCAGCACCTCGGCGTAAAGGGCGTGACCCTTTCGCGACAGGCCCTGTGTTCCGGAAAGATACAGTCTCGCGGGGTCGGGATCACTGAGGAACGCGGATGTGGCGTCGACGGCGGGGACGCCGAGTCGCATTGCCGCCGCCTGCATCGCCGCCGCCGGCGCCGTGAGTGCTTCCGGAGGCGATGCTGCTGCCGCGGAGGCCCTCAGCCATTCGGAGGTTTGCCAGGCATCAGGACAGGTCGACAGGACCAGACGGACCGGGCGGTCCAGCAACAGCTCTTGCAGATGCGCCAACGGGGCCAAGGCGGGATGCGCTGCGCCTGTCCTGGCATGAGTTCCCACTTGCCAGGCCATCAATCGGCGCTGAAACTCGTCGTATCTCGACGATGGCAGGGGGGGAGCGAGTTCCGCCCCCAACCGCCTCCGCAGCCATCCGGCGATGGCGAACCGCTCCTCCCAATCCGCCCAGGGACCTGCCCCCGCCTCGAACGTGGGATGCACCACTGCCGCCGGGCGGCCGGCAGCGTCCGTCCGCAGCGTCGGGCGGCAAGCCAGATCATCTGCCGCATCCGACACATCCACGTGCACAATCACCACGTCCGGATCCAGGACGGACAGTTGCTGACGATAGAGAATCGTCGTCGTGAGAGGACACCCGCCCGGGATACCGGCGTTGAGGACCTCGACCTGGGCGGTCGAGCCACGGCGGAGGAGCAGAGCCAGTTGGGCGGGGTAGGCTTCGTCGTCCGGTAGTCCGGGGGCGAGCGTCGTCTCGTCCCCCAGGCAGAGGATGCGCAGCATCCGCGGCGGTTTGGGGATCATTGGCTCCGGACCGCGCAGAGCGAGGGAATTCACCCGCGCGGTGAAAGGCTCACCTGTCTCGGCATGGTGCAACAGACCCGACCAATTGGCGGGGAGCGTCAGACGGGTGGTGCGGCTGGGAAGGTGCGGCAACCCGCTGGGATCGACGATGCTCTGCGGGCCGGTCGGTAGCGGCTGCTGACAGCGCAAGGCGACCTCCACCACGCAGGCGACGGCGATGATCACCAGCGCAGCAAGGATCAGGCGACGCAGGCTGTCCAACAAGAACCGCACACGGATGCTCCGACCGATCCCGACGACGCGCCTCGGCCGGGAGGCCCCCCTCGGCGCGGATCGTATCGGTGAACGGGAAATCGGGGCAATGCGGGTTCCCACTCCCGCTCCGCGCGGTTTCCCTCCCCCTTGCCTTCCTGGGCTGGACAGCCGCCGTCGGACGCGGGACGCTAGACGTTCGGCGATGGACCGTCTCTCCCTCAAGAATCTCCATTTTCTCGCTTTCTCACGTGACTTCTGCGGCTTCACCCGACCGTCCCGCTCTTCTCGGTGGGACGCCGTTGCGCCCCGCCGGCCCGCCGGCGTGGCCTCTCCCGGACCCGGCCGTCGCCGAGCGGTTGGCGGAACTCGCCGCCTCCGGCGACTGGGGGAAGTATCACGGACCCTGGTGCGAACAACTGGCGGCTCGGCTGGCAGAGATGCACGCCTGTCGCCATGTCTGGCTGTGCAGCAGCGGGACGGTGGCCATCGAATTGGCCCTGCGGGGACTGAAGATCGGTCCGGGCGATGAGGTATTGCTCGCCGCTTATGACTTCAAAGCTAACTTCACCAACGTCCTGCACGTGGGGGGCCTCCCCGTCCTGGTCGACGTCCGCCCCGACGACTGGCAACTGGACGTCGGCCGGCTCGACGCCGCCTGGCGACCTCAGACCAAAGCGGTGATCGCATCGCATCTGCACGGGGGGTTGGTGGACATGGCGACCCTCCGCCAGTGGGCGGATCAGCGCGGTGTGGCCGTGATCGAAGATGCCTGTCAGGCGCCGGGGGCACGGGTGCAGGGCCGGCCGGCCGGCACCTGGGGCGACGTGGGCGTTTGGAGCTTCGGCGGCAGCAAGCTGACGACGGCCGGACGCGGCGGCGCGCTCCTCACCAACCGGGATGACGTCGGCCAGCGAGTTCGGCTCATTGCCCTGCGCGGAAACGATGCGTATCCCCTCTCCGAGATGCAGGCCGCCGTCCTGTTGCCGCAGCTCGACCGCCTTCCCGAGGCCAACGCCCGGCGACGGGCGGCCGTGCAGCAACTGACCGCGCGTCTGGCCGGCTCAGGACTGACGCCGCTGGATCGCCCGCGGCCTGACAACGCGCCGGTCTACTACAAACTCGGCTGGCGCTATGACCCGAGCCGCTTTGAGGGTCTTGCGCGCGACCGCTTCGCCGCCGCCATGCGGGCGGAGGGGATGGCCGTCGAGGGGGGCTTCCGGGCGCTGCACCTCATCCATGCCCGGGGGCGGTTTCGCACCGTTGGCGATCTCGTCGCGGCGGAAACGGCGGACGCCCACGTGCTGACGCTCCATCATCCGATCCTGCTCGGCTCGGAGGCCGAACTTGTCCAAGTGGCCGAAGCAGTCGAGCGGGTGCGACGCTGTGCGCGAGAGCTGGCGCGGGTGACGGAGGATGGGCTTGCAGGTCGGTCGTGAGTGACGCCCTGTTGGAGGTCACCCGCGAGGACTCCCCATCCACTTCAAACAGCCCTGGCGCTCAGGTCGCCGGGGGGCCGAACCACTCCCCCAGCTTGTTCTTCACGCCGTCCTGGACCGGTTCGATGTGCTCTCCCAGCCGCTGAAACCAATGGGAAGGAGTGGCGGCCTCCTCGTCGGGATCGTCCACGGCGACCGGCACGACCAGCATCGCCAGATCCGTGACAAAGCTGGTCGCGTCCTGTGCCAGACCCACATAGGCGCCGCTGATTCCTGCGGCGTCCACCGCAGCAGAGGTCTGCTGGGGAGCAGCGTCCGCGATTCCGGCGGGGGAGCCGGTGGCTTCGCTGTGCGCGGCTGGTGCCTCCGCCGTTCCGCCCGTCCGTCCGGCGAGCCTGACCGTCCGCCCCGCATCGGGAGCCAGGACCAGCATGGCCAGCAGCAACGCGACAGCCGCGCCCAGAATCGATCCCGCCTGCCAGGAGCGTTGCGGACGAGCCGCGATTGCCGGGGAAGGCGCCGGTGGGGGCAAGACCTCGCGAAGCACGGCATCCACCAGGCCGCCGCCGACCGGCTTCGGCCCCGCTCGCCACAGAGCGATGGCGCGGCGGAGCAACTGTTCATCCTCCCAGGCGCGGCGGCATTCGGCCTGCCGGCACTGCTCGCCGTGCTCGGCCAGGCGCGCCAGGGCCGCAGCGTCGCGAGTCTCAATCGCCGACTGAAGACCGGCTTGGAATTCCGCACAGGTCATGGTTGTTCGCCCGTTGACTCGACCACCTCCGCCGGGGTGAGCAGGGAGCGACCCCTCGCGCTCATCCCGAAAGCTGTTCTGTGTGCCAGGATTCCCCGCCGCCGGAGCGGCCGTAGCCCCGCGTCCGCAAGTGTTCAGCCATCTGCTTGCGGGCGCGGTGCAGCCACGTTTTGACCGTCCCTTCCGGCACTTGCAAGACCTGGCTGATCTCCTGCACGGACAACTCCTGCTCATAGAACAGGATGAAACAGTGCCGGTACTCCTCTCGCAGTTGTGCGAGCGCCCGGCTGACCTCCTCGCCGAGTTCTCCGTCCATGGCCGGGGGGGAATCGGCCTCCTCCTCCAGCAACTCCACCGTCCTCCCCCGCCGCGATCGGCGCTCGAGGGCCGTGCGACACCGATTGGCGGTGATCGCCAGCACCCACGGCAACAGGGACCGGGAGCCGTCCCAGGTCGCCAGGTGCTTGCAGACCCGGACGAGGGACTCCTGCGCGGCATCCTCTGCGTCCTGCCGATGACGCAACATCCGCAGGCACAATGCCAGCACGGGGCGTTCCAATCGCTCGACGAGTTCGCGCATCGCGGACCGGTCACCCCGGAGGCAACGCGCGACCAGTTCCTCGTCGGACGACACGCTCGTTCGGGCTCCCGCAGAAAATACCCCGGGGACGGCCGCCGGGTTTCACGTCCGCCGGTTGTTCCCGGCCGTGCTCCCTACCCGGCGAACCGGCCGCCCTCCCCCTCCTCGGAGGGAATTCACCGTGGGGTGATGGCGATCTGGACCGTCTGGTCCCCCACGGCAACCTCGCGGCCGGCGGTCCCTTCCTCCCGTGTGATCGCTACCGCCCGCGTCTCGGTCTCGATCAGGGGCGACCACGCGGCCAGCATCGCTTCGATCACCCCGGCGACCGCTCCCCCCGCCGACCAGACTACTCCGATCCGCTGGTTCTCCTCCAGGTCCGCCTCTTTGCGCAACTGCTGTACGTGGCGGATGAAATCGCGGGCCATCCCCTCCTGCACCAGTTCCGGAGTGAGCTGCGTGGAGAGCGCGACCTGGATGCCGGCATCGGCGCCGCAGGCCCAGTCGGTCGCCTGCACGGCGCTGATGATGACGTCCTCCGGCGCGAGGGTCACCTCGTGACCCTCGATCGAGACGGTCACTGGCTGGGCCGCGCGGAGCGGGGCCAGCACGGCCGGATCGATCGCCGGGAGGGCGGTTTTGATGGCATTCAGCAGCTTGCCGTACTTGGGGCCGAGCGTCTTGAGATTGGGCCTGTACTGGTAGGCTGCCAGCTCCTCGAGGCGGCGGTCCCGCGTCACCCGTTTGACGTTGAGCTCGTCGGCGATGATGGACTCCAGCAGCGCGACGTCGTGGGCGAGTGTTTCATCCCGGCAGTCATAGCGGAGTTCCGCCAGCGGCTGACGGACGCGGTGGCCGGCGGATTCACGCAACCGGTGTCCCAGCCGCACCACCCGCTGTGCGGCCGCCATCCGGCGGTTGAGCGCAGGATCGAGCTTTGTGGAATCGACTTCGGGGTAAGTGCAGAGATGGACGGACACCGGGGGGCTGGCGGCCTGCGCCGCGCTTCCGGGACGGGTCGCGGTCGAACCGGCGACCAGATTCTGGTACATCCGCTCGGCGAGGAACGGAATGGCGGGGGCGAGCAGTTTCGACAGCGTGACGAGAACTTCGTAGAGCGTCTGGTACGCCGCGAGTTTGTCCGCATCCCAACTCCGTGCAGAGTGCTGAGAGATGGTTGAGGGATCAACACTGCCGACAGCATCGCTGGGGACAGCGGACTCTGGATTCTGGGTTCCTCGCGCCCGCCAGAAGCGACGGCGATTGCGGCGGATGTACCAGTTCGAGAGGTCGTCGATGAACTCGGCCGCCGCCCGCATGAACGTCGCCACGTCGAACGCCTCGAACGACCTCCGCGCGCACTGCGTCAGCTCCTGCAGCCGGGAGAGAATCCAGCGGTCCATCTCGGTGCGAAACGTCCGGGCGTCTTCCTCGACCAGATTGAGGTCCGGCGAGTAGCCGTCGAGGACGGCGTAGTTGACGAAGAAGGCGTAGCTGTTCCACAGAGGAATCAAGACCTGGCGGCGGATTTCGTCGGCCGGCGTGCTGGTGACCTTGCAGCAGGGGAGACCTTCTTTTGTATGGGTGATGGGGCCGTCGGGGGTCTCCAGCGTGACCGGCTGATCGGGATGCCGCAGGCCGAAGCGGAGATCCGCAGCGGGGTTCTGCGCGAGGTACATCCAGCGGAGGGTGTCAACGCCGAGCTGCTCGGCCGCCTCCTCGAACCAGATCGCCGTGCCGTCGCTTTTGTGCATGGCGTTGCCATGCTCGTCCATCACGAGGCGGTGGCCGAGGAGAGTTTTGAAGGGGCATTTTTCGCACGGGTCGTTGGTCTCGTCGTGGCGCATCATCGTGGCGAGCGCCAACAGCGAATAGAACCAGTTGCGGAACTGGCCGGGGAAGCATTCGACGACGAAGTCGGCGGGGAACCAGTCCTTCCAATGGAGCGTGGAGCGACCCGCCGCTGCCAGCGGCGAGCTGTGCGATCCGCGGTAGTTCAGCGTCGAGAACGGCACAATCCCGGCGTCCAGCCAGGGGTTGCCGACGTCCTCAATCCGCATCATCCACGGACCGGATTTGTCCGGCGACTGGTTGCGAATCAGCACGCGGTCGATCCAGGGCCGGTGCGGCGTATGCCCCTCGAACTCTTCCCAGCCCTGACCACCATACTTGTCGTACCATTCCTTGAGCTCGGCCAGCGAGCCGAAGACGACGAACTTTGAGGGGTCGTCCACCTGCACCCAGATCGGCAGCGCCAGGCCCCAGAAGCGCTTCTTGGAGATCATCCAGTCGCGCATGGAGGCGAGCCATTCCAGTTCCCGTTCCTCCCCCTGAATCGCGGGGGGGAGCCAGCGGATGCACTTGACCACCTGCTGGATTTCCTCCCGCCAGTCCATGTTGATGAACCACTCGTCCACCAGGCGGAAGACGAGTTCATCCCCCGTCCGCCAGCAGTGCGGGTAGATGTGCGGATAGGTTTCGACATGGACGAGCAGCCCCTTCTGGCGGAGCTGATCGAAGACCAGCTCGGCCGTGTCGGGGGCAATCGCCTCGCGGCCGGTGAAGGGGCCGAAGCCCTCGCCATATGTGCCGTCCTCCTGAAGGGGAGCGATGATCGGCAACCCCAGTTCGACGCCGATCTTGTGGTCGATGTCGCCGCACCCGGGAGCGATGTGGACGATGCCGGTCCCCTCCCCGGCAACGACGTTGGGGTTCCCCTTACTGTCCCGACCGCCGTCAATCACCGGATGCTTGAGGGAACTCCCGGGAGTCTGCTCCTGAAATCCCGCACGACCGAACGCCTCCTGTTGAGCCGGGAGGTCGTCAAACGGCCCGGCGTAGCGCCAGCCGATCATCTCGGCCCCTGTGAGCGTCCCCTCGATCTCGTAGCCCCCCTGCTCCTTGAAGATCTGCGCGATCGTCTTGAGCTTTGGCACGCCTGGCGGCCAGGTCCAGTCGCCGCCAAAGCCCTCCTTGAATTCCCGCTCCAGCCGCTTGTACTCGAGGTTGTCCTTGGCGAAGTAGTAATACGCCGGGGCGTCATCCCCCTTGATCTTCGCTTTGAGGCGGACGTAGTCGAGGTCGGGATTCACCGCGCAGGCGACGTTGGCCGTGAGCGTCCACGGCGTCGTCGTCCAGACCAGCAGGTACTCCTTCAGCTTCTCTTCTCCGTGCCTCCGTGCCTCTGTGGTTCCATTCTTCTCCTCCACAATCGGAAACCGCACGAAGCACGAGCGGTGCGTGGTGAGCTTGCGGCCGTCGGCGACTTCCATCTGCGAGTAGGCGCTGCCGCCGCGGCCGCTCCAGGGCATCACGTCATGGCCGCGGTAGATTTTCCCTCGCTCGAAGCACTTCTTGAGAAACAGCCAGATCGTCTCGTTGTTCTCGGTGGAGAAGGTGAAATAGCTCCCTCCCCATTCGGGGTTTCCGAGCCGCGCAGCAATCTCCTCGGGATCGCCGGTGACGGTTTGCCCGCGGGGGGTGCGGTAGGTGATTGCGGGTCCTGCCGACGCCGTCGGCGGGCTTTGTGCCCCAATCGCGTCCGCAAGTTTCCGCAGTTCGTCCGGATCGTCCCACTCCATCCAGTAGCCAAGGCGAATCGACTGCTCGGTCTGCCGGGCGGCGAAGCGGAGCACCCGCTTCTTGCACTCGCGGACGAAGCGGTCGATGCCGAACTGGTGGATGGCGTTTTTGGTCCCCAGCCCCAGCTCCTTCTCGACTTCGACCTCGACCCAGAGCCCCTGGCAGTCGAAGCCGTTCTGGTAGCGGAGCTCGTGCCCCGTCATGGCGAAGTAGCGCTGGTAGGCGTCCTTGTAGGTGCGGCCCCAGGCGTGATGCACCCCCATCGGGTTATTGGCGGTGATGGGGCCATCGAGGAACGACCACTTCGGTTTGCCGCGGTTCTGCTCGATGAGCTTGCGGAAGATCCCTTGTTCCTCCCAGAACTTGAGGATTTCGTGCTCTCCGGCGATGAACCGGGCTTCGTCGACGCGTTGAAACATGAGGCTGGGATGCTGTCGCTGGGGAGGAGGCTGAATGCGGGGGCAGGACGTGGGGGAGGGGCGTAGAGGACTCCCTGCCTTCTGCTCCCTCACTCCCTCGATCTCTCCGTTGTCCCGCCGTCCGTCGGTTCGATCGCTCACCGGTGGTCAGGCGTGCGATCGTCCCGGGCGCAGAGGCGAACCCCCAGCATCCCGGCTGCTCCCCAGCAGCCGAGGCGGCGCCCATCGCGGAGCTGTGGCGGTAGGATCGTACCCGTGGGGAGGGGCGTCAAGCCGATTCACCGCCCGAGGCCGTCCGGCCGCCGGACGGGAAATCCAGGCGATCGCTCGAGGCGGATCCCGACCGCCGGAGTGCGGCCGCGGGGGGCCAAGGATGCCGGAAGGGGTCCCAGTGCTTCTCGAGTGTGCGTCGTCTGCGAATCCCCTCGATTGCAGGTTCCCGAACCGCGGAGCTATCCTGCGCACAGCGGCATCATCTCCCGGGAATCGCGGCCGTAGCCGCACCGTGAGTCCCTCATTCCCCCGTGACCGGCAGAGTTCGGAGGTAGGCCCCGTGTCAGACGTCAATGAGCAACAGCGACGTTACAAGGAATTCCTCGATCTCCTCCCGCTGACGTTGGCGCTGGCGGGACTTCCCACCAGCGAGCACGGCAAATACTACAACGAGGAGCAGATCGAAACGCGACTGTTTGCCGTGCGGCACGCCTACAAGGCTGCGCGGATGCTGGTGCGCGAACTGGTCGCAAAGTGACGGCAGTCTGCCGGTCTCTGCGCGCAGAGTCCTGCGGAGCCTCCCCTGTTGCGGACCTGCCGCCCGGCCTGACTGTGGTTCTGCCGAAAAAACGGTCTCGGCCAACAGACAACCCCGGAGAGGAGCCTCTCCGGGGTTGCAGGAGTTCACAGAGGGTGGCCGTTCGGCCGCTGCCGGTGCGGATCACTCGCCATAGAAGCGGGTCTGCTCGTCGACGGTGAGCGGTTCCGGCATCGATTCGCTCGACAAGCGGGCCCGCAGCCGGTGATGGCCGGTGGTCGATCCCCGGACGTGTACCCGATAAGTGATGCTGTTGCCGGGGGCGAGTTCCAGCACAGGGTTGAAGGTCACCAGGTCCCGCTGTTTGATGCTGTCCACCGGGCCTTGCGCCCGCAGGACTTCAACGCCGGCAGGAATCTCGCAGGCCAGGCTGACGCCGCGGGCCGGGGCAGAACCCTCGTTCTTGACCACGATCTCGTAGGCGGTCTCGGCCCCCACCTCCACCGGGTCGTCCAGATCACGAATGTTCATGACCAGAGCCGGCGTCCCTTCCACCTGTGTGGTGAACTGGGCATCGCTGATCGCGCCGTGCTCGGAGGTGGCGCGAACGAAGTGCGTGAAGCTCCCGATGCGATCGGCCCGGACGGTGACCTTGATCTCCGCGGTCGCGCCGGCAGCGAGCCGTCCGACGAACCAGTTCACCAGCCGGTTCGCCCGGTCAAACTGAGCGCCGCGATCGGATTCCACGACCTCAAAGCCCTCAGGCAGCTTGTGCATCACGCGGACGTTCTCGACGTTGATCTCGCCGTCGTTGCGAACCCGCAGGACGTAGGTGGCGTTGCGGCCCAGATACCGCAGACCCGGACCTTCGATCTCTGCGACCAGGCTGGGCGCCACGACGAAGACTTCGCTTTGCGTGTTGCGGACCAGGTCGCCATCCGCCCGGCCCTGAATCTGTACCACCTGCTTGCCCCCCTTGATCGCCGCCAGGGCCAACCGCACGTTGCGCGTCTCCCCGGGATTCAGCGAACCGACGTCCATCACCAGGCGGTTGCCGCGGGCGTGTTCCAGTCCCTCCGGGATGATCGCTTCGATCTGTACGTTGGTGGCAATGCCGCTGCCCGGATTCTTGATGACGACCGTCTGCGAAGCCGGTTCGCCGACGAGCACGCGGTTCGGTCCTTCGCAGGCGACCTCCAGCAGCGGTTCGGCCACGGTCAGGCTGGTCGCAGCCGTGCCGCTGAACCGGATGTCCGCCTGCGTCTGGATCGTGCCTCGTTCACTCGGAATGAGCTTGATGCGGATGATCTGCTCCTGGCTCGGCTGCAACTCGGCGAACCGCCACAGCAGATGCGAATCGGCTTCCGCGGGCTGAGGTTCCACGGAGACCAGCCGCACGCTGGCCGGGAAATGCGCCGTCAACTCCACGTTGCTCGCCGGAATGATCCCTGTGTTCTTGATTACCAGATCGCAGTCGCACTCCTGTCCGACGTTGATCCCGCTCCGTGTGACCCATTCGACCGAGACCGTCGGCGACTGCGGACCGCTCCGCACCTGCTGCCCCAAGGCGCCCAACGGGTCCATCCCGCCGGCCGCCGGAAGCGCAGCGGCTGCGGTCTTCGCCGCGCCGCTCGGCCGGTACGTCGTCGCGGCAGTCGGGAGAATCGTCTGCGGACTGCGCGTCACAGGCAGCGCGCTGCCACGATTGTCGGGAAGCGACCGCTGTAAGGTCACACCGCGGGACGACTGCACCTGTCCCGAGGGGGAGGGGCCGAGATCAATAGTCCGCGAGCCGGGCGAGGTCGGGATCGGGTCCATCAGCCGCGACGAGCTGCCGCCCACCGGGCTGCTCCGTGTCCCCAGACTCCGTCCAAACTCCAGGCGGGAATTCGTGGTCCCTCCCGGAAGGTCGCGGCCGGTCGATGGCGGATAGGACGCGGCCGGATACCCAGCCGCCGGCTCCTCTCCCCCCACCGGCTGCACTCGATCCACCTGGCCCGGAGCACGTTCATACTCGGCATAGATCACGCGACGGGCAGGTTCTGTCGCCTCGCCGCTGACCTGGCGGAAGCCGTCCTCCTCGCGCTCGCGAGCGAGGACCTGACCGGCGCTGCTGCGCGTCCCGGAGAGATCGCGCCGGAAGAGATCGCTGGCGCGCTGGTCGCTGAGGGTTCCCGCGGGGGGCAGGGTCTGCTGCACCGGGGGGAAGGGGCGCGCCTCATGGTTCTGTTGCGAGTCCGAGCCGAACGACTCGGGGAAGGTTCCGCCGGGGGTGCTGGTCTCCGAACGAACCACCGTCCCCGCCGTCCGACCGCTGGGGAACGAGAGGTTCATCCGTCCGGTCGCCGGCTCCCGCTGCCCCCACGTCTCCTGGGGCCCAAAACGCTCCTGGGCGGTCGTCGAGGAGACGGAGGCGGTGATCGCCGTGCTCGCGGCCAGAGTCCAGAGAATCCGTCGCATCGTGATCTCCTTGCCCACAACGGGGCCGGCACACACAGTTCGAGCGTGCAGTGAGGGGAAGCTCTGCGCGGCAAAGTCGCCGCACGAATCCGGCGGGGCAGCTCCCGCTGCGGCCGGCCTTCGTCATTACCATCGGAACAACCCCGAATCTCGCATCAGGCAATCGTGACTGTTAGCACGACTTTTCCGCCTTTGCCGGTTCCGGCGACCGGGACGAGCTTTCTCCAGTCGCCCCAGTTTCCCGTGCTCTCCAGCGCCTCCCGGTGAGAGTGAGACAGACGCCGCGTGCGAGGTCTTAGCTTAGCCGGCTGGCTTGCCAGTCGTGCCCGGGGGTTCCGGGGATGCCCATCACCCCCGGTCTGCCCCCCGTCAATCCCCTGCCTGGCCTCCCGCCGTCGACTCAGGGTTCGTTCACGTAGAGCTTGACGTTCTTCGTCTTGCGGCCGACGGCCACGATGTCCGGCCGATCATCCCCCGTCAGGTCGGCGCAGAGCAAATCCTCACACGCCATGCCGCCATTGTCGACCACCTGCTTGCTCCAGCGCGTGCCGGCCGCGTCCTCCGCCCAATAGACGTAGATTCCCGGCCCGACGATCGGACCGGTACCGGGTTCGCGATGGCCGATCACGACTTCATCTCCCCCGTTGCCATCGAGGTCAATGCACCACACGGCATGTCCCTGCTGGAGCGAATCCTCGATCACCAACCGGTCCGCAAGCCGACCCTCCGGCAATTCGTCGCCGGGAACGGTGTAGATGGCCACCGACGTTCCGTGCATCGGTTCGATCGTCGCCGCGAAGGGTCTCCCGTTCCCCAGTTTTCCCAATTTGACTTCCCCGGCCCCGCTCGTCTCCGGAGTCTCCCCAGGCATGCCACTCCCGACGCGCCGGCGATGAAACGTCCCCTCCTCCGTGCGGCGGATGAGGTACAGCCCCTCCTGGCTGGCGGTGAGCGTCGCGGCGACCCCATCGCCGTTGAAATCGACGTGCCAGTGGTTGTGCATCCGGTTGAGCGAGTCGTCCAGCACCGTCGGCACCCAGCGGTCGGCCTTCGGATCGGGGGGGATGGAGAAGGCCGTCAGCCGTACTCCCGCCCCGCTGGTCGCATTCAACGGCGATACGACGAGCTGCGGGCGATCTTCGCCGAGCACGTTCGCCCACCGCATCCGATGCGTCCACGGTTCGATGGCAATCGGATGCACGCGCCACTTTCCGTCGGAGGCGCCGCTCCGTGTGATCCATTGAATCGTCCCCACCTTCGTCCACCCTGCTCCCAGGGTAAAGTCGATCCGGCCGTCGCCGTCGATGTCGTGCGCCGCAATGCAGACGTTGTCCAGCTCCGTCTGGTTCTCCAGGATCACGTGCTTCTCCCACGTCGGCTGGGCGTACCACTGCACGCGGTTATCCGTCACGACCACGACGTCCTGGTCGCCGTCGCCGTCGACGTCCGCCAGCTCCACGGCGTAGCAGGTTTTGTCCGCGGCGGCGGCATCCAGCACGACCTCGCGAAACGTCGGCCGCGCGGCGGCCACCGCCGGGTGGTCAAGCCCCACAAGCAGAATCAGCAAAACGGCTGGCAGACAAGGACGGACGGCCGGCATGGCAATCGCTCCGACGGAGAAGCAGGAAAACAGGGACACGAACTGACGGCTCCTTGGGCTCGCTTCCACTCTCTCTCCCTCGCAAACGGCAAAGGAGGTCGGGAGCAGACCTCCACTCTCAGGAGGGAGGGGACGACTCGTCCGCGGTCCAGGAGCGGCCGCGGCGGTAGGCGAGGTTCCCCAGATGGCACAGCGCACTCGACAGGCAGCCGATGCGGACATCCGCCGCCGGCGTGGCGCGCGTCCGAATGCAATCCAGGAAGTTCCGCAAGTGCGGCTCCAGAAGCGGCGAGGCCGGCGCCCACGGTCCCTCCTTGCGGCCGTAAACCTTCCAGCCGCCGCGGTCGATGATGAGCGTCCCCTCGGTCCCGTGGAAGGCGACCCCCGCCGACCGTCCTTCCAGGCCGAAGTCGCTCCACAACCGGTGCTCCCACGCCACCGTGACGTCCGGATACTCGTACTGCACCGAGAGGGTGTCCGGGGTCTCGAAGGGGAACTCGTGCTGGAGGCGGCGTCCCTGGGCGGTGACGCGCAGCGGGAGGTCCACTCCCAATCCCCAGCGGGCCACGTCGAGCAGATGTACGCCGAGGTTTCCCAACTCGCCGGAGCCGAAGTCCCAGAACCACCGCCAATGATGATGGTACCGCCAGGGGTTGAAGGGGGTCTGGGCGGCACCGCCGAGCCAGGCGGCGTAGTCGAACTCTCCCTGCCGAGGCCGGGAGACCTCGTCCGCCGCCGGCAGTCCCCGTCCCTCGGGATCGGCCGGAGGGGCGAAGAGGCCGCGCCGATGGATCGCCCAGACGCGGACGTGCCCGATGCGGCCAATCCCTCCCGCTTGCAGCAGCGCGACCGCCGATTGGAAGTGCGCTCCGCTCCGCTGCTGAAGGCCGCATTGGACCACCCGTCCGGCGGACGCCCGTTCCAGCACGGCCGCCTCCTCCAGTGTGTGCGTCACCGGCGCTTCGAGGTAGACGTCGCGTCCCGCTTCGCACGCCGCCACGGCGAGGGGGACGTGCCCGTGGTCCGGCGTCGCGATCACGACGGCGTCCAACCGGTCGTCGTCGATCACGCGGCGAGCATCGGCGACGACTCGCGGGACCTGCGGCTGCACGGCCGACAGTTCCCGCAGCGCCACCCGGCGAACGTAGCCATCCACGTCGCACAGGCTGGCGATTTCGGCATCCGGGAAGCGGGCCAGCGCCAGTGCCAACTCCAGGCCGCGACGCCGCACGCCGATCACCCCCAGACGGATGCGATCGCTCCGAGACGCGGTGGTGCTCGGCTGAGGTTGGACTGCCGGGGGAGGATGTGCGGCCGGTCCGCCAGCCGTCCCCAGCCCGGCGACCATCCCCGCCGCCGTCTGTTCGAGAAACTTCCGGCGCGTCAGCTCATGTTGCAAAAAGGTCTCGACGTTCATCACGCGGACTCACGAGAGCAACGCCGTCCCGGCTGCCATTGCCGCCCCACTGCGGTTTCCTGACCAGGATTCTACGCCGCCGCCGGTCGAGACGCACGCGATGCCGTCCGAGAGATCCTGATTGGCACCACCAAGGGGATCGGAGGGCCCTGCCAGGCTGAGTGGGAGAGCGAGGGAGAGACGGGGAGCAGCAGAGAATCCGTGGTGGAATTGCGCTCCGGGCTGGCTCCGCGGCGCTGATAAAGGGCGTCTGGTAATGCCTCCGTCGCTGCTTCCCCTCGGTCAGCCGGTGACGACCAGCCACTGCGATGATCCCCGGGAGTTCAGGCCCGGTCGGCGGGGAAGGCGAGCACCTCCCGGATGTCGCGCCGTCCCAGCCGCCACAGCACCAGCCGGTCGAACCCCAGGGCCACGCCGGAGCAGTCGGGGAGACCGGAGCGCATGGCGGCGAGGAGGCGGCTGTCGGTCGGCAGGGGGGCCGCCCCATGAGCGATCCGCACTTCGTTGTTCCGGATCATCCGCCGAGCCAATTCCTCGGGATCGGTGAGCTCCTGATAGCCGTTGCACAGTTCGACTCCCGCCAGATAGAGCTCGAAGCGTTCGGCGACGTCGGGAGGGCCGGGACGGACCCGCGCCAGGGCCGCTTGCGAAGCGGGATAATCGTAGAGGAAACAGGCAGGCTGCCGGGCGAGCCAGGGTTCGATCCGCTCGGCCAGCAGTAGATTGAGCCAGCCGTCGCGATCGTGGGGGGAAAGGCTTGCCGGGGCCGGCACTCCCGCCTCTCGGGCGAGCGCGGCAAGCTGGGGAGCGGACTTGTCGAGCAGCGTCGTTCCCAGTGCCGCGCGGGCGGCTTCGTCATACGTCAGGGCGGGAAACGGTCCGTCCGGCAGCGGCGGCGGCGCGGCGGCCACGGGTGCGCGGACCATCTCCCGCACGAGCGCCTCGACCAGCGCCCTCTGATCGTGCAGCGCGGCGCCGACGCGGTACCACTCGACGATCGTGAACTCCCGGTTGTGGCGCGGGCTGGCTTCTCCTTGCCGGAACGAACGCGTGATCTCGAACACCGCCTCGGCGCCGGCCGCGAGCAGCCGCTTGAGAGCGAACTCCGGGGATGTTTGCAGGTACCACGTCTCTCCCGGGCGGGCAGGATGCGGGACAGGGAGAGGGTCGATCCAGGGATCGACGCAGACGTCGCGCGACAGCAGGGGAGTTTCGACTTCCCAGTAGCCGCGGCTGGCGAGGAACCGTCGCAGGTGCTCCAGCAGCCGCGCCCGCTCTTGAAGGACGGCCACGGTTGCGGTCGGTCGCCAGTCGTCGCGCGGGTTCATGCCGGAAGGGAAGGGACGAGCGTCACCGGATTCAGGACATCGAAGAGGAACGAACGGCCCGCTGCGCGGATCGGTCGGCGCTGGAGGCCGCATATGCCTGCGTTGCTACTCGCCGTGGCCGGTCCGCGAGGGGACCGGTTTTCCGAGCGCGCGGAGCATCTGCTCGACTTCGGTCCGGACGGTTCGCAAGGAGACCGGCTGCCGGAGGACGCGGACGCGCTTGACATCCGCGGGGAGGAACGGCTGTTCCCCACCCTGCCGCTCCGAGAGGACCAGCAGGGCGGCCATGGCGCCGCTGCCGTCCGCCTCGATCAACCGGCGAAACGAGTTGCCGACCTCCTCTTCCACGGCCTCCCCCATGACGATCAGTCCGTCGGGCGGCTCCTGTTCGATGCGTGCCACGGCGCGTTCGAGATCGGAGAGGAGCCAGACCCGATAACCTCGCTTGGACAGGTAGTCCCGGAGGACGTCCTGATGCTTGCGACGGTTTTCCAGGCAGAGGACGCGGACCGGGCGTTCCGCGGCGTCGGCTGCGAGGGGGACGGCGGCGCCGCCGTTCATCGCGGGGAGCGGCGCTCCCATGATCTGCAATGCCTCGCGCAGATCGGCGGCGACCTCCGCCGGCCGCTGGTAGCGCAGGTCGGGATTGGTGTACAGCAGTTTGTCGATGACGTCGGCCAGTTTATGGGGCAAGCGGGGTTCGAGCGCCGTCACGGGACGGATGTCCCGATAGCGGCTGAAGCGTTTGCGTTCATCCCGGTCCCGCGTGCGGGGATAGGGGGGCGCGCCGGTGACCAGCTCGTAAAGGATGGTTCCGAGGAAGAACAGATCACTGCGGGGGTCGTTGCGGGGCGCGCCGCTGCCACGTTCAAGCGTGGAATACTCCAGGGCCTGGGCCAGATCGGGGCCGTCGGTCCGGTTGAGGAAGGTTTCGTCGGCGGCGAGGCCGAAATCAATCAGCTTGACGCCCCCCTGCGCGCTCATCAGGACGTTGGTGGGTTTGAGGTCGCGGTGCGTCATGCCCAGGTTGAGGGCGTATTCGAGGGCGTCGGCGATCTGCACGCCGTAGCGGGCGGCTTCCGCGGGTTCGAGCTTGCCGCGGATTTTCAGAAAGTCCCGCAGGTTCCCCCCCTCGATGAACTCCATGGTAAAGTAGTGCACATTCCCCTGCTGACCGACGCTGTAGATAGGCACGATGCAGGGATGCTTGAGCCGCTGTCCGATTTCCCCTTCGCGGCGGAAGAGGCGGACGGTGTCCGGGTCGCCCACCCACCGCTCGCGCAGCACCTTGACGCCGACCATCGAACCGTCCGTCAGCGAGGCTCCCCGGAACACGCGGGCAAAGCTGCCGGAGGCGTTGCGGTACAGCAGCTTGACGTCCCCGAGCACGAGGTCGGGGGCGTCCCCTTTCTTGATCTTGTCCACCTGATAGCGGGTGAGCAGTTCCCGCCGCTGCAACAGATCGAGCAAATCGTCCACCGACGCCTGCGCCCCGAGGGAGTCCTCGCAGCTTCGCAAGGCCCCCAGATCGACCAGTCGCAACTGCACAAGTTGGTCAGCGAGATCGCGGATGTTGCCGACGGGAGACATCGAGAGATCAACGCGCGAAATCAAGTCTGTTGGCCATCGCACTTGCTCAACTGGGATTCTAAAGCTCCGCGGGGGCGTTGTGTACGGAGGAGGTGGAGAATCGCCCCTCCGGAGCGCGGACGAGAGTCCAGTGCGGTCGGAAGATTTCCCGAAGCGGACCCGGATGCCTGAAGTCGGAAACAAGGTCCTGCGCCGCCTCCCGAGCCGGACGCCGGGCACTCCCTCCCCCCTCCTGTGAGGATTTCAACGGTGTTTGACGGACCTGCCCCGGGGAGTGGTGGAATCGGTGCAGTCCCTCCCCCTCTGCGTGATGCCTGCCGCTGCCGAGATGAGCCCGTGTCCTCATCGGGAATTGACCGCTGTCAGTCCGCCGGTACGCGGGTGATCGGGGGGGGGGGCACGCCCCCCGCTCGCCAGTCGTGAAACCGGCTCCTATGATACGAATGCGGTCTCGGTCGTGGCGCGCTCGGCCGGTCTGGTTTCCCGGGGGATTTCACAGATGTCGTTGCGGATCAACAGCGGCAGCCTGCCGTATTTGGAGGACCTGTACAGACGCTACCAGGCGGGGGATGGGAGCCTCCCGCCGGAGTGGGTGCAGTATTTTCGCTCCCTGGCCAATGGGAACGGCCACGACGCCGCCGGCAGCCGGAGCACCGACCTCCTGGCGGAGAGCCCGTTTCCGCGGCGCAGCGTCTTCAACCCGCCGGGGGGGGACCCGCGGCCCCTGCCGCCAACCGGCGCCACTCCCAACGATCAACGGATCGCCGTCGCCGCTCAGCAGGAGAAGCTGGACCAGATCATCCGGAACTACCGGGTGCGGGGACACATCATGGCCCGCCTCGATCCCCTGGGGGTCGAGAAACCCAGCCCCCCCGAACTCCTGCCGGAGTTTTATGGCTTTACCGAGCAGGACCTCGACCGCGAACTCTCCACTCACTGGGTCGGCGGACCCGAGACGCGGACCCTCCGCGGGATCGTCAATTGGCTCAAGCAGACCTACTGCCGCTCCATCGGTGTGCAGTTCATGCATATCGACAGCCTGACCGACCGGAGCTGGCTCCAGCAGCGGATGGAGGAGACCGGCAACCGGATCAGGCTTTCCCGGGAGGAGCAGCTCCGGATTCTCCGCCGTCTGGCCGACGCCGTCGTGTTTGAAGAGTTCGTCGCCCGAAAGTTCGTCGGTGCCAAGAGCTTCTCCCTCGAAGGGGCCGAATCTCTGATCCCGCTGCTCGATCTGGCGATCGAGAAGTGCGGCAATGAGGGAGTCCGGGAGATCGTCATCGGCATGGCCCACCGCGGACGCCTCAACGTGCTGGCCAACATCATGGGCAAGAGCCCCCGCCAGATCTTCCGCGAATTCGACGACAACGACCCGCACCTGCATCTGGGCCGCGGCGACGTCAAGTACCACCTCGGCTACAGCCGCGACTGGGTCACCAGCAAGGGGCATACGGTCCACCTGTCGCTGTGCTTCAATCCCAGCCACCTCGAATACGTCAACACGGTGGCGATGGGCCGCACCCGCGCCAAGCAGGACCGGTTCAAGGACTTCAACCGCCAGATGGGCGTCACTTTCCTGATTCACGGCGACGCCGCCTTCGCCGGGGAAGGGATTGTGCAGGAGACGCTCAATCTCTCGCGGCTGAGCGGCTACCGCGTCGGGGGCACGGTGCACATTGTCGTCAACAACCAGATCGGGTTCACCACCTCCCCCAGCGAGGGTCGCTCCACCACCTATGCCACCGACGTCGCGAAGATGCTCCAAAGCCCCATCTTCCACGTCAACGGCGAAGACCCGGAGGCGGTCGCTCAGGTGATCACGTTGGCGCTTGATTTTCGCCGCCGCTTCAAGCGCGACGTGGTGATCGACATGTTCTGCTATCGCCGCCGCGGCCACAACGAGGGAGACGAGCCCTCCTTCACCCAGCCGGTGATGTACCGCAAGATCAAGGAGCGTCCCAGCGTCTACGAAGGATATCTCCAGCACCTGTTGGCGCTCCGCGGGGTGACCCGCGAGGAAGCCGACCGCATCGTCGAACAGTGCCGGGAGAACCTGGAGCAGGAACTCAACGAGGCCCGGCGGGAAGACTTCGTGCGGCAGTTCCATCGACTCGGCGGGGTCTGGGCCGGCTACATGGGCGGTCCGGCCAGCCAGGCAGATCATCCCGACACGGCCGTCGAACGCACCCGGCTTCAGAACATCCTGCGGGCGCTGGCCCAGATTCCGGACGGCTTTACGCCTCACCCCAAGATCGACCGTCTGTTGCAGCAGCGACGAGACATGGCCGACGGCAAACTCTCCCTCGATTGGGGGACCGCCGAACTGGCCGCCTTCGGTGCCGTCGTGGCGGACGGCTATCCCTTTCGCATGAGCGGCCAGGACTCCCGCCGGGGGACCTTCAGCCAGCGGCACGCCGTGCTCTACGACTATGAGACCGGCAAACCCTTCGTCACGCTCAAGAACATCGCCCCGGAGAAAGGCCGCGTCACCATCCTCAACAGTCCCCTCTCCGAAGCCGGCGTGCTCGGCTTTGAGTATGGCTACAGCCTCGACTGCCCGGAGGGACTCGTCATCTGGGAAGCCCAGTTCGGCGACTTCTGGAATTGCGCCCAGGTCATCGTGGACCAGTTCATCGCCAGCGCGGAGGACAAGTGGGACCGACTCAGCGGCCTGGTCATGCTCCTCCCCCACGGATTTGAAGGCCAGGGACCGGAACACTCCAGCGCCCGACTGGAGCGGTTCCTCTCCCTGGCCGCAGAGGACAACATCCAGGTTGCTCAGCCCTCCACTCCGGCCCAGCATTTCCACCTGCTGCGGCGGCAGGTCCTCCGCAAGTGGAAAAAGCCCCTCATCATCATGACTCCCAAGAGTCTGCTGCGGCTGCCGGCGTGCGTCTCCTCACTCGACGAGCTTGCCGCGGGGCGCTTCCGGGAGGTCCTCCCCGACGCCGACGCCCCCCCCGGTTCCGTTTGCCGTGTCCTGCTCTGTTCCGGACGGATTTATTACGACCTGGTCCGACGCCGCGAAGAGGAGCGCCGCACCGACATTGCCATTGTCCGCCTGGAGGAGCTGTACCCCTTCCCCGCGGCCGCACTGGAACAGGCGCTCGAACCGTACGCTGGTCTGACCGAAGTGGTCTGGGTCCAGGACGAACCGGAGAACATGGGGGCCTGGCCGTATCTGAAGATGCAGTTCTGCCACAAGCTGCTGGACCGGTTCGCGTTTCGGGGGATCAGCCGACCACCGTCGGCCAGTCCCGCGGCTGGCTCCGCCCGCCGCCACCGCCAGGAACAGGATGAACTGCTCCAACAGGCCTTCGCCCAGTAAATCCGCACCAGCCTGACGAGGGGACAGGTCTCCCTCAGGGGGTGAGCAGAAGGCATGGTCCGCTGCACGCCCCGGGGCGGCCCAGGTGGGTCGTGGGCGGGAAGCGGGAGAGGTCGTGCAGTTTCGCAGAGGGGGGAATGCTCTGCGGACGTCCGGGAAGCCTCGACGCCGCGCCCGGAGCGGAGGTCTAAATCGCGAGATGCCTAGGTACTGCCGGTCGTCCTGCCCGGACGCTGCTGCGGGCGGCTCGCCCGCCACCGTTGCCATTCGACGTGCAGATGCACGAACAGGCACCCATAGCAGACCAGCCCCAGAAAGGACGCCAGCAGCAGTGCGCAGAGGGATGCGCCCGGCACGAAGAACGCGATGAGAAACAACCCCAGGCTGACGATTGTGAAACCGATCGCCAACGACCGGTCGAGTCCCTGGGAGCGATCGGCGTCCTGAGAGCAGTAGGACGGAAACACCGCGAACACTCCACCGATGAGCGTGAGCAGGAGGTGGGGAACCGCGCGTGCCCGCGAGTCAATATGGGTCACGACCCACGGGACCACGCCATACAAGGCCAGGTAAAGACCGGCCAGCAGCCAGACCAGCAGGGCGTGCCGCCGCTCCTTGATTTCCCGCGTGTAGATCAGGTCCATCCAGACGAGGAGGGCCACGAGGAACTGCACCGTGACGACGCTGCCCGGCCAGCCGGCTGCCTGGCCGGCAGGCTCCGGACTGTCCGGGCCGTGAAGAAAGCTGCTGATCGGCCGGGTCAACGGACCCAATTGCAAGAGACCGAACACCACTCCCGTATACACGAGGCCGGCCACTGCCCGATGGTCCCAGTGCGGCGGCTCACGGTCCACGGGCTGGGAAGCCGGCGGCAACGGCCCGGCGGGAACGGTTTCCTGGCTGGACAACATGTCGTCTCCCGCGGCAAGGCGCTCCACGCCGGAACGTAAGGCGACCGACCTGCCGCAGCCCGGTCGTCACGTCACGAACACCGACGCGGGGAGTGGCGGCAGCCTTGGGCGCGGGGGAGGTCACTTCGCCGGCGGAGCGGTGCTGGTCTCCCGCACCCTGGCAAAATCTACGGCCACGGCGATCGCCAGCCGGTCCAATCGGACATGCCTGCGCAGCGCCGCCAGCACGTCGTCCGGCTGGAGCCGCCGCAGTTGTTCTTCCAGTTCGGCGTAGAAGAGGATGCTGCGGCCGGCTTCCGCACACTTGTTGAGCAGCGCGGCCAACTGGGCGTCGTCGGAACGATCAACGATCTGGTTTTGGAGATAGCCGTTGCGGGCGGCGTTGAGTTCGTCACTGGTGATGCCGTCCGCCAGGAGCCGTTCCAGCTCCTCGCGGATGGCCTGTTCCGCCTTGGCCATGTTGACGGGGTTGGCGATGGCGTAGAGCAGCAGGGTTGCCCGCTCATCCAGCGCGGAGGCATTGATGATCGAGCCGACGCTGTAGGAGAGGCCTTCCTGCTGGCGGACGCGGTCGCCGAGCCTGGACGACAGGCCGCTGCTCCCCAGCACATAGTTTCCCATCAGCAGGCCCGGATAGTCCGGGTGGAAGTCGCTCACCGGCAGGACGGTCCCTGCCAGGTACGTGGCGTTTTCCTTGTCCGGGGTGAGGATTTCCTCGCGAACGGCGGGGACCGGGACGTCGCCGGGGCGTGCAATGCGTTCATAGGGGGTGGTGGTCGTCCAGCCGGCGACAAGCGCCTCGAGCAGGGGGCGCGTCTCCTGGGGGTCGAAGTCGCCGACCACCGCCACCTCTCCGTGTTCGCCGCCGAGATACTCGCTGTAGATGCGGGCGACTTCGGATCGGGTGAGGGCCCGCCAGCGGGAGAGTTCCTCGGCGTTGGTCGGGACGTAACGGACGTCGTCCGGCGGAAAGGGGTTGATGTGGCGCGAGACGGCGATGCGCGCCAGCGACGTGGGATCAGTGGCCTCCTGCTCCAGGCGGGTGATCTTGGCGTTCTGGAGAATCTTGAACTCCTCCTCCGGCAGCGTCGGCTCACGGAGGACCTGTCGCAGGAGTTCCAGGACCGCCGGCAGCGATTCGCGGCGAGTCTCAATGCTGAAGGTCAATTCGCCAGTGCTGCCGCTGGGCGAGATGCGGGACTTGAGCCGGTCCAGCTCGTCCTGAATCTGCTGGCGGTTGAGCTTCTTCGTCCCCCGCAGCATCAGGGAGGGGAGGATTTCGCAGGCGGCAGTGAGGCCGCGGAGGCTCTCCGCCGAGCCGTAGTGCAACGTGAGCCGGACTTGCACCGTGCGGCCGCGCGTCTGCTTCGGCAGCAGGGACGCCCTGACGCCGGTGGAGAGCATGACCTGCTCTGTGCGAGCCGCGATATTGGCCGGCGAAACGTCAAACGCCTCCCCCAGGGCGAAACCTTCACGCCCGTGGTAGTCGCCGATCATTTCGACCAGGGACGGCGTGGGAGGGATCTGGACGCGCTCCGGCTGCGTGGTGGGGAGGAACAGCCCGGCGGTGCGGTTGTTGGGCGTGAGATACTTGCGGGCGGCGGCGTTGACCTCCTCGACGGTGACCGCCTCCAGGCGGTCCCGATACAGGAACATCAGCCGCCAGTCCCCTTGGGCGGCCCATTCGCTGAGCTGGCGGGCGGTCTGCATCGAATCCGCCAGGGCGTTCTCCCACGTCTTGAGCCAGTACCGCTGGGCGCGTTCGACTTCCTCCTGGGTCACCCCTTCGTGTCCCAGCGACTCGGTGATCTCCAGCAGGTCGGCCAGGACGTCCTCGGGGGCGTTGCCGGTGAGGACCTCGGCGGAGAGACTGAGGACTCCGGGATCGTGCAGGGCGTAGGCGGCGCCGTTGACGCTGGCGGCGCGGCGGGTCATCACCAGCTTCTGGTACAGCCGTCCCGAGGGGGAGTTGGTGAGGATGTGCTCAATGACGTCGAGCGGCACGTAATCCATGTGCGCGCCGCTGGGGATGTGGTACATCGCGCCGCACAGGGCGACGTCGCCGACGCGGCGGAGCGTGACCAGCCGCTCTCCGTCCTGCGGGGGCTCCTCGGTGTAGGTGGCCTCCAGCACGCGCTCCGGCCGCGGGAGGGGCCCGAAGTACCGCGTGATGTACTCCAGGGCCTTGTCGGGGTGGAACTGCCCCGCCACGATCAGCAGAGCGTTGTCGGGCTGATAGTACTTGCGGTAGAACCGCCGCAGACTCTCGATCGGGACCCGTTCGATGTCGGCCCGGTTGCCGATGGTCGCCTTACCGTAGTTATGCCAATCGTAAGCGACGGAGAACAACCGCTGGCTCAAAATCCGCGACGGCGAGTTTTCCCCGCGTTCGAATTCGTTCCGCACGACGGTCATCTCGGAGCGGAGGTCCTCCTCGCGCACAAAGCTGTTGACCATCCGGTCGGCCTCCAGCCGGATGGCGAACTCGAGATTCTCATCGCTGGCGGGGAGCGTTTCGTAGTAGTTGGTCCGGTCGAACCAGGTGGTGCCGTTGAATTCCGCCCCGTGCGCCTTGAGGACCTTGGGGACGTCGGGATGATCGGGAGTCCCCTTGAACAGCATGTGCTCCAGCAAGTGGGCCATGCCCGCTTCGCCGTAACCTTCGTGCCGCGAACCGACGAAAAGCGTCAGGTTGACCGTGACACGGGGTTTGGAGGGATCAGGGAAGAGGAGAATCTTCAGGCCATTGCTCAGCCGGTACTCGCTGATCCCCTCGACAGAGGTCACGAATTCCGGCGATTCGGCCTGAGCGTGATTGAGCATAGCGATCCCTGCAACACAAGTGACACACAGCCACGACAGCACGCGCATGGATACCTCGCTCCGTCGATTGTCCGCCGCCGCGTCAATGAGAAGGGCCGCTCCAGACGACTGCGCCCCGGAGACGAGCGGCGCGCGACGTCCGTGCAGTCCTCGGATGCGGCTGTGCCCTCATGGTATCACTTCCCGGTGAGGATTGGAAACGGGGAGTTGCGGCCCCTGCGGGGGGCTGCGGGGGGTTCACTGGTGGCCAGGGTCCGGGGCTGTGATTGGTCCTGCGACGCCGAGACCACTACACTGGTCCTCACACCATCGCCCTCATCCTTCACCGGTTTTGGAGCTGGACATGCGCGTGTGGTCTCTCCTGCTGGGTCTGACGATTCTGGGTGCCGCGGAGGCGCGCGGACGAGCGGAGAATTGGCCGCAGTGGCGCGGCCCGCGGGGAAACGGCGTCGCCTCGGAAACCGGCATCCCCGTCCGCTGGAGCCGCACTCAGAATGTTGTCTGGCGGGCCCCTCTCCCCGGTCCCGCCGGGGCGACGCCGATCGTCTGGGAGGACCGGATCTTCCTCACCTCCGCCGCGGGAAACGACCTCGTGCTGCTGTGCTTCTCCACGGAGGGGAAGGAGCTCTGGCGGCGGACGGTGGGGACGGGCAACCAGATCGCCCGCGGAGAGGAGGGGAACTCTGCCTCGCCCTCCCCCGTCACGGACGGACGGCACGTGTGGGTCTTTTTCGGAACCGGCGTCCTCGCCTGTTACGACTTCGACGGCAACGAGGTGTGGAAGTTCAACGTCCAGCAGCGCTACGGCCGGTTCGACATCCAGTTCGGCATGACCTCCACGCCGGTTCTGCACGGCGAGCACCTCTACTTGCAGCTTCTGCACGGCTCGATGGGGGGGGACTACATCGTCGGCAAGGTCGTCAAGTTGCGCAAGCAGGACGGCTCGGAAGTCTGGGTCCGCGACCGACCAACCGGCGCGATTGCCGAAAACCGGCACTCCTACGCCTCCCCTGTCCTGTCGACTGCCGGCGGCCGCCCGCTCCTGATCACCCACGGACAGGACCACACGGTCGCGTTTGACCTGGAGACGGGGGAAGAGGCGTGGCGTTTGGGAGGGCTGAACGGCACGACGGAACTCAACCGAAAACCGTTCGACCGCACGCTGAGGTTCGTGGCCTCTCCGGTGGCTGCGGAGGGGCTGGTGGTGATTCCGACGGCCAAGGCCGGGCCGGTCGTCGCCGTCAGCCTGGAGGAGGCCCGGGGAGTGCTGCCGCCTCGTCCCGGTCAGGCGATCCGCTGGGTCAATGACAAAACCCCCGACGTCCCCTGCCCCCTGATCGTCGACGGACTGGTCTATCTCTGCCGGCAGGATGGCAAGCTGTTCGTCGTCGAGGCCGCCACGGGTGAGGAACTCTACTACGAGCGGACTCACGACCATCAGCATCGGGCCAGCCCGATCTATGCCGACGGGCATGTCTACCTCACCTCGCGGGACGGCCACGTCACCGTTGTGAAGGCCGGACGGACGTTTCAGATCGTGGCTGAGAACGAACTGGGGGAGACGATCACCGCTTCGCCGGTGGTCTCGAACGGGACGCTCTACCTGCGGTCGTTCGAGGCGCTGTATGCCATCCGCACGCCCTGAATCTTCGACGATCCGCGGCCTGATCGGCGACGCTGGTCGTCTCCCCTCGCGCCGACCTGGCCGGTTCAAAACACCGCCGGCCGCGGGAGAGGCGCGGCGGTCTCCATCGGCATGAGTGCCTTGCCTGCTGAAGACGAGTCCGCCACGTTGCAGCGGCTGGTCGAGACGCCCGAGCTGATCGCGGCGATCGAGGCCGAGTCGGGATCGGAGTTTCAGGTGCAGGCGCGGCTGCGGAAGCGGTTTCCTGCCGAGCTCGTGCGCCTGGCGATGGAGGTGGTCGCCCTCCGCCGGCGAGCGCAGGGGAAATTCACCCGGGCCGATCGTCTCTGGCTGACGCGCCAGGGTCTGGAACAGGCCACGCCGGAAGCAGTCGCCCGGCACAAGGCCCGCCGCTTCGCCCAAGCCTCCGGAACCGATCCGGTCTGGGACCTCTGCTGCGGTATCGGCGGAGACGCCATGGCGCTGGCGCAGGTCCGCTCCGTCGTCGCCGTGGATGCCGATCCGGCGCAGCTTCTCCGGACGCAGCTCAATGCGGCCGCTTACGGAGTCGCCGCGCGATTGGAGACGCTGGAGGCCGACGTCACCACGCTCGATCTGTCCGGACGGCTGGTGCACGTGGACCCCGATCGTCGCCGCCGAGGAGAACGGACGCTGCGTCTGGAGCGAGTCTCCCCACCCTTGGGATGGCTCCAGGAACTGACGCACCGGGCACGGGGCGGTGCCATCAAGGTCTCCCCTGCCAGCAACTTCGGAGGCAAGTTCCCCCATGCGGAGGTGGAACTCGTCAGTCTCGATGGGGAATGCAAGGAGGCGACGATCTGGTTTGGCGAGTTGCGGGGGGACGAGCCGTGGCGGGCCACGGTCCTCCCCGCCGGGGTCTCACTGGCTGGGCATCCCCTGGCGGCAGCCACGGATGTCCGACCGATGGGACGATTCCTCTACGACCCCGATCCGGCGGTCGTCCGCGCCGGGTTGGTCGACCTGCTGGCAGAGCAAACCGGCTTGTGGCGATTGGACGCGGCGGAAGAGTACCTCTCCGGGGACGCAGTGATCGCCTCTCCCTTTTGTACGCCGTTTGCCGTCGAGGAGATGCTTCCCAACAACGCCACGGCGATTCGTCAGGCGATTCGCCGCCGTGGCTGGGGGGAGGTGGAAATCAAATCCCGGCATGTCAAGGTGGACGCCGATGCGATCCGCCGCAAGCTCCCCCTGGACGGCACGGACGCCGGGGTGTTGGTGTTTGCGAGGCTGTCGGGACGAACCCACGCGCTGCTGGCAAAACGGCTGCGGAATCCCGATCGGGCGGCCGAGTGACGGCGGGCAGGGGTTCGGACGCAGCAAAGGAGAACGGCTGAATCCGGAAGTTCGCTCTCCCCATTCTCGTCTTTGGGAGGATTGGCGAGCGGTTCCCTGGGCCGATATAGTCGAACCGTCGAACCAGAGCCAAGGTTGTTGTGTCGCCCAGGCGTCCCCCGGCGACCCGGTTTGGCGGCGGGTGAAGGTTGCAGCTTATCCTGGAGAACTGACTGTGTTTGAGACAGTGACGGTCGTCGGCGCCACCGGGGCGGTGGGCCGGATCATGCGCGACCTGCTTGAGCAGCGGAAGTTTCCGGCCCGGCGGTTCCGGTTCCTGGCTTCCGCGCGCAGCGCGGGGACGACGATCACATTCCGCGGCGAACCGCACGTTGTTGAGGAACTGACGAAGCGGGCCTTTGCCGGCAGCGATCTGGTGATTTCTTCGACGCCGGACGAGGTCGCGGCCGAATACCTGCCGGCGGCGGTCGAGGCCGGCGCCACCGTCATCGATGAATCGGGGTACTGGCGTATGAAGGAGGGGGTGGCGCTCGTCATCCCGGAGGTCAATCCGCAGGACGCCCTGAATGCCCGGGGGATCATTGCCAGCCCCAACTGCTCGACGACTCAACTGGTCATGGCGCTCAAGCCGCTGCATGACGCCGCACGCGTCCGGCGGGTGGTGGTCAGCACCTATCAGGCCACCAGCGGCGCGGGGGTCCAGGGGCAGACCGATCTGCTGGAAGGAACCAGGGCGAAGCTCAACGGCGGCGAGTACCGCTATCAGGCATTCAAGCATCCCATCGCCTTCAACTGCATTCCACAGATCGGCGGCGAGAAGGAGGCCGGCTACACCAGCGAGGAAATGAAGATGGTCTACGAGACCCGCAAGATTCTCGGCGACCCGTCGATCCTCGTCTGCCCGACGGCGGTGCGGGTTCCGGTCGCCAACTGCCACAGCGAGTCGATCTGCGTGGAGACGGAACGGCCGGTCTCGGTCGAGGAGGCACGGCAACTGTTCTCGAAGTTCCCGGGTCTGAAGGTGGTGGACAATCTGCCCCGCGGCGAGTACCCGCTGCCATCCACCTGCGATGGCTCGGACGACGTCTTCATCGGCCGCATCCGCAAGGACCTCTCGCATCCCCACGGATTGGCGTTCTGGTGCGTGAGCGACAACCTCCGCAAGGGGGCGGCGACCAACGCCGTGCAGATTGCCGAACTGCTGGCCCGCCACCGGTGACCGTGAAACACGCAGGACCGGACCGGTGAATGGTTGAGTCCACGGCGACCCTCCTTGCCGTCCCGGACTGCCGTCGGCCGAGGCCTTCGCGGCGACCCCCTCTTGTCCCCAAGTCCCCCTTCCGGATACAACACGCCCCCCGGAGGCGGTCCGGATCAAGGAGGGTCAATCCTCGTCACTTCAAGGACTTGCGAGCAGGGATGCTCAATCGGCTGCGGCAGTGGCTCTGCCCCGACCTGGCGATCGACCTGGGAACGGCCAATACGCTGGTGGCCGTGCAGGGGGTCGGTATTGTCCTCGATGAACCGTCGGTCGTCGCGCTGGAGAAGGGGAGCCGGAGGATTCTGGGACGAGGCACGGCGGTGGGCAAACTGGCGCGGCAGATGATCGGCCGCACGCCGGAATCGATCACCGCCGTCCGGCCGCTGAAGGAGGGGGTGATCCAGGACTTCGAACTCTGTGAGGCGATGCTCGCCTACTTCATTCGCAAAGCCTCACCGCAACGGCGGGGACTGCGGCCGCGGATGGTGATTGCAGTCCCGGGGGGCATCACGCCGGTCGAGAAACGGGCCGTCTTCAACAGTGCCGAGCGGGCCGGCGCCGGTCGCATCTATCTGATTGACGAGGCGCGGGCGGCGAGCATCGGGGCGGGACTCCCCATCTCCGAGCCGATGGCCAGCATGGTCTGCGACATCGGCGGCGGGACAACCGAGATCGCCGTCTTCAGCCTGGGGGAGATCATCTCCGGGCAGTCGCTCAAGGTGGCCGGAGACGACTTCGATCAGGCGATCGTGGAGTACTTGCGACAGCGCTTCTCGTTGAGGATCGGACTCCCCTCCGCCGAGCAACTCAAAATCAGCATCGGCAGCGCGTACCCCCTGGAGACGGAATTGACCGCCGAGGTGCGGGGGCTGGATACCATCGCCGGCATTCCCCGCAAGGCGACCATCACCAGCGAGGAGGTGCGCGAAGCGCTCCGCGGCCCGTTGGACGCCATCCTGGAAGCGGTGCGGAGCGTCATCGAACGGTGCGACCCGGAGCTGGTCGCTGATCTTTCGGACAACGGATTGATGCTCACGGGCGGCGGTGCGCTGCTCCGCGGACTGGACAGCCTGATGCGGGAACAGCTGGGCCTGCCGGTGCAGGTGGCGGATGAGCCGCTCACCACCGTGGCCCGCGGGACGGCCATCTGCCTGGAACACCTGGAGCAGTGGCGGGACCACCTGGAGTCCGACTGGGGGGGGATGTGAGGGACGTGCCTGCGGTGCAGCGAACGAACCCGCGGGTTCGGCCCACGACGTTTGAGGAGCCGGTCGTCCTCCCAACTCCGGCGCCGTCGCTCAGACAGGGGACGAGAGCATGTGGCGATTTCTCTGGCAGCGCGGCGTGCTCAGCATCGCGGTCACCACGTTGTCGGCCTGTGTGCTGCTGGCCGCGCCGTCCGAGTGGACCGAGGCGTGCCGCAGCCGGTTGCGGGATGCCCTCCGTCCCGGCGCAGCCGCCTGGCTGACGATTCGCGACGACATGACGGATATCGCCGCCCGCACGCGGGATCAATGCATCGCCTGGCTGCGCCCGTGGGTGGGTGCGGCATCCGGCGGCGCCCCCGCGTTGAGCACGCCGGAAGTGGAGACTCTGACGGAGACGATCCGCCGGCTGGAGGCTCGGCTCGCCTGGCAGGAGCGGGAACTGGCCGCCGCACAACACCAGTTGAACCGGCACAGACTCGTTCACTCGTCGGAGCCTCTCCTCCGCGTCACGGCCATTCCGGCGCGGGTGATCGCCGCCGATCGAGAGGGGGCGGATCATCTGCGGGAGCGGTTGCTCGACCTCGGTCGCACCGCCGGCATCGCTGCGGACGATCTGGTCCTCTCCGCGGGAAGCGGTCGCGAATCGTCCGCATTCCCGCTGCTCGATCAAGGCAGCGCCGCCGGTGTGCACAATGACGCTCCCGTCGGCGCCGGGGGGACGCTGGTCGGTCGGATTCGGACCTGCGGAGCGTGGACCAGCACACTCCAACTCCTGACCGATCCCGACTTCCGCATCGCCGCACAAATTGTCCGTTCCACGGGGGATGAGAGCGTTCTGGCGGGAGAAGGGATATTTGCGGGAGGGGGGGCCGGTCCTTGCCGGTTGGAACTCGTCCCCTCCACCGCCCCGGTGGCGGTCGGGGATCGGGTCTACACGCACGAATCACTTTGCGGGGAGGGAGTGGCCCTGTTCATCGGAACGATTCAGGCGGCGGAACTGCCGGAGGGCGCGCCGCACTGGAACCTGCTTGTCTCGACGGAACTGGAGGAGCCTCCGCCGCGGGTGGAGGTGTTGTCGATCGAGCTCAACCCGGTGCGCGTGGTTCAGCAGTCGGTGAACGAAGCGGGAGACCCATCCCACCGGCGATGACGCGGCGAGTGATGCTTCCGGGACCTCTTCAGGAACAGGCGACAAACAGGACGGGAGACAGACATGCGGCGGTTGGTGACCCTGTGCGGCCTCGTGTACGCCGCCTATGTGCTGGAGGCGACCGCGGCGGTGGGAGCGGGAGAGGTGCTGCAACCCCGCTGGCTGTGCCTGGCGGCCGCCGCGGCGACGTGGACGCAGCCTCTGGCGTCGGCCGTGATGTGGGGGGGCGTGTGCGGCCTGCTGGGGGACGCGTTGCATCCCGGCAGGCTTGGAATCGGGTTGATGGTGACGAGCGCGGCGTGCTGGACATTGGGGTGGCTGAAGTGTTCGCGGCGGTGGAGTTCTTCTCTCGCCTTCCTGCTGGCGACCTTTGTGCTGGTCACGGTCGTGGTGCTGGGGACGGAGGGATGGCGCATGACCGGCGGGACTTCGGTGGGCGACGACTGGTCACGGGGAGTGCTCCGCGCAGCCGGGATCGGCGCCCTGACGGTGCTGTGGGGGGCGGGGCTGGGAGGTTTGTGTCGTTTCGCAAAGAACCTCCGCGCACACTTCTGGCCGCCGCTGGACTGGCGACGGCCCGACGTGCTCCGCTGAGCGGGATTTCGCGGTGAAGAACCACGCATCATGCGGAACCGCTTGCAGCGTCTGCGACCGACCGACGAAACCGCCCGCCTGGCGGAGGGGGCGTCTCCCCTGCGTCTGGCGATCATCTTCGCCGTCATTGGGGGGATGTTGATGGTCATCGCGGCGCGGGTCCTGTGGTTACAGACCATCGGACGCGACCGATTCCTGGCCTTGTGGGATCGGGTCTCCGAGCGGATCGAGCAGATTCCAGCCCGGGACGGCCGCATCCTGACATCCGACGGACTGGTACTGGCCTGTGACGAATCGCAATTCTCCGTCACGATCCACTATCGTTGGCTGGAGGAGCCGCCCGATCGGGGCTGGCTCACCGCTCAGGCCCTGGCTCGTCTGAGTTCCTCCCAGCGCAGGGACCGCGAACTCATCTCCGCCGCGAAGGATGAGGTGCTCGCCCTGCGCCGACGAATGCACCAGGAACTGGCAGGGGTTCTGGGAATCTCCGTGGAGGAACTGGCCGCGCGCTGCCGCCTGATCCAACAGCGCGTCGAACGGATTCGCGCGGCGGTCATGGCTCAACAACAGTCGCTGCGGTCCGGTGAGACGACAGTCTGGAACGACTCCGATACGGACGGGTCCGGCGGCGAAATGCAAGGAGTGTGGGACTGGAGGGGCCTGGCGGAGCGTCTGTGGCGCGAGTTGACGACGCCCCCCGCACGTCCCACGCGCGACCCGCTCATCGTGGCGGAGGAACTGGAATACCACTCCGTCGCTGAGGGCGTCTCGTTGGAGGTGGCGGGCCGCATCGAATCCTTCCCCTCGCGGTTTCCCGGCGTCCGCGTGCGGACGATGACGCGCCGCTCCTATCCTCAGGGACGTCTGGCCTCTCATCTGGTCGGTGTCCGGACGCCGTTGCAGGAGGATCAATACGAGGCGCGCCGGGAACGTCTGGCTCAGGGGGACCCGCTCGGTTATCGTCCCGGCGATGCGATCGGCCGCAGCGGCATCGAACTCGCCTATGACCGCTGGCTGCATGGAGTCCCTGGCGAGCGGCGGGTCACTCTCAACCGCCGCGGTGAAATGGAACGGGAGGAGGTGCTGCGTCCCGCGGTGCACGGCAGCGACGTGGTGCTGAGCATCGACGCGCGGTTGCAACAAGTGGCGGAGTCGCTGCTGGACGCGGCGGTGGAGCGCGGGGAATTCCCGCCGCGCCGGGAGCGAAGTGCCGCTCCCGAAGGTCCCCTGGACGAATCGCCCCGCCCCGTGGGAGGAACGCTCATCGCCCTGGATGTGCGGACGGGTCGGGTGCTGGCGGCAGCAGCGGCTCCACGCCCTGAGGCGCGGCTGCTGGTGGGGGCGACGCCCGAGGAATGGAGTGCAGTCGCCGCCGATCCTCGCCGTCCCTTCTTTCCGCGCGTCACGCAGGCGATGCTCCCCCCCGGCTCGGTGTTCAAGGTCGTCACCGCCGTCGCGGGGATCGAGGCGGGAGTGCTCGATCCCGACGAACGCCTCGACTGCCGGGGATACCTGCACACGCCTGACCGCGATCGCTGCCTGATCTTCCGGCACTTCGGCGTCGGACATGGGCCGGTCCGGCTGGAGGAGGCCCTCAGCCAGTCGTGCAACGTTTACTTCTACCAAGTGGCACAGCGGCTGGGACCGGAATTGCTTGCTGACTGGGCGCGGCGCTTCGGATTGGGTACTCCGACCGGCTGCGACCTCCCGCAGGAACGGGGGGGACAGGTACCCACCCCCGCCTCCCTGGCGGCGGAGGGCGAACGCTGGTATCCGGGGACGACGCGTCAACTGGCCGTCGGTCAAGGAGCGCTGACCGTCACGCCGCTCCAGGTGGCGCGGCTGATGGCCGCGATCGCCAACGACGGCTGGCTGGTGACGCCGCACGTTGTCATCCAGGCGGGCGAAACGCAGCCGCGATCGCCGGATGCTCCCGGCGGAGAGATTCAACTCGCTCATCATGCGGTCGAAGCGGGCGTTTCGGTCATCCCGCCGCCGCAGCGCGTGGAGGCTTTGTCCCCGGGGACGCTGGCGCGCATCCGCCGGGCTTTGCTCTTGACCGTGGAAGACCCGCGCGGCGCGGGTCGCGAGGCGCGGCTGGACGAGGTCCGCGTGGCGGGAAAGACAGGCACGGCCGAGAGCGGCGGCGGGCGTCCGGATCACGCCTGGTTTGCCGGCTACGCTCCGGCGGATGCACCGCGGCTGGCGATCGTCGTGGTGCTGGAACACGGCGGGTCCGGCGGTCGTGCTGCGGCGCCGCTCGCGCGGGAGTTTCTGCGAGAGGCCGTGCGACGAGGCCTGTTACCGAAATCAGGTCCGGCGTCTGAACTCCGGAGATTGGAAGTCGGAGAGGGGAGGGAGTTCTGAAACGCGGATGTCGCTTCCCGCAGGGCGTCGATCCCTCTGCGTCCTCCGGCTTCTCTGCCGCACGGATGCCTCGCCGGGCGGCGCTCTCGCTTCATCCAGTGATGCGGTGATAGAGGGCCAGCGTCTGGTCCACCATGCGGGGAGTGGTGAAGAGCTCGTTCGGACGGATGGCCGGCGGCGGACCGGTCAACAGGGCGCGGGCCACGTCCGCCGCGGCGGCAATGTCCCCGGGGGGGACCGCCCCCGCTGGAAAAAGAGCCTGGAGAATCTCACCCACTCCGGCATGATCATAACCGACGACCGGGCGTCCCAGGCTCAAGGCCTCGGCGACCGTCCGCCCAAAGGCTTCCGGCGGGTTGGTGCTCAGGGAGAAGACGACGTTCGAGACCGCCAACACCTCGCGGATGTCAGGGCGATGCCCGGTGAAGAGGACCACTTCGGACAGCCCGCGACGGTCCACCTCACGCGCCAGCTCGCGGGCATAACCGCCGCGGCGCGGGTCAGCCCCGCCGACAATCAGCCCGCGCAGGTCGGGGAGATCGCGTCGCAGCCGCTCCACGATCTGGAGGAAATCGTGGTGCCCTTTGAGCCGTGTCAGCCGGCCGGGGAGCGTCACCACGGGACGGCCGACGAGTTGCGGATACTCCGCCGCCCAGCGGGCCTGCCACTCCGGAGCCGGGACGAATCCGGGCTGCAGAAAGCTCTCGTCCACGCCGCGGTAGATGGTCTCGACCTGCTCCGGGCGGACGAGGGAGGCATAGTTCCCCAGCAGATAGCTGCGGACCGTGTCGGAGATGGCGATGACCCATTCTCCGCGGGCCATCACGGCGCTGTACCAGTTGACGGAGTACAGCCCATGAATGGTGGTGACGAAGCGTGGACGTTCGCCGGGGGGCATCCCCCGCCAGGCCAGCCAGGCGACCCACGCCGGGTGCCGCGAGCGGACATGCAGGATCTCGACGCGCTCTTGACGCAACAGCCGCCGCAGTGTGGGGATGTACCGCAGGGCCAAGACATGGCTCCCCTTGGCGATGCTCCAGGTGAAATGTTCCGACCCTTCGCGGGTGAGCTGCTCGACCAGCCGTCCGCCGGTGGAGATGACCAGGGAGCGGTGTCCGCGCTGCACCAGAGCGCGGGCGAGGTCCAACGTGCCGCGTTCCACTCCGCCGCTCTCCAGGGCCGGAAGCATCTGGAGGACGGTCAATCTTCGTCCTGCCGGGGCTGCCGCCTCGGTCATGGGTGCCCATCCGCCGGAGAGGCCACGACCCGCTCCACCTCGATCGTGGCGGTGTCCAGCAGCCGCCAGGTGGAGACGGCCCCGGCGATCAGTCCCGCATCGCCGTCGGCGAGGCTGCTGTCGGCGAGTTTGAGCCGATCGGCGCCGCAGCCCCCCTGCGGCTGAGTGGCGTCGAGCGGGACCCAGCGACCCTCGACCCAGACTTCCGTCCAGGCATGACCGGCGAAGGCGGAATGGCGGTCCCAGTAGACCAGGCCGACGGCCACCCGGGCGGGGAGGCGGCGCGCCCGCAACAGCGCCGTCAGCAGGACCGCATGTTCGGTGCAGTCCCCTGCCCGGCTGCGGACGACTTCGGAGGCGCTGGCGAGGCTGGTGGACATGTTCTTGCGCGTCAGCCAGCCATGGACGGCGCGTTCGAGTCTGCGGGCGACTTCTGCAGGGGGGGCGTCGGTCGGGGCAGATTGCGTTGCCAGACGGACAATCTCCGGATCGTCGCTCCGGGCCATCGAGGTCGCCTGCAAGTACTCAGCCGGTGGAGCCGCTGAGACCGCCTCCGGGGTCGAGTCCCCCAGCCGCAGCGAGCGCACGGTGATCCGCACCGTGCGGGGGTCGATCCGCTCCACTCGTTGCAGCGGCCCGGCAGGGAAGAGGTCGTCCGGCAGGCCGCCGGGCGAGCTCAGGCGGTAGACCGCCTCGCGGAGCCGAGGGGCGTTCTCAATCTTCGGGACGGGGATGAGGGCCGCCAGACCGACATCCACATCGTCGGGCAGGTCCTGGAGGGCCGCCTCGCGGGTGACGATCCAGGTGGTGGTCCCCAGCAGGGGGGCTTCGTTGAGCACGATCCGCCCCTGCGGATGGCGATACGACTCGATGGTCAGGCCCGGGATACCGTCGAGGTATTCCAGGGTGAACCGCGTACCGGTCTGGCGGCTGCCGTCGGGAAGTATGAACTCCGCCGCTCCGCGCGGCGTGACGCGGAGCGTCAGCACGGCGCCGATCTGCGGATCAAACAGCTTGATGGTGGAGGACTCCCCTTCGGCCGGGGGATGTTCTTCCAGCCAGCGGTCAGGATATCCCGGCGATTTGAGGTCGGGGGGGATCGGGAGGGAGGTTCGGGTGGTCTGTCCGCCGGCAGTGGTTTGGAGATGCAGTTGTCCCTCGGCCACGCGGCCGATCATCTCCACGCGCGCTGCCGGCGGGTTGTCCAGTTGATAGCGGAACCGGAGGAGATTGCCGTTCTCCAGTTCCTCCACCTCCTGATCCACGATCAACGTGACTTTGCCGTCAAATCGCTTGAGGACGGAATGCAGCCGGAGTTTCGAGGCGACGATGGTCTGCCCCTCGCGCAGCTCCCGCGTGGTGACGAGGTGGCCATAACCGATCCGCTGCCCGCGGACGGCGATCGCCTGCCAGGTTTCCTGACGGTCCGCGGCCGCGCTCGTCGGGATGACGGCCAGCAGCCAGATTAGAGTGAAGATGCTGCGAATCATGAGCGCCCGGAACTACCAGGATCGATCATTCCTCACTCATCCCCGCAGACCCACCTGCCGCAGGAGCGCGTCCGTCGCGGTGTAAGCCTCCCGGACCCACTCCTCGATGCGGTCCGGCTCGGGAGCATACTCCAATTCGATCGACACGGCGCCGTCAATCTCCAGGGCCTTGATCTCGCGGAGATAGGGGAGGAAATCGACCACGCCGCGGCCGGGGGGGAGGTCGCCGTGAACCTGGCCGTCGCAGTCGGAGATGTGGACGTGAATCGCCCGCCCCTGGAGCCGCCGCAGTTCCTCCGGGGCCACGTGCGCCAGTTGCAGGTGTGAAACGTCGATGTTGGCACAGCAGGCCGGATGCTGGACGTCGTCCAGGAACCGGCACATGTTGTCCACGCTGTTGAGCAGCGACAGGGGGAACGGCTCCAGCTCCAGTGCCATCTTCAGACCGAGTGTTTCGGCGTACTCGGCCAGTCGACGGCAATGCTCCACCCCCGCTCGCCACTGTTCCGCGGGCGGAATCACTTCCCGGTTCCAGATGTACTCCCCCAGCACCAGCAGCAGATTGCGCCCCTCCAGTTCGTACACGAGGTCGAGGTACTTGCGAACCCGGTCCAGGTGGAACCGCTGCACACTGGGGTTGAAGTCGATCAGGCCGACGGCGACACAGCAGACGGAGACGATCGGCAACTGCTGGGCCGCGCATTCGACGCGAATCCGCCGCCGCTCCCGGACGTCGATGTCGAGCGGATCGGCAAAGATGTCGATGCTGTCGAAGCCGATCTCCTTCGTCTTGCGGATGCCCCAGGCGGTGTCACGTCCGGTTTGCGCCCAGGCGGAATTGATGAGGCCAAGTCGCATGGGAATGGAGAGTTGGAAGTCGAGGGAACAGCCGGCGCACGGCGTGTGTCAGTATTCCGTCAGGATCGGGATGACGCGAGTCTGGAGCGGGCCGCCGGTCACGTGCACCTGACCGGCCGCGTCGATGAACACGTTCACTTCGCTCCGCACGCCGAACTCCGGCAAATAGATACCCGGCTCGATGGAGAAGCAGGTTCGCGGCAGGACGCGCCGCTCCTCGCGGGTTTCCAGATTATCCATGTTGGCCCCGTTGCCGTGCACCTCCTGCCCGATGTTATGCCCGGTGCGGTGGCCGAAGAACTCGCCGTAGCCGGCGGCGGCGATCACCTGCCGCACCGCGTCATCCACCTCCCAGCCGCGTAGAGGCTGGCCGGCGGCGAAAGCGTCCCGCACGCAGGCGATGCCGGCATCCCGCGCCGCCGCCACGAGCTCGAACACGCGGGTATACCGCTCCGGGACTTCCGTGCCGACGTAACCGGTCCGTGTCAGATCGCTGTAGACCGCCCGGGGGCGATCGAGTTTCGCCCACAGGTCAATCAGCACGAAGTCTCCCAAGCGAATGCGGACGTCCTCGCCGGTCCCCGTTTCGTAGTGGGGGAGTCCGCTGTGCGGGCCGCGGGCGACGATCGGCGGGTGGTAGGTCGTCAAGCCCTGCTCCTCGAAATGAGCGAGGATCACGTCGCGGACGGCGGTCTCCGCGATGCCGCCGGCGCTGCGGACCCCCTCGGCGATGCACCTCCAGGCGACGTCGAACGCCGCGGTCGTCACCCGCTCGGCCTCCAGATGCATCCGCCACTGGTCGTCGTCCCAGGTGGCCTCAAACAGTTGTACCAGGTCGCCCGATGAGACGATGTCGACGCCGCAGCTTTGCACCAGTTCGATGGTCCCGCCGTCGACCCGCGAGATGTACGGATTGGCGTTGCGGGGAGAGTATTCCATCGCCACGCGACGGCAGCCGGTGAGCAGGGCGGCCACTCCGGCCTCCAGCTCCTGCCAGCGGAGATAGATCGTCTTCTCGCCGGGGAGGTGGTCGAGAGCGGAATCCTCGATGCGGTGGACGAGCTTGTGCGGCGGTTCCGCGGCCGGCAGACAGTAAAACCACCGTCGTGAACCGAGGGAGCCCTCGGGAATGCCGAGCACCCGCCGCGCCAAAATGTTGCTGCCGCGGAAGTCGTACAGCAGCCAGGCATCACAGCCCGATTCACGCAGGGCGGCTTGAACGGCGTCGAGGGGGAACATGGAGGTTGGGAAGTGGATTGGAAAGGAGGAGTACCGGTACGGTCACTTGTATGCGGCCGGCTACCGGGGAACAACACCACGAGCCTCTGACGCTCCAACTTCGCCCAAAAACCGGTGTCGTAGCGGGGAAGCTGGCAGCCGGTGTCCCGGAGGGAGCATCGATGGCCGCCGGTGCAACAACGAAGCCGCAGTTTTGCAACGGCCGCGCCTCGTCCCGCGGTTGTGAGTGCACTACACTGGCCCGCACAATCCCTTCCTCACCCCCAGGGAGAACGCATTGATGTCGTGCCGCGCATGGCTGCTGGTGCTCACGTTCCTGACGTTCCCGTGCTCCGCCGCCGTGCCCGCGGGAGACGTGGTCGGGGAGTTCGACGTGGTGGTGTACGGCGGCACCAGCGCGGGGGTGGTGGCGGCGGTGCAGGCCAGCCGCATGGGGAAGAGCGTGCTGCTCGTCGGACCGGACCAGCATCTGGGGGGGCTTTCCTCCGGCGGGCTGGGCTGGACCGATTCCGGCAAGAAGGACGCCATCGGCGGCATCGCCCGCGAGTTCTACGCGCGCATCTGGAAGTACTACCAGCGTCCCGAAGCCTGGCGCTGGCAGAGCCAAGAGTCCTTCGGAAATCGCAACCAGAGTCCGCCGGGGAAGGATGGCGACCTCGGCACCCTGTGGGTGTTTGAGCCTCACGCCGCCGAGGAGGTGTTTGAGGACCTCCTCCGCGAGCACCGCATTCCCGTGCATCGGGACGAGTGGCTCGACCGGCAGCGCGGCGTCACGAAAGAGGCGGGACGCATCACCGCGATCACCATGCTCAGTGGCCAGACCTACCGCGGCCGCATGTTCATCGACGCCACCTACGAGGGGGACCTGCTGGCCGCGGCGGGGGTTGATTACCACGTCGGCCGCGAAGCCAACCGCGTTTACGGGGAGACCTGGAACGGCATCCAGGTCGGCGTGCTGCATCACCGGCACTGGTTCATGAAGCCGGTCGATCCTTACGTCATCCCCGGCGACCCCTCCAGCGGCTTGCTCCCGCGGATCAGTCCTGATCCGCCCGGGACCAAGGGCGAAGGAGATCATCGCGTACAGGCCTACTGTTTCCGGATGTGCCTGACCGACCACGCCCCCAACCGCCTCCCGTTCCCCCAGCCCGAAGGCTACGACCCCCGGCAGTACGAGTTGCTGCTGCGGGTCTTCGAGACCGGTTGGCGCGAACAGTTCCACAAGTTTGACCGCATCCAGAACTTCAAGACCGATACCAACAACCACGGTCCTTTCAGCACCGACAACATCGGCTTCAACTACGACTATCCCGAAGCCTCCTACGCACGGCGGCGGGAGATCATCGCCGAGCACAAAACCTACCAGCAGGGGCTGATGTACTTCCTGGCCAACGACCCCCGTGTGCCGGAGGACGTCCGTACCGCGATGGCCAAGTGGGGACTCGCCGCGGACGAGTTCACCGACAACGGCGGCTGGCCCCACCAGATTTACGTTCGCGAGGCCCGCCGGATGATCGGCGAGTACGTGATGACCGAACACGACACTCTCGACCGCCGGGAAACGCCCCACTCCGTCGGCATGGGGTCCTACACGCTCGATTCTCACAACGTCCAGCGGTACGTCACCCCGGAGGGGACCGTCCAGAATGAAGGGGATATCGGCGTCGGCGTACCGCGGCCGTATGAAATCGCCTACGGAGCCCTCCTCCCCAAGAAGTCCCAGTGCCAGAACCTGCTCGTCCCCGTCTGCGTCTCTTCGAGCCACATCGCCTACGGGTCGATCCGGATGGAGCCGGTGTTCATGATCCTGGGGCAGTCGGCGGCGACGGCCGCTGCCCTCGCCCTGGACGCCGGCATCGCCGTGCAGGACCTCCCCTACGACGTGCTGCGGGCCAGGCTGCTGGCCGACGGCCAGGTGCTGGAACTGGCGGATGACCAGCGTCTCACCTCTCGCACGCTGCCCGGAGTCGTGATCGACGATCGCCAGGCACGCTTGAGCGGCCAGTGGACGAGCAGTTCGGCCAAACGTCCCTTCATCGACGTCGGCTATCAACACGATGGTAATGCAGGGAAGGGGGAAAAATCGGCCCGGTTCGAGGCCCGGCTTTCCCCCGGTCGCCACGAAGTCCGCCTCTGCTACTCCGCCCAGGCCAACCGCGCGACGAACGTTCCCGTGGTCATCCATCACCGCGGCGGCCGAGCACAGACCACGGTCAACCAGCGTCAGGAGCCGCCGTTAGGCGGGCTGGCAGTGAGCCTGGGGGCGTTCGAGTTTACCGAGGCCGCAGTCGTGGAGATCTCCAACGCCGGGACGGACGGCTACGTCATCATCGATGCGGTGCAGTTCCTCCCCGTCGAGTGACCTCCGTCCCTCATCTCAGGCGCCCAGTCCCGGCAGCGTTCCGACCGGCCGTCAAGAGGCTCAGCGGCCTGCGAACTGCGCGGCGGCCTCGCGCACACACGCGCAGAAGCGCGTCATCAGTCGGCTGTGATAACGATCGGGGTTCGTCACCAGCACGATGGTCCGGCTCGGTTTGGGATTGGTCACCGAGCGGTAGACGCGGCGCCGGGTGTCATCGACCGCGCGGGCCATCCGGGGAATCAGCGACACTCCGTGCCCCAGCGCCACCAGCTCCTCCACGGTGGCAAGCTGGCTGGCGCGTTCCACGACGATGGGCTGAAATGCTCGTTGCCGGCAGAGCGCCTCGATCATTCCGGAAAGGCAGTGCGTCTCGTCCAGCAGCACAAACGGCCTCTGGCGAAGGTCCGCCAAAGTGATCCGTGGCTGCTTCTCCAGTGGGTCTCCAGGTGGCAGCACCAGCAACATCTCTTCCGTGAACAGCGTCTCCACGTGCAAATGGGGAGCGGCGACAGGGGCCGCCAGGAGCACCACGTCCAACTCCCCCTGACGGCAGTGCTCCAGCAGGCGGTCGGTTGTTTCTTCAGAGGCGACGACTTGCGCCCGGGGATGCAGGTCGCGGAAGAGTCGCAGCACGCCGGGGAGAAAGTAGGGGGCAATGGTCGGTATGGCGCCGACGCGGAGCCGGCCGGTCTGGCCATCGTCGGTCAGTTCGGCCTTCGCATCGTCGACGAGGGCCAGAATCTCCCGCGCACGGCTCTCGAACAATCGCCCCGCGTCGGTGAGCCGCACCCGCCGTGTCTGACGCTCAAACAGTGGTTGGCCTAGCTCCGCTTCGAGCTTCGCGACGGAGCGGCTGAGCGCCGGCTGAGTCACAGCCAGTTCGACCGCCGCACGAGTGAAGTTCTCATGCTCCGCGACGGCCAGAAAGTGCCGCAACTGGGTCAACTCCATCAGTAGACCTCAGGGGAAAATATCAATGCACTGAATGCATGAAATATATATTCAAAATGCATTGGAAGTATAGATCGGATGGAGCAACAATGGCAGCACCCCGGGACCGACCCCGGCTCTCCAACACGAACCCTTTCCTGGAGGTTGAATCATGAGCTGCCGACTGAACCTGGCCCTCATGGCCCCCATCCTGGTGCTGATGGGCGCTAACCGGGCTTCCGCCTGGGAGGACGACTTTGATGCTTTGGTGCGACGACTCTCCGCGCAGAAGGCGACCTTCGCCGAACGGCACCAGCAGCTCCTCAACGAACGGTACGACCTCTCCGACCGTCCGGTCGAGGGGGTGACGATGTCCCGCGGCAAACCGGTACAAGGAGGGGTGCGCGTCAAACTCCCTCCGGGCGTCACCTGGGAGGAGCTGGCGGCGCTCGCGCCGGAGGAGATTCGTCGCCGACAGCTCTGGCCCGCCGGCTTTTATCCCCTCCCCCATCCGCATCACGAGGCAGGGGGGATGGTCTTTCCCAAAAAGCAGATCGATGAGTTGCGCCAACAGACGGGGCGAGACCTCACGCGGTTCGACCTCGATTTCGATCTTCCGGACCACTTGCTCCCGGAGTTCCCGCCCCCCATCTACCTGACGACGCGCCCCGACTTGGGAGACGTCTCACGCGGACAGCTCGTTACGCTGGCCAACTTTCATGAATTGTTCCGAGACATCCTGAATCCGAAGCAGCTCGAAGGGTTGCGACTGCTCGTCACCCCCTTCCCTCAGGCGCAGTTCAACGCCACCGAAGATCGTCGCGCGCTGCACCCCCACCAGGGAGTGAGCTGCTTTGATTGCCATGCCAACGGCCATACCAACGCCGCCACGCATACTGTGGGTGACATCCGCCCCAACGAGCATCGCCACCGCATCGACACTCCCAGCCTGCGCGGCGTGAACGTCCAACGGCTGTTCGGGTCGCAGCGGGCCCTGCGATCCATTGAGGACTTCACCGAATTCGAGCAGCGGGCCGCCTATTTCGACGGCGACCCGGTGCAGGCTCAGCGAAAGGGAGTGAACATCCTGGAGCGCGGCAGTCAGGTGCACTTCATGGCGGAGTTCCAGTCGATCCTCGACTTTCCGCCCGCCCCCAAGCTGACCGTCCTGGGGCGGCTCGATCCCGAGTTGGCCACCGAGAGCGAACTGCGGGGGGAGGCGCTCTTCTTCGGCAAGGCGCAGTGCGCCGTCTGTCATCCCGCTCCCTTCTACACCGACAACCTCATGCATAACCTGCGGGTGGAGCGATTCTATGAGCCGCGGCTCATCAACGGCCGGATGGCCTCTGCGGACGGCCCCATCAAGACCTTTTCTTTGCGGGGAATCAAGGATTCGCCTCCCTACTTGCATGACGATCGCCTGCTGACCCTGGAGGACGCTGTCGAGTTCTTCAACCTCGTGCTGGGCACGAAACTGACCTCCGAGGAAAAGGAAGACCTCGTGGCCTTCCTCCGCTGTTTGTGAGCAGAGGCACACCCCTGAGTTCACGGCTTGTCATCCCTGCGCTGGTCCTGCTCCGTCAGACGGCTGAAGCAGCCCCAGCGTCAGGGAGGCAGTCAGAGGTGAACACCGCAGAGCATGGAGGAATAATGACTGCTGCCGCGCGTCGGACAGAAACGCTCTGGACACGGAACTCAGGTTCCTCGTGAGCCGGCCGACCCGCCGGCGAGGAGTTTCAGCGTTCATTCATCTTCATGGGCAGGACGTGTTCCCGTTCATCCTGGTACGTCAGCGCCCGGACGCCGATGACGATCCCGGAGACGACGACCGCGCCCAGCAACAGACTGATGAGCGCGAGCGCCTGCCGCTGGTTGAGGCGGAATCCAAACACTTCGGTGGCGATTTCGAGGTCGAAGTCGTCGGGGACTCCGGCGCGGCGAACCGCTTTCAGGTGCAGGACTTCCTTCAGGTCGCGACTGATGAGCAGCGCCGCCCGGCACTTCTTGCAGCGTCCTTTGCGTCCGGCATAGTTCCCCTGGAGCTTGAGGACCGCCCGGCACTGGGGACAGGGGGCACGGAGATTCCGGACCTTGACCCGTCGGAGGACGGCGTACTGGGGCGGCGGGAGGACCGCCGTGACGCCGCTGTAGCGGGCGGAGCTGCGACTGGCGGAGGGGCGCGGACGGTCGCTGGACGATCCCGCCAGGCCGGCCGCCTCCAACGCCGCTGCAGAAAAGGTGGTGCAGTCGGCATAGCGTTTGTCCGGGGTCTTGGCCAACCCGCGCAACACCACCCGCGCCAGGGCTGACGGCACCCGCGGATTGAACCGGGAAGGGGGCGGCGGGACTGTCGCCGTCTGGTTCACCATCGTGGCGGTGGCGGTCGGCCCTTCCAGGGGACAGCGGCCGGTCAGGGCCTCGTACAGAGTCATCGCCAGGGAGTATTGATCGGCGCGGCCGTCGTACGACTGGCCGAGCACCACCTCCGGGGCGACGTAGTTCGGCGTGCCGACGACGAACCCCACAGCCGTCATCGAGCTGCTCTCCTCCTCCGCGCTCCCCACGAGCTTGGAGAGGCCGAAGTCGCTGAGATACGCATGGCCGTGCTGGTCGTAAAGAATGTTGGCCGGTTTCACATCCCGATGGACGTAACCCTGCCGATGCATGAAGTCGAGTGCCTCGGCCACGCCGGGGAGCCAGTCCTTCAACGAGGAGAGGGGGAGCGGCGCCGAGGGTTTGCCGGGGGGATGGATGCGTGATTCCAGGCTCCCCCCGCCGACGTATTGCATCACAAAGTAGGGAACGCCCTCGTGCTCGCCGACATCCAGAATCGTGATGATCCGGGGGTGGGTGAGCCGCACCAAAAACCGCGACTCGCGGAGGAACCGTTCCCGGAACTCGACCTGCTCCAGCCGCGCCAGCGTGGGGACCTTGAGCACGACTTCGGTCTGGAGCCGCTGGTCCCAGGCCTGGAAGACATGTCCCATGCTCCCGGCGCCGAGACGGCGACGGACTTCGTAGCGACCGTCGGCGATGAGCTGGCCCGTCAAATCGGTGGTCACGCCGGAACCCCCTGTGCGGGGCAAGGTGGTGATGGGCAAAGCGCGACTCCTCAGGGAAGGCGGCCCGGCGACGCATCCCCCCCTCCCGGGAGGTGACGAGGTTCATTGCCGGGGAGGGACAGCCGGGCGGCTGCACTCGGCGGGCCGACCGGCGTGTGGGAGAGATGATTCCGCCCCGGCGCGTGCGCTGCAAGGAGCTTCCGCGCGGGTTTAATCGTTCCTTCATCTCCGTGGGGGCGTTTCCCCGACGGCGCGGATTGCGTAACATGCTCTGACCCCCTCGGCTTGGAAAACTTCGGGGGTCAATTTCCATCCCCCGGGGCAATCGACCCTCAAGCAAGACAGATCAAAGGAGTGGTGCATGGCCAGCGGCCCAATGGCATCCGGTGACGAGGCCATCAGCCGCCTCAACCGGGCGTATGAGCGCGTCCGCGAGCAGATGTCCCGCGTGATCGTCGGTCAGTCGGACGTGATCGACCAGCTCCTGATCGCCCTCTTCAGCCGCGGACACTGCCTGCTGGAAGGGGTCCCGGGACTGGCCAAAACGCTGATGATCTCCACGCTGGCGCGGACGCTGTCGATGACCTTCGCCCGCATCCAGTTCACGCCCGACCTGATGCCGGCGGACATCACCGGCACGGAGGTGTTGCAACAGAACCGGGAGACCGGCCAGCGGGAATTTCGCTTCATCCAGGGGCCGCTGTTCCACAACGTTGTCCTGGCCGACGAGATCAACCGCACCCCACCCAAGACGCAAGCGGCCCTCCTGGAGGCGATGCAGGAGCGGCAGGTGACGATCGGCCAGACGCGGCATATCCTCAACGATCCCTTCTTCGTCCTCGCCACGCAGAACCCCATCGAGCAGGAGGGGACCTACCAGCTCCCCGAGGCCCAGCAGGACCGGTTCATGTTCAAGGTCTTCGTGAAGTATCCCAGCTTCGCGGAGGAGCGGCAGATCGCCATCCAGACCACCAGCCAGGACCCCGCCAGCATCGAGACCGTGCTGACCGGCCCGGAAATCCTCGACTTGCAGAAGATCGTCCGCCAGGTCCCCGTCACCGACCACGTGGTGGACTACGCCTTGGCGCTCGTGCGGCAGACGCGGGTGGGGGAGGAAGGGGCGCCGGAATTCGTCAACGAGTGGCTCTCCTGGGGGGCCGGTCCCCGGGCGGTGCAGTACCTCCTGCTCGGCGCCAAGGCCCGGGCGCTGCTGCACGGGCGCGTGCACGTCTCCACGGACGACATTCAGGCACTCGCCCCGCCGGTGCTGCGGCACCGCATCGTCACCAACTTCTCCGCGGAGAGCGACGGCATCCGACCCGACGACGTGATTCAGCGGCTGATCGAGGAGACGCCGGCCAAGGAGGGGGAGCTGACGCAGGACCCCCGGCTGCGCAAAATCTTCGCCGCCTGACAGGGTGAGTACTCCCAGCCGTGTCCCTCCCCGATCTCGACCGATTCCTTCCCCCCGAGGCGATGGCGCGGATCGCGCGCCTGGAGATCGAGGCCCGCAACGTCGTCGAGGGCTTCCTCTCCGGAATGCACAAAAGCCCCTACTTCGGACAGTCGATCGACTTCGTCCAGCACCGCGAGTACGTCCCCGGCGACGACGTGCGGCACATCGACTGGAAGGTCTGGTCCAAGACCGACCGCGTCTACATCAAGCAGTTCGAGGAGGAGACCAACCTCCGCACCACGCTGCTGGTGGACGTCAGCGAGTCAATGCAGTTCGGATCGCATCACCCCACCAAGTACGACTACGCCTGTTCGCTGGCGGCGGCGCTCACCTACCTACTGCTGCGACAGGCCGACGCCGTGAGCCTGCTGGCCTTCGACGAATCGATCCGCGGCTTCGTCCCCTCCCGCAGCAAGCAGACGCACCTGGGGGCGATCCTCTCCGTCCTCGTCCGCGAGAAACCCGCCAAAAAAACCGACCTGTACGACATCCTCCGCTACGTGGCCGATGAAAAGTCCCAGAAGGGGATGGTCGTCCTCATCTCCGACCTGTTCGTCCCCCGGGAAGGGCTGTTCCGCGGCCTGCGGCTGCTCCGGCAGCGCGGGCATGACGTCATGATCCTGCATGTCCTCGATGACGAGGAACTCGACTTCACCTACGCGGGAACAACCAAGTTTGAGGGGCTGGAGGAGGCAGGGGAACTCGTGTGCGATCCCCGTGCGCTGCGGGAGGGGTATCTCGCCGCCCTGCAGAACTTTCTCGATGAGGTCCGCCGACGCTGCGCGCGGAACATGATCGACTACCGGACGGTCCGCACCAGCGAACACATCGACGCGGTGCTCCGGCATTTCCTCAGCCGCCGGATGCGGACCCGCCTTGTTTAGCCGCGACTCGAAGAGGAGCGCTGGAGCGCTGGAAAAGTTTCCCCGCGACTCGCAGGGGAGCGCTCCCGCCGTTCCCCGCAACTCCGCATGCGTCCGGCGCAAGCGGGTTCGCCTCGGGGGGCGGGGCCCGAGCGCAGCCAACTCCCCTGCGGAGCGATCTTCGCCTGTTTCTCCGTCGGCGAGTCGGCCAGCCGCCTGACGTTCGCTGAGGCGAGCGGAGCGGGAGGATGACCGGTTCGGGAGCGATTCGGACCGGATAACGGCCGCTCCGCCCGCGACACGTCGAGTACAATCTGCAATCATCACCGGTGGACCAGCCGACGGCCTCGTCGGCGGGCTGGGTTGAAAGACCTCCGACGTGGGCCCCCCGTGCCACTCCCGCCAGTGCCTGACTGGATCGCCAACCATTTTGTCCATCCCGGCTACGCGTGGTCCTGGACCGCCGCGGCGCTGGTCGCTGCGCCGATCCTCATCCACCTGCTGAATCGACTGCGGTACCGGCGGGTGCGGTTCGCGGCGATGGAGTTTCTGCTGGCCAGCGAGAAGCGCCACAAACGCCGCATCCTGCTGGAGCAGCTCCTCTTGCTGGCGGCGCGGATCGCCGTGATCCTGCTGGCCATTCTGCTGATCGGGCGGTTCACCGCCGACGCCGGACTGCTCCACCTGTTCCAGGAAGCGAAGGCCCATCATGTGGTGCTCCTGGACGACAGCGGCTCGATGCTCGACCGTCAGGGGGACAAGTCGGCCTTCGAGCGGGCCAAGGAGATCGTCAAGCGGCTGGCCTCCGAGGGGGCCACGCACACGGGCGTGCAGAAATTCACGCTGCTGCTCCTCTCCCGGCCGGACGAGAGCATCGCCGGACTGAGCGAACGGACGGTGGACCCGCTCTTGCTCACGGACCTTTCGACATTCCTGGAAAACCTGTCCTGCACGTACCGACGCTTGTCGCTGGCGGAGGGCCTGGCGGCGGCTCAGGCCCAGCTGCTGGCGGAACCGACCGCCTCGCGGTCGCTGCATGTGCTCTCCGATTTCCGCGAGGTGGACTGGCTGGACGACAAGGCGAGTCTCTCCGTGCTGCGGGAGCTGGATGCCGCGGGCGTGACCGTCAATCTCATCCGCACCGTGGCTGAGACGCACGACAACCTGGCGGTGACCGCCTTGACCGGCGATCTCCAGGCGGCCGCGCGGGGCGTTCCGGTGGCGTTTCAGGTGGAAGTGACCAACGCCGGGACTCGATCCGCGACCGACGTGGGCATGACGGTTTCCGCTGATGAGACGAGGCTCCCCCTGACCCTCGAGTTTCCGGAGATTCCGGCAGGGCAGAAGGTCGTGCAGGACTTCCAGGTGGTCTTCGAGAAGGCGGACCGTCACACGCTCTCGGTGTCGCTCCCCCCGGACGCGCTGGAACAGGACAACGTCCGGTTCGCGGCGCTGGACGTGCCGAATGAGATTCCCGTGCTGGTGATTGACGCCACGCCGGAGCGGGTGCAAGGGCAGTACGTGGTCGACGCGATCAGCGACGTCGGCGGCGGGGAGCGGGTCCTGACGGGAGTCAAGGCGGTGCTGGAGTCTCCCGACTACCTGCACAAATACCCGCTCGACGCCTTCCAGTCGATCGTGCTGATCAACGTTCCGCAGCTTCCCGAGGTGGGGGTCGTGGCGCTGGAGCGGTACGCGGCCGGAGGCGGCGGACTGGCGTGGTTCCTGGGGAACCTCGTCCAACCCAAGTTTTACAACGACCGCTTGTACCGCGAGGGGGAAGGCATTTTTCCGGTCCGTCTCGCCTCCACATACGCTCTGCTGCCGCGTGAAGCTCCCGGACGGCGGACACCGGACCTGGTCCCGTCGGACCACCCCGTGTTGCGCGTGCTGACGGCCTCGGAGAGCGTACTGCTCCAGTACGTGACAGTCAACGCCTGGTTCCCCGTGGATACGGAATGGTGGGAGAGCGGCGAGGGCCGGCCGGCCTCGCTGGCGACGGTCTGCTCGCTGCGCAACCGGGCGCCGTTGATTTTCGAGCACACCTGGGGACCGCGGCAGGCGCGGATCGTCACGTGTCTGACCGCCGCGGGGCCGCTGTTCCTCCCCCCGCAGCCCAATCAACCGGACTTGATGTGGAACAACTGGGCCTCGGATGAGAATGCCGCGATCAGTTTTCTTGTGTGGCAATTGGAGCTGCAGAAGTTCATCGGTCGCAAGGACCGTCTGCCGCCGCACCAGTTGGTGGGAGAACCGATCGTGCGGACCCTGGCAGCCGCGGAGTACCGCTCGGAAGTGGAGATTGTCGCACCGGATCGCCGCGTGACGCAGTTGCAGGCGACGCCCCTGGAGTCCGCGGGGAGTGGTCGGCCTGGGGAGGACCGCAACGACCGTCCGGAGACGTTGCGGCGGGAAGCCCTCCCTCCGCTGCAAGCGGTCTTTCGCGACACGGAAGCTCCGGGGGTGTATCAGGTGCGGATCACCCGTCACGATGGAACCCCGGAGGTGGGGCTGATCGCCTGCAACGTGCCGGTGGAAGAGAGTCGCCTGAGCGTGGCGAGCGATGAACAGCTCCACCGTCTGTTGGCCGACCTGACGCGCGTGGAACTGCGGGCTCTGGACGCCGAAGCGTGGCTTCAGCCGGCAGCGCCGGGGAACGAACTGCGGCTTCCGCTGCTGACCGCGCTATTGGTACTGCTGTTGCTGGAACAATACCTGTCGTACCGGTTCAGCTACCATCCGCGGTGGGGAGCACCTGCGGCCTGACGAGACTCACCGGCGCCGACATGTGTGAACCTGATCACTCTCCTGTGCCCACGCAGCCTCAACTCGGATGCTGATACTCCCGCCCCTCGCCGATCCTGTCCCCGTGCTGGCCGCGGGCGCGCCATCCGTGTTGGCGCAGGTCGCCCAGACGCGGGAGGTGACGCAGTGGGACTACCACGGTCCGGCCCAGTGGGAGCCGACCGACTGGCTGCTGGCGGGGACGTTTCTGCTGGCCGCCGTGTCTGTGGTGGGCTTGTACGTGCGCGACACCCGGGCACTGCCGGAGCGCGGCCGCTGGTGGTGGCGGAGCTGGATGACCCTGCTCCGGGTGGGAGTGCTGGGGGGACTGTTCCTGATCTTCCTGAACCCGCATGAACGGACCGAGACGCAGGCTTACCGGCCTTCGCGGGTGGTGTTGCTGGTCGATACGTCGGCCTCGATGGAGCAGCCGGAACTCGACCCGCGCAACTCCGGGACGCGCGGGGTCCGCAGCCGCAGCGCCGCCGTCCGCGCTCTGCTGGCGGACTCGCCGCTGATTGACATGCTACGCCGCACGCATCAGGTGGACCTGTACACCTTCGACTCCGACCTGAGCGACAATCTGCACCGGTTTGTCTCGCGGTTCCGTGCGGGGGAGGCGAATCCGCCCGGACAGACGCTGGCACCGTCCGCCCTCCCGGAACCGACGCCGGACTGGGAGCGGCTGCTTCAGCCCCGCGGTCAGGCGACGCGGCTGGGGGACTCCCTCGACAAACTGCTGGTGGAGGTGCAGGGGCGGTCGCTGGCCGGCGTGGTGGTGTTCACCGACGGGGCCAACAACGCCGGCCGCGGCTGGCAGGCGCCCAATCAGCGGGCCCGCGAGGCGGGGGTGCGGCTGTTCGCCGTCGGTACAGGGAGCACTCAGCCCCCGGTCAACCTCGAGTTGGCCAAAATGATCGCTCCCTCCGACGTCCAGTTGGGGGACCCCTTTGAGATCACCGGACTGGTGCAGTCCTCGGGGTTGTTTGCTCCCGGGGCCTCCGGCCGTCATGTGGTCCGCGTGGAACTCTACGAGAAAGGAGCCGCCGATTCGGAACCCAAGCTGGTCGATCAGGCGGACGCCGCCCTGGAGGCGGACGGCGTGGCCGCGACGGTGATGTTTGAGCGCCAGCCGGCGGCCGCGGGAGAGGTGGAATACAGCCTCCGCGTTGTGGGCACTGGCGTGGTGGAGACCCGTCAGGACGACAACCTCAAGGCCCGAATGGTCAACGTCTTCGACCGCCCGTTGCGGATCCTGGTGATTGCCGGCGGACCGATGCGCGACTATCAGTTCGCCAAGAACGCCCTGCATCGTCATCCGTCGATGCAGGTGGACGTGTGGCTGCAAACCGCCTCACCCGGTATCAGCCAGGATGCCCACCAACTACTGTTCGATTTCCCGGCGACGCGGGAGGAACTGTTCCGCTATGACGTGCTGCTGGCCTTCGACCCCGACTGGTCGCGGGTGCCGGAAGCGGCGCGGGCCATGCTGGAGGAGTGGGTGACGGAGTTCGGCGGCGGCGTGGTGCTGGTGGCGGGGGACGTCTACACCCCGCAACTCGCCGCCGTGGACCCGGAGCGGGACCCGGCCTTCCGACCGATCCTCAATCTCTATCCCGTGGTGCTGGACGAGATGGGCCTGACGCTGGGACAGCGCAGGGAATCCAAGCAGGTGTATCCGCTGGGATTGACGCAGGCCGGAGGCGCGGCCGACTTCCTCCAGCTCACCGACGACCCCGCCACCGCTCCCGAGGTGTGGCAAGAGTTTCCGGGGGTCTACCGCTGCTATCCGACGCGGGCCCGCAAGAGCGGAGCCACGGTGTACGCCGAGTTCACAAATCCCCTCTCCCGCGGCCGCGACGGTCAGCCGGTCCTCCTCGCCGGTCAGCGATACGGTCTGGGGAGCGGGCTGTACCTGGGGAGTCCCGAGATGTGGCGGCTGCGGTCGCTGGAAGAGAGCTATTACGATCGCTTCTGGGTCAAACTCGTCCGCAAGGCGGCGGAAGGGCGGCTCAAGCGCGGGTTGGAGCGCGCCGTCCTCCTGCTGGAGGGGCGCGATTACGAGATCGGTCAAACTGTTCCGCTGCGGGCGCGGCTGGTGGATGTCAATTTCCAGCCGTTGGGGGACGCCGCCATCTCCCTCGACGTTCAAGACCCTTCCGGCCGCCCATTGATCCCTGCTCCCCAGCTCCAGCAGGATCGCAATCGTCCGGAAGAGTATTTCGGCCTGTTGCGGGTCGCGGTTCCGGGACGCTATCGGTTGGAACTGAAGCATCCCCAGGTGGGGGAGTCGGTGACGGCTGAGATCAACGTGGTCATGCCCCGGCTGGAAGCCGCCGACCTGCTCCAGGATGTTGCGTTTCTCAAAAACCTGGTGGAGGGGACCGGCGGGCGCTACCTGGAGCTGGCCGAAGCGGCGGAAGTGCTCCCCGCGCTGCTGCCCAATGAGGGGCATGAATTCCTGCTGGATGAACGGGTCCGAGAGCTGTGGGATCGGCCCTGGCTGCTCATTCTGATCGGTCTGTTGCTCTCAGCCGAGTGGCTGACGCGCAAACTCCTCCGCCTGGCCTGATGAGCGGCGGAGCTGTCCAGCCGCTGCGAGGAGGTCTTCCGGCGCGGCGCCTTTCCCCGAGGCCTTCCTTACGGAGGAGAGTCGCTTTCGTCAAAGGGGTTGCTGCCGACGACCAGCAGCGCAAACCCCATTCCTCCCAGCAGCAGTCCGGCCGTCACCAGAGCGACAATCAGAGACGGGGAGGCTGGCAAACCACCCCTCCAGGCAGTGATGGTTCGCCCCACGCCCCAACCGAACGAGCCCAAGCCCATCCCGCTGAGGAGATATCCGGCGCAGGTCAACTTCCACGACCGATGGTGGGAAGGAGGGGTCATCTGAAATCTCTGTTTTGCGGCAGCTCCCCCTGAGGGGGGCTTCGGGAGGGACAACGGGGGCGGAGAGACTCCGGCTCAACTCTTTGACGCCGATTTCTCCCGCAGCCTCGACGCCGTGCGCAAACAGCAGGCCCGCTCGATCCCGCGGAAGGGATCGGGCGGGCCTGTCCAAGACTGGCCGCACTCAACGCGGACTCGACTCAATCGCCGTCGCGTTCCGGTCGGGGGCGAGATTCACCCTCTCCGCGCTCGCGGGGTGGGCGTTCACCGGGCGGCAGGGGGCGCTCCCCCTCCCGCGGCGGTCGGAAGCCTTCGCGCGGGCCGGCTTCTCCCTCCCGCGGGGGACGGAAGCCCTCCCCTTCTCGAGGCGGACGGAAGCCCTCCCCCTCACGCGGCGGACGGAACCCCTCGCGCGGGGCGCCTTCCCGATCCGGCGGGCCGAACGGTGGTCGTCCTTCCCCGTCGCGCATCCCTGGACCGCCAAACAGTTCGAAGGGGTCCAGGAATTCGTCGCGGTTGCGATCGAGTTCGCCAAACAGGTCCCTCAAGCCTTCGAGTTCCTCGCGGCTGATGCGGCCGTCGCGGTTGTGATCGAGCAGTCGCAGCAGCGGGGGTCCGAACGGGCCGCGCTCTCCATCACCCCGCGGACGATCCCCCTCCCGTTCTCCCGGGGGTCGATCGTCGTCCCGCCGAACCGGCGGACGCTCTCCTTCCCGGCCAACCGGGGGGCGATCCCCTTCCCGGGCGACGGGGGGACGGTCTCCCTCACGGCCCATGGGACGGTCCCCTTCCCGACGCCGATCTCCCGGCCGATCCCCGGCCTCCTGCCGTTCGATCATTTCCGCCATCCGTTTCAGATCGATGGCATCCTGTCCGAAGCGTTCGAGCATTTCGCGGATGCGGGGACGGGCCTCTTCGGGGGCTTCGTCCAGAGTCACTCTGCCGTCCCCGTTCCGGTCCATCTCCCGGAGGCGTTCCAACATTTCCCGGCCAGGCCGTCCGCCGGGGGGAGGCCCTCCGCCGAACAACTCCCGGGCGCGGAGCACGTCCTCGCGGGAGAGCGTCTCCTTGCCGAGCCGCTCAAAGAGAGGGGCCAGCCGATCCCGCAGCGGTTCCGGCAGTTCGTCGCGTGAGAGCTGCCCGTCGCCATTGCGATCGAGCCGCGAAAACATCTGTCCAGGATCAAACCCTTCCCGTTCGCCGCCCGGCCTCCGGGGTCGGTCCCCCGCACTCCCCTCCCGGGCGGGTCCGCGCTCTCCCCCTTCGCCGGGAGGCTGGTTCATCGCAGCGTGGAACTCCTCGCGGGAGAGCTGTCCGTCCTCGTTTCGATCACCCACCCGCAACAGACGCTCGAAGAACCGGATTTGTCCTTCCGGGACCTCGGCACGCGACAACTGCCCGTTGCCGTCCTTGTCCAGTTGTGCAAACAGGTTCTCCGGGCTGCGTTCCCGTTCGGTATCATCAGCCGGCAGGGACGTCCCCCCGCCGACCGCCACGACCATCAAGAGCCAATGCCAACGTCTCATCATGGGGAAGCCTCTGTCACAGGCGAGTGAAGGGAATCTGTCCGGGGGGACCCGAGAGATCGAGACGGGACCGCTCGCCGGGCAGTTGCAACAGCCGTTCCCATACGAAAACAGCCGCCACCAGTTGAAACCCTGGCGACGGCTGGGAGGTATCGCCCGAAATTCGGAGAGCCGGGGCGGAGCACGGGACGGGTGTTGCGGCCGCAACCCCCTCTCTCATTCGGACTTGAGGCCAAAGGAGACCATGAAGACGCCCCGTTCGTCCGGCACGGAGTACGATCCGACGATGCCAAAATACTTCCGCAGCGCCTCGAAATCCGGCAGGATCGCCGGATCGAACTCATCCGACGCCCCTTGCAGGAGGCCGTTGCGGAAGCCCTCGTAAAACGCCTCCACCATCGCATCCAGACGCTGGAAGAAGAAGGTGGAGACCGGGCCGGGGAATTCCTTGGCCACGCGGAGATAGTCGGGCGAAGTCGCCAGCGGCGCCTCGGCGTCCCCCCGCAGCATCCCCTCCAGCATCTCCACATTCATTGCGAAGATGAGGTATCCGTTGGCCACGGCCAACGCGGGGGAGAAGGGCCCTGCCGCAGCGTCCCGCGGTTCATAAATCTTATGACCACGGAACTCCCGCACGTCCACGGAGACGCCGTCCAGGCTGGTCACCTTGGCGATCACGTCCTGCATCCGCTCCGTGTTGTTCACGCCGAACAGGAACGCAATTCGCTGCTGTTCCAGGTCCCCCCCCCGCGGGAAGTCCTGGATCATGTACACCTGCCCGGTCAGCAGGTCCAGGATGTCGGTCTTGGGATGCAGACCGGGGCCGTTGGGGTCCCGGGCGGCGTCATCCATCATCTTGCTGAACGTGCCGGGGGCGGTGAAGAAGTCCCACACCTGCCCCACCGCGTCGTACGCTCCGGGGACATCCCAATGCAGGCCGCTGATGTTCGACGTCTCGGCGGAGATGAACTTGGGCGGCGTCTGCTCCGCCGGCGGACAGACGAGCGCCCGCAGCATCCCCGTCACCGGCTGGTCGACGTAGATCAGGGACTTGGACATCCACTCATACTCGTCCAACGCCAGGTCCGCCGTTCCTCCGATCCCCTTGAGACGATCGAAACCGAGCACGGGGAGAAAGCCCATCACCATCGCCCCCTGCATCCCGATCTCGGGGCCGGCCGCCGCCATCGCCGCCTTGAACAACCCCAGCGGGTTGAGGAACCAGCACAGGCCCGGCTCGTCCTTCCCCTCGAAGCGGCAGCGCTCCAGGATGTACTTGTACACCTCGTCCCGGGCGAACGTCTGATCGTGTTGACCGTCCCAGCGAACCAGAATCGCCTCCAACAGACTCGTGCTCGTCCCCACCACGAACCGCGCGTCCTTGACGCAGTAACAGAGAGCATTGAACGGATCCCGTGGCCCGGCATTCTCGTTGGTCCAGACGGTGATCTCCGTCCCCTCGAAGCCCTTGGTGCTGCGGGTCAATTCCCCGTCTTCAGTCAGTTGGCCTTCGACCTTCTCCAGGAGTTTTTCGACGACGTCCTCGTGATCGCCGAAGTCGAGCATGGCCACGATGCCAAGTTTCTGCCCCGGCGGCTGCACCAGGGCCAGTGCGAACTCGCCCGTCGGCAGGGCGAACAGGTCGCTGAGCGGAAGTCCCAGGTGCTGCTCCGCTTCGCGCGAGGCTTCCTCGAACTTCCGCATCACCTCCGCACGCACCTCCGCCATGGCCGGATCGTTCACCATCCGACCGAGAGCCGATTGCTGAAAGTCCTCCAGGAACTTCGCGCAGTTTGGAACCCGGATGAACAACAAGGTGTTCGGCGGGAGCAGCCGATCGCTCGGCGCCAGGTCCGCCCCGCGGGCGGCCGGGCTGACGGCGGCGCCCGCCACGGACAGGCTGACCAGCAGCGGCAGAAGACCAGATCTCGTCACGGCAGCAAACATGCGACGTTCCTTCCTGCGGTGTGTGGGATGTTGAGAGCGGCAGCCCCGATGGGACGTGGCGGGTCACTCGCCGCGCGGGGGGAGGACCCTGCACGGAATACGTCGTCCCCTTCGCGTCCAGGTAACATTGTTTGGCTGTGCGCGGGAAATTCCGGATCATCGCCCCTCGGGCAACCGTTCCCGCTCTGGATCGATCAGACCCCGGTCCGGCCAATGGCGTTGCAACAACCGGAAGAAAATCCCGGAGTTTTGCGCCCGGTGCCGGCCGCATCATGCACGATCCCCCCGCGTCTGTGCAAGAGTGTCTGCCGACTCCTCTTGTTGTTCCCTCGGTTCCGAAGACCTCCCGCGCGGGAGCCCGCCGCGTCCGGCCGGCGGACGGTCACGAAGCTCCCCCCTCAGCCGCGACTCGACCTCTGCGAGTCGCGACACCCACGAGTCATCCTCGGGGGTCAGCTCGAATCGGCGTTCATGCGGCCCGACCGCCTCGATCCGGATCGTCAACCCTTCCCGCGGCAGCCGGTCCGCCACTCGCTCTGCCCATTCGATGCAGGTCACCCCCCCGGCTTCCAGCAGCTCCTCCCCCCCCAGATCAGAAAACTCCTCCCCATCCCGCAGCCGATAGGCATCGAGGTGATAGACTGGCAGCCTCCCGTCATATTCCTGGACCAGCACAAAGGTGGGGCTGTTGACCAAGGCGTCGTGGCAACCCAGGGCGGCGGCCAGACCTTGCACAAACCGTGTTTTGCCCGTTCCCAGCGAGCCGCTCAGCTTCAGCACGTCTCCGCCGATCAGCATCTCGGCCACGGCCGCCGCCAGCCGGTCCGTTTCGGACTCAGAGGCGGCCACGAACACCAGAGGGGCGGGGGGGGAGGGAATCTGCGGCATTGACGCCCGTGGGAGGGACAGAGGACCGTGGCGGCATGACGGGAGAACGCTTCCGGAGCTGCCCGGTGGTTCCCCCCAGTGCCTCCCTATGGTATCGGTCCGCCAAGGACGGGTCACGAAGGGGGCTGAGGCGGGAGCTGCGCCACACGCCGCTGCCCGACCGACGGATGCTCCCGAGGAGTGCGCCCCTCTCTGCCGGCGACTCCGCTCGTGTCCCGCTTCAAACGGATGCGACCGGAATGGGACCCGCGGCGATTCACTGTCAGAGGTGCTGGGGGGGCGAGGTGCTCTCGCTCGCCGCAGGGCGGCTCGTCTCCTATCCTGCTCCGCATGTTGCCGCGTGCGGCCGGACGGCGGCTGGTCCGGCGACGCGGCCCGGAGGCCTTCTCATGTCTGAAGACGTGCGCGTCGTCCTGGTTCTTGCCCTGCTGGGAATCGTGATGCCATCGGCCTTGTCGGCCGGCCCCCCCGTCACTCGCCGCTGCGATCAGGTCGACGTCTACCACGGAGTGACCGTGGCCGACCCCTACCGCTGGCTGGAGGCCGACGTCCGCGAGTCCCCCGAGGTCGCCGAATGGGTCAAACTCCAGAACGAACACACGTTCGCCTGGCTGGAGAAGATCCCCCAGCGGGAGGCCATCAAGCGGCGGCTCACCCAGCTCTGGAACTTTGAGAAGTACACCTCCCCGATCAAGGTGGCCGGCCGGTACTTCTATGAAAAGAACGACGGCCTGCAGAATCAGTTCGTCCTGTACATGCAGGAGTCGTGGGAGGCCGAGCCGCAGGTCCTCCTCGACCCCAACACCTGGTCCGAGGACGGCACGGTCTCGCTGGGGGACCTCTCCATCAGCCCGGATGGGCGGTATCTCGCCTACAGCGTGCAGGAGGCTGGTTCCGACTGGAGCGTGTGGCGGGTGATGGAGATCGACACCCGCCGCGTGCTGGAGGACGAACTCCGCTGGATCAAGTTCAATTCGCCGGCGTGGACGAACGACGGCCGGGGGTTCTTCTACGCCCGGTTTCCCGAGCCGGCCCCCGGTGCCGAGTTCCAGGACCTGAATCTCAACCAGAAGGTCTACTACCACCGCCTCGGTCAACCGCAGGCGGAGGATGCCCTGGTCTTCGCCCGCCCGGACGAACCGGAGTGGGGCTACGGGTGCAGCGTCACCGACGACGGCCGCTATCTCGTCATCACCGTCTACCTCGGCACCGACGACCGCTGTCAGGTCTACTACCGCGACCTGCTCGAACCCTACGCCATGCCGGCGCCGATCGTCGACAACTTTGACAACGAGTTCAGCTTCATCGGCAACATCGACACGGTGTTCTACTTCCTCACCGACCTGGATGCGCCGCGGAAGCGGATCGTCACCCTGGACCTGCGGGAACTGGCCCGGCTCCCCGAGGAGCAGCGGGGAGACAACGCCGCCCTCCCGTGGCGGGAGATCATTCCCCAGCAGGAGGACGCCATCACCGGGGTCGGACTGGTCGGCAATCAGCTCATCGTCCAGACGCTCCACGATGCCCATGACCGCGTGGCCATCTATTCGCCCCAGGGAAAACTGGTGCGGACGGTGGAGTTGCCCACCCTTGGGAGCGTGGGGGGCTTCGGCGGCCGGTTGACCGACACCGAGACCTTCTACCACTTCTCCAGTTTCGCCGTGCCGCCGCGCATCTACCGCTATGACCTGCTGACCGGTGAGAGCCGCCTGATCCGGCAGGCCCAGGTCGATTTCGATCCGGAGCAATTCGAGGTCCGGCAGGTGTTTGTCTCCAGCCGCGACGGCACGCGTGTCCCGCTGTTCATCGCCCACAAACGGGGTCTGATGCTCAACGGTCAGAACCCCACGTTGCTGTACGGCTACGGGGGCTTCGCCATCCCCCTGACGCCCAGTTTCTCCATCAGCCGTCTGGCCTGGATGGAGATGGGGGGGGTGTTCGCGATGGCCAACATCCGCGGTGGCGGCGAGTACGGCGAAGAATGGCACAAGGCGGCGATCAAGCAGAACAAGCAGCGCTCTTTCGACGACTTCATGGCCGCGGCGGAGTGGCTGGTCGCGAACGGCTACACCCAGCCGAAGAAACTCGCCATTCAGGGAGGCTCGAACGGGGGGTTGCTGGTGGGGGCGTGCCTGACGCAGCGCCCCGACTTGTTTGGCGCGTGCCTCCCCTCCGTCGGGGTGATGGACATGCTCCGCTTCCACCAGTTCACCGCCGGGCGGTACTGGGTGGACGACTACGGCTCGGCCGAGGATCCCGAAGAATTTCGGGCCCTGTACGCCTACTCCCCCTATCACAACATCCGCCCGGGGGTCTGCTATCCGCCGACGCTCGTTACCACCGCCGACACGGACGATCGTGTCATCCCCGGACACAGTTTCAAGTTCGCTGCCGCACTGCAAGCGGCGCAAGGGTGCGAGCACCCCATCCTGATCCGCATTGAGACCCGCGCCGGCCACGGCGGCGGAACCCCCACCTCCAAGCTGATCGAGGAGATTACCGACGAGTGGGCGTTCCTCGTCTACACGCTGGGAGTGACCGGGGCGCCCTCGGATTAGGAGCGCTTCGCTCTGTCCCGCAGCGAATGCTCCGTCAGGTGATCTCGAACCCCTGGCGTTGATCGCGGCGGAGGAGCGCGTTCGCTTCAGCATCGTCCACGAACTGTTCCGCCTGCGGATCCCACGTCAGCCGGCGGCCGAGCTGCATCGCGATGTTTCCCAGGTGGCAGACGGTCACGGAGCGGTGCTGGCTGGCGACGTCGGAGATGGGAGGACGGCGGCTCTGCGTGCAGGCGTAGAAATTCGCCATGTGGTTCTGGATGGCCTCGATCTTCCCGCTCCGCTCCGGCAGGTCGAGATTGTCCGTGTACAGCCGGTAATCGGAGATCGGGAAGGGCTGCACCTTGAGCGGGATGTCGAGCTGTCCGGTGATGGTGGCGCGGCTGACGAAGATTTTCCCCGCCTCCCCCACCAGCAACACCCCTTCCCCCGGGCAGTCGGGCTGCGGATGGTCGAAGGCTTCCAGGACCACGCCGTTGGCATAGGTGTAGCGGGCCTGGAAGGTGGTGGGGACGTTGTAGCCGTTCTCGATGTGCGGGTAGGTCGCTTCGCCCTCGATGGTCGTCGGGCCGGTCGGTTCATTTCCCACAATGGCCCAGTGGGCAATGTCCAGGTGATGGGCGCCCCAGTCGGTCATTTTCCCCCCGCTGTACTCCTGCCACCAGCGGAAGGTGTAGTGGGTCCGCTCGGGGATGTAGGGGACGTCGGGGGTCTGCCCCTGCCACAGGTCCCAGTTGAAGTGGGCCGGCACCGGCTGGACGGCGAACGGTCCTCCGGTCGGGTTCCGGCTGGTGGTGCAGACGACCTGGAGCAGTTTGCCGATGCGTCCTGCCCGCACCAGCTCCACCGCCTGACGGAACCGTGCGTCGCTCCGCTGCCACGATCCCACCTGCACGATCGCCCCGCTCTCCCGGACGGCGCGGAGGATGTGCTTCCCCTCGTCGATCGTCAGCGTCAGGGGTTTTTCGCAGTAGACGTCGATCCCCGCCCGCACGCAGTCGATGAGCATCCGGGCGTGCCAGTGGTCGGGGGTGGCGATCATCACCACGTCCAGCTTCGATCGGGCGAGCATGTCGCGGTAATCCTCAAAGATTGCCGCCTCGCTGCCGAAGCTGGCCCGCGCCTGCTCGCGGACGTGTCGATCGACGTCGGCGATGGCGACCACGTCGCCGAACGCTTCTGCCTCGCGAGTGATAACCGAGCCCTGATAGCGCATGCCGATGGCACCGATCCGCCACCGTTCATTGGGCGACCGCTGGGCCCGCTCCGCCGCACCGAGCGCGGGCCCACAGCCGACGGGGCCGAGGAGGCCGACGGCCGCCGCGGCGGCCCCTTGCCGCAGCCAGTTTCGACGCGAAGTCCGATGGTGCATGGAACGTCCCTTCGGCAGGGCAGAATCGGGAGTGGCGTTCCGGCAGAGGAAACGCCGGCCTTTACGGTAGCGACTGGGAGAGACAGCCGCCATTCGACTGCTGCACCCCATCGCCGGCAGGATCAGGCGGCGTGTTTGTGAGACGGGCTGGCCTCGATCGCCCCAGCCTCCGGGGGAGCGCTGGCAGTGACGTCCGGGGTGGCTGGCCTCGCCCCGGTGGGTCGATGGCCGAGCAGCCGCTGGCGGTACTCTTCCGCCCACTCGAGGGCCTGATGCAGGGCGGCGTGCTTGTCGAGGAGTTGCTGTTGCAGGTCTTGCGCCTGGCGGTGGGCGGCCTGGAGAGCCTCCTCCTTGGCTTGCAGGTCGGCGGTGAGTTGCCGACAGGAGGCGAGTGCCTCCACCAGGGCCGCGTGCTTGGATGCCAGGGCCGCCTCCTTCTCTTCCAGAGCCTGTCGCAGGTACTCGGCCTGAGTCTGGAGGGATTCGAGGGCAGCGTGCTTGTCCTCAAGCTGCGCCTGGAGCCGGCGGTGCTCCTCGATCTGCTCCCACAGCGCCCGCTCCTTGTCGCGGAGCTGCTCTATGAGCGCGTGCTCCTCTTCCAGAGCGGCGAACAGCGCCGCCTCCTTCTCCTGCAATTGTCGGACCAGCGATTGGTTCTCTTCGAGCACCGACAACAGCGTCGTCTCTTTGTTGTCCAATTGGGTTTGAAGTCGACGGGCGCTGTCCAATGCCTCCTGAAGTGCCTCGTCTTTCTGCCGGAGGTCGGCATCCACGCGGCGCAGGGCGGCGTCCTTCTCGTACAACGCTACTTCTTTTTCCTGGAGCGCCGCGTCCCGCTCTCGGAGCGCCTGCTGGATGAGGATCGACTCATGGCGAACAAAGCCGTCGTTGACATTCACCGGAACCCGGAGCCGTTCGATCAACCCGGCGTCTTCCTGCCGCACATAGAAACGGTTCAGGCCATCAAAATATGCGAAGCGGTATCCTGCATCCAAGAGCCACGACTCCCACACGCCATGCCTGGGGATGCCGGTCTCGGGAAGAGTCGCCTCAATCAACACGACGCGCGGCCGCCACTCCGCCAGATTGGCGCCGGCCAGGACCTCCTCCTCAAATCCTTCTACATCGATCGACAGGAAATCGACAGTGCCGCTGACGTAGTCGCGCACGACCTCCGCCAGCGTCAATACGGGAACCGCATGTTCAGAGAACTGCCACCCGGCCTGCCGGTGCCGCTGGGCTTGCTCCACTGAGAACGTCGACAGGGCGTCGTTGTTCAGACATTCGTAGAACGTCAGTTCCCCCCTCCGCGAGGCGATTCCAACGTTCAGTGTGACGTCCCGCGGACGATCCTGCTGGAGCCGGCGGCAGGCATCTGGCAGCGGCTCGATATTGATGCCGCGCCAACCACGCTCCGAAAAGTGCTTCGTCACCGACAGCGTCACCGGGTCGTTGGCGCCCACGTCGATGTAGAACCCGCAGGCGACTTCCGCGAACAGTCGCTCCAGCAGCACATCCTCGCAGTTCTGCGCGTACGAAATCATCCGGGGAATCCGTTCCGAGCGGCCGCAGGGGAGACGGATCGTAGGTCGGCGGGGGGAACGGCTCAAGACGAGTTCCCGGAACCCTCGCGATCCGTTCCGACCGTCGTGGTGGGGGTGTTCACCACCGGGAGGGGGAGCGGCGCCGTTCGCGTCTTGACCGCACAGGGAGGAGACGGAGGACAGATTCCCCCGCCCACAGGCCGATCGTGCCGGGAATGTGGAGGTTGGCGGTCCGGATGCATCGGCTGCACCGGATGTGCCTGGGAGGCGGCGGGAGCTGAACTTGCCCCGGATGATCGTACTGGTGCGCGGTCCCGGCGGCAGACGATCATTCTCCAGGAATCCCTCGGCGAGTGGTGGTGTCGGCGAGAGCCCGGCCGGGCGCTCTGGCGAGTCTCACCGACCAAGTGTCCGCGGGACCGGAGACTCCCCGGGATTCGCGACGTTCCCGAGGGGTCCTGCAAAACCGCCGCCGTCGGTCCCTGGTCAGCCCTATAATCTCTCGCTGCTTCGTCAGGAACATCGACGGAGCGGCGTCACCATCGATCGACCCCTCACGTGGATGCAGGGAGGCAGCCCTTGCCGATCCCGGCCGCTGGGTTGTTCCGACACCCAGGGGGGGAGCGGGCTTCAGGAGTTGCCATGGCTCGTCGAGACGCCATTCTGAGACTCTACCGGAACCTGGTCGCACAGCGCGACGAGTTGCGGCGATTGCTCGGTCTGGAGATGGCATCGGCCGAAGCGGGGAAAGGGGACGCGGGGGATCTGGCCAACGACGACGCGGAACGGGAACTCAACACCCAACTGGCCGCCCTCGAGAGCCGCGAACTGTGGAAGATCGAGCGGGCCATCGCCGCCATTCGCGCGGGACGCTACGGCACCTGCGAGAGCTGTGACAAGCCGATCCCCGTCGCCCGGCTCAACGCCCTCCCGTACACGACCTTGTGCATCAACTGCCAGCGGAAGCAGGAAGTCCACGGACGCCCCAGCAAGGAAGACGGCCCCAACTGGGAGGCAGCTCACGATTACCAGCTCCGCCAGCAGGACCGGGACCTGACGCTGCGGGACCTGGACCTGGAGGTGCCGGGCTGAGGCCCCGGAGGCCGAGGTCCAACCAGGGAAGCAGGACGGTTCCCGGAATGCCTCCGGTCCGCCGGGGAGCAAAAACTCCCGCGAGGGTGGTGGATCGGGCTGGTACAATCCAACCATTCACGCGGCCGGCAGAGGCGCGGCGGGTCTGAGGCGTCCCGCCCGCGCCCGGATTTCTCGTCGATGAAGGTGGCGTATGACGCGGTTCTTCACTGGCGCAGCGGTGCTGTCGTGTGTGCTGATGGGGTTGGCGGCGGCCCAGTCACAAACCTCTCCCGGCGCTCCGGCGCGGGGCTTTGTCGCGGCGCCCCAGGCCGGGGACGTCCAGGAGGGAGACGGTGAAATCTGGCTCCGCGAGGCGGGGCGTCATCTCTCCCGCGTGGCGGCGAAGGTCAACCCGGCGGTGGTCCATATCGAATGCAGTCATTCCTCGCGGGGAGAGGTGATCGAAGAGACCGGCTCCGGCGTCATCATGCACAGCCCGAAGGGGTCGAGGTTGTTCGTGGTGACCAACCGGCACGTGGTCTACGGGGCCCCGCTGAAGGAGGTCAACATCCACATTGCCGACGGCCGCATCCTCCACCCCCTCCGCATCCTGGACGATATGGCGACCGACCTGGCGGTGCTGCAATTGCGCGAGACCGACCTTGTTTCCGCCGCCTGGGGGGACAGCGACAATCTGGACATCGGCCATGTGGTGCTGGCGGTCGGGAGTCCCTTCGGTCTCAGTCAGTCGGTCACGATGGGGATCATCTCCGCCAAGGGACGTCGGTCGCTCAGCCTGGGGGGCCCGCGGGAGGTCATCAACCAGGATTTCCTCCAGACCGACGCCGCCATCAATCCCGGCAACAGCGGCGGACCGCTCATCGACCTCCACGGACGGGTGGTGGGGATCAATACCGCCATCGCTTCCCAAGGGGGGGGCAACGAGGGAATCGGCTTCAGCATCCCCAGCAATCTCGTCCGCTTTGTCGTCGATGAACTGCTGGAGAAGGGCCGCGTCCAGTGGGGCTACCTGGGGGTCAAGCTCGACAGCAAGTTCGACTTTGCCACGGCGCAGCGGCTCCATCTCGACCGCCTCCGCGGCGCCCGGGTCGTGCAGGTGTACAAGGACACCCCCGCGTATCTGGCCGGCCTCCAGGTCGATGACGTGATCCTCAACTTCGACGGCATCGACGTGGAGGACGAGAGCCACCTCATCCATCGCGTCAGCCTCACGCCGATCAACAAGACCGTGCGGATCGTGGTGCTCCGGAACGGACGGACCGTGACGCTCCAGGTGACGCTGACCGAACGTCCCGCCGACACGCGGGCGGAACAGCCGCCGGTCCGCAGCTTCGACGGCGTCTTTCCCAGCCGGTATCGCCAGACGACAACGGGACTGGAGGTGGCCCGGCTCGACCAGAGCATCTCGTGGCAACTCGGCTATGAAGGGGACGCCCGCGGCGTGCTGGTGACGGCTGTGCCTCCGACCACCCTCCTCAACGCTACGGACGAGGATTCGTTGGCGCTGTACGACGTGATCCTGGAGGTGGCGCGGACGCCCGTCCCTTCGGTCCGCGAGTTTATCGCAGCGATTCGCGCCCAGCCCGCAGGGTCCCCCCTCGTGCTCAAGGTGCGACGGCTGGTCGACGGCCGACCGATCGAGAAACTGGTGATCTGGCGACCGACCCCCGGTGCCGAGTGAGCTTCCCTGCGCGAGAGCGCTGCGGACTTCCGGGCTTTCCGTCCGGCCGCGCCCTCTCTACCCTGTGGGAGCGGGGGGAGTTCGTGCGGTTGGCCGGGAGAGCATGGCATGAGTCGCGTGGTCCTCGCGATGAGCGGTGGAGTCGACAGCTCCGCCTCGGCCCTGCTGCTGAAGGAGCAGGGATACGAGGTGGTGGGGCTGTTCATGCGCTCGGGGGTCACGGAGGAGGTTTGTTCCCCGAACCTGGCGGGGGGGCTGCCGATCGTCGCTCCCCGAGCGCACAAGCAGGGATGTTGCAGTGCGTCCGACGCCGCCGACGCCCGCCGCGTCGCCGACCGACTCGATCTCCCCTTCCATGCCCTCAACTTCCAGGACGAGTTCAACCGCATCCAGGACTACTTCGCCGATGAGTACCTTGCCGGCCGCACACCCAACCCCTGCGTGATGTGCAACATCTGGCTGAAGTTCGGCCGATTGTGGGAGTTTGCGCAGCAGATCGGCGCAGAGTACATCGCCACCGGACACTACGCGCGGGTGTCGTTCGCGGGAGAGGACGGCACATGCGAAAAGGTGGAGCGAAGCTCCGACCGGGGAGTGCCCGCGTCCGGACCCTCCGCCTCTTCCTCCTCCCACCCCGCGAGTACCCTGCCCGTACTGCTCCGCGGCCGCGATCGCACCAAGGATCAGTCATATGTCCTGTTCGGCATCGATCGGACCCTGTTGAGCCGCATCCTGTTTCCGGTGGGTGACAAGCCCAAGTCGGAGATTCGTGAGCTGGCGCGGCAGGCCGGGCTGGCCACTGCCGACAAGCCGGACAGCCAGGAAATCTGCTTCATCCCCGACAACGACTATGCCCGCTTCCTGGAGCGTCACCGCGGCCGGGTGGACACCGCGGGGGAACTGGTGGATACCAGCGGCCGCATTGTCGGGAGGCACGAGGGCTATGAGCGGTTCACCATCGGCCAGCGGCGCGGCTTGGGGGTGACGTTCGGCGAGCCGCGGTTCGTCGTGCGGATCGAGCCTCAGTCGCGGCGGGTCGTCATTGGGACGCGGGAAGAGCTGGGGCGGACGTCGCTGGAGGCGGACCGCCTCAACTGGCTGATCGATCCCCCCTCCCGGCCGCTGCGCTGCTCGGCGCAGATTCGCTATCAGCACACAGCCGCTCCCTGTACGGCGACGATCACCGGTCCGGACCGCCTGCAGGTGGAGTTTGATGCTCCCCAGTACGGCGTGGCGCCGGGACAGGCGGTGGTGCTGTACGAGGGGGAGCGCGTCCTCGGCGGCGGCTGGATCCGGTGACGCTGAATCAGGGAATGGACCTCATGTCGGATTCCATGTCGGACTCACTCCGGTGTACTCCTCTGGGACTGGCTCCCAGCTTCGGTTTCGGCGACCGGATCGGTCTGGCCACGCCGGGGCACGTCCACGCCATGCAGCAGGCGGGGGGGGCGATCCTCCCCATCTTTCCGCAGCAATCGATCCGGGAGATGACCCGCACCCGCCGCACCCCGCAGGAGGTGATGGCGGACGCACTCCGCGGGGCACGCGACGCTGGCTGGACCGGTCCGCTGGGAGCCGACGCCGACCATCTCAAGACTCCGGCCGACGTCGACGCCACCGCCGCGGCGGGATTCACCTTCTTCACCATCGATCCGTCGGGGTCTGTGGATCAGCACGCCGACGACTATTCCGAGCCGGAGCTGCGTGAGAAGTTTGCGGCCGCCCGCGAAACCGCTCCCTGGTACGAGGACTATCTCGGCCGGACGATCCCCCTCTCCACGGGGACGAACATAGTGCTGACGGAAGAGGCGTGCCAGCGGGCCGCGGTCAAGTATGGCGCCGCTATCCAGCAGGCGCTGGCGTTGGCGCGGCACATCGAAGCCGTTCACGCCTCCCTCGGCCGGGATTACGAAATTGAGCTGTCCGTGGATGAAACGGAGCAGCCGACGACGCTGGCCGAGCACTACATCATTGCCGATCAATGTCTCCGCGCGGGGATGAAGCTGGTCAGCCTGGCGCCGCGGTTTGTCGGCGAACTGGAAAAGGGAGTCGACTACAAGGGGGACCTGACGGCCCTTGCGCGGTCGCTGGCCGATCATGCCGCCATCGCCGAGATGCTGGGTCCCTACAAGCTGAGCCTGCACTCCGGATCCGACAAGCTCTCGATGTATCCGCTGCTGGCGAGGGCGACGCAGGGGCGGTTTCACGTCAAGACCGCCGGCACAAGTTACCTGGAAGCCTTGCGCGTGGCGGTGCGGCATGACGTGTCGCTGTTTCGCCGGATCGTGCGGTTCGCCCGGGAGCATTACGACCGCGACCGGGCCACGTACCACGTCTCCGCCACGCTGGCCGCCGTTCCGCCGGAGACGGAACTCTCGCCGCCAGAGCTGGAGGCGGTCTATCTGGGTTGCTGGTCGGACGTCCCCGCCGGGGAAGGCTTCACTGCGCCGGGGCGTCAGATTCTGCACTGCACCTTCGGCTCCACGCTGACGGATACGGAGCTGGGTCCCGCACTGCGGGAGGTGCTGGCAGCTCATCCCGACACCTATGCGGAGGTGCTGTGCGATCATTTTCGCCGGCATTTGCAGGCTCTCCGGTCAGGGTGGAGAGGGGTATAATTGTTCAGCGGCGTCCCTGCGGCTCGGGAGGCCAGTCGCCCCCAGGAGCACTGGGTTTTCGAGCGTCAGCAGGCGTGCTGACGGAGTGAGCAAACTCCGCCGGTCGTCGGCGTCGTCGGAGGCGAACCTGAAGACGAACGGTCAGGCGGCGTTTCAGGTTACAGCCGGACCGCGACCCCTCCGCATCGTTTGGCATCCCATCTGCACGAGGCTCAGGAATCCCGCCCTTCGATGTCCGGCCGCCGGTCCTGTTCCGGCAGTGTTCGCTGGTCAGCGAAGCCCCCTCTCCCCGCCGGATTCCAATTCCTCTGGCCTCGGTTGCGTTGTCGGTGTTAAAGTTTTCCGCTCGACCTTCCGGTCGTGCCTCTCTCGAAAGGAGTTGAGAGATGAGCGCACCGCCTGTGCGTCTCCCAGGATGGCGATCGGTCTCGATGCGTCGGCTGGCGCTGCTGACCGGCCTGTGGCTCGGTTCCACCAGCCTGGCCGGTCCGGAGTCGTTCCCGCCGGACCCCGATGGTGGTCCACCCGGGCCTCCTCCTGCGGCCCGTCCCCCCGATCGACTCCTTCCCGCTCGCGACCCACCCCCTCCGCTGCCCAACGTTGACCGCCCGCCGCGGCCCGAGCGACCCGACCCCAGACTCTTCTCCCCGCAGCTTGATGTCCCCCTCAGTGACGAAGAGTTCGCCGTTCGCCGCGGCTTGAACCACGTCCTCTATCGCGACCAGCGCTACCGGTTGCTGCTCGAACAGGCTCAGGCCGCCCTCACCCGCGGCGATGCTCTTCCGGCGGCCGAATCGCTGCTGCAAGTCCTCCAGGCCGCTGAAGATGTCTTTCTCTGGGATGATGTCTCCCGACGTCCCGTCAGTGCGCGGAGCATGGCCGAACGGTTGGTCACAGCCATGACGCCTGCACAACGGAGCGTCTACGACCGCTATCTCCGTGCGGCCGCCGACGCCGCCCTGGCCGCGGCACTCGATTCCCCGCGACTCGACGACTTGTTGCATCTGCCGCAGCGATATCCCGGCACGGCGGCTGCCTGGCACGCCGAGCGCTGCGCCGCCCGGCTCCTGTTCGACGCCGGCCGGTACCGCGAGTCGGCCCGCGCCTGGCGGCGCCTCCTGGCGGAACCGGACCAGCTTCCCCTTACTCCGGACGATTACCTCCGGGTAGTGCTGGCGTACAGCCGCGCGGGCGATCCCGAGGCCGCGGCGCTGCTCGCTTCCGTCGGCGATCAGACGCTCACGTATGCCGGCGAGACCCGCACGCTGAGCGATTGGCATGCCCGGCTGGCGGCCTTGGGGACTGCGAACACTGACAGCCTCGAACGTCGTGAGGAGCACTGGCTGACTCCCGCGGGAAGCCCCCTGGGCGGACAGCCGCGAACGACGTTGCTCCCCTACCACGTCCCCCTCTGGTCCAGCCGTCCCGGAATGCCTCTGGCCGCGGATGCTGGAACTCCCGTTCCCGCTGGGGACCCGGCCGTGGACTGGCAGCTTCTGACAGACGAGACGAGGGTTGCCTCCACTCCCGATCAGCAACCGGTGGAGGACTCGATTCGGCAATGGTTCCAGACCCGGCTGGCCGCCGGGGAACCGACGCTCACCGCCTTGACTCCGCTGGTCGTCAGCCGGCAGGTGATCGTGCGAGATTGGGAGGGGCTGATCGCCCGCGACCTGTTCACCGGACGACGACTGTGGAGCTACCGCTGCGAGACATCGCTGGGGGGACTGGCCGCGGCCGCGCGAGACATCGGCTCTCCCCTCGATTCCGTCACCTTCAACCAGTCCTGCGCCGAAAACACTCTGCTGGCGACCCTGACTTCGGATGGCGAGCGGGTTTATCTGATCGACCACCTGGCCGAGTCGCCTGTCCCGCCACAGTCGTCCGGGTTGACGCCGACCGAGACGATGGCCGAAGGGACAGTTCCTCGGCTGCTCGTCAATCGGTTGGTGGCGCTCCCGCTGCCGACGCTCGCCGGCGGCCGGCCACGATCCCTCTCGTCTGCGGGGGCAGCGCCGGGAGAGCGGGTGTGGTTCCCGGCAGCGGCAGGGGAGGCCTTCCCGGATTCCATCGAACCGCTGTGGATGGTGGGCGGTGTTTCCGGCCCCACCGCGGTCAGTCAGCCTCTGGAGGGACACTTCTTTCTCGGTCCGCCGCTCCCGATGGGGGGCCGGTTGCTGGTGCTGACGGAGCGGGAGGGGGAGATCTGCCTGGTCGTGCTGCAAGCGGACACGGGGAGCGTCCTGCTGATCCAAGGACTCGCCCTTGTGGATCGTCCCGTCTCCGTCGACCGGGAGCGGGTCCGGCTCGCCTTTCTCCCGGCGGTGGTGGACGGTCTGGTCCTGTGCCCCACGCCCAGCGGGGCCTTGGTGGCCTTCGACCTCGAGCGGCGCACGCTCCAATGGGTGGCCCAGTACCGCACTCTCGATACCTACTCGACGACCGGCTGGCGGGGCGACGGGCGCGGGGCGGGGACGCGGCTCCCGGTTCAACCCGTGGTCTGTCAGGGGCACGTGCTGCTGCTCCCCCCCGACTCCGGCGACCTCTATGCCTGGCGGCTCGCCGACGGCGCGTTTGCCTGGAAGTCACCCCGCCGCGGCGCGCATCAGGTGTCGGTTGCGGCAACCGACTCCCTGCTGCTCGCGAGTGCAGACCGGCTGACCTGTCTCCATCCCCTCACGGGGGAACGCCGGTGGGAGCGCTCCACCGGACCGATTTGCGGTCAGGGACTCGTGGTCGGCGGACGCTTCACAGCGCCGCTGGCCGACGGCGGAATGCTCGTCGTGGACGTCGAGACAGGGGAATCCCTGACGGGAGGACTGGAGATCCTGGAAGTTGTGGGACACACTTCAACCGCCCCCCTCCCCTTGCTGACCGTCAGCGGGGAACACGTCCCAGCCGCTGAGGAGGAGCGGTCGACCGCCCAGCGACACGTGCTGGGGAACCTGGCGGCCACGGGCGATTGGATCGTCTCCGTCTCGCCGCTGGAAACCGCGGTGTACGTGGGAGCCGAGCCGCTCCGGCAAGCCCTGCGGGAACTGTCGCTGCCCACCGCGAGCCCCCCCCAGTCGCGTGACTCGCGAGCGGCGCTGCTGCAATCCATCGTGCACCAGTGGAGCGATCCTCAGCGGCAGTTGCGCGATGCGGAAATCTCACTCACCCTGGGAGACGCCGCAGGAGCGTTACCCTCTCTGCTGCGACTGACCGCGGCAGTTGAGGATTCGGCGGAGCATGGGGAAGGGAACCCTTCCCGACACATCACCGAGACCGCGCCGTCTCTCGCTGGACTCTCTCCCTGGACACGGCGGGCGGAACAGCTCCTCCGCGAACTCCTGCACGCCCGCCTGGCGGAGGCGCTCGCCGGCGACACTGCCGACAGCGCAGAAGTGGTGTCCGTGCTGGACCGGCTGACCTCTCTGGCGCGGACTCCGGAGGACCTGGCCCGCTGGGAACTGGCGCGCTTGCAGGCGGCCGCCCGGCGACGCGACGTGGAGACGTTCCTTGCGGCGGCCCGGACCCTCAGTCGCCTTCCTCCGAATCTGCTCATTCCTCTCGACGTCAGCCGCACCCATGACCTCGCTCCGGCGGTGCTGATTCGCCCGGCGTGGGAACGTCTGACCCGCGAGCTTGAGCCGCAGGAATTGGACGCCTTGGAGCATGCCATCCGCGCGGAATGGGACACTCTCGCCGCGGGGGATGATCCGCAAGCGGTGGAACGCTTCATTCGGTGTTATGACGGCCGAGCCGAAGCCGACCTGGCTCGCCTACGGCGCGGCGAGTGGGAGTGGCGGCGCGGCCGTCTGCTGGCCGCAGAGTCGAATCTGCTGGCCATTGACGAAGGCCGCCGGCCGGACAGTTCGGGAGCCAGCGTAAGGGCTTGGACCTCCGCGCGAAACTTGCTGGCGGAGGTGTGGAGCGGGCGCGGTCTCCATCGCGAGTCCCGCTGGGCGCGTCAGTCCCTCGCTCACGGCGGAACCGCCCCCGACCGGCCGTTGGAGTGGCGGCGGATGCCCGGGGTGGAGGAGGAGGACCGCTCCCTCACTCAAGTGGCCTTCCGGCCTGAATCGCCTTCCCTGGCCGTTCCTCCCTCGACCAGCCACGTGGTGACGATCCGCCTGGAAGCATTCCCGAGCGGTGAGGGTCCGGACGAGGAGGTCCGCCCGGCCAATGCCGAACCTCATCGCCTCGCACCGCGCGACCTCGCGGCGCTCCTGGAACACCCTCGTGAACTGGTTCACGAAGCCCGCAGTTCTCTGCGGATTCTCAACCTGGGGGAGCTGCCTCAACCCCCGCCGACGGATGCCGGTTTGCCGGCGACGCGCGGTTCGAGCCCTCTGGTCGAACTGGCCCTGATTCATCGCGAAACGGCCCGGCGCCTCGGGTCCATCGCCGTCCCCTCGCGAGCCCGGGAGCCGCTGCTCGCACATCAACCTCCCGTGGGCCACTTTCTGCCGCTGGCGGACTCGGCCGTGTACGGTCTTTCACTCATCGACGGCCAATGGTTGTGGACCGCGGAACGACCGGCTTCCGCGACAGGATCGGCGCGCCGCGAGGAGCGGCTGAGGTTGGGACCCTCGGGTCCCGGGTTCTGCACCGTGCAAACCCCCGAAGGCTTGTGCTGTCTCGATCCGCTCACCGGACTCGTCCGCTGGCAGCGGTGGGACGTCCCCCCCGATTCGGGCCTGTACGCCGATGAGGCTGCGGGGCTGTATGGCGATGAGGAGGTCCTCGTCCTGCTGGATGCCGACCTGCGGACCTGCCGCGTCCTGGCCACCGCCACCGGAGAAGTCCTGCACGTTCGGCAGATTCCCATCGATCCGCGGGACGCCCGGCGGCAGCGAACGACTTACGGCAGCCGGCTGTTCTTTGTCACCGGCACGCGCGACGAGCCGCGGTTCCGACTGTGGGACGCCCGGACCGACCATCTGCTCCTGGACGTTCCCGCTCATCCGCGCCTCTGCGACGACCGCGTGAACCGCCGCGTCTTCGCCTGTCTGACGGCCGAACACGAAGTCCTCGTCGTCGATGCGCAGCGCGGACGGGTATTGTTGCGGCATCCCGTCCCGGCGACGCTCTCGGGCCAGATCACCGGCATCCGCGTCTGGCGCGATCCCGGTCACTGGTACGTCTACCTGGCGCACAACCTGCCGCTGACCGGCGGACCGCGCTACGAGAACGCGGCCACGGAAGTCAAGCTCCCCGCGATGCAGCTCCACGGCAGTTTGACCGTGTACTCCGCGTCATCTCACCAGCCGTTGTGGACCCGCAGCCTCGACAATCGCACGCTGCTGTGGGATGCGGAACTCGATGTGCCGTTCCTGGTGGCGGTCAGCCGCATCCGCGAAGGGCTGGGAGTCTCGACCACCGGCCTGCGGCTGGAGGCCATCGACAAGCAGACGGGAGCCCTCCTCGCCGAGCGAAACGACGTGGACCGCGTCCGCCTGGTCCATGCGATGCACGACGCCGCCGCGCGCGAACTGGTGCTGTATGGAGAACACCTCCGCCTCGTGTTCAAGTACGGCCCGCCGCAGCCTCTCGTGACCGCCGCGGAAGAGACCACCACGAACAACTGAGCGAGCCGATCGCCGGCGCCGTCCCATCGGTTGCCGAAGCACCGCCGGAGCGGGATGATGTGTTCGGCACGTCCGTCACTCCATCCCCGGCGGGAGAGGCTCCCATGTTGCGCTCGGCGTCCATGCTCCTGTGGCCGGTCCTGCTGTGTGCGGCAGGATGTTCGCCCCCCTCGCCGGAGGCCCCCGGCGAAGCCGGCCGCCCCTGGCAGGAAGCCGGTGGCGGGTCTCCGGGCGGCGTGCGCGGGACCATCGGCGTCTCGCTGTTGACGTTTGAGAATCCATTCTTCCAGGTGATTGCGGATCACGTGGAGCGCGAGGCGGCAGCGCATGGGTATCGGGTGGTGGCGTTGAGCGCGGATGAAGACCCTGCCCGCCAGGCCAAACAAATCGAGGATTTCATCGTTCAGAAGGTGGCCGCCATCGTGCTCAGCCCCGCGGAAACCCGCTCCGTGGTTCCGGTGCTCAAACAGGCCAACGCGGCGGGGATTCCCGTCTTTACCGTCGATATTCCCATCCGTGAGCCAGACGTGGAGATCGTCAGTCAGATCGCCACGGACAACAAAGGAGGGGGACGGGAGGCCGCCCGGGCCATGATCGAGGCGATCGGCAGCGGCAAGGTTGCTATTTTGCACTATCAGCAGGCCGAGTCGTGCCGCTTGCGGGTCGAGGGCTTCCGTGAAGTGATCGCGGAGCACAATCGTCAGGCTGCCGCACCGATCGACATCGTCGCCGAACTGGAAGGCGGGGGCGCGAAGGCGCGGGGGCGCGCGGCGGCGGCGGACGCCCTCCAGGCCCATCCCGACCTGCGGGGCATCTTCGCCATCAACGATCCCTCCGCACTGGGGGCGGCGGCCGCGGTCGAAGAGGCAGGCAAAACCGGGCAGGTCGTCATCATCGGTTTCGACGGTCAGCTCGAAGGCAAGCAGGCCATCAAGGAGGGAAAGATTTACGCCGACCCCATCCAGTATCCCGAGAAGATGGGTGTGCAGGTGGTGCAGGCGATTGTCGATCACCTCAGCGGCAAGGAGGTTCCGCCGGAGCAGTTCATTCCCACCTCGCTGTATCGTCAGGCGGACGCCGTTGCAGATCCGCAGTTGAAGTAGCCCCCCCGGCGAGGAGGCCCGTCGATGCCGGTTTGCCCCGCGTGTCACGCCGACCTCGAAGGGACGTTCCGCGATCCCGCCGAGGCTCCGTCGCAGTGTCCCTTCTGCGGTGTGGGGCTGCACCTTGCGGAGACGCCGGAAGTCCCCCGAGAAGCATCCGCCGAGGCGGACCGAACGCCGCTGTCCCTCCCCGCGCTCCCGGCCAAAAGCCGCATCGAGGTCATCGAGGAGGCTCCCGACCGACTGGTCGTTCACATCCCCCCGGGAGGGGAGAGCACCAAGGGGCTGGGGGGCTTCGTCCTGTTCTGGAACGGCTTCATGTGCGTCTTTACGCCGCCGTGGTTCCTGGTGGGGAACCAGGGTCCGCCGTGGTTCTTTCTCGTCCCCTTTCTCTCGTTGTTCTGGGCGATCGGGCTGGGAATGGCCTACTTCTGGCTGCGGATGAAGTACACCCGCACCTATCTGCTTGTGGAGCCGCAACGGATCGTGATCCAAACCCAGTGGCTCGGCCGCAAGAAGTTTGACGAGGCCGCACTGACCGAGACGTCGCGAGCGCGGCTGGTGGAGTCATACTCGGTCAATGACGTTCCGGTTCATGCCGTCCACGTCGCCGCGGAGGGGCGGACCGTCAAGTTCGGGACGCACCTCTCCGAACCGGAGAAACAGTGGTTGTGCGACGCGATCAATCGGTTTCTCGGTCCGGCGGAAGGGACGCCGAGCGGGGCCGTCCCCAGATTCTGCTGGTCCTGCGGCGGTCCCCTGGAGGCGCCGGAAGGGACACAGGTCGGCCATTCTGCTGAACAGGTCTGTCCGCATTGCGGCGCCTCGCTCCCGGCGGTCCTCGCTGCTCCCGCAGCCACGATTCCAGTTCCCGCAGTGACACCGGACGAACTCCCACTCGATAGCGGCGTCCATATCGTCCGGGACGACGTCGATCGCCTTGAGTTCTGGCTTCCGCTGATCCCGAGCGGGACGATCCGCCGCGCGATCGCTGTCAGCGCCGGTCTTGTCGGTCTTCTCTGGACCGGCGCCGCGGGGGGGGTCTTCGTGCAACAGGTGCTCCGCGGCCCCGGTCCGGGGGGCGGAGCTTTCTGGGTGTTTGAGCTGATGTTCCCGTTCCTGTTTGTCATTCCCGGTCTGGCTCTGCTGGGGGTGGCGTGGGCCGTTCGCTACGGCCGGATCACTGTCCGGATCGACCCGGACTGGTTGACAGTCCGATATCATGGGGGACCGTTTGGCATGGGACGAAAACTGGCGACGCCCGCCATCGACGCCGTGCGGCTCTCTCCCAACTCCGAGCTGGGGGACCGGAGACAGAACCGACCCAGCAGCGCTCTTCCGGCGCCGGACGACCTGCTGATTGCCACCGTTCACAGCGGGAAGGCGTTCCTCCCGCTCACGACATTTCACAGTCGCGAAGTCGCCCAGGTGGTGGCCGGACTGGTGCAGACCCGTCTGGAGTCGTTGGGCGTCCGCACCCGTGCGTAAACCGGCGCCGTTCGTCCGACCTTTCCCCCCCCTGCTGAACTGGCGTCCCGGGAAAGCCGTCGCGGGACAATCGTCCTACGCCCCTGGGTGCTGTATCCTGCGGAGTCTCGCAGGACCTCCCCCAGGGAAGCGACACATCGTTCCATCCGGCGTGAGGGGCGCCCCCTTGATGGTCCGTCGGCTGATGGAACGGGCAAGACATCACGACCTGCACGAAGGGAACGCCATGGCAACGACTCTCCCCCGCACTCTCCGGGCCGGCATGGTCGGTCTGGGAATGATCTTCGACGAGACCTACCGCCCCTGCTTTGAGCAGGTGCATCGGTCCGGGTTGTACTCGCGAACATTCGGGGATGTCGCCGTGGAGCTGGCGGCCGTGGCGACGCGGACGGGCCGGCGGGCCGAGGCGTACCACCGTCAGGCCGTCCCCGCCGGGCGCATTGCCGACTTCCGCAGCTTCGCGGGGTCGGACAGCGTCGATCGCCTGCTGGAGAGCGGCGTCGACTTCGTCTGCGTCGCCACTCCGGACGACCGCCACTACGAGGCCTGCCGCAAGGTCCTCCAGGCCGGGAGACATCTGCTGGTGGAGAAGCCCTCCGTGCTGCGGTTGAGCGAGCTGGATGAACTGATCGACCTCGCCCGGCGGCAGGGGGTGCTGGCGAAGGTCGTCTACCACAAGCTGCTCGACCCCGATCACAAGAAGCTCCGCACGCTGGTCGCTGATGGCGTGCTTCAGCACGTCAATAACGGGTACTGCTCGCTGTTGGAGCCGAAGTCGATCAGCGGGGGGCAGTTCGCCGAGTGGATCACCGGCCGCAATCCCGGCACCTACGTGGCGGTCCATTACATCAAGCTCATCGACTTCACCTTCGGCGGGCGGCTCAAAACCGTCACCGCCACCGGACAGCGCGGACTGGTGGGACCAAAGGACGGCCCCACGTGGGACAGCACGCAACTGCGGCTCATCTACGAATACGACGACGGCCGTGAGGCTGCCTTCGACATCCACACCTCCTGGGTCACCCCCGACAACTTTCCCGGCTACGTCGAACAGGAGGTCCAGTTCCGCTTCGACAACGGGGTCTGGAACGGTCACTCCCGCAAGCGCGGCGTCGAACTGACCGTGGAGGGAAAGACCCCGCTCGCTCTCAAAACGACGCTCAACAACCATTACAACGGAACCTTCCTGGAACCGTGGGGGGAACGCTCACAGCGCGGCTACGGCATCGAGGTGATTGAGCGATTCCTGCGGGAAGTGGCGGAAGTGGAGTTCGGCGGACCGGCCGACCAGCGGGACCAGCGGCTCGCCGCGGCGCGGCGGCTCGCATACAACGACCTCTCGGCAGATCGACAGGTCGTGGCCGCGGTGGAGGCGCTGGAGATGATCCTCGACCGTGCCGCGCACGGGGAACCGGACTGCGTGGTCCGCGTCACTCCCGAGGGGCTATCGCTCCTGCGGCCCCGGACATAAGTGGCGGCGCACACCAACCCGGGGGCGAAAGCTTCCACAACCTGACAAGACTGCCCCGAGCCACCGCGGCGGCGTCAGCGATCGTTCTCTGCCGCTGTCTCGTCGGCAAGCACCGAAGCATCGAAGTGACAGTCGAACGCCAACCACAAGGCGCGGGCATGACGAAACGTCAACAGCGGCACGATCACGCAGGCCGCCACTAACGGATACTTCAGTCGCTCCGTGGGGATCTCCGCTCCAAACCGCAGGAGGAGAAACGCGAACGTCGAACCGAGTGCGATCAGACCGTAATTGATGTAGGCGGCCCCCAGGTAGTAGCCCGGCGCGCGTTCATATTTGAGGCTGCAGTGGCTGCACCGCTCCGGCATGGTGAACCAGCCGATGAAAAGTCGCCCCTCTCCGCAGCGGGGGCAGCGCAGCCGTAAGGCACGCCCCAGGAGCCGGCTCAGAGGTGGTCGCGGACGCAGAGGTTCCTCCGGCGGAAGTGGCGGACCCCCGTCGTCCGGCGTTGGCGGAGAAGACGGCACGCTCACGGCAGGCTCCAGCGGAGGGGGTCCGATTCGACGCGGCTGGCCCAGACGTCCACCCCCGGGAACGCACGGCCGATCTCCCTCGCCAGCCGCTCGACTCCCGGCCGTTCACTCGCGTAGTGTCCCACCAGGATCAAGGCCAGTCCCGCCGCGCGGGCCTCCAGACAGGCGTGGAACCGCGCCTCCCCTGTCACCAGCACATCGCAGCCGGTGCGAATCGCGTCCGGGATGAATTCCCCCCCCGCCCCACATGCGACCGCGATCGTCTGCACGGCGCGAGCCGGCTCGCCAACATAGGGAAAGACCGGTGTGGCGAACTGGACGCGACAGCGGTCCAGCACCTCGGAGAGCGGCTGCAGTGAGGCCAATCGCCCCCACCGCCCGCTCCCCAGTGATGCGAACTCGCCCCCCCCGGCAGTCGCGCAGTCCCGCTCTTCCCGGGAGACGGGACGCAGCGGAAGGATGTCCCGCAACTCCAGCGACTCCGCCAGTTGCTGGTTGATCCCGTCGCGGGCGCTGTCGAAGGCGGTGTGCGGAGAATAGACGCTAATTCCGGCTCGAATGAGCCGCAGCAGCAGCTCGCCCTCACTCGTCTCCGACGTCACCCGCTGCACCGCCCGGAACAGAATCGGATGGTGGGTGACGATCAAATCCACCCCCGCTTCGATCCCCTCCTGGGCGACGTCCGGCGTGAGTGTCAGGCAGGTCATCACGCGCCGCAGCGGGACCGACTTGTCCCCCAGAAGCAACCCCACATTGTCCCACGACTCGGCCAGTGCGACCGGAGCGACGTCCGACAGCCAGGCGATGCAATCGGCGACGGTCATGGAATGCGGGTGGGTGCTGGAGAATCGGTCGTGATGGGGGTGGCGTGCGAACCGGGAGAACGCCTGTGCTGAGGGAGGGACGTCGGCTGCTGCGGAGGGGGGCTCAAGCCGGTGCAGCGCCCGGCCTCCCCGCCTCGACCACGAACGCCGCCCGGGGAAAGACCTTGCCGCCGGGTTTTGTCACGTCGTCCACCACGAGGAACTCACTGGTCCAGCACTCCGGTGTCACCGTGCAGCGGACGTAACCCCGTTCGGCGTTGTGGAACAGGACGCCCGGGTTGTGCGCGAGCAGCTCCTCGTGCCCGCGGACTTTCTCGGTTCCGTTGCCGCCGCTGGAGATCGACGTCCCGACGAACTCGGTGGCGATCACCGGCGTCTCCGGCTGGTGGTCGTCGATGCGCAGACTGTTCACCCAGTTGGAGTGAATATCCCCGGTCAGGACGACGGGGTTGGGAACCCGCCGCTCGGCGAGGAATTCCAGCAGCCGCCTCCTCTCGTGAGCATAACCGGGCCACTGATCCATGGAATAGATGCGGGGCTCCCCCGCGCGGCCGGGGAAGCTGACCAGCCCCATCATCACCTGCTGGGCGAGGATGTTCCACCTCCCCCGCGAGGCGAGGAGCTGTGCTTGGAGCCACTTTCGCTGGGCGTCCCCCAACAGCGTATTCCGCGGATCGAGTGCGGCGGAATTGAGGGGGGACTTGACGTCGCCGTTGGGCTGATCGCTGCGATACTGCCGCGTGTCGAGGACAAAGAACTCGGCCAGCCGGCCGAAGGGCGCGTGGCGGTACAGCCGCAGGTCGGGTCCCCGCGGCAGAGACCTGGGCCGCAGCGGCATCATCTCGTAGTACGCCTGGTAGGCGTTGGCGCGGCGGAGCAGCAGTTCCTCCGGGGTGGTCTGGGCGTGCTCGGAGACCTCCGCCGCGTAGTTGTTATCGACCTCGTGGTCGTCCCATGTCACCAGCCACGGGCAGAGGGCATGCATCCGGTGCAGCAGCGGATCAGCCCGATACTGCGAATGGCGGATGCGATAGTCGGCCAGGGTCATGATCTCCTCGCCGGCGTGTTGGCGGACGCGTCCCGCGCGGCCGCCGTCCTCGTAGATGTAGTCTCCCAGATGACACACGAGGTCCAGCTCATCCCGCGCCATCTGCTCATAGGCGGTGAAGAGCCCGGATTCGTAATGCTGGCAGGAGGCGAAGGCGAACTTGAGCTGCGCGGGTTGTGCCGCGCGGTCCGGCATGGTCCGCGTCCGGCCGACGGGGCTGACCGCCTCCCCGGCATGGAAGCGATACCAGTACCAGCGATCGGGCTTCAGCCCCTTGACCACCACATGCACCGAATGCGCCAGTTGCGGCGTGGCGACCTCTGTTCCCGTCGCCGCCAGTTTCTGAAAACCCTCGTCTTCCGCAAGCTCCCAGTGCACCTCCACTGCCTCGGCCGGCATGCCGCCGAACGGCTCCAGCGGCTCTGGCGCCAGCCGCGTCCAGAGCACGACGCTCGTCTCGTCCGGATCGCCCGAGGCCACTCCCAGCGTGAAAGGGTCGCGCGTGAAACGGGGCGACTGCTGGGCCCACGAGGCCCGTTGCCACAGCGGCAGCGACGAGAGGGCCGCTCCGCAGGCCAGAAACAGCCGCCGGGTCACGCCCCCCTCGAAGCGAACGGCTTCCGGGAGTCGTTGCAGGTCCAGCATGGAATCCTCCGGGGATCGTGAAGTATGGGGGAACCTTCGGAGTTTTGTACCAACTCGATCCCGCGGCCGCATCTTCACCATCGGCCAGTTCACGACATGCCAAAGTTTCCAGGGGAGCGAGTTGAGCCAGTTTCATAACCGGGGCATGACCGATGCGAATCCACCGGAATGCGGGTGATCGGGGGGGGCACGCCCCCTGCTCGCCGGTTGTGAAACTGGCACGCGTCATTTTTCAGTGTTGTCCGCTTTCAGTGGAGGGCGCTCCGGATCGAACTCGCCCGCTCGGCACCACCGCGTGGCCCTGCGCGCCGGGATGTCCCGGCTGTCATCCAGCGACTCCGGAAGCTAAGCTGACTCTTCGTAGCGAACCGCTGATCCACTTCCCTCGGGGAGGACTGAGCGATGCCACGGGTCTGGGCGGTGATGGGTTTGTTGCTGTTCTGTCGGGTGGCAGCCTCCTCGGGTGGGGAGGAGCCGTCGTGGGCCGAGCTGATTGACGGCCACATTCAAGCCCGGCTGGACGCTGCCGGAGTCCCCCGCGCCCCCGTGGCAGACGATGCAGAGTTTCTGCGGCGGGTGTCCCTCGACGTGCACGGTGTTGTGCCGTCGGCGGCCGAGACGGCCCGGTTCCTGGACAGCCCCGACCCCGACAAGCGCAGCCGCTGGATCGAGCAGCTTCTGGCCGACGCGCGTTTCGGCGAGCATCTTGCGGACGAGTGGCGTCGTCGGCTGATCTCGCCGCTGGCGAACGAAAACCGGATGCAGTCGGACCGGTTCGCCGCCTGGCTGGCCGAGCGGTTCAACAGCCACGCGGCGTGGGACCGGATCGTCTTCGAGCTGCTGACCGCCGAGGGGACGATGGAGCAGAACCCGGCTGTGACCTATCTCATCGAGGGGCGCAACCCCTTGGGAGTCACCGACCTGACGGACCTCACCTCCCGTTATTTCCTGGGGGTGCGGCTCAACTGCGCGCAGTGTCACGACCACCCCTTCGTGGCATGGACGCGGCAGGACTACTGGGGGATGGCGGCCTTCTTCGCCCAGATTCAAACACCCGGCCGCCCGAAGCTGGTCCATCAGGTGGGAGTTCGCGACGACCCGCGGATGACGCTGGCCGTGCTGGCAGGGCAGGACATGATCGAGGGCTTCCTCCACCAGCCGCCGACCTTCCTGGGAGGCGAACGCCTTCCCGAAGGAGAGACTGGCGTCTACCGCCGGGCGTTGGCTCACTGGATGACCTCTCCGGAGAATCCCTACTTCGCGCGGGCGGCCGTCAACCGGACGTGGTGGAAGCTGTTCGGCCGCGGTCTCGTCCAGCCGGTCGATGATATGCACTCCGCCAATCCCCCCTCGCATCCCGAACTTCTGGATGCGCTGGCCCGGCGGTTCATTGCCTCCGGATTCGACCTGCGGGCGCTGTACCGCGGCATTCTGAACAGCCGCACGTACCAGCAGACCAGCCGCCCGGGGGAGCAACCGGACCGCGAAGCCGAACTCTTTGCGCGGATGCCGATCAAAGTTCTGACCGCGGAGCAGTTGTACGATTCGCTGGTCCGCGTGCTGGGCCCGCCGGCGCGCGCCAAGGAGGTCAACGCTCGTCTCGGGGCGCGGCACGAGTTCACGCAGTTCTTTGCCGACAGCGGCGACCCCGACCCCACCCGCTATGAGCGCGGGATTCCGCACCTGCTGCGGTTGATGAACTCCCCCCAGTTCGGAGAACGGAACGTTGCGGCCTTGGTCGCGCAGGCAGCCAGTCCCGGCCGCAGCGCCGATGAAGTCGTGGACGAACTGTTCCTCGCCATTCTGTCGCGGCGGCCCACCGAGTCGGAACGGGAACTGGTCCGCAAGCATCTCAGTCAGGAGGGCGCCGCGCGCCCCGGGGCCTATCAGGAACTCGCCTGGGCGCTGCTGATGAGCAGCGAATTCTCGCTCAATCACTGAGGAAGGAAAGCCATGAGCGCCGCCTCCACGCGACGTCGATTCCTCGCCGCGGCCGCGGCCGGAAGCACGCTGACCGGCTGGTTGGGACGGCTCGCGGCCGCCACGGACGATCATCCCCCGGCCAAATCCTGCATCCTGCTGTGGATGTCCGGAGGACCGAGCCATCTCGACACGTTCGATCTCAAGCCGCAGGCCCCCGACCACATCCGGGGGGAGTTCCGGCCGATCGACACCACTGTCCCGGGAATACAGATCAGCGAGCACTTCCCGCAGCTCGCCCGCCTGATGCAGCACGCGGCGATCCTGCGGAGTATGAGCACCGTGGAATCGGATCACCAGCTCGCCACCTATCACCTGCACACCGGCTATCAGCAGCGGGCGGGGGGAGTGAGCTTCCCCAGTCTGGGATCGATGGTCGCGCGGGAGTTAGGGGAGCGGGACGTCCCCTTGCCGAACTTTGTCTGCATCGGGGCGGGACCCCGGCATGCCACCCGCGCCGGTTTCCTGGGTCCCGACTTTCAGCCGCTCGACGTCACCGATCCCGCCCGGGGAGTTGATTTCATCGAACCACTCACCACTCCCAACCAATTCCTGCGACAGTACGACCTGCTCACCCACCTCGAAACGTCCTTCCAGGAGCGCTACCGCGCGGAGGCAGCCCGGGCGCATTCCGCCACGCTGTCGCGGGCTGTGCGGCTGATGACCTCTGAACAGAAGCGGGCCTTCGATCTCTCCCAGGAACCGGAGGCGGTCCGAGACCGCTACGGCCGCGGCGCTTTTGGCCAGGGGTGCCTGATGGCCCGGCGGCTGATCGAGGCGGGGGTCCGCTGTGTCGAGGTGCTGATGGGGGACGGCGTGGCCTGGGACACCCACCGCGATAACTTCCCCCGCACGCGCGCCCTCTCCGCGGAAGTGGACGTCGGCATGGCGGCGCTCATCGAGGACCTCCAGCAGCGGGGGCGGCTGGACTCGACCCTCGTGGTGTGGATGGGTGAGTTCGGTCGTTCCCCGCAAACCACCAGCGACGGAGGCCGCAACCACTGGGCCAAGGCCTGGAGCACCGTGCTGGCCGGGGGAGGCATCCGCGGCGGCCAGGTCGTCGGTCGGACGGACCGCGACGCGGCCGAAGTGCTCGACCGTCCCATCAGCGTTACTGACTTCCTGGGGACGATCTGCACCATCCTGGGGATCGACTATACCCGCGAGAACCGCGCTCCGGGCGTCGAGCGGCCGATCCCGATCGTCGACACCACCAAAGAGGTCCGGCTGCTGACCGAACTGTTGTAACGCCGGCCCGAACGGACGCAGCCGGCTCGCCGTGACCGGGGGGGAGACGCGTCACTCCGCCGGCGGCGGCGTTCGCCGTTGCAGCTCCCGTTCAGCGTCGTCGGCCACGCCGGCGTACAGCGCCCCCCGCGTCTCGGACGAATCCGCCAGCGCGCGGTGGGCCCGCACCACCTGCTGGCAGAATTCAAACGACGACCGGGACGACCGTTCGGCCGTCAGGGCGGTCCACTCCCCCGCCGCTTCCTCGGCCGCGGGCGGTTCCAGCACGCGAAACAACCGCGCCAGTCCCATCCCGGTCAGCGAACGTTGCACCGGCGGCGAGGGGGCCACCAACGCGAACCCTCCCGGAGCCGCCGTCTCGGTCGCGTGGCGGAGCTGGATCAGCGTTCCCCAAACAGTGCTGTCGGCATAGTCGCACTGCCGCAGATCGACCCGCACGCTCCGCACTCCACCGGTGAGCGCCTCGCACACGTACTTGGCCAGAGCGGGGCATTGATCGGCCACGATCTGGCCGCAGAGGCGCAGGCACACCTCCTCGGCGGTGCGGGCCACGAGAATCTGGCTGACGGGTTCCATCGCCGGCGCCTTCCGTCGGAGAGTGAGGCTGAGGTCAGCGGGTCAGTCTGGCGAACCGCTCGGCGGCAACCCGCCAGGCGTCCGTCTCTTCCGGGGTGAACATTTTGAGGGGACTGGAAGCCCGCACGACCTCACGAATCTCCGCCAGCGTCCCCACGTCTCCGGCCGCCCGCGCCTGGACGAGGACGTTCCCCAGGGCGGTCGCCTCCCTCGGTCCGGCGATCACCGGCCGCCCGCAGGCATTGGCCGTGAATTGATTGAGCAGTTCGTTCTGCGACCCACCCCCCACCACATGAATCACCTCCACGCGCTCGCCAGTCAGCGACTCGATCCCCGTGAGCACCTGATGGTACTTGAGCGCCAGACTCTCCAGCGCGCAGCGGACGATCTGGCCGTCGCTTTCGGGCATCGGTTGGTCGGTCCTCCGGCAGTAATCGCGAATCGCCTGTGCCATGTCGGGGGGATTGAGGAAGACGTCCGCGTTCGGGTCGAGCAGCGACCGGAAGGGGGGGGCATCGGCCGCAAGCTGCGTCAGACGGGCGTAATCGTAACTGCGTCCCGCGCGCTCAAACGCTACCCGCGACTGCTGCACCAGCCACAGCCCCATGACGTTCTTCAGCAGCCGATAGGTGCCGTCGATCCCCCCTTCGTTCGTCACATTGAGGGCCAGCGCGGCGTCGGTGAGGATGGCGTTGTCCACCTCCACGCCAATGAGCGACCACGTGCCGCTGCTGATATACGCCCAGGTGGGCCGGCCGGTGCGATCGGTGGGGACGGCGGCCACGGCCGAGCCGGTGTCGTGCGTTGCCGGGGCCACCACCTCGATCCGTGCCAGACCGGTGCGGTCCGCCGTTTCCTCGCGGAGCTTGCCCAGCTTCGTCCCGGGAGGCACCACCTCGGGAAACATCCGCACCGGAATCTCGAACCGCCGCAGCAGGTCGCTCGCCCACATCCGGTGAAGCGGGTGGAAGCACTGCGTGGTAGTGGCATTGGTGAATTCGACGACGCGGCTGCCGCACAGCAGCCAGTGAAAATAGTCCGGCATCATCAGGAACCGCGCGGCCGTCGCCAGCAGCTCGGGGTCCTGGAGCTGCATGGCCAGGAGCTGATACAGCGTGTTGATCTCCATGAACTGCACGCCCGTCTGGGCGAAGATGTCGCGGCGGGGAACCTTGGTGAAGGCCTGTTCCATCACGCCGCGCGTCCGCGGATCGCGGTAGTTGTAGGGGTGCCCGAGTATTTCATCGCGGGCGGAGAGGAGCACGTAGTCAACCCCCCAGGTATCAACGCCGACGGAGACGACGGACGATCCATACAGCCGCGCCCCTTTTGCCAGCCCGTCCTGAATCTCGCTCCACAATCGCAGCACATCCCAACGGCGGGTGCCGGCCACCGCCACCGGGCCGTTCGGGAAGCGATGCAACTCCTCGAGCGTCACCCGGCCGTCGGACAATCGACCGGCGATGACGCGGCCGCTTTCGGCTCCCAGGTCCACCGCAAGAAAGACACGCTCCGCCATGGTCCGACCTGCTCAAGAGGGGTGTGGGGAAGGGATCGTACCGGCTCCGCGAAGCGGACCCGCCGGCCACGCGCCGCCGGAGCAGAACGACCGTACCATACCGCTCTCTCGACCGCGTCTCCACCCTCCCCCTCTCCCGACAGCATCAAACCGATGCCGCTCCCCCCGCCTCTCACGCAGCCGGCTCGAACTCAAGCGGAGGGAGGCTGCCCCGCTGCGGACCGCAGGTCGTCGAGCTTGGCGGCCAGTGCGGCGATCCCCTCACCACGGGAGACGGAGGTCGCCACCACCGGCACGGCGACCTGCTGCCGGAGGTCCGCAATCATCTGTGCGGCGCCCGGCAGGTCGGCCTTGTGGACCACCACCAGATCGGCGATTTCCAGCAGCCCCGCCTTTTCCCATTGCAGCTCGTCTCCGGTCTGGGGCTGCAGCACCAGCACCAGCACGTCCGCCCCAGAACGGATGGCCGTGTCCCCCTGACCCGTGCCGGCTGTCTCGACAAAGACCCGGTCGAAGCCGAACCGCCTCATCAGGTCGAGGCGCAGCCCCAGATGTTCCGCAATCCCCTGATGCCCGGACGGAGCGGGGAGACTGCGGACAAACAGCCTCTCGTCGGCCTCCGTGGCGGCGATGCGGCAGCGATCCCCCAGCAACGCCCCGCCCGTGCGGGGACTCTCCGGATCGCAGGCGAGGACGCCCACACGCTCTCCCCGACGCGTGAGGAGAACGGCCAGTTCGCCCAACAGACTGCTTTTGCCGACACCGCCGCTGCCGGTCACCGCGACGACGCAGGCCGCCGGCCCGGAGGGTAGCCGCGACAGCTCTACAGCCAGGGCGTCTCGCACAGTGTCGTGGCCGGCCAAGGTCAACAACCGGGCGAGCGCGCGGCGGTCCCCCGCACGCCACCGGGCCAGGAGAGCGACAAGATCGTCAGGCGGGCGGGGTGGTGGCATGGCGGCGGAGGAACTCGACGATGGCCGGGAGGGGCGTCCCGGGGCCAAAACAGGCGGCGACCCCCAGCTTCCGCAGTTGCTCCTGATCGGCCTCAGGGATGATCCCCCCCACCAGGACCCCCACGTGTCCCAGTCCGCGCTCCCGCAGGGTCTCGAGCAGCCGGGGGACAAGGGTCATGTGCGCCCCGCTGAGCAGGCTGACGCCGAGCCAGTCGACGTCCTCGTCAGCCGCAGCCTGAACGACGGCATCGATCGACTGCCACAAGCCGCTGTAGATGACGTGGAAGCCGGCGTCGCGCAGTCCGCGGGCGACGACCTTGATCCCCCGGTCGTGGCCGTCCAGACCGATCTTGGCCAGCAGGATGCGCGGGGGTGTTGTCTGACGACTCATGCGAGCAATCGGTAGTCACCACTGGGAGTCGAGCCGGCTGAAGTATTCGCACAGACGCCGCTTGGCCTCGTGAATCTTGAATCCCTGCCGCGGGAGGGGAGGGGTATTCACGCCGAGATGTACGAGGGAATTCCGGTACGTTCGGACTTCGTCAGCAGCGTCAATACAGTCATGCGAAAACAATTGATTCGGGATCAGGTTGCGCAACAGATGCTCCATGTTCGGATGGGTCCGCCTTCCAAGGTGAGACCTCCAGTATTCCCGCAGGCCGGCTTCAAACTCGGCGAACATACGGATCAGGTATGTGGCCTCGAGATTCTGTACGAAGGCCGCTCCGGCCCGGGGTTTCCAGCCCTGGCTGACTCCGAAGAACGGATTGGACTTCGTCCGTGCTGCCAGGAGTTCCGCGGCGGAACGAGCGGCCAGATACTCCTGCGCGACGTCGGCGATCCGCTGCATCCATTGCTGCCGCCGGTTCATGCGAGCGATTTCAACTCCCGGACACAGGCCTCCAGGATGTGCTTGGACCACTGTTCACGGCGGGCATGGACCTGACCATGATTCAAATCAACATGTCCATACCACACCCCATCGAAGTCGCGATAGATGCTCGATAGTTCAAATGATGGCTGAATCGACAATTGATAGGCCCCCATCCCGTCTGGAACAAACCGCGCAATGGGCGATAAGACAAACAGTTCCTCGTCAGCGTAGATCAGAAGCTGAGGGAGTTGATAACTGTCGAGCAGCGTTTCAGACAATTCCGCAGTCTGCCGGCGCGTGCGCCAATCGAGTGCTGTACACCACTTCTCAGTCTTGTTGATGAGCTCGTCGGCTGCGGTCTGCCACTCTTTGAGCACCATCTCCCGCAAGACCTGTGCCAGTTCCCGCAAGGCGTCCTCGCCGTCGCGGCGTTGTGCTTTAGTCACCGGCGCACGAGAGGGGACCTGGGCGACAACGGTCCGAAACTTGTCCACAGCTTTCGCGAGGCGGCCTTGAGGGTCGTCCTGTGCGAAATCGGCGGGATCAAAATGCTTCACTACCGATTTCCTCGCCCAAGCATCGAGGTGGAGAAGGCGGGAAGGGCGGCCTCCTTCAAGGGACTGAAAGAGGGTCGGTTGCAGGTCTCGCAACGCCTGGCGGACGTCGCGGATGAACGCTTCACGGCGGGGCATCATGATCGTCTGCTTCTCCCACAGAGGGATCGTCGCCACTGAGCCGGTTTCCGTTTCAAGCCGTCACTCAGGATCGTCTCGAGACCTCCGGATTGCCGACCCCGGGAGTATGAACCCCCTCGGCTTGCCGGATGGGCGGTCCGCTCCCGTCAACCTGCTGTTTCAAGGTAGCTGACTACTCGGGACGCTGACAATACCTCCCGAAGACGTCCGCCAGGGCGTCCATGGCCTCTTGCACGGTGAGGCGCGCTTCTGCGGCGTCGATGAGCGGCGGCAGGACGTTCTCCCCCCGCTCCGCCGCCTTCCGGACGCGGTCCAGAGCGCTCCGCACCGCAGCGGCGCTCCGCTGCTGCTTGAGCTCCCGCAAGGACCGAATCTGCTCGCGCTCGACAGCGGGATCGAGCGCCAGCGTCTGGAGCGGCTGCTCCTCCGCCTGTTGAAAGGCGTTGACACCAACGATGAGGCGCTGGCCCCGGTCGACCTCCTGCTGGTAGCGAAACGCCGACTCGGCGATCTCCCGGCGGAAAAACCCCGACTCGATGGCAGCCAGCATCCCCCCCAGTTCCTCGATGCGACGGAAGTAGTCTCGACAGGCTGCCTGCATCGCGCGGGTCAGCGTCTCGACGCAATAGCTCCCCCCCAGCGGGTCAACCGTCTCGGGGACTCCCGTTTCATACGCGAGGACCTGCTGCGTCCGCAGGGCGAGCGTGACCGCGTGCTCGCTCGGCAGCGCAAGGGTTTCGTCCATCGAGTTGGTATGCAGCGACTGGCATCCTCCCAGCACCGCCGCGAGCGCCTGATAGGCGACGCGAACGAGATTCACCTCCGGCTGTTGCGACTGGAGCGTGCAGCCGGCCGTCTGGGCGTGGAACCGCAGCTTCCAGGCCGCCTCGGTTTGGGCCCCGTATTCCTCGCGCATCAGCCGCGCCCAGACCGCCCGGGCGGCACGATACTTGGCAATCTCCTCAAAGAAGTTGTTGTGCGCGTTGAAGAAGAAGCTCAGCCGCGGAGCGAAGCGGTCGATCGCCAGTCCGCGGGCCAGCGTCTGTTCCACGTAATGCCGTCCGTCGGCCAGAGTGAAGGCGAGTTCCTGGGCGGCGGTCGATCCCGCCTCGCGGATGTGATAGCCGCTGATGGAGACGGTATTCCACTGCGGCACATGCGCGGTGCAGAACTCGATCAGGTCCACCACGAGACGCACCGACGGCTCCGGGGGAAACACAAACTCGTTCTGCGCATGAAACTCCTTGAGGATGTCGTTCTGGATGGTCCCGCGGAGACGACTCCAGTCGCAGCCGCGCAGTCGCGCGGCTGCCAGGTAGAAGCCCATGACGACGATCGCCGGAGCGTTGATCGTCATCGAGACGGAGACCTCTTCGAGAGGGATGCCGTCGAAGAGGGTGAGCATGTCGTCGAGGGTATCGACTGCCACGCCGAGCCGCCCGACCTCGCCGCAGGCGCGGGGATCGTCGCTGTCGAGGCCCATCAGGGTCGGGAGGTCGAAGGCCGTGCTCAGACCGGTCTGACCCTGTTGGAGCAGGAAGTGAAAACGCCGGTTGGTATCGCGGGGCCGGCCGTAGCCGGCAAACTGCCGCATGGTCCACAGCTTCCCCCGGTACATCGTGGCATGGATGCCGCGGGTGAAGGGATATTCCCCCGGCCGGCCGAGTTCGCGGAGGGGATCGAAATCGGCGAGGTCCTCCGGCGTGTAGAGTTCCTTGAGCATTCCTGCAACGGCTGCGGGGGAGGACGCGAGCGGGTGAACCACCGCCGTCGCATCCCGCAGGAGCGCAGACGAGCGATCGTCCTGACCAGCGGTTGTCATTCCGGTCTCCCCCGCTTATGACGTCGGGAGCATTTGCTGCCGCGTCTCGTCGATCAATTGCCTGAGCCAGACGATGTATGGCGTCCCGCCCGTCCCCCGCGGGTCGCGTTCGTGCTTGTGGATGTATTCAATCGCCCAGCCGTAATGGACCTCGCGGAAGGTGGCGATGGCTTCCAACAGTTCATTGTACGCATGGGGATCGGCCAGCGGGCGTGGAGGGGGCAGCCGCGAGAGATGCTGCAGATAGTCGCGATGCTCCCGCGGCATGAAGCGGCGCATCTCGGCCAGGTGGTCCGTGAGGGCCGTCGGGCGGTGCTGGAGTTTGAGGAACGTCACGAGTGCCGGCATGATGCTGCTCTGGGCGCCGGTCTCGCCGCGATGCGTGAGCGGTTCCTCGGACACCCCTTCGTAGACCACGTTCTCAAAGAAGCGGATGTACGGCCGGAAGGTGCGGTAATAGAGAGCGGGGTCCATGTGTTCCGGGATGCGGCGGAGCGTGGCGACCATGCTCCAGACTCCCTGCGCCATGCGGCGGAGGGCGTCCGAGAGTGCGGCGGACTTCTCGGCCGGAGGAGCATCTGGCTGCAGCGCCCCCTCCCCCTCCGCGGGAGAGAGAAGCTCCGCTGCACGGTCCAGCTCGTGCAGTACCGCAGCGGCGCGGGCCTCGATTTCCACATGCACCAGGATGAACCAATGCTCATCGTACAGGTGCACGAAGTTCTGAAGCGTGTCGATGTTCCCCAGCGCCACCGGTCCGGCGGGGTCGAACCGTTTCCAGTTGTACAGGGCATAGCCGTCGTAACTGAGGATCGGCGGACGGTCCAGCAGCCGACAGGCATGGACCAGCGGCTCTGCGAGATTGGCCGGCAGCCGCGTCTCCCGCGGTTGACCGACCTGATTGATGTACCCGGAGGCGAGAAACCCGACCCGCAGATAGTACAGTCGCAGTTCGGGGAGGAGTTCCGGCGTGAGCTCCGTCTTCGGCCAGGGGGGAATCGTCTGGCGGCGCAGATACTCGCGGGCACCGGGATCGATCAGCAGGCTTGGCAGATCGCGGCCCAGTTCGTCCAGCCGCTGCAGCTCCGGGCAAAGCTGGAACTTCGTGGCGGGATCGGTTTCGGGAAGAAAACCGCGAATCGGTGTCCAGTTCTGCATGGCGGCCTCCGTGGGCACATCCGCAGCGGGGGCGAGGGGAACGAAGGCTGTGGTCGTCCCCCGCGCTGCGCCTGTCGTCGGTCTATTCTCCTCTGTCGTCGGACCATGCTCCTCAGAGGATCATACGGCGAAACAAAGACTCCGCGGGGTGAATTTCGGAGCGGCGGTCGGCCACTCAAGCGGCAAGAGGCAAGAGGGGGGCGTCGACTCCGGACGGTGGTACCAGGCAGAGGGAGAGTCCGGGAGCGGGGAGGAGAGGGAGAGAAGTGCAGCCTCGGTGTTGACGCAGCGGCTCTCCCCGCGACACGATGCACCGGGAGGCTGGAAGCCGGTTCGCGGTGGAAGCCGCGGGAGGACCTGTCATGTCTGCTGGACGCCGGTTGCGCGACGCTCTGAAGGCAGAACGCCCCCTGATGATCGTCGGCGCCATCAATGCCTACTGCGCCTTGCTGGCCCAGCGGGCCGGGTTTCGGGCCTTGTACCTCTCCGGTGCAGGGGTCGCGAATGCTTCGCACGGTCTGCCGGACCTGGGCGTCACCACACTGCATGACGTCCTGGAGGACGCACGGCGGATCACCGCGGCGACGCCAGTGCCGCTGCTGGTGGACGCCGACACCGGCTGGGGGAGTTCGCTGACGATCCGCCGCGCCGTCCGGGAGCTGACCCGGGCCGGCGCGGCCGGGATGCATCTGGAAGACCAGGTGGAGGCCAAGCGCTGCGGTCACCGGGCCGGGAAACAGTTGGTCTCGGCGGAGGCGATGTGCGACCGTCTGAAGGCGGCTCTTGACGCCCGTCCCGAGTCTGAGTTTGTGTTGATGGCTCGTACGGATGCAGCGGCGGTCGAGGGTGTGCAGGCCGCCATCGACCGGGCCGGCCGGTACGTCGAGACCGGAGTCGACATGATCTTTGCCGAGGCGCTCACCAGCCTGGAGGAGTATCGGCAGTTCGCCGCGGCGGTTCCCGTTCCCATCCTCGCCAACATCACGGAGTTCGGTCGAACTCCCCTGCTGACCGCTGCGGAGCTGGGGGGGGCGGGGGTGCGGATGGTCCTGTATCCCCTGACCGCCTTCCGGGCGATGAGCGCCGCCGCCGATCACGTCTATCGCACCTTGCGCGCAACCGGCACGCAGCAAGAGCTGATCGATTCCCTGCAGACACGGCAGGAACTGTATGACGTCTTGAACTATGAAGCCCTGGAGCGCGAATTGGGCTGAGTCCTGCGGGGAACGTCCCGCGGCCTGCCGGCGCCGATTCCTCCCTCTGACCGCATTCGCGAGATGTGCATGAATCCTTCCGCTCCCTCCGCAGGACTGGCCGGTGTCGTCGCCGGACAAACCTCCGTCAGCACCGTGGGCAAGGCGGGCGTCGGGCTGACGTACCGCGGCTACAGCATCGAGGAACTGGCCGCCGAGGCGACGTTTGAGGAAGTTGCCTGGCTGCTGCTCTCGGGTGAATTGCCGACGCGAGCCGAATTGACCGCCTTCCGGGAGCGGCTCCAAGCGGGGCGGATGCTGCCGCCAGCCCTGCGGACCGTGCTCGAACAACTCCCCGCCACCGCTCACCCGATGGACGTGCTGCGCACGGGATGCTCAGTACTGGGGTGTCTGGAGCCGGAAGGGACGTTTGAGCGACAGTCGCTCGTGGCGGAACGTCTGCTCGCCGCCTTTCCCTCCCTGTTGGCGTACTGGCATCACTTTCATACCCGTGGCCGCCGGATCGACACCGCCTCCGAGGAACCGTCGCTGGCCGGACATTTTCTCCATTTGCTCCACGGAACCCCGCCGAGCGATCTCCACCGCCGGGCGCTCGATGTCTCGCTGATTCTGTATGCGGAGCACGAGTTCAATGCCTCCACGTTCACCGCGCGGGTGACGGCTTCGACCCTCTCCGACTTTTACTCCGCCATCACGGCAGCGATCGGCACGCTCCGCGGCCCCCTGCACGGCGGTGCCAATGAGGCCGCCATGGAACTCATCGAGAGCTTCGCCGATCCCGACGATGCCGAACGCGGCATCCTCCAGCGGCTGGCCCGTAAAGAGAAGGTGATGGGCTTTGGCCACCGCGTCTACAAGGACCGCGACCCCCGGTCCGACGTCATCCATGAGTGGGCCCGCCGGCTCGCCGAGACCGACGACGACCGCCGGCTGTTCACCATCGCGGAACGCATCGACGCCGTGATGCGCCGCGAAAAAAAGCTCTTTCCCAACCTCGATTTCTACTCCGCCAACGCCTACCGATCGTTGCGCATTCCCACGGCGATGTTCACGCCGCTGTTCGTGTTCGCCCGGACTGCTGGCTGGGCGGCCCATATCTTTGAGCAGCGGGCGGACAACCGGCTCATCCGACCGACTGCGGAATACACTGGACCCGCTCCGCGGCCGTTCCTCCCCCTGGACCGTCGCTCTGCCGGCCGGGAGACCGGCCCGCACGGGGGCGTCCTCGAAGGATAGGATGCGCCCGGCAGGTCAGCGGGTCTGTCCGGAGGTCGCGCATGAGTCCCACGCAGCATCTGCGCGTCGAGCGCTCCGCCCAGGGGATCGTCACCGTGACGTTCGATTCCGCCGGACGGAAAGTAAACGTCTTCGAGCCACACTTGCTGGAGGAACTGGCGAGTGTGGTGACGGACCTGGAGCGCGGTCCCCCTCCGCCGCTGGTCCTGTTCCGCAGCGGCAAACCGTCGGGCTTCCTGGCCGGCGCTGATCTGCACTGGATCGCGTCACTGGCTTCGCAGCACGAGGCCCAGGCCATGCTCCGTGTCGGGCAGGAACTGTTCGGACGGATTGAGGCTCTCCCCATGCCGACCGTGGCGGTGATTCACGGCTCCTGCCTGGGGGGAGGTCTGGAGTTTGCGCTCGCCTGCTCCGCGCGCATCGCCCGCGATGACGAGGTCACGCGGTTGGGACTTCCAGAGACACAGCTCGGCCTGATCCCCGGCTGGGGGGGAACGCAGCGCCTCCCGAGATTGGTGGGTCTCCCAACGGCGGTGGAGATGATCTGCACCGGAGCTCCCGTGACGGCTCGCGAGGCCCGGCGCCTCGGTCTCGTCGAGGCACTGCTCGCCGCCGAAAAGTTCGAGGACGAGCTGGCGGCTGACGTTCGGACGCGGCTTCAGCCGCCCCCCACCCTCTCGTCCGCGGCCTCGGCTCCCCCTGTTCGGAAAAGCGGGTTGCTGACCACGGCCGGTCAGTGGCTGCGCGACCGCTGGGTACTGGGGCAGAGCTTGCGGCGGGAGTGGAGGCGCCGGCATGACAACCCCGCCCGACTCGCTGCCGTGCGGGCGATTGCCGCAGGCTGGCGGGGGGGCGTTGCCCGCGGCCTGGCCGCTGAACGGGAAGAGTTCTGCCGCGTGCTGTTCGATCCCCTCTGCCGCGAGAAGCTGAAGCAGTTCTTTCAGCCGAAGCGCTGACCTTCCCTCCACCCCCAGACAACCTCGCCGCAGAGACGTTCCTCACACGGTAGATTCCGGAGACCGTCCCGGCAGAGCTCCAGCGTCGTCCCCCGAGCGTTGTCACGTCGCAAGTCTCGTTGGTCCCCTGCCGAATTCCCGCTCCCAAATTGCCAACACCCAACGACAGACGGACTTGGAGGTTGCATCTTGAAGGGGCGCCACGTTTTTTCAGGAAGCATCCCGGTTTGTTTCCCTGTTGGGACGGTCGTCCCGCCGGCGGCCGACGCTGCGCGCCGCGATTGCACCGGAGCGTTCGCGCGAGACGGGTCAGGTGTCTGTCCCGCAGCCGCGGACAGTGATCCGGTTCCCGCTGACGGAGACGACCTCGATGGTCTCTCCGGCCTCGATGAATCCGCTGACGCTGACGGCATCGAGCAACCGTCCCTCGACGCGAATCTTGCCGGACGGGCGGAGCATCGACTCAGCCGTGCCGCGCTTCCCGGTCAGCGGATGGGCGGCTCCCGAGTGCGGAGGGGAGGCAGCGCCTGGCGGCGTGGCCAGATTGGGGGGGGTGAGAATGATGGCGTTGAGAATCGGAATCCGCGGGAGGAAATGACTGAGCGCCGCTCCGGCCACAATCACTCCCAGAATCGCCAGTCCCAGGGACTTCACCGCGGCGAGGGTCTGCGACAGGCTGGCCCCTTCGTCGAGTCGGTTCATGGTGATGTTGGCCATCACCAGCGAGCCGAGGACCAGCAGCCCGCCGGCGACTCCGAACACGCCAAACCCGGGAATTACGAAAATCTCAATGGCGATGCAGGCCAGTCCCAGCAGGAACAACAGCACCTCCAGCCAGCCGGCCGTCCCCCCGAGAAATTTGCTCCAGAAGAACACTCCGAAGCACAGGGCCGCTCCAATCCCGAAACTGCCCACCATGAAGTGCATTTCAATGAACAGCAGGATAATCCCCAGAAAGAAGAGCGCCCCCGTCACAAAGCCGGTATTGAGGATGAAGACCGTGTCGTCCAGCCAGGTCTGCTGAACGGCCACCAGCGGCACATCGGCGGCGATTCCCAGCCGCTGACGCAGTTCCTCGAAGTTCTCCACCGGCGGTTCGGCGAGTTTCAGTTCATGCGCCCGTCGGCCATTGACGAACAGCAACAACTCGCCGCTCGACTCCGGCACCACCGCCCCCCGCTGCCACTCGCCGCGGGAGGAGTCGATCTCCGCTTGCGACAGGTACCAGGTGCGGCCCGTTTCGCGGTGCGTGACGGCGTACACGTCCAACTCCCGGTCCACCATCGCCATCACCACCGCCGGAGGCCGCCCCTTGCGCTCCGCCAGTTCGAGGGCGTATTCGCGCAGGTAACTGACGATCTTCTCCGGAGCGCGATGCACCTCTCCCTCGAGCGTCTGCAAGACCGGCCCGGCGTCGCCGATCTTCCCCTTGGGATGCAGATAGATTTCGTCGCAGCCGAGCGCGATGAGCGCAGCGCCGCTCACCGCATCATGAGGAACATACGCCACGGTGCGGATGCCGTGCTGCTCCAGATCGGCGATGGCGAACGCCAGTTGCAGGCTGTCCTGCAACAGCCCGCCGGGGGAGTCGATCTCAAAGATCACGGTATCGGCGCGGCGTTCGACGGCCCGTTCGATCTGCCGCTGGAGGTAAGCCGTCAACAGCGGCTGAATCTCCCCCTCCACCTTGATGAGAAAGGACCGCTGCGCCGGCGCGTGCTGCCGCTGGTCCGCGAGCTCGGTCGGGTCCAGGCGATACCAGCGGGCCAGTTCCTCCGCGTTTCGGGCGGTGTGGGCGACCAGAAACCCCTCGGACTCCGCCTGAGCACCGGAAAAGAGGCCGACCACGCCCGCCGGTTTGATGGGGCGAACATCCCGGACCGTCACCCCCGCCTCCTTGAGCAGCGTCAGCTCCGCGGGAGAGACGATCCGTGTTTCCGGCCGCCCCTCCGACCCGATCACCGTGACGTGGATGGCGGTTGCGGCCGGGTCCAACAGAGCCGCTGCCAAAGCCGGCGACACCCGCGGGTTGCTCCGTTTTCCCAGCAGCCGCTCGATCTGCTGCCGCTGATCCGGCGTCGGGGGGCCGGAAGTCGTCAGGTTCCCGAGTTCGGCGTCCGGATGCAGCACCAGTTCCTGGCAGGCGAGGGCCAGGAGCGCGCGCGGCCCTGTCACGGTTTCAGGGAGCCAGGCGACGGTGCGGATTCCGCGGAGTTCGGCCGACGTCAGGAACTCCACCAGTTCCAACACCGCCTCCAACGATCCTTCGCCCGGACGGAGTTCGATCACCAGCAGACGCTCGCGGGAGGGCTCCCCTTGGGACTGCTGGAGGCTGAGCGCGGCGTTGCGGAGCCGGCCGGCGGCGGCCTCCACAGGGGGGGGACCGATCGACACGAACCGGACTTCCGAGGTGGCACCGGTGGCGGGAGCATCCTCGCCGCGCAGCCGATTGCGGTTCTCCAGACCGGGCAGGAGCAGGAGCCATCCGAGAATCAGCGCGGCGCCTCGCTGTGGGAACTGTGGAGCCGGAAGTCGTCGGCCCGACCGTGATGGGACCATCCCCTTCTCCCGCGGGAGCCATGGAACATGTGCTTTCGATTATAGGAGGTTGAGGGGTGCTGAGGGGATCGAGAAGTGGATGCCGCCACGCTCGCCGCAACAGACACAGCCGCTGCATGGTGGTCCGGTCACGGGCGTGTTGCAGTTCCACATCCTCCGCTCGCCTGCTCCAGGGGAGAGGGCTCCCACCCCGCCCCGCCGACGGCGTCGGCGGGTGGCGGAGCCGAGGGACGGATCAGGGGTGCGGCGGGAGCGATTGCGTCCCGCGCGGGGGGCACGTCGGTCCTGACGGGACGGTCCGGGGGCTGACGCCCTCGGCTCGCCGAGTGACGTTCGCAGAGGCGAGCCCGGGCCGTCAGGCCCGGGGCCGTCGGAGCGGCGATCGGGACTCGGCGATCGTGGTGATGCCGCGGCGGGTTTTCGGACGGTCCGGGCCATCAGCGGAGACCCGTGGGCCGACGCCCCCGGCTCGCCAGAGGCACGCACGACTCGGATCACGACACCCGGATTGCTCGATCTCGCGCCAACTGACGCAGCACTTCCGCCGGCTCACGACCGTCCGCGACCGCGATCACGCTGAACTCCTCGTGGACATCCAACCAATGCAGCGTACGTCCGACATCGGACCAGCCTCACTGTTGGTGGCTCTGGAATGGGAACCTTCCGCAGGTCCCAGACTCCCCCACGCCGTCAGCAACCGCCGGTCCTTCCATTTTGTTTCCCTCCCCTGCTGATCGCACCCCTTCGCCGAGCCACCCGTGGGGGAGAGGGAAGTTTGTACATGCGCCCCGACCACCCATGGACGGCTGCCCCCCCACGCGCCGGCGCCGCCTTCTGAACCTCCGGGAAGAACTGAGCGCCGCAGTGGGGACTCTCCCCACGCCCTGAAGGCGGCGGCAGCGCAGCGGCGTCCGGAGGCCAGCAGCAGCACCTGACTGGCTTTCACCCGCGCGGCGAGACGCGGGTGGTCAGGTGCTCCTCGCAGAGTGGGACGATTCCGGCTGTGTCAGCAGTGACCGGATGTGAGCAGCGTCGACCGGCTGGATCACCCCCCGTTCGGTGACCAGGGCGGAGATCAGTGCCGCCGGCGTGACATCGAAGGCCGGGTTGTAGACGGCGACGCCCGGCGGCGCAATCGCCCGCCCCTGCCAGTGCGTCACTTCCGTCGGATCGCGCTCTTCGATCGGGATGGCGCGGCCGTCCGGCAGCGAGAGGTCAAACGTGCTTGAGGGGGCCGCGATGTAGAACGGAATGCCATGTGCGCGGGCCAGTTGTGCGAGGGCGTAGGTTCCGATCTTGTTGGCGGCGTCGCCGTTGGCGGCGATGCGATCGGCCCCGGTGATGACCGCCTGCACCCGCCCCTGCTGCATGACGTGAGCGGCCGCCGAATCGCAAATCAGCGTGACGGGGATGTTTCGCTGACGCAATTCCCAGGCGGTCAGCCGCGCACCTTGCAGGAGCGGCCGCGTTTCGTCGGCGTAGACGTGGAGGCGTTTCCCCTGCGCTGCAGCTGCATAAATCACCGCCAGGGCGGTTCCGTCGCCGGCGGTCGCCAGGCTGCCGGCGTTGCAGTGCGTGAGCAGACCGCTGCCGTCGGAGATGAGGGCGGCGCCCTGCCGACCGATGGCGGCGCACATGGCGCGGTCCTCCGCTTCGATTGCGCGAGCCTCCGCCAACAGCCGTTCGCGCAGCTCCGGGACGGAGAGTTGCGTCGCCTCTTCGCTGGCGAGGTGCTCCATCCGCTCCAGGGCCCAAAACAGGTTGACGGCAGTGGGCCGGCTGGAGGCGAGAAAGCGCGCGACCTCGTGCAGCCGCTGGAGCAGTGCGGCGGAGGACGCGAAGTCGCCTTGCAGGCCGAGCACAACGCCATACGCGGCGGCACAGCCGATGGCCGGTGCTCCACGCACCGCCAGGCGCCGGATCGCCTGCCAGACGTCCTCGACCGTGCGGCACTCGATTTCGCGCAGCTCACCGGGGAGGCACGTCTGGTCGATCAGCCGCAGCGTCCCCTGAGAGTCGCCTGCCCAGTGCAATGTTTTCGGATGCTGTTCAGATGACGAGCTCAGCATGTTGTGTCATGTGATCGGCAGCGCCCCGACATCTCGTTGTCGGGGGAAAGTCGCCGGAAACTGTTTGCCGGTTTCCCTTACCAGTGTTATAAGTCCCTCCCTCGTGTCTCGCCGTGCAACGGGCCGGCCCGGGACGTGACCGTTTCGATTCCTGTGCGTGGAGTGTCGCAGTGTCCGAGCGGCAAGTGGAACTCACGGTGGGAGAATCGGTGCGGATCGGCGACGTCGTGGTGACGATCGTCGAAATTGAGGGAGATCAGATTCACGTGCGGATCGACGACGACGACGATCCGCCGACGAACGACGCTCAACAGCGCGAATTTGTGCTGGCGCTGCCACGATAGTGGATTTGACCTGCACGGTCGATCCGGTCTGGGCGGACGGACCGTCGGGGGACTCTGCCGCGCCCGGAGGTGGTGATGCGCCCTCTCCGCCTTTAGACTGACCGCTGGGTTCTCGCAGATACTGCTGCGCGCGACGTCATGCTCGACCACGACTGGCTTTCCGTCCGTGCCCGGCCGCCGATCTGGTACGGCGCCCTGCGGCTTCCTTCCCGCTATCTGCTCTCTCCGCTGGCGGGATACACCAATCTCCCGTTTCGCCGCGTGGTCCGGGAGATCGGGGGAGTGGGACTGGCGACGACCGACCTTGTGAGCGCCCGCGCGCTCCTGGAAGGAAACGCCAAATCGCTGCAGCTCATTGCCACCTGTCCCGAAGACGCTCCCCTGGCCGTGCAGCTCTTCGGCCACGATCCCAGCGTGATGCGGGACGCGGCGCAGTTCCTCGAGTCGCGCGGCGTCGATTCCATCGATGTCAACATGGGTTGCCCCGTCGACCGCATCACGGCGGACGGTTCCGGCTCGGCCCTGATGTGCCATGTCGAGCGGACGCTGCACCTCGTGCAAACGATCGTCGAAGCGGTGACGTTGCCGGTGACGGTCAAAATGCGGCTTGGTTGGGATGAGCACCAGATCACCGCGCCGCGGTTCGCCCGCGAGTTCGAGCAGATCGGCGTGGCCGCCGTGGCGGTGCATGGCCGTACCCGGGCCCAAGGGTTCAAGGGGGCCGTCAATCGGGACGGCATCCGGCAGGTGGTCGAGGCGGTGGAGCGCATCCCGGTCATCGGCAATGGGGACATCCGGACCGTGGCGGATGCCGCGCGGATGTTCCGCGAGACCGGCTGCCAGGGGGTCTCCATCGGTCGCGGGGCCCTCGCCAATCCGTGGATCTTCCGGCAACTCGTGCAGTGGGAGACGACCGGCCGCTTCGATCCCCCCGGCTCATTCGACGACCGGTTGCAACTCCTGCGCCGCCAGTTCGGCTACCTGGAGGAACTCGTGGGGTCGGACCGCGCGATTCGCATGTTCCGCAAGATGGGGCACTGGTATCTGAAAGCGATGCGGGTGCGGGGGGCACTGCGGCATGCTTTTCAACTCGCCCGGACCCGCGGAGAAGTGGGGGCCGTCCTGGCGGAGATTGCCGCGGTCGGGCCGGTCGGCTGCGACCGCGGGGGCCTGCACCCGGAGCTGGTTGTTCCCGTCCCCGCCGGCCCGGTGGAACACTGGTAGCTTCGGAGTCGCCAGGCCATGTCCGGAGCTGCCTCCGCCTTGATGGTTCGCCCGGCCACGCCCGCCGATGCCGAGGTCCTCATCGATTTCAACTGCCGGCTGGCGGCTGAGACCGAGCACAAGCAGCTCGATCGCGACACGGTCTCCCACGGCGTGCGCCGGGCGCTGGCTGATCCGGCCAAGGCCCGTTACTTCGTGGCCTGTCTGGGAGGGCGTCCGGTCGGTCAGGTGATGCACACCTGGGAATGGAGCGACTGGCGTAACGGCTATTTCTGGTGGCTGCAAAGCGTGTACGTCGTCCCGGCTCATCGCGGCCGGGGCGTCTTCCGCGCCCTGTTCGAGCACCTCCGCGCCCTGGCCGAGCTCGACCCGGAAGTGATCGGACTGCGACTGTACGTGGAACGGGAGAATGCCGCCGCGCAGCAGGTCTATGCGCGGCTGGGACTGACTCCGACCGGATATCTGGTCCTGGAAAGCAGTCCGCTCAATGCGGCTCGTGCTCGTCGGACTTGAGCCTGGCGACGGCCTCCGCCCGCGTCTTCGTCAGCGGCCAGATGCGATGCAGGTTGGTGATCTCCAGCACCTGTTGGCAGTACGGGTGCAGTCCGCAGATGGCGAACCGACCGGCACGGGCCTTGAGGCGGTTCCAGATGCGGAACATCACTTCGATGAACGACGAACTGAAGAATTCGGTCCCCTCCAGATCGAGCACGACCAGCGGCGGATCGGCGTCGCCCGCCTTGAGCAGCCCCTCCGTGTACGACCCGAGCGTGGCTTCGTCCATCGTTCTCACAGGCGGATCGAAGGCGAGGATGGTCACTCCCTCGGTCTGCGTCGTCACCAGTTTGGAATAGGAGTGCATGAGCCTGCCCGCTTGTGAAGGACGTGGCTGGTGCCAATGTCGCCCCGCAGCATCAACGCTCCTTTATCGTACCGCTGCGGAACACGACGGCCAAGAGAGACCGTGAAAGAATCGCCGCCGGCCGAGTGCAGGCCGAAAAAAAGTGGGGGTCTCCGCGGCCCCTGCGGCGCATCCGGGATCGCTCCCCTCTCGGGCCGCTGCGGCGGAATGGTTCCAGCGGGACCGGTCAGCGTTCGTCCGCCGCTCCCAGCCATTCGCCCAGCGTCAGGTCGTACTCGAAGAGTTCTTCCGGCCGGAAGTAGAGAGCGATTTCGCGCGCGGCCGCGTCTGGTCCGTCGCTCCCATGAATGAGATTCATCTGGCGGGAGGCGCTGTAGTCTCCGCGGATGGTGCCCGGAGCGGCCTCGCGGCCGTTGGTTTTCCCCATCAGCGTCCGCATCACAGCGATGACGTCCGGACCTTCCACGCACAGGGCAATGACCGGCGCGGCCGTGATGAAGGCTTCGAGCTGCCGATAGAAGGGCTTGTCCACGTGTTCGGCGTAATGCTGACGCGCCAGTTCCGGCGTCACCTGCAACATTTTCAGACCGACGATCCGGAACCCCTTGTTCTCGATCCGCCGCAGGATTTCTCCGCACAGGCGGCGCTGGAGGGCGTCGGGCTTCAGGAGGATGAGCGTGCGTTCCTGGGGCATGGTGCGAACGTGCTGGAAACAGAGGAGTGGTGAACAGGTTGAGTGTCGAGCGGATTGAACCGGATGCACTCGCGGCGGTCAACCGCGGCCAGGCTGCTCCCCTGGTCGTGGAGACGCTCCCCGCAGAGGAGTTCGCTCTGGGGAGTCCGCTCCCTCACCACTGCGTGTGGCGATGGACACTCACCCCCTGTGCCGATGAGTCTCCGTGATCGCGGGGCGGTCCTGCGCGACCGGTCGTTCAGCGGCAGCAGCGGCTCATCACGAACTTGCCGTGGTCGTTCTCGGCACAGTACCGCGAGACGAACTGCGACTGCGTCGCCCGTGCGTTGTAGGAAAACGTCCCGAACACCGGACCGAGCCGATGGCTCCCTCCCAGGCAGACGGATCCCGGCCCGTAGCCGGTGATCCGCAGCGTCGTGGCGTACCGGAAGGGGCAGACCATCCAGAACCTCCCGCAGAAGACGACCCGGTAATGACAGTTATCCAGCCGCTCGAACCGGGCGCGGATCGGGCCGGTATGGCCGTTGACGTCGCTCTCCCAGTAGCCGGACCACTCGCCGCTGAGGTCCGGAACACACACGGTCTCCCGGGCCGGTTCCGCAGCCGGTTCCGACGCCGCGCTCATCGAGACTCCCAGCACCGCGGCGGCCAGCAGCAATCCCCCGCACCACCGCATGGCATTCCGCAGCCTTCTCATGGCTATGTTCTCCCATGCCAACACGACTCGCAGCGACTCCCACCAGAGCTGATGACTCGCTCCAAACTTATCCCCTCCCCTGGCGAGTGACGGACAATCTGTGCCGCAGGCCGGAAGAATCGGCCGGCCGAGCAGGGGCGACACAACTTCCGCGTCAGGTTCGATAGAGAGGCTCGCAGACAACCGAGAATGCCTGAGCCGCACCATCCGCACGGCTAGAACCACAGGCAGCCTCACCAGCAGACCCAAGAGGCGGTACACCGCCAGGCGGTTCCTCCCCCGCTGGTTCGCCAGGCCCTGCGGCTGCAGGTTCGGACGTCCCAGCACGGATCGTCACCGCTGCTGCCGCACGAGCTTCTGCGCCCGTTTGCCGATGATGTCCCCTACGTAGAGGTTCCCCTGCGAATCGACCGCCACTGCATGAATCCAGTTGACGTCTCCCGGCTGCTCGCGGCCGTCTTCCCCCTTGGGGATCGTCCAGAGCTGGAGCGGCCGGCCGGCCGTGTTGAAACAGATCACCAGTTGATCCTTCGGCGGGCAGCTCAGCGGAGCGCCGGGGTACTTGGGGTCCTCGAGCCAGGGCATCGGCGAGGAACCGCACACCCACAGTTCGTCCCGCTCCGTCATGTGGAATCCCCAGGGGACGATCACATTGGACCAACTGTCCAGCAACTGGCCGTCCTGGTTGTAGACCTGAATGCGGACGTTGTTGCGGTCGGCCACATACAGCCGTCCCCGGGAATCGACGGCGATGGCGTGCGGGAGGCTGAACTCGTCCGGTCCGACGCCCATCCGCCCCCACTGCTTAACGAACTTCCCGCGAACGTCGAAGTGCACCACGCGATTGTTGCCGTAGCCGTCGGAGACGAACACATCCCCCGTGGGGGTCACGGCCATGTCGGTGGGCTTGTTGAGGTGCGTTTCGTCGTCCCCTTTGACGCCTTCCGTCCCCAGTGTCAGGAGTATCTCTCCCTCGGGGGAGAACTTGCGGACCACATGCAGACCGATGTCGGCCACCCACACGTTGCCATCGTGATCGATCTTGAGATGGTGGGCATTGCCGATGGTCTCCTCTCCCCAGGCACGGACGAATGTTCCATCGGGACGATACACCTGCACCGGCGGCTTGGCGCGGGTGAAGACGTAGATGTTGTCCTGCCGGTCCACGGCAATCCCCGGCACCGCCCCCCACTCAAATCCCGCCGGCTTCTGCGGCCAGCCGGGATCGACCTCATACCAGGGGGCGAGATTGATCCGCGGATACGGCGGGAGCGGATCGGGAGGAGGCGTTTTCTCCGCCGCCCCACCGCCCCCTTGAGCCCACCCGAGCGAGGGGAGCACCCCAGCCGTCAGCACCAGCCACCCGATCAGCAAACTCAGGCGCCTTGACATGTTGCTCTCCCGCTTGAGCCTCAGCGAAACTGCGACCGCCGGCGACCAGCCGCACGTGGCACGCCGGCATGGTACGGCGGCCTGGCGTTGCCGTCGACCGAACGACTCTCGTGCGATCGCCTCATCGCCCCGTCCGCGGCGCCGCCCACAGGGCCCAATCAGCGGGAGGTGCCACGCACGGCACGTCCGGTCTGGCGGAGCGTCGGGAACTCACACAGCGGAACGCTCTCCGTCGGCTCCGCCAACAGGTCGGCAAGCGTCGTGCAGCGGAAGGCCTCCTCGATGGAGGCGAGAGCGTCATCCAGCCGCTTGTGCAGCGGACAGAGTCGCACCCCATGCGCGGCCAGCCCCAGGGGGCAGTGTCGAATTCTCTGGATCGGCTCGACCGCGTCCACCACTTCCAGGAGGGTGAGGTCCTCGGGGGAACGATTCAGCCGCACCCCCCCGCCCACCCCGCGTTGCGAGGCGACGATGCCGTGGCGCACCAGCCCCTGCAACACCTTGGAGAGGTACGCCAGCGGAACACGGGTGATGCGTGCAATTTGCTTCGTGGTTTGGGGTTGTGGTGCTTGATCCGCCAGAGAGACCACGGCCCGCAGGGCGTATTCCACAGTTTGGGAAAACATGTTTCGGTCCGAAAAAAGGACTTTGACATCCAATTTGATGCCGATAGACTCTCCTCAAATTGGATATTGAAATCCAATTTACCCCGCCGGGGGGGCATGCGGCAAGTCCCCCCCATCCTCCTTCCTGCCACGGGAGTCTGACTCATGCGACGCATCGATGAAACCCGCCTGGAAACCGATCTCCCCTACCGCTTCGCGTATCTGACCGAGTTCGTCGGATTTGGACCGGAGGACGTGGCGGCGATTCACGCGGCCGCCCCGCATCTGGCGCCGCTCGTCCCTGCGCTGGTGGATGCCGTCTACGACAAGCTCTTCAGCTACGACGCCACCAAGCGGCACTTTGTCCCCCGGCAGTCCGGCTATGAGGGGGAGACCCCCCGCGACGTCGATTCCTTGCAGCAGGACCATGCCATGATTCAGTTCCGCAAGCAGCATCTGGCGCGCTACCTGACGGCGCTGGTGACCCGCCCCTACGACGGCAAGATGGTCCAGTACCTCGACCGCGTGGGAAAGATTCACACGCCCGCCGCCGGCAACCCCGAGCTGGACGTCCCCCTGGTCCAGATGAACGCCTTGATGGGCTTTGTGGCGGACGCTCTGACCGCCACGATCCACGGCCTCGGACTCGATCCCCAGACGGAGCGGCAGACGGTCCGTTCATTCAATAAGCTCCTGTGGCTCCAGAATGACCTGATCAACCGCCACTACCAGCGCGAGCGGGTGCCGGATGAGTCGTTGCTGGCCGTGTGAACCCGAGGTGCCAGGCCCAGGGGAGACTCCCCTGGGCCATCGCGGGAGCGGATTCCCGCTGAGGACCTCATCGCGCCGGCCGTCCCAGCAGCTCGCGCAGCGCGGCGACGCTGGCAATCAGGCCGGTCCGTAACGTCTCTCGCGGTTCGGGAGCGAACTCGGCCGAATGCAGCGACGGGGGCATCAGCCCGGCCTGGGCGAATCTCTCCAGACGCTCCGGCGCGACCGCTCCCAGACGGAACATGAAGATCGGGACCCCCGCCTCCCCATACAGGGCGAAGTCCTCCCCACCCATCGTCCGGTCGGACGCCACGACCCTCTCTGCTCCCAACGCCGCCATCAGGGCAGGCGTCACTCGTTCGGCCAGTGCCTCGTCGTTGAACAGCGCCGAGACCCCCTCCGAGAACGTGACCTCCGGCGGGGGAGCCTGATAGGCCGCTGCGATTCCCTGGGCTTTGCGAATGATCGCCTCCTGGAGCTTGGCACGGACGTCGGGGGAATAACTCCGCAGGGTCAGTTGCAACCGGCAGGTGTCCGGGATGATGTTGTGCTTCGTCCCGCCGTGAATGGAGCCGACCGTCACCACGGCCGGTTCCAGGGGGGAGATTTCCCGGCTGACGATGGTCTGCAGCGAGACGATCAGTTCCGCTGCCTGCACGATCGGGTCGATGCATCCCTGGGGGAACGAGCCGTGCCCCCCGCGTCCCCGGACCGTGATGTCGCAGCTATCCACGCTGGCCATTGCGAACCCGCTGCGGCAGCCGACCAGTCCCGCTTTCAGGGAGGCGTCCACGTGCAGGGCCAGGGCGTAATCCGGCTTGGGGAAGCGGGTGAACAGTCCGTCGTCGAGCATCTGCCGCGCTCCCAGCAACCGCTCCTCCGCCGGCTGGCCGATGAACACGATTGTCCCCCGCCAGCTCTCGCGATGCTCCTGCATGTAGCGGGCCACGGCGATGAGGTTGGTGATGTGGATGTCATGCCCGCAGGCATGCATCACTCCCACCTCCGCGCCGGCGTCGTCTTTGGTGCGGACCGTGGAGGCGTACTCCAGTCCGGTGTTCTCCGTGACGGGGAGGGCGTCGAGGTCGGTCCGCCACATCACCACCGGCCCCTCGCCGTTCGCCAGGACCCCCACGACCCCGTGCTTGCCGACGCCGGTCGTAACGGCGCAGCCGGCTGACCGCAATTCCTCCGCCAGCCGCGCCGCCGTCTCAACCTCGTGGTTGGACAATTCGGGATGGCGATGGAAATGCTGGTACAGCGCCACCAGTTGGTCCAGATGCTGCTCGACCCAGACGTGCGGGTCCGCGCCCGTGGCGGACGCCGTCATCGCCAGCAGACCTGTGATGGTCCAGACCGCCGCTGCGTAAGCGACCGGCCCTCGATTCCGCTCGGTGCTCGACATGACAGGACCTCAGAGCAGGGACGCCGCAGACGCCGGCTCACGGATCGAAACGGCCGACCGCGCGCCGGGAATGTGGTCTGCACACTATATCCCCCCTTCCCGGCGAATCTATCGTCGAGCCGCGACCCGAAAAACCTGAGCCGGTTTCATCACCGGGACATGACCGATGCGAATCCTCCGGAATGCGGGTGATCGGGGGGCTCACGCCCCCCGCTCGCCGGTGATGAAACTGGTTCCTGCTTGACTGCGGCTCTCAGAGGAGCGGCCCCGGGCGGAGCGGTCGGGGCGGGATCGAGGGGACGAGCGGACCCATCCTCATCGGTCCCGCGTTCTTCCTGCGCCGATCCTCCCTGCCCTCCCCCCCAACTGCGTCCGCCGATTCCCGCTGTTCAGGCTGTTCAGGGCCCGCCACGATTGAGCCTCCTCCCCCTCCCTGCGATGATGCCGGGATGATGCGTGTGCGGCTTCTGCTGATGTCGTTCGCCTGCCTGACCGGGGGTGGGGGGGCGTCCGCAGCCAGAGGGGATGATCTCCTTCCTCCCGCTCACGCCTCCGCGGCCCCCCCCTTGGTCGAGGTCCGCTACTCTCTCAACGGCGAGCCGGCACTCGTCGCCGGACGCATCCTCGTGACCGCGATCGATGGCGGGCTGCTGCTGGAGGAGCGGGACGGACGGTTGGTGACGATCCCCGCGGCCGACCTGCTCGAAAAGAGCACGTCCGGCGATCCGTTCCGGTACTTCACCGCGGAGGAGCTGGAAGCCCGACTGCTGGAGGAATTCGGCCCGCAATTCAGCGTGGTCCGGACGCGGCGGTACGTTCTGGCCACCAATGCCAGCCGTGAGTATGCCCAGTGGTGCGGAAAACTCTTGGAACGTCTGCAGACCGCCTTTTACGCCTACTGGCGACGAGACCGCCTCGAGCTCTCCGAGCCGCCGCAGCCGCTGACGGCGATCATCTTTGCGGACCCGGCCGAGTTCGCCGCCTATGCCGCCCGCGACGCCGGTCCGGCGGTCGCCGCCACACAAGGGTATTACTCTATCCGCACCAACCGGATTCTGCTGACCGACCTGAGCCGCGACGCCGGCGGCAACCCCGCCCGTTCCGAAGGAGACATCCAACGGCGCCTGGAGGGACGGCTGGCCAACCTCGTCACCGTCGTCCACGAGGCCACGCACCAGATCGCTTTCAACAGCGGTCTGCACACTCGCTACGCCGACAACCCGATGTGGTTGACCGAAGGCATGGCGATGTATTTCGAGGCCCCGGACCTGCAAAGCAGCGGCGGCTGGCGGACGGCCGGCCGCGTCCACCCCGGGCGCTGGCAGCAGTTCCAGGACTACGTCCAGCACCGTCGCCCCCCCGGATCACTCCTCACCCTCCTGACCTCCGAGGACCGTTTTCGCGACCCCGACGCGATGGCCGACGCCTATGCGGAGAGCTGGGCGCTCACGTACTACCTCGTCCGGGAGCGACGTCGCGAGTATGCGGACTACCTGCAACGGCTGGCGCACAAGCCGCGTCTGAAGTGGGATTCTCCCCAGCAACGGGAGGAGGAGTTCCGGGCCGCGTTCGGCGACGACCTGGCTGCTCTGGAACGGGAGTTCCTCAGTTACATCAGTCGCCTCCGTCCGGCGTTGCGCTAAAGGACTTGACGTTCCATCCGGAGCGTGGATGGCTCTCGATGTGCCCTGCTCTCCGACGGCGCTCAGCGGCGAGCCGCGGCCCTGAGGACGCGGACCGTCTGGGCGAGTTGAGACCCACCCGTGCCCCCCAGAACCATTGGAAGACCGCACGCTCGGCGAACACAGGATTCCCACGCTTGCACGCGGATTGCGGCGTCGGCGAAAGTATGGTGACGGCGCACGAACATCACAGACCCTGCGGGAGATTCCGGACATGCGAGGGCGAATGCTCGGCCAGGTGGTCCCCCTGCTGCTGCTGGTCCTGTTCACCCGATCGGCCTGGGCCGATCCTCCCATCTACGAATTGCGAGTGTATACCTGCGAGCCAGGCAAGCTCGAGGCGCTGCACGCGCGGTTTCGCGAACACACGCTGCGGCTGTTCGAGAAGCACGGCATGAAGAACATCGCCTACTGGGTTCCTGCGGAGGGAGAGGGGGCCGCCACGACGCTGATCTACCTGCTCCAACATGCCAGCCGCGAAGCAGCTCAAAAGTCGTGGGCGGCGTTTCGCGCCGATCCGGAATGGCAGGCCGTGGCCGCTCAGAGTGAGCGCGATCACGGAAAGATTCTCGCTAGGCCGCCGGAAGCGACGTACCTGGCGGCGACGGACTATTCCCCCCCCATCGGTCCGGTCGACCCGACGAAGACGTACGAACTGCGAGTCTACGTGGCCCATCCCGGCAAGCTCGATGCGCTGAATACCCGGTTCCGCGAGCATACGGACAAGCTGTTTGTCCGGCATGGGATGCGATCGGTCGGGTACTGGGTTCCGCTGGACGAGCCGAAGTCCAAGACGACGTTGATCTACGTCTTGCAGCACGAGAGCCGCGAGGCGGCGCGGAACTCGTGGCGGGCCTTTGGCGCCGACCCGGACTGGCAGGCGGCGCGAGCCGCCTCCGAGAAGGATGGTCCCCTCCTCGCCGAACGTCCCCAGGTGACGTTCCTCCGGGTGGTGGACTATTCGCCCCAACCAGTCCCATGACCGGCCTCGGTGCCGTGCTGTTCATCTTCGTCCGACCGCCGGAGTTGTTGCGGAAGATGGCCGAGTGAGGGCGTTGCATTCCGACCAGGGTGGAAAAAAAGATGAACCAGCACTGCCGGTGGTGGTTGCTCGCGGGAGCGTTCCTGGCGGGCGGTCTCCGCTCCCCGCCTGTTCACGGGGAGGAGTTGACGATTGAAGCTGCACGGGGGGCGCTGCACAAAGCGGTGGCCTTCTTCCGCACGCACTGCTCCGCCGGCGGAGGGTATGTCTATCGCGTCAGTTCAGACCTCAAGCTGCGTCAGGGAGAAGTTCCCGTCGGACCGACCACGGCCTGGATTCAGCCTCCCGCAACGCCTGCGATCGGCATGGCCTATCTCGAGGCCTACCGCTTGACCCGGGACCCCGTCCTGCGGGAGGCAGCTCGGGAGACGGCGGGGGCACTCTTGCGGGGCCAGCTTGTCTCCGGTGGCTGGGACGACCGCATCGAGTTCGCGCCGGACGACCGTGCTCGGTACGCCTACCGGGTCGATCTGGGGGCGTCTTCCCCCCGCCCCCGCCAGCTCAACAGCACGACCTTCGATGACAACAAGTCCCAGTCGGCCGTGCGGTTCCTGATGCAGCTCGACCGGGAATTGGGTTTCCAGGATGCCCCCCTGCACGAAGCGACGCTGTATGCCCTGCGGGCGTTCGTGAGCGCCCAGTACCCCAACGGGGCCTGGCCGCAGCGCTACAGCGCTCCCTACGATCCGGCGGAATTCCCCGTGCTGAAGGCGTCTCTCCCGGACGACTGGCCGCGGGAGTATGCCGGCGTGCGCTACCAGTCGTACTACACACTCAACGACGGCACGATCTGCGATCTGATTCTGACGATGCTGGATGCCTGGGATATTTACCAGGACGCCGCCTATCTCGCCGCCGCGCAGCGGGGAGGCGACTTCTTCCTGCTCGCGCAGCTTCCGGAACCGCAGCCGGGCTGGGCGCAGCAGTACGACCGGCAGATGCACCCGGCCTGGGCGCGGAAGTTTGAGCCGCCGGCCGTCACCGGCGGCGAATCGCAGCGCGTGATGCAGACGCTGCTGCTGTTGTACCGCCGCACGGGCGAGGCCAAATACCTGGAACCGTTGTCGCGCGCCCTGGCCTATTACCGCCGGTCGCTGCGTCCGGACGGTCGGTTGGCCCGCTTCTACGAACTCCACACCAACCGCCCGCTGTATTTCACCAAGGACTACCAACTGACCTATGCCGACGACGATCTGCCGACGCACTATGCGTTCATTCTGAGTTCGAAACTCGATCAGATCGAAACGGAGTACCAGCGGGTGAGGGAGACGCCGCGCGACAAGCTCTGGACGCCGCGGACTCCCCAACCCCCCAAGCTCTCGGAGCGACTCTCCCGGCAGGCGGCGGAAGCGGTCGCCGCCCTCGATTCCCGGGGGGCGTGGGTGGAAGCCGGCCGCATCGAAACGGTCGGCGGGGGGAACGTCCAGACCACGGTGATCGACTCCGCGACGTTCATACGCCGGCTGGAATCGCTGGCCGAATTCATCGCCGCTCGCCGGTAACAAGCCTTCGGTCCCCCTGGACGAAACCTCCCCCACCCTCTTCGCGACCCCTCTCCGGCCTGCTCAGGAACTTCCCATGACCGACCAGCAGCGTGACGCCGTCGCCGCCGTGCTCGGCCGGACCCCCAGCGGCTTGTACATCCTCACCGTCCGCGCGCCGGACGGCTCCCAGACCGGCATGTTGGCCAGCTGGGTGCAACAGGCCTCGTTTGACCCTCCCGCCGTCTCCGTGGCCATCAAGAAGGGGCGCTATCATCACGAGTGGCTGAATGCCTCTCCGGAGGTCGTGCTCAACCTGCTGGGAGAGTCGCAGAAGCAGTTTCTCGGCCACTTCGCCAAGGGATTCGACCCCGGGGAGGAGGCGTTTCGGGGCCTCAAGGTGCACACGGCGGCGAACGGTCTGACCGTCCTGGCCGAGGCCCTGGGATGGCTCGAGGGACGCGTCACCGGTCATATCGACGCAGGCGACCACGTGCTGTACGTGGTGACAATCACCGGTGCAGGTCTGGGGCCGGACCTCGAACGGGAACGGCCGTGGGTCCATATCCGCAAAAGCGGCTTCAATTACTGAACCGCTGCCGACGCCGGCCGCTGGTTTCCGGAGAATCCGTGGGGACGACCGCACCCTCCGGACGTGGGGCTACTTCCCCGGGAATTGCGGAGGACGCTTCTCGCGAAACGCCGCGATTCCCTCTTGGGCATCCGGTAGCGCCAGGCACCGCAGATAGGCCTCCGTGTCGGCCAGATGAGCCAATTTGGGGCGCAGCCCTTCGTCGCGATGGACCAGCCGCTTCGTCTCGCGCAGGGCTTGAGCAGGGAGTTGCAGGAGCTGAGCGGCCAGCTTGCGGGCCGTGGGGAGCAGCCGCACGCGCGGCACGACTTCATGCACCAGTCCATACTCCAGGGCGGACCGCGCGGAGATCGGATTCCCCGTCAGGCATAACTCCAGGGCGCGGCCCTTCCCCACCAGGGCCGTGAGCTGCGCCACGCCGTAACCGGGAGGCCAGCCGAGGCGAATCTCCGGCATCCCGAAACGGGCGTCGTGTGCGGCAATCCGGAAGTCGCAGGAATACGCCAAGACGCAGCCGCCCCCCAGCGCATCCCCATGCACTGCGGCGATGAGCACCTGCGGCAATTCTTCCCAGGCAAGGTACATCCGCGCTTGCCGCAGGCTGAGGTCCCGGGCTTCCTCCTGTGAGAGCGTTCCGACTTCCGGCACGTCGTCCCCGGCGCAAAAGCCTTCGCCGGCCCCGGCCACGATCACCACCCGGACCTCCGGATGACCGGCCAGCCAGGCATTGACCTGCTCCCATTCGGAGGTCATTTGCCGGTTGACGGCGTTCCGCTTGGCCGGCCGCTGGAGCATCACCATGGCTGTCGCTCCGTCGAGTTCGACCCGCAGCGTCCCCAGTTCGGGGAGCGGTCCCGGTTGGGGAGTGACATCCAGAGGCATCAGCACTCCTCCTGCGATTCGGCCCACTTTTTCCCGCAGACGTTCCCGGAACCGCTCCAGGCGAATCACGGCGCGGCGGTGAGTTCCCCGGCCGATGACGTCCGCCTCGTCGCGAGCGGTGATCTCGAAATCGACCAGCCGCCCCTCGATGCGCGTCACGACCGCCTCTCCGACAACGGTGGCCCCCACCGGCGTTGCGGCCAGGTGCTCCACCGAGACCTGCGCGCCCACGGACTCCTCGCCCGGTTCCAGATGCGGCGCGAGGACTTCCCGTGCGGCATATTCCATCAACGCAATCATGGCCGGCGTGGAGAAGACGGCGGCTCCTTCCGGCGCAGACCCGCCCAGCGCAATGGCCCGCTCTGCACTCACCTGCCAGGTGAGCCGCGCGGCGGCGCCGGTTTGCAGGGTGGTCTTCATGTCACAAGGCGGGCGGCACGAATTCGAGAGGAAGACGGTTCATCCCTGCGGGGCTGCGTCTCCAGGGGAGGAGTGGGCATCCCCGGTGCGGGGGGCGTTAAGGTTGCGGACTACCGGTGAGGCGGGCTGCGGCGGCGACGGCCTCACCCACCCGAATAGTTCCCTCGTACAAGGCACGGCCAACGATCGCCCCCACCAGCCGCGGAGATTGCTGATGCACCGCGCACAGCCGCTCGACGTCGGCTAGCGTGGTCACCCCGCCGGATGCGATCACCGGCAGGCCGAGTTCACTCAGGGCCGCCAGATCGCGGAGGGTCCCCTCATCCACGCCCTGCATCATGCCGTCGTTGGCGATGTTGGTGTAGATGACCGCGCCGACCTCCAGCCCCTGAAACCGACGGGCCAGTTCCAGGGCGGGCATCTGAGAGACTTCCAGCCAGCCGGCGGTCGCCACCAGGGAATCGCGGGCATCCAGCCCGAGACAGACCCGCCGGGGATACTTCTGCACCATCCGGGCGAACCAGTCCGGGTCCCGGAGTGCCCGCGTCCCCACGATGACCCGCTCCACGCCGACGTCGTCCAGCATGGTCTGCACGGCCGGTTCCTCGCGCAGACCCCCGCCGAACTGGCAGGGGATGCGGACCGCTCGGACGATCGCGCGGACCATCTCATGATTGACGGGGTGTCCCGCCTTGGCGCCATCGAGGTCGACCAGATGCAAACGGGGGGCCCCTTCCGCCTCCCATCGCTGCGCCATCATCACGGGATCGTCGCTGAAGATTGTCTCCTGCGCGTAGTCTCCCTGTCGCAGCCGGACGCACCGGCCGCCGCGAAGGTCGATCGCAGGGAGAATCTCAAACATGCCTCGGTGAGGGAATGTACGCGCCCGCCGCCGGCGAGGCCAGTTGACCAGAACCAGTTTCACAACCGGCGAGCGGCGGGCGTGAGCCCCCCCCCCGATCACCCGCGTCCCGGTGGATTCAGATCGGTCATGTCTCGGTGACGAAACTGGCTCCATTCAGTTCAGGACCACCGTCAATGGGACAGCCAGGCGATCAACCGCTCCAGATCGCCGGTTTGCGCCAACGTGCGGACACGACTGCGGGCGCCAAAGCTCCCCAGCGCGGGAGAGTAGCCGTGATGATGATCGGCTGTCGCCAGAGCGTCCGCGACGTCGTCGGCCGTCAACCGCTCACCCCCCTGCGAGGCCGCCAGCCAGCGGGCAATCCACAGCACCACCGGATAGATCAGCGCCAGACTGCGAAAGCCTTCCACCAATGGGATGCCGTAGTAGGCCAGACCGCAGAAATGCAGTCCCTCCAGCTTGATGCGGTAGTACCGGGTGAGCATCTCATCGGCTTCGGCAGGCAGGGGGCCGAACGACCGTTCCAGCGCGGCGAACGGCACGGCCGCCAGCCGCTCCTGCAACCGCGGGAGCGTTCCCGTCCCGCGCACCAGCCGCACCGCGGCCCGAAAGAGCCTCCAGCGTCCGGCCAGCCCCTTCTGGGCGGAGGTGTAGCTGTCGATGCGGGCATACTGTCCCGCGTGAAGGCGAAACAGGGTCCGGCCCAGTCGCGAGGGGGGGGGCACCGACGCCAGCGGAGAGTCCGGCGGAAGTTCCGCCTCGGCCGCACCGCGCAGCAGGTCGAGCAGTTCGTCCAGACGCTCCCCGGAAACGGCATGGAACTTCGCCTGTTCCACGAGGCTGAGCCAATGCAGTCCCCGCCACAGTCGCACCGCCACCGGAGCCGTCGCGGCCGCCAGGGTCTCGTCCAGGGCGTGCACGACGCGCAACAGGTCTGGCCAGGCCAGTCGGGTGCGCTCGGTCAGTTTCGGCGGGGCGGCCTGGGAGATGTTTTCCGGGACCACCTGGCGGGCCAGGTCCCGTAACTCCCCCTTTTGGGCGATCACCGGGCGGCCGAGATTCTTCACCACCGATGGACAACTGAACCGCAGACTGACCACCACCTGCCGCCCCTTGGGATGAAACGCATACGGGTAAATGCGACAGGCGAGGGGCTTGGCCGCCTCTCCAAACTTGGCATGAATGCGGCACAGACCGCGATCGTCGAGGAAGACGCAACGGCCGTCCGGCTGATGCGCCAGCCGCCACCAGCGGCGGCCGAACCAGCCCCCCATCCGCACGAACAGCGGTTGCCCCTCCGGGATGCCGTCGGCGGCGGTCCACTGCTGTTGGGCGATCCGCTGGCGCTCCTCCTCGGTGATGGCAATGCCATGCTGCCGGCAGCAGCCGCTGCATGAGTGGCAGCTCCAGTTCTGAAGGGTCGGCAATTCGAGCGTATAGCCGGACATCATCCGTCGGCGTTGGAGAGACAGACCTCACAGGTCATTATGGGCCGGCGGGTTCCGGCTTGTCTCCTCTGGACTTGCCGGGCGCGGTCGGACGGAGCGAATGTGGGTCCTTCCTGCGCTGCACCGAGGGGCGTCGAGCCGGTGAACGAGGGCCGGCCCGGTGCGATGGCACAGTTGGTCCTGCGGCGTTGACAATACTGAATAAATGTATACATTCTGGCCTTGCGGGTCGTTCGCACTCCGAGGAGAGACCCATGAGCTACGCGGAAACGATTCTGCCCGAGTTCGATCAGGAGATGGCCAACGCACGGCGGGTGCTGGAACGGATTCCCGAAGACAAACTCGACTGGAAGCCGCACCCCAAGTCCAACACCATCGGCTGGAACGCCAATCACCTGGCGGAGATCCCCGGCTGGGTGGAAGGGACGTTGAGCTTGCCGAGCTGGGACATCGCTCCTGCGGGAGGCGAACCGTACCGCAGTCCCGCGCTGCGGACCCGCGCGGAGATTGTGAAGCTGTTCGACGCGAACGTGGCCGCGGCTCGCCGGGCCATCGCCGCCGTCCGGGAGGACACGCTGGGGGACGCCTGGTCGCTGCTGGCTGGCGGGAAGCCCCTGTTCACCATGCCCCGGGCCGCCGTGATTCGCACCTTCGTCCTCAACCATCTCATCCACCACCGGGCGATTCTGTGCGTGTACCTGCGGCTGAATGACATCCCGGTGCCGGGAATGTACGGTCCCTCCGGAGACGAGTGAACGGAGGCGGAGCCTCAGGGGGCTCGTCCGCAGACGCGCGCCAGATCGTCGAAGAATCGGGGATAGGTCTTGGAGGTGCACGCCGGGTTCTCGATGACGATCCCCGGTTGACGCAGTCCCAGCACGGCGAAGCTCATCGCCATGCGATGGTCGTCATACGTGGCGAGCGACGCGCCGTGCATGGGCCCGGGGTGGATCGTCAGGCCGTCGGGATGTTCCTGGACCTCGAGCCCCAGCTTGCGCAGCTCGGCGACCAGGGCCGCCACGCGGTCGGTCTCCTTGTGGCGCATGTGGGCCACGCCGCGGATGCGTGTCGGCCCGGCGGCAAAGGGGGCCACCGCCGCCAGCGTCTGGGCGGTGTCCGAGATGTCGTTCATGTCCACGTCGACGCCGATGAGCGGGCCGCCGTGCACCGTGATCGAGTCGCTTCCCCACTCGGCACGGCAGCCCATCTGCTCCAGCACCTCGACGAACCGCACGTCCCCTTGCAGCGAGGATCGGGACAGTCCCTCGACCGTCACACGGCCGCCGGTCACTGCGGCCGCAGCAAAGAAGTAACTGGCGGCGGAGGCATCCGGTTCGATGGCGTATTCCCGCCCCTGATACCCCCCGGCGGAAATGTGAAACACATTCTCCGCCGGTTCCTGCACCGTGGCGCCGAAGTCTCGCATGACGCGAATGGTCATCTCCACGTAGGGACGCGATACCAGCGGCCCCGCCACGCGAACCGTCACGTCCCCCTCAGCGCAGGGAGCGACCATCAACAGGGCGCTGAGATACTGGCTGGACAGGTCGCCGGCGACGACGACCTCGCCCCCCGGCAGCCCCCCTCCCCTCACGACGACCGGCGGACAACCCGTCTCCCGTTCACAACGGACGTCCGCCCCCCATTGGCGGAGGGCGTCGACGAGCGGCTGAATGGGCCGCTCCCGCATCCGGGCGTTGCCGTCCAACCGCACGATCCACGGCCGCGGCAGCAGGGTGCACAGGGCGGTGAGGAAGCGAATACTGGTCCCGCTGTTCTCCAGATTCAGCGCCACCTCGTGGATCCAGCCTCCCGGACTCACCAGGGCATGGCGAAGCCGGTCGGCCATCTGGACCGTGCTCCGCTGCGGATCGTGATCCACAGCCCTTCCCAACCGGCGGAGGCTGTCGATCATCACGCGGGTGTCGACGCTGTCGAGCACGCCTGTCAGCCGGCTCTCGCCCCGCGCCAGCGCGGCCAGCACCAGCGCCCGATTGGTGAGGCTTTTCGATCCCGGGGGACGGATGGCAGCGCGCACGGGACGGCTCGCCGGCTCAATCGGCAGCGCGTGGCTCACCATTCCCTTGTACTCGCGTTACTGCGCACCAGCTCGTCCAGCAGGGTCCGGAACTCGGCATGTTGCCGCACCCCGGCCATCAGCGAAAACAGCGAAATCCGCCGCAAACGCGTCTCGCGGATCAGCGCCGGCCGGATGAGCGTGTCGAAGCACCGTTGCTGGCGATGGCGAATCCAATGGAAACAACCCCACAGACTCAGCAGTCCCAGGGCCGGCAGCAGGTACCACTCTCCCCATCCCAGATGCAATCCGCGGAACAGCACGATGCCGGTCGCCATCAGTCCCAGGGCGGTGGTCCACAGGGGGAGCGTTCCCTGCGCGTTGAGTTGCTCGTTGGCCTGGACCAGTCGGCCGTACAGTTCCGCATCCTCGATGCCGTCGCGAAGGTCGCCGCTGCTGAGGGGCTGGCAGCGAAGTTCCCCGCCGCGGCGCGTGACCACGACCGATTCTCCCTCCTCGGGGAGATAGTCGGCCAGGTATTCCAGTTCCTCGTAGGGAGTCAACATACGGGCACCCTCGTCACCCCCCTGTGAACGTCGTGCCTCCCTGCCACCGGGACTTGCGGCGAATCTCCCTGCCGCGTCCTGTCATTCTATGCTGTCTGCCGGGGCTTTGTCTTGTAATTGTGCCCACACTACCGCAGAGAGCGGATGACGTCCATGATGCGGTCGAAATCGTTGGGGACGACGATCGGGCTGTTGCCGAATCTCCGTTGCTCGACGCCGCGGCGGCGGAGTTTCTCGGCCAGTTTGGGGTCGGAGGCCGCGGCATGGTAGGCCACGGTGACGTCGGGATCTTTGAGCTGATGCCCGGTGAGAATGCAGACCACGCGGTCGCTGGGGGCGATGACCCCCTCCTCCCGCAGGCGTTTGGCCCCGGCGACGCTGGCGCCGCTAGCCGGTTCGCAGCCGAACCCCCCCGCCCCCACCTGCGCCTTGCCGTCCAGAATCTCGGCATCCTCTACCTCCCGGACCACGCCGTTGCACACTTCCAGCGCCCGCAGACACTTCTTGAGATTCACCGGCCGGTTGATCTCAATCGCTGAGGCGAGGGTGTTGGCGCGGCGGTGCTGGGCGTCCATCTCGGCATAGAAGCGGTTGATCAGGGCTTCGTCCGGCGCACCGTTGTTCCACCGCAGCCCCTCGTGTTCGTACAGCCGGTAGAGCGTATTGGCGCCGGCGGCGTTGACGACCGCCAGCCGCGGCACGCGGTCGATCAACCCGAGTTGCTTCAGTTCCAGGAAGGCCTTCCCGAAGGCGCTGGAGTTGCCGAGGTTGCCGCCGGGGACGACGATCCACTCCGGGACTTCCCAGTGCAGCCCTTCCAGCACGCGATACATGATCGCCTTCTGACCCTCCAGCCGGAAGGGGTTGACACTGTTGCACAGATAGATGCCCGCCGCCGCGCACACCGCCCGCACCTGCCGCAGGGCGTCGTCAAAGTCCCCTTCGATCTGCAGCGTGACCGCCCCGTAATCCAGCGCCTGCGACAGCTTGCCGTAGGCGATCTTGCCGCTGCCGACGAACACGATCACCTTCAGCAGTCCGGTTGTCCCGGCGTAAATGGCCAGGGAGGCGCTGGTATTGCCGGTGGAGGCGCACGCGGCGATGCGCGCCCCGACCATGCGGGCATGGGTGGCCGCGGCCGTCATCCCGTTGTCCTTGAACGACCCCGACGGGTTCAGCCCCTCGTACTGCAAGTAGAGGTTTCCCGGCTTGACGCCGACGTACCGGGCCACGTGCTCGGAGTTCTGAAGGATTGTCTGGCCTTCGCCGATGGTGACGATCTGCTCCTCGGGAGCGAACGGGAGCAGCTCGCGAAACCGCCACACGCCGCTGAAATCGAGTGGGTTCCGCCGCGTCTCCCACCGCCGCTCAAACTCGCGGAGCGAACGGGGAACGGGGACGCGGTCCCAGTCGTACTGCACGTCGAGCAGTTCGTTTGTCTCGCGGCAGACGGTGAGGGTCTCGTCGACGGCGTAGGTGCGGGCGGCATCTCCCGAGATGCTCACCTGATAGGCGCGATCAGCGACGGTGACGGAAATGGCTCCTCTCCCGGCAGGTGACAGACTCAGAGCGCTCCATTGTCATTCCCGTCCGCGGCCCCTGCAATCCTGGCGCGCCGCGAGCGGACCCGGCGCCGCGGAGCGCCACCTCGCGTCGACTCCTTGAGGACACCCCCCCGTTCCGGTAAACTGGGGTTTTCGCCTGGAGTCGAATCGACTGGTTCGCTCCCGGTGCGAAACGGTGGGCATAGCTCAGTCGGTTAGAGCACCAGATTGTGGATCTGGGGGTCGCCGGTTCAAGTCCGGTTGCCCACCCTGAACGATCATGGATGAGTTCCGCGGTCAGCACCCCCGCCGACCGCCGAGAGCCCGCCCCGGACGTCCTGGGTCCGACGATACTACCGCCGCGTCCGTCCGTCCCACGACGGGCGGCCCACTCCGCGGGGCCGTGAAGGCGTGGCGCGACCACCCGGCTGCCTCCCGAAATCGAGGCGCCCCCTCCTCCCCTGAATCCGCCATGCTCGAAATTCCCGTCATCCGCTGGGGCCGTCCGTATGAGTCCATGGAACAGCAGCCGGTCGTCCACTTCGAGACCGGCGAAGAACTCGCCCACGTGCATCAGGCCAACGGCGGCCTGATCAAGATGGACATGCGGAAAGCCAAACAGGCCCGCGAGACGCTGCGGCAAATCCCCATCGAAAAGCTGTGCGAGATGGCCGCCAGGGCGGCGGACCTGTACCTGGAAGGGACGCTGCCGCTGGGCAACGGGACGCAGAACCCGCAGGAGTTCTGCCGCATGCAGTCGGCCACCACCGGCCTCCCCGAGCACATGTGTGCCGCCAATATGCGCAAGAACGCCTACGTTCTGCGGCACATGCGCGAGGTGCTGGAGGCCCTCACCCGCGGCCTGCCGTTTGAGATTCTGACCAACGGCTACGGCATGGAGAGCCGCGGCATCATGGTCAGCTACCAGGCCAACACCGACGTCGTGGGGATGGTGCTCCCCTCGAACTCCCCCGGGGTGCATACCCTGTGGATGCCGGTGATCCCGTTGCAGATCGGCCTGGTGCTCAAGCCCGGGCCGCAGGAACCCTGGACCCCCTACCGCATGTTCGAGGCCTTTGCCCAGGCCGGCGTGCCGCGCGAGGTGATCTCCATCTATCCCGGCGGACCCGAGTGCGGCGCGGCGGTGCTGGAGACGTGCGAACGCTCGATGATCTTCGGCGGCACGGCCACGGTCGAGAAATACCATGGCAATCCGCGGGTGCAGGCGCACGGTCCCGGCTTCTCCAAGATCCTCTTCGGCGACGATCTGGTCGACCGGTGGGAGGAGTATCTCGACCTGATGGTCGATTCGATCTACGTCAACAGCGGCCGGAGCTGTATCTCCTGCTCCGGCATCTGGGCGTCGCGGCACACGGAGGAGATCGCCGACGCCCTGGCGCAGCGACTGGGCCCCATCGAACCGAAGCCGATGAACGATCCCCAGGCCGGGTTGGCCGCCTTCACCATCCCCGGTGCGGCCGAGGCGATGCACAAGCAGATCGAGGAGAAGCTCAAAGACCCCGGCAACACGGAGGTGACCGCCAAGTACCGCCATGGCGAACGCTGGGTGCACTACGAGCGGCATGACTTTCTGCGGCCGACGATCATCCACTGCGATTCGCCCGAAGCCAGCCTGGCCAACACCGAGTACATGTTCCCCTTTGCCTCGGTGGTCCGCTGCCCGCAGCAGGAGATGCTCAAGAAGATCGGCACGACGCTGGTGGCCAGTTGCCTGACGAACGACCCTGCCTGGTCGCGGGAGTTGCTGGATGCCCGGAACATCGACCGGCTGAACATCGGCCCGGTGAAGACCATCCAGCTCCACTGGATGCAGCCGCACGAGGGGAACATCATCGAGTTCCTGTTCCGCAACCGCGCGTTCCAGAACAGCCCTCCGCCGGCACATTGAGCCTGGGCGTCTCCTCTGCTTCCGACTCGGGTGGTCTGCCGCCCCCTCTGGCGGGCGCCCACCGCATCTCATCGGGAATCTCGAATGCAGCCGGCCCCCCCCGTGAAGGGTTTGCGCACCGAGCCTCCTCCGAAACACGTGTGCCTCCATTGAAAACGGCACGGGAAGTGTCACCGGGGGCAGCGCTGACCCTGTCAGCCACGGAAGATGCGCCCCAGGTCGTGAAAGTACGCTTCCAGACAGAGTGGCACCGGCAGGAGTTGTTGCAACTCCTCCTCGGCTCGGAGGGTCCGCTCCAGGGCCAGCGTCGTCCGGTCGGCGGTGCGGGGATCCTCGAGTCGGAAGGCGCGGCGGAACTGAGCGATCGGCGGCGCGACCTCGTCCGTCGGGGCGAAGACCTGCCGGAAAAAATCGACCGCGAACCGCAACAGCCAGGCGGCATGTTCGCGCTGATCGGCGGACGCTCCCCCCAACTCCTCCAGAGCCGCAAGCACCTGCCGGGCAGTCTCGACGGGATCGAAGCGGGGGGTGCTCAGGGCTGAGTGCAGCAGCTCTCGGAGCTGGCGCAGCTCCGGGGCGAGGAGTTGCCGGGCGGTCTCCAGACTTCCGCCGCTCAGCCGCGCCACCTCTTCCGCCGTCTGCCGGTCCGTCGTGTACTCCTGTGCCAGCAGCAGCTCCGCCACGTCTTCATCGGCCAGCGGCGAAAAGACGAGGGGCTGGCAACGCGAACGGATCGTCGGCAGCAGCAGGTCGCTGCTGGGAGTGAGCAGGAACAGGACCGACCCCGGAGGCGGCTCCTCCAGCGTTTTGAGGAGGGCGTTGGCGCACTCCTCGCTCATGCGGTCCGCATCGTCAATGATGGCGATGCGGCGGGCCGCCGACATCGGCCGCAACGAGAGCTCATACAGCAAGCCTTCTCTGCCGCGGCGCTCGTCCGACCCCAGCAGCGCCGCGATCGGAAGCTCCTTTTTCCCCTCCGGCAAACCGCGTGTGAGCAGATCGGGATGTGTGCCGGCCTGCACCTGCCTGCAGGGGCCGCAGAGACCGCAGGCTTCCAGGTCGGCCTCGGCGTGACGATCGCAGAAGAGGGCCTGGGCGATCCGGGTGGCGACCAGCCGCTTGCCGATCCCCGGCGGGCCGACGAAGAGATAGGCATGGGCCATCCGCCCCCGCTGCACCGCCCGGAGGAACATCTCGACCTGGGGGGCATGCCCACGAAGATCGGTCCAGAGCATGGGGGGTGGAATCACTGGAGTGCGGCCCGGCTCACGCGGAGGGAGTGAGATGCCCTGCCGGAGATTCTAACAGTCCGGCCGACGGGTCCCAGCCGCATCCTCCGACAGGCAGGGCAGGACAGTCGTTGTGTCGTCCCACCCGGCACGGCTGGCAAGCCAGCCGGCGAACAGGGGTGCACTTCCAATCTTGCACAAAGCGACTGTGCCTTGCAGCACACCCATGCGGAGGCGCCCAGTGACCCTTGACGTTGAGATTGAGTCTCAATAGGGTTGCTGCGGAGCCGCACTACCACGCTCTCGTGCCAGGGAAGCTGCTCCGCTGTGGATGCTGCCCCAGCCTCCGCACTGCGGTGGGTTCCGAGACTGCCCCGACTCGTCGGCAACGTGCCGCGGGGCGTGCGTCGTCGGTCCCCAGGAATTCGGACTTCCCCACGTCGACTCCTCAGAGCCGCTCGATGTTCTCACTCGACTCCCTGCGTCCCGGCGAACGGGGGATCATTGCCGCCCTGTCGGGCGACGATCCGGTGACGGTCCGTCTGCTGGAAATGGGGCTGTTGCCCGGGGAAGTGGTGGAGGTCCTCGGTGTGGCGCCGTTGGGGGATCCCTTGGCCATCCTGGTGCGGGGGGGGCGACTGGCAATCCGGCGCCGGGATGCCGCTCGCATTCAACTTCAGGAGACGCCCCCGCGACGGCCGGACTCCGCCATCGTTCTCACGGGCAGGTGAACGCCATGACGACCGCCCGCGCGCAGTCCGCCCTCCAGATCGCGGTGATCGGCAACCCGAACACCGGCAAAAGCACGTTGTTCAATGCGCTGGCCGGAATGCATGCCCGCGTCGGCAACTATCCCGGCGTGACGGTGGAGAAGAAGATCGGAGTCATCGAGTGGGACGGACAGCCGGTCCGCCTGATCGATCTCCCCGGAACGTACAGCCTTTCTCCCCGCTCGCTGGATGAGATGGTCTCGGTGGACGTCCTGCTGGGCCAGCAGCCGGACGTCGGCCGCGTGGATGCCGTCCTGTGCATTGCCGACGCCTCCAATCTGGAGCGGCACCTGTTCCTGCTGGGGCAGGTGCTGGATACCGGCGTGCCGACGGTGCTGGTGCTGAACATGTGGGATGCCGCCCTGGGCGAAGGGCTGAAGATCGACGTGCGGCGTCTGGAGGAGAAGCTGGGGATTCCGGTGGTGGCGACGGAGGCGCACCGGCGGCAGGGGATCGAACAGATTCCTGCGGCCGTGGATCGAGCGATGGCGGCGGGAGGGCATCCTCCGACGCGGCAGTTTCCTCCGGAATTCTACGACGAGTGCGACCGACTGGGAGCATACCTGGAGAGCCTCGGCGAGTCCGACGTCCCCTGGTATCTGCGGGAGCGTCTGCTGCTCGACGTCGGAGGGACGGTGGAGCAGCGGTTCCTTCGCCAGCCGGGGGGGGAAAGACTGGCGGACTACCTGCGCGCCTCCCGGGAGCGACTGGCCGCGGCCGGTTTTCGCATCCCCGCGGCCGAGGCGGAGCGGCGGTATGACTGGGCGCGGCGGCTGCTCTCGGACGTGGTGACATACCCGGCCGTGCGGAGGACCACGCTGACGGACCGCATCGACGCGGTTCTCACGCACCGCATCTTCGGGTTGGGAGTGTTTGCGGGGCTGATGTTCCTCGTGTTTCAGGCGATCTACGCCTGGGCTGAGCCGCTGATGAAGTTGTGCGAGTCCGGTCAAGACTTCGTCGCGGGGCTGGCGGCCGAAGCACTGCCGCCCGGCCCGTTGCGGAGCCTGGTCGTGGATGGCGTCATCGCCGGAGTGGGAGGGGTGCTGATCTTCCTCCCTCAGATCATGCTGCTGTTCTTCCTGATCGCCCTGTTGGAGGACTGCGGCTACATGGCCCGCGGCGCCTTCATGATGGACCGGGTGATGCGGACCTTTGGATTGAGCGGCAAGTCGTTTTTGCCGTTGATGTCGTCGTTCGCCTGCGCCGTTCCCGGCATCATGGCGACGCGCGTGATCGACAATCACCGGGATCGCATGGTGACAATTCTGGTGGCACCGTTGATGAGTTGTTCGGCGCGGCTGCCCGTGTACCTCTTGCTGATCGGAGCGTTCGTCCCACCGACGGAGTATCTGGGGGGATGGGTGTCGCTCCAGGGACTGGTGCTGTTCGGGATGTCGTCGTTGGGACTGGTGGTGGCGATTCCCGTGGCGTGGCTCCTCAAGCGGTGTTTCTTTCGCGGTGAGGCGGGGACGTTCGTGATGGAGTTGCCGGATTACAAGCTCCCCTCGCCGCGGCTGGTGCTGTACCGGGTGTACGAGCGCGGCAAGGCGTTTGTATTGCGGGCGGGATCGCTGATTTTCGCGGCGACGATTCTCGTCTGGGCGGCGGGATATTTTCCCGGCGATCATGCGGAACTCGACCGGCTCGAGGAGGAAGTGGCTGCCGTCGCCGCCCACCTGCCGGAAGGGGCCGCTGCCGGCCATCCGGCCGTACTCGCCTGGGAGCGTCTGCGGGACGCTCGGAATGCCGAGGGGGCGCGGCTGATGCGGGAGAGCTGGCTGGGCCGGGCCGGCGTCGCCATCGAGCCGGTTGTCCTCCCCTTGGGCTGGGACTGGCGGATTGGCGTGGGGGTGCTGGCATCCTTCCCGGCGCGGGAGGTGATCATCGCCACGCTGGGGACGATCTACAGCCTGGGGGGGGAGGTTGACGAGGAGTCGGAAGGGTTGCGGGGAGCGCTGCAGGCTGCCACGTGGCCGGACGGCCGGCCGGTGTACAATCTCCCCGTCGCCCTGTCGCTGATGGTCTTTTTCGCCCTGTGCGCCCAGTGCGTTTCGACGTTGATGATCATCCGCCGGGAGACCAACAGTTGGCGCTGGCCGGCGTTTACGTTTCTCTACATGACGGGGTTGGCGTACGTCGGGGCGTGGATCACCTATCAGGTGGGGATGCGGGTGTGAGGTTCGCTCGGTCCCGGGTCGCTCAGCCAAGCGCGATGTGCGTCCTGAGGTGTCTGCGGCCACGCGGGTCGATGTGGGGTACACTGGTTGAAAACAGGCCGTTCGGCCTGTGCCGCGTCTCTCGCAAGTCCTGCTCGTCTCCCAGGGGGTTCTCCCATGGCTGCCAGTCCTGTCGGCGCGAGCTGTCTGTTGGTGCCGCCCCACGAACTGCCGGACCCACGGGAGGACCTCCCCGCGGGAGAGGAGGTTCCACAGACCCTCGTCCTGGCCGGGGGATGTTTCTGGTGCACGGAGGCGGTCTTTCAGCAATTGGACGGCGTGCTCCGCGTGACGCCCGGTTATGCGGGAGGGACTCGAGAGACGGCCGACTACCGCACGGTCTGCACCGGCGCCACCGGCCACGCGGAAGTCGTGCAGGTGGAGTACGACCCGCGGCGGATCAGCTTCGGCCAGTTGCTGAAAGTCTTTTTTTCCGTGGCCCACGACCCGACACAACTGAACCGTCAGGGGAATGATTACGGCACGCAGTATCGGTCCGCGATCTTCTACCAGCGGGACGAGCAGCGGCGGGTCGCCGCCGCATACATCGCCCAACTGGAGGCGGCCCAGGTGTTTACCGGTCCGATCATGACGACGCTGGAGCCACTCACAGAGTTCTTTCCGGCGGAGACTTATCACCACAACTACGCCGCCCGCAACCCCGACCAGCCGTATATCGCCTACGCCGCCCTGCCGAAGGTGGAAAAGCTGCGCCAGTTCTATGCCGCTCAGCTCAAACCGTCGCTGGGGGAAAACCGGGAGGGATGACGCCGGTTCCCGTCCTCCTACTCGGACCGCAGGGCGGCGAGGATTTGGGGACGGAGCACTTCGCGTCCGGCGGCCAGCGGCGCGGCCATGCCGACGATCAGCACTGCCCCCAGCAGGATGACCAGTTCTGGCCAGGGGACATCGGCCCCCGTGCTGGCGAGATGGGGCCACATCGACAGCAGGGCCGTCAGCGTGCCGACCCCCAGACCCCAGCCCAGCAGGGCGGCATTCTCCCAGAACACCAGTTGCAGGATGCTCCCGTTGGTCCAGCCCACGGCCTTCAGCAGGGCCAGCTCGCTGCGCCGCTCCAGCACGTTGCGGAGCATCACCGCCCCCAGACCGATGGTCCCCAACAGCAGCCCCAGTCCTCCCAGCGTTTGAAACGTGGAGAGGTACGTATTCTGCACGGCGAGAAAGTCGGCCAGCCGCGCGGCCACCGGCTCGGCATCGAATCCGGCGTCCGCCAGACCCGATTCCAACAGGCTGGAGACCTCTCCGGCCGTGGCGGGATCCGTCGCAATCAGGAAGTAACGAAATCCGACGATCTGCGGAAAGAGCCGCTGAAAGTGCTCCTCGGACATCAGCAGCACTCCCTGGAACACGCTGCCGTCCAACATGCCTGCCACCACGAGTGTGGCGGATTGGAGGTTGGACCCGGCCAAAGCGGAGGGAGGCAGCTCGATCTCGTCTCCGATCCCCTTCTGGAGGGAAAACATCAGGGTGTTCATGTCTCCCAGGACGGGGATGCGGCCGTCGTCGCGCGCCTCCGTCAACAACTGCCAGGGGTGCGAACCCGGTGTGTCGGCAAACCGGAAACGGCGGTTGCGGTCGAACTCGTCCAGCACGTCCCGTGGCACGCCGAGGATCGTCGGCAACTGCGTCTGATAGAGGTTGAGGCAACTGGCGTCTTCCCCGGGGCGGACGCGGAAGGGGGCGACATGGGTCCGCGACCAGAGCGGGCTCTCCGGCATTCGCAGCTTACTCCGTCCCGATGGGGAATTGAGGTCGTAGAGAACCGGCTGGCTCGATTCGGCCACGAGCGAAAAGCCCCCATTGCCCGAGTCCGATCGCGGTGCTTCCTGTTCGGGGTTGCGCTTGCCACACGCCACGGCGACAATGACGAACGCCGCGGAGGCGATCAAACTGGTGGTCAGCAGGCTGCGCGCGCGATTGCGGGCCGCGTTGCGCAACGCCAGTCGCAGGAGTGCCGACGCTCCCGCGCCTGCGACGGCCGGCGTCCGATCCCCTGCCAGCCAGCTTGCCAGCCACGCCAGCATCCCGACCAGCAGTGCCATGCCGGTCACAAAAAAGGCCACCACCCGCCAGGAGAGCCCCCCGAAAGCTTCACCGCCGGGGATCAGTCCGAGGAGTGAGGCGGTCAGCACGCCGACGGCGATCCCCAGCGCTCCCCGCGACAGCATGCGGGACGACACTCGCCCCGGCTGACTCCCCCCCGTCGCGTCGGAAGGCTCCGAGACCCCATGCAGCAGGTCGCGGGTCGAGACGGCCCGCGTCCTTCGCAAGGCCCACAGGATCGCGATCCAGGCTGTGGCCAGTCCCCCCAGCGCTCCGAGGGCGAGGCTCTCCGGCGGCGCCGACAAGAACAAAAACTGCGTCCCGATGGCACGGTTCCACCACGTCTTCAGTCCGTGAATCATCACTGCGGCATAACCGATGGCTGCGGGGAGGCCCAGCAGCACCCCCAGCAACGACACCAGCAGCCCCTCTCCCAGAAACAACCAGCGCACCTCTGCCGTCGTCATCCCCACTGCCGTGAGGAGTCCCAATTCACCCACCCGCTGTTCGATCCCCAGCCGAAACAGCAACCCGATCAGCAGCATTGCGGAAGCGATCAGAAAGAGGCTGAACCCCAGGAACAGGCTGGCGAAGTCGGTGGTGCCCGCCGCCGCCTGCAGACCCTGGAACTTGACAGGCTGGATAACCAGGGCCGTGTCCTGCGGCGTCAGCCGTGCCAACAGTGCTGCCGAAAATTGTTCGGCGAACTGGTCGAGCGAGCTCCCCGCGGGGGGGGCGAGGCGCAACGAAGTCAGTCGCCCATACCGGCTTTGCCACAGCCGCTGGGCGTCCTCCAGACGCAGAAACACCTTGGGCGTGGCGCGATAGGCTGACCAATAGGCGTCGTCGCGGGGAGTGATGGCCTGATGATCGAGGGGGAACGGTTCCCGCCAGTCGCTGTAGCTCTCGACGTCGGTGACCCCCTCGACATGGGGCGTCAGACCGCGATCATCCGCCGGTCCGGCCAGCCGCACGATGCCGGTGACCTGGAACTCCAGTTCTTCCTCGGGAAGCTCTCCCCGGTCGCCGACGACGTGATACCGGACCGGGAAGATCGCTCCCACATCAATTCGGGTTCCATCACCGCCGTCCCCCCGCAGGTCGTCAGCCAGCCAGTCGTTGAGGACCACAGGCACTACGCGTGCGGAGACAGGAGCATCCCGGACTGCCGGGGAGTCTGTTCCGAGGGGGAGCGCGTTCGGCTCGGGACTCTGGATGCTCGCGCCGGGACTCCCAGGCGGCCCCCCCGCAAGGAACTCGAACGGACCGAACGGCGGCGGCGCGTCAAACTGCACACCGGCCGCCACCGAATACATCGAATAGCCTCGTTTGACCCCCTCCGCATTCGGTTCCGGCGTCCCCATCCGGTTGAGGAGGTACACCAGTACGGGAGAGGCGACCGCCTGGAGCGCCCGAGCGGTTTCAAGGGCGGCGTCGGCCAGGACGTTCTCGAGCATCATCTGGTCGCTCTCCAGGGCGACGTAGCCGCGGTCGGCGGGGGGGACCAGCCGCAGTCCCAAGTCCGCCAGCGCCACTGCGCCGTGGAGCCGCCGGCTGACCTGTGCGGCCCAGTCCGGAGCGTCGGCAGCACTTCCCCGCGGAGAGCCGGGGGGAGCGCTGAGGAACAGAGTGTTGATCCGTGCCGGCCGCGGTGTCGGCGCGCGGCGCGTGGCACGGACTTCAGCCAACCCGAGTTGACGCTGCAACGTCTCCAGCCCCACATAGGCGTTCCGCGGCAACTGCTGACTCGGATTGAGTCCGAACCGTCCCAGCGTGGTGGTGTCCTCGGCGATCGCCGCCACTTCCAGCAGCAGTTCCGTCGTCGTCTGGTCCCGGTCCCCCAGCAGCGAATCCCGTGGAATGCCGGCGGGAATCTCCAGCAGCAGCGATACCTGGTCCCCCACGCGGGTCCCGAGTTGGTCGGCCGTGCGGCGGTTGAGGACCACCTGGTTGCCCGTCGGCGGCGTGGAGAGTCCCACTTGCGAGGGGGCGTGGGTCATGGTCCAGAAGCGGTCCTCCACGCCATAGACCTGGATTCCCCCCGCCCGAGCGGTCCGCGCCTCGGACGGTGCTGCGGCAGCCGCTGTCCTGCGAGTGAGCGCCCCCGGCATCACGATGGCCGGCGCGACGGCCGCGATGTCAAGCTCCGCACCCACCGCCGCCAGGCGTTGGGCGAGTTCCGCGCGAAAGAACCGGCGGCTGCTGACAGCCAGATCGACCCCTGCCAGCCGGTCCAGACTCATCTGCCGCAGACTGTCGCGAACGGAGTCTCCCACCAGCAAGGCGCCAATGATCACGGCGGCGGCCGTCATCACGCCCAGAGCCGTGGCGAGCTCCGTCCGCCAGTAGTAGCGCAGGTTCCTCAGGAGCAACTGGAACACGGTCATCGACTCAATCACACCGCTGGGAGAGAACGAGTAGTCGCCGCTGGACCTGCCACTGTGGTGGTCGGGAGGGCGGACCGCAACTGAACGGCGGGTGCTTGCCGATCGCCGCGTTCCGCGCCTATGCTAACAGGACGATGAAGCCGGGCGTGAAACGCCCGCCGAACGGTCCGTCCGCGGGGCAGAATTGAGGGGGAGAGCAGCGGTGCGCAGCCTCAAGAGCGACGTGCGGCTGGTCGCGACTCTGGCGGGTCTGGTCTGTTGGGCCGCTTCCGGCGGCGTGCTCTGCGCTCAGGACGACTCCGGGGCTGAGGAGGCGGTCGAGATTCCCGTGGCCTTTACCAAGGCCGCGCCGGACGGTCTCGACGATCTGCGGGCCATGGAAGCCCATGTGCAGCGGTTGACCCCCCGGGTGCAGGCGTGCACGGTGGGGGTGCTGGTCGGCCGCGCCCAGGGGAGCGGCGTCGTCATCAGCGCCGACGGCTACGTGCTGACGGCCGCCCACGTCATCGGCCGTCCGGGCCGCTCCTGTCTGGTGATCTTTCCCGACGGTCGTCGCCGCCGGGCCGAAACGCTTGGCTCCGACAGCATGGTCGACGCCGGCCTGATCCGCATCGTGGAAGAGGCTCCCCCGGAAGGCTGGCCTCATGCCCCGATGGCCCCTGCCGACGCCACCCAACCCGGCGACTGGTGTCTGGCGACTGGTCATCCGGGGGGGTATGACGAGGAACGGCCGCCAGTGGTCCGCCTGGGACGGGTGATCTTCGTCAACAAGCGGGTCCTGCAAAGCGATTGCGAACTGGTAGGAGGGGATTCCGGGGGGCCGCTGTTCGACATGCGCGGCCGCGTCATCGCCATCAACAGCCGCATCCAGGACGACACCTCCGCCAACTACCACGTTCCCGTGGCCGCCTATCACGCCCATTGGGAACGTCTGAAGGCGGGGGAGGCGTTCCGTTCGCACAGCGGGGCGCTGTTGGGGGTCTCTGGGAAAAGTATTCCGGAAGGAATTGAGATCACCCGCGTTTTCCCGGGTGAACCGGCCGAATCGGCAGGCTTGCTCGTCGGAGACGTCATCGTCACATTTGACTCCCGCAAGGTGACTACGTTGGAGAGGTTGACTGAACTGGTTGGGGAAAAAGAACCGGGGTCCTTCGCCAGACTGGAGATTCTCAGGAATGGTGAACCGATGACTCTGAAAGTGAGGTTGGGAATGCGTTGGGATTGAGGCGATTCGCCGCCTCGGTTCGGTCCCGCCTGCCACGACTCACACCACCTGTCCAGCACCCATCCCGATTCGCGGAGGCGATTCGCCGAACAGTACGGAATTACAGCCATTCCAGTTCATGCGGGACGCAGCGTTCTGTTCCGCGACGTCCCTGGAGGTGCAGTCATGCATCGCACGGTTGCCTTGGGCACGGCTGGTCTCCCCTCGGCGGCGCGGCCGCTGTGGGCGGCCTTCCTCCTCCCGGCCTTGGTTCTGGGATGGCTCTCCCGCGAGGTTCCCGCTCAGTACGGCCTCAAGCCGCGTCTGTATACCTCCGGCTCCTCTGTCCGCCGGGCGTTTTCCGATGTCACTGAGCAGGCCCGCCGCGCCACCGTTGAAATTGTGATGGACAAGCAGGTCCGCGCCCTGGGCGTGATCGTCGCCGCCGACGGCTGGATTCTGACCAAGTCCAGCGAGGTCCCCGCGCAGACGGTGACCGCGCGGCTGGCCGACGCGGAAGAGTTCCCCGCCGAGGTCGTCGGCCGTCATGAGGCCACCGACCTGGCGCTGCTGAAAATCGATGCCCAGGATCTCACTCCGATTGAATGGGAGACCGAGCACCCGACCACGGCGGGGCAGTGGATCATCACCTCCGGCCTGCGGTCCACGCCGGAGGCGATCGGCGTCGTCAGCATTCCCTGCCGGACCATCAAGCTGGAGCGCGAACCGGGGGTGCTGGGGGTGGGGCTGGACGGCGAGGATGGTCCACCCACCATCACACGGGTCTTCCCCAACTCCGGTGCTGAAGCGGCCGGGCTGCTCCCCGGCGACGTGGTGGAACGGTTGAACGGCCGACCACTCTCCGGCCGCTCGGAGATGATCAAACTTGTCCAAGAGTACAATCCCGGCGACGCCCTGGCCCTGGTGATCCGCCGCGAGCAGAAGACCCTGGAACTGCAAGTCACGCTCACGCCGCCTCCCAGCAACGAGTTCCTCAGCCGCATCGCCGTGCAGAACCGCATGGGCGGGAATCTCAGCCGCCGCCGGACTGGTTTCGAGGCGGTCATTCAGCACGATTCGGTTCTGCGTCCGGAAGAGTGCGGCGGACCGGCCATCGCGCTCAGCGGCAAGGCCGTCGGCGTCAACATCGCTCGCGCCGGACGCACCGAGTCCTATGCCCTGCCGGCCGACCTCGTGATCCCGGTAATCGAGCAGCTCAAGCTGCAAGCCCCGACCTCCCGGGTCTCGACGGACTGAGGAGGGAGCATCCTTCCGTGGCTTTTGCTCCCGGCAGCACGGTCCCGCTCAGCCCTCCCGCTCCAGAGAGCTCTCGAACGACGGCAAGGGGAGCGAGTGGGTGTGTGCCGGTTCCAGGACGTGCAGCAGCCAGGCGACCGCGATTCCCGCGAGCAGGGCGCTGCTCAGCAGCAGGCGGTGGTGAGAGTGCAACTCCATTTCCGGCAACAGGTCGCTCAGCGAAATACACAGAAACACTCCGGCGGAGAAAGCCAACGCTCCCCCCAGGATCAATTCTTCGCTCCCCGAAAACCGCCCCAGTCCGCTGACGAACAAAATCGCTCCCAGCGGGCACATGAGCGCAAAGCCGGCGCTCGCCAGCAGCTTGGACCCCAGCGTCCACCGCCGGGCGATCATCAGTGACGTGATGGAGACGGCATCCAGAGGTTTGTGCACGACGATCGCCAGGAACGTCGCCGCGCCGGCCGCTTTCCATCCACCCGCTGCTCCCCGCGCCAGGTCGGATTGGACGCTGGCCGCGAGCGCCAGGCCGTCGATCAACGTGTGCAACCCCAGGCCGAGGAACACCCCCAGCCAGCTCAATTCGTGCGGACCGGTACTTCGCCCGGCGCTCCCCAGGGCCGCCGGTCCGTCTCCCCCCCCGGCCTCTGCGTGGTGATGGGGATGGTCGCCCCCCTCCGAGTGACAGCCGTGCGGGTCGGCGGCATGGAGCGGCCCCCGTTCATGCGGGTCGTGGTGATGGAAGTGGAACGTGCGCAGGAGGAAGAACATCGTCACCAGCCCGGCCATCATTCCCACACTCGCCACGTCCATCCGCTCCGGACCGAGAATCTCCACGGAGTGGGGGAACAGGTGGAACAGGGCGATCCCCAACATCAACCCTCCCACGGCGCTCATCATCACCTGCATGCGGGCGTGCGTCAGCGCGATCAGCGACGGCAGCCAGCCCCCCAGGAGCGAAGCCGCGACAATCAGCACGCAGTAAACGGTCAGCGCGAGCAAGCCTTACTCCTCTCCAAGGGACAGGGGGATCGAGCGTGCACCGACGGAGGGGGCATCCTCAGCCGGTGCGTTGCGGCTCCCGCCGGTGCCGCCCGCGGGAAGGTCCGGCCGATCCGACGGCACCACCCTGCCGCCGCACCGGCGGTCCGGAGGGTGGGTTATTTCTTCTGCTTGGCCTCGAATTCGGCGATCCAGCGGGCCGGCTCCTCCTCGAACGCCGCCCGACAGCCGGTGCAGCAGACCCAGTAGGTCTTCCCCTGAAAGCTGACCGCAATCGTCCCCAGTCCGCCCGAGATGATGCACGTCCGCTCCCCGTAGTCGGTGTCGCTGAGAGCGAACGAGGTCCCCTGCCGCTGCGCGGCGATCGTCTCAAAGGGCTGAAACGTCCCCCCCCGCTTGCGGTACAGTTGCAGCAGGTAGCGGTTGTTCTCCTGCTGATTGAGGACCACCTGCCACTGGTCCTTCTCCTCCTGCGGCTGCTGCTCCACCAGTTGCAGCTTGAAGACGCGGTGGACCTTCTCATCCCCCATCTGGACTTCCTGCACCGGTTCGCTGAAGGTGCCGACGAAGGTCCGTTGACGGTCCTGCGGGTCGGTGGTCTGGAGTTGGAACTGGCCGGTCGGGGGGTCGAACGTCAGCCGCGCCTGCGTGAAGTACTTCCCGTCGGGCGAGGTCATGACGAGGGCCGGTTGGCGGGGATTCGTGCGGTGATCCCAAATCCAGACCTGCTTCTCACCGGCATCCTGCGTCCCCACGCTCTTCTGACGCACGGCGTTCCATTCATCGCGAAGAATCTGGAGTGGCTTGAGTGCGGCCAGGACGTCGTCTCGCGTGAAGCGGGCGGCGGCACCGGACCCCTCCCTCCCACCGTCGGTGGCAGCGGCGCCGGCACCGCTGCCGCCGCCCAAGGCAATCCGCGGCAGAGGCGCCGGGGCGGGGGCCGGCGCGGCTGCGGGATTGGACGGGCTCGCCGCCGGCGACGGAGCGATCGTCCCTGCGGAGCCGGCCGCGGAGGGCGCGGGAGTCGCCGGAGCCGGAGGAGCTTCTCCCCCGCACCCCCACAACATGCCGCTGCATCCCAGTCCCAACAGTAGGTTGCGTATGGACATCTCAGGCGCCTCGCCCAGACCGGCCGATCACAGCGGGGGGTCAACCACCAACTCCCGCCCGGTTCACGGTATGCCCCGCGATCCCCCGCCGCAAGCGTGCCGTTGCTGGTGGGTGACACGCGGATGCTTCCGTTCATCCGCCCCTCGAACAGCAGCGTGTCTGACGCCGCCCCCGTCTCCACCTTCTCGTAGCGAGCGCGGAGGGAACCAGCCGTTCAGGACGCCTCCACGACGACAGATTCGTCACCAGACGGCTTGCACCAGACTAATCTTGCTTCTCCGGGTATGATCCCGCCACCTCTTTCGGAGACTCACGGATGGCTACGACTGCCGCTTTGGACGCCGTTCTCTCCCGTCTCAACCCTCAGCAGCGGGAGGCGGCGACGCACGGTCGGGGGCCACTCCTCATCGTGGCCGGCGCCGGCACCGGCAAAACCACCACCCTGGCCCACCGGGTGGCGCACCTGATCGCCACCGGTACAAGTCCCGGCCGCATCCTGCTGCTCACCTTCACCCGCCGGGCCGCCGCCGAGATGCTCCGCCGCGTCGATGGCATCCTCCGCGAACTCCGCGCCGGCGGCGTCAAAACGCCGGTCGGAAACCCCGGCAGCCGCGTCTGGGGAGGGACGTTTCACTCCGTCGGGACGCGGCTGCTGCGGCAGTATGGTCGGCGTCTCGGTCTCCCCCACGACTTCACGATCCTCGATCGCGGCGACGCCGAGGACCTGATCCAGGTCCTGCGGCAGGAACTCAAGCTGGGTCGCGAGGGGGACGAATCCCCCGAGGGGTCCCGCCGCCGCCGTTCATCGCAGTTCCCGCTCAAGGGGACTTGCCTCAGCATCTACAGCCGCGTGGTGAATTCCCGTCAGTCGCTGCGCAGCGTCCTGCAGGATGCTTACCCCTGGTGTCTGGAGCACGAGGAAAAGCTCAAGGACCTGTTCAATCACTACGTCGATCGCAAGGAGGAACATGCCGTCCTGGACTATGACGATCTGCTGTTGTTCTGGCAGGCCTTGATGGAGCACGAGGAAGCCGCCGCCATCCGCCGCAAGTTCGGCTGTGTGCTGGTGGACGAGTACCAGGACACGAATGTCCTCCAGGCCGAGATTCTCCGGGGACTCACGCCGGACGGCGAGGGACTGACCGTCGTCGGCGACGACGCCCAGGCGATCTACTCCTTCCGTGCGGCGACAGTCCGGAACATCCTGGACTTTCCCAAACAGTTTCCCGGCACGACGATCATCAAACTCGAACACAACTACCGCAGCACGCAACCGATTCTGGAGGCCGCCAACCGCGTGATCGCTGCCGCGAAGGAGCGGCATCGCAAGGAGCTCTTTTCGACTCGCACCGGGGGAGTACCGCCCCAACTGGTCCTGTGTACCGACGAGGACGAACAGACACAGTTCGTCATCGACCGCATCCTCGAACATCGCGAGCGGGGGACCAAACTCTGCCAGCAGGCGGTGCTGTTCCGGGCGTCGCATCACAGCATCGCCCTGGAAGTGGAACTGGCCCGCCGCAACATGCCCTTCCACAAATACGGCGGACTCAAGTTCATCGAGACGGCGCACGTCAAGGACCTGCTGGCTTTTCTGCGGCTGGCGGAGAACCCTCGCGATCTGGTCAGCGGACTGCGCACGCTGGTCCTCATCCCCGGCATCGGTCCGGCGCGGGCGCGGCAGCTCCTCACGCAGCTCTCCCAGGCCCGCTACGACTTCCGGGCCTGGAAAACCGTCACTCCGCCCCAGGCGGCGCGACACGACTGGCCGGTCTTCGTCGCGCTGATGATCGGGCTGACCGCTCCGGCGGCCCGCCGCCATGCCGTGCCCGATCAGCTCCATCGCGTGCGCCGCTTTTACGCCCCGCTGATGGAGCGCAAGTACGACCACTCCGAGAGCCGCCTGCGCGACCTGGAACAACTGGAACTGATCTCCGGCCGGTTCACGGACCGCGCGCAGTTCCTCACGGAGATGTCCCTGGACCCTCCAGTCTCCACGCAGGACCTCTCCGGCCATTCGCCGCGGGAGGAGGACTTCCTGGTCCTGAGCACGATCCACTCCGCCAAGGGGCTGGAGTGGGACTGTGTGACGGTCCTCCACGCCGCCGACGGCAGCATCCCCTCTGACATGGCCGCCAACTCGCCCGAGCAGCTCGAGGAGGAACGCCGTTTGTTCTATGTCGCCCTCACGCGCGCCAAGGACCATTTATACGTGACGGTCCCACTGCGGTATTACTTCGGCGGGTGGCGCAGCGATAGCTACGGCTCCGGCCAGCCGTCGCGGTTCCTCACGCCGGAGGCGCGGCAACGCTTTCACGAGACGACGGCAGGGTCGAGTGCATCCGACCTCGATCAGGAGGCGTTCCACCTTCCCGGGACGTCTCGGGTCCGGGCCCGCATCCGGCGAGGCTGGTGAGGGGGGGATCGGGGCGGCACTCCGCTCTCGAATCTCACAGCGGCTGGTGATTCCGCCCGTTCCTCGCCACCGGGGCGGAACGCAGGGAATTCCTGCATCCCCTGTACTCCCCCTTGCCGGTCGGCAATCCCGTCTTGTCCAGGGAGGGGATCAGGGATAGCATTGAACTGGCGCGTGGCGAATCTGGAGCGGGCGAGGGGCGCGCCAGCAACAGGGGGCGGCGCCCTCCCCGGCACGACGGGCGGCGGCGCATCCCCAGGAGACATCGCCGTCCTCCAGCAGAGGTGCCGCGTGGCGCTGACTGAGATCGATCGCCGGCTGCTCAAGCAGTGTCTCGCCCGGGTCCCCGGGGCGTGGGAAGACTTTGTCGATCGGTTCATCGGGCTGATTGTGCACGTGATCCGCCACGCTGCCCATGCCCGCAGCGTCCCGTTGACGCCCGACGACGTCGATGATCTGTGCTCGGAAGTGTTTGTGGCACTCCTGCGGGATGACTTCGCGGTCCTGCGGGCCTTTCGCGGGAACTGCGCCTTGTCGACGTATCTCACCGTCGTGGCCCGGCGGGTGGTGGTCAAGGAGATCACGCGCCGCCGGAAAGCAGAGGCAATGGGACACGTGATGGCGCATCAGGCCGCCTTGGAAATGGCGGCCGACGCCCACCCGGAAGAAGACCGCCTGGAGCGGGCGGACGAGGTGCGGAAGCTGTTGGAGCGGCTGCCGCCCCACGACGCCCGGGTCGTCCGCATGTTTTATCTCGACGGGTTGAGCTATCAGCGGATCAGTGCGGAACTGGGCATCCCGGAGAATTCCATCGGCCCGATCCTGAGTCGCGCTCGCGAACTGCTCAAGTCGGTCCGCGAGACGAGTCCCGTCCCGTAACTCACCGGGCGGCCGCGTGTCGGGCCAGGGCCACGCAACGTTCGTCGGGACCTAATCGTCCTCGTCGTCCAGGATGTCGTCATCCCTCAGTTTGATGACGTCCTCCTCACGCGGGGCTTTCGTCTTCCCGGTTTGAGGGAGGGGACGCAGGCGAGGGTTGGTCTGTTCGACGATCACGTCCGCCCCCTCTTCAGGGATAGCCACGGGCAGGTCCTGCGAGATGAACCGGCGATCGAGCTTGGCACTCCGCAGGGGAGGTGCGGGAGATGTCTCCTCATGCGGACGGGTGGAGTCTTCTCCCCCCTTGCGGGCCGGCGCCGCCGACCGAAACTCCAGGCGAAAACCGACGTCCCCAATCCACAACTCGTCCCCCGGACGAACTCGCACCTCCTCCTGCACGGTGTCGTCATTGACACGCACGCCGTTCATCGACCCCAGATCGCGCACCACGTAACTGTCATTGATCTGCGCAATGCAACAATGTTTGCGGGAGACCTTGCGGCTGTTGGTCAGCACCAGATCGCAATCCGGATGGCGGCCCACGAACGTGATCGCCTTGTCGAGGACGATCGGCTCCCCTTCATCCACCGGCACCAGATACATGGGCATCGTGGCGGCTCCGACTGGAACCCCTCCTCGGAACGCCTCCCTGCGGATGCTGCGGAACGCTTCCGTTCCGCACAACTCAGTCCTTGTCCGTCTCTCGAAGCTCCGACAACGGCCCGCTCACGCTTCCATCATACGGAACCCTGGAGACGGACCGGTAGCGAAAAGTGGCGGAATTGCGGCCCCCCCCGACGGGGCCCCCCTCCCCCCGGCGCCACGCAAAAATCCTCCAGAAATCGCACTCCCTCGCCCAGTTGCCGCCTTTCTCCCCGTGGAATCGTCCGCCTGGAGCCACGGCGCGGCTCTGCCACTCCGATCAATACGATCCTCACAGCTTGTGGGGAGATTACGGACCAGGGGCTCCGCGCGGCGGAGGGTCCGGGACGCAGACCTGCACTTCGTCTCCGCACACACGCGTCCGGAAGGCGTCGGTCTTGACGCGGGACTTGGGATTGTCCAGCCACGTCCCGTCCCGTGTACAGAATCGCCAGGCGTGCCAGGGACAGGTGACGGTCTCCCCTTCAACATAACCGCTCGCCAGCGAAGCCCCCATGTGCGGGCAGGCATCTGCCAGGGCGTGATATTCCCCCCCCACGCAGAAGACGGCCACCATCCGGCCGTTCACGACGTAGGCGCGCCCCTCCCCCTCGGGGATGTCCCCCACCTTGGCCACGGTTTGAAACTGTTCCGGGGAAGGTTCCAGCGGATGCGAGGGTGAATCCATGGCGGGAGAGAGCATTCGAGGGGGCGATCCGGAAAGGACCGCTTCTGGTGGCAGGAATCTTGGCCGGTCTTTCCGACGGGTCAAGCCGTCCGCGCGGGAGTCTCCCGGACCGGGACCAGAAACAGGGCCGCCGTCGCCCGTCCGATCCACGAGATCACGAACAGGACCACATAGGCTCCGCGCGGGTCGGCCGTCCACCTGCTCGCCAGGAGCTGGTCCAACGTCCACCCTCCTGCCAGACCCGCCAGGCCGGCGACGAAGCCGGCCACCTGCTCCAAGGTGGCCAGCGGCAGCGTGTTGTCGCTGGGGGGAGCGACTCGCAGCAGCAGATTGCGCTGGCAGACGTTCACCAGTCCGAACAGCCCCCACAGGGCGTACGCGCCGAGCAGCCAGATCGCTTCCCCCGGTCGCGCCAACAACCAGAACCCCATCGCTCCGCTCGCCACCACGAGTCCAATCATCAGCGGTCGACGGTCTCCCAGGCGATCCGAGAGCCATCCCCCCCACCAGCTCCATGGAATCTGCAAGGCATACATCACGGCGCTGAGCGCGAGATAGGCTTCCAGCGGAACCCGCAGCAGGTCCACTTGGTAGCGGAAGAACGCCGACTGCGTCAGCCCCTGGGCGGCCGCCAGCCACAGACTGGAGGCCAGCACCCACCGCAACGATCGCGAGGCGAACGTCGCCGACACCACCTCCCCCAGCCCCGCGACGGGAGTGATCGTCCAGCGGACCGGCACATCCGGCAGACGACAGAGCGGAGGAATCGTCAGCCACAGGCACAGGTTTCCCGCCAGAAACACCCCCAAATAGGCGTTTCGGACCCCGTCGTCCGTCAGCCATTCCCCCCAGCTTCGGCGTAACAGCGTCGCCCCCGCCGGCAGCAGCGTCAGCACCGCCACATTGGAGATCTGCCGCAGAGCGAAAAACTTCCCCCAATGTTCACGAGGCGACAGGTCCGAGAGCCAGGAGATGTAGGCCGTGTAGGCGATCGACTGGAAGACGTGCATCAGGGCGAGCGATGCCACTATCACCCCAAACGCAACCCGTGCCTCCGCGGGGCGCCATTCCGGCAACGCCATCAGGGGAATCCCCAGGGCCGCGATCCGCGCCAGAATGAAACCAATCAGCCAGGTTCGTTTGCGGCTGCCCAGACGTTGCACGACCGGACGCGTCAACACCGCGATCGTCTCACTCACCTCCGGCGTCACCAGCAGCACGGCGGTCAGCAAGGCCGTCGGCTGGAGCGCATGGGCGAAGTAGTACAGAAAGCCCCCGGTCGTCAGGACGTGGCCGATGGTGAACACCATCTGGGCGGAGACCACCGCCCGCGTGACGTCCAACGGGTCAAGTCCCCCACCGGCCGGGGCCGGACACCCCCGCTCCTCGACCGGCGAACTGGGGATCGAACCTGACATGCGGAGGTGAACAACGACGCCGCGGACACGGGGCGCGCCAATCACGGCCGAGCGCGAGGACCTCTCGTCCCCCGCACCGGCGTCATCACGAAGGGATGTCCGGGAACGCCGCGCCGCACTCCAACGAGCCGCTCATCAGCGCGAAAGGGGTGCGGCACTCCTCCAGTTCGGAGTCCGTGGCCTGGGCCAGGATCACCAGCGCGAAGGCCGACGTCCTCAACACCCGGACGAACGCGGAATTGGTCAGTTCCAGGCAGAGGAACTCCAGATCGCGGCCAATGGCGTTCTGACCGGCGATCCGTTCCTCCACCGGGTAGGAATCGAGTTCGGCGTATTCCTCCTCGAAGGCCCGGACGATCGTGCGGAGGGTGAGTTGCGGCGGCGGACGTTCCCGCAACACGGTGACCGACCAGAACGCCGTCGTCTCCCCCCGCGGATGGACCGTCACGGTGAACTCGTCTCCGTCCGGTCCCTCCTCCACCACCCAATCGGCGGGATGACGGAAGCGAAATCCCGGTCCGTGGTATTCCAAGGACAATGCTGACCTGAACGACATGCGACTGGTTCCAAGGGGGGAGCGAGCGACGGGAACATCCCCCTTCGGGGACTACGAGCCGCCACGGGGCGCAACGGACCCGAACATACTCATTCCGGCCTCGCGCAGCCACCACGCACCTGCTCCCCTCTCCCACCCAGGCCCGGCGACGGCATCGGCGAGACCCTCTTCTAACCCAAGCCCGCCGACGGCGTCGGCGGGACCCCAGGGTTTCGCCGTTGTTCCGGTCAGGTTGTTGGGAGGCTGGGGGTCAGGATGAACGACGTTGATGGAATCCCGGGTTGGCAACAAGAGTTCCGACGAAGCGTTCATGGTGGGCTGCGTCAGCGATGAGTTGCCCACCCGGAACAACGGCGGAGCCGTCGGCGGGACCCCCTCCTCCGTTGAGTCCCCGCCGGAAATCGGCCATCCTGCGGCGCTGCATCCCCCCTGGCCGTGCCAGCTTCCGTCTCCCTCTCGGTCTGAGCCCCTTATGCCCTTCGCTGCCGTCGCCGATCAGCTCGCCGTCATCCGCCGCGGCGTGGAGAAAATCGTCCCCGAGGCGGAACTGACCCGCAAACTCGAGGAGAGCCTCCGGACCGGACGGCCGTTACGCGTCAAGTATGGCATCGACCCCACCGCCGCCGACGTCCACCTCGGGCACACCGTCCCCCTCCGCAAGCTGCGGCAGTTCCAGGAACTGGGACACCAGGCGGTGATCATCATCGGCAACTACACGGCGATGGTCGGCGACCCCAGCGGCCGCGACGAGGCGCGCAAAAAACAGCTCACCGCCGACGAAGTCGAACGCAACGCCCGCTACTACCTCTCCCAGGTGGGCAAAGTCATCGACCTCAGCCGCGCCGAAGTCCACCGCAACGGCGACTGGTTCAGCCGCATGAGCTTCACCGACGTCCTGCAACTCTGCGGGCGGGTGACGGTCGCCCAGCTCCTCGCGCGGGACGACTTCGCCCAACGGATGCAGGCCCAGACCCCCATCTTTCTGCACGAGTGCCTGTATCCGATCATGCAGGCGTTCGACTCCGTGGTCATCGACGCCGACGTCGAACTGGGAGGCACCGAGCAGCTCTACAGCTTCATGCTCGCCCGCGACCTGCAAAAAGACCCCCTGGTGTGCGCCCAGGCGAAACCGCTGCGGCCCGCCAGCGTCCCCCCCGTGGAACTCCAGGACGGCAGCCAGCGGCAGCAACTCGGGGTGATGTCGCCGATCCTAGTCGGCATCGACGGCACGCGCCGCATGGGCAAGAGCCTGGGCAACTATATCGGCATCTCCGAAGACCCCTACGAGATGACCAAGAAGATCATGCAGATTCCCGATGACCTGATGCGGTCCTACTTTGAACTCCTCACCGACCTCCCCCTGCCGGAGATCGACGCCCTGCTCGCCGGTCATCCCAAGGCGGCGAAGGTCACACTGGGGAAGCTGATCGTGGCTCAGTACCACAGCGCCGAGGCGGCGGAGGCCGCCGCTCAGCAGTGGCAACGGGAAATCGGCGAAGGAGCGCTCCCCAGCGACCTGCGGGAGGCGCGGCTTTCTCGCTCGCGGCTCGACCCTCACGGCTGCCTGCCGGCCGCCAACCTGCTCAAGGAATTGGGACTGGTCCCCTCCACCAGCGAGGCGGCGCATCGCATTCAGGGAGGGGCGGCCTACTACCTCGTGGGGGACCTCAAAACAGAGCTGCGCGACCGCAAGCAGCCGGTCCCGGTGACGGAGGGGATGATCGTCCGTGCCGGCAAAAAGGACCTCTGCCGCGTGCGGCTGACGGATGACTGACCCTCCGCCGCAACGCCCCACTGCGCCAGTGGCAGTCAGACGTCGGTCATGACGTCGGTCAGGCTCCCGCCTGAGAGCATTCCCTGTGACGCTCCCTGACGCGATGTGTCAGCCGGAAACCTGAACTCCGGGACTTTCCAGAGAGCACAGACTATGACAAACAAGACCTGCTTTGGATCCCTCCTTGTGGTTGTTTGTTCGATGATCCCGGCGACGGGGTTTGTACCAGCGCGTGAGAATGAATCCCCTTTTCCCGTTCGCGTCTCGAACAATGGCCGATATCTGGAAGATGCGAGCGGCAAGCCGTTTCTGTTGCACGGAGACACTGCCTGGATGCTGCTGGTTGAGCTGACGAGAGAAGAGACCGAGGAATACCTGGAAAACCGCCGCCAGAAAGGATTCAACGCGATTCTCGTCAGTCTCGGCGAGACCAACTTGCCAGGCGATCCGACGACGAACAAGTATGGCGATCCGATGTTCACGACGCCCGAGGACCTTTCCACACCCAATGAGAAGTTCTTCGCCCATGTCGATTGGGTGATCCAGAGGGCGCACCAAAAAGGAATCTTGGTGGTTCTGAATCCCTGCTACGTACAATCATCGTCCAAGCGCGGACTCGGGGACGCCGTCATTGCAAACGGGCCAGCAAAATGCCGCAGCTATGGTCGCTACATCGGCAGACGCTATAAGGATTACGCCAACATCATCTGGCAGGCGATGGGAGACAGAACGCCCGCCCCGGGATCGGCGTTGGAGCGGAACTGGCTGGAGATTCTTCTGGGAATCAAAGAATTCGCGCCGAATCACCATTGGACCGCGCACTGGAGTAACTATACCACAGCGCTCGATCAGGCGGCTTTCGCCCCTCACATGACCCTCGACAACGCATATTGCGGAAACCGGACCTATGTCCAAATCCTGAGAACATACAACCGCCCGAACCGGAAACCCACGTTTCTCAATGAGGCGCACTACGAAGGGACAGGCAAGCCGTCGCATGCGTCGGCGGCGAATGAGGCGCCGCAGATGATCCGAGCGCAGGCCTATTGGGCTCTGTTGTCCGGGGCGACCGGCCACATCTTCGGGAGCCATTATGTCTGGCATTTTGGCTGGAAGTGGCGCACAAAGTACACGGACGCCAATGACTGGCGCAAGGGAATGGAATCCCAAGGCTCGCGCGAAATGGTCCATGTCAAGGCGCTCTTCGAGGACCGGGCGTGGTACGACTTGGTGCCGGATCAGGACCATACTGTGGTCACCAAGGGGTACGGGACATTTGGCAATGACGACAGGGCCGCCGGCGGCGACTATGTAGCGGCTGCGCGCACTGGCGATGGCAGGCTCGTCATGGCGTATGTGCCTTCGACGGGCACCGGAATCCGGACGATCACCGTGAACATGGCCAAGGTCGGCGGGGCCGCCCAGGCCCGTTGGTACAACCCGACCGATGGAACGTACCGCGCGATCGAGGGGGCTCCGTTTGCCAACAGTGGTTCGCGAGAGTTCACGACTCCAGGCGACAACGGCACTGGTACGAACGACTGGGTGCTCGTCTTGGAGACGGTACCCTGAAACAACGCCATTCCAAGCCGAATCATCCGTTATACCGGAGCTGCGGACCGTACCGGTCCTTGAAATCGATGTCGTCCCCCGCAGCCCGGTGAATGATGACGTTCGGACACTCGTCGACTTGCACAGCAACTTTCAAAACCTTTCTCCCACGCCGTAGCGGTCGTTGAAAGTTGCACGCGAGTGGAGCCTTCGGGGAGAATTCACTCCTCCGGAGAGTGGTTGTGCAACGGTCGGCGGAGGGAGGCGGAGTTGAGCATCCTCGGCCTAGTGTGGCTCAGTCTGGCGGTGGTGGCGGGGGAGGAAGCGGCCGCGCGGCTGGCGACCGCCCGCGACCACTTGCAGCACGGCCGTTATGCCGAGGCCCGCGTCGCGTTTGAACAAGCGGCTGAGGCTTCTTCTGAGGCGGAGCGCGGGCCGGCCCTGGTCGGTCTGTGTGACAGCCATGCCGCCGTCGGCGACTATGAGGGGGCCCGGAGCATTCTGGAAGCGGGGCTGAAACTCCTCCCCGACGACGTGGAACTCTGGGGCCGGCTGGCCGAGTTGCAGTTCACCCTCGGGGACTGGGAAGCCGCCCGCCGGAGCGCGGAACAGGGGCTGCGGCGCGATACCGATGCCCTCCGTTGTCGCCTGATCCTCGCGCATCTGCACCGGGAGGCGGGGGAACTCGACCAGGCGGTGGAGGGGTATCGCTGGTTCGTCCGCTACTACAACCGCGCCCAGCCGCGCGACGCGCCGTCCCTCCGGCTGGTGGCGGAAGGGTCGCTGGAGTATGCGCGGTGGAAGCGGGTCTCCTCGGTCTTCCATGTTGTGGTGAACACCCTCTGTCCGGATGCGCTCCGGGACGATCCGACCGACTGGCGGACGCATCTCCTCTCCGGGGAGCTGCTGCTGGAAAAGTACAACCCTTCCCAGGCGGTTCCGGAGTTCGAGGCGGCCCTGGCGATCAATCCTTCCGCGGCGGAGGTCCAGGCCGCGCTGGCGCGCGCGGCCCTGCAGAGTTCCGAGTTGGGACAGGCCCGCCAACTGGCCGACCGCGCCCTCACCATTAATCCCCGTTTGATGACAGCGCTGCTTGTTCGGGCGGAAGTGGAGCTTGCGGCTGAGGACCCGGCGGCGGCGGAGCCGTTTGTCGCGCGGGCCCTCGCAGTCAATCCGCGCGATCAAGCGGCGCTGGCGGTGCGGGCGATCGTCCTGCTGATGGCGGAGCCTCTCCCCGGCGTCGAGACGTTGCAAGCGCTGCTGCCTGTGGACGAGACAGCCGCGCCCAAACTCGCCGTGGATCGGTCCCGCGCCGCCGTCCACGGCGAATTGGCGCGGCTGGTGGCCGACCTGGCCGCCCGCAATCCCCGGCCGGGGGTGTTTCTCAATCGCCTGGGGGAGTTCTTCGAGTCGCAACGCAAGTACCCGCAGGCGGAGTGGTGTTACCGCGCGGCCGGCGCCGTGATGCCGCAATTGCCGGCGGCTTCCACCAATCTGGGACTGCTGTACATGCGGACGGGGCGTCTGACGGAAGCGGAGGCGATGCTGGCGGCGGCCTTTCGCGCCGATCCCTTCCACGTGCGCGTCAGCAACATGCGCAAGGTGCTGGAGGTCCTCCAGGGGTACGAGACGATCCGTACGGAGCACTTCGTCATCCGAGTCGATGCCGTGGACCGTCTGCTGGGCGAGGCGATGGCCGAGTACCTGGAAGAAGTACATGCAGAGCTGACGCCGCTGTTCGGTTTCACCCCCCCGCAGCCGACGCAGTTCGAGGTCTACAACCGCGCTCAGGGACAGACGGCCCACCAGTGGTTCAGCGCCCGCATGGTCGGTTTGCCGTGGATTCAGACGATCGGCGCGTCGACCGGCCAGATTGTGGCCCTGGCGTCCCCGTCCGCGTCGGACAAGCCGTTTCACTGGGGGCGAGTCCTGCGGCACGAATACGTGCACATCCTCACGCTGCAACAGACCGACTTCAACATCCCGCACTGGTATACGGAGGCCTTGGCTGTCCGCACGGAGGGGCTGGTCCTCCCCGACACCTGGAAGCGCCTGCTTGTTCGGCGCCTCGCCGAGGGGGACGTGTACACGCTGCGGACCATTCACGACGGCTTTCGGCGGCCACGGACCCCCGACGACTGGACCCTCGCCTACTGTCAAAGCCGTCAATACGCGCGGTTCATTGAGGAGCGGTGGGGATTCGCGGCTTTGCAGCGGCTGTTGGAGGCGTATCGCGAAGGTCTCCGCACGGAGGCCGCGATCCCCACGGCTTGCGGCCTGACGCTCGACGAATTCGAGCGGGAGTATCGCGCCTGGCTGGAACGGCTGGCGGAGGAGATCGTCCGTGGGGAGGCGGCGCCCCAGATCGACCTGGAAACGGCCAAAGCAGACTTCCTCGCCCATCCTCAGGAGGCCGCACGCATCGGCCGGTATGCCTATGCCGTCTGGCAGCGGGGGGAAGCCGAGGAGGCCCGCAGTCTGGCGCAGGAGGCCCGCCGCCTCGACCCGCGGGAACCCTTCGCCACGGCGGTGCTCGTTCATCTCGCCGAGCGGGACGACGACCACGCGGAGGCCGCGCGGCTCCTCGCCGACGCCTTCGATCCCGCACACCCCCACGCCGTGCTGCTCGCACTCGCCGCGGAGCGATTGTTCCATGCCGGTGCTTTTGCCCAGGCGGAGGAACTCTACCGCCTGGGGACGGAACGGTTCCTGTGGGAGGAGACCTTCTGGAAGGGACTGGCGGTGTCGTGCCTGCGGCAGGGGGCCGAGGACCGCGCCATGCCGGCACTCGCCGAATTGGCTGATCGTGACGGTGAGAACCTGGCCGTTCGCCGCAAACTGGCGCAATTGGTCCGGAAGCAGGGGGACAGGGAGGCCCTGCGTCGCTGGGCGCGCGAGGTGCTGTTCCTCGACTTTGAGGATGCCGAGGCCCATGCCTGGCTGGGGGAGGTCGCTGCCGCTCGACAGGAGACGCACCGGGCTCGGGTGGCCTTTCAGACAGCCCTTCAGTTCGATGACCAGTGCATCACGGCGCGACTGGGACTGGCGCGGCTGGAACAGCGGCTCGGCCGGGTCGCAGAAGCCTTGGAGCAAGTCCGAGCCGCACTCCTGATCGATCCCGAAAACCCGGAAGCGGCCGGGTTGGAACGGGAACTCACCCCGCCGCGGACGCCCCCCCATTAGGTTTTGCGGCCTCTTTTTTCTGTGAGGTGGCCCGGAACCTGCGGCAGGTGAGGCGACGTATCTTGTTGCCGTAAAAATAGTTGTGAAGGCAGGTCCTCTCCGGGCGGATCATTCTGCATTTTTCTGGCCAATTCCGGGAAGGTCCGGGCGGCGGCGGCGTTTCCCCTGGTGAAAGGTCGAAACCAGCACTCGACCAAAACCAACCCCTTCCAACCTGGGAGAAAGCCATGCGTCGCCTGTTCAACCTGAAGTCTGCCGCTCTCGCCACCCTACTCGCCGCGGGTTTGTCGTTCGCCAATACGGCGTCGGCGTCGGATTGCTACGCCCCGCGTTGCTTCTACAAGACGATCACCACCTGGGAAATCGTCGAGAAGCCGTACATCGACTACGTGACCAAGTACGACCACTGCGGCCAGCCGTACCTGGTGAAGGTCGTTTCGTACGAGACGATCCGGGTGCCGGTCACCAAGCTGGTGAAGGTCTGTTACTGATGCCGGTGAGGGACCTGATCCTGCGACTTCACACACCACCCCGGAGGCCGGTTCCGTCTCCGGGGTGGTTTCACCCTCGACGGGCCGTTGTGGGGGGGCGGCTGGGCCGCTACCTTGGCGGCATGAGCGGCGCCCCTGAACCGATCCACCCTTCCGACGAAGAGCTGGCCGCGCTGGTGAAAGCCAACGACGGTCAGAGCGCGCGGGCCTATGCCACTCTGTACAAGCGACACGCTCCGGCCGTGCTGGCCTACCTGGCGGCGCGGCTCCGCGACCGCAGCGAGGCCGCCGACCTCTGTCAGCAGGTCTGGCTGCGGGTGTGGGAGCGGCTCGCCACGCACTTCGAGGCCGAACATTTCCGCGGCTGGGTCTTTCAGATGGCCCGCAACCTCCTCATCGACCACCATCGCCGGCGACGGCCGGAACCCCTGCACGAAGAACACGACCCTTCCGACCCGCGCGAACCGGGGGAAGACCTCATCGACGAACGCATCCAGCACCTCAAACCGTGCGTGGAGGCTTTGCCCGAGGACCGTCGTCAGATCGTGGAGGCGCGGCTGTCCGGCCGCTCCTTTGAGGACATCAGCGAAATACTGGGCATCCCTCCCAACACCGCCATGACCCGGTTCCACCGCGCCAAGGATCAACTCCGCGACTGCATCGAAAGGCGATCGTCATGAGTTTCCTGGCCCTCGACATCCCCAACCAACCCGCCGACCTCGCCGCCTGGCTGGAGCGGGAGCTCGTCGGATTACACCTGGCCGAGTTGATCGCCGGTCTAGAGGCGTGCCACCCGCCGGTCGGTTCGCCCCCTCGACTCACGGACGTCCTCGGGAGCCAGGCGGACGCCGTTCTGACCCGCGGCCTGCAGGTCCTTGCTGAATCGCAGCTCCGGCAACTCCTCTTGCATCCACGACTGCTCCTGGAGTTGCAGGAGCGCGTGCTGCGCGACGGCGGCCAATACTGGCGACAGCTTCCGCTCACTCCGGAGCATCGGCAACTGGTGGACGAGACGTTGGTGCAGGTTCAGAACCGGATGACCGCTGGAGAAGCCGTTGCTGCCGCTCCCCCTTCGCAAAAGACCGGCGGAGGCGTGGCAGCGCGGCGCATGCCCTGGCGGCAGCTTCTGTCCATCGCCGCCCTGTTGCTGGTGGCGTTTGTGGGATGGTGGCGGTTCGCCGCAGGCCCCCCGGGCGCGGCCAGTGGTTGGGGATGGGAGCGGCCGGGCGCCCTCGCCTTCGAGGGTTCGGCCCCGGACTACCTCGAGCATCTGGCCAGGGCTGCAGAGGAATGGTTCCGCAAACGTCCGGACACTGCACCCGAGTTGCGTCGACGGCTGGAGGAGTTCCGCCGCGGATGCGATGTGCTCCTCGAAGCGCCGCACACTCCGCTGGCGGAAGGGGATCGCGAGTGGCTGCGGGAACGCTGCCGCGCCTGGCGCGACAAGATCGACGGGCATCTGGCCGCGCTGAAGGCCGGCGGGGCTGTGCCGGCGGTGCGCGACGAAGCGGATGCCACGGTTCGCAACCTGATGAAGGCGTTGCGTGAGCGGGCGGCCGCCGTGGAGGGAACGCCGGAGCGTCGATCCTCTGCAACGACATGATCGGTGGGGCGGTCTGGCGACGCTCTCCGGACTTGCCGGCGGCGTTCTCGTCGAGAGACTTGGCAGGCACACGGTCGTCTTTCTCTATGCCCGCAATTTCCGTTCGTGGTCTCTCCAAGACCTACCGCGTCTACCGCAAGCAGGAGGGGCTGCTGGCCGCGATCCAGGGGCTGTTTCGGCGGGAGTACAAGACCGTCGAGGCGGTCAAAGGGGTCTCGTTCGAGATCGACGCCGGTGAGATGGTTGCCTTCCTTGGTCCCAATGGGGCCGGCAAGACGACCACGCTCAAACTCCTCTCCGGGCTGATCTACCCCACGGCCGGGGAAGCCACGGTGCTGGGATACGTCCCCTGGAAGCGTGAACATGCCTACCGACGGCGGTTCTCACTGGTGATGGGTCAGAAGAATCAGCTCTGGTGGGACCTGCCGGCTCAGGAGTCGTTCGGACTGCATCGGGAGATCTACCGCATCGAGCCGGAGCAGTTCGCCCGCCGTCTGGACGAGCTGACGTCGCTGCTGGAAGTGCAGTCCCTCATCAGCCAGCCGGTGCGGGAACTCTCGCTGGGCGAGCGGATGCGGATGGAGTTGATCGCGGCATTGCTGCACAGTCCGGAGGTGCTGCTGCTGGACGAGCCGACGATTGGCCTGGATGTCGTCTCGCAGCGGAAGGTGCAGGACTTCCTCAAGTTCTACCAGGCGGAACGGAAGATCACGGTGATTCTCACCAGCCACTACATGAAGGACGTGGAGGCGCTCTGCCGGCGGGCGATCATCATCAACGAAGGGGAGATCAAGCACGACGGCCCGCTGGCGGAGATCGTCGAGCGGTTCAGCCAGTGCAAAGTGATCCAGTTGCAGTTCGCCGACCACGATATTCCGGCGGACCTGGCGCGGTACGGCCGGGTGTTTGACCTGCATCCGCCGCGGGTGAAGCTGGAGGTGCCGCGCCGCGAGGTGCGGGGGGTGCTGACGTCGCTGCTGACGACGTACAACCTGGAGGACGTGGCCGTGCAGGAACGCCCGCTGGAGGAGGTGATTGCGGAACTGTTCGCGGAGACCCGCGGCAACGCGGGGGCGACGTTCCGCGTCAATGGCGCGGAGGTCAATGGCGAAGGGGCCAAATGAGCGCTGAGCGTGCTCCGCCCGTCGCCGTCGCGGCCGCCTCCACGATCCTCTGTGTCGCCGAGAAGTGTCGTTGAAGCGGGCCGCGCCCCTGCCGCCGGTCGACTCCTGGTGCAGAGGGAGTCGCTTCAGTCTTCCTCTTCCGGCCGCACTTTGACCTGCAGCGCGCTCAACAGCCGCGTGATCTGCTGTTCCTTCCGGGTGATGCCGGTCACGTTGTCCAGCACGATGGCCCGGCGTTCGTTGCTGGGATGCAGAATCAGCCGCCCCGCCCCGCACAGCCAGTATTCGAAGACGTCGTTGATCTCCTTGTCGATCCGCAAATTGGGAGAGGCGAATCGTTCCAGGTTGCTGAGGAAGCCATGATGGTGCAGCAGCTCATTCGGCCGCACCTCCCAGTAGTCGAACCACGTGTTGATCCGCACCGCGACATAGATGCCGGCCATCGCCCCGAAGAAGAGGTAATAGAACGTGGCGTTCGCCTGCGGACGGATGGAGGCCAGCCACTCCCCCACCGCCGGCAGCAAGTTCGGAAAGTACACCACGGCCAGCGCCCCGGCGAGCACCAGCGCCACCACCACGAAAAAGAGCGTCAGCGAGGTCGTCCGCGGAAACTCGAACGAGAGCACGATCATGTTCAGCGTGAACAGGATCAGAAACGCCCACCCCACTCCCGACGCCACCGCCCCCTCCACGTCGACCTTGGTCACTGAGCCGGTGTCCACGTGCATGTACACTCCGGCCAGCAGCGACGCGATCCACGTCGGCCACAGCACGATGATCTTGGGATACGGCACGAGGATGACGCGGTTGTCATCCGCGGAGCGTTTTCCCGCAGCAGCAGTCTCGGTACTCGCGGAAGGGCTGGACATGACGGTCCCCGGGTGGAAGGTGGCACAGGAGCGGAACGCAGACGCACATCCCCCCGGCCCGGACCAGGGCCGGGCCGCGGAACATTGTACAACACCGACTCGTGATCTACGGAGCGCGGGAACGCCGGGATCAAGCCGAGTCCCCTCAGGCGCCGAATTTCTCCAGTCGACCCGCATGGGCCAGCGCCAGCCCCATCAGGTACCTGGCCTCAAACTGCCCCAGCCCCCCCCGGCGGCACTCCGACTCGCCGAACTTGGTGGAGCCGTCGTATCGGCAGCTCTCGGCCGCCAGCAGCGTCGGCACGGGATGCCAACTGTGCGACTGGAGTTTGCTGGGCGTACTGTGATCGCCGGTGACGATCAACACGTCCGGCTTCAGAGCGGTGATCCGTGGAATGGCGGCGTCCAACTCCTCGATCCGCTGCACCTTGGCGGCGAAGTTGCCGTCCTCGCCGGTGGAATCGGTGTACTTGAAGTGGACGAAGAAGAAGTCGTAGTCCTGCCACGCGCTCGCCAGACGCGCGCACTGGTCGTCCAGGGACTGGCCGGCATCCAGGACGTCCATGCCGACCAGCCGGGCCAGCCCGCGGTACATCGGATAGACCGCGATCGCCGCCGCGCGGGTCCCGTAGACCTCCTCAAAGGTCGGAATGGGAGGCCGCTTGGCGATGCCGCGGAGCATCAGGAAGTTGGCCGGGGCGTCATTCCGCAGGACCTCGCGGGCCTGACGGAGGAATTCCGCCGCCACCTCGGCCGTCCGCTGAGACTGGGGATTCCGGGCCGTCGGCGGCAGGGGGGCGACGCCGGTCGCCTGCGGATCGGTGTCGGCCACGTCCCCCCCCAGCCCTTCACCGCGAAAGACGATCACCAGCCGGTATTCCTTCACGTGCCGGACGAAGACCTCCACCCCGGGAATCTGGATTCGATCGAGCTTCTCGCATAGCGGAGCGGCCTGGGGGGTGGAGATGCGGCCGGCCCGCCGATCGACAATCCGCCCCGCGGCGTCCAGCGTGCAGAAGTTCCCCCGGATGGCGACGTCGTTCGGACCCAGATCGAAGTCGATGCCGAGCGCCTCCAGCACCCCGCGGCCGATCTGGTATTCGAGCGGATCGTACCCGAACAGCCCCAGATGCCCCGGTCCGCTGCCGGGGGTGATGCCGGGGAGGACGGGAATGCTCAGTCCCAGCGTCCCCCTTCGCGCGAGGGCGTCCAGATGGGGGGTGCGGGCGGTTTCCAGCTCTGTCAGGCCGCCCGGTTCCAGGGGGAGCCCCCCCAGACCGTCGGCCACGAACAACACGATTTTGGAACCGTTCTGGCGCTGGAGTTCGCGCGTCAGCGTATGCAAGCCAGGCATCAGGAGGATCGGAGCGGAGGGAGGAAACGGGGGGCCGGGAGCATCTGGAACCTGTGGGACCAGTCCCCGGCGCGGCCCAGCGACTCTGGGAGCTTTTCAGCCCTCTGGAACCGCTGCGGGGGAGTTGTAGCAGGATCGCGCTGGGAATTCAGCACTCACCGGGGAGTGTTTCCAGCGCGGCCACACCGGTGGCTGACGCGAGGAGCTGGTGGGCCCCCGCGGCTCCACCGAGCGTGATTCTCCGCCGTGCACTCTTGTCGGCAGGGACCGGGGGGCTAGGATATGGCCTGTCCGCCCTCGGCGGCCGGTTCTGGAAGGGGCAGCGCCTCGCCTGGGCTGTCC
>JBBIJW010000006.1:0-240757 GCA_037445755.1 Planctomycetaceae bacterium | reverse complement strand
GTGCGTGTCTGCGCGAAACAATTTCGGCGCGTGGGGCCGCACAGCACCTCCGTCGAAAAATCAGCCGACTCGTAAGCCAACTCGCGGCCCTCGTATCTTGACGTTAGCCGGATGTGGGAAAGTGCAGTTTTGATGAGAAGTTGAACCTTGTGGAGGTTGACACTTCGCTGCTGGGAGTGCGCCCGCGACTGGAAATGCTCACCGGTTCGCCGCAGAGGAGTGCAATTCAAGGTTGGCTTGTATTCGTCAACGCCTGTGCTGCGGTGGTCATATGCAGTTGGCTTGTGCGCAAACGTTTGCTCCGTTCGGAGCCGCGCCGGTCCGCTGGTGCGGAACGGAGCGGGTAATGGACGACGGGGGGGGCAGGCACGATGGTGCTGCTCAGGTTCCGATCTCGCGGACGACGATGTGATTGCCGCTGGCCTGGACGATCTCCACCGGCCGGTCGGCCGGAATGAACGGGCCTTCGCTGGTGACGTCCAGCAGCCGTCCCGCGAACCGGGCCTTGCCGGCCGGGCGGAGCATCGTCACCGACGTCCCGATCGCCCCCACCAGCGCGGCCCGCGGGGAGGCCACCTCGGGCATCAGCCGCGGCTCGTCCGGATCATGCGGCTCCACCCGCCCCGGCGGGGTCAGCACCATCTCCTGAAACAGCGGAATCCGCGGCAAATACCGGCTGAGCAACACCGCCAGCACGATCACCGTGATGATCGAGCCGCTGATCGTCTTGAGCGTGTCGGTCGCTTCGCTGAGGTCGCGGCCGGTCTCAACATGCCCGAACGTCTGGCTGGCCATCACCAGCGAGGCCAGCACCAGCCCCCCCCCCACGACGCCGAACAGTCCAAACCCGGGGAGCACGAACAGCTCCAGCGCCAGACACCCCAGTCCCAGCAGGAACAGCACCACTTCCAGGCTGCCGGCCGTGCCGCCCAGGAACCGGCTCCAGAAGAACAGCGCAAAGCAGACGACCGAGGTCAGCCCCAGAAACCCCGTCATGAAATGGAGCTCCAGGTAAATGCAGATCAACGCCACTGTGAACAGGATGCCGGTCACCATCCGCCGGTTGAGCAGAAAGACCAGATCGTCCACCCAGGTCCGTTCCACGCGCAGCGGCTTGACGCTGGGGGGGAGCCCGAGCCGGTGGTACACCTCCTCCAGACTCTCCACGGGGGGTTCGGCCACCATGAGTTGCTGCGCCCGCAATCCGGAGACAGTCAGCAGGCCGCGGCCGGTTTCCGGAACATGCGGGCCGCGCAGCCATTCGTCGGGGCGTTGATCCAGCTCCTCGTCGGTCAAATACGTTACGGTGCCGGTCTGCTTGTTCGTCGCCTGAAAGACATGCAGCTTGGGATCGGCCATGGCGAGCAGGATGGCGGGGGGGCGGCCCTTCAGTTCCGCCAACTCCCGCAGGCTGTCCAGCAGAAAGGCCTGCTCCTGCTCGCCGGAGTCGTCCAAGCGGAACTCGCGGCGCTGCACCACAGCGCCGAGCTTGGCCTGCGGCGTCAGATAGATCTCATCGCAGCCCAGGGCCAGCAGGGCCGCCTCGCCGGTGGCCATTTCCGGCACCCAGGCCACGGTGCGGACGTGGTGCGTCTGGAGTCCCGCGATCGCCACCGCCAGGTCCCGCACCTCCTCCAGGCTTCCCCCCGGTGAATGGATCTCGAACAGGATGATTTGCGTGTCGGACTCCAGGGCGCGGCCGATCTGCCGCTGAAGGAAGGAACTGAGAACCGAGTCCACCGCCCCGCGAATCTCAATCAAGCTGACCCGTTCCGCCGCGGCGGGGAGCGGCGTCTCGCGGAGGCTGTCGAGCGGGAGTTGCAGCAGGTCGGCCAGCTCCCGGCGGGAGGAGGCGAGTTGTTCCACCAGAAAGCCGCCGGCCCGGGCCTGTTCGCCGGAGAACAGACCGACTGCGCCGCGCTCCTTGAGGACCCGCGATTCCGGGACGGCGACGCCGGAGTTGGCAAGGGTCCGCGCCTCCTCCTCGGTGGCCAGTCGGCGCTCGCGCGTCCCGTCGGCCTGCTCGATGGTCAATTGCACGAGCACGACGGCCGGATTGCTCAACGCCTGAGCGAGGGACGGCGTCACCAGGCGGTTGCGTCCCCGGACCACCAGTTCCTGAACAATGGCCCATTGTTCGGCGGGCAAGGCTTCTCCGCGTCCCAGGTCCCCCAGCCGGGCGTCGGAAGCCATCACGATTGACTCGCAGACCAACGCGAGCAGAACGTTGTGGCCAGTGACCGTCTCGGGGACCCAGGCGATGGTCCGCACGTCCGACAGTCCCGGCGAGGTGAGAAAATCCGCCAACGCATAGACATGGTGGAACTGACTCTGCCCCGGGGTGATCTCCAGCACCAGCACGGCCTTGCGCCCCTCGCGGAGCGCCTGCGCCTGAAGGGCAAGCGCCGTCCGACGAACCGCCCCGATCGCCTGATCCGTCACCGGGCTGGTCAGCGTCAGGAACTGGCCGATCGCTCCTCCCCCCGGAGCCTGCTGCGCCTGGCCTACCGCCATCAGGGACAGCCACAGCATCCCCGTCAGCCCCAGCCAGCCTGGACTCGAACTCTCCAGCGAAGATCGAGACATGTCCATCCCTACGTCTCGCAGAGGAAGGGGCGATTCCCCTTCACCACCAGCGGCGAGGGCATTATACGGCCAGATCCGGTTCGGGGGAGGGGAACGCGCGGCGGGCGACGGCTCTCGCAGGCACGTGCATGCAGGGGGATTCCCGCCCGAACAGCCGGAGCGAGTGCGGGACGGAATGGTACGGAGGGGTTGTCCACCGGCGCCGCCGGGGGGGACATTGCCGGCCCCTCGTGCTCTCTTCCCTCTTCCTCCGTCAGGCGGTCTCTCACAAATGATCCAGACGACGCCCCCACCGACGCTGGGCTTTTCTCGATCCCTTCCGGCTGCCAAGATCACCGCACCTTCAGCACGATCGTCGCCGACGAGGCGAGCAGCGAAGAGAGGCGAGGGACGGAGATGCAGTTGCTGTGGCTGATTCTGTGCAGCGTGTTCCTCCCCGCCCTGTGGGGGTGGAGCATCCCCTGGCTGGTGGAGAGAGTCTGGCCGGCCGCGGACCCGTCCGGCGAAACCTCCCCCCGCGTGGAGCGTCTCCCTCCGCCCCCCGACTACCAGATTTGAAGCGACGACTGCCCCCATGACTCCTGAGTTGCAAGAACTGCTGCGACTCGCGCCGCTGGGCCTGCTGGTGGGGGCCTATGGGACGCTGGTGGGCGCCGGCGGCGGGTCGGTGCTGGTGCCGGTCCTGCTGGTCCTGCTCCCTCAGGAATCGCCGGCCACCATCACCTCGATCTCGCTCGCCGTTGTCTTTTTCAATGCCTATTCCGGGACCATCGCCTACATGCGGATGGGACGGATTGATTATCGGGCCGGCACCGTCTTCACGATCGCCAGCCTGCCCGGCGCGGTGTTGGGGACGCTCCTGGTGCACGAAATGCCCCGGTCATTGTTTGATCCTCTCTTCGGCGTTCTGCTGCTGGCCCTGGGAGGGTTCCTCTTCACCAGTCCGCTGGGGGAAGCGGCGGCGGGGAGAGAGGACGAACACCCGTCTCTGCGGGGGCGGGTGTTGCGATTGGGTGCCATCGGCAGTGCCTACATTGGGGTAGTGGCGAGCCTGCTGGGGATCGGCGGAGGGATCATTCACGTCCCGTTTCTCATTCGCCGCTTGAGGATGTCGCCGCACATCGCCACGGCCACTTCGCATTTCGTCCTCACCTTCGTGGCCTTGACGGCGACGGTCACGCACGTGTGCCTCGGCGAGTTCGATCGCGGACTGGCGCAGACGATGTACCTGGCCGTCGGCGTGATGATGGGCGCCCCTCTGGGAGCCGCGCTCTCCGCGCGGCTGCACGGTTCCCTGATCGTCCGCTTGTTGGCGCTGGCGTTGTGCCTGGTGGGTGTGCGGCTGCTGTGGCGGGTGTTGTGATGATGCGCATGGGAACATGGGAAAACGGGGGAACAGGCCCGGTCCCCCGGAGGATGCTGTGGGCAACGATTGCATCGTGGGTGCACTTCAAGTTCTGGCACCCCCGCCAGTTGCGCTGTGAGAGCCCGGCCGCTGTCGGTCCGGTCCGGCTCCCAATTGTGAAATCCGGTCCTCCGGGGGTGTTGACATCGGCCTTTGGCGGCTAGGATGAGGCCTGAGGGTAGGGCGCTAGGAGGCCAGCCCTGAGGGTGGAACCCACCCGCCGCTGGGAGCCGGCGGTCGTGAGGACTGGATCCGGAACCTGATGATGTCACTCGTTGCATCCACCATGCCCGTGGCGCGTCACAAACCCCGGTTATTGGTCGATCCTGCGGTCTTCGCGGAACGGCTGATCTCGCATGAGCGGCTGGAACGGATGGACGTGCCGGAGGACGACTTGCTCGGGTTGAGGAACCTTCAGACCGGGGAGGTCTTGTACGTCAGTGGGGCGCGGTTCCGAAGCTGGCTGGGCGAGCGGTGCTGAGCCGCCGGGAGGACCATCTCTCGGGTCGTGCTGTCGCCGGAGAGGGGGCCTTGCGTGTCTGTGCTGTTCTGCATCTCTGCGCTGTTCTCCGTGGGGGGGATTCTTCCCCCTGATCCTCCCTGAGCCGATGCTGTCGTCGCCTGTTCTCCCCGACGGCTGAAGCGCGGGGCCGACGTGGGCGCTTCTTGCGGCTGCGGAGCGTTGCCGCTCCCTGATGTCGGAACCGCTCGCACGGGGAGTGGTTCTGCCGGGTGGGACGTTGACGGTTACAACAAAGGCGCCGGCGATGGGCTGAGGAACCGAATCTTGTCCGGGTTTTCCCAGCGGGCTAGAATTCTCGCGAACCCAGCGAGAGGTATTGATTTTCGCTGTTTTGTCCCGCGTAGGATCTGTGCCTGAACCGGTCCGTCGGTGCAGCACGGAGCCTTGGATGTCTGCTTGGAGGAGGCTGTATGTACGAACGTTTTACCGACCGCGCCCGCAAGGTCATGCAACTGGCCAATCAGGAGGCTCAGCGGTTCAATCACGAGTACATCGGCACCGAGCACATCCTGCTGGGGCTGGTGAAGGAGGGCTCCGGCGTCGCCGCGAACGTCCTCAAGAACCTCGATGTCGACCTCCGCAAGATCCGCATGGAGGTGGAGAACATCGTCCAGTCCGGGCCGGACCTGGTGACCATCGGCAAGCTGCCGCAAACCCCGCGGGCCAAGAAGGTCATCGAATACGCGATGGAGGAGGCCAAGAACCTCAACCACAACTACGTCGGGACTGAACACCTGCTGCTGGGCCTGTTGCGGGAGCAGGAGGGAGTGGCCGCACAGGTGCTGATGAACCTGGGCCTGAAGCTGGAGGACGTCCGCGAGGAGGTGCTCAACCTGCTGGGGCACGACTTGCAGTCGGGCGAGATGTCCGAGCGGTCGGGGACTTCACCCGGCGGCAAGGAACGCAAGAGCAAGACTCCCGCGCTCGACAGTTTCGGCCGCGACCTGACCGAACTGGCGCGACAAGGAAAACTCGATCCCGTCATCGGCCGCGAGACCGAGATCGAACGCGTGACGCAGATTCTCAGCCGGCGGCAGAAGAACAACCCCGTGCTGCTCGGTGAGGCGGGCGTCGGCAAGACGGCGATTGTCGAGGGATTCGCCCAGATGGTGGTCGACGGGCGGGTCCCCGAACCGCTCCGCGATCGGCGGATCGTGGTGCTGGACCTGGCGATGATGGTCGCCGGCACCAAGTACCGCGGGCAGTTCGAGGAGCGAATCAAGGCGGTGATGAACGAGGTCCGCCGCGCTAAGAACGTGATCCTGTTCATCGACGAACTGCATACGCTCGTCGGCGCCGGCGGGGCGGAGGGGGCCATCGACGCTTCCAACGTCCTCAAGCCGGCTTTGTCGCGCGGGGAACTCCAATGCATCGGCGCCACCACTCTCGATGAGTACCGCAAGTACGTCGAAAAGGACTCGGCTCTGGAGCGCCGCTTCCAGATGGTCCTGGTCGATCCGCCCTCCAAGGCGCAGGCCATCGAAATCCTCAAGGGACTTCGCGACCGCTACGAGCAGCATCACCGCGTCCAGTACACGGACGACGCTTTGGAGAAGGCGGTGGAGCTCTCCAGCCGGTACATCTCCGGCCGTTGCCTGCCGGACAAGGCGATTGACGTGATCGACGAAGCGGGGGCCCGCATTCGCCTCAAGAGCATGGTCCAGCCGCCTGATCTCAAGGAGCTGGAAGAGGAGATCGAACGCCTGAATACGCAGAAAGAGGAGGCGGTCGCCAACCAGGACTTTGAAAAGGCGGCGGCGCTTCGCGACCAGGCCGACAAGCTCCGCAAGAAGAAGGAATCCATCAACCGCGAGTGGCGGCAGAAGTCTCAGCAGTCCGAAGGGGTCGTGGATGCCGAGGTCATCGCCGAGGTCATCGCCAAGATGACCGGTGTCCCGCTGACGCGCCTCTCCAGCGAGGATACGGTGCGGCTGCTGGAGATGGAGCAGGAGTTGCACAAGCGGGTCGTCAGCCAGGACGACGCCATCAAGCTCGTGTGCAAGGCGGTCCGCCGCAGCCGCTCGGGTCTCAAGGACCCCAAACGCCCCACCGCCACGTTCCTGTTCTGCGGGCCGACCGGCGTTGGGAAAACCCTGCTGGCCAAGACGCTCGCCGAGTTCATGTTCGGCGACGAGGAGGCCCTCGTGCAGGTGGATATGTCCGAGTACCAGGAGCGGCATAACATCAGCCGTCTCATCGGCGCGCCTCCCGGATATGTCGGCTACGAGGAAGGGGGCCAGCTCACGGAGAAAATCCGCCGCCGCCCCTACTCCGTCGTCCTGCTCGACGAAATCGAGAAGGCCCATCCCGACGTGTACAACATGCTCCTCCAGATCATGGAGGAAGGGCACCTCACCGACAGCTTCGGCCGCAAGGTCGACTTCAAGAACGCCATCCTCATCATGACCACCAACGTCGGCGCCAAGTCGATCGCCAGCGCCGGCTTCGGTTTCGTCGGTAAGCGGGATGAAGAGGCCTCCTATGAGTCGATGAAAAAGGACGTCCTGGCGGAGGTGCAGCGCGTCTTCAAGCCGGAATTCATCGGCCGGCTGGACGAGATCATCGTGTTCCACAAGCTCACCGACGCCGACATGCGGCACATCGTCGAAATCGAGCTCGGCAAGGTCCGCGAGCGGCTCCAGGAGCGGGGACTCCACCTCGTCCTCTCGGAGGAGGCCAAGCAGCTCATCATCGAGCGGACCAAGCAGGAGGGGGAGCGGGACAACACTGATTACGGCGCCCGGCCGCTCCGCCGCGCCGTCGAGATGTACATCGAAGACCCCCTCTCCGAGGAACTCCTCCGCGGCGCGTTTGAGGGGAAGAACCTCATCCGCGTCGAGGTGCGCGAGGTGGGAGACGAGAAGCAGCTCGACTTCCGCGGCGAGACGGCGGAGCCGGCCGCCGGCGAACCGCTGGCCGCGGTCGCCGCCACTCCCTGATCCCTCCTGACGCCCGGGGGGGCGGTCCCCCTCCCTCCCGGGCCGCAGGCGCACGACGCGAGCCATGACGTATTTCCTCGGCGTGGACATCGGCGGCACTACCACCACCCTCGCCGTCGGCAACGCCGATCGGGAAATCGTCGCCCTCTCTCCGCAGTTCGAGACCCGCTCCGCCGACGGCCCGCGCGCCGTCATCGCCGCCATCGTCGACGAGGCGACGCGGCAGCTCGCTCGGTTGGGGGCTTCGCTCCCGTACGTTCAGAGCGTGGGACTCGCCACCCCCGGCCCTGCCACCAAGGATGGCGTGCTCCTCAAGACACCCAACCTCGATCCGGCCCTGTGGGACCGCTTCCCGATCCGTCGCCAGTTGGAGGAGGCTCTGCAAGCCGCCCATCCGCACATCAGCGTGGCCTATCTGGGGGACGGTCAGGCGGCGGCTCTGGGAGAGTACAGCATTCGCACCGGGGCCATCGCCTCTCCCGATATCGAGGTGGACATCGCCGCCAACGCGGGTTTGAAGTCGCTGTTCATGGTGATCGTGGGGACCGGCCTGGGGGGCGGCAGCGTGCACAACGGGCAGGTGGTCCGCGGCAGCCAGGGACGTGCCGGGCATGTCGGCCATCTCATCCTCCCCCGCTACGCCTTCCGCCATGAGCACGACCGCAAGCTCCTCGTCGGGAACGCCTTCTGCACCGCCGAATCCGCCTGCTCCTTGACCGGCCTGGCTCACCAGTTGCAATACCGCCTCTCCCTGGAGGACTACCAGCACCATCCTCTCCACAGGGCCCCCGGCAGCTATCGCGACAAAGCCAAGCGGCTCCGCGAACTCGCGGCGCAAGGAGATGATCTGGCTCTGGAGCTGTTTGACGACCAGGCTCGGGCGCTGGGAATCACGCTCTTGGACGTCAATTATCTGGGAGACTACGACCGCCTGGTGATCGGCGGAGGAGTCTGCGATCTGGCCCCCCACGTCCGCGAGAGATACCGCCAAAACGCCGAAGCCGCCTACCGTCAGTATGCGCTGAGCGGCTTTGCCAACCTGGACCGGCTGGAGTTCTCCCTGTGCGGCGACAATGCTCCCGTGATCGGCGCCCTCACGTGGGCTTACGAACATGCCTCCGGCCGGACGGCTCCGTGATTCTCGCAGTCTGTGCCGTCGCCGCTCGAGGTGGGGGACTCATGGAGGGAGACGAGGACGCCGAGCACCTCCGAAAAGACGCCGATCACCCCCGGACCTCGGCCCTGCGATCGAGGAGGGGGGGGGACGAAAGACCCCGCCCCGCCGAGTCAGGCCGGATCGTTCATCAAGGCGATCCCGGCGATCTGCCGCACAGAATCGTCCAAGGAGCGATGCCGCTGTCCGGTGGTATCCGTGACCCGGAACAGGACCGTGTCTCGGACGTCAAAGGCGGCTGAGACTGCCGTGCACTTCCACCCCTGTTCCGAGAGGGCGCGGCGGACCTGCTCGGCCACTTCCGCCGACCGCGCCCGGACCTTCCAGGCCGATCCCAGGGAGCGAATCCAGACCCGGTTGTCGAGCACCGTGTCCGCCATGGCGCACACCCGAAATGCTCACGGCACGCCGGCGGCGAGTCGGCGCCGCGCGGGGCCGGGACAATGGGAGGGGAGAGGAGGGCGGTTCTCCACCACCGCCAGGAACAGCTTGCACGCCGACTGCGATGCAATCACCCACCCACCGCGGACTCACACGCGGGACGAGTATTTCGTCCGGCGCTCATTCTATCCTGACGCCAACCGGGGACGGAAGTGAGGCCCGCCCAGCACGGTTCACCACGGTTCACCAGCAGCTACCGGCTGCGCTCCCCTCGGCCCTTGCTCAACCGGTCGGCCAGGTAGAGCGGTTCGGGGAGGCGGTGGGTCGTGCGGACCTGCTGCGTCAGCTCGACGCACTGTGCCAGCGAAACGCGGTGCCCAACCGAGACATACAGCGGCCGGCCCCCCCGCCGCCCGCGGACCATCACCCCCAGGGTCTCGTCCTCCTGACGGATCGGAACCTCCCCCGCGATGCGGGCTGCGGTTGCGTCCGGTCGGCCGCACAAGAGCGACTTGCCAACCCCGATCGTCGGCACGTCCGCCAGCACACCGAAGCAGCACGCCACCCCCGCGCGGCGCGGATGCAGGCGGCCGTTTCCATCCACAAAGCAGACGCTCGACCGATCGGCCCGCGGCCCAACCGCCTCCCACAACGCCAGCAGCAGCGGCAGTTCCCGGAAGGCGAGATACCCGGGGACATACGGGAACCGGGGGGTGTCGCGGAGAGTGTGCTGCCAGACAATCTCCCCGGAGTCGGCGTCCATCAGCACCGCCGCCCCGATGGCCGTCTCCGGTGCCGGGTAGGCGATGTCCAACCCGCACAGGAGCGCCGGCCGACGTGGGAGCGGCGTCTCCCGCACTTCGGCGGCGATCTGCCGCTGCAGTTCCTGGAGGCGCGCCAGCGGGGCCGACGTCTCAAACTCGCCTGCCGTCATGCCGACGTCGGCCAGGTCCACCGCCCCCTTCTGAACCACCACTCCCTCCGCCGCCAGCCGGGACTCCTTCTCCGCCGGGTCGCCCGTGATCCACAGCCCCACAGCGCCGTTACTGCGGACGACGCGGTGGCAGGGGCAAGCCTCGTCATGCGGATGAGCGAGCAGTCGTTCGCCGATCCACGCGGCCAGGCGAACGTCTCCCAGGGCGCGGGCCAGATCGCCGTAGGTGGCGACCCGTCCCGCCGGAATCTGTCGCAGGAGGGCAGCGAGCGCCGCGGCGAGGTCCGGCGGTTGGAAGCGGCGGCGGGAGGTCGTCTCAGCGCTGATTGATCCGCACTCCCAATTGCTTCAATTCCTCGACCTGGCTGCGAGCCTTCTCGGGGAGCTGGTCCACGTCGAGATACAAAAACCAGTAAGGGGCAAACCGTTGTTCGCCGCTGACGTCCTTCCGGGCCATCTCCACCAGCACCGACAGATCCTCCAGGGGATTCCCTTCCAGAAAGGTGTAGTGGAGTTCCGTCAGCCCGGCGAGGGGGGACAGATCGCGGACCTGGTTCCCGCGCAGCCCGAGCGTGGAGAGCCACTTGAGTTCTGCCAGCGGTCGCAGGTCCTGAATGCGGTTCTTGTCCAGATACAGCGAACGGAGTTTGGTCAGGCGGGCCAGAGGGGCGAGCGACTCGATCTGGTTTTCGGCCAGGTACAAGGCCCGCAGGTTTTCGAGTGCGGCCAGACCCTCCAGGGACTGAATCTGGTTCCGGTCCAGTTGCAGATACTGCAACTTCGTCAGTTGGGCCAGGGGGTCGAGGCTGCCAATCTGGTTGTCGTTGAGGGTCAGGGATTGGATGTGCTTCAGTCCCGACAGCGGAGTGAGGTCCGTAATCCGGTTGTGCGAGAGATCGACGGAAGCGAGGTTGGTGCACTTCTCCAGTCCGCTGAGGTTGGCGATCTCCTGCCCGCGGGCCTCGAGGAAAAAGATGGTCTTCAGGTCTGCTTCCTCGATCTGGGGCTTGTTGATCTGCTTCTGTTTGAGGATCGCCTGAATCACCCCCCGGAGACGCTCATCGGGAAAGAGTTCCTCGGCCGTCAGGGGGGAGGGTCCGATCAGAGAGACAATGACCAGCCACAATCCAGTCCAGCGGAGCATGGTGAATCTGAGGCGTCAATCAGGGTTCCAGGAGGAGGTACCGCGGCACCGCGCCAGAGCGGTTCTGTTGGGAGTTGAGGGTGGTCACCTCCGCAGCGTCTGTCAAGTTGGATCGAAGATCGTTGATCGCATGGGATCGGGGCTGTAGATGCAGCTCGAGAATTTCCGTACCATCAAGCAGGGGGAGGGACTGCGGGAAGGGTGCGCCCGGGGCCGCAAAGGGACTCCCTGGGACGGTGGCAGGAGGGGGAGATTTCTGAACATTTGTCCCTCTGTGGTGTGGGATGCCGATGGAGAGAAGCGATGCGCAAGACGTTCTGTGGGCTGATGGTCGTGGGGCTGTGGCATTGTCTGGGGAGCCAGGACCTCCGGGCTCAAGGCTTCGGCCGGCCGGACCCGGCCATGATCTTCGGCTTTCTGGATCGGAACGGTGACGGGCGTCTCGATCGTGATGAGATCGAGAATTCCCGCGGACCGATGCGGGAACGGTTGCAACAGTTGCGGATCGACTATTCCCGCGGCCTGAGCCGCGACGACTTCGTTCGCGTTTTGGAACGGGCGCGGGAGGGGGAGGCGTCGGGGGATTTCACTCGGGGGCGTGAAGAGGAGCGGTTCCGATTCGAGGAGGGCCGGGAGGGGTTCTTCGGTCCGCGGCCTGAGTTTGGTCAGTTTGGTCGGGGAGAGGAGCGGTGGCGATACGAGTCATCTTCCGAAGGGGACCGCCGCCGGTCGGAGGAGGAGCGATCCTCGCGGGACGGGGATTCCCGAAATTCGTCCAGCCGCAGTCGATCGGGCACCCCTCCACCCGCCCCCAAGCCCCGCATCACGATCGACTTGCAGCCCACCTTCAAGGAGGGGGACAAGGATGGAGATGGGCAGGTGGGATGGTATGAGTGGCGGCAATGGAAAGGACGCGCCGCCGCCGCAGAGTTCGCCCGGCTGGACCTGAACGGCGACGGCTTTTTGACGCCGTGGGAGATTCAGCAGGCGACGAGCACTCCCGCCGCAACGGCCGTCGCCACGGGGACGCCCTCAGCCGCTCCGAATGGTTTGGCGACCTCGCGCACGACTGCCCCGCCGCAATCCCCCCCGCTGACGGCGACGACGGCGACGGTTCCGGTCTCGCGTGGTCCGGCAGTGGACCACATCGTCATCAACGAAGACGACGCCAACGTTCGCCGGTACCGCAACCAGTTTCGCGAACTGGATGAAGACGGAGATGGCCAGTTGACGGCCGTCGAGTGGGAACGGAGCGTCAAGATTCGCCAACGGTTTGTGGACGCCGGGATCGATCTCAAGCAGCCGATGGACGGAGACACGTTCGTCCGTTATCTGTTGCATCTGGATGCGCAATCCGCCTCGTGAGGCGGTTCGCTTCGTGGCGTCCCCCGGTTTTGCCATGCCAGCCGAAGTCTCGACGGATGTCCGCCGCGCCGCCGAGATTCTCCGGGCCGGCGGACTGGTCGCCTTTGCGACGGAGACCGTCTATGGTCTCGGGGCCGATGCCGGTCATCCCACTGCCGTGGCCCGCATCTTCGAGGCCAAGGGACGCCCGCGGTTTGACCCGCTGATTGTGCACGTCGCCGATGTCGACCAGGCCCGCAGCCTGGTCACGGAGTTCCCGGAGGCGGCGGAAAAACTGGCGCGGACCTTCTGGCCCGGTCCCCTGACCCTCGTCCTCCCCAAGCGCGCGGTCATTCCCGACCTGGTGACGGCGGGACTGCCGACGGTGGCCATCCGCATCCCCGCCCATGAGCAGGCGCTGGCCTTGATTCGGGCTGCCGGCCGGCCGATCGCCGCCCCCAGCGCCAACCGCTTCGGTTGCCTCAGTCCCACCACCGCCGCTCACGTGCTGGAACAACTGGGGGATCGGATCGACCTGGTGCTGGAGGGAGGGCCCTGTCGCGTCGGCGTGGAATCGACGATCCTCGACCTCACCGGTCCCCGGCCGCGGATTCTGCGCCCCGGCGGTGTCACGCCGGAGGAACTGGCCGACTGCCTGGGGAGGGGGATGGACGTGGAGTGCGGGTCCGTCGCCCCGGGCGAAGCGGCCCCCGCCCCCGGGATGCTGCGGAGCCACTACGCCCCCCGGACCCCGCTGGTCCTCGTGGAAGACTGGCGGGAAGTCTCGTCCCATCCGGGGACGGCCGTGCTGGCGTTCACCCACGCGCCGCCGGGTGAATTCCACCGGGTGGAGGTCCTCTCCCCCCGGGGAGACCTGCGCGAAGCGGCCGCGCAGTTTTTCGCGGCATTGCGCCGGCTGGATGCCTGCGGGGCGGAGCGAATCGTCGCCGTGCGATTTCCACCGCAGGGACTCGGTGTGGCCCTCAACGACCGCCTGACGCGGGCCGCGGCGGAGCGCGAGTGAGGGACGACGCCCGCTGCACTCTTCCGCCGGGCCGGGCCCCCCTTCGGCCGCCTGTGGCGTCGATTCTCACGACTGACTCGCTCTGGTCCCTCACGCCGCGTGATGCTACTTTTCAAGGTGAACCGGCGTTCCGCGGGACGTGTCGCACTCAGCGGGGGGTCGGAGCCAGTTTCGCGCCGGAGAGGACTCCCCTTTCCGCCGCCCGCGAAGGTTTTCCATGTCCGACGAAGTCAAGCTCAGCAAGTTCGAAGGGGTCAAGGAGGCCAGCCGCTACCTGCGGGGGACGCTGGCCGAGGAACTCGCCAACAGCGAGCCGTGCATCAGCGAGGACGCGGCCAATCTGTTGAAGTTCCACGGCAGCTACCAGCAGGACAACCGCGACCACCGGGGGAAGGAGGGGAAGGAATACATCTTCATGGTCCGCAGCCGCATCCCCGGAGGGAAGCTGACGGCGGCTCAGTTTCTCGCCGAGCTGGACTTGTGCGAGAAGTATGGCAACGGCACGCTCCGCATCACCGACCGGCAGGGATTCCAGATTCACGGCGTTCACAAGGGGGATTTGAAGGCGACGATCCGGGGCATCAACGAGGCGAAGCTGTCCACCATCGCGGCCTGCGGCGACGTCTGCCGCAACTTCATGTGCTGCCCGGCCCCCTACAAACACAACCCCATCCGCACCGAGATGCAGGCGATGGCGGACGCCCTCGCGGCACACTTCCGTCCCCGCACGCAGGCGTACTACGAGATCTGGCTCAAGGACGACCAGACGAGCGAGAAGGTCCACGAGGTCGTGGAGGATTTCGAGCCGATCTACGGCCAGACCTACCTCCCGCGCAAGTTCAAGATGGGGATCGCCCTCCCCGAGGACAACTGCATCGACGTTTACGCCCAGGACCTGGGCTTCCTGGCGATCGTCGAGGGGGGGCGGATCATCGGGTACAACGTACTTCCCGGCGGCAGCATGGGGATGACGCCTGCGCGGAAGGATACCTTTCCCGCAGTGGCGAAGCGTCTGGCTTTCGTCCCTCCCGAGCAGGTGATCCCCGTCGCCGAGGCGATCGTCAAGGTGCAACGGGACTTCGGCAACCGCGCCGACCGCAAGCTCGCGCGGATGAAGTACCTGATCGCCAACTGGGGGCTGGAGAAATTCAAGGCCAAGGTGGAAGAGTATTACGGTGCCCCCCTGCCGGCACCGCATCCTGCCGACGTCACCGACGTCGACGATCACATCGGCTGGCACGAGCAGGGGGACGGCCGGCTGTTCCTGGGCATTAACGTCGACAACGGCCGCATCAAGGACGAAGGGAGTTGTCGTCTCAAGACCGCCCTCCGCGTGCTGCTGGCCAGGTACCCTGTCGATGCCCGTTTGACCCCTCTGCAGGGGATGATCCTCTGCGATCTGGAGCCGTCGTGGCGAGCGGAGATCGAGACGATCCTGCGTGATCATGGCGTGCCGCTCGTGGAGGACCTGACGCTGGTGGAGCGTTTCGCCATCGCCTGTCCCGCCTATCCCACCTGCGGGCTGGCGGTGACGGAGGCGGAGCGTGTCATGCCGGAGGTCCGCCAGTCGATCGAGGCGGAGCTGGCGCGGCAGGGCCTCGGGGGAGAGCGGATCGCCATCCACATGACCGGTTGCCCCAACGGCTGCGCCCGCCCCTACACCCCGGACATCGGCCTCGTCGGCAAGGCGAAGCACAAGTACACGATCTACCTCGGCGGCAATGTGCAGGGGATGCGGATCGGTTTTTTGTACCAGGACATGGTGCCGCAGGAAGAGATCGCCGCTCGACTCGCCCCCGTCCTGGCGAGGTGGAAGGCGGAACGCGCCCAGGGGGAATCCTTCGGCGATTACTGCTGGCGGATGGGGAAGGAAGCGTGGTCGTGAACGCGAGGCCCTCCCCCTCAAAGACCGCCGACGGCGTCGCTGGGATCCTCTCCCCCAAGGGGGAGGTTCCACACCCAAGCCCGCCGACGGCGTCGGCGGGACCCTCTCCTTGCTCCTGACATAGGACGATCTCGATCAGGTGCGGTCCCCCTCCGCCCCTCCGGGAAGCGCCGAACGGACACGTCAACCGCCCCCGGATTCCGACCCGCGACGATCCGATGACGAGCGGTCTGCGTTAGATCGACCGCGGACTCGGAGACGGGTTTTGCTGCTCCGCGGAGGGCGTGAGCCGGAGGGACAAGGATGAACCGGGCCGATTCAGCGGCGTCGAGTAGCGCGGTCGTTCGGAGCCTGGTCTCCCACGCCAGCGCTCCCCTCGCCCGCCGTTCCTGGCAGCAACCGGGCGCGCACCTCCTCGGGTGCGATCCCGCACACGCAAAACTCCTTCAACGGCGACGACTCGCCGCTGACGAGGGTCACGGTGCTCCGTGCGACTCCCAGGGCCGCGGCCAGCACCTGAAGCAGCGCCCGGTTGGCCTTCCCCTTCTCGGCGACTTGAGTGGTGGCGACCTTCAGACGCCCGTTGTGCACCCCAACGACACCGTTCCGCCGCGCCCCCGGCTGCGCCTGGACCGGGATCAGCACTCCTGCGTCCGTCCAGCGCAGGGGGACGGTGGCAAGTTCATCCGCGGTGAGAGGCATGGGGAAACCAGACAGGGCTGTGGCTGTGGGGCGGATCGGCGCAGGACCTCTGTTCTCCCGATGGCTTGTCCGCCGTGAGGGAGCGGCGGTCCTTCCGGACTCTGCTCCCCTTCCAGTTTGAACAGGGCGAACGCCCGGGGAAACAGGCACGGAAAGAGAGTTGTACCAGTGAGGAGTTCGGACGTCTGCGGATTGGCGGAGGTGCCGTCCCCGGGTGCCCGACCACTCGAACAATCGTGTTGCCGCAGGAAAGACCGCGGGGGACCTCGCGAACCTGCAATCGATCTGGTACGACTACGGGCAGGTTCGCACGCGGGGAGAGCCGGCGAACCGGTCCGGGAAGCGTCGTCGGCCGCATTCTCCCCGACATCCAGGACGCCTCAGCGATGCCTCGCCGCAAGTCCGCCTCCGGCGGCATGAACCTCGACTCCCTGATGGACACGCTGACCAACGTGGTCGGCATCCTGTTGATCATCCTCATCTTTGCGCTCATCAGCGGGCAGGAAGTGGTCAAGCGCGTCCGGGGGTTTGTCGACGAAGTGAGCGACCAGCAACTCGCCGCCGCCGCCGCCGAACTCGAATCCCTCCGCCAACTGGTCGAAAGCCAGCGCCAGCGGTGGGAAACGCTGGAAGCCCGGCGGCCACAGGACGAGTTGACTCTCGAACGCCAGCGGCAGCTCCTGGCCCAGTTGCAGGCCGATCTCGAGAAGCTGGCCGCCGCCCAGATCGACCCCGACCTTCTCCGACAGCAGCTTGAGGAGCGGCGCCGAAAAGTCCAGGAAATTGAAGCCGCAATCCGCGAACGGGAGGAACTGCTGGCATCGCTCAAGGCCCGGCTGGCGGAGACTCCCGCACAAGGGCCAACCGAGACGCAGGTGGTGAACCTCCCCGATCCGCGGCCGGCCCCTTCCGGTGCCCAGCCGGTCACCTTCCTCTGCCGCCACGGACGCATCGTCCCGCTCGATACTCCCACCCTCCAGCAGGAAGCCCAGACGGTGCTGCGCAGCGCTCAGCGGCTGATCGACCGCAAGGAGGGTCTCGACTGCGAGCGGCTCAAGGAACTGTTCGAGAAGCGGTTTGTCGGCGACCGGTACGTGCGGCTCAAGGTCCGCATCGGCGGCGATGGCAAGCCGTACCTCCTCGTGGAACACCGTGAGGAGGCCGGCGAGGAGACCGCCAACATCTCCAAGCGCACGTCTCTGTTCAACCGCGCCCTCGCGAACCTGAATCCCCAGAAACACTACCTCGATTTCCGGGTCTGGAGCGACAGCTTCGAGACATACCTGGCGGCGAGAAACGAGGCGGCCCGTCACGGCCTGACCGCCGGTTGGACGCCGTATCCCGACAATGGCGATTACTGGATCGGTTTCGGGATCGACTTTGCGACCCTGTGCCAGGGGGCGACGCCCCCCAAACCGGCCCCGCCCCCCGACCCCAACCGTCCCCCCCCGCCGCCGGACGTGGTGGACTGAGCCTGCGTCACACGCCCCCCCCCTCAACAGCCCTCGCGTCCCGGGGGTGAACTCTATTCGTCCAAAAACCGCGCGGTCAGTCCACCGTAAGCGTCGATGCGGCGGTCCCGCAGGAACGGCCAATGGGTCCGCTGCACGTCGATCTGCGCCAGGTCGCAGTCCGCCAGCAGCACCTCCTCCTCCGCGACGCTCCCCTGGACGAGCAGTTGTCCCGACGGGTCCGCCACGAAACTCTGTCCCCAGAACTCAATGCCGCTCGGCGGTGAGCCGCTCCCCGCACCCGGCGGAGTCGGTTCAAAGCCGACGCGATTCGGCACGGCGACGTACACCCCGTTGGCGATGGCGTGGCTGCGCTGGATCGTCTCCCATGAGGAATGCTGCCGGTGGCCGAATTCGGCCTTCTCGTGCGGCTGCCAGCCGATGGCGGTGGGGAAGAACAGAATCTGTGCCCCCTTCAGAGCGGTCAGCCGCGCCCCTTCCGGATACCACTGGTCCCAGCAGATCAGGACTCCAATCCGCGCATAGCGCGTCTGAAAGCTGCGGAATCCCAGATCACCGGGGGTGAAATAGAACTTCTCATAGAACAACGGGTCGTCGGGGATGTGCATCTTGCGGTACTTGCCGAGGAGGGCGCCGTCGGCGTCGAGGACTACGGCCGTGTTGTGGTACAGACCCTCGGCCCGCCGCTCGAACAGGGAGGCGATGAGAACGACCTGGCGTTCGCGGGCGAGGGGGGCGAGCGCCTGCGTGGTGGGTCCGGGGATCGGCTCGGCGAGCGAAAAGTGGGCGTGGTCCTCCGTCTGGCAGAAGTAGTGGGTGCGGAACAGCTCCTGAGTGCAGATGAGCTGCGCCCCCTGGTCCGCCGCCTGATGGATGCGGCCGATCGTCGCTTCCAGGTTCTGCTGCGGATCGCTCGTCGCGCGCTGCTGGATGAGGGCCACGCGGACGAGAGAGGGACGCGTCATGGGGGGAGTCCTCGGCATCGGGATCGGTTACGGCCGGAATTCTACACCCTGCGCGGAGGGGGTTCACCCGCGGGAGCCGCGCCGGACCATTCGCGTGCCCTCCCCCGTCCGGAAAGGGATCGTTAGACTCGATGGGTCAGAGGCGGCCGGGCCGACCGGCAACCGCCCCGCGACGCGTCCCCCATCGCCCCCCGGTCGCCTTCCCGCGTTCCCTGCCAACGGCTGCTCCATGTGCGCCAAACGGATGATGATGCCCGATCCTCGTCTGGCCGTGACGGACGAGATCATCATGGCGCACATCGACCGGGGGAGCCGCGTCGTCGATCTGGGATGCGGCGACGGCCGGCTGCTGGAGAAACTCCGCGACGAACATGGGTGCAGCGTGCTGGGGGTGGAGTTGGCGTTCGATCAATTCATCGGCGCGATCGAGCGGGGAGTCCCTGTCCTGCAGGCCGACCTGAACCGGGGTCTGAAGGAGATTCCCGACGATTCCTTCGACGTGGCGGTGGTGAGCGAGACCCTCCAGCAGGTGCAGCGTCCGCTGGCGGTGCTGGAGGAGATCTTCCGGATTGCGCGGCGGGCGCTGGTGGTGGTGCCGAATTTCGGACACTGGGCGATTCGCCTGCAAGTGGCGGTGTCGGGCCGCGCTCCCGTCACCGACTCGCTCCCCTACGAGTGGTTCGAGTCCCCCAACGTGCACTTCCTGACGATGCTCGACTTTCGCGACCTGGCGCGGCGGGGGAACTTTCACATCGTGTGGGAGCTGCCGATCATTGGTTCCCGGGCCAAGCGGCGCGCCTGGATGGCCAACCTGCGCGCCCACAGCGCGCTGTTTGTGTTGGAGCGGAACGACGGGAAAGGCCCGAACCGACACACCGCGGCCGATCCCCGCAAGCGATAATTCCCTGGCAACAGGCCCGCGGGAGTTCCGCCGTTCGGCGGGACCTCCGGCGAGCCGAATCTGGAGACCGCACCTCCCATGCCCCACGCAGCCTGGCCCTTGCTGCTGGAGCGACTTTCGGCCGTCTCCACCACGGTCATCGTCGCTGCGTTCGCAGTCCACCTGTGTGTGTTCTTGGTGCTCTCCGTCTGGGCGCGGCGCGACCTGCGGAACATCGCCTCCTGCCTGTTCGACTTCACGCGGGGGCTGACGCATCAGAGCATGTTGGACGCCACGGCACACCTGTCCGACCAGATCGACGCCTTCCTGGCCGACGTCAACGACGTGCTCGACGATCGCACCCGCGGGCGGGATCGCCAGAGGTTGTTGACCCGGATGCGTGTGCTGGATGAGAAGCGCCGCTACCTCAACTCGATGCTGTTCGAGACGGCCTACAACATCGCCCGCACGATGATCGAGGCCTATCCGCTGGCGGGCGTGCTGGGGACGATTCTGGCGATCGGCTCCGCCCTGCAGCGCGACGCCGCCGGAGGAGAGGGGAGCGTCAGCGCCATCGTCAGCCGGTTTGGCGACGCCATCTGGTCCACGTTCGCCGGCCTGGTGGCCGCGATCCTGCTGATGTTCCTCAACAGCCTGTTGGAGACCGGATTCCAGCGACTAGCTGAAAACCGGCGGCACGTGCGCGAGACCGTCGCCCGGGTCAAGCGGGAGTTGTCGTTCGCCGACGCCCCTGCCGCCGCAGCCGGGGAAGAGCATCCCGTCGCCACGGACGACGCGGGGGAGGCGCCGTCATGAGCCGCCCTCTGCGACGCCTGACCATGCAGCTCACCCCGCTGCTGGACCTGCTGCTGATCGTCATCTTCGCCCAGTTCCTGGAGGTCCGCGAGACCGATGCCCAGCGGGCCCGCGCCGCCGCCCGGCGGGAGCGCGAATTCCAGGCCGCTCAGGAAGAGACGCTCCGCCTGCAAGCCGCCCTGGGAGACGCCTTCCGTCTGCTGGCCGAGGCCCGGCGGGCGATGCAGTCGTCGCAGGAGTTGATCCGCCGCGGTCGTGAGGAACTGCAGCAGCACGAACAGGACCTCGAGCGCTCTCAGCAGCGCCAGGAAGTGCTGGGACGCTTGCTCGTGGAACTGTTCCGTGTTCCCCAGCCGGTCATCGACGAGTTGCTGGACCCCCACCGCGTGCCGCCGCTGTCGGAATCGGCGGAAGAGTTCGAACGGCTGCGGAAGGAATTCCAGCGGCTGGCGGAGGCCAGCCCCGGGGCGGCAATCCGCCACCTGCTGACGTTCGAGGAAGTCCGCAAACACTGCGATTTCTGGGAGCTGCATCTGGAGCGGGACTCGCGGCGGCTGGCGCTCGTGGATGCGCAGAGGCAACAGCATTTTCTGGCGCTGCCGCTGGAGGATGCGCAGCCGGCCGCCTCCCTCGATCGAGTCGCGTTTGAACGGGAGCTGTATGCCATGTTCAAGAGCTGGCCGCAGCCGAAGTCGCTGGTCCTGGTGCTCTTCAGCTACGACGCTGGGGTCAGGATCAACGTCCGGGACCCGGCGCAAGAGGGGATTCTGCGCGTGCTGGACCGCCTGAGAGTCGGCGCGGCGGGCCGCACCCGCTTCGAGTTCGCCGACTTCGGCATTCCGCTGCCGTGACGGAGACGGCTTGCCGGGAGTGAGCGCCGCCCCCCGCGCTGCCGGTCATGCAGGCGAGGGAGAGGCTGCACCGCTCACCCCAGCAGCGTCTGGAGTCGCTCCTCGACCGCAGAGAGCCGCGACTCCAACTCCGCGACGCGGTGTTCCAGGTCCCGGCACTGTTCCTTCAGGGAATTCAGTTCGCCGGAGGGGAGAGCGCTGCGCGGCGCCGTCGCGGAGGACGCCCGGAGCGGCGCCTCCTCCTCCAGCAGCGGCGACCACCCCGCCGGGGTCTCGCCCTCCTCGTAGAAGGTGTGATCGACCTCGACGCCGCGCCGCTCCAGCGGACCGGAGCAGCGGATGTAGCCCTCCGTCAGCAACGGCTGCAACTGCGCGCGGAGTTCTTCCAGCGTCTCGATGGGGATCATGCGGCTGGCGCGGGTGCGGAGTTCCCCAAGCTGCTGCCGCCCCCGCAGCCAGAGTTCGGTCATCACGGCCAGTTGCGGCTCCGTCCAGGGGAAGCGTTTGCGGACCAGATGGCGATACCGCGCCGTCCGGCCTCCGTCGGTATGCACCTCGGCCACCAGACCCGCCTGCTGCAAGGCTTCGATTCCCGCCAGCACGTCGTCCTCGGTGAATTCGACGACCGGATCGCGGTTGTTCTTCTGGTTGCAGGCGGTGGTGAGGGCCTTGAGCGTCAGGGGATAGGCGTCCGGCGTGGTGAACGCCTTTTCCAACAGCGCTCCCAGGATGCGCCGCGGGACCATACCCAAGGATCGCACCGGCGGCCCGGGTTCCTCGCCAGGACCTGACTGAACTGGTTCCATCCGCTCGCCTCCGTGGTTCACGCGCGTGCGTCTCTTGTGTGTCGTTCAAACCTGTGGATGATCGCGGCCGTCCGCGCGGGGAGATGCGTCAGTCCAGCCGCCGGATGAGAATGTCCTTGAACGAAATGGTCATGTCCTGCCCGCGGTGGAGTTGCAGAGCGATCACCCCCGACTTGGCCCCCTGCGGATCGTCCAGATCGACGGTCGTCACGCCGTTGAGGGTCAGCGTGACGTGGTCCCCCTGCGCCGTGATGACGTACTCATTCCAGTCCTTGGGTTTGTAGGCGGCGGCGACGGCGGAGCGCTGCTCCGGCGTCAGGTCCTGAATGATCCCCCGCCCGGTCCGCTCGCCGTAGAGGATGCCCAGAAAATGGTTGTCGGCGATGTCCGCCTGATAGCCGGCCACGATGAACGGCGGCTGCCCCTCCTTGGGGGGAAGTTCCTCGCTGCGGAACTGGATGCCGCTGTTGCCCCGATGGTCGTGCAGGCGGAATTTCACCTTCAGCACAAAGTCTCCGTAGGTCCCGTCGCTGATGAGGAAGGTGTTGGCCGGGATGTTGCCCTCGGTGCGGCCCACGATGGCGCCGTCCAGCACCGCCCAGTAGCTCGTGTTTCCATGCCAGCCATTCAACGTCTTCCCGTCGAACAGGGGGACGAAGCCGTCGTCATCGGCAGCCGGCAGCAGCCGCACCGGCGAGAGCAGCATCACGGCAAGGAGAAGTCGGTGCATGGGAGACCTCGGAGGAGCGGAAGGAGCGTCACGGGAGTTGCGGTCGGGGGGCCGGCCACGACGGCACGATGGTAGCGAAGCCCGCCCCTCGCCGCGACGGATCGAATCCACTTTGCACAAGCTCGTGTTGACAGCATCCGCTCCTGCCGCGAGGCTGAACACATGGACCACCACGCCGCCGACTCCGGATGCCTTGGGAGCGCCACGGCCGCCGCGGGTGCTCCCTCGTCCCCGGCGAAGATTCCGCCGCCGGAGGAGGCGATCGTCTTTTTCGACGGCGTCTGCTCCCTGTGCAACGCCACCGTGGACTTCCTGATGCGGCATGACCGCTCCGGGAGATTGCGGTTCGCCTCGTTGCAGGGGGAGACCGCGTCCCGGCTGCTCCCCGCCGAGGTCCGCCGTGAACTGCGGACGCTGGTGCTCCGCACCGAGACGGGGGCGAGGTACGTCCGCTCTGCGGCGGCAGTGCGAATCCTGTGGCGGTTAGGAGGAGGGTGGAAGTTCGCGGCGGCGGCGTTATGGATCATTCCCTGGCCGCTCCGCGACCTCGGGTATCGTCTGGTCGCGGCTCTGCGGTATCGACTCTTCGGGCGGCGGGAGACCTGCCGCGTCCCCAGCGAGGCCGACGCCGCCCGATTGCTCCCCTGATCCCCCTCCGGGCAGCCGAGAACCGCCTCACCCCGCCGCGCTCACCAGGGGAAGCGTTACTTCCCGCGGATCGGCCGGCTGCGGGGAGAATCGCCGCGGCTGCTGGGGCGGCAGAACGGCGTGAGCATACTCCCAGATCTGTTCGGGAGTCTCAAAGTACATGTCGTGGACGCCGTCGTCCTCATACTCGCACGCATCGGTGGAGTAGTTGCGGCAGATCTGCGGGCGATCGTCATAGATGCCGCAGCGATGATCCGGCAGCAGGTGCCGGCACTCGGCATACACCGTCAGATACCACACCCCGCTCTCCACAAAGACCGTCGCCCGACCGTGCATCAGGAACCAGCGGATGTGATCGAAGTCTCGCCAGTCGGTGGGGGTGTCGATAGGGAGCGTGAAGTACCGACAGCACAGGGCCGTGCAGTAGTTGCACAGACAATCGCCCGGCGGGAGGTCGGCCCGTCGCATGCGCGGAAGGGACATCTGAGGCTCATTCTTCTGAACGCGGGGACTGGGATGGAGAGGGAGTTTAAACCACCCGCGGTCGGGAGGGGAGCCTTCGCCGGGCTCCGTCAGCCGCGTGCGACGAGTGCGCCCGGGACGAGACCACGGCTTGTCTCCACGGTCACTCCACCCGCGGCCATCGCTTCGCGCCGGACCAGCGCCATGACCACCGCCCGGTTCTCGGAGGGGGAGAAGGCGGCGGAGGTGACCACGCCCCAATCAGCGCCCGTGCTCGGGTCGAGGACCCTGGCCCCACGAGCCGGTACGTCGGAACCTTCCAGCCGGATCGTCCGCAGCTCCCGGTTGGTGTGTCCCATCGATTCGAGGCGCGCGATCGGTTCCTGACCCAGATAGCACCCCTTGGTGAAACTGACGGCCTCCCGGATGCGGCCCGACTCATGGACCAGGTTCTCTTCACTGAGATCGACGCCGTACATCGGAAAACCGGCTTCGATGCGGAGAGCCTCAAAGACCTCGCGGCGACACTCGACCAGCCCGGCGGCCGTCCATTCCTGAACCAGCGTCCGCAGCCGCTCCGGCGCCGCTCCCACCAGCCACCCGGGTTGCTGGGTGAAGCTGAAGCGGCGCACAGCGACCCCCGCGCGGTGACCATGCTGGAACAAGGGCCACGTCGCGGCTCCCGGCAGGAGAGCTTCCACGTAGCGGGCGGCGGCCGGACCGATCAGCCCGACCTCGCACCACTCCGCGCTCCGGTCCGCGAGCTGGACATCTTCCGTGATGAGGTACCGCTCCAGGTGCTGAAGCAACGGGGGAGCAGGGGCGGGGCTGTCGAGCCAGTGAGCCTCTTCACCGGCAAAGATCAGGACGTGACCGACGATCCGCCCCTTGATATTGGCGAGGAAGGCTTCGCAGCCGCTTCCGGCCGGAACCCGTTTGACGTCCTGCGTCGAGAAGTTGTGCAGGAAGGCCGCCCGGTCCGCTCCGCTCACCTCGATTTGCGCCCGATCCGTGAGATCGATCCAGACGGCCTCTTCGACCGCCCGGCGAGACTGCTCGGCCGGAGAGAGTGGTGGGGCGGAGAGACGGAGTTCGTCCCAGATCATGACAGACAGGAAGAGGAGGGTGGGGTGAACGATCGCCCTTTGACGGGCGTCGGAGCGACCATGCCGTGGCGAAGCCCGCTGACGACCTCGGCGGAACCCTCCCCCCTCTGGAGGAGGGTGTGGAAACTTGCTCGCGGCACCTCACAGCACCGGTTCTCGCGGTCGATGGTCGCCGGGTCAAGTGTACAGCCCTGAAAGCCCTCCGGCCGCACTGGCTGAACACACGGGGGAGATTGAGCAACCGCGGAATTCGGCAGAACAGCCGACATCACCCGCAAGATCGTCATCATCCCTCCCGCCTGTCTCCCACCTGAGTGGCAAGGCCGCAAGGACGAGGCGCACACCTCGGGGATCGGAAGCTACGTTTCCTGACATCCGGGCAGGGAGGCCGAACGACCAGACCACGGTCCGTGGTCAGCGTCCTCTCCTGCTCTTGAGCTGTGCCATGCTGGCGGATCCCCTGTTCCAGACGGTCGCGTTTGAGCTCCCCCCCACTGCGCCGACTCGTCCGGGTTGCGAAACGGCGGAATATCTCCCCCTGCCGCCGCAGTCGCTGCGGGAGACGGGGTTGAGCGAGACGCTGATCGAAGGGTTGACGCTGAAGTTTCTGCTCAGTCGTACACACGCCACCGGCAAGGAGATTGCACGACAACTGCGGTTGCCGTTCAAGGTGATGGAGCTGGAGCTGCGGCGGATGAAGCGCGATCAGGTGGTGGCCCACCGCCAGGCCAGCCAGATGCACGATTATGTGTATGAGCTGACGCCGAGTGGACACGACAGGGCGCGCCGGCTCATGGAGGTCACGACCTACTGCGGCGCCGCCCCGGTCACGTTCGAGAGCTACTGCGAGTCCGTCCGCCGGCAGAGGCTCAACGGACGCGATGTGACGCCGCAACGGCTGCAAGAGTCGCTGCGGGGGTTCTCTGTTCAACCGCAGCTTTTCCAGCAGGTGGGACAGGCGGTGCGGGCGGCCCAGGCGCTGTTTCTGTTCGGACCGCCGGGGAACGGCAAGACGACGATCGCGGACCGGATCTGCCGGGCCTATGGCGCCTCGATCTGGATTCCGCGGACCCTGCTGGTGGAGGGGGAACTAATCCGCGTCTTCGATCCCACGGTGCACCGGCCGGTCCCCGTGCCGGAGGAAGTTGCCGTCGACCATCGCTGGGTCCGCATCGAGCGGCCGACGATCACCGTCGGTGGCGAGCTGACGCTCGACAACCTGGAGCTGACCAAAGTGGGCGACACGGGCGTGGTGGAGTCCCCCTTGCAGCTCAAGAGCAACTGCGGCGTGCTGGTGATCGACGACTTCGGCCGCCAGCGGTGCAGTCCCACGGACCTGCTCAATCGCTGGATCGTCCCGCTGGAAATGCGGGTGGACTACCTCAACCTTCCCAGTGGGAAAAAACTCAAGACCCCCTTCGAGCAGATGATCGTCTTCTCGACGAATCTCCGCCCGCGGGAACTCGTGGATGAAGCCTTCCTCCGCCGCATCCCCTACAAGGTGGAGGCACCGAACCCCTCCTACGACGAGTTCCTGGCGCTGCTGCAGGTGACCAGCCGCTCCCTGGGGATTGAGTACGAGGAAGAGTGCGGCCGCTACCTGCTGGAGCGGCACTATCGAGAGACCGGCCGGGAGCTCCGCTATTGCCACGCCCGCGATCTGTTGCTCCAGGCGCAGACCGCCTGTGAGTTTCAGGGCCGACCTCCCGCCTTCCGCAGGGAGATCATCGACCAGGTGGTGCGGAATTACTTTGTGGCGCTGGATTGAAACCGGCGGTTTTGTGATCCGGATGTCGCGATTCTGGGTTCGCGCTCTTAGTTTCGCGCTCCCCTGCGGGTCGCGGCTAAACTTGCGGGTCGCGGCGAGACCGGCGGGGGGCGGCGAGACGCCTGGCCGGGGCTTCAAACCGCGGGGACGCCGGTGAAATAATCCGGCTCGTTCCCCGGCTTCCATTTGATGTTGCAGCCGATGCTGGGACTTTGGTCCTCCGGCACCGGGCGGCCTGCCAGCACGGCGTCGCAGGCGGCGCGCAGGTCCGCGCCTGTCACCGGGATATTGCTTTGCGGCCGGCTGTCGTCGAACTGTCCCCGGTACACCAGACGTCGCTGCTGGTCGAACAGGAAAAAGTCCGGCGTGCAGGCGGCATGGTACCGCTTGGCCACCTCCTGAGTTTCATCGTACAGGTAGGGGAAGGCATAACCGGCCGCGGCGTGCTCACGCTGCATGGCTTCGGGACCATCCTGCGGATAGGCCGTCACGTCGTTGGAGCTGATCCCCACAATCGCCAGACCTTTCTGCGTGTACTCCCGACTGAATTTCGCCAGCTCCTCCCGAATGTGAATCACGAACGGGCAGTGATTGCACAGAAAGATCACCAGCAGGCCGGGGGCGGAAGCGAAGTCCTGCAGGGAGACGGTGCGGCCGTCCACCACGTTGGGGAGCGAGAAATCGGGGGCCGGCGTTCCCAGCGGCATCATTGTGGAGGCGGTCTTGACCATGATTCAACTCCCGGTAACAGGGCCACTCTGTGAGGAGGGCTTCGAAGGTAGAAAGCCCGCTCACCGATGCAACGCTCAGAGCGCGGCGGCGGGGCTCTGGGTGCATGGTCGAACGCTGCTCCCGCTGCGTCAAGTCGCCCGCGGGACTCACTCCCCGGTCCCCCCCGGGAGAGCGCCGCTCGTCCGTTCCGGAGGAGCATCCGGCCGAATTGCCCTTGTCACACAGCCGCCCCTGATTCACGTTGCGTCCTTCGCGGCACGGTCGAACGGCGCGGCGACCGCGCAACCACGCCCGTTGATGTGGACGATGCCGCAAGCCGACAAACCGGTCTGCGGCAGCGAAGATCACAGGTTCGCCGGAACAGGCACAGAAAGGCAGGCAGCCGCATGTCCATGATGCGTTCGGACGGAACCAAAATCGTCCTCTCCGCCGCCGGCCCGGAGATCTTCTGGAAGCGACTGGAGGAAGCCTTTCAAACCAACGATCCCCGCACCTGGCGCGACCTGGCAATGCTGGCGCTGCGGATCAACGCCGGGTGGCCGGTGGAACGCATCGGCCGTGCCTTTGGTCACCCCAAAGGACACGTCAGTCGCCGGCTGGAACGCATCCAGGACGAAATCCGCCTGCGGTTCAACCTGGAGGACCTCTGGCCTGATCCGATCGACAGGACCCCGCCGCCGAACGAACCGTGATTTGCTTCCCCCCGGGCGCATCGCCACCACGGCGCCTGTCGTCCAGCGTCACACCCCGGCCGGTCCCTCCGGCACCCGCCGCCCCTCTCCGGACTCCAGACTCCAGACGACCATGCAGGTCGAATCAATCCCCGTCGAGCAACTCCGGCCCGCTCCCTACAATCCCCGCCGACCGCTCGCGCCGGGGGACCCCGGCTGGGAGAAGCTCCGCCGCTCCCTGCGGGAATTCGATCTCGTGCAACCGCTCGTCTGGAACCGCCGCACCGGACATGTCGTGGCCGGTCATCAGCGGCTGGAGATTCTCCGGCACGACGGAGCTCAGCAGGTCGATTGCGTGGTGGTCGATCTGCCGCTGGAGCGGGAACAGGCGCTCAACGTCACGCTCAACAACCGGTCAGTCGGCAGCGATTGGGACCCTGACAAGCTCGTCGGACTCCTGACGGAACTGCACGACCTTCCCGAGTTCGACCCGACGCTGACCGGTTTCGACGCCCAGGAACTCCGCGACCTGCTGTTCGTCCCGGCGGCCGAGTCGTCCGGCGGCGGTCCTCCGGATGCTCCCCAGGGGCCGGCCTTCGTCACCGCCACGCTGGAGGTTCCCTGCGCGGAGTGGGAGGAGGTGCGCACGCGGCTCGATCAGCTCCTGGCCGAGTACGCCGCGGTGCGACTGCATGTCCGCCGCGCGGCTGGTGCGACGTGAGCCTCTCGACGCCGAGGCGAACCAGGCAGCCAGTCGACTCGGACTCCCCCCCCGGATCGCGCTCGCGGCAGGGTCGCCCGGTGGCGAAGCTTATGTCCAGGCCACGATGCGCCCCACTCTCGGATCATGCGGGTCCAGCAGATCGAGCGCCCGCACGAGCCGCGACCGCTGCTGCAGCCGCGCTCCCGCCCATTCGTCCACCTGACGGCGGACGCTTTCGCGTCGGGGGGTGATGAGGAGCAGCCGCTGGTGCGGTCCCAGATGGCGTTGGCAGTGATCGAACAGTTCCGGCAGCGCGACGTGGGCGGACGGCTCCAGCATGGCCAGTCCGTCCAAAAGGGCCTCCAGACGGTGCGATCCCTGCGCCCCTCCCCACGTGAAGGTCTCCTGCCCTCCCGCGGCGACAAACGGGACGGCGTCGCGTCCCTGCCGGCACTGATCGACGGCCACGGTGGCAGCCAGGCTGACGGCCTGTTCGACCGCGAGGCGGTCTTCGACGCCGGGATGCTCGGGGAGCCAGGCATCCAGCAGGATCAGCAGGTCCTGGTCGCGGTGCTGCCGGAATTCGCGCACCATCAGCTCATTCTGCCGCGCGGACGTCTTCCAGTGGATGGCGCGATGGTCGTCACCCTGGCGGTAGTCGCGGAGCTGATGAAATTCGTCGTTGAAGGCCCCCCCCTGGGCGAGCTGCTCCACCGACAGCTCCGTCGCCTGCCGGATGTGGGCTTTCCAGCCGTTCCTCAGATGGCCCAGACGGGGATAGACCAGAATGCGATCCGGCAGGTCGAAACTGATCCCCCGTTCCACCAGTCCCAAAGGGAAGCGGGTGTTGACCTGCAACGGCCCCAGCACATACACGCCGCGCTGCATCAGTTGCAGACGATAGTGCGAGGCGGCTGTACCGGCGGGGGGGATGCGGGGAAAGACCGTCCGCGGTCGCAGTTCTTCCCGCGGACTCGCCGCGCGATCGACCACCGTGAGTAGCCACGCCGACAACCAGCGTTTGCCGTTGGTGAGCGTGATTTCGACCGAGATCGGTTCGCCGGCCATCACCCGCGCCGGAGCGTGCCGGCGGGCGGAGACCCGGTGGAGCAGCGTCTTGGTCAGCCAGCCGTTGACGATCAGCGGCCCGGCCATCAGGGAGAAGACCAGCAGCAGCGGGTTGGAGCGGCCGATCATCGCCCCGGTGAAGACCACCCCCATAATCGCCACATACACGACCCCTTCCGTGGGAAACACAAAGCGGTCCCGCCCCAGGCCGGTCTGGCCCAGCCACGGCAGCAGGCCAGTGATGATCTCCTTCAGCCCCCAGATGGAGAAGTACACGCCGCAGCCGACCACCACGAAATGCCCGGCCATCCCCAGGCGGGACTCGATGAACCGCGTGGAGACCTCCAGCGAGACGATCGACAACCCGATCGCCATGGCCGCGATGCCGGCGTGCGAGAGAGTGCGCGGGCGGACGGCGGAGGTCTCAGCCGCCTGCGTGGCTGATCCAGACATGCCTCCCTTTCTCTCCCCGTGAAGCCGCAGCCTGCCCGACGACTCGTTGAATACGAGTCAGGGAGATGGCGGAAGACGTTTCCTCCGCCGGAGTGGAGCGGCGAGCGTACACCAGTTCCTTCTCCCCGGCGCCGCCGTGAAGCAGCCGCCGTCCCCTCATCGCGATTCACTTCTCGTCCGTCTCCTTCAACACTTCCTCCGCGGTGAAGGGGGCCTCCCGATAGATGCGGACGCCGACGGGGAACAATTTCCCCCCCCGCACCGGACGCAGCGCCAACTCCACGTCGGCCCCCGCGGAGGCATGCGCCGGGTCAGTCGACGAAACTCGCACCTGAAAACCCTTCTCCAACCACACGGGGGGATTCCGTCCCGGGACCTTCAGCACGATAGCCGTATAGTCCGGATAGTCCTCCGCCGGCCCCGCGGACACAATCTCCCCGGAGACCTCGTACAGCGACAGACTCTCCCCCGGTTGCGGCTGGCCCTTGACGAACCGTCCCGGAGGAGGGCGCTTCCCCTTGGGGAAGACATGGATGTTCAGGTTCTGGACGAAGATCTTCTCCTGGGACATTACGCCGCGGGCGGAGAGGAACATCCCCGGTTTGACAAAGCTGGGATCGCCGCCGCCGAGAATCGCAAAGTCGAGCATCGGGGTCACTTTGACCTCGTACGATTCCCCGTCGGTCGTTTCGATCTTGAGCGTGGTGACGCGCCCCTTGGTATCGAGTTCCAGCAGCCGGCCCTTCTTGATCGTCGGCCCCTCGCCTTCCTGCCCGGGCGCCTGGGCAGGGGCCGCCGGAGGACCGGCCAGCAGAACGCCGACCACCACCAGACCTCCGAGCACGAACCGCAGCGAAGACCGAGACATGCACAGACCCTCCAGCCGGGGAGCAGCAGGGGAGAGCCACGGGGTTCCCGGTCCCCCCTTTGAGCAGCGCTCCCTGCCTGCATCCTTTCTCGCCGCGGTGCGGAATGCAAGCGACTGACGCCGGGAATCCCCGGTCGATCGGCCGTGAGCGCCCGCTGCTCACCGGCGGCGCGGAGGATTTCACTTTGTGGTTCGACGGTGAGCGGAGAGACGGCTCACCAATTGATGTTCACGTTCGTGCTGGCCGGACCGTCGTAGTACCACGGGCGGCGGTAGCTGTAGTACGGGAAGCGGGGATGCACACCTCCACCCATCGCGCCGGTATACGGATACGGCACGATCAGCACGGGAGCATAGCCCATCGCGGCGTAGCCGAGTCCCCCGTAGCCATATGTGCCATATGTCCCGATGGTCGTGGCGGGGACGGCGAGGTTGCCGGCGGAGTAGCGAATTTCGGTCCCGGGGAGATAGCTCCCGGCGCTGCCGAAGGGGACGACCGGCGCAGGGGCATGGCCGAGGCCGCTTCCCGGGGGCTGCATCCACGGAGCGTGGGGAGGCATTCCCCCCGGCGGGAGGGCGGATGGTCCCGCGGCCGGCGGCCGCGGCGCGGGGGCGACTCCGGGCAACCCGCCGGGAACCTCCGGAATCGGCGTCAGAGGCGGAGTGGCGCTCTCGGACGGGGCGGCGCTTTCGGAGGGAGCCGATTCCGTGCGCGGAGTCGGATCGTCGGCCGTGGCGACGGCGGCACAGCTCCAAACCCAGAAACAGGCGGTGGCAAAACGGATCATGGGAGTTGGTCGGGTGGGCAGGGACGTGACGATCACAACGGACAACGAAGCGGCGCGAGGTTTAACCAAGGCGGATGATTGACTCTACGCCCCGATTAGAAGCTCCGGCCACCCCCCACAGCCGTCAAATCCCCTCCTCACCCGAATCCTCGGCCGCATCTGCCGAATCTGTCGGTTAAGGCGAGGAAATGGCCGTTCCTGCCGGGGCGGTTGCATCCGATGAGTACGAGGGGTCGTGCACAGTCAACGGACGTTGTCCCACGGCCAGTCGGAGTCCTTCCCCCTCCGGGGGACGATCTCCGAGCGGGGGCCGCTGGCATTTCCCGGCGGACCGCCATCCCTCGAACTGAATGCGCGGCCCTTGAGGAGCGATGCCATGGTCAAAGCCGTCTGGAGTGCGATCGTCGTCGTCACACTGGCAGGACAACTTCCTGCCCAGGGGATGTTCGTGACGGGGGCGGAATACCTCGGGCCAGCTTCTGTTGGCAGCAACGAGCCGCTCTATCCGTATGACGATCAGGAGCCCTGGAAGCACGGCTACCTGCAAGTCATCCCCTTTTACGGCGGCTATCACTCCGGACGGCCGTACAACTACCATCACGTGTTCTCCCAGACGCAGACCTCCGTCGGCTGGGGGATGCCTCATGGCCTGCCCTACTCGCAACAGTGGTGGACGCGGTTTGAACCGCTGGGAGACCCCGGTCGGGCCATGACCGAACCGCACGGTTACTACGGTCACCTGGCGCCTCCACAGCGTCCTCAGGAATGGGCCGGGATTTCCACTCCCGCCGGCACATGGGGCGGCGATCCGAATGCTCCCGTTCACGCGGCGGACGTCGCACCCGTCCAATACCAGCCGGGACAAGATCCCCGCTTCGGACTGACGCCGGCCCCGGCGTGGCGGCAACCGCTCACCATTCCGTAAGCCAGACCGGCATCCCGGCATTCCGCCACATCGAGCGGGACTGCTTTACGTCCCGGCCGACCAGCGGACCTCCCCGTCGACAATCGTATATCGGGCCCGGCCCCGCACGCGCCAGCCGTCAAACGGGGTGTTGCGGCTCTGGGAACGGAACTCCGCGGCGGAGATGGTCCACTCGACCGCCGGGTCGATCACCGTCACGTCGGCCGGCCTGCCCGGCTGCAAGGTTCCCGCTTCCAGACGCAGCAGTTCCGCCGGACCGGTTGTCAGCCTGGCCAGCAGCGTGAGCCAGTCGAGGCGTCCCGGCTCAATCAGCGCCCGGATGCACAACGGCAGGAGCGTCTCCAGCCCGACGATCCCGAATGGCGCCTGGTCGATCTCGCGGTCTTTTTTTTCCAGGGCCCACGGCTCATGGCCGGAGCTGATGACGGTGATGGTCCCGTCGCGCAGGCCTTCCATCAGGGCTTCGATGTGTTCGGCGGGGCGCAGCGGGGGTAACACCTTCAGCCGCGGATCGTAGCCGCGAAGGGCTTCATCGGTGAGGGTGAGATGGTGCGGCGTGACGTCGGCGGAGACGGGGATGCCGCGGCGGCGGGCGTTGCGGACCTCGTCGACGCTGTTGAGGGTCGAAATCGCCATCAGGTGGATGCGCCCTCCGGTGTGCTCGGCCAGAGCGATGTCCCGCCGCACCATGATCTCCTCGGCGGCGGCCGGAATCCCCCGCAGGCCCAGCACCGTGGACCAGTAACCGTCGTGCATCACCCCCCCCGCCACGAGTTCCGGCGACTGCGGATAGTGCAGGATCGGGCAGTCGAACATCGCCGTGTACTGGAGGGCGCGGCGCATCACCTCCGAATTGGCGATGGCTTTTTTCCCGTCGGTGAAGGCCCGGGCGCCGCCGGCCACGAGTTGACCGATCTCGGCCAGTTCCTCGCCGGCTGTCTGCTTGGTGACCGCACCCAGCGGGACGACGCGGCAATGCCGCGCCCGCTCCGCCTGGCGCGCCACGAATTCCGCGCTGGCGCGGCTGTCTCCGACGGGTTGGGTGTCCGGCAGGGCAGCCACGGTGGTGAAGCCGCCGGCGAGCGCCGCGGCCGTGCCGGTCTCAATCGTCTCGTCATCCTCGAATCCGGGTTCTCCCAGCTTGACGCGGATGTCGATGAGGCCCGGCGAGACGATGCACCCGCTCACGTCCAGGCGCATGTCCACGCGCGGCGGGGGCGTGCCGCCGTCCAACGTCGAACCGGCGATGCAGCCGTCTGCCAACCACAGGTCCCCCACCGCGTCCAGGCCGCGTGCGGGATCGATGATGCGACCACCCTGCAGGAGGAGCGTACTCATCGGTCTCCTCCCTGCGAATCACGGAGCGGGGGCGTGCCATCCGGAGGTGCATCCGCACGCGATCGGGCCAGCAGGTACAGACACGCCATGCGGATATACAGTCCGTTCGTCACCTGATCGAGGATCACCGAATGTTCGCCGTCGGCGACGTCGGCGGTCACTTCGACGCCGCGGTTGATGGGACCGGGGGCGAGGATCAACACGTCCCGTCGGGCCCGGCGGAGCCGCTCCCGGTTCATCCCGAACAGGTGGGCGTACTCTGCAATCGAGGGAAAGAAGGCTCCGCGCTGACGTTCAAACTGCACCCGCAACATGTTGATGCAATCGGTTTCGGCGAGAATCTCATCCAGATTGTGGGCGACCTCGACCCCCAGCCGCGTGATCTGCGGTGGCAGCAGCGTGGCGGGGCCGCAGACGATCACCCGCGCCCCCAGCTTGGTCAGGCCCCAGATGTTGGAACGGGCGACGCGGCTGTGCAGGATGTCGCCGACGAGGGCGACCGTCAGCCCCGCGATGCGCCCGCGGTGCTCGCGGATGGTGAAGATGTCCAGCAGCCCTTGCGTGGGATGTTCATGAGTGCCGTCGCCGGCGTTGAGGATCGAGCACTTCAGGTGCCGCGACAGGAACGCCGGCGCTCCGGAAGAGCTGTGCCGCACCACCATCTGATCGACCCCCATCGCCTCGATCGTCAGGGCGGTATCGACGAAGGTCTCCCCCTTGGAGAGGCTGCTGCCGGAGGCGGTGAAGTCGATCGTGTCGGCGCTGAGCCGCTTGGCCGCCAGCGAAAAACTGGTCCGCGTGCGGGTGGAGGGCTCGAAGAAGAGGTTGGCGACGACCTTCCCGCGCAGGGCATTGAGCTTCGACTCCCCGCGGTGCGCCATCGCCTTGAACTCGGCGGCCTGATCGAGAATCGTCGTAATCTCGGCCGCGGAGAGTTCCTCGAGACCGAGCAAATGCGGTCGCGTCCAGTGCTCCAGAGACGCCGGTGACGAATCCGAATCCATGCGCCGCGACAATCGCCCGCGAGGTGAGAACCGAACCGACCAGATCGTACCGGCTGCAAGCGGGGGTATCAATCGCGGCCCCACGGGCGTGACGGCCCAACCGGTCCGCCTCGCCAGAAACCATCCCGCCAGTGGCGCGCCGACTTCGGCGGAGGGCGTCCGGAGATTGTCTGCGACACACCGCACGCGGAGCAGGTGCCGGCCGCTCGGGAGTCGGCTATGATGCAGCCTGTCAGTGACGATGTCCGTCGCGCTCAGACCCGCTTCAGGTGCTGCTTTGTCCGAGACGAGGCAGACTGCGAATGGAGGGTTCCCCAGAAGGGCGGCCGCATGGACCGAGAGACCATCTTTGAAGCATCGGTCGACTATTTCCTCGGCCCGATCCGCGAGTTCCTGTACGACGAGACCGTGACCGAAATCATGGTCAACGGCCCGCAGGAGATCTACATCGAGCGCGGCGGCCGGTTGTACAAGACCGCGGCCCGCTTTCTCAGCGAGGATGCGCTGCTCTCCGCCGTGCACAACATCGCCCAGTATGTCGGGCGGGAGATCGACGCCGAGCGGCCGATCCTCGACGCCCGGTTGCCGGACGGCTCCCGCGTCCACGCGATCATCCCCCCCTCGTCGCGCGGCGGCACCTGCCTGTCGATCCGCAAGTTCAAACGGGACATCCTGGGGCTGGAGGACCTGTTGAGGTTCGGCAGCCTCTCACCGGCGGCCGTGGAATTCCTGCAGATCGCCGTCCGGCTGCGGAAGAACATCCTGGTGGCCGGAGGAACCGGCACCGGCAAGACCACTTTCCTCAACGCCCTCTCCACCGCCATCCCCCCCGATGAACGGATCGTAGTGATCGAGGACAGTTCCGAGTTGCAACTCGCGCAGGAGCACTGCATCTACCTGGAATCGCAGCAGGGGGACGTCGACGGACGCAAGGCGGTGACGATCCGGCAGCTCTTCAAGGCGTCGCTGCGGATGCGGCCCGACCGGATCATCGTCGGCGAAGTCCGCGGCGGCGAGGCCCTCGATATGGTGCAGTCGATGATCAGCGGCCACTCCGGCAGCATGACCACCGTGCACGCCACCTCCCCGCGCGACGCCCTTATCCGCCTGGAGACCCTCTCCCTGATGTCCGACGTCGAACTGCCGGTCTACGTTGCCCGGGCGCAAGTCGCTTCCGCCATCAATCTCGTGGTGCAGCTCACGCGGTTTACCGAGGACGGTTCGCGCAAGGTGACGCGAATCACCGAGCAACTGGGACTCGATGACCAGAACCGCTACCAGTTCCGGGACCTGTTTGTGTCGCGGCTGACGGGACGGACGGAAACCGGCCGCCTGATCGCCGCCCTGGAACCGACCGGACAGCAGCCTTCCTTCGCCTCCGAACCAGCCGAACAGGGGATGCAGCAAGCCGTCCGGCTGACCAGGGGACTCTGGACGAACCTGGAGCGACGCTGAGCCGTCCGGCGCGAGCAACTTTCCAAACCCTCTCTCTTGCAAGGGAGAGGGTCCCGCCGACGCCGTGGGCAGGCTTGGGTTGCAGCCCGCTCCCCGGGAGCAGGGGAGAGGAGGTTGTGAAACCGCCCGCGTGATTGCTGCGGAGACGCGCGGCGGAGGCTCAGCCGTTCGCACTCACTTTCTGCGTGCGAGGAGCGGCGGGCGCAAGGGAGGGCGCACGTCCTTCGAACTCCGCGCGACTGCGAACGCGGGAGAACTTAATGCCGTACACGAACCGGGGACCGGCGACGCCGAGCAGGCCGGTCGGCTGGCGGCGCCGCTGGCGGAGCACCTGGCACTCCAGAATCTTGTCTTCCAGCCCCGGCAGCAGCATCCGCACGTAGATCGGTCCCGACGGGAGCTCGTCGTTGCAGGCAAGCTGCATCCCTGAAGCGGAGATGTCCTCCGTCCAGCCCTTGAGCACCCATGGCGCCGCGGCACCGTGTTCCGATTCACACAGCACTGTGACCAGGGTTCGGACGGGAGTGCGCGGATGGGCGCGGCTGTCGGACATAGAGTCTCTTTCCCGCGAGCTGCCCGCCGAACGTGGAATCCTGGGGAGGCGGTGCGTCCGGAGGACGGACTCGTGCGGCGACGGAACGGGATGGTTCCCAGCCGAGAGGATTCGCCGGGGAATCTTCAGTGCGGCCCTTCCCGTGTTCGTAGCTCAGAGAACGACCAGACGGAGCGGCCACTGGCCGTAAACGCCGGTGCGCCGACCGGGACCATTCCGGTCGATCGGATTGTGCCGTTTGGATCAGCCGGGCTCCGGGATTCACCGGCCGTTGGCCGCCGCCGCAGTTTGCGATCCGCCGTGGCGGGGGGGAGAATGACGGGGGCCGTGTTTGTCCCCTCCCCCCTGCTCACTGCCAGACAGCCGGGGCGAGCCGGATGCCCCGAACACCCCCGACGGCGGTCGCCTCGGGGGGGATTCGACGTGCAGGACCAGCCTCTGTGGAAGCCCATCTCTTTCGATTCCTGAGACACCTCGGGCGGGTCCGCCAGATCATGACCGTGCTGGTCACGTTCGGGTTCGGGGACCTGATCGAACGGCTTGGCTTCCGGGGATATGTCGAGTGGGGGAAGCGGCGGTTGTTCCGGCGTCCTCCGGTGGAGGGCCTGACGACGGCACAGCGGCTCCGACTCGCCTTTGAACAGCTTGGGCCGACATTCATCAAGTTCGGCCAGGTCCTGAGCACCCGCCCCGACCTTCTCCCTCCGGATGTCATCGATGAACTGGCCAAGCTGCAAGAGCATGTGCCGACCTTTGAGCCGGAGGAGGCGGTGCGGCTTTTGGAAGAGGAACTGCGGCAGCCAATCGACCGTCTCTTCGCGGACTTTGACCGCACGCCGCTGGCGGGAGGATCGTTGGCGCAGGTGCATCGGGCCACGCACCGGGACGGAACGCCGCTGGCCGTCAAGGTCCGCCGCCCCCGGGCGGTGCACGACATCGAGCGCGACCTGGGGCTGATGCAGGAGGCGGCGCCGCTGTTCGCGGGGATTCCCCAGTTTGCCATCTTCGACCCGGTGGGGCTGGTCAACTACTTCGCCCGGACGATCCGCCGCGAACTCAACTTCCGCCGCGAGGGACGGACGATCGAGGAGTTCCGCAAGCTGTTCCGCAAGGACGCGACGCTGCTGGTGCCGCGTGTCTATGAGGACCTGACCACCGACGCCGTGCTGACGATGGACTTCATCGGGGGCTGCCGCGCGGACGATCTGGAGGCGATCCGCCGCCAGGGGCTTGACCCCGCCCAGGTGGCGCGCAACGGCGCCCGCATCTACATGAAGCAGGTGTTTGAGTTCGGCATCTTCCACGGCGACCCGCATCCCGGCAACGTCCGCATCCAGTCGGACGGCTCCATCGCCCTGCTGGATTACGGGATGGTCGGGATGCTGAAGGATGCCTTGCGCGACAAGCTGGTGGACCTGCTGCTGGCGGTCGCACGCAACCAGGTGGACGAAGTGACGTCCATCGTCCAGGAACTGGGGCACCCGCAGCAACCGGTGGACCCTGTGCTGCTGAAGGCCGACGTTCACGACCTGCTGGACCGGTACTACGGCATTCCGCTGGAGCAACTGCACATCGGGCGGCTGTTGTCGGACTTCACGACGTTGTTGGCCAATCACACGCTGCGGTGTCCGGCCGACCTGATGCTGCTGCTGCGGACGTTTGTCACGCTGGACGGACTCGGCCGTCAGCTCGATCCAACCTTCAATCTGGCGACCGAGCTGGCCCCCTTTGTGGAACAGGTCGTCCGCCGACGGTACGACCCGCGCCGCCTCGCCGCGCGGATGGCGCAGGACGTCGGACCCCTCCTCCAGGCGGCCCACGATCTCCCCCTCAGCCTGCAGCGCACGTTGCGCAAGCTCAGCGAGGATGAACTCAAGGTCCAATTGGAACACCGCGGCCTCGATCGCCTGATTCACGAGTTCGATCGCTCCAGCAATCGCGTGGTGGTGGGGCTGATCACTTCCTCCCTGGTGGTGGCCTCGGCGCTCATCATCCGCTCCGGCGCCGGCTCTACGTGGCTGATGGTCCCGATCTTCGCCCTCTCCGGTTTTCTGGGCATCTGGCTGATCTACGGCATTCTCACCAGCGGGCGGTTGTGAGGCCGCAGGCAGAACTGCGGGCGCAGCCCTCCCTCCTTCGGCCGCGAGCTGCCCTCGTCGTTGCTCGCAAGGTCCCGGCGTCAGTCCAGCAGCCGGAATTCCGTCGAAGCGTACAGCACGTGCGCCAGGCGCGACCACGGGACCAGTCCCTGGGGATCGTCCGCACGGTGGCTGCGGAACGACTCCACAAACCGCACGGCGCGGTCGACCTCCGCCGGCGCGGGATGGCGGGAGAGAATCGCCTCATACAGCCAGATCACCCGGCCGACATCATCGCCGGAGGCCTCCCGTGCCAGGCGTTCGGCGGTCTGCCGCGCCACGTCCCGCACAAACGGGCTGTTCAGCAGGACCAGTGCCTGGGCCGGGACGTTCGTCTCCGGCCGGCGGCCAGTGACGAAGTCCGGATCGGCGAAATCGAACGCCGAGAGCATCGTGGGGAGCTCGTTGCGAATGATCGGCAGATAGACGCTCCGCCGGGACGATTCCCCCGCTTGATAGCCCTGGGCCGCAGCACTGTTGTCGGTCACCAGCGTCCCGAGCCCTTCCACCGGCGACCCCCCGCAGGCCGTCTCCAGCCCGCCGCTCGCCAGGAGCAGCGTGTCGCGGATTGCCTCGGCGGGAAGCCGCTTGCGGTGCGCGCGCCACAGCAGCCGGTTCTCCGGATCGTGCAGGAAGGCCTCCTCGCGATGGCGCGCCTGCTGGCGATAGACGCGGCTGAGAACGATCTGACGGATCAGGGCCTTCGTCGACCAGCCCTGGGCGATGAAGTCCAAGGCCAGACGGTCCAGCAGTTCCGAATGGGAGGGCGGGTCTCCCAACCGGCCGAAGTTATCGACCGTCCGCACCAGCCCCTCTCCCAGCAGATGCGCCCAGACGCGGTTGACATACACCCGCGCGGTCAGGGGATGCCGCGGGTCGGCGATCCAGTCGGCCAGCTCCCGGCGGCCGCTCTCACGGGCGGAGAACTCCGGCGGGTCGCTGAAGAGCGCCACTTGCAGGAAGCCCCGGGGAACGATGCGTCCGGGGCGATTGTGCTCCCCGCGGATGCACACGGCGCAATCGCCGACGTCCTGGGCCTCCTTGACTGCCAGCGCCGTCGGTTCCCGCGGAGGTGCTGCGGCCTGCAACGCCTTCTTCTCTCCCTCCAGCCGCTGAACCTCCGCTTCCAGCGCCTCCTGCTCGGCGCGGAGCTGCGGAGCCGCGGCGGGAGGCTTCCCCTCCAACTCGGCCACCGGGATGAACTGCATGGCGTCAGCGATCACGTATTCCGTGGTCCCCTCGGTCGAGACGGTCACGGCGCCGGCCTCTCCGGCCTCGAACAGGAATCGTCCCAGGGGCACAAACAGCTTCTCAATCGGCGGTTCGACCGCTTGATCCACGGACACCACCGTCTCCCCCTGCGCGTGGCGGATGCGCACGGGAACCTGACGATCGCGGCCGTTACCGGAGGCGAAGGCAAACCGGACCTCGTACTCCCCGGCGGCGGGCAGATTCGGGATGTAGGTGACCGACTTCTCCCCCTTGGACTGCTTGTCGTCGTGGATGTAGCCCTCGCCGATGAAGCGGTTCACGTGCGTCGAGGACTTCCACTCGCCCACCTTCCGGGCCTGGGTGTCGTCCACCACGATCCCCAGCCCGCGGGTGGAGGCGAGCGACTCCTTCAACCGGTCGAGCTTCTTCTTGACCGCCGTCAGTTCCTGGTCGATCGCCCGCAGGCTCTCCTTGTACCGGGCGAGCGCTGCGGCGTGCTCGGGGGCGATCGGGAGCGGCTGCCGCGTGAAGTTCGACACGTACTTTTGAATTTCTCCCTCCAACGATTGCGTGCTGCGAAAGATGCCCGCCAGCGCGTAGTAGTCGTCGGTGGGGATGGGATCGAACTTGTGATCGTGGCAGCGGGCGCAGCCCAGCGTCAGCCCCAGAAAGGCCTGCCCCACCGCACTGATCTGCTCATCCACCACGTCCATCCGCAGCTTCTCCTTGTCCCGTTCGCTGAGCATCTTGGGACCGAGAGCCAGAAATCCGGTGGCGACGAGTTGTTCTTCCCGCTGAGCCTCGTTCTCGAACGGCAGCAGGTCGCCGGCGATCTGTTCGCGGATGAACCGGTCGAACGGCCGGTCTTCGTTGAAGACGCGGATCACATAGTCGCGATATCGCCAGGCGTCGTGGAACGTGGCATTGAAGTCCCCCCCGTTGGAATCGGCATAGCGGGCGACGTCGAGCCAGTGCCGACCCCAATGCATCCCGAAGTGCGGCGACTCCAGCAGTCGATCGACGGCCGCCACCAGTGCCGACTCCGGGTCCGCGGCCGCCGCCGCGCGGAACTCCCGCAACTCCTCTACCGTCGGGGGGAGTCCGGTGAGGTCGTAGGAAATCCGCCGCAACAGCGTCTCGGCCGACACGTCCGGGGAGGGGGTCAAACCTCGAGACTCCTGGGCCGCCAGAATGAACCGGTCGATCCAGGTGCGGGTCCAGCTCGCGTCGCTCACGGCCGGCAGCGGCGCTCGGGTGAGGGGGCGGAACGACCAGAACTCGCGTCCCGCGGCAATGTCGATGGGCCGCGGTGCTCCCTCGCCGCCGGGAACCTCGGTCCGCGGATCGGGTGCCCCCATCCGCACCCACTGCTCGAAGTCCGCGATCACCCGCGCCGGGAGCTGGCCGTCCGGGGGCATCTCGTACGTCTCGTACCGGAGCGCCTGGATCAAGAGACTCTCATCCGGCTTCCCGGGGAGCACCGCCGGCCCGGAATCGCCCCCCGTCCGCCAGCCCTCGGCAGAATCGAGCCGCAGACCTCCCTTGATCGCGGCCGCCTCCCCCGAATGGCATTCGTAGCAACGCTCAATCAGCACCGGACGGATGCGGGACTCAAAGAACTCCCGCTGCTGCGACGTCAGGGCGGGCGAAGAGGTTGCCGTCTCCTCCGCTTCCGCGACGCTCCCCATCCATAACACGCTCACGAGGGTGATTCCCCTCATGGCGGCAATCAGGCACCGTTCGTCCCGGACTCGCATAGCTCGACGCTGCTCCCAGCTCATGGATGGACAAACGTTGATGGTACCTGATGACGCCCCCCGTGTGCATCCCGTGGAACATTTTCTCGCAGCAGGGGAGGGGGCCAAGGCGATCGCTTGGTTCAAGATCGGCGATCACCCCTGTTCGCCGGCTGGCTTGCCAGCCGTGCCTGATCGGTCCTCACAGACGGCGATCTTCCTCCTGGAGGAACCATGCGAAGGCCCTGAGAAGGGGTCGCGGAACGGTGTCGGCCTGCATCCCGGTGCGGTACATTGCGGCGTCTCTCTCCCCCGCTCCGCAGACCTTCCCGACGCCATGTCCGTTCGCACGCGTTTTGCCCCTTCGCCCACCGGTTACATGCACATCGGCGGCATGAGGACAGCGCTGTTCAACTGGCTGTGGGCGCGGCACAACGGTGGAGCGTTCATCCTCCGCATCGACGACACCGACCAGCAGCGCAACGTCGCCGAAGCCATCGCCCCCATCCTCCGCGCCTTTCGCTGGCTCGGACTCGACTGGGACGAAGGCCCCGACGTCGGCGGACCGCACGGCCCTTACTTCCAGTCCCAGCGGAGAGACAAGTACCGCGCCGCCGTGGAGCGACTCCTGGCCGAGAAAAAAGCCTTCAAGGATTTCGACCCGCCGGACGTGGTGAAGGCCGACCGCGAAGTGGCCGAGCGGGAGAAACGCAACTACCTCAACGTCCGCCGCTCGCTCGAACTCTCCGACCGCGAGATCGCACGTCTCGAAGCGGAGGGGCGGCCTTATGTCGTCCGGTTCCTCATCGACCGCACACGCACCGTCGCCATCGACGACCACATCCGCGGACGGGTCGAGTGGGACGCCGGCCTGATCGCCGATCCGGTCATCTGCCGGCAAGATGGCTCCCCCCTGTACAACTTCGCCAGCGTCGTCGACGACATCGACCTCGCCATCACCCACGTCATCCGGGCCGAGGAGCACCTCTCCAATACCGCCGTGCAGGTGTTGCTCTTCGAGGCCTTGGACTCCCCCCTCCCTCAGTTCGCCCACATCCCTTTCGTCGCTGCGCCGGGAACCACCAAAAAGCTCTCCAAGCGCGATCTGGCAAAGTACCAGACCAATCCGCAGTTCAAAAAACTGTTCGAGGCGGCCGAGGCCATCCTCACCCCGCTGGGTCTCTCCATTTCCGAAGCTCTCAACCCCGTGATGGTCTCCTTCTACGAGGCCGTCGGCTTCCTGCCGGAGGCGGTGCTCAACGCGCTGGCCCGCCTCGGCTGGTCCTATGACGACAAAACCGAGCACATGGAGCGGAACTTCATCATCCAGCACTTCACCCTCGACCGCGTCGTCAAGGGGGCCGCCGGCTTCGACCCCGACAAGCTCCTCGCCTTCCAGGAACACTGGATGTCGCGGCTGACCACCGACCAGAAGGTGGAAGGCTGTCTGCCGTTCCTCGTGCAGGCCGGCTGGGTTCAGACCCCTCTCTCCGGCGAGCAGCGGGCGTTCCTCGCGCGGCTGGTGGAGGCCCTCGGCGAACGCCTCAAGCTCTTCGGAGACATCCTCCGCTACGACGAATACTTCGTCGCCGATGAACACCTCGTCTACGACGAGAAGACCTTCGACAAGCGGCTGCGAAAACCGGCGGAAGCGGCCGGGTTGCTGCGGTCGTTCCGCCAGGTCCTCGCGACGCGGGAACCGTTCGATCCGCCGGCGCTCGAACGGGCACTGCACGAGTTCGTCGCGGCGCAGGGGGTCGAGCTGGGGCAGATCATTCACGCCCTCCGCGTGGCCGTCACCGGCAAGGGGATCGGCCCCGGGATGTTCGACTGCCTGGCGCTGCTCGGCCGCGAGCGGTGCCTCCAGCGCATCGACCGCGCCCTCGCCCGCCTCTGATCCCCCCCAAGCCCGCCGACGGCGTCGGCGGGACCCGGCATCGGCGGGTCCCCCCTTGCCACCCGGGCGTCAGTTGTGTCACGATTGATGCGTCGGAAACATCGCCTCCGCGGCGACCGAACCACCCTCCGGTTCCTGGCGCATTTCGGGAACATGGCCATGACTCCACGCGCCCTCCAGCTCCAGCACCTCACCCGCCGGTATTTCCTCCGCGACTCCGCCATCGGACTGGGAGGGATTGCCCTGTCGAGCCTCCTCGCCGACGGCGCCCCGGCTGCCGGTGTGGCGAACACTCCTCCCCTCCACAACCCCCTCGCCCCCAAACCTGGACACTTTCCCGGCCGCGCCAAGCGGGTCATCTACCTGCACATGACCGGCTCGCCGCCGAACCTCGACCTCTTCGACTACAAGCCCGAACTCGTCCGCCGCAGCGGCGAAGACTCCCCCGCTCAGTTCGTGGAGGGCAAGCGGTTTGCCTTCACCAGCGGCATTCCCAAGCTGCTCGGCACCCCGCGGAAGTTCTCGCGCGCCGGCGAATCGGGAATCTGGATGTCCGACGCCATCCCCCACCTGCACCGGGTCGCCGATGAACTGTGCGTCATCCATTCGATGCACACCGATCAGTTCAACCATGCCCCGGCCGAACTGCTGATCTACACCGGCTCGCCCCGGTCCGGGCGGCCGTCGTTCGGGTCCTGGGTCACCTATGGTCTCGGCACCGAGAATCAGGACCTCCCCGGCTTCGTGGTCCTCATCTCCAGCGGCGTGCAGCCCAATGGAGGGAAGAACTCCTTCGGCAGCGGGTTCCTGCCTTCGGTCTTCCAGGGAGTGCAGTGCCGCTCCCAGGGGGACCCGGTGCTGTACGTGTCGAATCCCGAGGGGATGGATCGCGACCTGCGGCGGCTGAGCCTCGACGCCCTCCGCGACCTCAACGACCTCCAGGCCCGCGAGCTGGGACATCCGGAGACCCTCACCCGCATCGCACAGTACGAACTCGCCTACCGGATGCAGGTCTCCGTCCCGGAGGTGATGGACATCTCCCGCGAGCCGCGGCACGTCCTGGAGGCTTACGGCGCCCAGCCCGGCGGGGCGAGCCTCGCGAACAACTGTCTCCTCGCCCGCCGGCTGATCGAGCAGGGGGTGCGGTTCGTACAGCTCTTTGACTGGGGTTGGGACTTCCACGGCACCGGCGCGGGGGAGAACCTCACCGTCGGGCTGACGAACAAGTGCGCCACCATGGACAAACCGGTCGCCGCCCTCATCACCGACCTCAAGCAGCGGGGGCTGCTCGATGAGACGCTGGTGATCTGGGGAGGAGAGTTCGGCCGCACCCCCTTCCGCGAAGGCCGCACCGCCAAGAGTGACAACCTCGGCCGCGACCATTACCCCGACTGCTTTACGATGTGGCTGGCCGGCGGCGGCGTGAAGGGGGGCTTCGAGTACGGGCAGACGGACGAACTCGGTTTCGGCATCACGGAGAATCCGGTCCACGTCCACGATTTACAGGCGACGCTGTTGTACCTCCTGGGCTTCGACCACGAGCGGCTGACCTTCCGCTTCCAGGGCCGCGACTACCGCCTGACGGACGTGCACGGCAAGGTCGTTCACCCCCTGCTGGCGTAAAATCGGTGCCCCCAACGGGCCAGGCAGGGACGCCAGCCCCCCGCGCACCGCGCTCCGCTGGCGAGCGGGGGTGTCAGCCCCCCAGGGCGATCGCTTGGTTACAAATGGGCGATCACCCCCTGTTCGCCGGCGGGCTTGCCAGCCGTGCCTGATCGGTCCTCAAAGACAGCGATCTCTCTCCAGTCTGAACAATGCGAAGGCCCTGGTTAGCCCCCGGGCCATCTCGTCACCATCGACGTTGCACACCCTGGCACTGAACGCACTCCAGCGCCGAAACCGTCTCCCTCTGAGACGTCCCTGCGCGGCGGTGTTATCGTCGCCCCCGTCGCCCGCGCGGGACGGCCCCGGGCCTCACGGCCCGGGCTCGCCTCAGCGAACGTCACCCGGCGCGCCAGGGGCGTCGGCCCCCGGACCGTTCCGTCAGCGCGTGATGCCCCCCGGCCGTTCCGTCGCAACCACACTGGCTGACGAGCAGCCAGTGGCAACCACTTGTCAGTGGCGCACGGCGGGCAAGCCCGCCGGCGAACCTGGTTCCTGCGCCATCGTGAACAAAACACTCCCCCGGACAGGTCCCCTCGTGCCATCCCGTCGCGATGGCGACGATGATAGACTGACGGCCGCAAGTTCCTCCCCTTCCCGGACCCTGGTCTGCCGTCACCCGCTCTCTGGAGAAGACCCATGCGACGCCTCCTGCTCCTCGCCGTGACCGCCTGTTTTCTGCTGGGAGTTCTCGTCATGTCGAATCCCAACCTGGCCCAGACGCCGGCCGCGCCGCCGAAGCTCCTGCGGCACGTGGTGCTGTTCAAGTTCAAGGCGGACGCGACGCCGGAACAGATTCGCACCGTGGAGCGGGCATTCGCCGCTCTGCCGTCCAAGATTCCGCAGATGCGGGACTTTGAATGGGGGACCAACAACAGCCCGGAGGATCACGCGCAGGGATACACGCACTGCTTCCTGGTGACGTTCCACAGCGAGGAGGACCGGGCAGCGTATCTCCCCCACCCGGAGCATCAGAAGTTCGTCCAGCTCCTGCTGCCGATTCTGGATGCGGTGCACGTGGTCGACTACTGGGCGACACGGTGAATCGGTTCCGCCCTCGCCGATGCCGGCGTGCTCGGGTCAGGTTTCCAGCGGGGCGCAGCGGCGGACGATCTCGCGCGCGGTGCGGAGTCCGTCGACTGCGGCGCTGACGATTCCCCCCGCATAGCCTGCCCCTTCCCCCACCGGATACAACCCCGCGAATCCGGGCGCCTGCCGCGTGAGGGGGTCGCGGTCGATCCGCAGCGGCGAACTGCCGCGCATCTCCGGCCCCACGAGCGTCGCCTCCCGGAGGAACGCCCCCCGCCAGCGGCGATCCATGATCGGCAGCCCCGCGCGAATGGCGTCGATCACCACCGGCGGGAGCACGGCGTCGAGCGCGGCCGGCTGCGTCCTGCGTCGGTACGACGAAGGGAGCGGCACGCGGGGGTCGGGCGCGCGGCCGTGCAGGAAGTCCCGGGCGGACTGAATCGGCGCCAGATAGTCCCGCCGTCCCAACTCAAACGCGACCGCTTCGTACCGCCGCTGCAATTCGACCCCCGCCAGCGGATGGTCGCTGCCGAATTCGTGAGGTTCGAGCGTGATCATCAGCCCGCTGTTGGCGAAAGGGGTGTCGTGCCGCGAGTTGCTCATGCCGTTGGTGCAGAACATCCCCGGCTCCGAGACGCTGGGGATGACGAATCCGCCGGCGCACATGCAGAAGGTGTACAGGTCCCGTCGTCCGTGGGCGACGAGGGTGTAGTCCGCCGCCCCCAGCAGCTCCAGATATTCCGGCCGGCCGTATTTCCACTGGTTGACCAGCGCCTGCGGCTGTTCGATCCGCAGCCCCAGTTGAAGCGCCTTGGGGCGCATGGGAACGCCGAGTGCGTGCAGCATGCGGTAAGTGTCCCGAGCGCTGTGACCGATGCCGAGGATCACGTGCTGGGCGGGAATCCAGCCGCTGGACGTGTGCAGGCCGACGACGCTTCCCTCCCGCACGTCGAGCCCTTCGAGCCGGCAGCCGAAGCGGTACTCTCCTCCCCACTGCTCGATCCGCCGACGGAAGTTGCGGCAGATCATGGGGAGTTTGTTGCTCCCGAGGTGCGGCCGGTGCTCATAGGTGATGGAGGCGCGTCCCCCGCACTCCACAAATGCCCGCAGTACCCAGTCGACATCCGGTCCAGACAGGCGGCAGGTGAGTTTGCCGTCGGAGAAGCAACCGGCCCCGCCTTCCCCAAACAGGTAGTTGTCCTCGGGGTCGTGCGGGCCGCCGGCGTCGAAGGCCCGGATGGCGGGGACCCGCTCCTTCACCGGCCGGCCGCGCTCCAGAATCAACGGACGATAACCCCGCCGCGCCAGATAGTACCCCGCCAGCAGCCCCGCCGGCCCGGAACCGACGATCACCGGCCGGTGCCGCAACGGCTCCCTGCCCGGGGGAGGATCGTCGAACGGCTCGGGGAGATCAGGAATGACGTCCCGATCGCCCGCGGCGCGCTGGAGCACCGCGGCCTGGTCGCGGACCTCGACGACGAGGGAATAGACGAACTCGAGGTCGTGCCGGGAACGGGCGTCCAGACTCTTCCGCAGAATGCGCCAGGCGGCGATCTCTTCCACCGGCAGTTGCAATCGCCGGGCGATCGCCTCGAGGAGCGCCGCTTCAGGCTCCTCGACCGGTCGCCGCAGGTTGTGGATGCGCAGCGGCATGAGGAACCGCGGAGCGAAGGGACGTCACGGATGCCCGGGTCGAGGGGGGGCCCTGCGATCGGCACGCGGGGGCCGCCACGGTCGCCACTGACGAATGCTGGTCCTTCAACCCTCGTGGTCCACGATCTCGGCGACTTGCAGCCGCATCCTCCCCCGCGGGATCGTCACCTCCACCACATCGCCGACCTTTTTGCCCATCAGGGCCTTGGCGATGGGGCTGGTGGTGAGGATTTTCATCACCGGCCCGTCGTAGTCCTCCTCTCCGGGACCGACGAATTCATAGGTTTCGAGTTCGTTGAGATCGAGGTCCTTGACCGTGACAGTGGAACCGAACGTGACGACCCCCTTGGGCATGCCCGCCTTGTCGACAATGTAACAGGCCGACAGCTTCGTCTTGAGCTGATTGATTTTAGCCTGCACGCGGCCCTGCTCCTCACGCTGGCCGTGGTACTCGGCATTTTCGCGCAGGTCCCCTTCGGCCCGGGCCTCGGCGATGGCTTGGGCGATGCGGGGCATCACCTCCTGTTCCAGGTGGCGAATCTCGGCGACGAGCTTGTCGTAACCCTCGCGGGTGATGGGCTGACGTTCCATCAGTCGGACCTCCCTGGCAGCCGGCAGCGGCAGTCTGCCCGCAAAGTCAGTTTCTCAGAAGACAAAAAGGAACACGGGACGCGGTCTCCGCGACCCGTGCCGGCGATAAAGCTGAAGAAACTGTAGGGCAACAGGCACTCTCCTGTCCAGACCGACCCCTGCTGACTCACGGCGGCACGGCGGCGGCGCCCCAGGAAGGGGCGGTCACGTCGATTTCAACCGCCGTCGACCGTCGCAGCAGGGCCGTGGGAGCTTCGCAGATCAGTTCACCGTCCCGCCAGTCGGCCGGCAATCCCCGAAAGCGGTACCAGGCCCCGATCGCTCCATCCTGTTCGAGGGTCATTTCCTGACCGTCGTTGACGCTTCGCCGTGCCCCTCCCGGGAGTACGAGGGAGACCTCTCGATGCACCATCGCGATCCGATGCGATTCAAACACCGGCCCTCCCGCGTCGTAGCGGAGCGTCAGCCGGACGAACGCCCGACGCCCGTCGCCGGAAGAGGACGAGGTCGGCCCGGCCGACTCCGCCGGCGGCAACTCCCCGAGGCGATCGAGCGAGGCCACGACGTTTCCTGCACGGCGCACGATCGGCAGCCGGTCGTGCAGAGGGCGGAAGACGATCTCCTGCGGCGCCGCGGCAAACTCGACGGCACATTGTGCTAAGACCCGGAGCGGCACGGAGGCGGAAAGGTCCTCCGCCAGGTAGTCGACGGAGAACTCCACCGTCCCTTCGCGAGAGAAGTCAGGCTGTCGGCTCGCCTGCGGATTGAACGGTGCCAGCCAGCGGCCGTCCGCGGCGATCCGCAGCTCCGCCTCCCGGTAATCGACGAACAGAGGTCGCAGGCGCGGCTCAGCGCGCAAGCGGTACTGCACGCGCAGGAGCAGCGGGGTCTCCTCTCCGGAAGCCGGAATTCGCCGTTCGAGGTGGACCACCTCCCAGCGGAAGACCCCGCTGGCGGCCGCTCCCGCCACGGTCTGGACCGCCTGTCCGTCAACGACGCCCCCCAGCGGAGCGAGTCGGACCCGACGCGGCAGGGACGCGGGCGTGTCAACCTCGCGGGCAGGGGGGGGGACCATCCCGAATCTGCCCCGCGTCATCAATTCGCCCACAGCATCCCAGAAGGTCGTCTGCTGCCAATCGACGGTCAGCGGTGGCGACTCGTGGGAGTCGTCAGCGGCGGCGATCTCCACGACATTCGACGTCTGTGCGGTGATGATGGCGGCAAGTTCCACGGGAGTTGCCTGGCCGCTCCACGTCACACGGGCGGGGGTCAGACTCTCTTCCGCGAGCCGGCGTTCGAGCGCCGTCCGCAGGCGACGGAGAGTCTCCCGTGCGGCGGGGTCGGCAGTCGCGGCCGGGATGGGGAGGTGGGGGAGGATCGCAGGGCCGGCGTCGAGGAGACGCCGCTCAGCCTCCTGGCGGTCCGCACGTCGCGGACTCGACAAACGGTCCACCAGCGTACGCACCTCTTCCGGCGACAAGGGGGGGGAGGCCTCGACCGCCAGCCCCCGCGCCGGCAGCAGCATCCACACGAGCAGCAGGAGCGCACCGACTGCAAAACATTCCCCGGGTGCGAACCGAGGGGAAGCCGGCAACCGCTGACGCCGACGGAAGAGGGGAGACGGGGTTTCGCGGGTTGGCGGCATGAGATTCCCCACGGCGGAACCGTCCGGTGGGTGGTGAAGGGGCTGCGTCAGGAGAACGGGACTTCCGGCCGAAGGGACACAGCCCCGTTCGACGCCGGTGCTGCGATGACGACGCTCCCGCCTCGCACTCCTCCCCACCAGTCTATTCCGCACAACCGGACGGGAGAACCGGAGGGGGACCCGCAACGAGACGACGCCCCCTTCCTGGGGACCGTGGGCAAGGTAAGAACATCTCCAGAAACGCTGTGGAACCACGCCGACGTTTCTCGCGGACCGGGACCTCTCTCGCCTCCCCCCAGTGCACCGGCGGACCATGCCTCTGCGACAGTTCCTGCTGGCTTTTGCGGCGCTCCTGTTCGCGGCGGCGACGGCGGCGGCCGCAGCTTCCCGAGCCGTGGAACTGCGCACCCGCTCCGGCGTCTGGCAGGGGCGGTCGCTGGCCCACGACCAGGAGACCTGCTGGCTGCTCGACGCGACCGGAGAGTTGCACGAGATCAAGCTCGCCGAAGTCACCGCGCATCGGCTGCTGGAGGCCCCCTTTCGACCCGAGACAGTGGTCGAGGCGCGCGACCGTCTGAGGCGCGAGGTGCCGCGGGGGATGGAGGTGGCCGCGCAGGGGCGATACGTGGTCTGCGCCCCCGCGGGACAGGCCGCCGCATACGCCGCCCTGCTGGACGAGGTCTACAACTCGTTCTGGCGGCACTTCTCCCGCCGCAACTTCGGACTCCAACCGCCGGAGTTCCCGTTGACGGCGACGATCTTCGACACCCGTGAGCAGTTCGTCGAATATGCGCAGCGGGACTATCCCCTCGTGCCGGCAAACCTGCGGGGGTACTATCATCGCCGTACCAACCGGATCGCCCTGTACGCCGAGTCCCCCGCGACGGCCTCCCGCCTGCCGGCTGAGGCACCGACGGCAGGTTCCGGACCGCCGCCGGCAGAGCAGGGGCCGTTGGCCCTGCTTCCCGCGCTGCACGCTTCCATCGACGCCGGGGCACGCGACACACTGATCCATGAAGCGACACACCAGCTCGCCTTCAATCTGGGACTGCACTCGCGGCTGGCGGAAACGCCCCGCTGGATCACTGAGGGCGTGGCGATGCTGCTGGAAGAGGACGCGCGCCGGGACGACACGGGGGGCCGCCCTCCCGCTGAGCGCCTCAATCGCCCGCGGTACATCTGGTTCCGCAACTATCTCAAGCAGCGTCGGCCGGCAAAGTCGCTGGTCCCCTTGCTGGAGCGGGATGAACCGCTGAATGCCTCCCCGCTCGATTTCTACAGCGAGGCGTGGGCCTTGTCGTTCTATCTCGCGGAGACGCGGCCCTATGAGTACGTCCGCTACCTGCGGAGGGTGGCGGCCCGCGAACCGCTAACGCCCTATCCCCCCGAGGAGCGGCTGGCGGACTTCCAGGCGGCCTTCGGCCGCGATCTGGACCACTTCGAGGGTCAGTATCTGCTGTTTCTCCAGCGGATCGATTGGAAATAACCGGCCAGGAACAGCGGGTCGTCGTAGAGGCTCTCTGCCGCGCGGTTGCTCATGATTCCGCGCGGTTACTCACGTGAGTGATTCTCACGCCCGCGACGCAACGGACGAACCGCGTGCGGGGACACACTGACCATCAGGAATCGAGATTCCGCGGCTGCCGGTGTGTCACGAGCATGACCCGGCCGCCATGTGCTTCCTTCAGACGTCCCACGCTGTGGAGCGACGGGGAGCGTGCCGGCCGACGGGGAGTGTTTTTGAAGTTTAGAATTGACAATTTTTGTTTATCAAAATAATCTTCTTGTGGCAGAGAAATCCACGTCCTGAGTGTTCGAGGTTCGACGATCATGCCCCTGCCTGCGCCGGTTCGCACCGCTGACCATCGGGATGGAACCCCCGGGATGCGCGGTTTCACGCTGATGGAGCTCCTGGTGGTCATGGCGATCCTCGCACTGCTGGTGGCGATCCTGTTGCCGGCGGTTCAGCAGGTGCGGGAGGCGGCGCGCCGCACGGAATGTCGCAATCATCTGCATCAACTGGCGGTGGCAGTGCACAACTACGAGTCGACTCACCGCCGGTTTCCGCCGAGTTACGGGATTGTGCCGGGGGTGACGACGACCGTCGGCGGGCAATGGTCGGTGTTGGCGCGCGTCCTGCCGTTTGTCGAGGAGGCCAATCTGGCGCGGTTGATCGACTGGAATCTGGCCTATTCGGCGCAACTGAGCGTGGCGACGACGCGGATTGCGATGTACCTCTGCCCGAGCGAAGTGCACGATCACGTGCGGATCAATCCTGCGACCGGGAGACCTCGCGACTATCCGGCCAACTACGCCGTGAACTTCGGAACCTGGAAAGTCTTCGATCTGCGCGACGGTTCCGGAGGAGACGGCGCCTTTCATCCCAACTCAGCCTTCACCACAGCGCATTTCAGTGACGGCACCAGCCCTACGTTGCTGGCCGCCGAGGTCAAGGCGTTTACGCCGTACGTGCGGAACACGGCCGATCCGGGGCCCGCTCCCCCGGCCAGTCCCGCCTTTGCTGGGGGGCTGACCGGCGACGGCTGCTGCATCGGACCAACCGTCCAGCAGAACACCGGTCATACCGAATGGGCGGACGGCCTGTGTCACCAGAGTGGGTTCACGACCACCTTCGTCCCGAACACACGGATTCCCTACACCGTGGGGGGAGTGGAGTACGACATCGACTACGTCTCCTGGCGCGAGGGGACGTCCGCAACTCAGCCGACCTATGCCGCTCTCCCCGCACGGAGTTATCACGCCGGCCTGGTCCACGCGGCCTTCATGGACGCATCCATACGTGTGATCAGTGAAAACATCGGTCGAGAGGTCTGGCGGGGTGCGGGAACGCGCAGCGGCGGCGAGATCCCCGGGCGATTTTGAGACTTTCGCTCAACGAACGGGGCGAACTGGCCCCCGGGGCATGACTGGCCTCCCCTTGCCCGTCATGCCCTCGAGTGCGCTGCAGCAGCGGTGAGCGGCGGACGGGCACATCCACCAGCTTTCGGTCGTTCAAGGACTGACGCCTGCGGCACGGCGGCCATCCCCTCAGCCCTGCCATGCAGCGACGGCGGCGACGGTCTGTCACGAAACTGTGAGTCAGCGGATGACCTCCGGCGGTACGCTCCCGTCCATGTATCGCCAGTTCTTGAGAAACGAGAGCAAATCGGCCATCTGCTGGAGCGTGATGTTCCGTTCCAGTCCTTCAGGCATCAGGGACTGTCCCGTCGAGCGGAGTTCCTCGATCTGGTCGCGGGGGATGGTGACGACTTTCCCCTCCGGCTGTTTGAGCGTCACCGAGGTCGCCGTCTCCGTGGCGATGACGCCGGTGTGCACCACACCGTCGCGGTCGATGAGCGTGTAGCTGAAGAAGTTGGCATCGATGGCCAGGTTGGGATCGAGGATCGAGGTGAGCAGGTACTCGCGGGATTTGGTGCGGGTGTCGGAGATGTCCGGAGCGACGTCGACGCCGATCTCCCCGATCCGGTGACAGGTGCTGCACTGGGCCTTGAAGATCTCCCGCCCGCGATGGGGGTCCGCCTCCAGGGTGAGACAGGCGGCGTACTCCGCAAGGACCTGCCGCCGGGCGGCGGGAGTGCTCTCCGCAAAGAGCTTCAGCGCCCGTTCCCGGAGGGCGGCATCGCGGTGGGTCGTCAATTGTTTGGCCCGCGCCGGATCGATCAGCCGCGGTGAACAGCGCCCCGCTTCCAACTCATCGAGCAGCAGCGAGATTCGTTCCGGCTGAGAAAAGACCGCGGCCATCTGGGCGCTGCGCTGTTCGGGCGTGAGGGCGGCAAGATTGCTCACCAGTGCGGGACCGATCTCCGGTTCGCGACGCCGTCCCAGCACCTCCAGCGCCTGCCGCCGCCGCGCGGCTTGCGGGTGCGCGGGGAACACCGCCAGCAGCACGCGGGCCTGCTCCCAAGGAGCGAATTCCAGCAGGGCGACGGCATCCGACTGATCGGTTTCGCCTCCTTCCCCGGCAGCCGCGGCCGCCTGCGCGAACAGATCACTCAGGTAGTCCTGCGCCCACGGTCCGGCTTGCATCAGAGTCTCCACCACCGGCAAGCGCTGGCCGCGAAGGCCGGTGCACAGTCCCCGCATCAGGGCCAGCGCCAGCGGAGCGCCGGGGGCGAATGCTTCGTGGCTGACCTTCAGGACGCGAAACGCCCCCGCCTCGCGCTGCTGCCGGGCCGTCAGTTCCGCCCACCCGCGCAGCAGCGCGGCCAACCGCGGATCATCCGGCGCAGGTTCCGCCTGATGCGCCGAAGCTTCCCGCGACTCGGCGACGAGCCGCACCAGGTGCTCACTCACGCCGCCGGGGTCGTGCGCAGCCAGTTGCAGACCATACTGGAGCCATGGGTCGTCGGCCGTCTCCATCGCCAGTTGCGCCAGCAGCGGGGCGTAGTCCGCCTCCGTTTCGACGGCGGCCAGGGCGAGGACGGCGGCCAGACGCAACGCGCCGTCGTCGGAGGCGGCGGCGATGTCGGCCAGCGCACCGGCCAGGGCCGGGTCGTCGATCGCGCCACGGCCGGCGATCCGCGCCGCCTGCTCCCGGACGCGCGGAGAAGCATCCTGCAGTCGGGCCAGCAACTGCTCTCGCGACAGTGCTTTCCATCCTCCCAGCACCCACAGCGCATGGGCGCGGCCGTGTGGGGAGGGATGATCGAGCATGTCGGACAGCACCCGGACGTCTTCGTCGGCGGGGGTGCGGCGCTCCAGCAACAACCGCTGCGCCGTCTCCCGCTGCCAGGCATTGGGATGGGCGAGGAACGCCGCCAGTTCCGCCGTGGAGTGCCGCGGCTGCGGGCGCGGAGCCGCCGCCGGCGACGGAACAGAGGCACTCCGCGACACCACGCGCCAGATCCGTCCGCGGTCCCTGCCCCACAACAGGTCGGGGCGGTTTTGAAGTTCCTCCGGCATGAACTGGGGATGTTCGATCACCGCCCGGTACATATCCACGACGTACAAAGCCCCGTCCGGACCGATCGTCAGATTCACCGGTCGACACCACTCGTCCGCCGTCGCCAGGAACTCGACGCCGGGGCGATCGACGCGGGAGGTGAAGGTGGAACCGCGTGGCTCCAGAATCGCCCGGTGAACCAGATTGGCCGTCGGATCACACACGAAGGCATTGCCGGACATCTCCGGCGGCAGAGCATCGCCCCGAGAGAGGCACAAGCCGCACGCGGCGGTGAACTGATTGGCGTGCAGGTTGGAAGTGGTCCAGGTGCGGCTGAGGGGAAACAGCCGCGAATTCTCCCCCGCGGGGAGGACGTCCTCGAAGACCTGCGGTACGGCGACATGCGGGTTCCGACGCAGGTGGAAGTCCTCGAAGAGGAGTTGCTTGCAAGGATGACGGTTGTCGCAGACGAACCGCCGCCCCCAGTCGTCGAATGCCAGGCCGAACTGGCCCGGCCCGGAGACCGACTCAAACGCGCCGGTGAGGGGATCGAAGCGGAAGTCGCGGCCGCTGAGCGAAACCGGTTCGGGGAGCGGCTGATCCGGCGGATGGTGGAATGCCGTCGCCCAGTCCTTCCCCGGACCAACCTCCCCGCCGCGCAGTCCACTGGCGATGTAGACGTGATTGTCCAACCCCAGCGTGGGATGATTCGCCCGGAGCTGCGGATTCTCCTGCTTGAATCCGGCGAACCATTCCTGGGCGTCGTCCGCGCGGCCGTCGCCGTCGCTGTCGCGCAGGAACAGGACGCTCCCGGCGGTGGTGACGATCACGCCGTCGCGCCAAGGGAGCAGTCCGGTGGCGAACAGGAGCTGGTCGGCGAAGACGACCGGACGTTCGTACCGTCCGTCGCCATCATCGTCGCTGAGGACGCGAATCCGCGACAGCCCCGGCTGTCCCTCGCGCGGACCATGGGGATAGTCCGAATACTCCACCACCCACAGCCGCCCCGCGCAGTCGAACGCGATGTGGATGGGATCGATGACATCCGGTTCCGCGGCCACGAGTTCCACCCGGCAGTCGGGATGCACCTGGAACGCGGCCAGGGCCGCCTGGGGGGAGAGTGGTTCCCCCCCCCCGGCCTGCGCCCCGGCGGCGGCAAGCCACAGGCCCATCAGCAGGGGAACGACCGGCCCGAGCAGGGACTCATGGCAGTCGGATCGGGTGACCATCAGCTTTGTCCATCAGATGTTGCAGCACGTCGTGGTCGATCTGGTCCGCGAGGAAGCTCACCTTGCCGTCGCCAACGCCCACTTGCACGCCGCCGGGATGGAGGCCGGCCAAACCGGTCGTGCACTGGGGACGATCGCTGTCGGGGAGGGCCCTGCTGGGCGTTGAGCGGATACAGGCCGATCGCCAGGGTATCGTCCTCGCGGACCGTTTTGCCGTCGCCGTGGACCCCCAGGGACACCGCGGCCGCACAGGTGCTCTGCCCGATCCTCCAGATCCGCTCTCCGCAGAACAGGGTGCTCGACACGCCGTCGGTGATTTCCCGGAGAGTGGTGGCGCTGTTCTCCCCGAAGCACCCGCGGAGCTCCTGGCCGCGCGTCCACTCGCCGCCGCCGTTGATCGCCACGTAGTTGGCCAGGGCGACGGTGCGCGGCTCGTCGTGCTGGTCGTGCAGCTTGCGCTGGGAGTTGAGGGGCGGTCCGATGTCGCTGGGACAACGGTAGACTTCCACGATGGTCTGATGCAGCCCCTCGCGCTGCGGATCCGCGAGAGCCTCGGCCAGCGCCGGATGTCCCATCCTCAGTTGGTTGTAGAGCGCGCTTTGCTCGCTGAAGGGGAGCAGCGAGGTCGCCCAGCCGTAATTCGATCGCTGCGGCGCCTGGTGCACCCAACCCGGAGGGAGCACCCTGTACGCATCCTGGTAGTTGTGCAGGGCAATGACGAGGTTGTGGAGGTGATCCTGACACCGGGCCTTGCGGGCCGCCTCGCGGGCCTGCTGCACGGCCGGCAGCAAGAGGGCGATCAGCATTCCGGAGAGGAACAGGAGCACCTGCAATTCCGCCCCGGTGAAACCGCGCTGCCACCGTCTTGCCTGATACATCGACGTGCGCATGGCGACCTCCCGGGATGCCGGGACCACTGGGCGAGGAGACCCGATTCGTGTCTCGATTCTGGCCCCTGTGCGATAAAACCGCAAATGTGAGCGGCAGGTCCTTCTCGGGCATGTGCCGGTCGCAGGGCAAGCGCTTTGTTCAAGACTGGCGATCACCCCCTGTTCGCCGGCTGGCTTGCCAGCCGTGCCTGATCGGTCCTCTCAGACAGCGATCGCCTTCCAGTAGGAACACTGCGAACGCGTTGGTGCCGGTCGGCGTCGCGTTTGACACCTCTCCCTCCGGCCGGGTATGAAGAGGGTTGGTGAATCGGAAGCGTCCCCCCGCACGGCGGCGCGGTTGCCGCGCCTCGACAGGAACGAACTGCCATGCCTCGATTTTGTTTGCATGCCTTGGCCCTCGTGGCTCTGTTCGGTGGGGGAGCCGGCCAGACGGCCGCCGCCTGTTGCCTCTTCCCCGGTTGGGGGTCCTGGGGGGTCTTCCGTCCCGTGACCTGGACGGGTTATTACGGTCCGGCGGCGTGCTGTCCGCCGGCCTTAGGAGCGACCTCGGCCTGCGTGGGTGGTTGTCCCGGCGGGGCTTGCCCCGGGGGGTGTCCCGTCCAGACCTACTATGGGCCGGTGGGAACCTCCGCCTGCTGTGCTCCCTGCGGGGTGATCTGCTGTGAAGGGGGAGGCTGTGGCACGAACTGCTGCGTGCAATACTCCCCCTCCTCGAACGAACCGATCCCCGATTCCAACATCAGCAACAAGGGATCGAGCGAGCAGCTCCGGCCCGACGACTTCAAAGGGGCCCCGGAAGGAACCGGTTCCAGCGGCGACTGGCAGTCGCGCGACCGTTCCTCCACGCCTGCTCAGCCCTCCGGCGATTATCTGGGCGAGCCGCGGAGCATCGACGACCGGCCGACGTCGCCCCGCTCGTCGATCCCCCCCGGGGGGGACGCTCCGCCGTTCACGCCTCCCACGCCGGCGCCGACCACGCCGCCCAACCAGACTCCCGCCCCCATCAACAATGAGGAAGGGATTCGCTTCAATCGGGTCGAGCCGCTCCCGGTCGACGGACCCATCGCCTTGACGTACCGCGCGTCTCGGCAACGAGTCCGCCTGCGTCCCGCGGAGGTCGAGACTCCGCAGATCACCGCCCGGAGCCTCCCCGAGATCAATGCCGACTGGCGGCCGGTGGTGCTTGGTGAGCACGTCGCCAACCGGTGAGGACGAAGCGCGCTCCTCTTCGAGTCGCGGCTAAACGATTGCGAGTCGCGGAGGGGGCCGACACCCTCAGGTCTCCTCTTCCTCCACGCGCTTGGCCGCGGCGACGATCTTCTGCTGTTCGTTCGGCGGGACGATCTCGTAGTGGCTGAACTGCAATGTGAAGGACCCCTGACCGCCAGTGTGGCTGCTCAGGGCGCGGGCGTAGGTCATCACCTCGGCTAGCGGCGCCTTGGCGCGAATCAGCGTGAAGCCCCCGGCCATCTCCTCCATCCCTTCCATGCGTCCGCGGCGGCCGTTGAGGTCGCTGGTGATCTCCCCGATCTTATCGCTCGGCACGGCGATCTCCATGTCCACGATCGGTTCCAGGAGGACCGGTCTGGCCTCGTTGAAGACGTTCCGCAGGCACATGCTGGCGGCGGTTTTGAAGGCAGTCTCGTTCGAGTCGACGGGGTGATCCTTGCCGAAGAACAGCTCCACCACGATGTCCTGGATCTGGTAGCCCGCCAGACACCCCTTGGCCAGCCGCTCCTTGATCCCTTTCTCCACCGCCGGAATGAACTGGTTGGGGACGGAGCCGCCGGTGACGCGATCGACGAAGCAGTAGTTCAGCACCGGGTCGTAGTGGTAGGAGCGCAGGTTGGGGAAGCGGTCCTTGGTGAAGTATTCCTCCGGGTTGACCCCCTGCGGGCAGTGGGAGACGCGGAAGTGGACTTCCGCGAACTGGCCGGAGCCGCCGGTCTGCTTCTTGTGCCGGTAACTCCCCTCCGCCGTCCCGCTGACGGTCTCGCGATAGGGGATCTTGGGCTGATGCGTGTTGACGTGGACCTTTTCGCGGGTCTCAAGCCGGTGCTGAATGAGCTGCAGGTGCAACTCGCTCATCCCCTGCATCACGATCTCGTGGGTCTGGGAGTCGCGGTGTACCTGGAAGCTGGGGTCCTCCTCGACGATCTTTTGAAGCGCGGTGGAGATCTTGGCCTGATCGGCCTGCGTCTTCGGTTCCACTGCCAGCCCGATCATCGGCCGCGGGAACCGGATGGGAGGCATCTCCACGTCCTCGATCCCCTTGACGACCGTATCCCCCGTGTGCAGGTCATCGACCTTCACCACGGCCACGATCTCCCCCGGCCCGACGTGATCCACGGCCTCGTGATGGGCTCCTTGCAGCTCAAAGAGCTGCGCCAGCTTGATCGACTTGCCGCTGCGGACCACTTTGACCGACTGATCCTTGTGCAAGGTGCCGGAGAAGACGCGGAAGTAACTCATCTTGGCGACGAACGGGTCGATCCGCGTCTTGAACACTTGCGCAATCACCGGCCCGTCGGGGTCCGGGACGACTTTGAATGCGTCCCCCTTGCGGAGTGCCGTCCGCGGCACCGTGGCGGGGGAAGGGACGTATGCGGCAATCCCGTCCATCAGCTCGGCCACGCCGACGTCGTGCTTGGCGCTGGTGCAGAAGATCGGGATCAGTGCTCCGGCGGCGATGGCCCTGGAGATGGCCGCCGCGATCTCCTCCCGCGGGATCGTCTCTCCGCCGAGGTAGCGCTCCATCAGCGCCTCGTCCGATTCGACGGCCGCGTCGATCACCTGCTGGCCGGCCGCCTGCGGGTCGACCACGCACCCCGTCGGAGGCGACTCCGGCGGTTCGATCGTGCTCACCACCCCTTTGAAGTCGTGTCCCAGCCCGATCGGCACGTTGAACAAGGCGCAGGCCGGACCAAACGTCTCCCGCAGCGACTCCACCAGTTCCTCAAAGCGGATGTTCTCGCCGTCGCAGCGGTTGATGACGATCATCCGCGGCAGCCCCTCGTCCGCCGCGTACTGAAAGTACTTCCGCGTATTGACGGCGATCCCGTACATCGCGTTGACCACGACGATGGCCGTGTCGACCGCCCGCAACGCTCCGATCCCCTGACCCACGAAGTCGGGCATCCCCGGCACGTCGATCAGGTTCACCCGCTTGCCCTGCACCTCGAAATGACACACCGCCGAGAAGATGGAGTGCTTGCGGGTCTTTTCGTCGTCGTCCGTATCCAGCAGGCTCGTCCCCTCATCGACCGAACCGATTCGCGTGTTCTGTCCGGCGCGGAACAGCATGTGGTCCGCCAGGGTCGTCTTTCCGACCCCGCCGTGTCCCACGAGTGCGACGTTCCGGATGTTCTCGACGGCGAATCGGGGCATAGCGCGGCGCTCCTGCGAGTGAATCCTCAAGAGACAGACGGGCGCCTGCGACGCCGAACGGCCGGCAGAACGCCCCCAGCGTCCAAACGGAACGAACGTCCCGACCGGACGCCGCAAAAATGACGCTGAGGATCGTATCCGGACCCATCAGCCTCTGCCACCGAATGCCGGCACACAATTTGACGCGGACGGGCTGGCGCGGCAGACTGTCGGAGAGCTGCCGCATGTTCCTCCGCACCACCGGCAAACGCGCCGGTCGCGGGCAGCAGAGCTTTTACTCTGGGAGCGGCAATGAGACCGACCTCGACCCACGTTCGCGTCCGTCTGCTGCTGAGCCTGCTGGCGACGGCCCTCTCCTCCCCCTCAGCCGGCTGGGCCGACGATCCCTCCATTCTCGCGGAGGACCGTCGACCTGTGCCGGAGGTTCAGCTCGGCGTCGTCGGCCCGCCCCCCACGGAGGTGGTGGAACGGTTGAACCTCTCCCCCTTCTACCAAAAGCACCTGGGAGTGGGGGAGCTCTCGATCGTGTCCTCCCGTGAGGTTCCGGATGCGGCCCTCGCCGAGGCGGCCTGGCTCGTGCAGCAGATGCTCGGCGAACGCTGCGACATCCTCCAGGCCCTGGCCCGCAACCGCGTCCGCGTGGTGGTGATGGCCCACACCGAACTGACCACCGACATCCCCGAACACAGCGACCTGCGCCCGCGGGATTACTGGGACCGCCGGGCGCGAGGACTGGGGGCCTCGCGGCAGCGGCCCGCCGTCTCCTGCGGCGCGGAAAACCTGCTCCGTTTTCCGGGCGATCCCTATGCCGCCGAGAACATCCTCATCCATGAGTTCGGCCACGCCATCCACCAGATGGGCTTGCGGGACGTCGATCCGACTTTCGACGCCCGGTTGAAGATCGTGTATGAGCAGTCGCTGGAAGCGGGACTGTGGCACGGAACCTATGCCGCCACGAACAAGGAGGAGTTCTGGGCCGAGGGGGTGCAGAGCTGGTTCGACACCAACCGCGAAAATGATCGCGAGCACAACCACGTCAACACGCGCGAGGAGCTGCAGGAGTACGATCCGGCCTTGGCGGCACTGCTGGAGGAGGTGTTTGGCGACGGCCCGTGGCGATACACCCGTCCGGAAACGCGCCACCATCTGCCGCATCTGGCGCAGTGGGACCCCGCTCAGAACCCCCGGTTCCGCTGGCCACAAGACGTCTCGGAGCGGTACCGCGCGTTTCAGCGCGCGGCCGCCGGAGAACCCCTGGAGGGAAACGCGGCCGGCTGGAAGGAGATCGCACTCAGCCCCCCGGATCGGCTGGAGGGACTCCGCTCTCCGGCCAGTTCCGCAGCGGCGGTGCTGCTGTTCGTCAACCGCCTCTCGACCCCCGTGCGGATCGAATGGATCGGCTTTGAAGGCCGCCTGCGGCCGATGGGAGAGGTGCCCCCGGGACGCCATCGGCAGATCGAGACCTTCCAGTCACACCTGTTTCTGCTCAGCAGTGGCGATGAGCGGCTGGGCGTGGTGGCGGCAGCGGGGGAACGCGGGCGAGTCCTGCTGGCAGGCTCGGCAGAGCAGGAGTGACGCTTCGCAGGGAGGACGCGAAGTCCCGCGGCCGTCGGTGGGTTGACCCAGGGCCGCGGAGACTCGTGCTCCAACCTCGGGGCGCAGCCGCCATGCTTGGGGGGGGCAGCGGCTCTCGCCGCGCTCCCTCAGCGGATGGCCGCCCTGGCCTGAACGCAAGGGCAAGGTTACTTGCCGACGCGCCAGAGGATGAACCGCTTCGCCTCGCAACCCGCTTCCTTGAGCACCTGGCCGACGGACTTGGAGTCGTCCTTGGCGAAGGGTTGCTCGACCAGCACGCCCGCCTCATCGCGGTAAAAGCCCTTCATGCGGCCGTCCACGATCTTCTCGATGATGTTCTCCGGCTTGCCGGTGGCTCGGGCTTCGGCGGCGAGGCGTTCGCGCTCCGCCTGGACCACGGCGGGATCGAGGTCGGCCACGGTGGCGACGTTCGGCTTCATGGCGGCGATGTGCATGGCCACGTCCCTGAGCACCTCCGGGTTCTTGGGCGTGCCGGAGACCTGGAACAGCACGGCGGTCTTGCCGTCATGATGCAGATAGGTGCCGAGCGGTCCCTCCAGCCGCGCCACGCGGTTGACGACGATCTTCTCCTGAATCTTGGCGGCGATCTCGTGGAACAGGTCGGCCAGCTTGCGGCCGTCGGGACCGGGTTGCTGCAACAGTTCCTCGCCGGTCGCGACGCCGGGACCGCTGAGGAGTTGGGCCACGAGGGCGTTGCCGAGGGCGGCCAGACTTTCGCTGCCGGCCACGGGGGCGGACTCGCATTGCACCTCGACCATGGCGGCGCGGCTGCCGTCCGGACTGACCTGGAGGAAGATGCGTCCCTCCTCGGTGACGTTGTCGGTCCGTTTTTCGAGCCGCTTGCCGGCTTTCTCCTTGAGAATCTCGATCGCCCGCTGGAGATCGCCGCCGGCCTCCTGGAGGGCCTGCTTGCACATCATCATGGGGAGGTCGGTTTGATCGCGCAGCGCCTTGACGGCGGCGGCAGAGATGTCGGCCATGATCGGTACTCCTGTTGACGAATCGATGCGGGGGGACGTTGCCCCTCCGCGGCGTACTGGGCTGGGAAAAAGAGGGCGACCCACGGGCGAGGTTCGATCGCGGCCGTGGGTCGAGCGGCAGACTCGATGCGCATCTCCCGCCGCAGGGGAGGCGGAGGGAGCTCGCCCTCAACCGATGTTGGGCACCGCCTTGGGCTCGGCTTCGGCGGGGGCCGTCTCCTCCTTTTTCCGCGGAGCCGCCTGGGCGCCCTCCGCCACCGCCTCCGCAAGATGCTGGAGGATGATATGGATCGACCTCATGCTGTCGTCGTTGCCGGGGATCGGCAGATCGACGAGGTCGGGATCGGAATCGGTGTCGATCAGGGCCACGACCTTGATGCCGAGCGAACGGGCCTCCTTGACGCAGTTGTGCTCCTTCGTGGGGTCGACCACGACGACGGCCTCGGGGAGACGGTTCATGCTGCGGATGCCGTCCAGGTTCCGCTTCATCTTGCGCAGTTCCCGCATCAGGCGGGACTGTTGCTTCTTGGAATAGGTCGCCAGCTCGCCGCTGCTTTCAAGGGCTTCGAGCTCTTCCAGCCGCTTCAGCCGGGTGCGGATGGTGCGGAAGTTGGTCAGCGTCCCCCCCAGCCAGCGTTCACTGGCGTAAGGCATGCCGCACTTCTTGGCGGCTTCGGCCACGGCCTCGGAGGCCTGCCGCTTGGTCCCGACGAACAGGATCAGACTCCCTTGGGCGGCCACCTTGGCCAGATACTTGCGGGCCCGCAGCAGGCCGCGGACCGTCTCCCGCAAGTCGATGATGTGAATCTTGTTGCGGCGACCGTAGATGTACGGCCGCATCTTGGGATTCCACCGGCTGGTGCGGTGACCAAAGTGCACGCCGGCTTCGAGAATGTCCTTGACGACAATGTCCGCCACAGTCAGAACTCCGGGAATCAGGGGCACGCGGTCGGATCGAAGCAAAAAAGATATCGACTCCGTCCGGAGTGGTCAAATCATGGCCTCTGGGCGCAGACCGGGCAGTCCGGTCGCCGCACGATCGGCCTCACGCGGAAGGTCATCTCGCGGAGGTCGCAGGCGAGCAGCCGGCCGGCAAGAGGCTCCCCCAGGCCGGTCAGGACTTTGATCGCCTCCATCGCCGCCAGGCAGCCGATCGCACCCGACACCGCTCCAAACACGGGGAATTCGCGCTTCCAGCCGGGAGGGGGCGTGGGCGTCAGGCAGGCCAGGCAGGGGGTTGTGCCGGGGAGGATGGTCGTCAGCGTCCCCTCCAGTTCATACATGGCGCATTCGACCATCGGTTTCCCCTGCCGCACCGCCGCGCGATTGAGCAGCAGCCGCTCCTCGAACAGCGGAGCACAATCGACGATCAGATCAGCCTCGGCCGCCAGTGCGGCCACATTGTGGGACGAGACATTTTCGTTCCGGGCGATCAACTCCAGATCGGGACGCAAGTCCAGCAGCCTCCGCCGGGCCGATTCGATGCGGGGTTTGCCGAGCCAGTCATGCGTCATCAGGAGCTGGCGATTCAGGTCGCTGGGACGCACGTTGCCGGCATGGGCCAGGATCAGCTTGCCGATGCCGGCCGCCGCCAACTGATAGGCCACGATCCCTCCCAGTCCGCCCACGCGCGTCACCAGCACCGCACTCCCCTTCAGACGTTCCTGACCTGCTTCCCCAAAGCCGGGAACCCACAGTTGCCATTCGTAGCGGGCGCGGTCCGCGTCGGTCAGGCGGGTGGAGCGAAGCATCCGTGTACTGGTACGTGCAAGGTGTGAGAGGTCCGGTGTGTATGCCGCCGTGCGAGGGGCCGAAGCCCAGCCTCGTCAATCCCCCGCGCGAAGAAAACTTTGTTCACCACAGTCCCGCACGGGGATGTTCGGGAGCGGCGGCATCGAACTCCTCTAGCAGCCGCCGCGCCCGCTCCGAGAGACGTTTGGGGACGACAATCTTGATGATCGCGTATTGGTCGCCCGGCTGATGAGTCTTGGGGTCGGGGATGCCCTGTCCCTTCAGCCGCAGTCGGGCGCCGGACGACGTTCCCGGCGGAATGGTCAGGGTCACGGGAGTGCCGCTGACGGTCGGCACCTCGACTTTGGCGCCGAGAATCGCTTCCGCCACGGTGAGGGGGACGTCGATCAACACGTCGTTCCCCTCGCGACGAAAGTAGGGGTGCGGCGCGACGTGGACGGTGATCAGCAGGTCCCCCGCCGGACCGCCGTCCCGTCCCGGTTCCCCCTGGCCGCCGAGCCGGATGACGCCGCCATCCCGGATGCCGGCAGGAATTTTGACCGTGAGCGTTTCCGGGCGGCCGCTGCGAGTGAGGTGCACATCGTACTGTCCTCCCAGCGCGGCTGTGTGGAAGGGGACGGTGATCTCCGTGGTGAGGTCGCGGCCTCGCTCGGGACCGGGGCGATGCGTCCGTGCGGTGCGGCGTCCGGCACCGCCGAACATGCCTCCCAGCAAATCCTCGATGTCGATCGGTCCCCCTCCATGGCCGAACAGCTCCTCCAGGTCGATGTCGACGGGACGACCACCGCCGCCGCGGAACGGCCCGGCTCCCGCATGGGACCCGGCCTGTTTCCAGGCCGCACCGAACAAATCGTACTGCTTGCGCTTTTCGGGATCGCTCAGGACCTCATAGGCCTCGTTGGCCTGCTTGAAGCGTTCGGCAGCGGCGGGATCGTTGGGCCGCACGTCCGGATGATTCTCACGAGCCAGTTTTTTGTAGGCTCTGCGGATTTCCTCCTCCGTGGCATTGCGGGAAACGCCGAGCACCTTGTAGTAATCCAACGCCATGGGCGATTGTGGAATCTCGTGCGGAGTCGGATCGGCCGGAGGGGATCATCAGTCCAGTCAGACCGGTTCCGCACCGGTACTTTCCCCGGTACGAACCGGCGGCTGCGTGCATCTTATGGCCGGCTGCCGAGGTCGTAAATCGTGGCCTCTCAGCGGCTCTGGCGCAGGAGCAAACGACGTGGCCACCCGCCCCGGAGCGATCCGCTTGAGGATCAGGCCCCGCAGGGCCTCCGGGCGGTTTGACGATACAATCCCCCGTGGGACACTCCCTCTGAAGCACCGGTTCCGCCGTGGCCAAATCCTCCCGCAATGCCTCTCCCTCCCGCGACGCCGCACAGACGGCCACCGTCTGCCGCAATCGCCGGGCGCGCCACGACTACGACATTCTCGATTCCCTCGACTGCGGCATCGTCCTGACCGGTAGCGAGGTCAAGAGCGTCCGCAATCACCGCATCTCCATCGACGAAGCGTATGCAAAGGTTGAGGAGGGAGAAGTCTGGCTCTACAACGCCGACATCGCTGAATACCCGCAGGCCAACCTGATGAACCACGAGCCGCGGCGCAAACGCAAGCTGCTCCTCAAGCGCCGCGAGATCCGCAAGTTCGCCGACGAGGCGGAGCAGTCCGGCTGCACGCTGATTCCCCTGGAAGTCTTTTTCCGCCGGGGGATCGTCAAGCTGAAGCTGGCCGTGGCCCGGGGACGGCGTCAGTACGACAAGCGCGAGAAGCTCCGCCGGGCGGAGGCCGGCCGCGCCATCCGCGAGGAACTGCGGCGACGCGGTTCGTGAACCGGCCTCGCCCCCCCGTCGAAGTCGCCGCTGCGGCAAAGGAACGCCTCGCCCTGAGACGTCGTTCACGCCTTTGCCGGGCGCGTGGCGATCCCCTGCCGGATGATCGTCAGCACCCGCTCACGCTCCTGACCGGCCAGACGCATCCGCGGGGCGCGGCACTGTTCGCTGCCGTAGCCGCACTCCTGCACTGCCAGCTTGATGTACTGCACCAGCTTGACGTGCGTATCGAGATGCAACAGGGGGGTGTACCAGCGGTAGACGGCCAGAGCCTGCTCCCATCGGCCCGTCATGGCCAGGTCCCACAGCAGCCGATTCTCCTCGGGAAATGCGTTCACCAAGCCCGACACCCATCCCACCGCCCCCAGCAGGACGCTCTCCAGCACCAGGTCGTCGACGCCGCCGAACAGGATGTACCGCTCCCCCGTGAGGTTCTTGAGATCGGTGATCCGCCGCGGGTCCTCGGACGACTCCTTGATCGCCACGAACTTCGGTTCATCCGCCAGCTCCGCGAACATCTCGGGGGTGATGTCCACGCCGTAGGAGACGGGGTTGTTGTAGCACATGATCGGCAGACTGCTGGCGCGGGCCACCGCCCGGTAGTGGGCCAGCGTTTCGCGGGAGTCCGACTTGTACACCACGCTGGGGAGGAGCATCAGGCCGTCGCACCCCAGACGCTCGGCATCGGCGGCGAAGCGGCAGGCCAGCCGCGTCGTGCATTCCGCCACGCCGGTCAGCACCGGCAGCCGCCGATCCACGTGCTCCACCGTGCACTTGAGGATGTCCAGCTTTTCGCCGTACTCCAGGGAGGGATTCTCGCCGACGGTCCCCAGCACAATCAGGCCGTGAATCCCGGCTGCGATCAGGATGTCGATGTGCCGCATCATCCCCTCGAGATCGAGAGATTCGTCGTCGCGGAAGTGCGTGACGACGGCCGGAAAGACGCCGCGCCAGGCCGGTTGCATGGAGGTGCCTCATTGAAGGGGAGAGGGAGGTGTCTGCGCCGCCCGTACTCTAACGCCTGGCCGGCCGACGTGTCACAGGCGGTCCTGCCCGCCGGCCGTCGCATCCCGCGCCGCCGTTTCGACCGGTGCGGTCGGACCCGCCGGGACGTCAGGGCCGCTGCGGGCCAGGTGCAGCATCCGCGCGGCGATCTCCGCGGCCGATTCCTCCCCCGTGATCGGGACGGGACGACACTCCTCCAGATGGCGAAACCACGTGTACTGCCGCTTGGCAAATTGCCGCGTCCGAGTCTTCAGCCGCTCCACGGCCTCAGGCAGCGGGCGCCCTCCCTCTAGGTGCTCGATGATCTCCTTGTACCCGAGTGCTTGCCGCGCCGTGCGGCTCAGTCCGCGCGGGTCCGCAAGCAGCCGTCGCACCTCCTCCACCAGTCCCTGCTGGAGCATCTGCTCCACGCGGGCATTGATCCGCTGATGCAGCCAGTGGCGCGGAGGAACGAGCCAGTAGACGTGCGGGGGGCGCTGCTCGGGAGGGAGCGGCTGCTCCTGCTGCTGTTCCGAGGCGGGCCGCCCCGTCCGGTGGTGGATTTCCAAGGCGCGGATCAACCGCCGTTCGTCCGCCGGATGCAGCCGCGCTGCCGCGGCGGGGTCCACCTGCCGGAGCTGTTCGTGCAACCAGCCGGGGGAGTGAGTTCGGGCCTGGGCTTCGAGTCGGCGGCGATATTCCCAGTCAGCGGCGGGACCTGCAAACACCCCGCGCAGCAGCGACCGGAGATACAGACCCGTCCCGCCGACGAACAGCGGGACGCGTCCGCGGGCCACGATGTCGCGGCAGACCCGCTCCGCCGCGGCCAGATACTCCGCCACGGAGAACTCCTCCCACGGGTCGAGAAGGTCCAGCAGGTGATGGGGGATGGCGTTGCGTTCGGTGGCGGTCGGCTTGGCCGTCCCCACATCCAGTCCGCGGTAGAGCGTCATCGAATCGAGCGAGACGACTTCGGCGTCGATCCGCTCCGCGAGGGCGACGCCGACCGCCGTCTTGCCGCAGGCGGTCGGCCCGGCCAAAAACCAGCACTGCCGCAGCAGCTCCGGAGGGAATCTCATGCGCAATCAATGTGACGGAGGGAGTTGCCACGCACTATTGAAGATCGCCCCCCATTCCGTCGTTTCGGTGTAGCCGTCCTGCGACTTCTCGAACCTCAGCACCGCCACGTCTCCCAGTTTGGGGAACAGCCAGGCATTGGAGGCTTTGAAGTCCTGCTCGTGCATCGTCATGCCGCTGTTGAGGACGACGTACCGCCGCGGGTTGAGCGGATTGGGAAAGATCAGGGGGACCCCGTGCGTGCCAGCATTGTAGGTCTTTCCGGCGATGGTGAGGCCGTCGCGCGTCCAGGCCAGGGGGAGCTTGTCGATCACCCGCGCCAGAACGCGGTTGGAGCCGGGGTCGCCGAACAGAATCAGGTTCTTCTCCGCAATCTGCTCGTCGGTGAGGTCCACATCATCGACGATGGGAACCTTGCCGCGCATCCACTGGTCGAACTCCCGCTCGAAGCGGGCCAGGGTCCAGTCCGCCCACGCCTGATGAACCTCCGACCACGGCTCGCCCGTCCCCCGAACGCAGAGGAACGGCTCCATGAAGGCATCGTCGATCGGCCCTTGCAGATGGGGCCGCTTCTGAAGGTCGGGATTCTCCCGAAACGTCAGGGAGTCGTCGTACCCCAGCAACTCCCAGGCGCCGCCGCGGACGAAATAGACGTCGGGCAGGAGTCCGTCCGCGGCCGCTTCCAGAGGGACCGGCTCAGAGCCGTCCAGACGCACGCGATCCGCCGCCCCACGGGCGATCGAAAGCGCCGCCACGTTCTCCGTCTCAATGTGCAGCGTGCCATCGGACTCCAGGTGCGAGCGGACGACGGCCGGTGCATACGGTTGGTCCATTTCCCAGATCGTCAGCCACTCGCACTGGTGGTACTTGAGCGTGCAGGTGGTGAACTGGAGGTCGCGCCTTCCGGGCGGGGCGGGGCGGCCGGTGCGGCTGTGCTCCGCGTGGAAATCCATGAACCTCTTCAGGCTCGCGTCGTCGAACTTGTGCCCCATCTGCGGGCCGATCAGCACTTGCAGCGGCGCCCCCACCGCTTCCGCCCGCTGCTGCATGGTCAAGCTCGCGGCCAGTTGCGGGTCCAGTTCGCCTCCATAGGTGATGAACGGGACGTCGTGCAGATTGAGGGCGTATTCCACCGCGTCGTAGATGCGCAGCGTGCGGTGCTGCCAGTCGGGGAGCGGCTCCGTCCGCTTCTGATACGTATAGAAGTCGACAAACCCGGCCCCCGCCCCCACCGAACACCACCGCGACGGGTGATGCAGCCCCAGGTGCCACGCTCCGGCTCCGCCCATCGAGAATCCCCACAGCGTGATCCGCCGTGGGTCGATCTTGAACCGCCGCTCGACGTCGGCCAGCGCTTCAAAGACGTCCGTCTCTCCCGCCCAGCGGTAGGCGTTGTTCGTCCGGCCGAAGACGTCAAGCTGAATCCACGACTGCTCCGCCGGCGCCGGTTTGCCGTCGTGCTGTCGGATGAAGCTCACCTCGTTGAGCGTCCCGCCGCGCCCGTGCAGCACAACGTGCAGCGGCCAGCGCTGCGCCGCGCGCGGATCGTATCCGGAGGGGAGAGTGAGGGCGTACGGCTGCACCGAACCATCCACACGGGAGCGGTAGGCCAGGATGGTCCTGCCGGGCTTGTTCCCCCAGTCGGGCCGGCCGCTCGACAGCTTCGCCGCCCGCTCCAGACCCGCCTGGAGCACGCGCGCCGTGTCCTGGATGAAGTTGGGCTTGAAGAATTCGTTGTGCCGCAGAATCCACTCCCCCGCCTTGGCATAGACCTCGACGTCCTCGCGCGTGGCGGTGGAGCGCCGGGGAGGCGATGGCAATCCGCGGACCGCCTCCTGCAAGCGCGCGAGTTGTTGCTGCAACTCTGCCCGTTGGGCGGGAGAGACCTCCTGCGCGGCCCCCGGCGACATCAACAGCGGACTGGTCAGCACCAGGACAGCACTCAGCAGAAGACGGTTCATGGGAACTCCTTTCGACTCCAGGGGGCCCGAGACGTCCCCGCGCGCCCCTGGTCCTTGCCGCAGGACCGTGGGGAAACGCCACTGTCCGCTTTGCCCGGAGAATCGTCCTCCGACTCGGCAGCGTCAAGCGCCCGGGGACACCGGCGGAGAAGACCCCGGCCCCCCCTACATTCCCGGAACGGTGAGGGCCTGGCCGTTGTCGCGGGGGGTCAGACCCATCAGGAAGGGGGCCGCCACGCGGCTCCAGCGGTCGGCCGAGGGATACTGGGCCGCCTCGTTTCCCCAGCATTCCCGGAGCATGTCGGTGTCGATGATCCCGGGATTGAGGGCCACCGCTCCCAGCCCGGCCGGGAGTTCCTGAGCCAGCGCCTGGGTCAAGCCCTCGACAGCCCATTTGGTGGCACAGTAGGGGGCCACTTCCGGCGAGGTCGAACGCCCCCAGCCGGAGCTGAGGTTGACCACGATCCCTTGCCCCCGCGCGCACATCGCCGGAAGGAACGAGCGCACGACGTGAAACATCCCCTTGATGTTGACGTCGACGACGGCGGAGAACTCGTCGACCGGGACCTCCCACAGCGGCCGCGGACGATTGATGAGCGCCGCATTGTTGATGAGCAGGTCCGGCGAACCGTGCGATGTCAGCACCTGCTGCGCCCACGCCTCCACCGCCGCCGGAACGGCGACGTCCACCACGTCAAAGCGGTGCGGCGCGGGATGCGCGGCACGCAGCGCCGCGACGCCTTGCGGCGAACGACCGCAGCCGACGACTCGCCATCCCTGTTCCACGAACCGCTCGACGAGCGCGCGGCCGAGTCCACGCGTCGCACCGGTGAGGACGAGCAGCTCCGTCGTCTGTGATCGAGTCTGTTGTGCAGGCATGAGCGTGAGTGGGGGTGAACGAGTGAATGGAGGTGGGGTCGGAGTGTCGCACGACGTCTCGAGAGTGACGCGCGAGGTCGTTGCGCGAGCGCCGCAGAGCATCGTCGATGCCGCCGGAGGCGCGAATCGTCTTCGAGACGAGGATCAAGATTTTTTTCAAACTGCGGAAATTTCAGTTGCATCAACGATGCCATTGCGTACCATTCGGCTCATCAGGTGTAAGTGCTTGCGGCTCAACGAGCGTCATCGACCGTTGATCTGACTTACGTCAAACGCGGTCGTCGCAAGTGGAACTGGCAGGCACTCACCCGGCGCACCACGGTTGGTGTGTCGGAAAGGAATCGTAACTCGTGGGTGATGCCAGTCGGTTTGCCCGGTAGCACGGCGGCGCATCCACACAAGGGACTCTTGGAAGGAGGAGTACCATGGCGAAGAAGGCTGCAAAGAAGGCCGCGAAGAAGGCCGCTCCCAAGAAGGCGACCAAGAAGGCGGCGAAGAAGAAGTAGCCGCCGCTCGCGTGCTTGATCGCTTCAACCGGAGTTGCTCTCCAGTAGCTCCGGTTGATTTTTTTGCGCCCGGTGCACCACCCAAAAACCTGCAAGTCTCCGCGGTTTTTCGCAGTTTTCTGAGGACAAGCGACCCTTGCGGCCTCGGTCGGTGCCTGGGGTCGGGAGCACGGCGACGGAGCCGGCACACTGCGGCGCTCCCCGGCCACGTTCCCCTCCGCACGGCCGCCACTGGTGCGGCGACGGAGTGTGGCACCAGCCGCCGCTCGCTCCCCATGCACCGTGGGGCATCCGCCTCAGCGCAGCTTGATCCCCAGCTCCGCTTCAAGTACGTGCACCAGCGCGGCTGTATCCGCCACGCGACCGCTCACCCCCGCGCGTCCCGGCGCGAGCAGCACCGGAATCTGTTCGATCCCACTCGCGGCATACGCCTCCACGTTGACACGGAGCTGCTCCTCGACCCACGGGTCCGCCAGCGCCGTCGCCAGCGCCTCGACGCCGATCAACCGCTCCGCCTCCTCCCGTGCGGCTGATCGCGCCCGCGGCTGCTCGCTCTCAAACAGCCAGCGGTCGAACTCCGCAAACCGACTCCGATCCGCGCGCCACACCGCCAACGCCAACCGCGCCAGTTCGCACGCATCCGCGAACCGCGGCTCCGTCTCTTCGACCGCGGGATTGCATTCGCGGTTGAGCGGCGTCGGCAGCAACACCACTGCGAGACGATCGGGCGCGTCCCTGAGCACCTCGAGCAACTGGGCATGCATCTGTCGGCAGTGCGGACAACAGTAGTCGAACAGCACCACCACCTGCTGCGGCGCCTCCGGGGCGCCGAGCAGCGGCGTCTCCGCCACTCGGATCGACAACCCTCCTTCGAGGACTGCAATTTGCCTTGCCTGCAGCGGGACGGCCTGCGGGCCGCTCACCGGTCCGAACAATTGCAGGGCCGCCAGCAGGCCGCTCAGCATCATCCCACCCAGAAACCATCCCGACCGAAAAGACCGCTGAGCCGTCTCCGTCCCCAGAATGCCCAGCGCCGTGAGCACCCCCAGTCCATGATCCGTCAGGCACCACGCGCAGAAGACCCCCAGTTCCAGCCATTGCAGGCCGATGAACCAGCCGGCTGCCGCCAGAATCGCCCCCGCCGCAACCCACAACAGACGGGAACCCCACACACGGCGGTGCGGCCGCGCGGACCGGTGTCGGACCACGGCCGCAGCGAGGATCGCCCCATACAACAGTACGGCCGGCAGACTCACCGGCACGCCGACCACCCGGCTCCAGCGGCTGCTGAGCACCTCGTCGCAGCCGGAACCGGCGCCGCACCCCACCGGCCGACCCGCCGCAGAAAACGACACGGACAGCAGATACGCCGCAAGCAACCCCGCCGCTGCCGCCGGCACCACGATCCACAGCCACCGACGCGCGGCCGGACGCTCAGTCGATCCGTCGGCGGGGGTGTCGGGGGGGATTGCTTCCATGGTGGGGCTGCCAGTGATGAAGTGCATTCCTGAGAAGAGCATTCCTGACAGGGGAGTGTTCCGGCCGCGCGGCCGGTTGTCCAGTGGAGCCGTCGGCAAGACCTCCTCGAATCCGAACCCGATCCGCCAGCGTCGAGGTCCCCTCCGTTGCCGCGTATCATGAGACGTCCCTCAGGAACCTGTTCCCTCATCTCAGGAGGGCCTCTGTGAGTGACTCCCGGCGGATCGCCTTCTGCATTACCGATCTCGACCCGGGTGGAGCGGAACGAGCGCTCGTCCAGATCGTGAGCGGGTTGGCGGCCCGCGGATGGGAACTGAGCGTGTATTGCCTCAGCGGCCCCGGTGCACTGGTGGCACCGCTGCAAGCGGCAGGCATCCCGGTGGAGTGCCTGGGGGCGACGTCTCCCTGGGCGTGGCGCGTGGTGGGGCGACTGACACGTGCCCTCCGTCAGTGGCGGCCGGCACTGCTCCAGACCTTCCTGTTTCACGCCAACCTCGCCGGACGATGGGCCGCCTGGCGCGCCGGAGTACCCGCGACGGTGTGCGGCCTGCGCGTGGCCGAGCGCGACGCCCCGTGGCGGATGCGACTGGATCGCTGGAGTCAACGGCTCGTGCGGATGAATGTCTGTGTCAGCCAGGGAGTCGCCGACTTTGCCCATCGAGAAGTGGGCTTGCCCCCCCACAAGCTGTGCGTGATTCGCAACGGCGTGGAGTTTGAGCGGTTCGCGCAGGCACGCGCCGTCGATTGGACTGCCTGCGGCCTCCCTCCGGATGCGACCGTGTTCCTGTTCATCGGCCGGCTGCATCCGCAGAAAGGTCCTGAGTTGCTGCTGGAGGCCGCGACACCGTGGCTGAAACAGCAGTCGTCCCTGCATCTCGTGTACGTCGGAGAGGGACCGCTGCGCGCTGAGCTCGAACAGCAGATCGAGAACCGCGGCGTGATGTCGCAGGTGCACCTGCTGGGGCGTCGCGATGATGTTCCCGCGCTGCTGAAGGGAGCAGCCGCGCTCGTCTTGCCTTCCCGCTGGGAGGGATTGCCGAATGTGGTGTTGGAGGCGATGGCGGCGGGGTGCCCGGTGATCGCTACGGACGTCGAAGGGACTCGGGAGGTCCTCACCCACGAGGAGACCGGGTTGCTATGCCAAGTCAATTCCGTGGCGGAATTAAGGGACGCCCTCGGGAGGTTGTGGAGCTCTCCGGAGCTGCGCCGGCGATTGGGGGAAATGTCTCAACATATTGTGAGAGAACACTTTACGTGGACATCTGTGATCGAGTCCTACGATCGGCTCTATCGAGCGATCCTCGAATGTTGACAACTTGTTGGCGGAGGCTGTTGCGGAAAAAAATCTCAGATTTTCCCAATCGCTTGCCTCCGTAGAGGCTGCGTTTCGAGGGGGGGCATCGGCCGGTCGTCCGGTCGGCAGCGGGGGCTTGACGGGGGTGGATTGAACCCTATTGTGGGGGCCCGTGGGGAGGAGTGGGGATTCACGCCCGACCTCCCACACCCCGCCACCTGTTGCCTGCCCTGTCGCGATGTCTCTGACCGGGACGTACCTCCGCAGCCTGGATTCCAAGCTGCGGCTGGCGATCCCCAAGCGATTTCGCGATGAGCTGGTCACAGGGGAGGACCCGCGGCTATTTGTGGCCCCAGAAACCGACCGGTCGCTGGGGCTGTTCGGCGGGCGGGTGTTCCAGCGGCGGGCGAGTCGTCTGGAGTCCCTGTTGGGACCTCCCAGTCACGTCAAGAACTACATGCGGTTGTACTACTCCCAGGCGGAGCAGGTGGAGCTCGACTCACAGGGGCGCATCCGCCTGCCGGAACGTCTGGCGACCTTTGCCAACCTGCGGCAGAACATCGTGCTGCTGGGGGTGCATGACCACGTGGAGATTTGGGATCAGGAGTTGTGGGACCAGTTCCTCGCCAGCCACGGCACCGAGTTTGATCGGCTGGCGAGTGAGGCGTTTTCGGAGCGGATTCCTGGCTCATTCCTTCCGAGCGATCGCCAGTCGCGACCCGAAGGAGAGTGAGGGAGGAGTCTGCGGACTCGGGACCGGGAACCGGCGATCCACCGGTTCGTCCAGGGACAGGGCGGTCCCCAGCAGCGTCTTGGAGGCGTCGTCCGCTTGCTACCGGGCTTGCGGATATGGCGGACCGGATGCCGCCCACATTGAGGCGGTCGGTCCCCTTCCGACCGGCCGCCGGCCGTTCGCCCCGCGGATGTGGAACGGATGCCACACGGGGCGAACGGTCTTTTTTGCCGCTCACGACCGACCACGCACAGGCCCCTCTTGCGGGGGGGGAGAGCTGTGGGGGAACCTGCACCGTCGCGGTGGGTCCACGGCTTGAGGTCCGTCCCCAGACCGTCGCGTCCCCGGTCTCTCCTCAAGAGGGCACGTCCCCCGTCGACTCCCCGTCAGCGGCCGATTGATGTCTCGTTCCTCCTCACCGGCCGCCGCGACCTCTCGCCTGATCCTGCAGATCGGTCAGGCCGGCCGGGATGAACTTTCCCCGGCGGCTGTGGAGCTCGCGACTCTCTGCACGGCGGCCCGCTGGACCCTGGAAACGGTCAGCGCGGACGCTCTCCTCCGGCGGTTGGAGGGACCGATTCCCGAGCTGGTCGTGGTCCTGGAGCGATGGCCGGACGAGTTCACCCGGCCAGAGGTGGAGGCGCTCCTGGCCCGCTGGCCGCTGGCGCGACTCGTGTGCGTCTCTGGTCCGTGGTGCGACTCCGCCGGCCGGACGCGCGACATCTGGCCGACGGCCGTCCGTGTGCCGGCACTGGAGGCGCGCGAGCGGCTGTGCCGCGAATGTGAAGCGCTCGCCGCGTTCACTCCTCCCCCGCCGGTCACGTCCTCGCGGACGGAAGCCTTCGCCGGGTGGTACCTGGAGCCGGCCCCCCCTTCCCCTGCCGGGGCCGGCACACGTCGCGACGAGCCCCTGAGCGGCTCGGCCACTCTGCGGATCATCTCTCCCGACCCGGACTACGCCGCGGCACTGGCGGACCTGTGTCGCGCGTGGCCCGAACCAGCGGGGAGGCTCCCGGACGGGGCTGACCACACACCGCCGCGGGAGGTGATCCTGTGGGACGTCGATGCCGTGATCGAGGGGAGGGAGGAGGACGACCTGTCCCGGTTGGCGGCGGCGCTGGAAGGCTTGCGCGGCGGACGCGGCGAACAGGCCGTGATCGCCCTCGTCGGCTTTCCGAGACTGGCTCACCTCACTACGCTGGAGCAACGGCCAAACGTCCGCGTGGTTTCCAAGCTGGCCGGGGCCAAGTCGCTCCGCCGGGCCATCGCCGCGCTGACGTTGCGGCGCGACGCCTGAGATCCCGCCGCGGCAAACGGGTTGAGCGGCGGAGGCTGACGCACCGGAGTTGAGAGCAGACGCGGTCACACGAGAGCAGCCGACAGGTCATGCGGTCGATCCTCAGCGGACTCATCGGAAGCATCTGGTTGGGGGTCGCCGCCGGTTGCGGCGCGGCGCCGATGCCCCCCACTCCTGCGGAGACTCAGGCCGCCACCACGGCCTTGCCCCCTCCACCGCCGGAGCCGGCGTGGGAGGAGCAGCTTGCGGCGGTGCGGTCGGGCACGACCTTGCGGATCAAATGTTCGGCGCCTGTCACGCGAGAGCAGTTCCAGCAGCTTGGCGAGGGGTGCGCGGGGTTGACCGTGCTGCAACTGGCCGAGGTGTCGATCGACGATGCGGACCTGGCGCTCCTCCCGGAGCTGGTGAGTCTGCGTCAGCTTGTGCTGGAAGCGCCGATCGGGGACGCCGGGATGAAGTTCATTGCGGCTTGTCCGTCGCTGGAGATCGTGAATCTCCCCCAGTCGCAGTGCAGCGACGAGGGGCTGGGGGAACTGCGCGCGCTCCCGCTGCTGACCCTGCTGCGGATCGGCAGTCCGCATCTGAGCGACGCGGGGATGGAACACCTGGCGGAGATGCCGAACCTGCGGTTCCTGCATCTGATCGACGTCCCGATCACCGACCAGGGGCTGGAGCCACTGAAGCGCGTGAAGCTGTTGGAATCGTTCTACATTGACGGCGGGCGGTGCACCGACGAGGGTTTGGGGTGCCGGCTGAAGGTCGTTCCCGGCCTGCATCTGCACGTGAATCAACTGCATCTGGCGGGGGATGAGCACGCGGGCCACGAACCGCCGCACCGCTGAGAGTGCGCTGTCAGGGGACAATCGCGTTGGTCGGGAGCCCCCCGATCCCCACAGGAGAACGTCATTCATGAAATGGTCGCTCAAGCTGGGAGAGTTCCGCGGGATCGGCGTGTACATGCACGCCACGTTCCTGATTTTGATCGCCTTCGTGGCGTACAGTCATTGGGCGGCGGGAGAGGGGCTGGCCAAAACGCTGGAGGGGGTGGGGTTCATCCTGGCGCTGTTCGGGTGCGTGGTCTTGCACGAATTCGGTCATGCGCTGATGGCCGCCCGGTTCGGCATCAAGACGCGCGACATCACGCTGTTGCCGATCGGCGGCGTGGCCCGGCTGGAACGGATGCCGGAGGAACCGCTGCAGGAGTTGTGGGTGGCGCTGGCGGGGCCGGCGGTGAACGTGGTGATCGCGGCGGTGCTGTTGGCGTGGCTGTACTTCAGCGCCGCGCTGATGCCCCTGGAGACGGTCACCACCACGGGAGGGCCGTTCCTGGAGCGGCTGATGCTCGTGAACGTCCTGCTGGTGGTGTTCAACATGCTGCCGGCGTTTCCGATGGACGGCGGCCGCGTGCTCCGCGCCGTGCTGGCCACGCGGATGGATTACACCCGCGCCACGCAGATCGCCGCCGCGGCCGGACAGTCCATGGCGCTGCTGTTTGGACTCATCGGTTTTTTGTACAACCCGTTTCTGCTGTTCATCGCGCTGTTTGTGTGGATCGGAGCGGCGCAGGAGGCCAGCCTGGTGCAGATTCGCTCGGCCCTGGGAGGCATCCCCGTGCTGCGAGCGATGATGACGGAGTTCCGCACCCTCACGCCCGAGAACACCCTGGGGGACGCCATTGAACTGATCCTCTCCGGCTCGCAGCAGGATTTCCCGGTGGTCGAGGACGGTCGCGTCGTCGGCATTCTCACCCGGCATGATCTGTTGACCGGACTGGCCCAGCGCGGCCGCGAGGCGCCGGTGAGCGGCTGCATGCAGACAAGGTTTGAAACGGTCGAGGCTTCCGAGATGCTGGAGACGGCCTTCCGCCGCTTGCAGGACTGCGCATGCCACACGCTGCCGGTGACCTACCGGGGAGAGCTTGTGGGGCTGGTGACGATGGACAACCTCGGCGAGTTCGTGGCCATCCGTTCCGCGCTCGATTCCGGGGGGGCCCGCCGCACCTCGTTCTTTGGCTAGGGGGGAGACTTGTCCGCTGCGGGCCGGCCGGGGCAATCGGCGGACCTGCTCCGCATCCGAGGGTGGCTCGCATCGGACACAGCTCTGCCTCGCCCCCTCGTTTGCTCATCCGCTTCCCGGCTTTCGCGGCGCAGACCGCGGGCGGTGCCTGTTCGGTCACGGCGCGGGGATCACCGGCAGGATGATCCGCGAAGCGTGCACCGCGTTGTGCTCGATGGTATTGACGGCGACGACCATCCGCCGATGCCGGTTGAGCGGCTCGCCGGTGTTGGGGTTCACGTCGAACCGCGGGAAATTGCTGCTCGACACATCCACACGGATGCGGTGTCCGCGCTTGAAGACGTTGGACGTGGGGTAGAGCTTGATGGGGATGCGGTAGACCCGGCCCGGTTCCATCAGCGTCTCGCTCTGGAGCGAATCGCGGAACCGCGCCCGGCGGATGCCGTCGGCAATGTTGAGTTCAAACCCGCCGGGGAAGTCGGGGCTGGGGGGATAGACGTCGATCAGTTTGGCGGTGAAGTCGGTGTCGACCGCCGAAGAGGAGGCCCACAGCTCCACTTCCAGCGGGCCGGTCACTTCCAGGTCCGCGGCGAGCGGCTCCGATTGGAACACCAGCACGTCGTTGCGGGCGGAGAGGGGGATGGGGTGCGGCCAGTTCCAGACGTGCGAACCGCCCGCCTGATGCCAGGCCCCTTGCAGGAGAATGTCGTTGCCGGAGGAGATGTTTCCCCCGATGGTCGGCACCGGATCGCGGGGGTCGAACTGGTACGAGGTGGAGCCCCCCGCCGGAGGGGGTTGCTCCGGGGAGAGTCCTCCGCCGGGCTGGAGATACCACGACTGGTATTGCGTGCGGGCCAGCGGCCATTCGTGCTCATTGCGCCAGTAGCCGCCGTGGTTCAACCGTCCCTGGTCGGTCTTGCGGCCGTCGCCGGTCCCCATGACGAAGATGCGGACGGGGGTCTCGAAGGGGGGAGCGCGGCCGACGGAGTTCTCGATCCCCTTGAGCCAGTGGTCGTACCACTCCAGTCGCCAGGCGCGCTCGTCGGGGATGGCAGCCTCGCGGCCGAAGCTCACCTGCCCATGTTCAAAACTCCCCTGCGCGCCGTGAATCCACGCTCCCATGATGAGGTACACCGGCCCGTTCAGCCGCCGGCTGAGGACCGTGAACGTTTCGGCGGTGTTGCCGGCCCAGGAGTCGTACCATCCGCCGACCAGATACACCGGCAGGTCCTGATAGCGTTCGGGATGGTCGAGGATGTTGTTCTGCTCCCAATAGGCGTCGTTGGCTCCATGCTCCATCGCGCCGACCAGCCAGTCTTCGTACTCGGGGGCGAGTTTCAAGGGGGTTGTTCCGCGGCGCAGCGGGAGGAGTTTCAGGTACTGATGCCGCTGGTCGGCCAGCTCCTGAAGGACGGCACGGGTGGTGTCGTCCCGGACGGCACGGCTGCCGCGCCCGGCGTTGAGCATGATCCAGTTCCAGAACCGCAGCTCGAAGGCGCCGCCGTTGCGCATGCTGGCGTGCCCCATGTTGCAGACGGCGTCCACGGGGATGACCGTTTTCAAGTATGGCGACCCCTCCATCGCAACGGCGTGCTGGGTGCCTCCCACGTAGGAGGTGCCGATCATGCCCACCTGGCCATCGGACCAGGGTTGCTGCGCGATCCAGGCGCAACAGTCAACGCCGTCGGGACCGTCGTCGGTGAGCCAGTGCCACTCCCCCGCGGAGGCGTACCGGCCGCGGGTATCCTGAGCGACAAAGACATAACCCCGGGCGGCGAAGTATTCGCCCAGGCTCTTGTTGCCGTCCTTGTTGTAGGGGGTACGGGTGAGGATCGCGGGGAAGCGTCCCTCGGCCGGCGTCTCTCCCCGTGCGGGGAGATAGAGGTCGGTGGCGAGGAGGACGCCGTCGCGCGTCGGCATCGGGACGTTGCGGCGGACGACGACGTCGAACTCCTCTTCCCGCGCCTGGAGGGACAAAGCCCCTCCCAACCCCACCAGGGGGAGCATCGTCGCGACGAGCAGGACCGACAGCCTGGGAGGAAGCATTCGCATGGGGCGCTCCGGAAAACGTGCCTGAGAAGCATTGCCGGCCGACGCGATGCGTCACGGTAGTCGTCCCCGCGGACTGTTTCCACCGAGCCGGTTCCACCGAGCCGGGCGGCAGCGAAGTGGCACGCTTGCAGCCGCTGAAGGGGGTTCCGGTCAGGGGCGCGTGGAGCGCAGGTTCTCGCTCCCCAGGACGATCGCTTGGTTCGATGTTGGCGAACGCTTCCCGTTCGCCGGGTGGCTGGCCAGCCGTGCCTGATTGGTGGGTCTGCTCGGAGGGCTCGGTTTTCTCCAGTGGGTCCCAATCGAACGCGCTGCGTTCCCCGGGCCGCCGAGGGAGGGACTTCAGGAGCGTCGCCGCTTGAATTCTCGTGAGCGTCCGGCGGACAATCTGTTGATTCCGGGCTGGCTGTGGAGTTTTAAGACGCCCGCGACGACGGACGTCCCGCCGCCCCGACTGCTCTGCGGCGAGCCTGGAGGATGTGCCTGAGCGAGGTGTCGCCTGAGACCATGGCCGGCAGGAGGGAGAGGGGGAGAGCACGGGATCGGAGGCGTCGTCCTCGGGATCGTCCTGGCGGGGGTACGGGTTGGCGGGGCGGAGCGGGAATCGCCGCCATCGCCCGCCGAACTGCTGGAGCAACTCCCGGCTCGCTATTTCCTGTGCGAACGGAATGCGACCGAGTTCCGCCAACCGATTCGCACGGCCTTTGCGGAAGCAGCCACCACCCACACCGGCCGCCTGCTGCGCGGCAAAGTGGCGGTCCAGCATCTCAACGGCGGTTACGGTGTGAACATGGACATCGGCGGCGGACGGATGCTGTTGCACACCGGGGCCGACCTGGGGTGGTTTGATCACGGTCTTCCCGTGTTCGCCCTGGCCGACGGTGTCGTCCGCCGCTCGACGCCGGGGCTGCGCGTGCAACTGGCGGAGCGTGGCATCAAGGCTGCCATCCGTGGTCCGGCGGATTACGGCAACGTCATCGTGATTGAGCACCGCATCGCCGACAAAGTCTTCTGCACCCTCTACGGCCACCTGGGCGACGATTGGCTGGTGCGGCAGGGGGACCTCGTCTCGGCCGGGCAGCGCATCGGAACGATCGGCCGCAAAAGCCCGCTCATCAACGGCGACTACGAGCCGCACCTCCATTTTGCCGTCCATGAAGAGGCCTTCCTCGAAGCGGGAACCCCCTTGATGCGGTTGCAGCTCAACGGTCAGGCGGTAGACGTGACCCTTACGGAACTGAGCGAAACGGAACTGAGGGTGACGGCCCCGGTGGACCTCTCGCGGGCCGTCGTGGCCTTCGGGCCGGAAGCGGAGTTTCCCCTGGAGCCGGTGGAGGGGGGCGGCTACCGCCTCCCCGCCCGCGTCGCCTGGCTCGTCTCCTCCCCCCATGCCGCCATCCCCGGCTATGCACCGACACTGGACGGCTTTCGCGATCCCATCGGTTTCCTCCGGGAGCAGATGCTGCTCAACCGCGAAGGGAGCTACTTTGAGGTCAGCACCCACCGCGGGCTGGACGTTCCCAGTCGTGTGGGCAGCCCAGCGCCGAGTTGGGAAGTGGACGGCTGGCTGAACGTCGCCGAGGATCGCGCTCCCACCCTGGAGCGGGTCCGCGGGCGGATCGCCTGTCTGTTCCTCGTGCAAGTGAACTGCTCCGGGACGAAATCGCATGGCTGGGCCGCCATCCAGGCGGTCGCGCGGCGACTGGAGCACGATCCCGACGTGGCGCTGCTGGCCATGCAGACGACCTTCACCCTGCCGGCGCGCAACAACCGCGCCAACCTGGAGCGGGCCGTTTCCTCCGCGGGGATCACGATTCCCGTGGGCCAGATGTCCAAACCCTCCGACGAGTTCGTCCTGGGACTGGGCCAGCGGGGGACGCCGTGGGTGGTGCTGCTGGACCAGGTGGGGGTGATTCAGTTCAGCAACTTCCTGGTGCGTCCCGAGGAGATCGTGGCCCGGATCGATTCCCTCCGTAAGCCACAATGAGTCCTCCGCGCGGGAGGGGGGCCGTGGCTGACGCCATCCCTGCGGCGGCCGGCCGCCGCATCCCCACGCTGCCGGCCGCGGCGCGTGAGAGTGGACATTTGCTTCCCGCTGGGCTGGCGCGCCCCTTGTCGGACCCGCTATGCTGTGGACATGCCCCTGCTCATGGAATCTGCCGGTCCGCGGTATCTCGCTCCGTTTGAACCGAAGCGCGTGCCGCACATGTTCACCGACATCCTGATCATCGGATCGGGGATTGCCGGGACGCGCGCCGCGCTGGCAGTTGATCCGCGACTGGAAGTCGTGATCGTCACGAAGGATCAGGTGGAACTCTCCAACAGCACCTGGGCGCAGGGGGGGATTGCCGGAGTGCTCGATCCCTCGGACGCGATCTCCAACCATGTCGCCGACACGCTCACCGCCGGGGCCGGGCTGTGCGATGAAACCGTGGTGCGGGCGGTGGTCGCCGAAGCGCCGCAGCTCATTCAGGAGCTGCAGGACCTGGGAGCGGTGTTCGACCAGGTGAACGGCCACATCGCCCTGACGCGCGAAGGGGGACACAGCCATCCCCGCGTGGTGCACGCCCTGGGAGACGCCACGGGCAAGGAGGTGATGCGGGCGCTCATCTCCAGGGTGCGGGGCATCTCGTCCGTCGATCTCTGGGAGCAGACGTTTACCATCGACCTGTTGACCGACGGCGGGCGGTGCCGCGGAGCGCTCGTCTGGAATCGGGCGCACGGCAAGACGTTTGTCTGGTCCAAGCAGACGATCCTGGCGACGGGCGGGGCCGGAGCCCTGTACCGCGAATCGACCAATCCGAAAATCGCCACCGCCGACGGACATGCCCTCGCGTTCCGCGCCGGAGCGGAACTGCGGGACATGGAGATGATGCAATTCCACCCGACGGTGCTGTACATCGCCGGTCGGGCGCGGCATCTCATCAGCGAGGCCGTCCGCGGGGAGGGGGCCTACCTCGTCAACGCCGCCGGCAAGCGGTTCATGCCGGAGTACGATCCGCGGGCCGAACTGGCCCCCCGCGACATCGTCAGCCGCGCCATCACCGACCAGATGGAAAAGACGCGCCACCCGTGCGTCTACCTCGACTTGCGACACTTGCCGCAGACGCTCATCGCCGAACGGTTCCCTCACATCGGCGCCATGTGTCGCGAGTTCGGGCTGGACCTCACGCAGGACTTGATTCCGGTGCGGCCGGGGGCGCATTACATGATCGGCGGCGTGACGGTCGATTTGCAGGGACGGACGACCCTGCCGGGCCTGTGGGCGGCCGGCGAGGTCACCTCCAGCGGCCTGCACGGCGCCAACCGGCTGGCGTCGAACAGCCTGTTGGAGGGACTGTTCTTCGGCAAGCGGTGCGGGGCAGGGGCGTCGCAGGCGGCCCTGGCCATTGGAGATGATTTTCACGCCCTCCCCCTGGTCTGGCCGCGGAGCGCCACGGCTCAGGAAGACGCCGACCTGAACCTCTCGGACCTGCACAACTCGCTGACGAGCCTGATGGGACGGCTGGTCGGCATTCGCCGGGACGCCCAGGGACTGGCCGCGGCCGCCCAACAGGTGGCCTTCTGGAATCGTTACGTCGGCAGCCGCCAGTTCTCGACGGTGGAGGGGTGGGAGTTGCAGAACATGCTGCTGGTGGCGCGGCTGATGATCGCCTCGGCCCAGGCGCGGAAAGAAAGCCGCGGCGTCCACTACCGCAGCGATTATCCGGAACCCGCCCCCGGGCCGGTGGAGCACGTGACCGTCGTCAGAGCACCTTCCGGCTGAGGGACCGGCGGGACTCTCGCCGTAGAGCGGCTGCACTCGTTCAGCAGCACTAGAGAACGAGGAACTCCCGCTGGGACGACCACTTCCCGAATCACTTCCGGTAACATGGGGAATCGTTCCGGAACTCACAGCCATGCCGATTGAACTCCGCAGCGACACGTTCACCCAGCCGACGCCCGGCATGCGCGCCGCCATCGCCGCCGCGGAAGTCGGGGATGACATGGTCGGCGAGGACCCGACCGTCAACCGGCTCGAAGCCCGGATGGCGGAGATGCTGGGCAAGGAAGCAGCCGTCTTCGCCTGTTCGGGAACGCAGTCCAACCAGATGGGGGTCTGGGCCCACTGCGACCGGGCCGAGGAACTGCTGATCGAAGAGACGGGGCACATCGCCAACTACGAAGGGGGAGCGCCGGCGGTGCTGTCGGGGGTGATGTGCCGCCGCATCCGCGGCGACTTCGGACGGCTCGACGTGCCGATGCTCGAAGGTCTGGTCCGTCGCGGAAATCACCACTTCGCGGCAACGAAGCTGCTGTGCCTGGAAAACTCGACGAACATCGGCGGCGGTAAAACGTATCCGCTCGAGCAGATCGAGCGGGTCTGCCGCTGGGCGCGGGAGAACGATCTCAAGACGCATCTTGACGGGGCGCGGCTGTTCAACGCCTGTATCGCCCGCGGGTACTCCGCCCGCGACGTGGCGCAGCACTTCGACACCGTGTCGATCTGCTTCTCCAAGGGGCTGGGATGCCCGATGGGATCGATCCTGGTCGGTTCCCGGGAAGCGATTGTTCGCGCGCGGAAGGCGCGGAAAGTCTTCGGCGGGGCGCTGCGGCAGGCGGGGATCGTGGCGGCCGCAGCGCTGTATGCGCTCGACCATCACATTGAACGGCTGGCGGAAGACCATGCCAACGCCCGCGCGTTCGCCGAGGAGATCGCGACGGTTCCGGGGATCAGCCTCAACCCGGCGGACGTGGAGACGAACCTGGTGTTCTTCGAGGTCGATCCCGCGTGGGGGACGGCGGCGGAACTCTCGGCGGCCCTGCGCGAGCGGGGAGTGCTGATCAACCCGATCGGACCGCAGCGGCTCCGCGCGTGCACGCACCTGGACGTCACGCGGGAGCAGGTCGAGTCCGCCGCCGCTGTGATTCGGGACCTCCTCTGCGAAGGCCGGCGCTCCCGCGGCCGAGGGGTGGTCGGCGGATACGCCTGATTTCCGGCAACCGCCGACCGCGTCCGCCCTGGCGACCGTGGACGTAGTGCCGCGGGTGAGGACGCATTGCGTCGCCAGGTTGGGATGCGGCACAATCCCTTTATGTCCCTCGATGCCGCCATCATGCTCACCGCTGCCCTGGCGGCCCTGGCCTGCACGGTCCCCGGCGTGTGGCTGGTGCTGCGCCGCCAAAGCATGATGGGAGACGCCCTCAGCCACACCGCGCTGCCGGGATTGGTGATTGCCTTTCTGGTCACCATCGGGCTCCAGCGCGCCGGGTGGCTTCCGCGAGACTCCGCCCTGGAGCATGTGCTGCTGCTGGGAGGGGCGGCCGCGGCCGGCCTCGCCACCGCGTGGCTCACCGAGTGGCTCCAGGGACGCTGCGGCGTGGAAGGGAACACCGCCCTGGGGGTGGTGTTCACGGCCCTGTTCGCCCTGGGGCTGTTCCTGGTGCGATTCGCGGTCGACGACGTACACCTCGATACGGATTGTGTGCTGTTCGGACGGGTGGTGGAAGTGGCGCTCGATACGCAGCTCCTCTGGGGATGGGAGGTCCCCCGCGCGGCGGTGCTCAATGGGGGCATCCTGCTCGTCAACCTCGTGCTCCAGGGGCTGTTCTTCAAGGAGCTGCGGATTGCCGCCTTCGATCCGGAACAGGCGACGGCTCAGGGGATCAGCGCCCGGCGGGTGCATTATGCGCACATGGCTGTGACAGCCATCACCGCCGTGGCCGTGTTCGAGACGGTCGGGAGCATTCTGGTGGTGGCGCTGCTGGTGGTGCCGGCGGCCACGGCTCAACTCCTCACCGACCGCTTGAACGTGCTGGTCGTGCTGGCGCTGACGACGGCGGCCGCGGCCGCCGTCGTGGGACATCTGCTGTCCCAGGCGCTACCGGCCGCAGTATTCGGCCCGCTGGGATGGTCGCAGGTCGAGGATGCCAGCACTCCCGGCATGATTGCCGTCACGTCGGGACTGATGTTTCTGGCAGCCTGGGTCGTGTCGCCGCGGCACGGAATGGCGGCCGGTTTGTGGAACCGCCTCCGGCTGGGGGGGCGGATTCTGGCGGAGGACCTGCTGGGAGCGTTGTATCGGCAGTATGAACGACACCCCGAAGGCGTCGTCGCCGCGGCGACGCTGCAACAACTTGTGCACGGCAGACTGCTGGGAACGCTGTGGAGTCGCCTGCTGCTGTGGCGGTTCACATCGCGGGGGATGATCGTGGCGGCGGAGGGGGGGTATCGCCTCACTCCTGCGGGGCTGGAAGCCGCCCGCAAGGTGGTGCGGGGGCACCGCCTGTGGGAGACCTACGTCGGGCGGTATTTTGAGCTGCCCGCCGATCACCTCGACTCCTCCGCTCACCGCGCGGAACACTTTCTGACGGATGAGCTGCGGGACCGGCTGGCGGAGGAGTTGCACGCGCCGCAGGCCGATCCGCACGGCAGCCGCATTCCCCCGGCGGAGGCCGCGCCGGCCGTGGACGGAGAGGCGCGGGAGACGCCGCCCGATCGTCTTCCCGGCAGGACAGGATGAAACCTCGCGCCGAAGTTGAGCCGTCCGCGGGAAGGGAATCGTGCTCGCCGACCGCGGCTGCGTTACAAGGGGGAAGTTCCCGGGAGCGGTCAGATGAACACGGTTTCGAGTGCTTCGGACCTGATGACGTTTGAGGATTTTCGCGTCCTGGTCTCGGAAGGACGCAAGGCCGACCTCATCGAGGGAGTCATCTACATGGCTTCTCCTGACTCGCGCCGCGCCAATCAATTGACGAGCCTGGTCGATTTTCTGTGGCGGGGATTTGTTTCCGCCCGCGGCCTGGGGGGGGAGGTGTACGTCAACCGGTTTGCGTTTCAGCTTGATCCCTGGACCGCCCTGGAGCCAGACGTCGCTTATGTCTCAGCGACTCGGTTGCACCTGGTCCAGGAGGGGCGGAGGGAGGGGGGACCGGACGTGGCGGTGGAGATCGTCTCGCGGGATTCCCGAGAACGCGATGACATCCAGAAGCGCAAGCTGTACGAGGCGCACGGCGTGGGGGAGTACTGGATTCTCGACGCTGTGCAGCGCCGCGCGGAATTCCTGCGACTGGGAGACGATGGTCGGTACGACTACGTTCCCCTCAAAGAGAACCGTTGGTTTGAGAGCCGGCCCTTGCCGGGCTGCCGGCTGAACGTGGAGTGGTTCATCCCCGATCCCCTCCCCAATGCCTGGGAGTGCCTCCAGCAGATGCTGAACACGCCCTGATCGGAGCGGCGACTCACGTAGCGGCTTCAGCGGAGATCTCCGCCTGCATCCGTTGCGGGTCCGCGCCGTCGCGGCGGGCGACTTCGGCCCGGCTCAGAATGCCGGTCTCCACGAGGCGCACATCGGCCATCCGCTCGCGCGGACGGTCGCGATTGATGAGCTGCGGGAAGGTCCACTCCGGAACGATCCGCTCGAAGAGGTCGGCGGGGAGCACTCCGGCCGCCACGCCGTCCGCCATGATCCACTGCCACAGCCGCGTGAACTCGGCGGCAAAGAAGGCCTGCTCGCTCTGAAAGAGCTTGACGGCCGGTCCCTCGGCGATCATGGTCGAGGCGTAGTTGGCATTGGAGGCGTCGGAGGTGAGCATGAACTCCGGCAGGCCGGCTCCGGCCGCCGTCGCCAACAGCAGCATCCGCCCGAGCGGGACCGCATCCCCGAAGTTGGTGTGCGGCTGGAGGAACTGAATCTCCGTGGAGTGATTGGTGGTGAGGATCGTGCCGGGGCGCAGCCGCTCGCGGCGCTCGCCCCCCGGGCCGACCCCCGCGGCTGCGGCATCCGCCAGCGCGGCCGTCTGCTGCGGCGAACCGTGGACCTTTCGCCACAGCACGATCGACGACTGGAGCTTGCGGGCCGTCAGTTCGGTCTTCATCCACTGGTCGTAGCAGTCGAGCACGTCCAGCACGGGCGTGAAGATCGTCAAGCCGCGCTTCTGGTTGGAGTCCGCCCCCACGCGCGTGTGGAGCATTTCGGCGGCGGGGACGCGTTCGCGGACGCGGCCGCTCTCCGGGTCCAGCAGCAGGTATGCGAGCGGCGTTTCCACGTCGTGCGTCGCGGTGACGATGCCGTCGGTCGGTTCTCCCGCTGAAGGGTCGGAACCGATCCGTTCCGGATCAACAAAGCGGACGTCGGGGGGCCATGTGCCGGTCGAAAACTTGCGGAGGAAGCATTCGCCGTCCCGCCAGCTTCGTCGGGCGTGCTCGCGGAAGGAGTAATGCGTCTGATTGACCGTGAGGAAGTCCTGCCAGAGGCGGTCCGCCTGCGCCAGCAGAGGCCCGTCATCGACGGCGGCGGAATGCCGGGGCTGGTGGAGGAGTTTCAGCCCCGGACCGGCCACGTAGGCCTCCAGCAGCCGCAGGATGTTCCGAGCATGGGGGTTGTGCGCGACAAGCTGCCGCGCCCGATTGCGAGCGTCACGCCGGGAGAGGGCATCCACCGACAGGCCGGCGTCCCTGCCGACAAGCTGCCACCGGCCGGGGTCTTCCTCCACGGACTGCGGGCCGGAGGTTTCCGCCAGCGCCAGCAGTTGTTCATGAATCCGCCGTTGATACCGGGCTTGAAGACTAATCGTGGCGAACTTGTCGCGGAGGAAGGAGAGCATGCGCGGGCGGCCGGGACGGGATGCAGCGGGGGTTCATCCCCTTCGCACGCCGTTGCGCCGCGCGCGTTTGGATACGTCCCTCCGTAACAAGGGGCCGAATTCGCGGGCGAGGGGGGCTTCCCGGAGGGAGGCTCCTCCGGCAGTCCGCTTCCCCCTCCGCGACCCGCGCCGAGGAGAGGGCGCACGCCAGCCCTCGCGGGTCCGACTCGTCTCCCCCCTCCCGCAACCCGCTCCCCAGCGGGTGGGGGAGCGGGCTGCGGCGGATCGCCAACTACGCCAAGGCGTCGGGGACGACGTAGCCGGCCCGGTAGTCGCGGGTGAGCATGGCGTTGGCCGCCTCGTGATTGAGAAACCGTTCCGCCTGGACGTCCATCGCCAGCCAGGGGCCCAGCGAGAGGACCGGCTGGTTGTCGATGTCGACTTCGTTCCGCCGCAGGTGGTGGGCCATGCGATCGAAGGAGTCGGCGAACAGGTCGTGCCGGCTGATGGCCTCTGCGACTTCCTTGGCGGTGGCGGGACGGCCAAGCTGGTGCGAGATGCCGCCCGTGTGGCACAGCGCGCTCGACAGGTGTCCCTCCAGGATTTCGCCGTTGAGGTCTTCCTTGCGGCCGGTGCGGATGGCATCGACCAGATTTCCGAAGTGATCGCCCCCCCCGCTCCAGGTCTGGATGCGTTCGCCGTCGTTGGTGTAGGCGGCGACGCCCGTGTAGGAGGGGATGACCAGATATCCCTGTTCACACTGGATGATGACGCCGATCTGCGAGCCGCGATAGCTGTCCATCGGCTTCCATTCCTTCTGGGCCTCCTTGCTTTCGGGGAGTCCGCGGGTCTCGAAGATCAGCGGGGCTTTCTCATACAGATGGAGGACGGTCTGGGTGTTGGGGGTGTTGCCGGCGTCTTCGTAGCCGAGCCGGCCGCCGACGCTCACCACCTGCGGCGAGAGGGTCGATTCGCCCAGGAACCAGCGGGCGATGTCCATCTGGTGGATGCCCTGGTTCCCCATGTCGCCGTTGCCGGTATTCCAGTCCCAGTGCCAGTCGTAATGCAGGCGGGGCCGGTACAGATCGACCTTGGCGGCCGGTCCGCACCACAGGTCGTAGTCGATGTGCGGCGGAATGACGAGGGGCTTGTCGAGCTTGCCGATCGACTTGCGGGGCTTGTAGCAGGTACCGATGGCGTACTGGATCTTCCCCAGGTGTCCTTCGTGCAGCCAGGCCTGGGCGGCCTTGAGCGAAGGACTGGAACGCGACTGCGTGCCGCACTGGCACAGGCGGTTCATCTTCCGCGCCCAGTGGACGATCTGCCGCCCCTCCCAGACGTTGTGCGAGACCGGCTTCTCCACATAGACATGCTTGCCGGCCTGAAGGGCCAGGATGGAGATCAGGGCGTGCCAGTGATTGGGGGTCGCAGTGGTGACGAGATCGACCGCCGGATCGTCGAGGATGGTGCGGAAGTCCTTGACGTATTCGGGCATCCGCCCCTGCCGCTCGCCGACGCCCGCCAGCCGCCCCTTGCCGATGCTCTCGTCGCAATCGCAGACGTACAGGACCTCGGTGTCCTTGCGGCTGGAATAGGCCTCGAGGTGGCTGCCGCCTCGTCCACCGACGCCGACCACGGCCACGCCCAGTTTCTCGTTCGGGCTGCTGCTTTGCGGGCGGTCATCCGCGCGCAGGATATGCACCGGACCGGCTGTTGCCGCGGCGCCAATGCCGAAGGCGGTGTGCTTCAGGAAGTCGCGACGGTGGAAGAACATGATCGCACTCCTCAGTGACAGGTGAGAGAGAAACGCACACCGGGCGTGAGGCGGTGAGCGGTCGTGGCGGTGGATCAATTCCGGCCAATGGGTTGATGGTAGCCGATCAGACCGGCGGGTCAACGACCCGCCTGACCCCGGACTGAACTGAAAGGAGCGCGTCAGGAGCGCCTGGGGGGGAGGCCGCACGCTCCCGGGCGCATTTCAGTTACCAGTTCTCATGTAAGAGCTCGCGTACTCCTGAAGGGGCAGGACTCGGGGCAGCAGTCCGCACGCGTCCCGGGCGCGGTTGAGCACCTCCTGTCCCTTGCGCCGGGCCTGGGCGGCCCCTTGGCGGAGGATCTCCTCCACGTCCGCGAGGTTCTGCTCCAGTGCGGCACGTTTCTCGCGGGCGGCGGCAAAGTAAGCTTTGGCCTTTTCCAGCAGGAGCTGTTTGGCCTCTCCATAGCCCATGCCGCCGGCACGATACCGCGCCGCCAGCGCCTGCAGTTCCGCTTCGTCGGCGAAGAGCTTGTACAGCGTAAAAATGGAACAGGAGTCGGGGTCCTTGGGGTCCTCCACCCCCTTCGAGTCGGTCTTGATGGACATGATCTTCTTGCGGAGCTTCTTCTCCGGCTCGAAGATTTCGATCGTATTGCCGTAACTTTTGGACATTTTCTCCCCGTCGGTGCCGGGGACCTTGGCGGTGCTCTCGACGACGTGCGGCCGCGGCAGCACAAACACCTCGCGCTGGTAAATCGTGTTGAACCGCTGGGCGATGTCCCGCGTCACTTCGATGTGCTGCACCTGATCGAGGCCGACCGGCACGAGGTCGCTGTCGTACAAGAGGATGTCGGCCGCCATCAGCACGGGGTAGGTGAACAGCCCGGCGTCGGCGGCCAGTCCCCGGGCTTTCTTGTCCTTGTAGGCGTGACATTTCTCCAGCAGGTGCATCTGCGTGACCGTCATCAGCAGCCACGTCAGTTCGCAGACCTCCGGGACGTCGGACTGGCGGAACAGCGTGGCCCGCTGGGGGTCCAACCCCAGGGCCAGGAGATCGAGCGCGGCGTCGGTCGTCGCCTGCCGGAGTTGCTGGGGATCGCGGAGAGTCGTCAGGGCGTGCAGATCGGCGATGAAGTAGAACGCCTGCTCATGGGTTTGCAGGGCGATGTACTGCCGGATTGCGCCGAAGTAGTTCCCCCAGTGGAATCGGCCGGTCGGTTGAATGCCGGAAAGGACGCGCATGATGGTGAACAGGACTCGTGGGACGGCGGGGAGGGACCGCGCGGAGTCTGTCGCTTCCGCCGGTCGCGTGCGGCTATTGTGACGCCATGTGAGAGGATTGCACAGTCGCGGGACACAGGGGCTGCGGGGAGGGTTCGACGGCACTGCCGCAGGTAGCCTTGTGGCTGCGGATGCGGACGCGGTCGGCTATGATGGGAGAGAGTCCGGCGGGCTCGCCGCGGGTCGGGAATATCGTTGTCGCTCCCCCCTCCATCCATGCCCGAAACGGTTCTGTCCTCCCCCGCGGCGGCGATCGACCTGGAGGTGACGCCCCTTCAGGACGAAGCGGCGCAGGAATTCTCCGCCCGTCTGAGCACGGAACACATCCTTCCCCCGGGGGAGGCGCCCGGCTATCAGATCGACCGCCTGCTGGGAGCGGGATCGTACGGTTCGGTGTGGCTGGCCCGCGAACTCAAGACCGGCAAGCAGGTCGCTATCAAATTCTACACCCAGCGGCGCGGCCTCAACTGGTCCCTGCTCAGCCGCGAGGTCGAAAAGCTGGCCCTGTTGTACACCTCGCGGGACATTGTGCGGCTGCTGGACGTCGGCTGGGACCACGATCCGCCGTACTTCGTGATGGAGTATCTGGAGCGCGGTTCGCTGGAGACGCTGTTGCGCGAAGGTCCCTTGCCGGTGGAGGAGGCGGTCCGGTTCGCGGAAGGTTTGGCGCGGGCCCTGGTCCATGCCCACCAGAGCGGCATCCTGCACTGCGACGTCAAGCCGGCCAATGTGCTGCTGGACGCCCATGCCGAGCCGCGGCTGGGGGACTTCGGGCAGTCGCGGCTGACCACCGAGCAAAGCCCCGCGCTGGGGACGGTCTTCTTCATGGCTCCCGAACAGGCGATTCTGGACGCCGTTCCCGACGTCCGCTGGGACGTCTATGCGCTGGGAGCGGTCCTGTACTGCATGGTGACCGGTGCGCCGCCGTACTGCACGCCGGAAGCTCAGGCGCGGCTGCAAGCCGCGCGGCCGTTGGCGCGGCGACTGGAAGTCTATCGCGAGATCGTCCTGTCCAGTCCCCGCCCCGAGGCCCATCGCTCGACGCCGGGCGTCGATCATCGCCTGGCGCAGATCATCGACGGCTGTCTGCAGCGCGATCCGGGTCTGCGGCTGGCCAACGTCCAGATCGTACTGGACCTGCTTCAGGCCCGGGAGCGGGCGCGGGCCCGGCGTCCCTTGATCGCCCTGGGCTTTCTGGGACCGATCCTGTTTCTGACGGTGATGTACTGGATCGCCGAGGCCGCGGTCCCCCGCATCGTGGCTGCGGCGGAGGAGAACCTCATCAGACGCGCTCTGGCCAGCGACGTCGTGACCGCCCGCATCCTGGCCGAAAGCGTGCAGCAGGAACTGCGGTCCCGCGAGGAGGCTCTCCAGCGGATCGCCGAGGACCCCCGCTTGAGGGAGCTGCTGGGCCTCTCGCGGGGATTGTCCGACGAGGAACTCCTGCGGCGGTGCAGTGCGCCGCCCCCCTCCGCCACGGCTGCCGACGCCCCCGACGACCCGTTCCTCTGGCTGAACAGGACGGTCGGCGAGGTGGTGGACCAGTTGACGGCCGATCATCGCACCGTCGATGACAGTTGGTTCGTCACCGACGAGCGCGGCCGGCAGGTGTATCGCTTCCCCCCGCGGGAACCCGATCACGACACGACGCTGGGCCGTTACTTCCACTGGCGGGATTACTTTCACGGCCTGGGGCGGGAACTCGATCCCACGGTGCCGGTGGGAGACGTCGCCATTCGCTCCGCTCCCGGACTCTCGGCACCGTTTCGCAGTCAGGCCAGCGATCAGTACATGGTGGCGATCGCCACGCCGATTCGCAGCCAGACGGGAGACCGGATCATCGGCATTCTGGCACGGACAATTCGGCTGACGGCCCTGCTGCACCAATGGGAGGTCCGCATCGCCGACAAGGACCGGCCACTGCGGCCGAGCGGACAGGCCCCCGTGCGGTTCCTCGCGCTGGGGGACGCCCGCGGCGCAGGGGTGCGGTTGCTCGATCATCCGGCAATGACGCAGGCACGGCTGGCCAGCCTGGTGGAGGAGGACCGGCCCGGCGCCGCCTCTCCCCTGGCGATTGATCCCGCGCTGGCCGAGCAGCTTGAATCCACCTTGCGCTGCGACCGGTATCTCGATCCGGTGGCGGCCATCGATTCCGACTATGACGGGGAATGGCTCGCGGCCGCAGCCCCCGTCGGACAGACCGGCTGGCTGGCGATCGTCCAGGAGCGGCGCGACATCACCGTGCAGCCGGTGGACAATCTCCGCCGCGTCGTCGTCCGGGCCGGGCTGTTGTCGCTGGGGGTCTTCAGCGGGCTATTGTTGCTCCTGTGGTATCTGATCCACCGCGCCTCGGTGTAGGGCGCTGCTCCCGCAGACCCCGCCGGCGGGGACCGTCAGCGCCAACCCTCAGCAACAGCTCCAGCAGCTATAAGTCCAGCAGTTCGTCCATCAGCGCGGCGGTATCAGCCAGGTCGCGGTCATTCCCTTCGCGGGTGGCCCAGCCGCTGAAGTGGAGCTCCGCCAATGCCTCGCGCACAGCCGGCCAGTTGACGTCCCCTTCTCCCAGACGGCAGAACCCCTTGGCCTGACCCCAGTCCTTGACATCCAGTTTGATGATCCGCCTCCCCAGGGTGCGGATCCAATCCTCGGCCGGTCCGAATTTGCGGCAGTTGCCGATGTCGAAGTACGCGCCCACCCAGGGACTGCCGATCTCGTCGATGTAGTCGCGGAATTGCTGCGGGTCTTCGCAGAAACCGTTCCAGACGTTCTCGATGAGCACACGGATGCCGAGCTTCGCCGCCAGCGGAAGGACCTTGCGAATCTCCACGATCGACCGCTGCCAGACGTGATCGTGGTCCTCATCGGGTCCGGTGACGCGGCCGGGGACGAGCAGCACAGTGGATCCGCCGATGGCATGAGCATCGCGGATGGCCTGTTCCAGTGCAGCCCGCCCCTGTTCGCGGACCGCCTCATCCGGCGAGGAGAGCCGCTGTTTCCAGTGTACGCCGTCCACAACGCCGTGGATCGGCAGCCCCACCTCGCGGATCGCCTCCTTGAGCGCGACGATGTCCGGGATGTCGGGACTCCCCCCCTCCAGCCCGTCAAAGCCGAGTTCCTTGTATTGCCGCAGCTTGGCGATCATCTGGCCCTTGTCGCGGCCGATCGCCCCCCCCTTGTCGGCCTTGAAGATGCGCCCGCGGTTGGAGCGGGGGCGTTCCGTCTTCGGTTTGTCGTCCGCCGCCGTGGAACGGATGACGACGGAGGCAGTCGCCGCCGCGGCGGTTTGCAGGAACGTACGGCGGGGATGAGGCACGGGCTGAGGGGAGGGGGCGGACATGGCGATTCGGACGTCGGAAGGGAAGACGAGCAGGTGGTCGGGTCTCATGTGAGCATAACCAACGCCGCCGCGGGATTCATGCAGATTCGCCGCACTTCACCGATTTCGGGGTGCAGCCGTCCAGGGGTGGTCGGGGCACATCCACGACTCCCCCTCCCATCCAAGCCCGCCAACGGCGTCGGCGGGCTGGGGTGGGAGCCCTCTTCCTTGGAGGCGGGGAGCGGGTGGTGAAAGAGGCTCGAATTAATCAGGCCAGGAGTTCCGGGATGACGTGACCGTGCACGTCGGTCAGACGGCGATCGATCCCGCCGTGATGCACCGTCAACCGCGTGTGGTCGATTCCCAGCAGATGCAGCACCGTGGCATGGATGTCGTACACCTGCGTGGGGTGTTCGCGGTCGAGCGGCTTGTAGCCCCATTCGTCGGAAGGACCGTAGGAAATGCCGCCGCGAATCCCGCCCCCCGCCAGCCAGTTCGTGAAGCAGAACGGGTTGTGGTCGCGGCCGACGCCGTTCTGCGTGGAGGGGAGCCGGCCGAATTCCGTCGTCCACAGGATGAGGGTCTCCTCCAGCATGCCGCGCTGTTTGAGGTCCTGAATCAGCGCCGCCGTCCCGCGGGCCATGCCGAGCGCGAGCGGGCCGTGGTCGCGCTCCACGTTCTCGTGCGAATCCCAGTTGCGGCGGGGGAACCCGTTGTCGTTGCCGGACCACACCTGCACGAACCGCACCCCCCGTTCCAGCAGCCGCCGCGCCAGCAGACACTTGCGGGAAAAGTGCACCGTCTCTTCCGGGGCGTTGATCTCGCTGGGAAAGGCAGCGGGGATGTGGTCCAGCCCGTAGAGCTTGAGGATGCTCATTGGCTCGCCCGACAGGTCGAGCGCCTCGGGGGCGGCGAGTTGCATCCGCGCTGCGAGCTCATAGCTGCGGATGCGGGCCTCCAGCCGCGGATCGTGCGCCCGCTCCGACTGATGACGCCGGTTGAGCGCCGCCGCCACGTCGAGTCCCGCGCGGGTCGCCTCGGGGGTGACGAACTCGGCGCGGGAGTCCGGGAACAGGTCGTTGATCGGCACGTCCCGTTCGGGATGGACCACCACCCCCTGATGCTGCGACGGCAGAAACGCCGCATCCCAGTTCTTGCCGCCGTTGGAAGCCAGTCCCCGGTGATCGGGGAGCACGACGAAGGTCGGCAGGTTCTCATTCAGCGTCCCCAAGCCGTAGCTCACCCAGGCGCCCGCGGAGGGGAACCCGGGCCGGTTGAAGCCGGTCGTCTGCAGCAGCGTCGCCTGGCTGTGGACCCCCGACTTGCCGACCATGTTGTGCACAAAGGCGATCTCGTCCACAACCTCCCCCAGCGGAGCGACGACCTCGCTGAGGAGCTTGCCGCACTCCCCGTACGGACGGAACTCCCAGACCGGACGCATCCAGGGCCCCAGACCGTTCTGAAACGCCTCGACCGGCTCGCCGAAATCGGACGGTTCTCCATGCCGGCGGACCAGTTCGGGCTTGTAGTCGAACAGGTCGATGTGACTGGCGGCTCCGGCCATGAAGAGCTGCACCACTCGCCTGGCCCGCGGGGGATGATGCAGCACTCCCAGCGCACCCCCGTGGGGGGACGAAGCCGCATCGGCCTCTCCGGCCAGCAGCGCCGCCAGGGCGATCCCCCCCCAGACCCCCGCCGCACTCCCACAGCCACTCGCGACGGGAGAGCGGCCGAACGAGACCGGCACAGCCGCTCAACACGTGAGGAGATTGGTGCCTCATGGCGATCTCAGCCTCATGGCGATCTCAATCGACAAACAGGAACTCGTTGAGGTTGAAGATGACGCGGCAGGCGTTTTCCAGACCCCGGTCCTCAGCGTACCCCACCAGTGCGGCCTGCTCCTCGGCGTGCGGGGGACGGCCCAAGGCCAGCTCGAACGCCCGCGCGATCTGCCACTGCAGCGCCGCGGCCGGCGGTACATCGTCGCGCATCTCCGCACGCTCCACGCTCCACTCCTGCCGCAGCCGGTCGGCCAGGTGACGCGACATCACCAGCGACAGGCCGCTGTTGAGCAGCGTCAGTGCTTGCAGCGGCGAGACGGTCTCGCTGCGGCGGTCGACGAACAGCGAAGGGTCGGCGCAATCCAGGACGGTCATGAACGGCTGCGTCTGAGAGCGGACCAGAAAGCGGTAGATCGACCGGCGATGCGAGCGGGGATCGTCGGGGTCGTGCAGATGATATTCATAGTGCGGCGAGTGCTCCGGTTTGTCGATCACGAAGTCGCGGAAGCTCGGTCCACCCATCTGCGGATCGAGTCGGCCGGCGACGCACAGCAACGAATCGCGCACCGCTTCCGCCTCCAACTGACGGCGATTCATCCGCCAGTACCAGCGGTTCTCCGCATCGATCGCCAGCCCCCGCTGATGCGTTGCACTCTCCGTCACCAGGCTGGACTGCTTCCAGGTGCGGCTGGTGAGGATCAACCGATGCAGGTCCTTGAGCGAGCCGCCGCCGTCCCGGAATTCGACCGCCAGCCAGTCGAGCAGCTCGGGATGAGTCGGGGGTTCGTCTCTGCGGCCGAAGTCGCCGGGGGTCTCCACCAGTCCACGGCCAAAGTGGTATTGCCAGACCCGGTTGACGATCGACCGCCAGGTGAGCGGCTGGGCCGGGTCGCTGAGCCAGCGGGCCAGCGCCGCTCGCCGCTCTCCTTCGGGCGCATCGGGAGGGAGCTCGAACCGGGCGGGCAAGGCCGTCACGCAGGTGAGGGCGCCGGGGAGCACCTCGCGCCCCGGCTGTGTCACGTCGCCGCGGCGGAGGATGTGAATCGCTCGCGGGCGGCCGCCGTCGGGACCGGTCCCCCGGAAATTCCCGCTGCCGTGATGGACCGTCCCGGCATACACCTGCCGCGGCGCCGGCAGACGGGACAACGCCGCGGCCACCTCCCCCAGCCGACGTTCGACCGCTTCGCTCTGGTCCAGCGTCGTTCGATCCACGCGTTCCGCGAGCAGTCGTGCCCGTTTTGCGGTCAACTCGGCGGCAGCCGCCGGGTCGGCACGGGCGCCGGGGTAGAAACCATCGACCAGATTGGACTTTCGCCAGCGGCCGGGGGCCTCGATGGAATCGAGGGCCGTCACTTCGCATCCGCGGGCGACGTTCTCCCTGCCCGGCGTCAGCACTTCCAGTTCCGACACGGCGAGGATGTAATCCCCCTGACGGAGCGCCAGCCGCGTCGCCGTCAGCCGGAGATACCGGCAGGTCTGCGGAGGAAACTCAAAGCGCTGCGGTTCGAGCCGCGGGTTGGGGACATCCGCTTCCGTGCGGTCGACCAGCGTCCGGACTCCCGTGGTGAAGGTGGGCTCATCGGAGGCTTCGAGGCGATACCGCACCGGGAACCCGAACCCCGCGCCGATGCCGTTGAAATCGTCCTCACACGCGCGCAGGCAGACTGCGGAGACTTCGACCGGTCTGCCCAAGTCCACCTGCACCCACTTGACGACGTCCGGCGTGGCGGCAATGGCACTGTGATAGCCGTACTCGGGGGGGCGGGGCTGAGGTTGCCGGGCCTGCGAAAGCTGCCGTTCCAGTTCGGCCAGTTCCGGCCCGCCACGCTCCCGAATGAGGGCTGCCAGGTTCGCCTGTTCCGCCTGCAGTCTCTGCTCTTCCGCCAGCAGTGCTGTGCGTCGCCGGCCGATCTCCGGATCGACGTCATAACTGCGGTCTGCGCGGTCCAGAGCCGCGAACACTGCCTGCAAGCTGTAGTAGTCTGCCTGCGGGATCGGATCGAACTTGTGATCGTGACACTGCGCACACCCCACCGTCAGGCTCAGAAACGTCGTGATCGTCGTCTGCACCATGTCGTCCCGGTCGAGATGGCGGGCGAGCTTGCCGTCGATTCTGGACTCCGGCACCTCGACGTGGCCGATGAAGTCCCACGGTCCCGCCGCCAGAAACCCCAGCGCCTCGATGCCGTCCACGGTGCCGGGGAAGAGGACGTCCCCGGCGACCTGTTCCTGCACGAAGCGTCCATAGGGCTTGTCGCTGTTGAATGCCCGGATGACGTAATCCCGGTAGGGCCAGGCGTTCTCGCGGGGCTTGTCCTTGTCGTAACCGTGGGTTTCTCCGAAGTGCACGACGTCGAGCCAATGCCGTGCCCACCGCTCGCCGTAATGCGGCGAGGCCAGCATCCGCTCGACCAGCCGCTCCCAGGCCCCCGGCGCATCATCGGCCAAAAACCGCTCGACCTCTTCCGGGGAAGGGGGGAGACCGAGAAGATCAAACGACAAGCGGCGAATCAGCGTGCGGCGGTCGGCCTCGGGCGAGAGTTCGAGACCCCGCTCCGCCAGTTTCGCCTGCACAAAGGCGTCGACCGGATGGGCGGCGCCCCGAGCGGGGGGAACGACCGGCCGGACGAGCGGTCTCAGCGACCAGAAATCGAGGTCTTGCGGAGTGAGAAACGGTTCCCCCGGCGGCGGGAACTGGAGCGGTTCTTCCCGTTCGAGCGGCGCACCCGCGTCAATCCAGCGACGCAGCACGGCGATCTGCTCGGCTGAGAGGCGCTTCTTTCCGCCGGGAGGCATCTCCCCCGCCTCCACGCGCTGCACCAGCAGGCTCGCAGCCGCTTTTCCGGGGACAAGGGCCGGACCGGACTCTCCTCCCGTCAGCATTCCGCGCCGCCAACGCAGGTCCAGCCCCCCCGCCAGTTCCGGTTCCTCGCCGTGACAACTCCGGCAGTGGACCTTCAGCAGCGGTGCGACGTCCCGCTCAAACAAGGGGGGCTCTGCGGCACTGGCCGCAGCAGAGCACATCGCAATCCAGAGAGGGAGCAGACGCATCAACGCATAGTGTTGAATTCCCGGCCGCGGCTGTCCAGTCGAAACAACCAGGTCACAGGGTCCGTGCCGAGCACTTTGGCTGGCAGCAAAACTCTCGACGGCGGTCGGTCCGGTGGACTAGCCTGAACCGCATCGATCGGACTGAACCCTGTCTCCTCCACGTCTGCTTGCCGCCATGCCTGTTCGTCTCGTCCCCTTGCTGGTGCTGACGCTCGTCTCCCTTCCCTCTCTGGCCGCGCAGGAAAAATCGAAGGACAGCGGTGCGGAACCGGCCGCGTCTTCAGAGGAGTCCTTTCCCCACGGGAGCTATCGCGGCAAGGTGACGATCGGCGACGAGGAGATCTCTTACCGCGCGCGGCTGACGCATGTCACGCTGGCGCGCAGCGAAGGGGGGAAGGAAGCCACGGTCTGTTTCACCGAGTATCTCCGCACCGGCGTGCCAGACCGCAGTCGGCGGCCGGTGACGTTCTGCTTCAACGGCGGACCGGGGTCCGCCTCGCTCTGGCTGCATCTGGGGGGACTCTCCCCCCGCCGCATCGCCCTGGAGCCTGATGAACTCCATCCGATGGGATGGAAGCTCGTCCCCAACGAATTCTCGATCCTGGACCAGACCGACCTCGTGTTCATCGACCCGGTGAGCACCGGTTACAGCCGGCCGGAGAAACTCGACGAGAAAGGAGAGTTCCACGGCTACCAGCACGACGTCGAATCGGTGGCGGAGTTCATCCGTCTCTGGACGGCCCAGCACGGGCGGTGGTCCTCCCCCCAGTACATCCTGGGGGAGAGTTACGGCGGCATCCGCGGCGCGGCGGTGGCCAACCATCTCCGTTCCGCCCACAACTACGCGGTCGAGGGCCTGATCTTCGTCTCCCCCGTCATCGACTTTCAGACGATCCGCTTCGCAGAATCGAACGACCTGCCCTACATCCTGTTCCTCCCCTCCTATGCAGCCGTGGCGTGGCACCACGACCGCGTGAACAAGGAGAAATACCCCACCCTCCCCAAGCTGCTCCAGGAGGCGGAGAAGTTCGCCCTGGGACCGTATGCCTCGGCCCTGCTGCAAGGAGACCGTCTGCCGGACAAGCAGCGCCAGCAGCTTCTGACCCGTCTGAGCGAATTGACGGGGCTGTCCCCCACCTACCTCGATCAGTCCGACCTCCGCGTCCCGATGTCGCGATTCGGCAAGGAGCTGCTGCGCGACGAGGGGAAGATCATCGGCCGCTTTGACGGACGGTTCTCCAGTCCCGGCTGGGACGGCAGCGGCAGCACGGCCGAGTTCGACCCCAGCAGCAGCTTCATTGGCGGATACTTCACCGAGGCGATTCAGCAGTACTACTACGACGAGTTCAAGGTCCGCTCGACCAAACGTTACGCCGCCAGCGGCGACGTCCAGCCCTGGAGCTACGCACAGTTCGAGGGACGGTTCGCCAACGCAGCCGACCTGCTCCGCGAAACGATGACCCGCCAGCCGACGCTGCGGGTGCTGTTCTGCCTCGGTTATACCGACCTGGCCACCCCCTACATGGGATCGCTGCACACCATCAGCCACCTGGACCTGCCGGCCGAACTGCGGAGCCACATCCAGACCGCCTTCTACGACGCCGGCCACATGATGTACCTGCGAAATACCGAGCAGGAGAAGCTGAAGCGGGACCTGACGGCGTTCTATGCAGCCGGAGGTGCCGCCGCAGGCGAGTGAATGGCATCCTCCCGGGGCGGCACGGTATCATCAGCAGGGGCTGATGCGTTCGCTGCTCGGGATTCGGGAGGGAGTCATGTCGAACCTGCGTCGCAGAGAGTTTCTGGTGTCGACCTCGATGACCGCGGCGACGGCCGCCGGTCTGGTGCACGCCGGACCGGTGGAGAAACGGCCGGCGTCGGAGCGCATCCGCGTGGGATGCATTGGCGGCGGTGGACGCGCCGGGCAGTTGGTTCGCACCTTTTCTGAGTCTCCGCAGGCGGAGGTGGTGGCCATCGCGGACATCGATCCGGCCCGGCTGGGGCCGGCCGTGGAGGCTTCCGCTGCGATTCAGGGGACCCACCCCCGCGCCGAAGCGGACTTCCGACGCATCATCGACGACGACACGATCGACGCCGTGGTGATCGGGACGCCCGATCACTGGCACGCCATCCCCACCATCCTCGCTTGTCTGGCCGGCAAGGACGTCTACGTGGAGAAGCCGGACGGACACAACATCGTCGAGGGGCAACGGATGATCGCCGCGGCGAAGAAGCACGGCCGCATCGTGCAGATGGGTTCACAGCATCGTTCCACCGAGCGGCTGATCTCGGCCCTGGAATACCTGCGGACCGGCGTGCTGGGCAAGTCCCTGTTCGCCACGGCGTGGGAGAGCACCCGGCAGGGGAGCATCGGCCGTCCGGCCGACAGCGCTCCCCCTCCGGGGGTCGACTACGACATGTGGCTCGGCCCCGCCCCCCGGCGTCCCTTCAACCGCAATCGGTTTCATGGGAACTGGCGGTGGTTTTTCGACTATGGAACCGGGGACCTGGGGAATGACGGCGTGCATCGCCTCGACATGGCGCTCGCCGCCCTCGATGCCTCCCGCGCCGCCATCGGCGAACCCCCGTTGGGACTCCCCACGCGCATCGCCGCCCTCGGCGGCAAATGGTACTTCGACGACATGCAGGAATTCCCCGATACCCTGCAAGTCACCTACGAATTCCACGGTGCTTCGTCGCCGGGAGGCGACCCTTCCCAGTTGCGGACTCCGTCGCCTTGCATCCTGACCTATGAGATGCGCATCTGGGCGCCCTACCGCGAATATGGCGAAACGGAGGGAGCGGCGGTCTTCGGCGATCAGGGACTGATCATCATCGGCAACAATGGCTGGCGCGCCTACAACGGCAAGAGTGAACTGGTCGCCCAGCACGGAGGAAACAGCCACGAAGGCCCCCACGTCGAGAACTTCCTCGACTGCATCAAGACGCGCCAAAAGCCGGCCTGCGACCTGGAGACGATCGGCCACCGCGCGTCGCTGCTCTGCCACGCCGGCAACATCGCCGTCCGCGTCGGCCGCACGCTGCAACTGGATCCGGAGACCGAAACGTTCCTCGGCGACGCGGAGGCCAACGCGCTGCGGACCCGGCCGGAATACCGCCCCCCCTGGATTCTCCCCGAGGTGTAAACGGCAGGGCGGCGGGAGGGCCGGAGGGGGAGCAGCTCTCAGCGACCGGTCGTGCAAGCACCGCACGGTGCTCTCGCCGATCTTCCCGGCTTGTCCGCGCAGTGTCCACATCGGTTAAATGCCGTGCAAACAAGCTCGGCGCGCAGGCGGAGGATGATCGCGTCTGAGAGTGGGACCTCTGAGGGAGATCGGGCGGAGGAGCATAAAAGGACAGATCGTCCCCTCGAGTACGCTCGACGGGGAATCCCCTCTGACATAATTGGCAGCGAACACTCCGCAAGTCATTTATAAACAAAAAGATACATACACAAAAACGCGACTGCCAGATTGTGCAGTGCCATTTGGCACAAAAGATGCGCTCGAAGAGATGGCGACTGCCGGTGTGGCAGAAGACCGGAGAAAAAAGTGGGCTCGAAGGAATAAAAACACGTGGACGGAGGAGGATCAGAGATGACTGGCCGAGCGAGTGCTGATCGGAGGAGGGTGTGGGTGTTTCTGGGAATCGTGGGCGTTGTGCTCGGAGGGGGCGGACTCCTCTTGCATGGCGCCAGCGGGACGCCATCGCCCGCCGCTGGTGGGGATCCCCCAGCCGCCGCGATTGCTGCGGCCAACGATCTCTCGGCCGCATTTCGCTATGCCTCGGAACGGGTGCTGCCGAGCGTCGTGACCATTCGGACGGTGGTGGAGAGCACGGTCTCGTCGCGTGGCACCGCTCCCGCCTTTCCCGAGGAGTTTGAGCCGCTGTTGAAACGGTTCTTCGGGGAGGACCTGCCGGAGTTCGACCTGCGCACGCCCCGTCCGTTCCGTCAGGAGGGGATGGGATCGGGCGTGATCATCGATCCCAACGGGATCATCCTGACGAACAATCACGTCGTCGGCGGCGGTGAGCGGGGCAAGGTCAAGGTCATTGTCCGGCTCCACGACGGCCGTGAATTCACGGCGGTGGACGTCAAATCCGATCCCAAGACCGATCTGGCCATCGTCCGGATCGAAGGGGCGGGCCCCCTGGCTGCCGCCCCCCTGGGGGACAGCGACGCCATCCAGATTGGCGACTGGGTGCTGGCGATCGGCAACCCCTTTGGGTTGAGCCATTCGGTGACGGCCGGGATCATCTCCGCCAAGTCGCGGGGGATGGGGATCGCCGAGCGGGAGGATTTCCTGCAGACCGACGCGGCCATCAATCCCGGCAACAGCGGCGGACCGCTGGTCAATCTGCGGGGCGAAGTGATCGGCATCAATACCGCCATCTCCACGCGCGGCGGTGGCAGCGACGGCGTGGGCTTTGCCGTGCCGATCAACCTGGCCCGCTGGGTCGGCACGCAACTGGTCGAGAAAGGCTCGGTGCAGCGGGCGTTTCTGGGCATCTCGATCCAGCAGGTCAACAGCGATCTGTCGAAGCAGTTTGGCCTCAGCGCCGTCCAGGGAGCGGTGGTGACGGAGGTGCGTCCCGACTCGGCCGCGGCTCAGGCGGGCGTACAGGTGGGAGACGTGGTGGTCGAGTTCGATGGTCACCCCATCCATAACCCGCGGGACCTGCAAAATGTGGTGGAACGCTCCTCCCTCGATACGCCGCACAAGCTCACCATCATGCGGAATGGCAAGCACCTCACGCTGGAGGTCCGTTTGCAGCCCATGCCTCAAAACCTGACCGCCAGTCGCAGCAGCGCCGAACCGGCGCAACCCTCGGAGTTCGACGATCTCGGGCTGGAAGTGGCGAACCTGACGCCCGAAGTGGCGGAGCGGTTGGGAATGACCGGGGCGACGGGCGTCGTCATTACCAACGTGGCTGCCGGCAGCCTGGCCGAAGAACTGGGACTGCGGGAAGGGATGGTGATCACCCGCGTCGGCCGGCAGTCGATCAACACGGTGGAAGATTTTCGCGCCGCCGTGAAGGACGCCGACCTGAAGACCGGACTGTTGCTCCTGGTGAGGACGGCCGAGGGGTCGCGGTTCATCGTCCTCAAGCGGCCATGAGCGTGGTCCGGTTCGCGATGAGATGAACGCGCCCGCCCGGCAGGGGCCCCTCAGACGTGTTCCCGCGACTGGAGGGCCTTCTCGATCGTCAGACCGAGCTGCTGCAGGCGGGCGCGGAGCGTCGTGCGCGAGATGCCCAACAGCTCGGCCGCCCGCGTCTGGTGGCCATCGACGTGGGTGAGCACCTCCTCCAGGAGGACGCGGTCGAGCTCAGCGTGGAGGATGTCGCTGAGCTGCCCGGTTCCTGCCTGGAGGCAATCGCGCACGATGCGCCGCACGCCGTTCCAATCGCCGGCGGGGCAGGGGGGCTGGACCGGCGCGAGGGGCGCCGGTTCCAGAGTCCGGGACGTGTCGGCGGCGCTGGCCGCGCCGCTGCCGAGCTTGGGGGGGAGATCGTCCCGCTGAATCGTGTCGCCGCCGGCATGGACCAGGGCGTACCGCACGGCGCTCTCCAGTTCGCGGACGTTCCCCGGCCAGGAATAGGCCGTCATGGCGGCGAGGGCTTCCGGCGCAAAGGCCCGCACGTCGACCGACAACCGTTGCCGATCCTTGCGGAGAAAGTGATCTGCCAGGAGCGGAATGTCTTCAATCCGCTCGCGCAGCGGGGGGAGATGGAGGGTGAATGTATTGAGGCGGTAATACAGGTCGTGCCGAAACGCCTTGCGGCGGATGGCGGCCTCCAGGTCCTGATTGGTGGCGGCCAGAATCCGCACGTTGCAGGCGATGGTCTCGTTGCCGCCGACCCGCTCGAACCGGCCGTCCTGCAGAATCCGCAGCACCTTGGCCTGCGTGGCGGGGGACATGTCGCCGATCTCGTCCAGAAACAGCGTCCCGCCGTGGGCCTGTTCGAACTTGCCGATGCGGCGGCGGTCCGCCCCCGTGAAGGCCCCCTTCTCGTGGCCAAACAGCTCGCTCTCCAGCAGCGTTTCGGGAATGGCCGCGCAGTTGATGGCCAGGAAGGGCTTCTCGTGGCGGAGGGAATGGTGATAGATCGCGCGGGCCACCAGTTCTTTTCCCGTGCCGCTCTCCCCGACGATGAGGACGTTGACGTCCTGCGCGGCGACGCGGCCGATCTCCTTGAAGACCGCCTGCATGGCAGGGGAGCGGCCCACAATCCGGTCGCTGACGGAGTCGTCGCTGATTTCCTCATCAAAGACGGCGGGAATGCGGCTGAGCCGGCCCGCCTCCAGCGCCTTGTGCACCAGCTCCTTGAGCTCGGAGAGTTTCCACGGCTTGAGGACGTAGTCGAACGCCCCGCGTTTCATCGCCTCGATGGCCGTCTCGGCGGTGCCATGCGCGGTCATGATGATGACGGGCGTCTTGCGATCGCGGGCGCGGATCTGCTCCAGGGCTTCGAGTCCGGAGAGGTCTGGAAGCTGCACATCGAGGAGGATGGTGTCGATGGGGTGTTCCGCGGCCAGGGCCAGCCCTTCGCGGGCGGTTTCCGCTGCGAAGATGGTCAGCCCCTCCTCGCGCAGCCCCCGCTCCAGCGAATACCGCACGTTCCGTTCGTCATCAATGATCAGCAGCGTAGACATAGGGGGTTTCCGCCAGGGGAGGCGCCGGTTCCGTGTGACGGGGCAGCAGAATGGTGAACCGCGCTCCCCCCTCCGGGCGATTCTCCGCGGTCACGGTGCCGCCGTGACTGTCGATGATCCGGCGGCAAACGGTCAGTCCCAGTCCGGTCCCGGAGGGCTTCGTGCTGACGAACGGCTCGAACAACCGTCCCAGCAGGTCCTCCCGGATGCCCGGTCCGTCATCTTCGACGGTGAGCCGGATCAGACCGTTCGGTGCGTCCTCCCCGAGGGAAATCATGACGCGGCCGCCTCCGCAGAGAGCGTCCACGGCGTTGAGCAACAGGTTGAGGAGCACCTGGCGAAGCTGCTCGGGGTCGAGGATCGCCTCGACAGGATGAGGGGGGAGGTCGGTCAGGACATTGATGAACTGCCGTTCCGCCCGCGGACCCACCAGTTGCACCGTGCGGTCGATCACGTCGCGGAGGTCCACCCGGCGGCGCGTGAGCTTGGGGGGACGGGCGTAATCGAGAAACGCCTGGAGCGTCTCATCGAGCCGGGCGATCTCCTCCTCAATCACTTGCAGGTCCCGATCGTCGAGCGGGTTCACGTCGCCGCTGCTGCGGGCCGCCTCCACCAGCGTCTTGATGGAGGTCAGGGGATTGCGCAGCTCATGGGCCAGCCCCGCCGCCAGTTGCCCCAGGGCCGCAAGCTGGTCCTGGTGCATCGACTCGCGTTCGGCGGCCTGGAGCTTCTGCACCATCAGACCGATCCGTTCGGCCAGGAGCGTCACCATGGACTGCACATGGGTGAGGTCTTCCGACGGTTCGACCTCGATCGGCCCCCAGTTCCCACCCACCGGTTCCAGGGAGCCCGCGGCCGACCGCACCGTGACGGAGAGTTCCACCAACTGCCGCTGGAGCAGCCGGGCCAGCCGGAACCCCGACAAGACGCCCGCCGCCGTCCCGCCGATCCCCAGCACGACGAGCAGCCACACGCTCCAGGCGAGCAGCGTCCGGTTCTCCGCCCGCATGTCGTCAACGACGTCGTGCGTCAACGTCCGCTGCCGCTGGACGCGGGCCAGAATCTCCCGGTCGATGAGGTGATCGATGAGCGCAATGAGTTTTTCCCGCTGGGCCTGAAGGTGTGCGGCGGGGAGGTCCCGCAGCGAACGGCCCAGGGCGGAGAACGAGCGGCGAATCTCCGCGATTTCGACCCGCCCTTCCGGCGTCAGGACCATGCTCTCCAGACGGCTGATCTGCAGCGCCGTCGATCCCTCCAGATGGGTCAGCTCCGCGAGTTTGGCCGGGTCCCCCGAAAGGATGTATTCGGTCAATTGCTGGCGCAACCGACTGACGCTCGCCTCCAACTCGACTGCCGCGTCAAAACCCTCGATGGCCCGTTCCAGCGCGGCGGCGTTGGCCCGGTGATTGACGTACAAGACCGACGCCGCGCAGATCGTCACCGCCAGCAGAGCGGCGCTCACCGCCAGGCTGGGAGCGGCCGCCTTCCAGGGAAAGGGATGCGGAAGGTCAGAGGGACGAACCATGCTGAGATTCTATCGCACTCGTCGGTGGGGGGACGATCCCATCGACGCACCCGTGGGCCGGGCCGAGAAAACTCGCAGAGTTCCACGGTCCTCGGAGTTCAGCGTTCCGGGGACCAATCTCGCTCGTCCCCCCCTTCCGTGAGCCCTGCTCCAGACAGCCCCCTCCGCGGGGGCAGGTCCCCGTGCGCTGGGTGGCGTCCCCGCCATGTTTCAGGGAGCCGCGGTCCTCCCCGTGGGAGCACGGCAAACGCCCTGCCTCTGTTGTCGTGCGCTTGAACCCAGCGGGGACTATCCGTCATCCTGCGGGAATGATTGCGGTCCATGAGCTCGCCGTTCGGGCCGGAGAGTTTCGGCTCCAGGGGGTGACGTTCCACATCCCCACGGGGGCCTACGGCGTCCTGATGGGCAAGACCGGTTCGGGCAAGACGACGCTCCTGGAGTCGATTCTCGGTCTGCGGCGCGTGGAGCAGGGGCGGGTGGAGCTTCACGGACGGGATGTGACCCGACTCGATCCGGCCCTGCGGGGGATCGGGTACGTCCCTCAGGATGGGGCTTTGTTCTCGCATCTGTCGGTCCGCGATCATCTGGCGTTCGCCCTGACGGTGCGACGGATCGCCGCGGCGGACATCGAGCGCCGCGTGGTGGAGATGGCGGAATGGCTCGGCATCTCGGGGTTACTGCATCGGCGGCCGGCCGGGCTGAGCGGCGGCGAACGGCAACGCGTCGCGCTGGGACGGGCGCTGGCCTTCCGCCCCCGGGTGTTGTGCCTGGACGAACCCCTCAGTGCGCTGGACTTCGAGACCCGCCGTCAGATGTGCGATCTGCTGCGGGCGGTGCAGCGTCAAACCGGCGTCACCACGCTGCACGTCACTCACAATCTGGACGAAGCGGAACTGCTGGCCGATTGCCTGCTGCGCATCGAGGGGGGGGTGGTCCGACGTCAGTCGGAACTCTTGCGGTCCGCCGCCTCCCCCCCGGTCCCGGACCTCGCTGCGAACAGCGCCGGCGCCACCACCGCTTCCCGCGCCTGACCGGGACGTGCGCCATGACCGTCCATCTGGAATACACCGCTCAACTGAAGCAGGCCGCCGGGACGAGCCGCGAGACGCTCGACGTCCCGGCTGGAACGACGCTGCGGGGGGTCTGCGCACTGGCAGCCGCGCGGCATGGCGACGAGTTTCGCCAGTTGTTGCTGACCTCCGCGGGGACTCTCCAGCCGACGCTGTTGGTGTTCCATGACGATCAGCCGCTGCTCCCGAATGCCGATCCTCTCCTGAAGGAGGGGGAGACCATCACCCTCATGCCCCCCATCTCGGGGGGGTAATGCCCCTGTTTCTGGCGACGTCCCATGCCTCCCGACTCCCCTCATCTGGAGCAACTGCTCGGTCGCTGCATCGTGCTGGACGTCACGGCTCCGTACGTCTACGTGGGTGTCCTGGAAGCGTACGACCACCGGTATCTCGTGTTGCGGGACGTGGACGTGCATGACCTGCGGGACACGACGACCACGCGCGAGCTGTATGTGCTGGAGGCGAAGCGTCACGGGGTGAATGTCAGCCGCCGGCGTGCGCTGGTCAGCCGCGAGCAAGTGGTGAGCCTCTCGGCGCTGGAGGACGTCTCGGAGTAGCGGGCGGCTGACCGCGAAACTGGTGAACCGGCGGGGTGCCCCGACCTCCGGCACGTGAGTTGCCAGATCGCTGCTGCAACGAACCGGGCGCTCAGCGACTGCTGCGCTGGGGTCCGGGATCGAGAGGGTGAGAGTCTGGAGCCGAGCTGAGAGGTGTGCCACGACCGACGGACGTTGGACCTGTTTCGGTAATCTCCTAGCGCTCAAGGGGTTAGCCATGATGCGTCGATTTCAGGCCGCAGGACTTGCGGCCCTGGTGGGGGGGTGGGTGTGTGCGGGAAGTCTCCGGGCAGATGAGGGGTCCGCGTCCTCTCCGGCCCCCGCGTTCGACTCCGGGGCGATCGCCTGGATGCTTACATCCTCAGCACTGGTGCTGATGATGACGGCACCCGGTCTGGCGCTGTTCTATGGAGGTCTCGTCCGCAAGAAGAACGTGCTGAGCGTGCTGGCTCAGTGCGTCTTCCTGATGGGGATCATGAGCGTGGTCTGGGCCTTGTGGGGCTACAGCCTGGCGTTCGGGGGGAGTCATCCCTACTTCGGGAGCCTCGACCATCTCCTGCTGCAAGGGGTGATTTCGCACGTCGATTCGAGCGGGCAGGTGGTCGTGCCAGGCAAAGGGATCATTCCCGACTCCCTGTTCATGGTGTTCCAGGGGATGTTCTTCATCATCACGCCAGCCTTGATCTGCGGCGCCTTTGCGGAGCGGATGAAGTTCAGCACGATGTGCGTGTTCATGATCCTGTGGGGGACGTTCATCTATTGCCCGGTTGCCCACTGGGTGTGGGATTCCGATGGCTGGCTGTCCCAGATGAATGCCCTCGACTTTGCGGGGGGGACGGTGGTGCACATCCTCTCCGGCGTGTCAGCGCTGGTGTGTGCCTTGGTGATGGGGAAGCGGCTGGGCTTCGGGCAGGAGCCGATGCCGCCTCACAATCTGACATATACCACCATTGGAGCGGCCCTGTTGTGGGTGGGGTGGTTCGGCTTCAACGGCGGCAGCGCCGTGAACTCGAATGCCCTGGCGGTGAATGCCTTTGTGGCCACGCATCTGGCGGCGGCGGCGGGAGTGCTGGGCTGGTCGGCCGCGGAATGGTTGCAGCGCGGACACCCGAGCATTCTGGGGGCTTGTTCCGGAGCAGTGGCAGGGCTGGTGTGCATCACGCCGGCGAGCGGCTCCGTCACGCCGATGGCGGGGATCATCCTGGGTCTGGCGGCGGGGCTGGTCTGCTTCTGGGCCTGCACCAAACTGAAGAACACGTTCGGCTACGACGATTCGCTGGACGCCTTCGGCGTGCATGGGGTGGGAGGCACCCTGGGGGCGCTGCTGACGGGGGTCTTTGCCAGCAAGGCCGTCACCTACAACTTTGAGACTGGCAGTTTCACCTCCGGCCTGCTGGAAGGGAATCCGCAGCAGATGGTGCCGCAGATTGCCGGCGTCGTGGCGACGATCGCCATCGCGGTCGTCGGGACGTTGATTCTGCTCAAGATTCTCGACGCCGTGATGGGACTGCGCGTCTCGCAGGACGACGAGATTCGCGGGCTGGACCTCAGCCAGCACGGCGAGGAGGGTTATATCTTCCTGTAAACGTCGCTGCCGGGGGGGCTCCCGCCCGCCACTGGGGCGGGAGCGTCTCCCTTGGACCGACATCCTCGATTGTGAAATAATTCCGCACCCAGACCCCGACACCGATTCTCACCGTCCACCCGCTGAGACCCCGAGGAGACAATTCCCATGCTGAAGATCGAAGCCGTGATCCGGCATTTCAAACTGGAAGAGGTCAAGGACGCCCTGACACAGATCGGAGTGCATGGCATGACGGTCTCGGAGGTTCGGGGGTTCGGCCGTCAGAAGGGGCACAAGGAGCAGTACCGCGGGGCCGAGTACACGGTCGACTTCCTCCCCAAGGTCAAGATCGAGGTCGTGGTGAACGACGCCGACGCCAAGAAGGTCATCGACAAGATTCTCGAGACCGCCCGGACCGGCAACATCGGCGACGGCAAGATTTTCGTCACGCGGCTGGAGGAAGCCATCCGCATTCGGACCGGCGAGAGCGGAGCGGACTCCCTGTAAGGCCGGACCATCCTCACCGGAGTACTGTGGCGGCCGCCGCAGCGGTCGCCCCGGGACGTCCACAGGGATCGACGGCCGCTTCCCGTGACGCGCCGTCTGAAAGGTTCGGTGTTCGCCCCCGAGGGACGAGTGTTCCATGCGCAAGATCGAAGCGGTCATCCGTCATTTCAAGTTGGAAGAGGTCAAGGACGCCCTCACGGCCCGAGGGGTGGCCGGCATGACCGTGCAGGAGGTGCGCGGGTTCGGCCGGCAGCGCGGACACAGGGAGCAGTATCGCGGGGCCGAATACACCGTCGATTTTCTGCCCAAGATCAAAATCGAGATCGTGGTGCCGGAGTCGCTGGTCCCGGACGCCATCGAGGCCATCACCCAATCCGCCCGCACGGGCCGCGTCGGAGACGGGAAAATCTTCGTCTCCCGCCTCGAACAGGTGATCCGGATCCGCACGGGGGAGTCGGGCGAGGAAGCGATTTGAGGCCGCATCAAGTTCGCTGCGCCCCGCTGCCTCGGCGTCGCCCGAACCGCTAGAATCGGGGTGTGCCGCGTCCCTCCCTCGCCACAGCCATGTCCACTGATCTTGCTCCTTCGCCCGCCTCACCGCTGGAACGGTTGCAGCAGCGGAAGGCCCGTGTGACGGAGATTCGCGAGCGGGCACGGGTCCAGTTCCACGCCGGCGTACCGGGGATTCAGATCGCCGCCGCACACTGCGCCGCGATCGAGGAGTTTCTGGCCGAATTGCGGGAAGAGGTGCTGGAGGAAGTGGGGCGGCCGGAACTCCGCGGCCAGATCGAGGCCCATGCCGCCCTCATCGCCGTCGGAGGCATGGGCCGCGGCGAACTGTGTCCCTATTCGGACGTGGACCTGTTGCTGCTGGACGGCGGAGGAGCATCGACGGCGTTTCGGCACTTTGCCGCTCAGTTTCTCCAGGCGTGCTGGGATTCCGGCCTGCGGCTGGGACACAGCCTGCGGACGCTCCGGGAATGCCTGAGCCTTGCTCGACACGATCCCGAAGTCGCCACCGCACTGGTCGAAGCGCGTCGCTTATGGGGGAGCGCGGAGTTGTTCGCCCGGTTCGAGAGACAGTTCCGGCGGCAGGTGGTGACCGCGCGGCGGGAGGCCTTCATTCGGGACTGCCTGGCCGCGCGGCTCGACGGCGGCCCCCAGGCTCAGGAACTGGAACCGGACGTCAAAAACTCCATCGGCGGCTTGCGCGACCTGCACCTCATCCGCTGGCTCGGGTATGCCCTCTGCGGCGCCCGCGACATCGACTCCCTGCGACTGCACGGCCTGCTCACCAAGGAGGAGGCGCGGCAGCTCAAGGCCGGCTGGGAATTCCTGACGCGGATTCGAATCGATCTGCACTTCCACTCCGGTCGGGATCAGGACCGGCTGACGCGCGATGAACAACTCCGCATCGCCCACGCCCGCGGCATCGCGGGGACCCTCGAACAGCGCCCGGTCGAGCGGTTGATGCAGGAGTACTTCGTCCACGCCACGGAGATCGCCGGCATCACCCGGCGATTCGCCGATCGCCACCGCCCGCGGTCGCTGGCGCGGCGGACCCGCGATCTCCTCATCGGACACCGGGCCGAGGGAGTGCTCCTCGTCAGTCCGGATCAGATCGACGCCCGCCCCCGGCACATCGAACTTCTGTGCCGCTCGCTCGATTCCATCCTCCGCGTCTACAAGGCGGCGGCGCTGTACAACGTGCGGCTCTCTCCGCAGCTTGTGGACGGGATTCGCGCCGCCGTCCCCTCTCTCTCGTCGCTGGTGAGCCCGTATGCCGCGCGCTGCTTCCGGGACGTCCTGCGCTGCACGGCGGCGCTGCCGTATGTGCTCAGGAATATGGCCGAGACGCGGGTGCTGGACCTGCTGATTCCGGACTTCACCCGCATCCGCTGCCTGATGCAGTTCAACCAGTACCACCACTACACCGTCGATGAGCACACTCTGCGGACGCTGGAGGTGGTGACGAAGTTCGAACAGGACGACACGCCGGTGGGGGCGGCCTACCGCAACCTCAAGCACAAGGACCTGCTGCATCTGGCGCTGATTCTGCACGACATCGGCAAGGGCCAGGTGGAAGACCACTGCGTGGTGGGGGAAGAGATCGCCCGCCGCATCGGACCGCGGTTGGAACTCCCCCCTCAGCAGACCGACATGCTGGCGTTTCTGGTGCGGCAGCACCTGGAGATGGCCGACGTTGCCTTCCGCCGGGACATTACCGACGAGCGGACGCTGGTGACTTTCAGCCATCAGTGTTCCTCGCCGGAGCGACTGCGGATGCTGTATGTGCTGACCGCCGCGGACATCGCCGCCGTCGGGCCGGGCGTCTGGACCGACTGGAAGTCCGACCTGCTGACGGAGCTGTTCGACCGCTGCCTGTTGATCCTCAGCGGCAAGCATTACTCCTATCACGAGCAGGAGCGGATGCAGGAGATCAAGCGCCGGGTGTCGGAACTGTTCGTCCCTCTGGATCATCACGGGGACGAGGCGGCCTGGCGGGCGTGGATCGATCGGCAACTGGCTGCCTTCTCCGCCTACTACCTGACGTGCACCCCCCCTGCGCGGATCGCCGCCGACCTCGACGTCATTCAGCGGCTCGGGCCGGAGGACATCCACGTCAGCGGACTGCCGGACCCCGAAACCCGCACCGTGGACTACCGCGTCATCACCCGCAATCCCACGGCCGTGAGCGGCTGCTTCCACCGCATCTGCGGCGTCCTGTCCGCCAAGCGGTGCAGCATCCTCTCCGCCGACATCAACACCGCGCACGACGGCGTGATCGTCGACACGTTTCGCGTCATCGACACCGATTTTTCCGGACCGATCCCGGTCGAACGCATCGACGAAATCTGCCGGCTCATCGTTCGCGTGCTGCGGCGGGAGGAGTCGATCGACGAACTGTTCCGGCGGCACCGCCGCTTCGGCTCCGACGAGTTCGACGTCCCCGTCTCCGATCTCCCCACGCGCGTGGCCATCGACGTCGATTCCTCCGACACCCGCACGATCGTGGACGTGTTCGCCCATGATCGGCCGGGGCTGCTGTACCGCGTCGCCCGCGCCCTCCACGAACTGGGGGTCTCCGTGGACCTGGCCAAGATTTCAACCAACTTCGATCAGGTCGTGGACGTCTTCTACCTCACCGAGCAGGATGGGTCGAAGATCGTGAACGAGGAGCGGCTGGAACAGATTCGCACGCGGCTGTTGGAAGTGTTGCAGCCGCCGTCCAAGACCGCCGCCTGAACCGCCGGGCGCTGGGGAGAGCCCGGCCGGCCGCAGCGCCCGCCCGCCTGACGCCGTTACGCCGCCGCCTCGTCGCACCACCGCTGGGAGGCGGAGAGAGAGGACGTTCCCCGCCAACCCCCTCAGGCGAACTGCCCGTCCAACGCCGGTTTCCCCGGGCGGGGGCGATTTGAGTTGCCGCCCTCCGGCTGATATGTTGGCGGATTGACAGCACGGTTTCTCCGGGGCGTTCGCCCCTGTGGAAGCAGCGCGGCCCTGCCACCCGGCTTACTTTCCCACGAGCAGACACCATGGACACCACCAACGGACCCCTCAATCGCAAACTCCGCATGGCCCTGGTCGGCGGCGGCCAAGGGGCCTTCATCGGTCGCGTCCACGCCACCGCGGCCATCATGGACAACCGGGCCGAACTCGTCGCCGGCGCCCTCTCCTCCGACCCCCAGAAGGCCAAAGCCTCCGCCCCCTCCTACGACATCAAACCCGACCGCGCCTACGGCTCCTACCAGGAACTGATCGAGCAGGAGTCCCGGCTGCCGGCCGACCAAAGGATCGACTTCCTCTCCATCGCCACCCCCAACCACACGCACTTCGAGATCGCCAAGGCGGCCGTGCAGGCCGGCTTCAACGTCGTCTGCGACAAGCCAATGACCTTCAACTACGAACAGGCCGAGGAGTTGCTCCGGCTGGTCGAAGGGAGCGGCGTCGTCTTCGCCGTCAGTCACAACTACACGGGGCATCCCCTCGTGCGACAGGCGCGGGAGATGATCCTTGGCGGCGAACTCGGCGAGATCAACGCCATTCGCTCCAACTACATCCAGGGCTGGCTGCGGACACGACTCGAAACCGAGGGACAAAAGCAGTCCGCCTGGCGGACCGATCCGAGCAAGAGCGGCGCGGCCGGCTGCTTCGGCGACATCGGCACCCACGCCTACAACCTCGCCCGCTTCATGACCGGACTGCTCCCGGACAAGGTCTCCTGCCAGCTCAAAATCTTCGCCGAGGGACGGAAGCTCGACGATTACGGCCATGCCGTCATCCAGATGGAGAACGGCGCCCTGTGCACCGTCACCGCCAGCCAGATCTCCCACGGCCGCGAGAACGACCTGTTCATCGAGATCGACGGCACCAAGGGGGCGCTCCAGTGGCGTCAGGAGGACCCCAACTACATGACCTTCCGCCAGAACGGCAAACCGCATCAGATCTACTTCCGGGCGCCGGGCGCACCGTTCGCCTCGCCGTTGCACACGGCGTCGGCCCGCATCCCCGCGGGGCACCCGGAGGGGTATCTGGAAGCCTTCGGAAACATTTACCGCGCGGCGTTCGATGCCATGGCGTTGCGGGCGACGGGCCAGAAGTTCGAGACCCGCGACACTCTCTATCCCAACGTCTATGACGGGACGGAAGGGATGTACTTCATCCAGCAGTGCGTCGCCTCCAGCCAGCAGGGGGGGGCGTGGCTGAATCTGAGGCACCCGCAGGCGCGGCGGTAGCGCCCGTTTCCCCACGGGCGAGCCGCGGGTCGCGGCTCAACACCGGGCGGGGCGCGGCGGCGACGGGGTGTCTGGTGCGTTGTGAACGCATCGACGGACGAGTATAAGTCCCCTCACCCCTTTGTCCGCTCCTTTGCTCCCGACCGGCCGATGCCCGAACCGACGCCGCTCGACGACCTCACTCGCCCTGCCGCGCCGGAGGAGAATACCCTTCCCCCGGATCAGGACCCGGCGGATACCAGCGGGGTCGTGGCGCCGCCGCGGGGCTTCGCCGCGACGCTGCGGCAGCTGGGTCCCGGACTGATCATCGCCGGCAGCATCGTCGGTTCCGGGGAATTGATCGCCACCACCAAGACCGGCGCGCAGGCCGGGATCGTGCTGTTGTGGCTGATAATCCTGGGGTGCCTGATCAAGGTCTTTGTGCAGATTGAACTTGGCCGCGTGGCCATCACGCACGGGGTAACGACCCTGGCGGCGCTCAACCGGGTACCGGGGCGGATCGGCCCGGCGAATTGGATTCTGTGGTTCTGGCTGGCGATGATGGCCGCGTCCATCGCCCAGCTCGGGGGGATCGTGGGGGGGGTGGGGCAATCGCTGGCGATGGCCTTCCCGCTGCGGGGGGACTATCTGGACGCGATCGAGATGCCCTCCGCCAAGGACCTCGATCAGTACCTCGAGTGGGACCACCTGCTGCTCTCGGCGTTCGACTGGCAGCTTCTGGAGAGTGCACCGCTCCTGCAAGAGACCCCCGCGGCCAACCGGGGTGATCCGATTGCGCTGCGGACGCCGGGTTGGCTGGAGGAGGCGCTGGCACGAAATGCAGCGCTGCGGGATGCGCTGCCGCGCGAGGAGCAAGACGCGTTGCGGGCCGCCTTTGCAGCCGCCTTTCCCGCGGAAGCGATCGCGCCCCGCGCGCTGGCCGCCCGCCGGGAAGCCTTGCGCGCGCGGTTCGAGTCGTTCAATCACCGGGCAATCGAACGCCGGCTGACAGAACTCGGGCAGGCGAAGCAGCTCAACACTCCCCCCGCGGAGGAGACGGTCCGCCGCATCGCCCGGGGACACGCCATCCTGGCCGAACAGTTGACGCAGCAGCACCGGCGTCTGGCGGACCGCTTCCCCCGGCGGGTGCTGGAGGCGCTCGTCGCCCAGCAACTGGTGCGGGACAACCGCGCGGAACTGTCGGCCCTCCGCAAGTCGCTGGAACAGTCCTCTGAAGCGAGTCATTCTCTGTTGGCGGAGCGCTGCCGCTACCTCGAAGCCGAAGTCGCCAACGCCGCCCGCCGCTGCGAAGTCCTGACGGAGATGACCACCTGGGACGACAAATACTGGGCGGCGCTGGTGACGTTTGTGACCATCGGGCTGCTCTACAACGGGCGGTACGGCGTCGTGCAGAACCTGTCCACGGTACTGGTGGTGCTGTTCACGTTCGTGACGATGGGCAACGTAGTGAGCTTGCAGACGACCGAGCAGTGGCGGCTTTCGGCAGCGGAGCTGTGGCGGGGACTGTCGCTCGGACTTCCGGACGGCCAGGGCCTGAAGATCGCCCTGGCGACGTTCGGGATCATCGGCGTCGGCGCGACGGAGCTGATCACGTATCCCTACTGGTGCATCGAGAAGGGCTATGCCCGCTATACCGGCTGGCGGTCGGACGACCCAGGCTGGGCGGCGCGGGCGCGGGGCTGGATGCGGGTCATGCACTGGGACGCCTTCCTCTCCATGCTCCTGTACACCGTGGCCACCGTCGCCTTCTACCTGATGGGCGCGGCGGTGCTGCACAACGAAGGCCGCGATCCCGACGGCATGAGGATGGTCAGCACCCTCGTGGCCGCATACGTGCCGGTGTTTGGCGCGTATGCGAAGTACCTGTTCCTGGTGGGTGCCATCGCGGTGCTGTACTCGACGTTCCTGGTGGCCAATGCGGGGCACGCACGGATGTTCACCGATGGGCTGAAGCTGTTCGGCCTTCTGGACCGCCACAGCCAGCAGGCGCACAACCGCTCGATCACCTTCTTTTGCGTGCTCCTGCCGCTGGTCTGCCTGACGATCTTCTGGAGCGGCATCAACCCTGTGGAAGCCGTCGCCTTCGCCGGAATGATGCAGGCCACCATGCTGCCGATGATCGGCATCGGAGCGCTCTACTGGCGTTTCACGGCGACCGATCCGCGGCTGGCCCCGGGACGCGGCTGGGATGTGCTGCTGGTCCTCTCCTGCGTGGGGTTGCTGGTCGTCGGCGTGTTCGGTGTGTGGCAGCGGTTTTTTGCCAGTTAGGTTTATTGGCCAGTGAGGTTCGCGGGAGGTCGTTCACCGCGTGGGGGAGCTGTCCCCCGCGGGGACCGAAGCTGTGGGCGGAAGGAGGCCTGGGGGAGGGAACCGCCGTCCGAGCAGCCGCGGAATTGCTCCCGTGGGCGGGAACGCTTGGCACCCTGCGGCGGGTTGCTCTAGGATTCCGCCGATTCGCGGGACCCACGACCCAGGCCGCCGCCGGCGGCGCTTCTTCAACGGCAGGAGTCACACGGCATGGCTGAGCAGAAGGCAACCAACGTCACCTGGCATGACCACAAGGTGGCGTCCGAGGAGCGGGAACAGCTCAAGGGGCACAAGGGGGCGGTGCTGTGGTTCACCGGCCTGAGCGGCTCCGGCAAGAGCACCATCGCCAACACCGTCGATCACAAGCTCCACGCGCAGGGGATTCACACCTACCTGCTCGACGGAGATAACATCCGCATGGGGCTGAACAAGAACCTCGGTTTTTCCGCAGAAGACCGGGCGGAGAACATCCGCCGCATCGGCGAAGTGGCCAAGCTGTTCGCCGACGCCGGGCTGATCACCCTCACGGCGTTCATTTCCCCCTATCGCCGCGACCGGGACGCGGTGCGGGCGCTGCTGCCGCCCGGGGAGTTCATTGAGATCTATGTGCAGGCCTCGCTGGAGACGTGCGAGGGCCGCGATCCGAAGGGGCTGTACAAGAAGGCGCGGGCCGGCGAGATCAAGGGGTTTACCGGGATCGACGATCCCTACGAGGAGCCGCTTAATCCCGAAATCATCCTCAATTCCAACACCAAGGGGATCGACGAACTCGCCGACGAGGTGATCGCCTTCCTGGACTCGCGGGGGCTGTTGCGGTTGTGAGCGGTGAGCGTGGGGGCGCACTCGGGGGAGCTCCCCTGCGGGTCGCGGCTAAACTTCCAGCGCTCCCCTGCGGGTCGCGGCTAAACGATTGCGGGTCGCGGCGAAACTGGGCGGGCCGCCGGCAGGCAGATCGTGAACCGCGTCCCCTTGCCCACCTCGCTGTCGCAGCGGATCGTCCCGCCGTGCGCGTGAACGATCTTGCGGACGGTCGGCAGGCCGAGGCCGCTCCCGCTTGGCTTGGTGGAGAAGAAGACCTCGAACAGGTGCGGCTTGGCCGAGTCGGGAATCCCGCAGCCGTTATCGATGATCGCCAGGCAGACGTGATCGTCGGCGGCGAAGGTCTGGAACTCGATCTGCCCCCCTTTGGGCATCGCCTGCTGAGCGTTGAGCACCAGGTTTATCAGCACCTGCCGCATCAGTCGCGGATCGAACCGCACAGGGGGGAGGTCCGCGGCCAGATGCGGGCTGAGGACGATGTGGTGTTCGTGGGCCTGCGGGCGGTAGAGGTCGATGAATTCCCGGACGACCTGTCCCAGGTCCCCCTCTTCCAGTCGCAGTTCTCCCGCCCGGGCGAACTCCAGGAAGGCGGTGAGAATCTCTTCCAGATGCTGGCACTCGCGGCGAATGCGGTCCAGCTTGGCGATCATCCGGCGGAGGCGGGGGTCTTCCGCTCCCTCGACCTCCTCGGCGAGTAGGTCGAGGTTCATGCGGATGGTCGAGAGGGGATTGCGAATCTCATGCGCGAGTCCGCCGGCCAGCGTGGCGATCTCCGCGTACTGGGCCAGCAGCCGCTCGCGTTCAGCCTCCGGTGAGGGATGGGACGAGGTCATGGAGCAGCAGCGGGAGCGGCAAAGACCTGCACGGCATACATCGCTCCCGACGGGGCGACCGCCGTGGCGATGCCGGTGTGCGTCACCTGCCGGGAGAGCATGTTCACGCGGTGGCCGGGCGAGTTCCACCATTGGGTGAGGAACGCCTGCGCCGCCTGATCGGCCGAACTCCGGTTCAGCGACGACTGAAACGCGATGTTCTCAGAGACGTACGTCCAGCGGTAGCCCTGGGCGCTGACGCGCTGATCGGGGGTGCGGCCGTCCGCCTGGTGACTGAACGCCCCCGTCCGGGCCATGAACTCCGCCAACTGCCGGGCGGCCGCGGTGAGCTTGGGGTCCGCTTTCAGCGGGGGGAGCTGCATTCCCTGCCGGGCGGCGTTGGTCCGCACCAGGAGCCGGTCGGCCACGGTGGGCGCAGGGGCTGGGGCAGGGGCGGGTGTTGAGGAAGCAGCGGGCACCGCGGCAGGCGCGGGATCCTCCGCCCGACTCCAGGCGGAAAAGCCGAGGGCAGTCACAAACAGCGCGGTGCTGAGTCGACGCAGCGTTCGCCGCCGTGCGAAACAAACGGGCATCATGGGTTCTCTCAAGGGTTCAGGTTCAGGGAAGACAGGCCGTCGCGGACATCCGACCCACGCCGGCCGCCGTGATTCTAACGGGAGCGTCCGCACCTCTCGACCGAGCGGCAGGGGATTCACGAAAGCCGATGCATCCATCGGCATCCGGCCATGAGAGCAGGAACGAAGGGAGGGTGGACCTCGTGCGGCGGCGATCCCCACGGGCCGGACCGTTCCCCCTCCCCACCACGGCTTTCCGTTCCTCTCACGTGCGCAGCCCCGGATCCCGCGCGGCCTCCACAGGTGCCGTGTTGGCCGAGGGCAAACCGGCCCGTTACAGTGATTCTCGATCCATTCCTGAGGAGCCTCCCATGCGCGCCGCGTTCTACACCCACACCGGTTCCCCCGACGTCATCCAGTTTGGCGAGCTCCCCGATCCCGTCCCGGCCGCGGGAGAAGTGCTGGTGCAGGTGCAGGCTGCGGCCGTCAATCCCATCGACACCTACATTCGCAGCGGGGCGATCAGCCAGCCCCTCCCCATCCCCTCTGTTCCCGGGTGCGATCTGGCGGGGACGGTGATCGCCTGCGGCGCTGGGACGCGGCGGTTCCGGGTGGGGGACCGGGTGTGGGGGAGCAATCAGGGTCTGTTCGGCCGACAAGGGACGTGCGCGGAGCAGGCCGCGGTGGCGGAAGAGTGGCTGTATCCGCTGCCGGCCGGAGAGAGTTTTGAAGAGGCGGCCGCGGGGGCGCTCGTCGGCATTACCGCCCAGCTCGGGTTGTTCCTGCATGCCGGTCTGAAGTCGGGGGAGATGCTGTTCGTCAATGGGGGGGCGGGGGGGGTCGGTTCGGCGGTCGTGCAGTTTGCCAAGGCGGCTGGGGCGGTCGTCATCACCACCGCCGGAACACCGGAAAAACGGCGGCACTGCCTGGAACTGGGGGCCGACTTCGCCCTCGACTACCGCTCACCGACGCTCGATGAGGAGCTGCGGCAGATCGTGCAGCCGCGCGGCGGCATCGACCTGTGGTGGGAGACCCTCCGCGAACCGAATCTCGAGCGGACGATTGGCTTCATGCGCAAGCGGGGACGGATCGTGCTGATGGCGGGGCGGGCGGCGCGGCCGGTGTTTCCGCTGGGCGCCTTCTACGTCAATGATCTGCGGATGGTCGGCTTCGCCATGTTCAACGCCACTCCCGACGAGCAGCGCCGCTGCGCCGAGGAGATGAACCGCCTGTATGAGCAGGGACGGTGGAAGCCTCAGGTGGGGCGGACGTTTCGGCTTTCGGAGGTGGCGGCTGCCCATCGCCTTCAGGAGGCCAACACCTTGGAAGGGGCCGGGACGCTGCAAGGCAAGATCGTCATACTCCCCTGAGCGCGTCTCCCAACTCCGCACCGGGGCGCATCATGCCCACCACCTGGGCGCATGATTCCGCTGGCTGGTGCTCGACTCCGTTTCACCGCAACTTCACTGCAACTCGCAGGGGAGCGCTCGGCCCGGGGACCAGTTCGCTCCCGCGGCCCCGGGGTATCCTCACATCGGCGGCGGGGGAGCTGAGGCCGCTTTCAACGACGCACCCCGCACGGCGGGGGAGCCGCGCGGGGCGTCGTGGTCCCGAATCAGAGCCGGCCGGACGCGTCGCTTTCGCGGGGCGGGTCGGGGAGCGGTCTGGGTCAGAAGGTCAGATCGATGATCCGTCCGCGGAGCAGACGCACGTAGCGCACGTCGGTGGTGACGCCGCCGTTGACGGCCTCCACCTTGTAGACGTGCGGGATTCCGGGGAGAAGCGGCTTGGTCTCGAAGTGCCACAAAGTTGGGTCCGCTTCATCCTGAAACCCCTTGACGTCGTCCTCTTCGCGGAACTCGTTGGTGTGGCTGACGATCACATCTTCGGCGGTCACCCGGACGTTGAGCATCGCCGTGCGGGGATGCTTGTCCGAGGGGGCCAGACGCGTCGGCAGTTCGTAGGTACGACCGAGGGTCCCCGGTGGCGGGGAAGCCGGACCGGGATCGACGAATGGCATCGCCGGACCCCCGTGATACGGGGGCTGGCCCAGGGGAACCGGCGGCACAGGCTCGGCGACGGGCAGGAGCGGCCACACTCCGCCCCCCCCTCGGGAGCAGGCACACCCCGCGAGTTGAATCTCCGCCGCACCCGCCCAGGCGACGTACGCCGCCGCCACAGCCGATGCAACGGGAAACCCCAGACTCATCGACAGACGCTTCCTCATGACGCCCTCCTCCGACTCGCAGCCGCGGAGCGGCCGGGTCGACCGACTCCGAGACGGGACAAAACGGGAGGCCGGCCCGATCGGGCGATCGAGCCGGCCCCGCACACAGGTGGACCGCCAGAAACTTACCATGCCTCCCCACCAGTGACGGACTGTTCCACTCCTCGGCCAGGATTTCTCTGTGGCCGGACGGGTCGCCGTCGACAGGACAGGGACACCCGGCAAGCTTTCACCAGCCCCCCGGGTTCCCAAGGCGAGGAACTTTGCCGCCGCACAGGCATCCCCAGCCGAACGGCGGACTGCCGGGGTGTGGAGGCCTCGACCTGCTCACAGGGAGAAGGGGAGTTCGCTGAAGCGTTCCGCCTGGGCGAGGATGTCGACCCCCACCGCTTCCGACCAGCGGGCGATGAGGTTGCGGAACATCGGGCCGGGCCGGCCGTCGGCGATCGGGACGCCGTCGAGCCAGGTCAAGGGGGCGATGCAGTAGGTCGTGGAGGTCAGGAATGCCTCTTCGGCCTCCAGGACGTATTCCGGCGTCAAATCGGCGCGGACGACCGTCATCCCGGCGGCGCGGGCCAGCTCCGACACGTACGCCTGACTGATGCCCGGCAGCGTCGTCTCGGCCCGCGGCGTGAGCAGTTGTCCGTCGCGGACGATGAACAGATTTCCGGAGGCGGTCTCGGTCAGGCCGCCGTACTCGTCAAGCAACAGAGCCACGGCGCCGGGGTCGATCTGGCGGGCCTCCCGTTCGGCCAGGTACCAGTGCAGCCGGCTGCGGTACTTGATGGAGGGGGGGAGACAGGCGGCGGGGACCTGCCGCACCTGCGGTACTGCTGCTGCGGCCCCGTTCACGTACCAGTAGTGATGCTTCGCGAAGGCGAGTGAAAAGGGATGAATGCAGAGCGTCGGCCGCGTGTCGATCGCCGTCGCGGGAACCGCTGTAGAAACGTCGCCGGCGGCGGACGACGAGTCGGGGGACGTCCGCGCCTCTGTTCCCAGCGTCACGCTCGCCGCATAGGGCCGATAGGGTCCGGGAGTGGCGAACAGGAGCACACCACAGTCGCTCCCTTCCGGCAACAGGGGATGCGTGCGTGCAATCACTTCGCGGACCAGCGCGGCGAGGCGGGAGTCGCTCTCGGGGAGTTCGATTCCCACGGCGCGCCGCGAGGCCGCAAACCGTTCCAGGTGCTGCTCCAGTCGGAACGGCTCCCCGGCGAAGGTGCGGACCATGTCGGTCACCGTCGCCCCCTGGACGACGGCATAATCCCAAACCGGCAGCCGCAGCTCCATGAGGGGACAAAATTCGCCGTTGAAGTAGGCCAGCGGAGGGGGCATGAACGGGCCTCAACCCTTCTCATCAGGCGCCGCACGCGGAGGCGGGGTCAGCGGGTGGCGACGGGCGCGGCGATCAGGCGCTCCACGGGATATTCGAGCTGCACGTGCGCGGGACGATCCGCCGTCGTCCGGACGTGCAGCCGCTGTTCCAGAAACCCCGTCCGCTCGTGCCACACCGCGAGGTCGTATTCGCCGGGCGGGAGGTGAGTGATCTGGAAGCGGCCATGTTCGTCCGTCACCGCGGCGAAGGGATGATCGACGACCAGCAGATAGGCCCGCATGAAGGGGTGGAAGTCCGACCGGATGGGGATCGGGAAGCGTTCGGCCTGGCGGAACATCTCCTGGCCGTCCAGCCGATGACCGTCGATGCTCATGGGGGCGATGCCGACATTCACGGCGGAATTCCGCATTCCCGTGATGTGCAGTTGGAGCGGCAGGGCGTCTCCATTGATGACATGCAGACCCCGCCCCACGGGGAGGATCACTGCGCGCGGGACAAAGCGATAGCTGAGCTGCATCAGCCGCACGGGGTCCGCCGTCTCCGGGGGAGGCGACGTCTTCGGGGGGTGCGGCAACCACACAAAGACGTTGGCGAGTCCTCCGGAGCGGTCGATGACCAGCGATTCGTCCGGCACGTCTTCGGCGATCACTCCCCCCGCCAGCGCCACCGGCGGTAACGCGGGAGGCTCTCCCCGCACGCGAATGATCCCGCTGACAGCGCCCCCCGGCGCCGGGGCAAGCAACGGCAACTCCACCAGATCGGAAGTCCGGGCGGATGGCGGCGCCACCCACAGAGCGGCACCGATCACGCATGCCCAAACGAAGGAAGTGTTGCGCATCGAGTCCACGGAGAAAGATCGCGGTAGGATCGCACTGGCCCGTATCATATGATCGGAAGGGGTGCTGCGTCTCCCTCAGTGGAAGCACTTTCCACCCCTGAGACCCTCCCCGGGAAGGGGAGGCGAGGGGAGGCCGCGGCCCCGGGATCCCCGGCACCCTCCGGATCGGTCGCAGCCTGGAAATCCGTGGTGTGTTGTGATGTCCGCCGAACGCCTTCCGCTGCGCAGCCCCGCCCTCCTCAACCGGGAGGACAGCCGGTTGCTGATCGTCGACATGCAGGAAAAGCTGCTGCGGCTGATGCGGGGCGTGCAGCCGGTGATCGACAACTGCGTGCTGCTGGTGGAGGGGGCCCGGATTCTGGGCGTGCCGGTGCACTCCACCGAGCAGTATCCCCAGGGGCTGGGGCCGACGATTGAGCCGCTCCGAACTCTGCTGGGGGAGTTGCCCCCCAAACTGCATTTCAGTTGTTGTCCCGCGCTGAACTGGACGGCGTCGGCCGGCGGCGCCGACCGCACCAAAGTGGTGGTAGCGGGGATCGAAGCCCATGTCTGCGTGCAACAGACCGTCCTCGACCTGCTGGCGGCGGGATTTGCGGTGTATCTGGTCGCCGACGCCGTCGCCAGCCGGCATGAGATGGACGCCCGCTACGCCCTCCAGCGGATGCGCGACAGCGGGGCCACCATCACCACCGCCGAGGCGGTGCTATTCGAGTGGTGCGAGGTCGCGGGGACGCCCGAGTTCAAGCAGATCAGCGCCCTGGTGAAAGGTCGATCCGCTGCCCGTTGAACCTTCCGTCCCCGCGGTGCGCATCAGCACCGCGTCCGGGCGACAGCCGGACCTCTCCCTCCCGCTCGCCCCAGACCTCCCGCCGGTTCCGTGACTGCCGCCCCGCCTCTCGACATCGACGATCCCTCGCCGCCGCTGGTGATGCGGATCGGCAAGATCGCCGCCGTGGCCGGCTTCGTGCTGGTGTGGAGTCTGCCGACGCCGGAGGGACTGCGGCCGGAGGCGCAGCGGCTGGCCGCCGCCACCGTGCTGATGGCGGTCTGCTGGATGACCCAGGCGATCCCGATCGAAGTCACCAGCCTGCTGCCGCTGGCGCTGTTTCCGCTGCTGGGGGTCGCCTCCGCCAAAGAGACCTCCCAGGCCTATTTCAGCGACAGCTCGTTCCTGTTCCTGGGGGGGTTCATCCTGGCGTTGGGGATGGAGCGGTGGGGGTTGCATCGGCGGATTGCGCTGACGATCACCTCGGCCATCGGCGTCGGCCCGCGACGGATTGTGCTGGGCTTCATGCTGGCGACGTTCACGATCTCGATGTGGATCAGCAACACGGCCTCGACGCTGCTGATGCTGCCGATCGCCATGGCGCTCCTCTCCACGCTGGAGGAGTGGCACGCGGATCAGCCTCGCACGGATCGGGCCTTCCGGCACATGGCGATGGCGACGACCCTGGGGATCGGCTATGCCGCGACGATCGGCGGCATGGCCACGCTGGTGGGGACGCCGACGAACCTGGTGTTCGTGGAGGTGTTCCGGAGGCTGTTTCCGGAGGCGCCGCCCATGTCGGCCGGACAATGGATGACGGTGTGGATTCCCTTTTCCGCCGCGTTCCTGCTGACGGCGTGGGGGGTACTGACGTTTCGGATCGGGACGCCGCGGTGGGCAGGAGTCCTCGACCGGCGGATGTTCCGCACCGAACAAGCCTCCCTGGGGCCGATGCAGACGGGGGAGCGGTGGATGCTGGGGCTGTTTCTCGTGACCGTGGCCGGCTGGCTGTTCCGGACCGACTTTGTGGTGGGGGACCGGGTGCTGCTGCCGGGCTGGGGGCGGATCGCGGAAGGCTGGCTGCACCTGCTGGGGGTCGCCGACCGGGGGGCGCGCGAATGGATCAACGACTCGACCCTGGCCGTCGCGGTGGCCGTGGTGATGTTCCTGATCCCGGTCTCCCGTCCGGGGAGCCAGCGCCGCGAACCGCTGATGGACTGGCGGACGGCGACCCGATTGCCGTGGGGGATTCTGCTCCTGTTCGGAGGAGGCTTCGCCCTCGCGGACGCCTGCAAGGCGACGGGGCTGTCGGATTGGGCGGGTGTGCGGCTGGCTGGCTGGGTGCAGGGGCAACCGGTGTGGTTGATGATCCTGGTTGTGGGCGTGCTGGTGACGTTTCTCTCGGAACTGACCTCGAACGTCGCCACGGCGAACGCATTGTTGCCGATGATCGGAGGGACGGCGGTGGCGCTGGGGATCGACCCGCGGCTGCTGATGATCCCCGCCACGATTGCCGCCAGTTGCGGGTTCATGCTGCCGGTGAGCACGCCGCCGCACACGATCGTGTTCGGCACGGGGCGGATTCGGCTGTCGGAGATGGCCCGCTACGGGGCGGTGCTGAACTTTGTTGGCGCGGTGCTGCTGCTGGCGGCGTCGCTGTGGCTGCTGGGGCCGCAGCTCGGCATCGATGCCCGGCGACTGCCGGATTGGGCGACGCCGCGCACACCGGCCGGACCGGTATCGCCTTGAAGGCCGCGAGGCGGGCTCAGGTCCGGCGGGCGGCCGGAGCCGCAGCCTCCGGCAGCGTGGGGCGCGGCTCGGCAGGCACGGCTCGCTCCGTGCGGGTTGGAACGGGGCGGCAGGTTGGCCACAGCCGCAGGAACCACTGGCCGATGTCGTCCAGGAAGGAATAGATCACCGGGATCGCCACCAGGGTCAGCAGCAGCGAGAGTGTCTGACCGCCGACAGCCAGCACGGCGATGGAGCGGCGCTCCTCGGCTCCCGGGCCGGTCCCGAACAGGAGGGGGAGCAGACCGACGACAAAGGAGATGGTCGTCATCAGGATCGGCCGCAGGCGGTCCCGGTTTGCTTGCAGAATCGCTTCGCGGCGCGGCAGACCCTGGGCGCGGAGCACGTTGGTGTGATCGACCTGCAGAATGGACGCCTTCTTCACCACGCCAAACAGCACCAGAATGCCCAGGGCCGAATAGAGGTTCAGCGACTCATCCCCGAGGTACAGGCTCCACAGGCCGAAGGGGACCGCCAGCGGCAACGACAGCAGGATCGTGAACGGGTGGACGAGGTGCTCGTACTGGGCGGCCAGCACGATGTACATGAACACGAACGAGAGGACGAAGGTCCAGCGGAAATCGGCGATGGTCCGTTCCAGTTCGCGGCCGCCGCCCAGGACGCGTGCATCGCAGCCGGGGGGAAAACCGAGTTCCTCCGCCGCTGCGCGGAGGGCGGCGATCCGGTCGGCGAGGGAGAACCCCGGACCGACGTTGGCGCGGACGGCCACCATCCGCTGCCGATCGAGACGATCGATCCGCGCGGCGGCCTGGCCGAAGCGGAACTGCACGACGTTGTCGATGCGGGTCATGGTCGCTTCCGCCGGAGGGGCGGCCAGCGCCGGCGCGCCCAGGGGAGCCGCGGGGGGGCTGGCCCGCACGTAGAGCTGGGAGATCGATTCGACGTTTTGGCGGTCGATGCCGACCAGCCGCAGTTCCACGTCGTAGGCGTCGTCAATGGTCCGGTCGCGATAGCGGGAGACGCGGTCGTCGCCGCCGACGGCGACGCGGAGGGTATCGGCGATTTCGCGGACTTCGACGCCCAGGGCGGCGGCCCGTTCGCGGTCGATCTCGACCAGCAGTTCGGGCTTGTCCAGCCGCAGCGTCGTCACCACGTCCACGATGCCCGGGATGGTTTTGGCCTTGTCGCGGAGGCGGTCGGCAAAGCGGGCCAGTTCGTGGATGTCGGGTCCCGTGATGGCGAAGTCGATATCGACGGGAGCCCCCTGGCGGAAGGAAGTAAGGTTGCGCACGGAGGCGGTGATCCCCGGGAGCGCGGCGAGGCGTCGACGGACCTCGCTCATCTTGTCGCGCTGCGAGAAGCTGCGAGAAGTTGTGGCGGAAGGCGGCCCCGGGGTCCCCCGTCAGCAGCCCCGCCCAGAACCGCTTCCACGTGAAGGTCCGCGTCTGGATGTCCTGCAAGCGGACGTAGATTTCCCCCCGGTTGACGCCGCCGAAGCCGCGCGTGCCTACCGTGGCCAGCGTGGTTTCCACGCCGGGCATGTCGTGGAGCATTTCCTCCACGCGCTGGATCACGGCGTCGGTGGCCGACAGGCTCGCCCCTTCCGGCGCCTCGATGCGGATCTCGAATTCCGATTCGTCGACGTTGGTGGGGATGTAGTCGTGCTTGACGCGTTCGTACAGGTATGGATTGAGAGCGATCACCCCCAGGGAGACGAGCAGCACCAGCCAGCGGAGCCGCAGCGAGACCCGCAGCAGCCACAGGTAGCCGACCTCGAGCCCGTGATAGAACCCGCGCCGGGACGCCGGCCCGTCGGGGGACGCCATGCCGCGCTTCAGCAGCCGGCTGCACATCATCGGCGTCAGCGTGAAGCTCACCAGCATCGAGACCAGGATGGCGCAGGTGGCGGTGAGACCGAACTCATACAGCATCCGGCCGGTGACACTGGAGAGGAACGAGACCGGCAGGAACACAATGACGAGCGACAGGGTAGTCGCCAGCACGGCCAGGCCGATCTCGCGGGTCCCCTCGACCGCCGCCCGCAGCGGGTCCATGCCCCGCTCCTCGATGCAATGGAAGATGTTCTCCAGCACGACGATGGCGTCGTCGATCACCACCCCCACCATCAGCACCAGCGCCAGCATGGTGACGTTGTTGAGCGTGAAGCCCAGCGCCCGCATGAAGGCAAAGGTGGCGATGATCGAGGCCGGAATCGCCACGGAGGCGATCACCGTCGACCGCCACGAGCGCATGAACAGCAGCACCGTCAGGCAGGCCAGGATGCTGCCGGAGATGAGGTGCCCCTCGATCTCGTGCAGCGCCGCCAGAATGTACCGCGACTGATCCTGAATCACGGTGACGGAGATGTCCTCGGGGAGGAGTTCGCGGGCGCGCGCCAACCGGGCCTTGACTCCCTCGATCACCCGGACGGTGTTCTCCCCCGACTGCCGCTGGACTTGCAGGACGACAGCCGGTTGACCGTTGAGCCGGGCCAGCGTGCGGACCTCCTTGGTTCCGTCAATCACGCGCCCCAGATCGGCGAGACGGATCGGCGTGCCGTTGGCCGTGCCCACCACCAGCTCCGCGAACTCGCGGGCCTGCGGCACCCTTCCCAGCGTCCGGAGCGCGCGTTCCTTGATCCCCTCGTCGACCCGTCCGCCGGGAACTTCGGCATTCTGGCGGGCCAAAGCATCGCGCACGGCCAGGACCGACAGACCGTACGCCGCCAGCCGCTGCGCCTCCACCTCGACGCGCACCGCCCGCTCGGCCGCCCCGGCGATCGTCACCTGACCGACCCCCGGCGCCGACTCGATGACGTTCTTCACGTCGCGGTCGGCATGCAGATACAGCTCGGTGGCGGTCCGCGGACCGGAGACAGCCAACGACAGAATGGGCGAAGAATCCACGTCCTGCTTCTGAACCACGGGGGGATCGATCCCCGGCGGGAGCCGGTTGCGGACGGCGGAGACCGCATCCCGGATGTCCTGCACGGCAGCGTCCGGATCGCGGCTCAGCGCCAGCGTGATCAGCACCAGCGACGTGCCGTCGCTGGAGATGGAGCGCAGCTCCTCAATGCCGGCGACCGTGGCGACCGCATCCTCCAGCACCTGCGACACCTCGGACTCCACTTCCTCCGACGCCGCACCGGGGTACGTGGTGCGCACATAGACCGTCGGCAAATCCATCTTGGGGAAGCGGTCCACCCCCAGCCCGGGGAAGGCCGCCAGACCGGCCACCACCAACGCCATGATCAGCATCAGGGCGAAGATCGGACGGCGAACGCAAATCTCGGCCAGCCAGTACACAACAGAAGCTGTTTCGTCGGGACCTGGAGAGGAGTTGTGACGTCGAAGGAACCCACACACGGCCACCCGCCCCCGACAGGGGGACGGCCACCGCCGACTCGCTGTTCAGGGGCCGGCGGACGAGTCCGTCTGCACGTCCTCAGGAGGGTCTGGAGATTTGGCGGTCCGCTCGACAACGACGCGGGCAGGGGGAAGGGGGGCGGAGCCGGGCGTTTGCGCCACCAGCCCCGGTCCATCGGCACGGACCGACCATCGGGCTTGAGGACTCACGCGCGCCGCGCGGCCCAGACTCCCTGCGACCAGGATCACGTCTCCCGCCGAGAGACCCTCGACGACCTCCACCCAGCCGTCCCGCCGTTCTCCGGTCTGCACGGGTTGCTCGCGGCAAAGGCCGTCGGCAACCTTCCAGACCTTCTCGATCCCGGCGAACTCGACAATCGCCGCTGCGGGAACCACCAGGGCCTGCCGCCCGGGATCGATCTCCACGGTCGCTTCCGCAAACTGTCCGGCATGGAAGCGGCCGTCGGAGTTGTCCACCTCGGCCTCAAAGGTGAGGGCGCGGCTGCCCGGGTCCAGCGCGGGGCTGATACGACTCACCTGGCTGTGGCAGGGCTCAGCGCCGGACTGGACCGCCACCCACACGGTCTGGCCGACCGTCAGCCCCTGGGCGTAACGTTCCGGGAGGGTTCCGCGATAACGCAACGGATTGGTCCGCACCAGGGTGACGATCGCCTGCCCGACCTGGACGAACATCCCGGGGGCGACGTGTCGTTGCTGCACAATCCCGCAGAACGGGGCCGTGACGACGGCGTCCGCAAGCCGCTGCCGAGCCAGGGCCAGGTCCGCGGCTCGGACGCGAATCAGGGCCAGGCGCTCCTGCACCGTGTTGATGGCCGAGGCGAGCTGGGCTTCCGCGACTTTCTCAGCGGCCAGGACCTCCTGCCACTCGGTTTCGGTGGCAGCCCGCTGTTCCCGCAGTCGCTGAACCCGTTCCCGTCTCAGGCGGATTTCCTCCAGCGTGGCCTGCGCCTCCCGCACCGGAGGGGAGGTGAGAGGATTCAGGGACTCCAGCGGCTCCTCGGCGGCCAGTCCGACGGCCGCGCGAGCCTGGAGCAGGGCCGCTTCCGCTTGCGCCACCGTCAGTTCCAAATCCTTCTGGTCCAGTTTCAGGAGCACCGTCTGAGGGGTCACCTCGTCTCCGAGATCGACAGGGACCTCCTCCACGCGGCCGGACACTTTCGCCCCCACGACGGTGATCTCGTCCACCATCAGGCTCCCCTGCGAGCGGACGATCCGCGGCCAGCGGGTGGGCGCAAGGGTCAGCACGTCGGCTTGCAACTCCGGAAGCGGAGCTTTCTCCGGGGAGGCGTTCTGGGGAGCGGAAGCCCCTCCGCCACAGCCTGCCAGGACGATCATCAGCACAAACGTCAGGCAGGTCCCCTGCGATCCCGGGCGACCCGTGGTCGGCACCGGCGATGCGGGGCGGATGTCCGGACTGCATCTGGGCTGGGCTCGATTCACCACTCCTCCCCGGGCTCCCGGTGACGGACCTTGAATCATCTTATGTTGATGAATGAACTCCGTGCCAGTCCACCGGCCAGCGTTGAGAGCGTCCGCCCGGAACCCGGCCTGAACCGATGCCCGCACGTATTCTGGCGTCACAACGATCGGTCGGAGGGGAGGTTGTGAACCATGCGGCACGGCCCCGCGTTGTCCCCCGTTGAGGGCGAGTTAGAATCAAGGTGCCGACGTCCGGGGAGGGTAAGCTTGGCTGGCCGGATCAGCGGTTCGCGGTTACTCGATGTCGTTGTGCCCATGAGTCCTGAAACGTACGCGTTGCTGTTGATGATTATCGGCTTCGCGCTGATCGTGGCGGAGGTCTTCATCCCCTCCGGGGGATTGATTCTGATTCTCTGCGTGATCTCGTTCACCTCGTCGATCTGGTTTGCGTATAAGGCGTGGTGGGGGGTGAGCGACGGCATCTTCTGGACCTATATCGCGGCGCTGGTGGTCCTGATTCCCGGGGCGACGATCGCCGCGTTTCGTTTTCTGGAGAGCAGCTCGATCGGCCGCCGGGTGCTGCTCCCCGCGCCGACGCAGGAGGAGGTGACGCCCCACCAGCGGGAGGTGTCGCGGCTGACGGCCCTGATCGGGCAGCGCGGAAAGGCCTTGACGCTGATGACGCCGGGAGGAATGGTGCTGGTCGGAGGCGAGCGGCTCCACGCCATCTCTGAAGGGACGCTGATCTCTCCCAATGAAGCCATCGAGGTGATCGGCGTGAAGGGGACCCGTGTGGTGGTCCGCACGATCGCCGGTCCGTGGGTCAGCGAGGCTCCCCCGCGCCGGAATGATGGCGGCTCCGGCGGTCCGTCCGGCGACGAGACGTCGCCCCCCCTTGACTTCGACTTTCCCCCCAGCTAAACCGGCACAGGCAGGCTCCTGTTCGTGCCTCCGAACCTGCTCGACGCGGACAGGCGGGATCCGGCAGGCGGGACGGTTAGGGCGACCGCAGTGAGGCCGGCCTGAGGGGAGGCGTGCCTCCATTCCCCATCCCCCTTCCCGGGATCATCCCTTCGCGCGTCGTTTCCGGGTTTCTCTTCGCAGGCCCTCACCATGATTCCTCCCGGACTGCTGCTGGCCGTCAACGGCGACACCCTCGTGTGGATGGTGGTCGCCTTCATCACCATCTTCGGTCTGATCATCTTTGCGATCTTTGCGCGGTACTTCAGTCTGTGGATTCAGTGCAAGATGACCCGCGCGGGCATCTCGATGCTGAACCTGATCATGATGTCCATCCGGCGGGTGAATCCCACGATCATCGTCCGCAGCAAGATCATGGCGGTGCAGGCGGGACTGACCGATCACTACGAAATCTCCACGCAGGCGCTGGAGGCGCATTATCTCGCGGGAGGGAACGTCCCCAACGTCATTCGAGCGCTCATCGCCGCCCACCGCGCCAATCTGGACATGGACTGGCAGGTGGCCCAGGCGATCGACCTTGCCGGCCGCGATGTCCTCGACGCCGTCCGGACCAGCGTCTATCCCAAGGTGATCGACTGTCCGGATCCCAAGAAGACCGCCGGGACCCTCGACGCCGTGGCGGGGGACGGCATTCAACTCAAGGCGCGGGCCCGGGTCACCGTCCGCACGAACATCCAGCAGCTCATCGGCGGGGCCACCGAGGAGACCGTCATCGCCCGCGTGGGACAGGGGATTGTTCAGGCGATCGGCTCCACCCCCACCTATGCTCAGGTCCTGGAGAACCCCGACCGCATCTCGCAGGCGGTGCTCAACCAGGGCCTCGAAGCCCAGACCGCTTTCGAGATCGTCTCGATCGACATTGCGGACATCGACGTGGGCGAGAACATCGGCGCCCGGTTGCAGGCCGATCAGGCCGAGGCCGACATGCGCGTCGCGCAGGCCCGGGCCGAACAGCGCCGCGCCGAAGCCGCCGCCCGGGAACAGGAGATGGTCGCCAAGACGCAGGAGAACCGCGCGGCCGTGGTGCTGGCGGAAGCCCAGGTCCCCAAGGCCATCGCCCGCGCCTTCCGGGAAGGCCGACTCGGACTGATGGACTATTACGAGCTGCGCAATATCCAGGCCGATACCAAGATGCGATCCTCCATTGCCGGCGCGCAGGACTCCGTCACCGCCTCCATGAACTAAGCGGGTGGTCTGGCCGGCTCGCCGGTCAGCCCGCCAGGAGCCGCCATGCCAGCCTTCTCACTCCTGCTTGCCGTTGACGTCGGCGGGTTGATTGCCATCGCCTTCGTCATCATCTCCTTCATCGGGTGGATCTCCAACCTGGTGGCCGGCCAGCAGAAGCCGCAACGTCCCGCCAATGCGCCTCGTCCGCGGCGTCCGCAGGACAAACGCATCCGCGAGGAAATCGACGCCTTTCTCCAGGAAGCCGCCGGCCAACAAAAGCGCCCGCCCCCCCGCCCCGCTCCACCGCGCCGCGAAAACGTCCCGGCGGTCGACGCCCCCCCCCAGCGGACCCCCGCGCCGCGACCACAGCCGCCAAGACGTCAGCCCGTCCGCCCACAACCTCCCCGCCCGGAACCTGCTCCCGCGGCAGCGACCGCTCCCGCTCCGTCGCCCCCTCCCGCCCCACGCCGGGTCCCGGGACAGGAACTGTCGCAGCGGCACATCGGCCCCACCGCCGTCGGATCGGAGGTCCAGCAGCACGTTCGCCAGCACATGGCGGAACGAGTCGCCACCATCGCCCAGCAGGACGTCCACCCCACCGTCCCGCAGTCGGTGTTCCAGCATCTGGGAAGCGGACCGGGCCAGCAACTGACCGGCCCGACGCAGGGAGCGGTCAGCCCCAGCGCTGCCGCCCGCGGCGCCGCTCCCGCCGCCGAATTGATCGCCCTCCTCCACAGGAAAGAAGGTCTCCAGCAGGCTTTTCTGCTGAGCGAAATTCTGCAACGTCCGATGGCGATGCGGCGGTAGGGCAGAGCCGACGACGGTCTCCCCTCCCGGAGGAGGACGCCCGGGAACTCCCCCCCGCCGCACTTTCCCGGCAGACCCCACGCTTCCACCCATGCCTGGCATGCTTCCGGACTACCTGGGGATTTCGGCGGCCGAACTGGGACGCGGCCAGTTGGTGCGCGTCCGCGTCGTGACCGACGCCGCCGAGCTCGCGCAGGTGATGGCCCGGGAGATGTTGGAGACGATCGAGACGGCACTGGCCGACGGTCGCGCTCCCACCCTGATTGTCCCCGTCGGTCCGGTCGATCAGTTCCCGATTCTGGCGGACCTCATCAACAGCCGCGGCCTCTCGCTCGTGGAGACGGTCCTCATCAACATGGACGAGTATCTCACCGACGACGACGAGTGGCTGCCGATGGACCACCCCCTCAGCTTCCGGGGGTTCATGGAACGGGCGTTCTACAGCCGTCTCGATTCGCGGCTTGCTCCCCCTCCGGAGCACCGCGTCTTTCCCGATCCCCGCGACCCGGCTCAGGTGGAGTGGCTGATCGCCCGGCGGGGAGGGGTGGATGCCTGCTTCGGCGGGATCGGGATCAATGGGCATATCGCCTTCAATGAGCCGCCCGAACCGGGGGAGCCGCTCGGCCCGGAGGAATTCGCCGATCTGCCGACGCGCGTCCTGTCCCTGGCCCGCGAGACCCGCACCATCAACGCCCACACCGTCGGCGGGAGTCTGGAGGTGGTCCCCGCGCGGTGCGTGACCGTCGGCATGCGGGAAATCCTGGCCTCGCGCCGGTTGCGGTTCTATTGCAACCGCCCCTGGCAGAGCGCCGTCATCCGCCGCGTGCTGCATGGACCGATCGGTCCCGCCTGCCCCGCCTCGTACCTGCGGCGGCACCCCGATGCAGCCGTCGTCCTCACCCGGCAGGTAGCCGATCCACCCCAGATCGCTCTCCGCTGACGGAGACCTGCGGGAGGATAGTTCCTCAATCCGTACTCCCGCGGAGTGGTTCCCCGAGCGGACGGCTCACCTCCGGCGTCTCGTCAGGCGGAGGCACCAGACGATCAGCGCGGTGTTGAGCACCAGAAACAACACGAACACTCCCAGCCCGCCCACCGCGAACGCGGCCTCATGCTGGGGAAGCAGACTGGAGAGGTTCACCCGCGCAAGCCGCAACGATTCACGGACCACCGCCGTTCCCAGCGTCGTCAGCAACACGCCGCTGGTGGCCAGCATCAGCCAGTTTCCCCGGAATTGCCCCCGCGCGAGCATCTGCTGATAGGAGACGGCCTGCATCGCCGCCCCGGCCAGGGCTGCCCCGAGCCAGGGCCACGTCAACGGGGACCAGAAGACCTCCCGGTCCTCCGCCGGCAGCCACCGGCTATAGACGAAGGCGCTCAGCAGCGCCAGTCCCAGCATGACCAGCGCCAGTCGCGCCAAACACCGCTGCGTCCGGACCAGTCGTTCCCCATCCTCCGCGCCGGCCGACGGCCGCGTCCAACGGAGCTGCCAGAGCAGCCATAGGGCCAGCGCCGGGAAGGATCCGCACAGCCACGTCGTCAGTCGCGGCAGGAGTTCCGGGGTGAAGAACAACCACCCGGCCCGGGCGAACTCGGCCGTCCACACGGCTGGCGATTGGAGACTGAGGAGGTGGTTCTCCGTCCACGACCAGCCGATGAAGGCGAAACCACCGAACACCGCCGCCGTCGCCAGACATTCCAGACGCGGCCAACGCGCCAGTGTCGCCGGCTGGCGAATGAGGTACAGCAGGTAAAACCCCGCGATCAGCACCGGCAGGACGGCCATCCAGCGGTGAAACAGCAGCAGGTTCGCCGTGTAGAACTGCGGCCGGTAGAGAATCTGCACAAACAGCAAGGGGGCGATGCCGGCGGTGATGGCGACCGAGAGCATCAGCGGCAGCCAATCGGCCAGGAGGGCGGCGGCGGGATCGTCGTGCGCGGCGCCCCCCTTCCGCCAGCGGACCACCGCCAGATACGCCGAGCCGGCGAGGACGTAGTTCATGCAGACGACGTGCACCACCAGCGTCAGCACGTACAGCGACAGGTAGAACGCCGTCGGCAACGGATAGCCAAAGGGAAAGGCCGCGTGCATTACCCCCCCTCCTCGGCGGTGCGGGTGAGTTCGAGGCCGGGACGGGTTCCTGCCTCCTCCAGCCAGGCGGCGATCTGTTCGAGCGGCGGTTCAGCCACGTCGGGAGTCCAGTCGCGGGGCCGCCCCTGCCGCTGCCAGCGAATCCACTGCACGAGCGCCTCGAGCTCCCGCGGCGTGCCGGCGAAGGGGGGCATGAACGGCTTGGTCCGCTGGAGCTTGGCGATGTTCATGCGGAGCTGCGTGGGGGTCCAATGCCCGGCCAGATGCACCAGCCCGTTGGCGCCATCCACCGTGTGGCAGACGCTGCACTGGATGCGGAAGACCTGCGCTCCCAGCACGAGCTGCGGGTGGGGATACTGGGCAGCATGGAGGACGGGATAGGGGTCGAGCGACGTGCAGCCGATCTCGCGCAGCCGGGCGACCTCCGCCTCGCTGATGGAATTGGAGTAGAGGTATTCGCGGATCGTGTAGGGCTTGCGGACCCCTTCGCGGACGAACTCGCCGCCGGCCGTCGCCAGCAGGGCCAGTGCCACCAGCAGCGCCGACGTGGCGGCGTTCATGTACAGGCGGCGGATCATCAGACCGGCGAGGGCGTAAGCCCCGATCAACAGCGAGCACGCCGCGCCCAGCGCAAAGAACAGCGTCATGGCGACGCTCCCGCCCAGCACCCACTCCCGGCTGTCGTCCGGAAGCGTCAGGAAGTACCACACCGCCAACAACGGCATGGCAGCCATCGGAGCCAGGAAATGGAACGCGCGGTGCAGCAGACTCCGGCGCTGCTCCCGATCCAGATCGGGCATCAGGTTGACCACCAGGCAGGCGGCGAGAGCCGCGATCGTCAGCGAGGTGATCGTCCGGAACAGCAGCGAGGGGAAGAAGCTCGGATTGAAGAACCCATCCCAGACCGACCGGGTGCGGTGGAACTCGCCGGGAGTCAACTGCCACGAGAGGATGCCGTTGATCCAGAACAGGCTGAACCATGCGGCCACGGAGTACAGGACCAGCAGCGTCATGCGGGCGGAGTCCGGCAGCCGGCGTCCGCAGCGGTAAAACGAGTAACCGGCCGCGATCTCCAGCGCGAAGAAGGTCCATTCCGTCGCCCACAGCCAGTGGAACTCGTGGACCATCACGCCGATGGTGCGGGGACTGACCTGAATCGACGTGAACCACATCCCCACCCCGGTGACCGCCCCGAGGACGAAGCTCACCAACACCAGAAACTGGAAGAAGCCGTCCGTGAACCGGCGGGCGAGGGGGAGGCGCCCGCTCTGTGCCAGCCATTGGAAGTAACACATCAGCATCCCGCCGCCGATGGCGAACTGCGCCAGGAAGACGTGCACGATCCCCAGGCCCCCGATGACCATCCCCTTCATCACTGGGCCGAAGTCGTTGACGGGGTACGGGGTGATGTCCATGAGGGGAGCTCCGAGAGACGCCCGCGGTCCACAGCCCGGCGTGGTCCTCCGTCTTCAGACAGTCTATGCCGACGGGGGCCGAGGAGACTGGCGAACTCCCAGAAGTCTCAACCGCAGGAGGTCCGGTCTCTCAAGCGTCGGAAATCGCAAGCGCGGCCGCCGGCAGGCCGATTCTCCCGCCGGGGCGCGCGGGCTACTCCGGCGACGCTCCCCACCGTTTCGTCAAGTCGATGTCCAGCCCCAGTTGGTCGCAGATGCGGCCGACGACGAAATCGACCAGATCGTGAATGGTGAGCGGCTGGTGATAGAACCCGGGCATGGCCGGCAGGATCACCGCGCCCGCCTCCGCCAGCCGCTGCATGTTGGCCAGTTGAATCACCCCCAGCGGCGTCTCCCGCGGGACGACGATGAGCTTGCGGCGCTCCTTGAGATGCACGTCGCCGGCACGGTGGATCAGGTTGCTGGAGAGTCCGCTGGCCAGGCTGGCCAGCGTCCCCATCGAACAAGGGCAGATCACCATGCCGTCGGTGGGATAGGAGCCGCTCGCCACCGGCGCCATCCAATCCTGAAAGTGATGATAGATCGCCTCGCCGCGACTGACGCCGCTATCGCTGAAGATCGAACTGCCGTGGGGACTGACGCTGGCGCGGAGTCCGATGCGGCTGTCGGAGGAGAGTTCGGGGGGGAGTAACTGATCGAGGTGGAAGTTCTGGAGGTCCACCTTCAGTCCCAGTTCCTCATGGAGGACAGCGGCGGCGGCGGGGGAGAGGAGCAGGTGGACCGTCCGCCCTGTGGCCAGCAGGACTTCCAACAGGCGGACGCCGTAGATCGCGCCGCTGGCGCCGGTCAGGGCGAGGACGATGCGGGGCATGAGGCGGACCTGAAATTGTGGACTCTGCGAGGGGTGATCCGGGGGAGCCGCGGGCGGAGGTCAGCCGCCGTTTTTGCGTCCGAACAGGCTCCACCGTGCACGAGGGGGCGGCTGCACCTGGACCACCACCTGTTTCTGGTCGAGGTCGGTCAGCACCCGGTTGAGTGTGCCGATCCCCTGCTCCAGCGCCTGGAAGTACTGCTGCACCGACGCGGCCGCCTGCTGCATGGTCTCTCCGGCCGTCTTCAGCATTTCGGCGAGGTCGACCTCGGCCTGAGTGGTGCGCTCGACAAGCTGCGTCACCATCTCCGCCTGCCGATCGGTCATCGCCTGCACGCGGCCGGTCAGATCGGTCAATGTTTCAGTCGTCTTCTGAATCTGCCGCACGATCTGCGTGTGTCGTGTCTGCAACTGCTCGTCGGCCTTGGTCCAGCCCTCGGCCGCCTGCCGGCTGAGGACCTCACCGATCGCCTCCAGCTTCTTCGTCCAGGCGCGCAGTTCGGCGTGGTGGGTGACGAGGGCGGCGTCGATGGCGGCTTGCAGGGCTTTGGCGTCGGCGGGGGCGGCGGCGGGACCGGCGTCGTCTTTGAGTCGCTTGAGCAGATTCTCGTTGACGTATTCATCCACCCCGTTGAGCAGGTCCTGCTCGGACTTCTGCAGGGAGGTCATGGGGAACATCACGAAGATGCTCAAAATCAGCGCCAGGAGGGTGGTGTCGAAGGCAGTCCCCAGGCCGCCCGTCACCTGTTTGAAGGAGTCCTTGAGCGCCGCGACGTCGCCGGCGGCCTCCATGGTGCTGGCGAAGTTACCGACCGACGCGCCGATGCCCTGCACTGTTCCGATGAAGCCGAGGATCGGGATCGCCCAGACGAAAATCTTCACCAGGGCATAGCTGGAATCGACGGCGTTGGCGTCGATGTCCGACTGCGTGGCCAGCCGCGCCGCCGTCTCGCTGCTGTTGCGCAACAGACGAAAGTGCTCCAGCCCGCGGATCACGCGGTTGACGAGGAAACTCTGCGTGGGCTGCACCGGCAGCGACTGGATGTGCCTGGCGAACTTCTCCACCGACTTGACGGTGATGTCCTTGGCGATGTCGGTCGGCAGCAGATCGAACAGCATCGAGTCCCGCTGCATGGCGAGCTTGCGCCATTTGAAGAACAGGATCGCCACCGCCCAGGTAAAGCAGATCGTCTCGGCGAACTGCACCCAGCCGCGGTTCCAGAACAACGCCCCGAGGTAGTGCGACCGCAGCGGGAGCAGCAGCAGATAAATGACCAGGAACAGCCCGAAGCCGACGAGCGCCGTGAGCCAGGGATTGACTTCGGTGGCGCTGGAGATTTGATGATGAGCCACCGGTGCCGCGGCGATCCGCGACCGGGGAGCGGACGGCGAAGGTTGCGGCGCGGGAGCGGTTCCCGCCGCCGGGGGCGGCGGCTCGGTCACGATGAAGTTGAAGGGGCTTTCCTGATCGACGCTTGACGGCCCTTCCACCACCTGCGTGTGATGGCAGTGGGGACAGCGGACCTTGTTGCCGATGTTCTCCTCGCGGACTTTGAGCTTCTTGCCGCACTGAGCACACTGGAACTCGAAGAACATGGCGTCACCGGGAGCAGAGGGGCGTCTCGTCAGCGTAGTCGGACGCCCGCAGGGACGCAAACCGAGGGTCCTCGTTCTCGCCGGTGGTCTTGGCCGCGCCGGTTCGCTACCCTCAATTTCGTCTCGTCTCCTCCTCCGGAATCGCCCATGAACGCCCTGGACTACGCTCGCGACCTGATCGCCTTCGACTCCGTCAGTGCGGTCTCGAACGTGGCAGTGACGGACTACATCGAGGCGGCGTTGCGGCGTCTGGGTTGCGAGATCGAGCGGCTGGAATACGACGATGCCCAGGGTGTCCGGAAGGCGACGGTCATTGGCCAGCGGGGAACCGGCCGGGGCGGCTTCGCTTACTTCGCCCATTCGGACGTCGTGCCGGCGGTCGATTGGGCGCTCCCCCACGGTCCCTTCACCCCCACGGTGCGCGACGGGAGGCTGTACGGCCGCGGCGCCTGCGACATGAAAGGCTCGCTCGCCTGCGCCCTGGCGGCGCTGGAACGCCGCCGCGAGGCGCGGCTGACCGCGCCGGTCTACATCACCGTGACGGCCGACGAGGAGGTGGGGATGCTGGGGGCCGATCAGGTGGCCGCGGAGTCCCTCCTCTTCCGGCAGATGGTCGACGGCGAGGCTCACGGGATCATCGGCGAACCGACGGAACTGGACGTCGTCTACGCCCATAAGGGGGGGACGGTGCTGCGGGTCGTCAGCCGGGGACGGGCCGCGCACTCCAGCACCACGCTCGGCCTGAACGCCAATCTCGCCATGATCCCGTTCCTGGCGGAGATGCGGGCGATCCACGACGAGACGGAGCACGACCCCCACTGGCAGAACCCTGAGTTCGATCCGCCGACGATGCGCTGGAACATCGGCATCAACGACCACACGCACGCCATCAACATCACCGCGCCGCAGTCCGTCTGCACGATCTACTTCCGGAAGATGCCCGGCATTGATGTCCAGCCCCTCGTCGACCGGGTGTTCGCCAAGGCCCGGGAGTGCGGTCTGGAGATCACCGAGACGAACTTCGGCCAGCCGCTGTACGTCGACCCGAACTCGCCATTCGTGAAGGAATGCCTGGAACTGGCGGGCCGGGAGCGGGCACGTACCGTCGGCTACGGGACCGACGGAGCGCGGCTGACGGCACTCAGGCAACTGATCGTCTGCGGACCGGGGAACATCGCCCAGGCGCACACCCACGACGAGTGGATCTCTCTCGACCAGTTGGAACGCGGGACCGACCTCTACACCCGCATGATCGACCGCTGGTGCACCGCATGAACCAGCCGCCGCCCACACCCGAGGACGACGACCGGCCAACCTACCGGCTGGTGCGGCCGATCGTCCCTTCGACTCCCCAACGTCCCCGGGAGACGTTGCAGGCGTCCCCCCTGCGGCGGACCGAGTCACCGATGCACCACTCCCCCCTCCGCCGCCTGTTGCTGGGAAAGCTCCCCCTCGAGACGGAGACGGCGTTCTTCCTCCTGGTCAACCTGATCGATTTTTTCGTCACGTACTACCTGTTGATGGCCGGGGGGAGGGGGAACCTGCGGTTCGTCGAGTCGAATCCCGTCGCCCGGTACTTCATCGATTCCTGGGGGCCGGTGAAGGGGATGCTGGGCTTCAAGTTGGCGGTCGTCGCCTTCATCTGCGTGCTGGCGCAGGCCATCGCCCTGAAACGGGTCGATCTGGCACGGGGGGTGTTGCTGATCGGGATTCTCGCCACGGGGGCGGTGGTGGCCTACAGCCTTTCGCTGTGGCTGCGACATGCGTGAGCCGGTCCCCCTCTCCGGCGCCCCGGAGGTTCCGCGGTTCCGCCGGCTCGCTTGGATGCCTCCCGAAACAGCCGCTACAGTTCGGGCATGGCAGCTCCCATTCTCTATTGCGGCGATACCGACCTGACCAGCGCTGCCGCGTATCTGGCCGGTCTCCTGACCCGCGCCGGACTGGACTACCAGTATGTCCCCAGTCGCCAGCCGCTCCGCCCGGAAGACCTCTCCGACGAGACGCGGCTGGTGATCCTCTCCGACTATCCCGCGGCGCGCATGGCCGAGGAATTGCAGCAGCGGATCGTCCGTCTGGTCGAGCGCGGCACAGGCCTGTTGATGATCGGCGGCTGGGAATCCTTTCATGGCCTGGGGGGGGACTGGGACGGGACGCCGGTGGGAGAGGTCCTGCCGGTGGACATCTCCACGGACGACGACCGACTCAACAGCGATCAGCCCCTGTTGGTGCGCCGCGTCGGGGGAGGGCACCCCGTCAGCGACGGTCTCCCCTGGGAGGAGCGGCCTCCCTGTGTGGGGGGGCTGAACCGCTTCACCCCCCGCCCCCAGGCCCGCGTCCTGCTCGAGGCGGACCGCCTGTGCGTGGAGCGGGACGGCGAGGAGTGGCGGCTGACCATCGCCGAGACCTGGCCGCTGCTGGTGCTGGGAGAGCAGGGCCGGGGACGGACCGCCGCCCTGGCCACGGACGTCGCCCCGCACTGGGTCGGCGGGCTGGTCGATTGGGGGTCCCGCCGCGTCGCTGCGCAGGCCCCCGGAGCGGATGCCATCGAAGTCGGCGAACAGTATGCTCAGTTCTTCACCCAGCTCCTCCTGTGGACGAAAGGTTGATCGCGCTTATGCCGAATGCACTGGTGGGACAGTCCGGAGGGCCGACGTCGGTCATCAATGCGTCGCTGGTGGGGGTGGTGGACGGCTGCCGCGCCTCCCGACGCATCAACCGCGTGCTCGGCATGCGGTTCGGCATTGAAGGAGTGCTGGGGGATCATCTGGTGGACCTTTCATCCCAGTCCCCGGCGGTGCTGAAGCGTTTGCGGACGACCCCCAGCAGCGCGCTCGGCTCGAGCCGGCTGAAGCTGAAAGACGAACATTTCGAGCCGATCCTCGAACAGCTCCGCCGGTACGACATCCGTTATCTGTTCATGATTGGCGGGAACGACACGATGGACACGATCCATCGGGTGACGGAGTACGCCGCGGCCCACGGTCACGAACTGGTGGGCGTGGGGGTCCCCAAGACGGTCGACAACGACCTGTTCGGCACCGATCACACGCCGGGGTTTCCCAGCGCAGCCCGCTATGTGGCGCTGAGTGTCCTCCAGGCGGGTCTGTTGGCGCGGGACATGCAGAAGGTCGATCAGTTCGTCATCTTTCAGACGGTGGGGCGCAGCGCGGGGTGGCTGCCGGCGGCATCGATCTGCGCCCAGCGGTCGAGCAGCGACCCTCCGCACATCATCCTGCTGCCCGAACGTCCCTTTCACCGCGGGGAGTTCCTGGCGGCGGTCCAGCGGGCGCACGCGCGGCACGGCTTCGTGTCCATCGTGTGCGGGGAGGGGATCACCAACCCGGACGGCACGCCCGTGAGTGCGTCCCAGACCCGCGACACCTTCAACAACGTGGAATTCGGCGCGATGGGAGGCACCAGCGCGGCCATGATCCTGCACCGCATCCTGTCTCAGGAATTCGGCTGGCGGGGGGAGTTTCAGGTGACCGAATCGCTTCAGATGTGCGCGGCGGATCGAGCGGTGCGGCTCGATGATCGTGAAGCCTACCAATGTGGGCGACAGGCGGTGCGATTGGCCCTCGCGGGACAGAGCGGAGTGATGGTGACGATTGTGCGAGAGAGCCATCGCCCCTACCGGTCCGCCTTGGGCACCATTCCTCTGGTGGAGGTCGCCAATCATGAGCGGCCGCTGCCGGACAAGTACATCGCCGCGGACGGCCTGGGCGTCACTGCCGCCTTTCGACGGTACATTGAACCCTTGGTGGGAGACCTTCCGGACTACGCCACGCTGAACCTCCGGCCGGTGAAGAGTTCACGCACCGCGGTCCGTCGGTAAGAGCTACAGGACAATAACCTGAATGCACTCGAAAAACGAGGCATTTCTGGCCGAGACATCCGATAGTGTCCGGTGGCTCTAAGTTTCTCGCAGCGTCCCCTTCCCACGAGATGAACCATGCAACCGGGAAACGCTCAGCAGACACAATATGGGCTGGTCCGCGACATGCTCGCCACCCCCGCCCTGATCCGCAGCCTGGACCCCGGCCGGATGTCCGAAGTCGGCCAGGAAATCCACCAGATCGGGAAGCTGTTCCTGACGGGCGAGGGATCGAGCCGCATCTTTCCCGCCCACGGGGCGATCGCCGCGGCGCGGCGGAAAGGGTGGACGCTGACCCTGCACACGGAAGGGGCGCGGCAGGCGCAGGAATACCCGCTCGCCGGCTGGGCCGTGATGGCCGCTTCCAACTCCGGCCGCACGGCCGAAGTCATCGCTCTGTTTGAACGCTTGAAGAACGAAGGGCACGCCCAGCGGTACAGCCTGACGGCGCTGGCGAACACCCGACTGGGCGAACTGGCGACCCGCGCCTTCGTCCTGACGTGCGCGGAGGAAGGGGCCGTGGCCGCCACCAAAAGCGTCATCGAGCAGGCGCTCGTCTATCGAGCGATGCTGGAGCACGCCGTCGGCCGGCCGGAACTGCACGGGCGCCTGGCCGAGCTGGCCGATGCCTTTGAAACCGCTCTGACCACTCCCCTCGATCCCCAGCTCGTCAGCCGGATCGCCTCGGCCCGCACGGTCTACTGGGCCGGACGCAACGACGGCGTCGCCGAGGAGCTGACCCTCAAGACCAACGAGATCACCCGCAAACCGGCCGACTTCCTCGAAGGGACTTACGCGGTCCACGGCATTGAGGAGGTGATGGACCCGGAGGACGTGGTGATCTGGATCGATCCCTATCCCGACGCCGAGGCCAAGTTCCGTCAGGTGCTCGTGGAAGGGGTGGGGCTGAGCGTGCTGGCCATCGCACCGCGGCCGACGTCGTTCCCCACCATCCAGGTGCCCGACGTGGGAGACCTGACGCCGTTCGTCCAGATGGCGGCCGGATGGAATCTGCTCGTCGCAGTCGGGTTGTCGCTGGGGATCAACGTCGACAAGCCGCTGCGGGCCCGCAAGGTCGGTAATGAGCACGTGGGGCCATAGTCCGGGAAAGCTCAACCGGCGTCGGGGCGACGGCCTCCGGGCCAGCCCTCACGCCCCCGGAGGGGTGTACAGCGTGGCGAACTGCTGCCGGAGCCTGGCGATTCGCCGCTCATCGGAAGCACCCAGTTCGGGGTTGTGGTCGGCCAGGTTGAACTGCTCGAGGATCAGGCGGGCGTTGACCGTGGAACTCCCGGCGACGCTGCCATTGGCCTTGAAGGTATACACCCGCCCCTCGCGCTTCTGGACCGTGCACTCGACCTCCAGCGTCTGTCCCGGCGCGACGAAGTTGTTGAACCGGACCGCCTTGACCTCCTTGAGCAGGACCACACTGTAGGCAAAATCTTCCGTCTGCCGCATCAGCCAGGCGGCCGTCTGGACCAGCGCTTCCACCTGCAACACCCCTGGCATAATGGGGAACCCCGGGAAATGATCCTGGAGATACTCTTCGGCCAGGGAGAGGCTCTTGATCGCCTTGATCGACACTCCCGGTTGCAGCTCAATGATGCGATCGATCAGGCAGAACTTCACGACGAACCTCGACGGACGGAGTGAACAGGTGAGAGGGGGGACGTTGGCTGGCAGGTTGCGGATAGCGGCAGCAGGACCAGTCCGGCGGTCCGGTCAGGGCTGCTGACTATAGTGGCAACCTCCGCTCGGAAACAACGTCCCATGCAGGCGCGCCAGACGCAGGAAGCCGGGAGATTCAGAACCGCGGCCAGCCGTCCCCCGCCGGGGGTTTCTCCTGCGGGGGAGTTCCCCGCGGCTGCCAGTGGGGATGCGGGGTGTGCGCCTCCTGCATGATCCGCTCCAGCGCGCGGACGACGTCAGGATGCTCGGCCGACACGTCGCGAGACTCTCCCAGATCGGCGGCCAGATCGTACAGCTCCGTCCGGCCGGTGAACATCGGCACGCGCACCCCCTTCCAGTTCCCCTGCCGCACCGCCTGCGCACCGCCGCGCTCGTAGAACTCCCAGTAGAGGTATGCGTGCGATCGCTGCTGGTCCGGCCGGCCGGTGAGAGTGGGGACGAAGCTGATCGAATCGCAGCCCTCCGGCGTCGGCACGCCGGCGAGTTCCGCCGCTGTTGCCATCAGATCGCCAAAGTAACCGATGTGATCGGTGACGCTGCCGGGGGGAGTCGTCCCCGGCCACCAGACGATCAAGGGGGAACGAATCCCCCCTTCGTACAGGTCCCGTTTGAAGCCGCGGAGAGGGCCGGCGGGATGGAACCGGGCGGGGTTCTGCCCCCCCTCCTGATGCGGGCCGTTGTCGCTGGCGAACATCACCACGGTCTTTTCGGCCAGGCCCAGTTCGCGGAGCAGGTCCAGCACTCGCCCGACGTCCCGATCCATGCGGGTGATCATGGCGGCCTGTCCTTTATCGGGATTCGGCCAGTCGTATTCGGCATAGGGACCGTAGTCGGGGACCTCCTGGCCGTCACCAGTGGCGCGGGTCCCCTCGTTGTTGGCGTGAGGAATGGTGAACGCCAGGTACAGGAAGAACGGCCCTTGCCGATGCTCGCGGATGAACTGCAGCGCCTCTTCGGCGATCAGGTCGTGGCTGTAATCGACCCGTTTGGTCGCGTAGCCGCCGATAAACCCGCCCGAGTTCCCCCCGACGGTCTGTACCTCGTTGCGGAGCGGAACCCGTTCCTCATTGCGCCACAGGAACTCCGGGTAGTAATTGTGAGCATGCACCTGATTGAGGTAGCCGAAGAAGTGGTCGAATCCCTGCTGGCGGGGGAGGCCGGAACGGGCCCCTTCCAGGTCGTCCCCCAGTCCCCACTTGCCGCACAAACCGGTGGCGTAGCCGGCCCCCTGGAGGACCTCGGCCACGGTGACGTCCTCGTCGCGCAGGGACTGGATCGACATGTCCCCCCCGGCGTTCCCGCGGACGTGGGCATGACCCATGTGCCGGCCGGTCATCAACACGCACCGGGAGGGAGCGCACACCGTCGTGCCGGCGTAGAAGTTGCGAAATCTCATCCCCTCGGCGGCCATCTGGTCGAGGCGCGGCGTGCGGATCACCTGCTGACCGTAACACCCCAGGTCCCCGTAGCCCAGGTCGTCCGCGAGAATGAACACCAGATTGGGACGCGGCGGAGCGGCGGCGTCCGTGCGACAGGCCGCCAGACCGACCAGGCACACCACCAGCAGGCCGCCCGCAAGTCCTCCCCAGCGGTGCGTCGAGCAGCGGTGGGTCCCCAGGGAGAGAGCAGGTTTGAGGAGACGGTTCAACATGGAGACGTTCCTCTCAGAACAGGATTGGAGAGTCTCTCGGGAGGCGGACCGACGACGAGAGCCGCTCGGTACGGCGATTGTGGAGAGGACCTCTCCCGTGGTCAAACCAGAGTTCCCGGAGACAGCCGGGGGGGTGCAGCCGCTGAGGGGGGTCCGGAGCAAGTTTCAACACCCTCTCCCCCAAGGGGGCGAGGGTGGCCGCAGGCCGGGTGAGAGGGCGACATCCCCAAGCATCGTGGACCCCTCACCCCGGCCCTCTCCCCTGAAGCAGGGGGGAGGGGTTATGAAACTGCGTCCGTTCATTGGCGCGGAGCCCCCCCGGGGTTTCCCGCTCCCCCACCAGCGGTCCGGTGTCAAACAGAGCGCCCCGGCGGGCCTTGGCCCGCCGGGGCACCGGATGGGGAGGGGTGGATCGTTTGGGGGGAGGACCGTCAGCGCGTCACCGGTGCGGTGGCGCCGGCGGACCGGGGTGCGGCGGCCGGGGGGGCGGCCGTCGCCGGACCGGTGGGAGGCGCCGTCGACGTCCGGGCGATGTAGTTGACGACGGTCGAACGCTGCTTGAGGGTCTCGAAGACGCGGGCGACCGCCTCCTGAGTTTTCTCCTCGATGAGCTGTTCGCGCAGGTGCCCCTCCACCTCGCTGAGGGAGGCGGCCACCGGTTTGGTGTGGCCTTCGCACTTGAGGATCACGTACCGCCCCTGACCGATGTCGATGACCGGCGAGATTTCTCCGATCTTCAGTTCGAAGGCCGCCTTTTCGATCTCGTCATTGCCGCCGTGACGACGGATGGGGGGAATAACCCCTCCCAGCGGCCGCGTGTTGGGATCGGCGGAGACTTCGCGCGCCAGGCGACCGAAGTCGTCCGGGTTGGCCACCGCCTTCTGCCAGACCTCGTTGGCCTGCCGGATGTTCCCCTGGACCAGGATCATGCGGGCTTCCACCCGCGGTCCGTAGTCGCGTTCAAAGGCGCGTTGGATGTCAGCGGGGGTCACTTCCACGTTCTGGCCGGCGAGTTTCTTCAGCGCCAGCATGGGGAAGATCACGTCGCGGTGGTACTGCGTGCGGCCGATCCCCCGCTCCGCCTTGAGCAGGGCGTACCAGTTGGCAACGTCAATGTTGAACTTGGTGGCGATGTGGAGAACTTCCTGTTCGATCTCCGCCTGGGTGATCTGCAACCCGACGCGCTCGCACTCCTGCTCGATCAGCCGGCGATTGATGATGTTGTCCAGGACTTCGGGACCGTACTTCTCCACGCACTCGCGGGCCAACTGCTCGTAGGAGATCGGCTCGTTGTTGACGCGGGCAACGATTTCGTCGGCCGGCGGACCTCCGCCGACGCGGGCGGTCCCAGTCGCCTGCGGGTCGCGCGACTGCGCTGCGCCCGGCTCGGCGCGAGAGAGCTGGAACGCCACCGCCGCGACCACCACCGCCGCTGCCGTCACGCCCAGCCAGGGAAACCACCGCAGGCGCGCGGAAGCAACGGCCGTCTGGGGAGAGTGAATCCGTTCACTCATGGCATGGCTCCATTCACCGGATGAATCGAGAGGGCGGTTCCGCTCAGGTGAACCCGCTCACGGCCGGCGGGAACGGCCCCACTTGTCCGAGGCGATCGCTGGACGCGACCGGCGCGACGAAACCACGGGCGCTCCGCGCACCGGCTCCGTCCCAAGGGGCGGGGTTCTATGGGACCGGGCGCGATCGTGTCAAGAACGAATTTGGCTTCTCGTGGATGTCGATGTGCCGATGCAGTGAGGCAGCGATGCGGTGCGCGGCGCACTCTCCGCGGGGGCCGAAAGGGGGGGGAGTCCGCCGAGTTGCGGGGGGTGGTCCATGCCAAACACCCCTCCCCGGAGACCGGAGGAAGTCCGGCTTGTCGACAGCCCCGGCGGCCGGGGGCGAAGCCGCGTCAGCTCTGCTGGAAATCCCACGCGACCCCCGGCGTGCGTGTATAATGAACCCAGCATGTCCCTCTCCCTCGCCCACACCGTTCCCACCAAATACTGGCATCGCACGGAGGATGGCCGCATCCAGTGCGACGTCTGTCCGCGGCTGTGCAAGCTGCACGAGGGGCAGCGCGGGTTCTGTTTCGTCCGGGCATGTGAAGGGGAGCAGATTGTCCTGACGACGTACGGCCGTTCCAGCGGCTACTGCGTCGATCCGATCGAGAAGAAGCCGCTCAACCACTTCCTGCCGGGGACGCCGGTCCTCTCCTTCGGCACCGCAGGGTGTAACCTGGGTTGCAAGTTCTGCCAGAACTGGGACATCAGCAAGTCGCGGGAGATCGATACGCTGGCAGACGCAGCCTCGCCGGAGGCGATCGCCCGGGCGGCCGAGCAGCTTGGCTGCCGCAGCGTCGCCTTCACGTACAACGATCCCGTGATCTTCATGGAGTACGCGATCGACGTCGCCATCGCCTGTCACGAACGGGGGATTCAGGCAGTGGCCGTCACAGCCGGGGAGATGTGTCCGGAGCCGCGGCGGGAATTCTACGCCCACATGGACGCAGCCAACGTCGACCTCAAGGGCTTTACGGAGGAGTTCTATCGCGAGACCTGCCTGGGGCATTTGCAGCCGGTGCTGGAGACTCTGGAGTACCTGAAGCACGAAACGGACGTCTGGTTCGAGATCACGACGCTGTTGATCCCCGGCTACAACGATTCCGACCGGGAGCTGGAGGCGCTCACGCAATGGGTCGTGGAGAAGTTGGGTCCGGACGTGCCGCTGCATTTCACCGCCTTCCACCCCGACTTCCGGATGCTGGACGTGCCCCACACGCCGCCGCAGACGCTGACCCGGGCGCGGCAGATCGCCCTCCGCAACGGCGTGCGGTACGCCTACACCGGGAACGTGCATGACGGCGTGGGAGGGAGCACGTACTGCCATCAGTGCGGCCGCCTGCTGATCGGCCGCGACTGGTATCTCCTCACGGCCTGGAACCTCACGGCGGACGGCTGCTGCGACCAGTGCGGCACCCGACTGCCGGGGCACTTTGAACCGCGGCCGGGGACGTGGGGTCCGCGGCGGTTGCCAGTACGGCTGCGCGACTTTGCGTGAGGGGAAAACGACCGGACGCCCCCAGCCCGGACCTGCGGTCAGGGGCTTTGCAGCCAGGCGCGGATCGGACGGAATGAACCCTCAGTGGTCGCGGTCTGAGATGGACCGCCGCGGTCCGAGGAGAACCTCGCCAGGGCAACCCGGACGATGGTCGGCGGCTCGCGGTGCGGCGCTGGAGGGGAAGAAGGGAGGGAGTCCTGCGGGTCGCTGCGTACCGCCGACGGCTGAGGTGTCGTGCTCGGCGGAGGAACGTCGGAGGAGGGGGGCGGAGAGTTCAGGAGGAGGTCGGGGAAGTAGACCCAGGGGGCGAGGATGGCGGCAATCTGAGGAGAGGAGTAGTAGTTCGGCCAGAAGTGGCCGTGGCCGACCAGGCCGGTGACGTTGCAGTCCTGAATCTTCGCGGCGCAGAGTTGCCGGTGGCGGTCGATCTGCGTCTGGCCGATCGATCCGAGGGCGCGGCGAGAGAACAGCCGCAGCAACGGATACAACTTCAGCGCGCAATCCTGGCGGTTATAGAGGTTCAGGATCCCTTCGGCGTAGCAGGCGGCGCGGTCGTAGCGCTGACAGTCGTTGAGCCAGTGGTGATCGACGGCGGCCGCCGCCAGCACCACTCGCACCCTCCGCGGCGGGACAGCATAGCCGAGGCAACGTCCTTGCACCGCCCCGCCGGCGATCAACTGCACGCTCGCCAGTGCCGTCCGCGCCCCAAAGCTGTGGCCCACCAGGCAGACGGGATGATCGGGGGGGAGACAGGCGAGCAGGGCAGCGACGTAAAAAGCGTTCACCTCGGCCGTCCAACCTAACTGCTTGAGTTCGCAACCCGCCAGCAGCACCCGCGTCTGATCGCTGGGCCAGGTGTAAAAAATGAGATTCAGCGGTCGGTGGGGACAGGCGCAGCGAATCCAGTGCCAGGTCGCTTCAGCGTCCCTGAGGTTGTCTTCCCAATCGACATAGGCACCATGCAGAAAGATCGCCACCGGCGCCCCCGGCAGCAGTTGGGCCTGGAGTGCGGCGAAACTTCCCGGCCGCAGGCAACCGTCGCAGCCGCGCTCATAGACGTGCAAGGGTCCGCAGCCGGCACGGCAGATGTCCTGCGGGGCGCAGCGGCTGCTGACGATCCAGTACCGCACGCCGCACGGGGAGAGCTGGGGGGTGGGGGGGGGGGGAACGGCCTCCGCTGCCGCGTCGGGAGGAGCAGCCGTCGGCGACTCCGTCTCCGGGAAGAACAGGGGGGGGCGGGAGTCGGAGGTCTCCGGGTCCGCTGGTCCGATCGGAGCCGGGGGAACGGTCAGCAGCAGGGGTTCGGCCGCGGACAGCGCACTCCCGCCACTGACGAGGAAGAACAGGTTTCCCACTGTGGTGCAGAGGAGCAACCGCGCGGCTCGTCCCTGGTTTCGGCAGGACATAGTGCCCCGAAGGGTGAAGGCGACAGAGCGTCCAATGCCGGAATCTGGACGGCGCCACCTCCCGGTGCGCCGCTGATGAACGTGACGACTGCTGGCTGCCGTGGAATGGGCCCCGTCGTGCTCGGGGGGATACTTCAGGAGCCGACGTTGCCCTCCCGAGGTCCGGGACCACGCGCAACCGCTTGCCAAACCGGTGGTGCGCCGGAGTCGGTCCGCACACCGCTGACCAGTCCGGGGGCTGACGCCCCGGCTCGACCGATCAGGCTGGTGGAACCAGCTCCGTGCCATCCCGGATAATCCGATTCGACTCCCGGCGCGCGGGGAATGCTCCCCTCGCCCAAGGTCGGGGCACCAGAGTCCATCGGCAGATTTGGCCGATCGATTGAGCGGAACCACCTCCCGGAGCCGGATCAAGGGGAGGCCGACGCGGGGGGGAGGGATCATGCCGATCTTCCCAGCGAGCAGCGGCTCCCGCCGCGCGGCGGTGCCGAGGGGAAGCCTCTCCCCGTCGGGATGGCGGAGGCCGGAGGTCGAGAGGACGCCGCCAACATTAGAGAAGTGTCAGGTGTGGCGGTCCGGTCTCGATGCGTTGGCCCCCGTGCGATAGGATGGGGCGGGTTTGCCGGCCTGCCTTGGGGTCGGCGGCTGATGATTCCCCGTGCGAGCGCGTTCCCTGGCCAGGAGGATCAGCGTGAGTTCCATCGAGACCGCCCAGCGCTACTTTGACCAGGCTGCTGAATTGATGGGGTTGTCCCGAAACATGCGGGTGCTGCTCTCCACTCCCAAGCGCGAGATCAAGGTGCAGGTGGCGTTGGAGATGGACGACGGCCAGATTCGGACGTTCGTCGGCTATCGCGTCCAGCACGACAACGCCCGCGGGCCGTTCAAAGGAGGGCTGCGGTATCACCCGGAGGTCGATTCGGACGAAGTGCTGGCGCTGGCCTCGCTGATGACCTGGAAGACCGCCGTCGTCAACATCCCGTATGGGGGGGCCAAGGGGGGGATCGCCCTCAATCCCAAGGAGGTGAGCGCCGGTGAACTGGAGCGGATCACGCGGAAATTCGTGGACGAAATTCACGACGTCATCGGTCCCGACAAGGACATTCCCGCTCCCGACATGGGGACCAACGCCCAGGTGATGGCCTGGATCATGAACCAGTATGAGAAGTTCCACGGGTTCAACCCGGCCTGCGTAACCGGCAAACCGGTGGAACTGCATGGGGCCGAGGGGCGCGAAGAGGCAACCGGCCGGGGGGTGGCGATCATCACCAAGGCCACGATGGAGCGGCTCGGGCACGGGATCAAGGGGCAGCGGGTCGCCATTCAGGGGTTTGGCAACGTGGGGAGTTGGTGCGCCCGGTTCCTGCACGACATGGGGGCCACGATCGTGGCGGTTTCCGATCAGTTCGGCGGCATCTTCGACGCCGAGGGACTGTTGATTCCGGACGTGGCGCGGCATGTGGCGGCCACGGGTCAGGTGAGCGGCTATCCCAAGGCCCAGCCGATCACCAACGCCGAACTGCTGGCGGCGGACGTGGACATCCTGATTCCGGCTGCCCTGGGGAACGTCATTACCCGGGAGAACGCCGATTCGATCCGGGCCCGGTACGTGATCGAGGCGGCCAACGGCCCCCTGACCCCCGAGGCGGACGAGATTCTGCAAAAAAAGGAGTTGCTGATTGTGCCGGACATTCTGGCCAACGCCGGGGGGGTGACCGTCAGTTACTTCGAGTGGGTGCAGAATCGCCAGCATTTCAAGTGGGACATCAGCCGCGTTCGCGAAGAACTCGACCGGATCATGCGGGAGAGTCTCGACCGGGTGTGGAAGATTGCCGAAGAAAAGAAAGTCCCCTTGCGCGTGGCGGCGTACATATTGGGGATCGGCCGCGTCGGCCGGGCCACCGTGCTGGGAGGCATCTGAGGAGGCGTTTCCGCCGCCGGCGGCCCCCGTTGCGGGATGTGGATTTCGCTCCCGCACTTGCAAGCCGCGGCAACGTACAATGGAACAGCGGAATCACGAATCAACGCGGGGAAAACAAGCGGGGTTCCTGCCTCCGGCGCAGCGTCCGACCCTGGGCGAGAGACGCCCCTGTTTCTCCCCCGCGTCTCATCGTCTCAGAGTCTCAAAGGACAGGCATGACGGCCGTACAAGACATGCTCGATCACATTCCCCTCCTGTCTGAGTGTCGTCTCAACGACCGGGTGGAGTTCGACCGCCTCGTCGAGCGCCGCACCTTCCAGCGCGGAGAGAACATCCTCGTGGAAGGGAAGGTGGACCCCGCGCTGTGGCTGTTGCTGGAAGGGCGGTGCGAAGTGGTCAAGTGCGGAAACGGACACGGCGAGCGCAGGCTGGCCGTGATCGAGCCGGGAGGGGTCTTCGGCGAGATGTCGTTCCTCAAGGCGGCGCCGCACTCCGCCACGGTCCGCGCCCTCAGCGACGTGGTCGTCGCCCGCCTGACTCCCGCCGCCTTCGAGGAGCTCCGCGAGACTTCCCCTGCCGCCGCCTACTGCATCGTCATGAACCTGGTGACGCTGCTGTCGGAGCGTCTGCGGCGGATGGACGACCGCATTTGCGAACTCCTCGCGCACTCCTCCGACGAACGGCAAAAGGAGTGGCAGGACTTCCGCGCCCGCCTGTTCGCCGGGGATTTCAATTAGAGCCGTTCCACGGGAGTGCCGTGGCTCGCGGGGAGGGGGGGAGTTGCTGTCCGACGGTTGTGGGGCGACTGCTGAGAGCGGAAAAAGTTGGGCCGGCCGGCCCGGAGGAGAGGCTTCAACCGTGCGGGGGCCAGCACCACGGCGGCGGTTCTGAAGTGCGGGTACCCTCATCCCATGCCCCCGCTGCCGAGGCATGAGGTTGGAAACCGCCGCCGTCCCCAGCTTGTCGCCGGGGCCGTAGAGTGAAGGGGTCTCTCTACCCCTTCCGGTCCGGTTGCGCGCAGGGGAGGGGGGGACGTCGCTGATGAGGGGGTGCAGCCGCGGAATGGTAGTCCGGTCAGGGGCGTGTTGCAGTTCCACATCCTCCGCTCGCCTGCTCCTGGGGAGAGGGCTCCCACCCAGCCCCGCCGACGGCGTCGGCGGGTGGCGGAGCAGTGGGACGGATCAGGGGTGCGGCGGGAGCGATTGCGTCGCGCGCGGGGGCACGTCGGTCCTGACGGGACGGTCCGGGGGCTGACGCCCCCGGCTCGCCGAGTGACGTTCGCAGAGGCGAGCCCGGGCCGTCAGGCCCGGGGCCGTCGGAGCGGCGATCGGGACTCAGTGATCATGGTGATGCCGCGGCGGGTTTTCGGACGGTCCGGGGAATCAGCGGAGACCCGGGGGCTGACGCCCCCGGCTCGCCCCCGGCCTCCGACGAGCTGGGGAATTTCGATCTGCCGCCAGCCTCCACCGCCGACCGCGATCGTCGACCACGCCCAGCCGCAGATGACACACGGTGAGCAACGACCTCCCGGGATGGCAAGAGAGAAGGAAAGCTCGTGGAGCGGCCCCGGCCACCCATCGACGGCTGCACCCCTGATGAGGTGCGGGGTTGGTCTTCGGCCTCCGAGATGCTGTGGAGTCGCGCGGTCCGGCGGCCCGCGGCGTGTGCGGGAGGCATCAGCCGGAATTGATTTTTTCTTCCGCGTCTGACAAACTCCGCACGCCCTGCGGGAAGCAGAGATCGGTTGGCCAGGATGGGAGGTGCGCCCCAGTGGGAAGCGTCAGCCGGGAGGGTGAACCGCCCGGCGCGGAGGAGTCATTGACATCATGAGTGTTGCCTGGGAGTCGGCGGATCGGGATTTGTTGGCCGCGGAACTGGTTCTGGATGAGGGATCGCCTTCGTGCGACGGGTTTACGCCCATGTGGGCGGGGCGGCCTTGGTGCTGATCGGTCTGGTGGGGGGGATTCTGAAGACGCCGGCCCTGGCGGAGCCGCTGAGCGGTCTGGCGGCGACACAGCCATGGGCGCTGTTGATCGGGTTTCTGGCGGCGACCTTCGTGGCGCATCGTCTGGCCGAGAGCGGCGCCTCCACCGGGGTGCAGTACGGAGGACTGGGACTGTATATCACGGCGGAGGCGCTCTTCTTGGCCCCGTTTCTGAATCTGTTGCAGCAGCGTCTGTCCGGGGCCGACGACCTGATCCTCCAGGCCGGCCTGCTGACGTTGATCATCTTCGGCGGTCTGACGGCGGTGGTGCTGCTGACGCGGGCCGACTTCTCGTTTCTGCGGAACGCGCTGGCGCTGGGGCTGCTGGCAGTGCTGGGGCTGATCGTCGTGTCGCTGTTCACCACCATCTCGTTGGGGACCTGGTTTTCCGCCGGCGTGGTGGTGCTGATGTCGGGCTTCATCCTGTACGAGACGTCGAACGTGCTGCACCATTACCCGTCGCGGGCGCACGTGGCGGCGGCGCTGGCGGTGTTCGCCTCGCTGACGACGCTGTTCTGGTACGTGTTGCGGTTGCTGGCGGCGCTCAGCGACGACTGAGACGGCGTCCGCCCCCGGAGGGGGGGACCGCAGTTTGCGGCGGGAAGGGGGGCATCTTCCGCAGAGGAGGGGTGTCGCCCGCAGAACCTGGCCTTGGCCGCTGGAGGAGAACCGCCGGCGATGTTGGCCCTGCTGGCATTGTTGCCGATCGCCGTCGTGGCGGTGCTGCTCGTCGGTCTCCGTTGGCCCGCCAGCCGCGTGATGCCCCTCTCCTATGCCACGGCGGCCGGACTGGCGCTGTCCGTGTGGCAGGTGCCGGGACGGCAGGTGGCCGCGGCCACGGTGAACGGTCTCGTGATTGCCGCCGAGCTGCTGTACATCATCTTCGGGGCGGTGCTGCTGCTGTACACCCTCGACCAGAGCGGGGCGCTGGCGCGGATTCGGGCCTCGTTCACGGCGATTTCGCCCGATCGCCGGGTGCAGGCGATCATCATCGGCTGGCTGTTCGGATCGTTCATTGAAGGGGCATCCGGCTTTGGGACGCCGGCGGCGGTGGCCGTCCCCCTGCTCGTGGGACTCGGTTTTCCGGCCCTGGCGGCCGTGATGATCGGCATGGTGATCCAGAGCACGCCGGTCTCGTTCGGGGCGGTGGGGACGCCGATCCTGGTGGGCGTGAACCGTGGTCTCTCCGCGGTGCCGGGACTCGTGACCGACGAATTCCTCCGGGACGTCGGCGTGCGGGTGGCGCTGCTGCATGCTCTGACCGGGACGCTGATCCCGCTGTTCGTGGTGACGCTGCTGACGCGGTACTTTGGGGCCCGGCGGTCGATCCGGGAGGGACTCGCCGCCGCTCCGTTCGCGCTCCTGGCGGCTGTGGCCATGACGGTTCCCTACGTGCTGGTGGCGATCTGGCTCGGTCCGGAGTTCCCCTCCCTCTGCGGGGGGCTGGTGGGACTGGCGGTCATGACGACCTGCGCACGTCGTCGGTGGTGGACGCCGCGGGGGGAGCCGTGGGACTTTCCCCCCTCTCCGTCGTGGCCGGCCGACTGGTCCAGCGGCCGCGAAGGGGAACTCTCCGCCGGCGAGACCGGGCGCGGCTCCCGGCTGACACTCCTGGTCGCGTGGCTTCCGTACCTGCTGGTGGCAGGTCTGCTGGTGGCGACGCGACTGCCGGAACTGGGGCTGAAGGAGTGGCTGCGGAGCTTTGCGGTCCGGCTGCCGTTGTTCGGCACGCGGGTGAGCATCGAATCGACGCCGCTGTTTCTGCCGGGGACGGTGTTTGTGGTCGTGTCCCTGACGACGTTTCTGCTGCACCGGATTCCGCTGCGCGAATATGGGAGCGCCTGGCGCCGCGCGGGGCGGACGATTGTGCTGGCCTCCACGGCACTGGTCTTCACCGTACCGATGGTGCAGGTGTTCATCGCCAGCGACGGCGGGATGGCGCAGTACGACGGGCGCGCGGTGGAGAAGATGCCGATCGAATTGGCGGAAGGGGCGTACCGTCTGGCGGGCGAGGCCTGGCCGGTGCTGGCGACGTTCGTGGGAGGTTTTGGAGCCTTCGTGGCCGGGAGCAACACCGTCAGCAACATGATGTTCGCGCTGTTTCAGTACGGGGTGGGGGAGCGGATCGGGGTGGACCCGCGGTGGATCGTCGCCTTGCAGGCGGTCGGTGGGGCGGCGGGGAACATGATCTGCGTACACAACGTCGTGGCGGCGTCGGCCGTGGTGGGACTCGCGGGGAGGGAAGGAGCCGTGATCCGGCTGACGTTGCGGCCGTTCCTGTACTATGCGCTGTTTGCGGGACTGGTGGGCTATGCCGTCGCGTGGTCGCCGACGGCGGGGTGGATCAATGGAGGGAGCGTGGGAGCGACGGCGGTCCTGGGAGTGATGGCCTGGGGGGTGAGGGCCCGCCTCCGGGGTGAGCAGGGACCCACGGCCAACTGAGGACCGCAGGGACGCTCCTCCCATCGCGTGTCGTGGAGGGTCTTTCCCAAGGATGCCCGCTGCACGCATTGCCAACGGCGGCAGGTGTGAGACTCGCTCGCCACCCGCGGGGGATCACAGTCCAAGGATGCCCACCAGCCAGAGCTGGCAAGCACGAACGCTCCCTGGGCCGCGCTGGCCGGGTCACAAGTCCATTCGGCACGGCTGGCAAGCCAGCCGGCGAATGCAAGCGACCGCCGCTCTTGTACAGCGCCCGGCGTGGCGGGCGTTGTCGAGGCCGCTTGATGCCCCGAGCGCAGCGACTATACTGGCTCTCGACACGGCCGTGGCGGGCGCACTGACTGAAGAGTGCAGTGTGCGGATGAGGCACGGCCGCCGCTCAGCCCAAGTGGCGGAATTGGCAGACGCGCTAGCTTCAGGAGCTAGTGGGAATTTACTCCCGTGGAGGTTCGAGTCCTCTCTTGGGCACTGGGGAACGCCGGGTGAGGCGTTTCCGCGCAAGACGACGCCCGGCCGCGTCCCCGGCCGGGCGGAAGCCCGCTGTCGTTCGGGGGGGGAGGTCTGCCCCTCACTTGATGAGGTACGCCTGTCCCCTCAGGTGGACGAGGAGTTCTTCCTCCTCGAGCTGGCTGGCGAGAAGCTGGTTCTCTTCCGGGGTGTTGGCGCGGCAGAGCTCGAAGTATTCGGGGGAGAACCGCTCCACCACCCGCACCTTGTCCCCCAGCTTGTCGAGTTCGAGCGTGAGGGTTTCGTTGCCGGTGAAGAGTTCGGCGGTCTCCGGCGTGCAGACGATCTTGCCGCGCTTGTAGAGGGTCTGGGAGCCGACCTGGCGGACGCTGTCGGTGACGACCATTTCGCCGCTGGCGGCCTCGCGGAAGCTGGTCCCGAGTTGCGGACCCGCCGCTGCTGCGCCCGGCGCGGATTCAGCGGGGGCAAAGGAGAAGCTGTCCAGCGGGCGGTCGGCCGCCTTGAAGAACTGCTTGTCGGACCGCTGGAGGACGCCGCCGCGCCCCTGCGTCTCGCGCTCCAACAGTTGCAGCCGTCGGCCGGCGTCGGCCGCATTCTGGCGGAATTCGCGGGAACCGGCCAGGGGGGTCGGCCGCGTCTTCTCCTCCGCCAGGAAGGAGGTGTAGGGGGTCAGGATGCCGTGTTTGGTGGAGAGAGCCACCAGTTCGTCCACCAGTTCGTCGTTCCGCCCGCTCAGGTCGAGTTCGTCGATGATCTCGCCGATGCGCCGCATCGCCCAGAGTTTTTCCACGAAGGCATAGGAGTGGTCGCTGCTTTTGTCGGCGAGTCGGGCCTCGAAGTCGTAGGAGTGGGCTTCCTCGCCGACCTTGCCGCGGAGGACGATGCGGGCCTCGCCCCCCCGGCGATAGCGGCCCACAAGGACCACCTGTTCCCCGGCGAACAGGTCGAACGGCCCGCTGGGATAGACGCGGCTGACCGGCTTGCCGTCGGAGGCCCGCAGCCCCGGGAGGTCGAACGTCACTTCCACGTCCGTGAGCACGGGGGAGGAGATGCGGCTGTAGACGCGGCTGACGTGCACCTCGATGTCCTCGCCGGGCTGAACGTACTCGCTGGCGCCGAAGTTTTCGCGGCCGAGGCGGTCCAGCAGCCGGCTGTTGACGTCGTAACCGACGCCGAAGTTGAGAATCCGGGCGCGGACCTGATTGGCCTCGCGTGCCGCGGCAGCGATTTTGGCTTCACTCCGTTCGCCCACGGTCGGCAGGCCGTCCGTCAAAAAGATGACATAACTGGGTCGCTGGCGGTCCTGAAGCTGACTGAGGGCGGTGCGGAGGGCGTCGTGAATGTTCGTCCCGCCGCCGGCGTACAACCCTTCCACGAAGCCGATCGCCTGCTGCCGCGTCGCCGCGGTGAATTGTTCCAGTTCCGGCCGGAACGATTCGACCTTGGAGTCGTAGGCCACGATGTTGAACAGGTCCCCCTCCTGCAAATTGTTGAGGACGAACTTGAGCGCCTCGCGGGCCTGTTCGATCTTCTCGCCCGACATGCTCCCCGACTTGTCGACCACGAAGACGACGGTTTTGGCCAGCCGCTCCCCCGCATCCGGCACCTGCGGCGTCGAGAGGAGCAGGAAATACCCGTCCTCCTTGGGATCGGGGCGATAGCTCAACACGCTGGTGGCGATCTTTTTTGGATTGACATCGTAGAACAACCGGAAGTCGCTGGTGGGGACCACGTCCTTTTCCGTGAGCGTGACGCGGACCGATTTGTTTCCGGATTTGTCGGTCTGGAGGGCGTGCGTAGGGCTGTAGACGTTCCGGATCGGGAGCGTGGAATCGATCGTCACCCGGATGTGGAGTTTCTCCACCGGCTTGGCGGTGTACTTGGCGGTGCTGAGGGGGAACAGGAAGTCGGTCACCCCCTGGTCCTTGCGGAGGAGCTGGTTGTAATGCAGCGACACCGTCCGCTCCTGACCGGGAGGCACGGGGAAGACGTTCGTCTGGAACATCCCGCGTCCCAGCCACTCCAGCAGGGCGGGGTCCTTGCTGCGCCGGACGATCTCCTCATACCGCCGGCGAGCCTTGTCCGCCGGGAGGAGTTCCGCGGGCCATTCCTCGCCGTCCACCAGCAGGGTCAACTGGTCGATCGCCCCGTCATACGGGAGGGGGAAGACGAACTGGACCTCCATCTGCGTGTTGCCGGTATTGACGAACGTCTGCGACACCTGCACCTGCGCCACCTGATCCTGGAGCCGCGCCTGAATCTCCAGCGACTTGATCGCGTACTCCGCCCGGGGTTGCGGGAGCGGCGTCGGCCGAATCCACGGGCGCGGCAGGGGACGAACCGACTCGGAGTCGACCAGCAAGCCCTGAGCGGAGGCGGCGGCGCCCGCCAGCAGACCGGCCAGGCACGAGAGCAGCACAAGCACGCGAGACATGGCAAGCTCCTGATCGTGGACAGGGGGCGCCCCTTTCCTCGGGAGGACGGGAAGGGGGGGAGGCGAGGGGTTCTACTCCGATCGGCAGGTTTCCGCCGGATCACCTCTGAGGATGTTGCCGACCGGCCTGAAGTTCCCAGCATTTTCCGCCCACCGGGACGGAATAAACCGAAACACAGGGAGGCCGTTCCGTGGACCTCGACACGCCCACAGACGAACGGTTTCACGGCGTGCCGGAGGCGTTTGTCTTGCACCGGAACGCCCACCTGTCTTCGCGGAATCCCCCCCACAACGCCAGGATGGTCCCAGCTGCCTGGCAGCGAGGTCTCAGGCGGCCCGGGAGCTCTCAAGCAGCCCGGGAAACTGGTTGCGAGTCAGTTCCCGCACGGGAAATCTGGGCAAGCAACAGCGACAGGGTCCGCTCCGCCGCCCCCTGGTGCCTGCGGACGATCCCCTGGGCCCGCTCTCCCATCCGGCGGCGGCGCACAGGTTCATTCAGCAGCTCTCGGAGACAGGTGGTCAATTCCTCGGCGGACCGCACGACAACAGCCGCATCCCCCGCCAGCAGCGCATCGACGACGTCGCGAAAGTTCTCCGTGTGCGGACCAAACAGCACTGCGGCGCCATAGGCGGCCGGTTCGAGCATGTTCTGACCGCCGCGGCCGGGCGTCAGGCTCCCTCCCACGTAAGCGATGTCCGCCAGACCCCACAACGCCGCCAGCTCCCCCACGGTGTCGACCAGGAGCACGGTTCCCGGCGCGTCGGACGAAGCGGCAAGTGCTGGAAGGCCCCCTCTGCCCCGGGCGGGGAGGAGTTCCGAGCGGCGTCGGAGGGGGAGGCCGCGGCTACGCACCAGCGCGGCGACCTCTTCAAACCGCTGCGGGTGTCGGGGGACGAGGATCAGTCGCACATCGGGATGGACCCGCCGGGCCGCCAGCCAGGCATCGAGGGCCGCCGCCTCTTCAGGGGCCTGCGTACTGCCGGCGATGAACACCGGGGCCGACACCGGAACGCCCAGCTCATGACGTAAGGCCGCTGTGCGGGGATGGTGGCGGTCCTGCTCCGCGCCGTCGAATTTCAGCGATCCCGAGACGATCACCCGCTGGGGGTCCGCCCCCAGTGAGAGGAATCGGGAACGGTACTCCTCGTTCTGGACGGCGAGGAGCGCACAGCGTGCAAGCAGAGATCGCATCAGCGGACGGATGCGCCGATAGGCACAATGGCTCCGTGCACTCAGCCGCCCGTTGATGAGGACGACCGGCACACCAGCCGCGGCCGCCGCCGCCATCAGGTTCGGCCACAATTCCAGTTCCACGAGCACCAGCAGGTCGGGACGGACGCGGCGCAGGGCGCGGCGGACAGCCCAGGAGAAGTCGAGGGGGCACCATGTCACCCGGCAGTGGGGGAAGTGTTGCCGGGCGACGTCGTAACCGGCATCGGTGGAGGTTGAGAGGAGGACGTCGGCATCGGGACGCCACTGGCGAAGCCGTGACAGGAGCGGGCGCAACGAGAGGACTTCACCCACGCTGACGGCGTGGAACCAGAGGAGCGGCCGCCCATCGTCCCGGCGCGGCGGCAACCTCCCCCAGAGTTTCTCGCGCCATCCGCGTCGATATCGCCCCTGGGTCCAACCGCGGCAGATCAGCCACGGGGCCGCGGCCACCAGCAGGCCGAGGTAGACGAGGTTCAGGAACCATCCGAACAGGCGCATCCGTGCGCGATGAGGCAGGAAGGGGATCGGGAACCGCCCCCGCCCCGCGCCCGCGGGGACAGACTCCGGCACTCCGGCGGAGTGCTGGGAGCAGGGGTCGACCGGCGGGGGTTTATACGGTCCCCCCTGTGGAGGGGGCAATGTCAGCCGTGATGTCTGCTCCGGCAGGGCCGGCAACGGCGGCCGTCCCAGGGGGGACTGCGGGCCGCGGTAACCTCTATTCCAGCGTCTGCAAGCTGAGCTTCACGAAGTCGAGCGAGGAGATGATCCCGTGCAGACGGCGTTCGCTGTCCATCACCAGCACGTGATGAATCCCCTGCGAGACCATGGCCTCGGCGACATCCGTGATGGGGGCGTTGGGGTGGACGAAGATCACCTGATCGGACATCACCTCGCGCACTTCCCGGTCGGGGAGGTCGTCAATGGAACCGACGATGGCCACGCTGCGCCAGGCGTCGGTGTCGGGGTCGTAGAAGGACCCCATCGTCCGCGAGCGGGTGGTGTCTTCCGTCTCCACCTGCTCCAGTTCGCTGTTGAGAATGTCCCGGACGGAGATCACTCCGATGCATCGATCCTGATCATCGACCACCGGCAGGCTGCCGACGTGAGCCTCCTGCATCAGCTCCATGGCTTCGCGGAGCGAGCTGTCCGGGGCGACGGTGACCAGGTCGGTGGTCATCAGAGCGGCGGCGTTGAGTTTGGTGGTCGTCATGGCAGTCTCCCTCGCAAGGGGTTCGATTGTCTGGCGGCCGTGGCGGTTCAGCCGCATCTCACTCCCGACGCTCCTGTTCGCACACCGCGTGCCTTCAACGGCAAAAATATGGGGCGGAATTGCGCCCACGCGAGTTCCTGAGCGGTCTCCCTTCGTCCACGAGATTCTCTCGCGGCCTGCACCACGCCTCCGCGACCGTACAGCGCGCGAATCCGCACGCTCCCGATGGAGTCAGAGCCGGCGCTCCCCTGTCCTCCCGGGAGGGGTGTGGTCAGAATTCCTGGGGAATTCTGGCCAGGAACAGACCGGGTGCGGCAACCATTCCGACAAGCCAGCGGTCGGACGAACTCATGCCGGCGTCAATCCACGGATCGGAGCGCTGCGGAGGGGAGCACCGCATCGATTGGGATGCGGAGTACTCCCGGCACGCGCGCTGGCTGCGAACGGTGGTTGCCAGCCGCCTCCAGGAACCGTCCGCGGTCGAGGATGTGATGCAGCAGATCGCACTGGCGATGGCGCGGGAGGACCGTCGCCCGCGCGAGGCCGGCCGCATCGGCGCCTGGCTGTATCGGGTGGCGGTGAAGCAATGTCTGCATCACCGGCGGACGGCCGGACGACGACGACGGCTCCTGGAAACCCTGACCCGCACAACCTCCGGCGACGACGCTCCCCCGGAGCCTCTCGACTGGCTGCTGCACGAGGAGCGGTTGGAGTCGGTCCGGACGGCGATGGGCCAGCTTTCCGACCTCGACCGTCAACTGCTGTTGCTCAAGTACACGGAAGACTGGTCGTGCCGGCAACTGGCGGAACATCTGGGAGTGAGCCTGAACGCGGTGGAATATCGGTTGCAGCTTGCCCGGGACCGATTGCGGCGAGCGGTCGTCCGACAACAGGTGGTGGACATTCCGTCATGAACCCTCTCACTTCTCTCCCCGAGAATTGCGACGAGCCGGCCTGGAACCGTCTCATCCAGCAGTGCGCCGATGGCGAACTGGATGAGTGCGCCGAACGTGAGTTGCTGGCGCGGCTCGAGTTCCAGCCCGCCGGATGGCGACAGTTGGCCCTCGCCTTTGTGGAGGGACGGCTGCTGCGGCGCGTCTGTAGCGAATGGATGCGGGATTGTGCGGGGCCGCCCCCGAGGGTCGCCCAGGCTCACCTGCGGCCTGCGTGGTGGAGGAGCGCAGCCCAGATGGCTGCGGCGGTGCTCGTGGGGTTGACGGCCTTTGCCGTCGGCCGCTGGTCCGTCGCGCCGCCCGCCCCCCCGGGGGACTCATCCGCTGTCGCGCTCCACCCACAACAAGCCCTTCCCTCCGGGGAGGTCCCACTCCATCTCCCGGCAGCGGCGGAAGCACCGCGACCGGCTGAAGAGGGAATGACGGACTCAGAGGCCAGCCCGGCAGCGACGGGATCGCCGGAGGTTTCTCCGACACCGGTGACGTACGTCGGCCTCCTCCTTCCCGGCAGCGATGCGGCCATTGAGGTCCCGATCTATCGGGCCTCGGAATCGCTGGCGGAGTGGCAACCATTCGAGCAACCAGTCCTCTCGCCCGAGGAGGCGGAGGCGCTGCGCAAGGCGGGCTACCACGTGGAATGGCAGCGGGAACTGCTGACGCTCACCTCGACCGGGGGCGAGCCGATTCTGTTGCCGCTTGAGTCCGTGCGGGTCGAACCGTCGCGATACTGAACACCTCACCCTGTCAGGAGCAGAACGATGCACTTCACAACGATGCACTTCAGACCGAGATGGACCTGGACGGTCGCCATGCTGTCGGCCGTGGCGCCACTGAGCGCGGCGGTGGCGGGAGATGAGTCGGCCCCCCGTCAGGGCGGGTTCGCCTCCGCGCCGACGGGGCCCGTGATCGTCGGATACGGACCGTTCACTCCGGGCGTGCCGCGGGAAGCCCCGCCGCTGCTGCTCGCGGCGGAGAAGGGAGGATACCGCGTGCACATCATCGGTCCGGACGGCCGGCTCTACGAGCACCAGGTCAGCGGCGGCTTGTCGTCCGAGCAACTCGACCGCGTGAAGGCGAAGCTGAAAGAGCTCCAGGCGGCCGCAGGCGACCCCGCAGCGGTGCAGCGCATCAGCCAGGAGTTGCTTCAGGAACTCACAGCCAGCGCGGAGGATCAGGCCGCTGTGGGGGGGGAGCAACTCCACTATGGCATCGGCGTCAGCCTGGCGCCGGAAGTTCCGGCGTCTTTGCGCGCCCACCTCCAGCTCGGCGCCGACGAGGGTCTGCTGGTGGGGTCGGTCGCGCCCGGCAGTCCCGCCGACAAAGCCGGGATCAAGGAACACGACCTCCTGCTGAAGGTCGGCGAGACTCCCTTGAAAACCCCTTCGCAATTGGTGGAGGCCGTCCAGCAGGCCGGCCAGGAGTCGCAGCCGGTGAAGCTCGAACTCCTCTCCGGAGGCGAGCGGCGGGCTGTGGAAGTCACCCCCACCAGGTCGGATGAGATCGGCTGGAAGATGAGCGTCCTCAAGGAGGGGAGGATCCCCTTGGGAATCCCCATGACGGGCTATGGGGAGCAACACCGCTTCCTGATCCAGAAGGTCCCGCCCGGAGTGGTCCCCGGCGTTCCCGGCCTGGGCCATCCGATGCCGGGCTATCCTCCCGGGAAATCCCCTGCGGGCGATGACGCCGTGAAGAAGCTGGAGGAACGGATTCGCGCCCTGGAGGACCGCCTCTCCAAGCTGGCTGCGCAGCTCGAAGAACGGCCGGTCAAGGAGAAGGAGGCCGCACCGCCCCGGTCTAAGGAGTGAGACCCGCCCCGTATCAGGGATTGAGACCAGTGAGACCCGTCCCGCACCAAGGAGGGTGAACTGCCACGCACCAAGGAGCCGGCAACGACCCCCCGGAATAACCGGGCGGACAGCAGGGTCCGGTGGGACGCGGATGGCCGTGGGGAGCCGGTGCTGAGAGCTTCTCCGCCTCCGCGTCGTACCTGATCGCATCGTGTGCCGCGCGGGGGGGGGGGGTTGAGCCGCGTGCGGCGGCGGTGTAGAACGGGGCCGAGAGGGAGCACTCCCTGCCGGTCTGCTCTCCGCGTTCGTCCGTTTTCCACTGGCCGCCGTCACCGTGTCCTCCGTCCCGCTGATCGACATCCGCTCCGTCACCAAGCGGTTTCCCGGGGTCGTCGCCCTGGAGGGGGTCTCCTTCACCGTGCAGCCGGGAGAGTTCCACGCCGTCTGTGGCGAGAACGGCGCCGGGAAGAGCACGCTGATGAAGATTCTCTCGGGGGTCATCACCGAGTACGAGGGAGAAGTGGCGGTTCGCGGAGAGGTGGTCCGGTTCCAGAGCACGCGCGACGCCGCGGCTGCGGGCATCAGCATCATCCATCAGGAACTGAATCTGGTGGAGCAGCTTTCGGCCGCGGCGAACATCTTCCTCGGCCGGGAGCAGACCGGCCCGCTGGGACTGCTCGACGAGCGGGCCATGGAGCGGGAGGCGGCGGCGCTGTTCGCGCGGCTGAAATGCGAGATTCGGCCGGGAGTCCGCGTGGGCGAGCTGCGCGTCGGCGATCAGCAGCTTGTGGAAATCGCCAAGGCGCTCTCGCTGAAGTCCGACATCCTGATCATGGACGAGCCGACCAGCGCCCTGACGGATGCGGAGGTCGAACGCCTGTTCCGGGTGATTGAGGACCTGCGGCAGGATGGCGTCACCATCCTCTACATCTCCCACAAGATGGACGAGATTTTCCGGCTCTCGGACCGGATCACCGTGCTGCGGGACGGCCGCCTGGTGCGGACGCTCCCGCGCACCGAGACGAATCCGAAACAGGTGGCGCATCTGATGGTGGGGCGCGAGATCGAGTCGGTGCATCTGGGGGAGGGCCGCGCGCCGGGGGAGACGGTGCTGGAGGTGCAGGGGCTGTCGCTCCCCTGGCCGGGCCATGCCCGCCGCTGGCGTCTGGAGGACGTCAGCTTTTCGCTGCGGCGGGGAGAGGTGCTGGGGATTGCGGGGCTGATGGGGGCGGGACGCACGGAGCTGCTGGAGTGCCTGTTCGGTTCGGCGCCGGAGCCGTATCTGGGGCGCGTGCTGTTGAACGGCCGAGCGGTGCATTTCACGCATCCTGCGCAGGCCAAGGCGGCGGGGATGGCGATGGTGACGGAGGACCGCAAGCGGCTGGGACTGTTCTCCCAGATGACGGTCCGTGAGAACATCACCATCTGCACGTTGGGGGAGTCTGTCCGGGGGGGCTTGCTCAGCCTGCGGCGGGAGGGAGAGCAGGCGCGGGAGTCGATCCGTGCCCTGGGCGTGCGGACGGCGGGACCGGAGGCCCCGATCACGTCCCTGTCGGGCGGCAATCAGCAGAAGTGCATCATCGCCCGCTGGCTCCGGACGCGGCCGCAGGTGCTGCTGCTGGACGACCCCACGCGCGGGGTTGACGTCGGCGCCAAAGCGGAGCTCTACAAGGTGATCGACCAGCTCTGCCGCGAGGGGCTGGGGATCATCGTCACCTCCAGTGAACTCCCGGAGCTGATCACGCTGTGCGACCGCATTCTGGTGCTGTGCGAGGGACGGCTGACGGGAGAATTGTCGCGGCCGGAATTCAGCGAACAGCGGATCATGGAGTATGCCACGCAGCGGAGGGGGCAAAACGCAGTCGGTCCCAACTCGTGAATTTTTCCCGAACCGTGGTGTTCCTGAGACGTGTCTGCGACTATGCTTGTGCAGGAGTCTGGGCCGTTGAGGGAGCTGTCCGGCAGGGGCCGCCCGGGCGGCGTGGTGACTCCCAAGTCTCTCCTCGATGCTGGGTGAAAATGACGACTCAGACCGCACCGCGACCTCTGGAACAATTCGCTCCTCCCCCCCGCGACACGTCCGCCGCGCTCGCCGCCGCCTGTCATGCCGCTCGCGTGTGCGATCAATTCCGTGGTCAGAACACGGTCGTCCTGGACCTCACCGCGATCACGTCGCTGTTCGACTACTTTGTCATCTGCACGGCCACGAACAAGCGGCAGATGCACGCTCTGGCGGATGAAGTCCGCCGGATGATGAAGGCTCGCGGCTCCCCGCGACTGGGTAGGGAGGGCTACGAGCAAAGCTCGTGGATCGTGGAGGACTTTGGCGACGTGGTGCTGCACATCTTCACGCCTGAGACGCGGGCGCTGTACGACCTGGAGAACCTCTGGGGGGATGCTCCGCAGGTCGATTGGCAGGAGTGCACCGCCGCGGCGCCCTCGGCATAAGGCCGGCGGGACGGAGCCTCGGAGGCCTGCTCGGTACCACCGGCCGAATACCTCCGCCTCTCGGACCCACGGGCGGCCAGAGTGTCCGCAGAATCCGAAAGGCGATTTCCGCACTGCGGACCTTTTGTCCCCCCCTGGGCCAACACGGGGAAGAGGGAGGAAAGCACCCACCGGATGCCTCCGTGAGACGGCCCACGTTGTGGACCTGAGGGTGCGGAAAGCTGAATTTTCCCGGCTTTCTCCTGCTCGCTCTCTCCCTTCGTCCGCCTGTTTTCCCAGTACGTCCGCCTGTTTTCACAGTCAGGGACGAACTCACGCCGTTGAGGGGGCGACTCTTCGTCCGGCCATGCCTGCTCGCGGCAGTCCGAGGGAGATGTCTGGCGATTCTGTCGGAATCGTCTTGTGAGAGTCGGCGGTTTCAGGTATTTCTCCCGGCCGCAAACGGTCGGCGTGGGGGCGAATGCGTCTCCGTCGACCGGGAGCTGCGGAGTTCCGTCCCCATCCCTTCCCCGTGGAACATCCGCTGCGTGCGCCCTCCCTTGCCGGTCCTTGCGACCGGTCCTTCGCCGATTCCATGATGGAAGACCGGTCCTTTTGGCTCATGGACTGCGCCGCGGCGCCGCAGGTGCGCAGGGGGGGGCGTCTGACCGGCGGTTGGCTGCTGCTGCTCGTGGGTTTGCTGGGAGCAGGATGGGCGACACCCGTGCGAGGTCAATCGGGTGGGGGGATCGCCTCCGGGCTGGATGCTAACACGGTCTTTTCCGGAGGCGCCATACAGCCGGCCTACGACGATCCGGAGGACAGCCCCCCGCCCTTCCCCAGGCTGGAGTCCGCCCCCGGTGGCGGGTCGCCCACCCCGTGGCCCAGTTCCGCAACCGGGGAAAGAACCTCTCCGGCCAGATCGGCCGAACTCCCCGGCCCGCAGGGGGAGGGAGGCGCTCCATCCTCGACGGGGACGAGTCTGCTCGGCGGATTGACCGGGGACCGCGGCATCCCCCCGGCGTCCGCCACGGCCCCGCCGCGGCGCGCCAGTGTGACGGACATTCTCGGCCAACCGATTGCGGAAGTCCGCATCTCGGGGAACCGGTCGATCCCGTCGTGGGCGATTGAACGGATCATCACCGAGACGCGCGTCGGCCGCACCGTCAACGCCGAGCAAATCCGCAAGGATAAAGCGGCGCTGGTGAGCACGCGGTGGTTTCTGAGCGTGCGCGAGCAGGTGCTGGTGACCGACGAGGGACCGGTGGTGGTCTTCGACGTGATCGAGGCTCCCAAACTGGAGCGCGTCGAGTTCGTGGGGAACAAGAAGTTCAGCAGCGAGCGGCTCAGCCGTGAGACCGGGCTTGTTCCCGGGCATGGGTTCGACGTCGCCGCCAACCTGGAATCGGTCCAGCGAATCCGGGAGCTGTACCGCGAGAAGGGTTACGTCCATGCGGACGTGCGGCTGGAGCGCGGCGGCGATCCCAACGACCGCGAAGTCCGCATCGTCATCGACGAAGGCCCCAAAGTGGTGGTGAGCTGGATCTCCTTCGAGGGGAATCGCTTCGTGAGCAGTCCGGTGCTCAAGACGGTCCTCTCCACCAAGACCCAGTGGCTGCTGCTGTTTGGCGGCAAGTACAACCCCGACTCCATCCGCAACGACGTGCAGGCCCTGCGGGCGTATTACGAGGGGCTGGGGTTCTTCGACGTGGAGGTGGAGGCCAAGGAACAGACCTCTCGGGACGGCGGTCGCGTCCACGTCACTTTCCACATTCAGGAGGGGATGCGCTACCGCGTCCGGAACATCGAGGTGAAGGGGAACCAGGTGCTCAAACGGGAGGAGCTGCTGTCGCGGCTGAAGCTCAAGCCGGGCGACGCCTTCAACACCCGGTTCCTGCAAGCCGATGCCCAGGCGATGAAGGAAAAGTACGACGAACTGGGGCGACCCTTCGCCAGCGTGCAGCCGGTGCCGCGCTTCCTCCAGGAGCCGGGCTGGCTCGATCTCGTCTATGACATTGACGAGGACAAGGTGGTCTACGTGGGGCGGATCAACATTCGCATCCGGGGGGATTCAACCCATACCTCGACGGCGGCGGTGCGACACCGCATCAATCGCTATCTTCAGCCGGGCCAGCTCGCCCGCTCCAAGGACATCCAGGCGGCACGGACGGTCATCGCCACCGACCCGATCTTCGACCGCGAGGACCCGCCGGACTTCAACATCCGCCGCGTCTCCGGAGAGGACTACCAATCTCCCACGCTGTTCGCCCGCGCGCAGGACGACGACCTGGCGCCGCCGTCCCTCACCCATCTGCGACCAGTCAGCCCGGTCCCGCCGCTGGGATTCAATCCCCGCGGTGATGGTCCGCTGTGGCGTGCGCCTGGGGTGAGCGGCTGGTTCGGCCCGGAACCAGTCCGGGACGGGGAGAGGTTGGCACCGGCCGTTCCCCCGCCGTCGTTCCAGGCTCCGGCGGCGGAAGAGACGACGGAACTTCCAACGTCCTACCTGGAGCCGACCCGCCGCCCGCGGCGGAGCGACGTGGAGCCGCCGTCCTTCGCCGCGGCAGGGGGGGAAACGTCGGCGGATGTATCGTCGCTGACGCCGCCGCAACTCGTCTTCAGCGACGCGGTCCCCTGGTCCGATGACGTGGAGCCGTACCCGGCGGAGGAGGTGGTGTGGCGAGGTCAGAGCCTTGATTCTCGCGGCCTCCCCAACCCGCAGAACTACCTCTATCAGGACTCGAATCAGGGAGACCCGTTTGGCGACGCGCTGCGGGCGCCGGCGCCGGACTTTGTGGACATCGACATCGACGTGACGGAAGGGCGGACGGGACGGCTGAGCTTCGGCGCCGGGATCAACAGCAATGCCGGCGTCGTGGGCAACATCGTGCTGCAGGAGGACAACTTTGACATTCTGCGGTTCCCCCGCAACTGGGGGGATGTGTTGCACGGGCGGGCCTTCCGCGGCGGCGGGCAGAGCTTCCGCATGGAGGCCATCCCCGGCACACAGGTGAGCCGATACACCATCAGTTGGCGGACGCCCTACTTCCTGGGGACCGACTTCTCGTTTGGAGTGGATGGCTTTTACTACAACCGCTTCTTCGAGAACTGGACGGAAGACCGCACCGGCGGACGGATCAGCCTGGGGTACATCATCAACCGCCACTGGACGGCCGGGGCGGCGCTGCGGCTGGAGAGCGTCCGCTTCCGCGACTTCCTGCGCAGTCCCTTCACGCCGCAGCTCTATCTCGACGTTGCCGGTCGGAACTTCCTGTCGACCGCCCAGTTCCGCATCTCCCACGACACCCGCGACTCGCCGTTCCTCCCCAGCCAGGGACACTTTTTGGAGTTCGCGTATGAGCAGGCGTTCGGGGAGTTCACCTATCCGCGGTTCGATCTCACCGGCAGCCAGTACTTCACCCTGTATGAGCGCGCGGACGGCCGCGGCAAGCACATCCTCCAACTCCGTGGCGAAACGGTCTGGACCGGGAGCGGCACGCCGGTGTTCGAACGGTTGTACGCCGGCGGCTTCCAGAGCTTTCGCGGGTTCGCCTTCCGCGGCGTGACGCCGCGCGAGAATTCGTTTCGGATCGGCGGCCGTTTCCTGCTGCTGGGGACCGCCGAGTACCAGTTCCCCATCACCGCGGGAGATGCGGTGCGCGGCGTGCTATTCACCGATTGCGGCACGGTCGACACGGCGACGACGCTGGACAAGTTCCGCGTGACCGCCGGGTTCGGGTTCCGCTTCACCATTCCAGCGATGGGACCGGCGCCGCTGGCGTTCGACTTCGCCTGGCCGATCCTCAGCGAACGCGAAGACACCGAGCAGGTGTTCAGCTTCTACATCGGCACCACGTTCTGACCGTGCGGTTCTGCGACCGACCGTCGCGCCGCCGTGGGCGCCTGCGGGTCCAGAGCCGTGTGGAACCGTCCGGCGGGGGGAACGTCACCGGGGTTGCAGCTCGAACTGTCGATGCGGCTGCATCGACTTGACCACTCTCAGCCGCGGTTGCGCGTGCCACTGGCGGGCGACGGCCGCCGCACGCTCAGGGTCCACCTCCCCCCGGTGGACGTGCAACAGATACCGCAGCACCAGCGGCGTCTCGCGGGTCGTCAGCAGCGGGGCGTCGCGGCAGGCGGAAGCTCCCATCCAGCCGTCATCCCGGACGTGCCACTTGGCCGGGTAGCCGGGATTCTCCGGGTGGTCAAAGTAAGTGATTCCCTCGGTGACGGTCGTCGGCCGGCCGTCCTCGCCGACAACCGGCATGGGTCCGCTGTAGTCCATCCATTCCGCCGCCGTGCCGAAGAGGGCGGCTTCACCCGCGAGGCCGTTGCTCCCGCGGAGCCTGCCCCCTCCGAAATGTGCGGAGATCGACCGGGCCACCCGCACGGCCAGGAAGCCGAAGTTCGTCTGCTGGAACTCCAACTGCTCGGCCCGCGGTCGAAACGTGGAGTCCAGCGCGAGCGTGTATTCTCCCTCCTCCCGCGGAGTGAGCGTGGCGACGAGTTCCTGTTCCAGCAGTGGAGCGGGGTCGTGTCCGTCCAGCCAGTCAAGTTGGACGGCCATGCGGGCGGCGTCATCGCCGTCGTCATACACGAACCACAGCTTCTGTACGATCCGGGCCGTGGACGCGATCGACCAGAAGTCGATCCCCAGCACCTGGTGGTGAGCGAACCAGACGGAACGGTGGTGGTCGTGGTTCGGGGCGCCGGGATGTCCCATCCGCGTCAGGCTCCTCCCTGAGACCGGACCCTTCAGAGGGTAGAAACAGGGGCGAGGGGCGTCCGGCGCAAAGTGCCAGCGGGTCACTTCGCGGCCGTCGATGAGAAACGCGGCCTGATCGTGAGGTTCCGGGAGAATCTCGCAGCGATTGAGCGGCGGCATCGCCAGTCCGTTCGGCCAGTGAACTACCAGGGCACGCATCAGCTTGCGCGGATGCCAGGACTCGCGGGAGTCTGACGGATCGCCTCCGGCGGGGCAACCCTCCCTGCCGTTCCTGTTGTCCCCCCTCGGGAGCACTCTCCTGCGTTTCAGCACGGGATGTCCTCCTCTCCGGCAGCCGCTTCGGCGCTTTCGGCGAAACCGTCTCAAGCGTCACAGGTGGAACAGCCGATTCTGTCGATGGACCCAGAACGGGTCTCCCAAGGGGGGGAACTACGATGGTGCTGCGCCCGGATTGGCTGCGCCTGCACAGGCGTTGGATTGGCATTGGACTGGGGACGGTCTGCGCGACGGGTCTGGCGATCTCCGGTTGCTCTCGCGCGCCGCTGACGACCTTCAAGGAAATCACCTCGGCGCCTCCAGGGAGCGTGGATGCGGCGTCGGCCCCATCCCGCCGATCGTCCGAGGAGCCGCGCAGCGGCGATGCGGTGGCGAAATCCGCACCGACGACAGGCCGCTGGCGCGACTGGCTCAGTTTCTCCGGGCGCGAAACGCGGAGCGACAAGACGCGTCGGTACCAGGAGGAGTTCGCGGAATTCGGGCGGCGGGTGATGGACAGCCGCAATGCCGGCAGCCGCGATCCCTTCCTCGAATATGAAGCGGCGGAGCGCGAGTTTCCCTCGACGGACTCGTTGGCTCCGCGGCCGAAACCACGCTCCTCGGACGAGGATCAAAACACCATCGCCCGCAGCGACCGGTCGGCGCCGCAGGCGGCGAGCATCGATCCGGCCTCCGTCGAACGCCGCGTGGCCCATGAGGAAGTCACTTCGACGCAGGCCGAAGCAGTCGTGCGGACACCCAACACCGGGATGGCGGCCACGTCGAATCACTCGGCCGGGGCCACCAATGCTGCGGGGACGCGGGAAACCTCGCGACTCGATCAGCTCCGGGCGGAACTGCGACAGGAGCGCGCCGCGACCGCGGAAGGGATCGTGCGGCTCACGCCCTCAGCGGCTGCGCCCCCCACGAACGAGCCTCCCGCGAATTCGCCGCCGAGAGGAGACCGCGGCGTGATTCTCTCCGCCGGGCAACTGGAGGAGCGGACGCCCATGGGCCCGCCGACCCCGGCGACCGCGCGGGGCGCCGGTGATCCGTCTCCCCCGCTCGCCCCCAGCGAAGAAGAAACCGCAATCCGTGTTCAGGCCTTGCTGGCTGCCGCCAACTGGCAGGCGGAGCGCGGGGAACTGGAGGAAGCGTATCGGAACGTTGTGCTGGCCCAGCGGCTGGCGGACCGGGCCCAACTGACGTACGGTCCGCGCGATCGGCGGCCGGAGGACCTGGCCCAGCGCATCTGGGAGGCGTATCAGCGCGACCGCCAGGTGAGTGAACTCGCCCGGAGTCTCCCTCCTCCCAAGCTCCCGCCCGCGGCGGAGCGCCGGCCGATTCCGGAAAACGCTTTTGCCGCCGGGGGGGCTCAGACGTGGCGCCAGGTGGACAAAGCCTCCTTGCTGCCGACCGGATCGGATTCGCTTCCCGTCGTGACGCCGCGGCAGTCGTCGAAGTCCGCTCCTGGGACTCCCACCGCCACCGCTCCCGTCCAGGGAGGCCTCGCGGCGGCCACTCCCAAGGACCCCTCTGCGGCCAGCGGAGGTCTTCCGGCGCCGGGAACCGAGCTCCGGACGTCCGTGACTGGCGCCTCATCACCGAACGCGCCGACAGGTGGTGCTGACTCTGCGGCGAAGAACCCGATCACCGTCGGTGCCATCACTCCAGAACCGGCAACAGATCCAAGTGGCCAGGGCGTGGTCACCGCCCATGCTCAGAGCGTTGCCGCGGCGGATGATCCGGCGATTCCGAGCAGTCTCGCGGCGCCGATCACCATTCCGGCCATGGCCACGCTGCCGAAGGCCGACCGGGGACTCCCCGCGCCGGGACCCGCCCTGCCGGGTCTGCCGCTCGCCAAGGGGGAACCGACCGAGGCTCCGCCGAGCCTGTCGGTCACGGGGGCCAAGCGCCTGCCGACGCCCAACACCAGCACCCCTCAGTCGCCGACAAAGTCTCGTCTTCCGTGGGGCCTGATCGGACTGGTGGCAGCGCTGCTGACCGCGGCTTATGCGTTCCGCCGAAGGTGGTCGGCCGCTTCGGTCAAGAATCAGTGAGCGGCTCTGAGGGGGCGAAGCGCTGCGCCCCGCCGGTTTCTCCGCCGGACGCCGTTTCTCCGCCGGCGAGCGGGGGGCGTCAGCCCCCCGGTTGTTACGTCGCGCGACACGGCGGGCAAGCCCGCCGGCGAACTTGCTCGGCCCGAAATCATCCCACCCCTGCAACGCTTCACGCCGCGGGGGGAAATTGAATTCCATCGTTCAGTGCTGGACAATCCCCGCAGGTTGGCGGAGGGGAAGGCGACGGTCCTGTGGCAGGGGAGAGCGTCCCGATGTCCGTTCCGGCCGAGGTAGCGTTTCTGACGATTCCCGAGCTGGGGCGACGGCTTCGTGCCGGCGACTTCACCGCGCGGGAACTGACGGAGTTCTTTCTCCACCGTCTGGAACAGCTTGGACCGCGATTCAACGCCGTGGTGACGGTCACGCGCGACCTGGCGCTGACCCAGGCCCAAACCGCGGAGGCTGACCTGAAGGCAGGCCGTGATCGCGGGCCGCTGCACGGCATCCCCTATGCCGTCAAGGACCTGCTGGCCGTGCCGGGCTATCCGACGACGTGGGGGGCGGCGCCGTTTCGCGACCAGGTGCTCCACGAAGAGGCGACGGTGGTGCGCCGGCTGCGAGAGGCGGGAGCCGTCCTCGTCGGCAAACTGGCCATGGTCGAGATCGCCGGCGGTCTCGGCTATCAGCAGGCGAACGCCAGTTTCACCGGCCCGGGACTCAACCCCTGGAACCCCGCTCGGTGGAGCGGAGGCTCCTCGACCGGACCGGGAGCGGCGGTGGCGGCGGGACTGGTCCCGTTCACCATCGGTTCGGAGACATGGGGCTCGATCCTCACCCCGGCCGCCTACTGCGGCGTGACCGGCCTGCGACCGACGTATGGGCGCGTCAGCCGCTTCGGCGCCATGACCCTCTCCTGGACGATGGACAAGCTCGGTCCCCTGGCGCGGACGGCCGAAGACTGCGGCCTGGTGCTCGCGGCCATCGCCGGCTCCGACCCGCGGGACGATTCCACGGTCGACCGGCCGCTGCGGTTTGATCCGCCCGGAGAGGCCCAGCGGCCGCCGTTCCGGCTGGCCGTGCTCGCCGGCGCCGCGCAACGCACGCAGCCGGAAGTGGCGGCGAATTTCACCGCGGCCGTGGATGTGCTCCGCGATGCGGCCACGATGGAGGAAGTGTCGCTGCCGGACGACCTGCCGGCGAACACCGTGGCGGACGTGATTCTCTCGGCCGAAGCGGCCGCCGCCTTCGAATCGTTGGTGCGCGACGGTCGGGTCGAGCAGATGACCGCCGAGGAGGACCGCTGGCGCATCTGGTCCGACCTGATGATCCCCGCGGTCGATTACCTTCAGGCGCAGCGCATCCGCCGGCGGCTTCAACAGCGGCTGGACGAACTTTTGGCGCCCTACGATGCCCTGCTGGCGCCGACGCTCAGCACCGTGGCCGGCCCGATCGACCAGCCCTTTGCCGCCTGGGCGGCGGGTTTCTCGTCCACGCAGCTCGGGGGAGCATCAAACGTCGCGGGGCTTCCCGCTCTCTCGCTCCCCAACGGCTTCGGGGCCGACCAGCTCCCGACGGGGCTGCAACTGGTGGGGCGGGCGTGGGGGGAGGAACGACTGCTGGCCGTGGCCGGCGAGTATCAGCGGCGCACCGACTGGCATCGCCGCACACCGCCGCTCCCCGGCGATTGATCCCCGCAGGGTCGACGTCACACCCATCCTGCACCTGTCTGCCGGCCGCCGTTACGCTGCTGATCCACCGCGGCGACCAGTGATGCCTTCCACGGGGGGCAGTCGGTGCGCGAGGCCTGTGGCGGTGAACGGCTATAATCCCATCAGAGATGGAACCCCTGCGTCACGGTCCGCCGCGCCTCGCCCCATGCCCACCCTCCGCGAACTGACCGACGAAGTGCTCCAGCAGGAAGCGGCACTGCGGCAAGGAGGGGGGCCGGCCGGGCAGGAGCGGCAACGGAAGCTTGGCCGGCTCACCGTCCGCGAGCGGCTCGCGGCGCTGCTCGACCCGGAGCGGCCGTTTTTTGAACTCGGTCTGTGGGCAGCGCACGGCATGTATGCCGAGTGGGGGGCGGTCCCCGCCGCGGGGATCGTCGTGGGCATCGGCTGGATCAGCGGCCGGCCCTGCCTCGTCGCCGCCAATGATGCCACCGTCAAGGCGGGGGCGATGTTCCCGCAATCGGTGAAGAAGCTGCTCCGGGCGCAGAAGATCGCCGCGCGGTTCCAACTGCCGGTCGTTTATCTGGTGGATTCCGCCGGCGTGTTCCTCCCGCTTCAGGATGAGATTTTCCCGGATGAGGACGACTTCGGCCGCATCTTTCGCAACAACTCGGTGCTGTCGGCGGCGGGAATCCCTCAGTACGCGGCAGTGATGGGGAACTGCGTGGCGGGGGGGGCATATCTCCCCGTCTTGTGCGACCAGTTGCTGATGACCGAGGGGAGCCAGCTCTGCCTGGCCGGGCCGGCGCTCGTCAAGGCGGCCATTGGCCAGGAGGTGGACCCTGAGGAACTGGGCGGGGCGGCGATGCACTCAGCCGTCAGCGGCACGGTCGATTACCGGGAACCGGACGACCACGCCTGTCTGGCCCGGCTGCGGACGCTCGTCAGCCTGCTCCCCGAACGGAAGGATCACGCCGAGTGGGTTGATCTCCCTCCGCCGGCGAGCGACCCGCAGAGGCTGTACGAGCTGGTTTCGGCGGACGGCCGGGGGGAGTACGACATGCGGGACGTGCTGGCCTGCCTCGTCGACTCCGGCTCGCTGGAGGAGTACAAGCAGGAGTACGGCCAATCGCTGGTGACGGCGTTCGCGCGGATTGGGGGACGGCCGGTCGGCGTCGTCGCCAACCAGAAAGTGCGGACGCAGTCCGCCGCCGGCGAGCTCCAGATCGGCGGAGTCCTTTACCCGGACGCCGCCGACAAGGCCGCGCGGTTCGTCATGGAGTGCAACCAGACGGGCCTCCCGCTTGTGTTCCTGCAGGATGTGCAGGGGTTCATGGTCGGCAAGCGGGCGGAGCAGGCGGGGATCATTCGTGCGGGGGCCAAGCTCGTCAATGTGGTGAGCAACTCGGTGGTTCCCAAACTGACGGTGATCGTGGGGGGATCCTTTGGCGCCGGGAATTACGCCCTGTGCGGAAAAGCCTATGATCCGGCGCTGATCCTGGCCTGGCCCTCCGCCCGGTATGCCGTGATGGGGGCGGGGCAGGCGGCGGAGACGCTGCTGGCCCTGCGGCTGCGCGACGCCGAGCGCGCCGGCCGCACCCTCTCCCCCCACGAAATCGCGTCCCTGCGCGAGTCCATCCGCGCCCAGTACCTGGAGCAGACGGACATCCGTTACGGGGCGGCCCGCGGCTGGGTAGACGCGATCATTCCTCCTCACGAGACCCGCTCCTGGCTGGCAGCCGCGCTGGCGCTCCTGCCGACCGCACCGTTCGGCGAGTTCCGAACCGGCGTGTTGCAGGTGTGAGGATCGATCCGGGTCCGCCGTTTTCCGGCCGGCCGACAAGGGTTGAGCCGCGACTCATTCCACCTTGAGCCGCAACCCGTCTCTCGGTTGCGAACATTGCCGGCGCTCGGATGAGATACGTGTTCACCACACTTCCGCCTGCGGTGGCGGCGGGGTGTTGAAGTCGCTGTTTCGAGCCGGGGTGAACGCTTCCGGAGTTCCTGACGATCTATGGCATACCCGACGCTACCACTCGCCGCCGAGAACGTGCCGCCGCCGGCGATCCGCCCCGCACGTCCCGGGCGGGCAGCCCTGGTCCACGTGGTGCGCGTGGGACTCTTTATCGCCATCGTCTGGACCATTCATCAAGGACACCAGGCACGGGCCGTCGCACGGATGCAGCAGCCTGGCGCGGAACTGCCCGAGTCCCTCGTGAAGTCTCTGTTCCCCGCCTCCGCCGTGCTGGAATCGAGCATGGAGGGGGAGGTGGTCGTGCGGGATGCCGAGGGGACGCGGCTGGGGACGCTGGTGCAAACCTCGCCGCAGGCGGATCGGATCATCGGCTTCTCCGGTCCCACAAACGTCCTGCTGGCCTTTGACGCTGATGACCGTCTGCTCGACGTCCGCATTCTGTGGAGCCGCGACACCCGCGAACATGTCGCCCAGGTGGAGCACGATCCGCGGTTTCTGGCCTCCTATCGGGGACTGACGCGCTCGCAGGCGGCGGACGGCCCGAGGGTCGACGGCGTCTCCGGCGCCACGCTGACGAGTCTGGCGATCGCCGCCGCGATTTCGCAGCGGCTGGGGGGGGCGGATCGTTCGCTCCGGTTTCCCGATCCGCTCACGGTCGCGCAGGTGCGCCCCCTGTTTCCCCGCGCGGCGGAGATCGCTCCCGATCCGGAGTTCCCTTCGCTGTGGCGCGTCATCAGTGAGTCGGGAGGAGACTTGGGATGCGTCTTGCGCAGCAGCCCTGCGGCGGACAACATCGTCGGCTACCAGGGACCGACGGAGTCGCTGCTCGGCTTGGTCCTGCGTTCGCCCGCGGAGAGTTCCGCGGCGAGCGGGAGCGCAGCGGCCGCCGCGTTGGTCCCGGCCGATGCCTGGGACGTGACGGGCGTCCTCGTGGGCCGCAGCTATGACAATGAACCCTACGTCGGTTACGTGCGGGAAGACCGCTACTATTTCCAGCTCTTTACGGGCCGGACCCTGGCAGACCTGGCCCGGATGGACCTGCCAGCGGAAGGGGTGGAAGGGGTCTCCGGAGCGACCATGACGAGCCTGGCCGTGGCCGCAGGCCTGGTCGCCGCGGCTCAGGCTTATGAGAACGAGTTGGCGCGGCGGGAGCAGGCGCGACAGTCGCGTCAGGTGCAGATGACTTCGCGAGACGTGGGAACGATGCTGGTGACATTGGCCGGCGTGCTCATCGGTCTGACCTCCCTGCGGGGCAAAGCGTGGGTGCGGATTCCATTCCTGCTCTTGCTCGTCGGCTATCTGGGATTCGTCAATGGGGACCTGGTGTCGCAGGCGTTGCTGGTCGGTTGGGCGAGCAACGGCATTCCGTGGCGGACGATGCCCGGTCCGCTGCTGCTGGCGGCGGCGGCGCTGCTGCTCCCGATGGCCACACGGCGGAACATCTACTGCGCCCAGCTCTGCCCGCACGGCGCGGCTCAGCAGTTGCTGAAAGGTCGCCTGCGGTGGCGGGTGCGGCTGGGACCGCGATGGCACCGGCGTCTGGCGATGATTCCGGGAGTGTTGCTGGCGTGGGTGGTGGTTGTGGCGGCCAGCGGCTGGACCTTCAGCCTCGTGGATCTGGAACCGTTCGACGCCTATGTCCCCGCGATCGCCGGGTGGCCGACATTGACCATCTTCGCCGTGGGTCTGGTGGCTTCGCTCGTTGTGCCGATGGCGTACTGCCAGTACGGCTGCCCGACGGGGGCGCTGCTCAACTACCTGCGGCGTCACGGCCGTGACGATGCGCTGGGACTGCGCGATCTCCTGGCGCTGCTCTGCCTGGGGGTGGCGACGGCGTTGCGGGCAGTGGGGTGAGGCCGTACCGTCCCTCCCACCCCGCTGCGAGAGTCGCGGTTCGCAGTTCCGGTCCGCACGGTGTATACTCAGGCCGTTTTCCGTCCCTCTCCCCGACTGAAGCCGCCCGCGAACCGCGCCGATGCCCACGCCTCCGGCTCCCAGCCGCATCCTGATCGCCGACGACAACCAGCAGAACCGCGAACTGCTCGAAGCCTATCTGGCGGACGAGGGGCACGACATTCTGATGGCGGTGGACGGCTTGCAGACGCTCGAAGTGGCCCGCACGCAACGGCCGGACCTGATCCTGTTGGACATCATGATGCCCAAACTCAGCGGCTACGAGGTCTGTCAGCGGCTGCGGCAGACCGGCGAGACGCGCGACATCCCGGTGCTGATGGTGACCGCCCTCAAGGACTCCGGCGACATCGAGCGGGCGGTGGCCGCCGGGGCGGACGACTTCCTCACCAAGCCGGTGCATCGGCTGGAGCTGATTACCCGGGTACGTTCGTTGCTGCGCGTGCGGCAGTTGCAGCACGAACGCGACCGGTTGTTGGCGTATCTGCAGGAAGTCGAACCTTCCTTCTCGCGCGAACATCTCCCCAAGGATTAGCGCACGACGCTCCGCCCGCCCGTTGGACGCCGTTTCCGGCCGCACCGTCCCTCGCCCCCGGCAAGACGCTGGGGAGTCCCGACCGGCGGCGAGACCCGCGTTGTGGTTCCCCTCGTGCCCCTCCCGCCGACCCGTCCCATGTCCGACGCACCTCTCGCCGTCGTGGTCCTCAAGAAGCGCCGGGCGCTGCCATTCTTCTCGCATCATCCGTGGGTCTTCGCCGGGGCGATTGAACGGGAAGAGGGGGCGCCGCAGCCGGGAGATGAAGTGCGGGTGGTCTCTCACGAGGGGCGGTTTATCGGCCGCGGACTGTACAACCCGGACAGCCAGATCCGCGTCCGGCTGTACGGCTGGGACGAACACCGCCCCCTCGACCGGGACTTTTGGGCCGAACGGATCGACCAGGCGCTCGCCTGGCGCGAGCAGCTCTTTCAACACCGTCCTGAACGCCATGCCTGCCGGTTGATCTTCAGCGAGGGAGACCATCTCTCCGGCTTGACCGTCGATCGCTACGGCGAGTGGCTTCTGGTCCAATGGACCAGTCGCGCCTTGGCGATGCGGCAGGAGCTGTTCCTGGAACTGCTCACGGAACGACTGCGGCCGCGCGGCGTCTGGCTGCGGACGGAGCGCGGCATCGGTGAGTCGGAAGGGCTCAGCGCTGCGGACGGCCTCCTCCGGGGAGAACCTCCGCCACGGCCGCTGTTCCTCGTCGAAAACGGGCTGAGGATCGGAGTGGACGTTCTGGAGGGGCACAAGACGGGCTACTATTTCGACCAGCGCGACAACCGCCGGGCCGTGGCGGCCTATGCCGGGGGACGAAAGGTCCTGGACGCCTTCTGTTACACCGGGGGGTTCAGTCTGGCGGCGGCGAAGCTGGGACAGGCCGCGCACGTGACCGGGGTCGATTCGTCCCCTTCCGCCATCGAGACTGCCCGGGCCAATGCGGAACTCAACGAGATCGGCGAGCGGTGCACGTTCGTCCGCGCGGACGTGGTTCCCTATCTGGAGGCTGCCGTCGGCCGGGGAGAACAGTTTGGGCTGGTGATTCTGGACCCGCCCAAGATGGCCCGGACGCGGCCGGGCATCGAGCGGGCGGCGAAAGGGTACCTGCGGCTCAATCGCCTGGCGTTGCAAGTCCTGGAGCCGGGAGGAATTCTGGTCACGTGCAGTTGCTCCGGATTGGTGGATCGCGAGATGTTCCTGGACATCCTCGCCCGGGCGGCGCTGGAGAAGGGAAGGGGGCTGCAGATTCTCGAAGTCCGCGGGCAGGCCAGCGATCACCCGGTCTCCATCCACTGCCGGGAAAGCGCCTATCTCAAGTGCGTCATCGCCCGAGCCGTGTGACGGGGAGAGCGGAGAGCTGCCAGCGGGAAGGGATCGCCGGCTTCCATGGCCAACAGCGCCCGCTTGAGCGCCACCCCCTGCGGTGCGGAGAAACCGCCCAACCGGCCTCCAGAGCCAATCACTCGATGACACGGGATGAGCAGCGGCAGGGGGTTGGAGGCCATCACGCTCCCGACCGCTCGAGCCGCCCGCGGTGCGCCGGCACGCTCCGCCAGTTCTGCATAGCTCACCGTCTCGCCATACCCGACGCGCCGCAGGGCCTCGCGGACGCGCCGCTGGAAGGGGGTCTGCGACCCGAGGCGGATCGGAATGTCACCCAGATCGAGCGGCTCGCCGTCAAGATAGCGGGCGATCTGGTCAGCCGCGCGGGTCAGCCACAGGGGTGGAGACGGAGGGCTCTCACCGCGTCCCCGAACGAGCAAGAGCTGCGCGCGGAGGGCGGCGGGGCTGCGGCCTCCGAGGGCGACGGCCACGACGGCCGACGCATCGCCGGCGACGCCGAACCAACCGAAGCGAGAGTTCAGAACAACTGCGGTTGATGCATCCGCGACGCGTTCGGACATGTCTCGGTTTCTCGCAGGTCGCTTTTGACCGGGCCCTCCCGCAGGAGTAGAATATCAAGTTAGACGGAGAACTGCACCGCCCGGTCGCGTCCCTTTCCGTCCTCGTGAGTGTCACCGAGTGGGGTCGACCCCATTGCCTGCGTACGCTCCCTTCATCCGCGGCTGGCCGCCATTCCAGGAACCGGCGCACCGCGAGTGAAGGGAGCGTTCCGGTTTTGGGCCGCCCCCTGTCCCGCCCCTCTCTCCTCCAGCCCGAAAGCCTGCCGATGAACGCCTATGTCTCACTGGCGGACGATATCTTCGTGAATCTGAATCTCTATACGGAGATGCAGCTTCCGTCGCAGCGGGAGACGGTGCTGGAATTCTTCGGCCGGGTGCAGAAGTCGTATCCCACGATGCGGAACTTCTACACCCGAGACAACGGGGACTTTGTGCTCGAAGAGGACAAAGACCAGCCGAGCTATCGCTGGATGAGTCTCGAGCCGCGGCGGATTTGCAGCGGCCAGGTCAACCCTCCCACGCTCGATGCCGCCCTCGAACAGCACTGTCTGGCGCTGGAACTGGCGCCGTACATGCTCTCCCTCAGTCCGCTGGACTGCGAAGCCCTCGATTTCCTGATCGGTTTTGACTTCCTGTACCGCGGCAATCATGACGAGCTGGTGGCGGAGGCGCTGGGCGCCGGAACGGCGTTCGAGAGCCTGCTGTCGATTCCGGGAGGCCGACCGCTCAACTTTGAGCCGTCGCTGACGATGGCCCTCGATGAGAGCTGCCGCCGCCAGTGCCGGATCATGGTCGAGACCCGCACCAACGCCTATCAGGTGCGGCGGAACGACTTCCATGAGGATGCCATCACGGTTTATTTCACCGTCCGGCAGTACGGCAGCCTCCCGCACGACGCCAGTCTTCCGGAAACCCTCAAGGAACTTCGCGCCTCCTGCGAGAAGCTGCTGGAAGCCCACGTGGTCGACGAGGTCCTCAGGCCCCTCGCGCAGGCCATCTCCACCAAGTGAGCCGCGCGGATGGAACCGCGCCTCGCGTCTCTCCCCTGGCAGAGCGGTGCCGAAGCTGGACTTTACCGGCGAGCGGGTCCTGGCGGTCGTCGCTCATCCCGACGATGCGGAGTTGCTCTGCGCCGGGACGTTGGCCCGCGCCGCTCAGGATGGGGCGGCGATCGGCGTCTGCGTTCTGTGCCGGGGGGATCGCGGCCAGCCGCCGACACCGATCCCTGATCTGGCCGACGTGCGGCGGCGCGAGATGCAGGCGGCAGCGACGCTCCTGGGGGCGGAACTGCTCCTGGGAGAGTTCGCGGACGGGACGCTGACGGACGACGCCTCCACGCGGGAACGAGTGGTCGAACTGGTGCGCCAGTTCGCACCGACCCTGATTCTCGGCCACGCTCCCAACGACTATCACGCGGACCATCGCGCCGCTTCCGCGTTGACGGAGGCGGCCAGTTGGATGGCCGCCTCGCGCGGGCTCATCACCCCCGCCCGGCCCCTGGCGCGCCCACCGGCGGTGTGGTGGATGGACACGCTCGGCATGACCGGTTTTGAGCCGGGGCTGTTCATCGACATCACGCCGTTCGTCTCCCTCAAGGAGCGGCTGCTGGCCTGTCATCAGAGCCAGTTGCAGCGCGCGGAAGATGCCGCATTTGTGCCGCTGCTGGACGAGCTCCGCGTGCAGATGCAGACCCGCGGGCGGCAGAGCGGAACGGCGGCGGCCGAGGCGTTTCGCCTGCACTGCACGTTCGGCCGCACCCGGGCGTGGTAGCGCGAGGCGACGCGTCTACCCCGTCACATGCAGGTCGCCGCTGACGAAGACCTCTCCGTCGTCGTCAATCCGCACGAAGATCGCATTCTCGTGGCAGCAGACGGGACACTCCTCCAACAGCTCCTGCACCGCGCCGGCGGAGATGTCGATCGGCACCTGGAATTCCTGCCGACAAGCGTTGCAGATGAATTCCACCTCTTCAATGAGATTCGTCCGGTGCGGCGCCGCACCGTTGCCGGCGGCGGGAGGACGGGCCGGGATCGGCTGATCAATCATCCGGATGCGGCGGGCGTGGCGTCCGCCGGCAAACGGCGTCTCCAGCCACGTCTGGAGAATCACCTGCACTTCGTCAAAGTCCAACAGTCGCTGCCCCAGGGCCAGCACGTTGGAATCGTTGTGCTCCCGTGCCAGCCGCGCCGATTCCACATCCCAGCACAGCGTGCAGCGGACTCCCGGGACCCGGTTGGCGACGATGGCTTCGCCGTTGCCGCTCCCGCCAAAGACGATCCCCCGGTCGTACCGGCCGTCCGCCACTGCCTCGGCCAGCGGACGGATGAAGAGAGGATAATCGACCGGCCGCTCCGAATCGGTGCCGAGATCCTCCACGTTATGTCCCAGCTCGATCAACAGGAGCTTGACCCGCTCCTTGTACTCAAAGCCGGCATGGTCCGAGGCGAGGGCGATGTGCATCCGGTCCCTCCTGTCTGATCGGCCCGTCCCTCCCGTGCCCGGTTCCCCCGGCGCGAGTCGAGAACTTCCGTTCTCGCAGCGGAGGGGCGCCGGCGGACGTGCGTCCGCCACTCGCCGGTGGGAACTGAACCACTACCGCCATCATAACCACTGGCGGCTCGAGCAACAGTGCAATTCCCCCGGAGCGCGGCGCCGCTGTGCGGGTTGTCGCGAGGTCACTGCTCGGCGCGCCACCGCTGCGCCTCCTCCACGCACCGCGCCAGCGCCGCCGTGGTGAAGGCCAGTAACTCTTCCTCGCGCCCCGGGGCGGCGAGGGGCTGCCACTCCTCCGGAGAGATCGGCCGGCCAAACACCACGTGCACCCGCCGCGGACGCAGGAACTTCGCCCCGCGCGGCAGCACCTCCACGGCACCGGCAATGCCGATCGGCACCAGCGGCACGCGGCAACGCCGCAAGAGCGCCACGAAGCCCGGTTTGAGCGGTCCGAGTCTGCCGTCCCGGCTGCGGGTCCCTTCCGGAAAAATCCCCACGTAGAACCCTTGTTCCAGACGCCGGATCGATTCCCGCAGGCTTTCCGTCGAGGCCGCCTCGCGACGAATGGGCATCACATAGGTGTGTCGCAGAATCCAGCCGATGATCGGCACGGGGAACAGCGTGTCCCGCGCCAGATAACTCACCGGCCGCGCCAGCGGCAGTCCCACCAGCAGCGGATCGAGAAAGCTCTGGTGGTTGATGAGCAACAGCGCCCCCCCCTCCGGCAGATGCTCGAACCCCCGGGCCCGGTACCGCATCCAGAACGCGAACACGTTCCGCAGGATGACGCGGATTGTCCGCCACACCCAGTTGGGGTGCACGGGATCGAGTTCCGCACCATGGGGAGGGGCCGTCATGAGATCCGCCAGCAACTTCGGTCCACCGGTCCAAGACCTTGCAGTGTATTGCCCTCCGGGGAGGCTTCGCGAGCAGTCGCCCCCGGCGCGCGGCGGAGGGGCCGGAGGCGGCCGCCCCGGCACACACCCGGAACCCGCACAGGCTGCTTGCCGCTTTGCACCTCAGCAGTTACGCTGCCGCCGCACGCCGCGCCCCTTCGGACGGACGGATGTCGGACGGACTTTGCGATCCTCAGCGAATCGTGATCACGGGCGTCGGGTTGACCGCTCCCAACGGCGACAACCTGGCGGAGTTCCGGCACGCGCTGTTGACCGGCAAATCCGGGGTCGTCCCCTTTGAAACCCGCTACATGCCCCCCGTGCTGGCGGGGGTCTGCCAGTTTGACGAATTCCGCTATCAGCGCAAAAAGGATCGCCGTCGCGGCACCCGCGCCGGCTCGATCTCCATCTATTGCGCCAACGAGGCGGTCCGCGACAGCGGCCTCGACTGGCCCAACGTCCGCAAGGACCGGGTGGGGGTGTACATCGGGATCACCGAACACGGCAACGTCGAAACCGAGCAGGAAATCTACGAGATCAAGCAGTTCGACTACGACACCTCCGTCTGGACGCACCACCACAATCCCCGCACCGTGGCGAACAATCCGGCCGGCGAGGTGACGCTCAACCTGGGCATCACCGGGCCGCATCTCACGGTCGGCGCCGCCTGCGCCGCCGGGAATGCCGGATTCATTCAGGCGGTGCAGATGCTGCGGCTGCGGGAGGTGGACATGGCGATCGCCGGGGGAGTGTCGGAAAGCATTCACACCTTCGGCATCTTTGCCGGCTTTCGCAGCCAGGGGGCGCTGGCGCATCATTCCGATCCGACTAGGGCCTCGCGCCCCTTTGACCGCGATCGCAACGGCATTGTCGTGGCGGAAGGGGGGGCGCTGTGTACGCTGGAGCGGCTGCCGGACGCCCTGGAACGGGGGGCCAAAATCTACGCCGAAATCGTCGGCTATGCCATGAACTCCGATGCCACCGATTTCGTCCTCCCCGATGCGCGGCGGCAGGCGGAATGCATCTGGCTGGCGCTGCAACGAGCCGGACTGCGGCCCGAAGACGTCGACATCGTCAGCAGCCATGCCACCGCCACGGAGCAGGGGGACATCGAAGAGTGCCGGGCTCTGCGGGAAGTGTTTGGCGAGCGGCCGTCGCTGGCGATCAACAACACCAAGAGTTTCATCGGCCACGCCATGGGGGCGGCCGGGGCCCTCGAACTGCTGGGGAATCTCCCGGCGTTTGAGGACCGTCTGGCCCACGCTACAATCAACCTGGACCACCTCGACCCGCGTTGCGATTTGCCGCAGATTGTGGCGAATGTGCCGCGACGGATGGAACGGGTGGACGTGATCCTCAACAATTCCTTCGGAATGTTGGGAATCAATTCGGTGCTGATCGTCCGGAAGTTTCCGGCCAGCGCGGGGGGTGTGTATACTTGACGCTTCCCCCGCGGCTGGGGGAGACGACAGACCGGCCGCAGGGGGCCGGGAGGGGATGCATCTCCACGGTCTCGCGGGGAACCCGGGGCGGGTCACCCCGTCTCCCGAGGGAATGGCCCGGAAACAGGCCGGCGACTCCCTCTCCCGGACGACGACTCGTGCAACGTACACGGAGCAGTTTGGATGGCGCCTTCTGAGATCCGCCAGGTGGTCCTCGACATCCTCGAGCGCATTGCCCCTGACGAAGACCTGTCCAGCCTGGACGATTCCCGCCCCTTCCGGGAGCAGATGGAGTTGGACAGCATGGACTTCCTCGACATCGTGATGGAGCTGCGCAAGCATTACCGGGTACAGATCCCCGAGGAGGATTATCCCCAGCTCGTCACCATGGAGAGCACCGTCCAGTATCTCACTCCCAAACTCCGGGACGTTCCCGCTCGGGCCTGAGGAGGGGGGATCAAGGGGGGCGCTCCTGCGGGGGGAGATGGTGTTCTCCCCCCCCTCCCGGCTCCGTCTCGTCGGCCTCCCGCGCTGCCGAAACTCCCCGCGCTGCCAAGGGGAGTTGCCCCGGCAGTCCGCCGAAGCGGGAATCCCTTCCCACCTCCCGAACGCCGGACACAGGGGGAGCTTCCCAAGCGAGGCGTGAACGGCAGTTCCCTCCCCTTCACCGCTCAGGTTCAGTGACCCTCCGCCGTGGGGGAATTGGCTTTCGACTGCCGGCCTGATAGACTTGAGACGATTGATCTGGCGGCAGCCGACGTCAGCCGCCGGATCGTTGGTCGCGATCCGGAGGTGTGGCTGTCTGTCGGGCCAAGGCCGTTGACCGTCCCCGGGGGGGAAGTTCTATGTCCATCCGAAATGTTCCGGCCTACGTGATCAGCGTCGTCATGCACACGGCGGTGCTCCTGGGGCTGTACCTGTGGAGGTACTCCACTGAGACGCACACCCCCAAGATGGTGGTGGAGACCGTCTTTCTGGAGGAGCGTCCCCAGGAAGAGTTCATGCAGGAAATGTCGATCGACACCAACGTGTCGCAGACGCTCAGCGTCACCTCTGGAGGCGCGGTCACGGGTCAACTGGGGGCCACCACGGCCAATCCCATCGCCCGCCAGAACATCGAGACGTCCGACGCCCTCAAGGAGCCCCGCATCAACGTCACGCAGTTCGCCAGCATTTCGCTCCCCGGCATCGGCGATGTCAACATGGACCTGGGTGAAGGGGAGGTCTCGGGTGAAGTGGGGGCGCGCGTGGACGGCTATGGCACGGCCATGCACCGCCTCACGCAGGAACTCCGCCGGATGATGCGCGAACAGCAGGTCCTCGTCGTGTGGCTGTTCGACTCCACCGAGAGCCTCCGCAGCGACCGCCAGGAGATCGCCGAGAACTTCAACAAGATTTACGAGGAACTCAACATCGCCCGGCAGCAGGCGGAACAGCGCAAGGAGCGGTATCACGCCCTGGAAACGGTCATTTGCAGCTTCGGCGAGGGGGTGCGCAAGATCACCCCGCGCCCCACGGCCGACCTCAAGGAGATCAAAGAGGCCATCCTCAAGATGCCCGAGGACAAAAGCGGCAAGGAGATGATCTTCAGCTCCGTCAACGCCATCCTCGACGAATACGGCAAACTGGCCCGCTCCACCAGCCGCAAGCTCGCCATCGTCGTCCTCACGGACGAAAGCGGCGACGATCCCGACGGTCTTGAGACCACCGTTGAAAAGTCCAAGCTGTACAAGGCCCCCGTCTACGTCCTGGGTCGTGAGGCCATCTTCGGCTATCCCTATGCCAAGGTCGGCTGGAAACACCCCGACATCAACCACACCTACTGGATCAACATCAACCGCGGCCCCGAAACGGCCCAACCGGAAGCTTTGCAGTACAACGGCTTCCATGCCCGCGATGACAGCGCCTCCAGCGGCTTTGCCCCCTACGTGCTGGCGCGACTGGTCAAGGAATCGGGCGGCATCTATTTCATGCTGCAATCGGAGGAGCAGGACCTCGTCGGTGCCGCCGCCCGCCTCCAGCGCAAGTTCGACGACATCCGCATGAAGCAATACGAACCCGGCCTCGAACCGGTCCGCGACTACGTCCTCAAACGGGACAAGAGCGACTTCCGCAGGACGATCTGGCAGGTGATCCTGCGGCTCAATCCGCACCTCGACGGCGAACTCAACATCGCCTGGCATTACCCCATCGGGATCGACGAGTTCAAGGCTCAGGGCAAGCAGCAGTTCCAGCGCGCCGTGCGGGCCTTGCAGCTCATGAACACCGCCATCACCGAACTCGAAAAGCTGCAACCCCAACGCGAACTCGAACCTGATCTCCGCTGGCGGGCCACGTATGACCTCGTCTACGCCCAGCTACTCGCCTATCGCGTGCGAATGTTCCAGTACCTCCTAGCGATGGACAACCACGCCACCACCAACCCCAAGCCCCGGGACCCCAAGTCCAACCACTGGCACCGCGACTTTACCACCACGATGCTCCAGCCGAACGAGCAGCAGATTCGTGCCGCCGGCGTCGATACCGAGCAGCTCGAAGCCCAGCGGAAGAAGGCGCTGGAGATGTACGACTTCATCATCCGCGAGCATCCCGGCACCCCGTGGGCTCAACGGGCGGAACAGGAGAAGCGCTGGGGCTTCGGGATCAAGTTCTCGGACCACTTCTGGGACCCGCGTTACAACGACCCGGCCGTCCTGGCCAAAGTCCCCAAGGCCCTGTAACGACCGCGCGCCGGCGGCGGCGAGCGGGTCCGGAGAAGTGCCTCACCCGCCCGTCCCGCCAACCACCCCCTTCCGCCTGACAAGAACCACGAGGGAATCGATGACGCAGCCTGTTCTGCGAGTCGCCTGGCGCAGGTGGACCTGCGGGGTGTGTCTGGCCGTGCTGAGCGGCTGCGGTGGCGCCCCCGCCCCCTCGACGACCGCCCCTCCCGCGGCCGTTCCGCAGCCTGCCCCCGTGACCCCTCCGGCGGGATCGGCCCCGGTCGCCGCGGTACCCGCCCCCCGCTCGACGGCCACCCAGTGGATTGGAGGCATCCCCTACGACGTCTTTTACGACCGGCCGCTGGAGGTCGCCGCCGACCAGACGCTCCTGGCAACGGCGTCCGCCCCGCCCGCGTCTGCCTCCGTCCCCGCCGCGTCTCCCCCGTCGGCCGCGCCTCCCGCGGCTGCTCCCGCACCCACGCCGGCGCCGACTGCGGCTCCGTCGGGAGGGGGCATCGATTGGGGCCGGGCCGCCGCCATCGAGCAGATCGTGGATGAGATCACCAGCCTGCGGAACGACCTGGCCCAGAAACTCAGCCAGCTCTCCACCTACAATTCCAGTTGGGAAACGATCGGTGTCGAGGCCACGGCTCTGGCCGCGCTGGCCGGCGTGGTCGAACTCCACCCGGGGGAGGTGAGCTGGAAGGCGAATGCCAAGATCGCCCGCACCCTCGCCTCTCAGGTCAATGCCAACGCCTCCAAAACCGGCCGCAGCGCCTACGACGCCACCAAGGCCCCCTTTGATCTGCTGGTGGACCTGTTCAGCGGCAATCCGCCGGCGGGAGTCGAGGCGGAGGGGCAGGCTCCCTTCGCCGATTACGCCGACCGCGGCGTGCTGATGAAGCGCATTGAACTCACCCTCAACAGCCTCAAGTCCAACATCAATACCGAAGCCCGGATGAAGGAGGACCCCGCGGCGGTCAAACGCAAGCTCGCCATGCTGGCGACGCTGATGTCCGTCGTCTCCACCCCCGGTTACGACTATACGGATGAGGCGGACTACCAGCGGTTCGCCGGCAGTTTCGTCTCGGCGGCCGTCGGCGGCCGCGAGGCGGTTGACGCCAATGATTTCAATGGCTTCTCCGCCGCCCTGGGGACGATGCAGACCCTCTGTGGAGAGTGTCACCAGAAGTATGCCTTTGGAAACTAGCCCCTGCGGCCTGGCCGGGCGGGGAGGTTGCTTCCGCCTGTCCGCCGCACCCTTGCCCCCCCGCCATGATCTCCCGCACCTGCCTTGGTTTCCTGGCGATTCTGGCCGTGCTGCTTCAGACCGCTCCGGCGGCCGACGTGATTGAGCTCAAGTCCGGTCAGCGGGTCGAAGGAGAAGTGCTCAAGGAGACCGATCGGGACCTGTACGTCGACGTCGGTGTCGACGTGCTCAAGATTCCCCTGGACCGGATTCAGAATCGCTACTCGGCCGGCGACCAGCCGATTCCCGCCGCCGAACCGGGAGCAGACGACGTGTTCATCTCCCGCCGCCTCCCGGTCCGCAGCATTCGCCAACTGGCGGAGATGTTCGGAGAAGCGGTCGTGCTGGTGCAGACCCCCTCCGGACTGGGGAGCGGATTCATCATCAACGACCGCGGCTACTGCGTCACCAACTACCACGTGGTCGAGCGCGAGACCCGCATTTCGGCGACCATCTTTCACAAGACTCCCAGCGGCGACTTCGAGAAGCGGCGGATCAAGGACGTGAAGATTCTCGCTCTCAATCCCTTCTTCGACCTCGCCCTGTTGCAGATTCCCAAGCAGGAGGACATCCCGTTCACCGTGGTCAGCCTCTCTCCCGACGTGGACCAGCGCGAGGGGGAAGAGGTGTTCGCCATCGGCAATCCGCTGGGACTGGAGCGATCCGTTTCGCAGGGCATCATCAGCACCCGCAACCGGAACTTTGACGGCGTGGTCTACATCCAGACGACCGCCGAGATCAACCCCGGCAACAGCGGCGGGCCGCTGTTCAACACCCGCGGCGAGGTGATCGGCGTCACCAACATGAAGGTGCTCGGGGCCGAAGGGCTGGGTTTCGCCATCCCCATCGCCTACGTCAAGCACTTTCTGCTCAACCGGGACGCCTTCGCGTTCGATCAGGACAACCCCAACACGGGGCACCGCTATCTGGACGCCCCCCGCCGCCGCAACTCCGCTCCGCCGCCGCTCGGAGAGCGCTAAGGAACGTAATGCACCGGCGATCCGAACCGCCGCTCCGCGCGGCTGGAAGAGGAACTGGCGGAACTGCGGCTCGAACTCTGTGACGGCCATCTGCCGGCGGAGTACGACTGCCCGGCGGACCACCTCCACGCAGGCTCCACCGGCCGCGCCACCGTGTGGGACGGGGCCTCTCCCGAAGCGCCTGCCGGGTGAGCAGCCCCCGCTTCCAGCGGCCGGGGACGGCCCGTCTCATGCAGGTCGTCGTGCAGCGACCGCAACTCCTCATACGACCACTGTTCAAGCTCCCAATCGGCCGGGATCAGGTGGTTGTGATTCGGTCCGCGCAGATGTCGGAGCACCTGCTCCAGCGACGGATACCAGTCTCCATCCACCGACCAGTGTCCTCCCCGCAAGGGGTAGTGACCGGTGGTGGCGACGGCCGCGGCCGGCCGCGGCGCCGTCGCCGGCCGGGTCGCCACGCCCGTCCGCAGCCATTCAAACGTGTATTCGTCCAGCGGCGTCGTGCAGCCGGACGTGAATGAGCGAATCACCTCGCCGCCATGCACGGCGACAACGGCCGGAAACGTCCGGAGGCCGTGCGCCTCCACCAGACCGCGAACCTCATCAGTCCTGACGATCCGCAGATGGTCCTCCGCACCGGCACCGACGCGCCAACCCTTCCGCCGCAGCCGCTCGAAGGGACCATCCTCCCCTTCCAGTTCCTTCAACTTGGCGGTCGAGTCGGGATCGTCCGGAGCCACGATCAGCAGCACTTGCAGATCGGGATAGCGAGGCTCGTCCTCTTCGAAGGGAGAAGGCGAGGGTGCTCCGCGGGGTCCCGTTGCTTGCGAGACGGGGGGCGGCAGAGACCCCAACAGGCGGGCGGTTGTCAGGGACGTTCCTACGGGCACGGGAACCGCATCCCGGGGGGGACCGTCCCCCCGCAGATGCGAGACAACCCCTGCCAAACATGCCACGACAAAGAGGGTGCAGCGCATACCAGCAGGCAGACCAAGGGTGCCTGGGCCGGCAGCGCCATCCGTCCAGGCGAAGAGACAGACGAACAGTCGGGCCTCCTTGCGTGGGATCGATCCTGCGGAGGCCACTCCGGGAACCGGCTCAACAGTCGCCGGGCCGCGTCGAATGACTCCCCATCACCTATTTGTTGTCTCCGATTCCCCCGGGTGGCGACAAGTCTCCCGCCGGTTGCACCAAAACGTGTGGGAAGAGGGGGACAGGGCCGGAACGAGAGGCACGCTCGTTACGATGATGACCCTTCACCGGTCCCTCACAGGCCGGCTGGATTTCCCAGTCAGAAGAGGAACGGCGGGTGGGAGGACCCCGGGCTCCGTTTGGGGACGGGGGGGCCGACGTTCCCACACACTCTCTCAGTCGCCCGAATCTCCGGATGCAGTCTCTCCGTCCGCCGGGAGCCTCTGGCCGCTCGCCTCCCAGCCCGTTACGATCGGTGATGAGGAGCAGGAGATGAGGATGTGGCAATCTCTGCTGATCGTTGCCGCGGTGCTGGCGGCGGCCGGACTGCTGGCGGTGCGTCCGTTGGCTCGTTGGATCCGAAAGCGCGAAGCTCGGACGGCGATGGCCCAGTTCCGCCAGCGGCGGGAGTTTCTCGAAGCCAAGTTCTTCGAGCTCGCCTCGACCCAGGGCAAGCCCCGCGGCGTCCGCTGGAAAGTCTGCGACTGGCAGCCGGACGTCACCTTCGCCCGTGATCGCCAGACCGGCATGATCACCGCCTTTGTGTCTGTCAACGTCAATTTCGAGGCGATTGAAGGGGGCGACATGGAGGAGGTGGAGCACGTCGGTCTGTTGCGCGACGGCTGCGCCCTGTTCCACTACCAGCAGGGGAACTGGGGCACCGGAGGACGGGTGGTCTTCAACATGAATCCCCACGAAGCCCTCGTGCGCTTCGAGCATCAGTACGAGGGGGTCGAACTCTGACGGAGGGGGGTCAGCGCCGCCCCGGCCGGAGCACGACTCAGCGACAGCAGACGGTCGGTCAGCGCCGCCGCCAGGTGTTGCACCACCGTGTAGACGACGGGGACGAGCACGGCCAACGGCTGATGGGCCAGGAGCGTCGTCGCCAGGACGAGCGCCGCCCCGGTGTTCTTCATCCCCGTCACATACACACATCCCACGCGTCGACCGGCGTCTCCCTCGCAAATCCAGCGACTGACGCCGATCGCCAGCCCGAACACGATCCCGCACCACAGCACCGTCAGGAACGAGACGAGGAGCGTTGGCAGGAGGGAGGATTCGGCCACGATCGCCGGCGCCGCCACGGCGGCGTTCGCGTAATTGAGCATCAACAGGGCCGCCAGAGAAACGGCGCGGCTGGCGGTCAGCAGAGTGGACTGCCAGCGCTCCGAGAGCGCGTCGCACATCGATCGGACGCCTATGCCCAGCGCCGTCGGCAACACCACAAAGGCGACCAGGATCTCCAGGCTCATCGCGGCCGCGGCCGACGTCAGCCCGTCGAGGTTCCCCCCCACTCTTGCCGACAGTCCCAGCAGCACCGGCGTGAGCAGCGGGCTGAGGAGCGTCCCCAGGATGATGATCGAGACGGCCGCCGCCGCCTGTCCTCCGCTCAGCTCGCTCCAGACAGAGGACGAGTTGGCGGGAGGCATGGCCGCCACCAGCATCGCTCCGGTGACAAACGCCAGCCAACCCTGGCCGTTGATCCCACAAACTCCCAGACTCAGCAACATCCCTAGTCCCACCAGGGGAATGAGCCAGGCCGCCGCCACCCCCCAGACGACCGTTCGTGACAGCCGCCACATCTGACGCGATTCCTCCGGCCGGATCGAAATCCCCACGCAGAACAGCAACACGCCCAGCAGCACGTGGGTGGGGTTGAATGCGCCGCTGGTGAACGGCAGTTCCCCCAGACTTGTCCCCCGGACCAGGTCCCCGGGCGCCGGCCAGCCGGCGGCCAGTCCATAGCTGGCGATCAGAAACCACAACAGGTTCCTGCGCACAAAGGCAAGCAGCTCGGCGATGCGGCGCAGTCTGTCCATGTCTCACTCTGCGAGGTACAGCCGTCCCAGGGGACGGGGCAGATCGAAGAAATCGACAATTGGTGTATCCACTGCACATGCCAGACGTTGCGCCTTCCGTGCCGGCGCGTCGACTGGCGTGGCCCCACGACTCGCCCGCTCCGGCCGCCTCGCGCATTCCCTTCCGCTCCCCGACTGCTACAGTGACCAAAGTCTCCCAGAAATCCGATCATCCGGCATGGCCATCGACCCGATCTGCGGCATGACCGTCGACCCCGCCCGGGCGCTCCGCGCCGAACGGGGGGGCGAAACGTTCTACTTCTGCTGCCCCCGTTGCCGCGACACGTTTCTCGCCGCCGGGCCGCCGGAGGACTGGAAGCCTCCTCCGCTGGTGCCACTCGGCAGTCCGGCCTCCGTGACCGCCCCGCAGCTCACCTCGTCGTGTTGCCACCCCCCTGACGCCTCAACGCCCCCCCGCGAACAGCGCGTCCCTGACAGACATGCCACCGCCACGGCGCCGCGCTACGTCTGCCCGATGTGTCCCGGCGGCGAAAGTCCCCACCCGGGGGATTGTCCGGAGTGTGGAATGGCTCTGGAGCCGGCACCCCCCCTGGCGGCAGGAGGAGAACGGCTCGTCTACACCTGTCCGATGCATCCGGAGATCGAGCGGACGGAGCCGGGGACCTGTCCGATCTGCGGCATGGACCTCGAACCGAAGAGCGTCGCAGCCGCAACTCCGGAAGACCCGGAGCTGCGCGGGATGACGCGGCGGTTCTGGCTGGCGGCGGCGCTCTCCGTGCCGCTGCTCCTACTCGCGATGGGGCCGATGCTGGGAATCCCCCTCGACCACTGGCTGGGGAGGACGGCGGCGGCCTGGCTGCAGGCAGCACTGGCCACGCCGGTCGTCCTGGGATGCGGCTGGCCGTTCTTCGTGCGGGGAGCGCGGTCGCTCGTCGCCGGCCGGCTGAACATGTTCACGCTGATCGCCATCGGCACCGGCGCGGCATGGCTGCTCAGCACAGCGGCGCTCCTCCTGCCGCATCTGATCCCGGCTCCTTTTCACGTCCACGGTGCGCCGCCGCTGTACTTTGAATCGGCCGCGGTCATCATCACGCTGGTGCTGATGGGGCAGGTGCTGGAGTTGCGGGCCCGCCGGCAGACCAGTGCAGCCATCCGGGAGCTGCTCTCCTTGGCGCCCGATCGGGCCCGGCTGCTCAAGGACGGCAGGGAACACCTGGTCCCGCTCGATCAGGTGCAGGCGGGGGACATCCTGCGGGTCGTTCCCGGCGACAAGGTGCCGGTCGATGGCATCGTCCTGCGGGGAAGCAGCGCCGTCGATGAATCGCTGCTCACCGGCGAGCCGACGCCGGTGGAAAAGAGCGCCGGAGACCGCGTCATCGGAGGAACGCTCAATCAGACCGGCGCGTTGGAGATGCGCGCAGAGCGGGTGGGTCGAGAGACGGTGCTGGCGCAGATCGTCGAGCTGGTCAGCCGCGCGCAGCGCAGCCGCGCCCCGATCCAGCACGTGGCCGATACCGTCGCCGCCTGGTTTGTGCCGATGGTGTTGGTGGTTGCCGCGGCGGCGTTCGCGGGCTGGTGGTGGTGGGGTCCCGCCGAGGCACGGCTGGCGTATGCGTTTGTCAGCTCCGTGTCGGTGCTGATCATCGCCTGTCCCTGCGCGGTGGGCTTGGCGACGCCGATGTCGATCATGGTGGGCGTCGGCCGCGGGGCGCGCACAGGGATTCTGATCCGCGATGCGGCCGCACTGGAGACCTTGGGCCGCGTGCAGCTCCTCGTGATCGACAAGACCGGCACGCTCACCGCCGGTCGGCCGGCGGTTCAGGAGCTGCTTCCTGTGGAGGAATGGACCGACCGCCAGCTCCTCGAACTGGCAGCGGCGGTCGAGTCGCTGAGCGGTCATCCGCTGGCTCGGGCGATCGTGGCGGCTGCTCGTCAGCGGTCTGTCGAGATCCCCCCCGCCTCCGCCTTTGAATCCCTGACGGCCCGCGCGGTGACGGCGGACGTCAACGGCCGCCGCGTGACGGTGGGGGGGCCGCGCTGGCTCGACGAACAAGCCCTCGCGCCGCCCGAGAACCTCCGAAGACGGACCCAGTCCCTTCAGCAATCAGGTCACACGGTCCTGTTCGTGGTCGTGGAGGGCTCGATCGCCGGAATGCTGGTCCTGACCGATCCCATCAAGCCGACGACTCCGGCGGCGGTCCGCACGCTCCATGCACTCGGTCTGCGGCTGGTGATGCTCACCGGGGACAATGCGGGGGCGGCGCGGTTCGTGGCCGAACGCCTCGGGCTGGACGAGTTCCACGCTCAGGTCACGCCGCAGGACAAGCACGATTATGTCGTGGCCGCGCGACGCTCCGGAACGGTTGTCGCCATGGCGGGAGATGGAGTGAACGACGCGCCGGCGCTCGCCGCGGCCGACGTGGGGATTGCGATGGGGACCGGCGCCGACGTGGCCATCGAAAGCGCCGACGTCACCTTGCCGCGGGGAGACCTGCGGGGGATCACTCGCGCCATCCTCCTCAGCCGGGCCACGATGCGGAACATCCGCCAGAACCTTCTGTTCGCCTTCCTGTACAACGCGCTGGGGCTGCCGATCGCGGCAGGCGCGCTCTACCCCCTCACCGGATGGTTGCTCAGTCCCATGTTCGCCGCGGCGGCGATGAGCCTCAGCTCGGTCTCCGTGATTGCGAATGCACTGCGGCTGCGCACCATCCGACTGGAGTGAGGCTGACCACCGCTCACAGGTGTTGGCCGCCGGTGAGAAACAGGACTTCCCCCGTCACGAATCCGGACGTGGCCAGGTACTCGACCGCCGACGCCACTTCCTCGGGTCGGCCGGTGCGGCGCAGAGGAATCTGCTCCGCCAGCCGCTCGAATCGTTCCGAAGATTCTCCCGCGGCAGGCAGAATCGCCCCGGGGGCGATGGCGTTGACCCGGATGGCCGGCGCCAGTTCCAGCGCCAGCAGTCTCGTCGCCGCCGCCAGCCCGGCCTTGGCGACGGTGTAGGAGAGATACCCCGGCTGAGGACGGAATGCCCGCCAGTCAAGGAGGTTGACGACGTCCCCCTGGCGGCCCGGCGGAAGCTGCCGCGCGAACTCCCGCGTCATCCAGATCGGTCCCTCGAGGTTGATGCAGAGCTGCCGGCTCCAGGCAGCTTCGGAGAGGGTCTCCAGAGAATCGGGTTCAAAGATCGCGGCGCTGTTGATGAGCAGATCGATCGGGCCGAGCGTGCAGGTCGCCTCGACGAAGATGCGCTGCGCGGTCTGGACGACGTCCTGTCCGAAGTCTCCGGCGACCGCCACCGTCCGGACTCCGCACGCCGCCAGTTCGGCCGTGGTGTCACGGGCCGCCTCTTGTGAGCGGTGGAAATGGATGCCGACGTTCGCCCCCCGCCGAGCCAGGTGCAAGGCGATCGCGCGGCCGAGGCGAACAGCACCGCCGGTGAGGAGCGCGGTGCGGCCGCTGAGCGGGGTCGCTGGCATGAAGGATCTCCCGGGCAAGGGAACAGAGAGTCGGACTTGGGCATTGTACCCCGACTTTGCACTCGTCCGCTGTCGAGGATGTGTCCTCACCGGCCTGTGAGCAGGACCAGGCGTCCGGCCGCGGGGTCGAAGACGATCGCCCGGCGGTCGGGGAAGAGAGCGGCAATGCTGCTCAGACCCTCCGGCGTCTCTTCCCCGGCCGGAACCCGGACCCACAGCACCTCGGCCGCCAGCGAGGGATGGTTCGTCACATAGTCCATGCTGCGGTCGGAGGGATCGGGAATGACGAGCACCACTGCGGCCGCACCCTGGCGGAGGTGATCGACGTCCGCGCGGACGGCCGCATAGCGGGCCCGGGGGAAACGGACCTCGCCAGCCAGTCGCTCCACCCGCGCCGGCCACAGCAGCCATGTCCCATCTGTGTCGCGCACCAGGGGAATCGTGAGGAAGTTCACCATCAGAGCCGTCGCCAGGAGCGCGGCCACCCACCAGCCGGGGGAGAGCCAGCGCTGCGGCCACGCCACCCGCCGCAGGTCGCTCACCAGAACGCCCACGAGCAGCAGCCACAGCGGAGCGGTCTCCAGCACATAGTGCCAACCCATGATGCCGACGAACCAGTACGGCACGTGCACCGCATGGAGGGAGACGATAGCGGCCGCCAACAACGACAGGCTCGAGCGGCGTTGCCCGCTCAGCAGACACCACACCGCCGCCAGCAGCAGCGGGACGATTCCCAGCGTGAGCCTCAGGCTGGCAGTCAGCCGCCGCCCCACGTTCCGCGCCGCCAAGGCAGGGGTGAGATTCTCCGCCCAGCGGTCGTAATGTTCCAGAACTTTCGGTCCCAGCCGCTCCTCTCCCCGGACGACGTTGTTGAACCCGTACACGTGCCGCGGCGTGTACAGGTCCGTGTAGAGTTGATAGGGGGAGGTGAAGGGGTCTCCCGTGATCGACCACGAATACCAGAGGAGGAGGCTCACCCCCGCCAGGAGCGGCGCACCGAGCGCCGTGAGCAGGAGCAGCCGACGGCTCCAGGGAGCGCGCTCCGGCCTTGCGTCCGTCGCGGAGTCCCCGGAGAGCCGGCCGGTCCCCAGGAACCAACCACACCACACTCCCCAGGGGAGAGCGAATCCTGCCGCGGTCATGGGACGGCAGAGCATGGCGAACGTGAGCCCCAGGCCGGCCAGCCACCCCATCGTCAGGCTCCCCGTCCGCTGCATCCGCAAAAACGCTCCTAGAAACGCCAGCAGCCCGACCAGCGTCGGCGAGTGAGCCAGCAACAGGTTGCTGAAGATCAACAACCCCGGTGCAAGTGCGTACAACAACCCCGCCGTTAGCCCGCACACGTTGTCCCGCAATTGGCGACCAATCCAGAACGTGAATGCAGCGGCGAGGGCATGTGCGAGCTGTGGCCCCAGCCACGGGTTCCCGAGGGCCACAAACGGGGCCAGCCACACTCCCGTTCCGGGAAAATACCGACTGGCCAGCCGCCCCTCATTCAGGACGTGCATCTGATGGAACAGTTCCGGCCGCGGCTCAAAGCTCGGCCACCACGTCCGGCCGGCGAGAAACGTCTCCGCCTGGAGCAGATAGCTGTATTCATCGTGATAGGCCGGGGGGAGGGGCCGGCCACGTTCCTCAAAAAACCACCGGTTCAGCCCCATGCTGGCCCCGAAGGCAATCAGTCCGACGAAGAGCGCCAGTCCCCACGGGAGACAGCGCTCCCACCCGCATGAAACCACCGGAGACCCAGACGCATCCCTCAAGCGGGCAGCCCCCCCCTGCCCAGAGAGGCGTGCGAGCAGGAGCCAGCCGAACAGCCACGGGAGGAACGGCAACCAGTCTGCTTCCACACCGCACAACGAGCGGGTCAGGGCCAGTTGCCGTTCGGCCGGGTCGAGCCACCGCAGCACTTCCCCCCCCAGGGCCACAACCCCGACGACGCGCAGGCTCCACCGCAGGGCTCCGACAGTACGATCGGCGGGGCCGTCGGCAGCCGACGCCACCGTGGGACCTGTCAAGACGTTCTGTGCAGGGCTGGTCACCGAGGGGACGGATCGGGGAAATCACGAGCAGTCGTCTCAGAACCTCCCTCTCTCCTGCTCCGGGGGAGAGGGTGTTGAAACTTGTACCATGCGGCCCGGTCGCCGGAGTCCCCCAGCGGGCGGTACCGGCTGCCTGCTCCGTGCCAGATCGTATCGACTCGTCGACACCTGTTTCAGCCGCACATTTGCAATCCGCCGAAAAACTCCTGAAATGAAAGGGTCCGCTCCTCTCCCAGCAGGGACGACCATTCATGCGCCTGGGTCTGTTTGCCGACGTCCACGACCACCTCGACCACCTGCGGCGGGCGGTGGAGTTGTTCCGGTCTGCTCGATGCGAAACGGTGTTGTTCGCCGGCGATCTGGTCTCCACGTTCGCCGTGCCGCCGCTGCGCAAGCTCCCTTGTCCGTTCGTCGGTTGTTATGGCGACAACGAAGGGAACAAACCGGGACTTCAGGCCGGCTTCAGCATCATCGGACGCCTCGAGGAGCCGCCCGTCCTGTGGACCGCGCCGGACGGACTGCGGTTTGTCCTGGTGCACATGGAGCGGCAGCTCCGGTGGTTGCCACCGGACGTCGACTTCGACGTCGCGGTTTGCGGGCACACGCACAAGCCGCGCGTGACCACGCTTCCCGGCGGCCGTCTGCTCCTCAATCCCGGTGAAGTCAGCGGCTGGACCTTCGGCCATCCGACCGTGATGCTGTTTGACACCGGGACGCGGCAGGCGGACATCGTTTCGTTGCTCCCTGGCACAAAAGCACAATCGCCGCGAGCCTCCCTGGCTGAGGGATGAATGCCCCGCGTGGCGGCAGGGACTGCCTGACACCCCCGCGACGAAGGTTCTAGCCCACGGCCGGCGTGCGGGCTTCCTGCCACCAGCACGATTTGGGGAGCGCGGCGATGGCGGCCAGAACCACCTGCGAGAGGCCGAAGGCCAGCAGCCAGAACAGGCGACCCTCGGTGAACCCGTACGAGTGCAACCCCACCCCCAGCATGTTCGTGCCGAACCAGCTCCAGGTGACGACGAGGTTCCCCAGGACGGCCAGGGCAGCCAGTCCGCGCTCGCGGACCAGGCCGTCCCAGCGGGCGTGCAGAATGAGCGCGTTCCACAGGACGATGATGAGGGCGCCGTTCTCCTTGGGGTCCCAGCCCCAGAACCGCCCCCAGGAGTCGTCCGCCCACAGGCCCCCCAGCACCGTGCCGACGAAGCTCAGCAGGGTGGCGGCGCAGAGAGTCCCATAGATCATCCGCGCGAAGGTCTTGCGCAATGAGTCGCTGAAGGTGGCGTCGAGGGTGCCGTTGAGCGTCAGCCCCCCCAGCACGGCGGCGGCCGCCGCCCCCAGCAGGCAGGCCGCTCCCCCCATCACGGATGCCGTCTCGCCGCGGGCGACCAGCAGCCCTCCCGCCGGCGCCAGCAACAGGGCCACGGCCAGCAGTCCCAGTCGCGAACCGCGGAGGATGTACAACAGCCCCAACAGGCCCGTCACATACGTCGCCGCATATCCCAGCGTGATACAGACGACGTGCGTGGCAAGCCAGAAGTTGGTATCGAGCACCGGCTCCAGCACGCCCAGCGTGTCGCCGTCGGACATCAGGCCGTAGGCGATGCGGAGCGTCATGAATCCGGCCGCCGACGCCACCACGTTGCCAAAGCCTCGGGGGAAGAGACGCTCAAAGAGCATCCCGGTCAGCACCGCCGCCCAGCCGATGAACACCGCCGAAGAGTACAGGTTCGTCACCGGCGGCTTGCCGGAGATGTAAATGCGGGCGGCGATCGCCCAGGTGTGAACCAACAGCAACGCGGCGGCCAGCCACAGGCCGCTCCGGTTGGCCACGACGCTCCAGTCGGACCGGCCCATGCCCGCGAGCAACCACGCCGTCAACGGCGCGAGGACGACTCCCAGATAAATCCACGAGAGGGCGTTGAAGGGACTGAAGCGGTTGAAATACTCCTCGAACCGGACCGGTTTAAACGAGACGTTCACCAATCCCTTGGCCAGCTCCGCGGCCGGGGCCTGGGCGAGGAACGTCTTGTACTCGTCCAGGGCGGCGTTGAAGGCGGAGGCGTCCTGATCCCGCCAGGCCTGGAGCATCTGCAGGAACTTCTCCGTGGCCGGAGAATGTTCCGCGCGGACCAGCTTCTCCAGCCCGTAATGTCCTGCTGCCACCTGGAACGGTTCCCACGTTGTTCCCTGCGCTCCGGCGAGGGATCGTTCAGGTGCTTGCAGGTGCGTCGGAATCATCAGGGGCATCTGGGCGCGCGCGGGATCGTTCCGCAGGGCCTGGAGCAGTTCCGCCAGCGCCTCGGCGGCCCGCATCCGCAGCGCGCCCGGCGCCTCCGGGTCGAGCAGGTCCGGATTGATCTTCGTCACCTGCTCCCAGGGGTTGAAGAACCAGTCCTTGACCTCGTCGTAGTTCTGAAGCCGCATGAACAGATCGATCTGCTTGCGCTGCAGAACGGTCTGCTGTTCGCGGGGAACGTTGTGCGCGGCGCGGGCCAGCTCCAGGAGGCGTTCGCGGGCCTTGACGAAATCATTGAGGGAGTAGGTGCGACTGGCAGAGACCTCCATGCCCAGCGAGCGGGTCAGTTCGTCGTTCTCGATGCGGAAGACCGGCAGGTCATCCGCTTGTTCCGGGCGGGCGGCCATCTCCAGCAGCCAGTAGATCGCCGGAAGCGAGCGCGGCTCCGTGTCATCCTGCGGATTGGCATCGCGGGGTTTGAAGCTCTGACGGTCGGAGATGAGCATCAAGCGGTTGCGAGCGAGGGTGTCGATCGGCATGGCACGCCCGCCGGCCACGACCGGCAACTGCCCGAACTCGCCCACCCGGAACCCTTCCACCACCTTGGGCGGTTGCAGGGCAAAGACCGCCACGCAGGAGAGTCCCAGCGCGGCAGAGGCGGCGGGCACGCCCCAGTGAATCAGCGGCGAGAACGAGACCTCTCCAGCCGTCTCTCCCAGTCGGGCCGTGCGGCCGAGGAACCGCTGCAACGAGAGTCCGAACTGGAACAGCATCCCCACCGCCACGATCACGCAGGCGACATAGGGGGCCATCCAGCCCTGGTTCTTGACCACCTGGAACTCAGTGGCCCGCAGCATCCGGTCCCCGTCGCGGGCTGTTTTGATCTCGCTTTGATAATAGGTCTCGCCGGCATAGCGGAGAGGGTTGTTCATCCAGATCGGATAGTGATCGAGTTCCACCGTCCCGTCCTGGCGCGTCAGCCGGATGATCGCCCGGTAGTCCCGGGCGCGGGTGGTGCCGGAATAGTTGTTCTGCTGGATTTCGTACAGGTAGACCGAATAGGGCTTGTAGTGCCGCTCGAAGCGGAGGAAGACGTCGTAGTCCTTGCCGCCGGCGGCCGCCGGCTGGCCGCGTTCAAAGCGGGCCCAGAGGGAATAGACCCCCACCTCCTGGCCGCTCTGGCGGTCGATCAGGCGGACATTGGCGCCCGGGACGTTGACTTCGCCGCCGTCGGTGCCGGAGGCCGGCTTGAGCGCCACGAGCTTCTGCCGGGCCCGCGCGGCGAGCCCAGCCGTCGCCACGGGCGTCTCGCCCGCCTCCAGCGGCGCGAAGCCGGCGTTCTCGAACCAGTCGATCAGTTCGACGTCAAAGGGGAGCCGCGGGTCGCTGAGCCGTTTCTGCTCCCGCAGAGCGTCCCCCCGCACGACGACGTGCCGCTCGCTCCCGGACCCCTCCGCGGCGACGAACGCCAGTTCCGTCGTGCGGAGGTCGTAGCTGTAATTGGTCTCTTCCCCCTCGAAGATGACCATGCGGCTTTCGACGTGCGCCACGCCGACGAGGACTTCGTAACCCATCAGCAGGCCGATCCCGCCGTGCAGCAGGACGATCCCCGCCCGCTTGCGGAACAGCAGCAGGCATCCCGCCAGCAGCACCCCCGCCGCCGCCAGTCCCTTGAGCAACTGATAGACGATCCGCATGGACGAGCTGCTGAACGGCTCGATCCAGAAGCTCCCCACTCCCAGGCCGCACAGGAGGACGGCCGCGGCGGCCAGCGGCTTGCGCCACGGGTTCGCCTCTCGCGCCAGACTCAAGCTCCCGTAGATCGCCGGCGCCGCCAACGCGAACAGGGAAAACTGCATCAGCTTCCAGAGCGTGCCATAGCTGATGAGCGGCTGTCCCTGCGGACCGTCGGTATTGGAGCCGCTGGCGATCACTCCCCACGTCACCAGCAGACCGAGCAGCAGCACCCCCAGGCCGTTCCACAGCGCGGAGCCGCGCGCCTGCATTTTGAACCGCAGCAGGTGCGCGGCCAGCAGGTTGAGGAACATCACAATGCCGATCGTCCAGCCGCGCGGGAACCAGAACGCCGCCCAGTCGGGGAAGTCGGGCGGCCCTTTGGGCCAGAAGGCGGCCAGCCACCCCAGCCCCTGCGGGAACGTCGGCTCCCGCGGGAAGAAGGACGGCGGGAAGAACAGATCGACGTCAATCCGAACAAACAGTTCCTCGAGATGCACAAACGGGAACGTGGCCGTGAAGGCGCGGGAGAAATTGACCCGGAAGTACTCGTGAATCGCCTGCCAGATGTCGCGATTCACCTGAGCGAACGTGCCGGCCAGGACGATCACGATCGCCATCAGCATCAACACGACCGTGAGTTTGAGCGAGGCGAGCGGCTGCAACACCCGCCTCAGCCCCTCCCAGGGGGGTCCGCTCGGCTGTTCCTCGGGGGGGAGTCTCTCCGCGGGAATCTCGGCCGACGAGTCCCGGACGCGCTCCGCCGTGAATTGGTCAATCGCCATCAGACGGTTCCTCCCTCATTCTACCGACGAAAGGGCCGGACAGCCCCCGGCCGTCGGAGAATTCTCTTCAGGTCCCACCCGCACCGCAGGACCACGGGCTGTCTCTCACAGCACGCGAATCGACTCCAGAAACGCGCGGAACCGCTCCCGTTCCTGCTCCACCACCGCCGGCGCTCCATCCAGCTTGATGAACCACATCCGCTGACCGGTGGTCAGCACGCCTCCCAGAATGGCCCGGTCCTCACCGAGGGCTTCCACGTACAACAGCGTCTTGCCGCCCGCTTCCACCGTTTGCAGGTGGTCCTCCAATTGTTCCTGATTCAGCGGCGAAAGTCCCGCCTGATTGCGCCAGCGGTTGACGTTGGCGAGCAATCCCCCCGCTGCCGGGGTAATCGTGATCGTCGCGGTCCGGTCCCCTTCACCGGCTGCCATCGAGACCACGCTGAAGCCCGTCTGCGGGGCGTCCCGCCACTCCGGCGGCCGGCTATAAGTGAACGGCAGTGGTTCCTCGGAAGCCGACGGCGCCGCAGAGGTCTGCGGGGAGATCGGCACGGCGATCATCGCCGCGAGCAGCCGCGTCCGTCCGAACCGGGCCGTTTCCCCCGCGAAGTCAAACCAGCGGGCCGTGTACGGTCCGACGGAGAAGGTCTCTGCCGAGTCGGAAGGAGGGGCCGCGGTCCCGCTGCCGCCCGTCTGCGGCCTCTCGGCTTTGCCCCCGACCTGCTCCCGCAACAACTCGGCCTGAGTTTGCACGTCTTCCGCCGACGGGGGGACGCGCCCCGCCACCTGCGTCACCGCCACCTCCAGCGACCCTTCTCCCGCCGGCTTCAGCGTCCGGTAGCGGATCGAACTGTCCGAGGACTGTTCCGACCAACCCTGCGGCAGTCTCCACTGGGGAAGTCCCGTGCGTTCATCGAAGGTCACAGACTCGACAAATGCGCGAAACGAAGCCGCCACGGAGGACACCTGCCCCTCGGGACCGAGCAATTTGAAGAACCACAACGACCCCCGGGACGGCGGACGCTGCACCACGTATTCCCGAATCGGATCCTCCCGAATACAGCCCCACAGGCTGAGCAGGCAGATCACCAACATCCCCCACGCGGAGCGCCACGCCGGGACTCTGAGGAGGGATGAAATCGCTGGCAAACGGAGGACGAGCATGTGTTCCACATCGCCGAGGCGCCGGTGGGAACAGAGCCAAGGCCGCAGGGAGGGAGCGACGCTAAGTCGCCGGCGCGGCAGGTGGGACCGATCCGCCGGACAGATGCATCACCTGGGATTATACCGCCCGGCGCCTGCGGATGTGAGGCTCGTTTCGCCCGCAAAATGCCCGCTTCCCGGAACTGAGGAAGCGACTCGAACCGCTGGGGATGCGGTCCCGTCCGCGGACTCCCCCCGACTTCTCAGCCCCGCACCAACCCGCGAGTTCCGCCGACGCAACGACGGTTCGGCCACGGACCTCGCGCCGATCCGCCGGCCTGAATCGGTCTCATGTTGATCCGGCCGGCGATCCGATGAAGAAAGATAGCCCGGATTCCGGAGTGGTCTCGGCGAGCGCGCCGGCCGGCCGCTCCCGTTCGGGCCTCCCGGAGCCGGAGGAGTTCCTCTCGCCCCAGATCCCCGCAACCCGTGAGGCCAAGGATGAACCTCCGCAATCTCTGCCTGTTCCGGTCGCTGCTCGGCGCCGGAGTCGTGGCCTCCAGCGTCGTGTTCACCGCCGCCGCTCAGGCCCATCCCCCCCTGCGGCCGTATTTCCGGGCCGGCCTCCTGGCGCGGACCTTCTCCCCCTGTGGACCCCTCCACACCCCCTGTTCCTCCTGTCCCCCGGTCGCGACCGTCGCCCCCTGCGGGACCTGCGCGCCGGCATTCGTCTCCTATCAGGCCATCCCCCAGCTTCACTATCAGCGTCAGGCGGTCATTCAGCAGGTGCCGGTGACGAGTTATCAGCAGATCACCGTCGACGAAGGGAGCTACCAGATGGTGTGGGTGCCGCGGCCCGTCACCCGCACCGTCGCCCAGACGTTCCTGCAACCGCAGATCGCTTACCGGGACGTCGCCGTTCAGACCCATCAGATCATCGCACACGTTCAACCGCCCCTGGTCCCCCACGGCGTGGCGTACACCATTCCGGACACGCCGATGCTGGGCTGGAACGTGGGGAGTGGTTTCCTTGTCGGGCCGCCGATCCCCGGAACACCCACCATCGCCAGCCAGCCGATCGAGCGTCCGACGCCCCATCCGGATCACCTCTCCCCGCCCCCTGCCGCAACGCCCGGGACGGACGAATGGCAGACGATCCCCCAGCGTCAGTCCACGGCGCCGGCCGAACAGGCTCCGCAGGCTTCGCAAACACCCACGGCGGCCCGCGTCTGGCAGTCACAGCTCCACTCGAACACCGTGACGCGGTAAACCCGCCCGAGCGCAACTAGACGGAGCTCTCCGCCGACCGCAGCGACGACCTCCGTCCGGCCAGCAGCGTCTCCAGCAGCAGCACTCCCAGCGCGGCCGCCAGCAACCACCGCCACAGCTTCTGCCGCGACTCCAGTTCACTGCGCGCCATCTGTTCGCTGCGCACCGTTGCTGCTGCTCCCGGGACGGCATCCCCCATCAGCCGAACCCCCAGCGATTCCAGCACGTCGGCAGGCAACGGCTCCGTTCGCGATTCGTCCGCCGCCAGGTTGACCGCCAGCAGCGAGAGGGGTTCCTCCGTCGCAGCGGGGGACTCCACCCCCAGCAGACGATAAAACCCCGGTTGCCGCACCCGAGGATCGAGCCGCACCGTCTCCCACGGGATTTCGGAACCGTCGGGGGCCAGAATCCCGCGCGGCTGCGAACGGAGTGCGGCGAGCTGCTCCCACGGCAGCGGGTCTCCCACGATCAGTTGTGCCGCATCGGTCTGCTCTCCTGCTCCCAGGACCAGCAGGGCATTCATGATCGGAATGAACTTGGACCACGTGGCCAGTTCGCTGTCGCTCCGATTCCAGCCCGATGTCAGGAGGAACAGCCGTCCTTGACCAACCTGAGTTTCACACAACGCGGGGTCGCCATCGTCAAAGCGCGCCAGGACTCGTGTGGACGGAAGCCCTCCCACGTCCACCGTGCGATGCCGCCAGAAATGCACCTTGGTCAGGTCCGAATAGCGAGGATCGCTCAGCGGGGCGAAGATCGGATGCCGGAAATCGACCTCGCGGAGCATGACGTAATCGGCCACGGAAGCTTCCCGCACCGGACGGGCTTCACTCCCCGCCAGTCTGTACAAGCCCGTGGACGATTCGACGTCCCGGCAGACGAACAGCACACACCCTCCCCCCCGCAGGAAGTCCCGGACCCGCTCCTCATCCAGAGGCCCCAATGCCCCCGTGACAATCACCAGCGAGATCGGGGGACCGCCTCCGGCGAGGACGGGCGACGCCGCGGTCTCGGAAGTCGCCTCCGGGTCGCCGTCGGCATGATCCGAGGGCCAACCATCCTCAATCGTCACTTCGCGCTGCGGCGTGTCGGCGAACAACGGGTCGACGAAGAACCGCATGTCGCTGCGGTCATCGGCCACATCTGGACCGAGATAGACGATCCGGACCTCTCTGCGCCGCGGCCAGGCGATCCAGCAGATGTTGTCGAAGGGATGATCGTCCCCGACCAGCACGGCCCGAGCGGTGGCCCGCCGTCCGCCGGTGTACGGCAGCCGGACCACCCGGCTCTGTCCCGGCGGAACATAGACCTCCATCATCCCCTGTGCGGGGTCCGGCTGCCGGCTCTCGCCAAACGGATCGCTCCAGCCGATCTGGAACGTCTCCCGTTGCGAGTTGGCGGCGTTGAAGACGCGCAACCGGACGAAGGGGGGATCCCCGGCTTCGGGACGCCCCACCAGATGCAGCGCGGCATTCGTGGGCGGCGCGTCCTCTCCGACGCGGACGAGCTCAACGGCGATCTCCTCCGGCCACGGTCGCCCCTGCAACTCTTCCCAATGACTTCCCGCCTGCAAGTCGGAAATGAGCACGATCCGGCGCGTCCCCGCCGCCGCCGCGGTCGCATCGGCCTGCTGGAGCCGATCAACCGCCTCGATCAGCGCCCGGCCGAGAGCGGTCCCCCCGCCGGTGGGATGCAGCGCCTGGAGCCGATCCCGGAGCACCGGCAGTCGCTGCGTCGGCTCCAGTTCCAGCCACTCCTGACGCTGCATGACCGGCGAGACGTCGTCGTCGAATTGCAGGACCGTCAGCCGATCGGTCGGCTGGAGGGTGCGCATGTGCTCAGCCAGGGCCGCCTGAGCATTTTCCCACACCCCCGCGCGGTGCATACTCGCGCTGGTATCGATGAGGAGGACGAGTTCGCGGCCAGCCGCGTCGGGAGTGCCGGACAGCAACTCCCTCCACAGCGGCCGGCAGAAGGCCGCCACGATCAGCAACACCGCCAACCCTCGCAGGCACAACAGCAGCCAGTCCTCGATGCGGCTGCGGCGCGTCACCCGCGGAGGCGAGGGACTGAGAAACATCACGCTGCTGAAGACCTGCCGTCCCCGCGGCGTCCGTCGAATCAGGTGAAACAGGATCGGCAGCCCGATCGCCAGTCCGGCGGCGACGTACAGCGGCGTCAGAAAGCTGAGCGACGAGAAGACGCCCATGTGCCGATTGACCCCTCGTCACTCCACCGCCCGGATGCGCAGCGACTCCACCCGCACCGGTCGCGGACCATACCGCGTGTCATACACGCCGAAGATCACCGCCCCGGCGCGATAGTTCGGCAGCGGCTCCTGATCAAGCACCTTCACCGCTCCGACCTGCACGGTCAGCTTGTTCTCCCGCACTGCGACGCGCGCCTCCTGCATCAGATGCCAATCGTGCTTTTTGAGCTCCTGCGTCGTCTCCTCCACCGCGGCGCGGCCGCGCATCTCCGTGATAAACCACGGCGAGCCGCTCTGCTTCATCGTGCAGTTATGGACCGCATAGCCGTTTCCCAGTTCTTCATCCCAGCCGAGGAGCAGAAACCACCCGCCATAATCCTTCATGGCGATGCGCCCTTCGAGCTCGAACTGATCGGCTCGCGGGCAGAGGCGGATCGCGGCGTTCCGGCCCTCCACCAGCTCGATGCCCCCGTTGACGATCCCGAACTGCCCGTCGATTCCAAAGTTGCCCAGCACGAACGGATGCGACGGCATGGGACCGGTGAATCGCAACTCCGTGAGGGGCTGTACGAGACCGGCAGGCGGGAGCGGCTGAGGCTGCGCGGCAGCCCGCGCCGGCCGGAACAGGATCGACCAGCGGGTCGATAACGCAGGCGGCTCCGCCCCCGCCGCCGAACCGACCACGATCATGCTCGTCAGCACGGTCAGATGCCGCATGACCGTCTCTCCCGCAGAGTGCTCACCGCTGAACAGACCGAATCCAGGTCTGCGGCGAATCGCTGAACCCGAACCGCGCTCCCTCGACCGGATCAACTGCCTCGACCGGATCAAGATATCACCGGCCGTCGCGCTCCGCCAATCCGGGCATCTCCCTCCCCGCATGGCTGTCGTCGGTCCGGCGACGCCCTCATGCGACGCCGCACACGGATGACATCGAGACACCCACCGCTGCGGGATCGCCCCTGGAGGCCCCCGCTCGGCGCCGGCCGGTCTCACGGCAACGAGCGTTCGAAGAACTCTACGAAGTTCCTCCAGAAAATCCGTTCGATGTCGGCGTCGGAATAGCCGCGGCGCGAGAGAATCTCCCCCAGCCGGGGAATCTCTGCAATCGTGTCGATGTCCGCCGGGGACTGTTCCTTGCCGAAGCCTCCGTCCAGGTCCGTTCCAATGCCGCTGTGCCGTGCATTCCCGGCCAACTGGCAGACGTGATCGATGTGATCAGCCACGTTTTCCAGGGTGACCGTTTCGACCGGCGTAACGTACTTCTTCCATCCGGGGGTGAGCATCCAGTTATCGAAGGCGGCCCCGATGACGGCCCCGCGGCGGATCAGGGCCTGAATCTGCTGGTCCGTGAGCTGCCGGTCCCCCGGCACCAGGCTGCGGCAATTGTGATGACTCGCCAGCACCGGCCCGGGGAACAGGTCCAGCGCCTCCCAGAACGAGTCGTCCGCCAGATGCGTCGCGTCCAGCAGCATCCCGACCCGATGCATCTCGGCCAGGAGCTGGCGGCCGTCGTCGGTCAGCCCGCCGGGACTCCCGGTCCCGTGACAGTATTCGTTCGGTCCGTAATGGGCCGGGCCGACGATCCGCAGACCCCATTCATACCATTGTCCCACTTGCTCCGGAAACAGGATCGGCGGAGCGCCCTCCATGCTGAGGATGAAACCGATCGGCGGCGCTGCGGCTCCGCCGCCCGCCAGATGCGCCTGCCATTCGTCCACGTGGGAGCGCACCGCCGCCGCATTCGGCAGCTCCCGCAAAACCCCCTTCGCGCACAGGGCGCGGTAGTAAGCCAACTGCCCCACAGCCGACCCGTGCGCCGCTTCGCGCGATTGATAAAAGGTCAGCTCCTTCTCCTTGCGATGCAGCCGCGGCAGCAGCGTCGCAATCACAATCCCGATGTTCCCCCGCCGCAGTTCGGGGTAGGACACGGTGTTCGGACCGGGAAAGGCATCCACAAAGTGCTTCTCGAACTCCCGAATGTCTGCCACCGGAAGTTCCAGATTGCGGTTCCATTCCACGGCATTCCAGGCCAGATCGAGGTGCGCGTCGAAGATGAGCATGGGCATGGGGGGGAGGAAGGCTTGAAACTCAGACAGCCGGACCGAAGGTCTTCAGATCGTTTCTTCAGATCGTTGTCGAGGCTGGCGGCCCTCTCACGAGCCGCGCGGCACGCCGGCCGCCAGCGCCACCCAGCCGACGATGAACGCCAGCCCGCCAAAAGGAGTGATCGCCCCCAGCCAGGTCTGACCGGTGAGCGTGAGCAGATACAGGCTCCCCGAGAAGAGGAGAATCCCCGCCAGGAACGCCCAGCCTGCCGCCGACAACACCCGCCGGGGACCGGGGCACGACCGCAGCAGCAGACCCACCCCTACCAGCCCCAGGGCGTGATACATCTGGTACTCCGCCGCGGTGCGAAAGTCCGCCAGATGCTTGACCGCCCGCGGGACTTCCTGCCCCCCCCACCGACGCGTCTGACCCGCGTAACGTTGGGCAAAGACGTCCTCCAGTCCATGCGCCGCCAAAGCCCCGCAGACGACTGCAAGCCCCGCCAGTACGGCTCCCGCGCGAATCCAGCCGCCGCCATCCACCCTCGGCGTCCCGTCAGGCATCACTCGCTCCCGGTTGGCCTCGCTCGACATCGCAGGGGTGAACCGCCAGAGGGGTGAACCATCTCCGGCCGACCGCGCGGCAGTCTCTCATTCCCTCAACAGCAGTCTCTCATTCCCCAAACAAACGCTCCAGCGCGGAGAGCGGCTCCGCCACCGGCTGTGGGCGACCCTGCATGTCATAGGGGACGTATCCCAGTCGGTCAACGAGATAGAGCCCCGCCAGCGGCTCCCCCGTTTCAGGGTCGATCCTCTGCCATAACCGATGCACCGGCGTGGGCGTGGGATCGCGCTCGAACAGATCGGTCAGCACCGGGAACGGCCACTCCCGACCCGACTCCCGCGCCGACTGCTCGATCTCCGCCGGCCGCGCCGTCCCGATCGCCACCACTTCCCACCCCGCTCGCTGCACTGCGGCATAGTGATCCCGCAACCACACCAGTACCGCGTCCTCCTCCGGGCGTTGCGCCGTCCCCAAAAACCGTACCACCAGCGGCTGCCGCCCGAGGTACCGCTGGAATTTGACGAGATGGCGATGCTGATCGATCAGTTCCCACTCCTTGGGCGGATAGGCCCGTGGAGACGACTCCGACGTCGGTACCGGCCGCGGGGGACGCGTCATCCTCCACACGCACAGCCCCGTAATCACGATCGCCGCCAGCGGGAGCACCAGCACGCGCGGAGGCGGGCGCACAAAACTCCACCTTGGCCCACCGACTGGTCGGAGGTGCGGGTGGGCTCCCTCCGGACGGCGTTCCCCTGCCAGCTTGAACACGGACACAGCCCCCCCTCGGGCCTCACACCTGCACCGGCCCGAAGAAGACCCGTTCCGCCGTCTTCCGCAACAGCCATTCCCGATCCTCCGCCGACAGGAACTCCAGCCGGTCGTGGACCAACCGGAACGACGACTCGTAGCTGTTGGGGGGAGTGAGTTGATAGGGGCAGTCGGTGGCCCACATCAATCGCTGCGGACCGTATGTTTCGTACAGACGTCGGATCACGGGGATGAGTTCCTCGTGCGGCGGCTGCTTGCGCCCCAGGGCATAAAAGGCCGAGACCTTCACATGCACGTGCCGATGCCTGGCCAGTCCGGCCAGCGTGGCCACGTCTGCCTCCCGGATCGGCCCGTCCATCCCGATCCGGGCGAAGTGGTCGATCACCACGCTGGTGTCGGGGAATTGCTGGCACATCTCGTCCACCTGGTCCAGATACTCCGGGTTGATCAGCGGGCAGATGGCCAGTCCCGTCTCCGCGGCACAGGCCCACATGGAGCGCTGACCGGCGCTGTCACGCCAGCGATCTGCTCCCCCTTCACCCGGACGGATGCGAAAGCCCCGCATCCCTCCACGGCGCAGGCGGCGCATGTCCTCTTCGGGTCGCGGCCCCTCGGCTGCCACGCACGCGACCCCCGAAAACACCCCCGGAAACTGCGCGATCGCGTCCAGCAGGTACGAGTTGTCCAGACCGTGATGCGGCTTGTGCTGGATCAGCACGAAGCGGGTCACGCCCCACGGACGCCCCAACTCGATCAACTGCTGTGGTGTGAAGTCCCGCGGCTGGAGGACTTCGGGAGACTGTCCGTCCGCCAGCGGATAGCGGGCCACGTCGCTGGTCCAGACATGCGAATGCGCATCGATCCACCCTTCCGATGGCGGGTCCGCGGCGACGGCCGGACGCAGCGCCAAAGAGAGTCCCGCACCGGCGGCCCCCTGCAGGAGCGCGCGGCGTGAAAGGGGGGCAGCGGAGATGGCAGGCGACGTCGACATCCAAGCTCCTCGGCAGCGGGAGGACGGATTGATTACTCCGGCTCGGGCCGCGACCTGAGTCATGCTCCCCGGATCATTCGACACGGCCGGAGTCGTGGAGCCGATCCTCCCTGCGCGAGGAACCGCTTGTCAAGGTTGAGCCGGCGGGTTCTTGGTCGGCGGATCGGTCGCGTCGCCGGCGGGGAGCTCCTTCTGCTTGGCAGCCCGTTGCCGCGCCTCTTCGCGGAGTTCCGCCAGCCGCAGCTTCTGACCGGGGGTCAAGACCGCCTCCATTTTGGTATCGCGCTCCTGGATGAGAGCCTTGATCTGCTGCTGGAGGGCGTCGATCTTGGTGGAGTACTCATCCTGGATCCGGTAGAGCTGCTCCCGCTGCTGATCGTTGACGGCGATTTTGCCGAAGTAATTCGGCAGCGGAGAACGGCGTTCCTCGGCCGGCGTCTTGGAGGGAGCCTCCCCTTCCGACTGGGCGAGAACCAGATACGGCACGGCCAGGAGCGACCCGGCCACGAATCCCAAAACGCTTCGACGCAGACGGCTCATTGAAGCACCTCTCAGGTTGGGAGACCACTCAGACGGCGCGCTCCCGCGGAGCGGCACCGATGACTCGCCGCAGTCGCAAACGCCACACACCAGTCTTCCTGGCTCCCTTTCAACCCCGCAGAGACGAGGTCGGGGAGAGAGCAGGCAGTTCTCTCACGGCGGACTCGCTGTTGCGCACCGGCACTCAAGGGGACGCTGGAACAGTGGACCCAGTCGTCGCCCGGTTGGCCGCGCACAATCAGAGATTCCGCTGCCGGCAGTCGCACACCTGCACGTCGCTGGAGGACCCCTGATAATCCGGATAGATGTAGCAGGAGCAGCTACTCCCGAGGTCGACGCAGTCCGCCCGCCAGCGGTGCAGCGTCACCACCGTGACGCCGTAATCCAGCGTGCAAATCTTGGGGGTCGATCCCAGGTCTTCCTGCAAACGGCATTTCCCGGCGACGGCCACGCCCCAACCGAGGTCCGAATTGCAGATGCTCTCTCCACTCGGGACGCAGATGTACCGATCGTCGTACTCGCAGGTGGAGTTGGTCGGCTGGTCGAGGTTCGCCTCCTCGTGGGCATGCACACACTCCGCCGGGGAGTAGTCCTGGGGAAAGCAATCCACCGCCACCCCTTCGGACTCGATCGCAGCCAACAGGCATACACATCCACACACTCCACTCAGCACGGCAAGGAATCGTCTCCACAGCATGAGCTAGGGACTCCTGTCACGGGGTTGAGGGGAAGGAACCTCCTCGCGATTCCGCAGATTCAGTTGAAAAGGATGCCGGCGGGGCCGCCGACCTGAGTTCCACAGATAGAGTCCCACACCCAGCAGCACGACCGCATTGACGGCCAACAGCCAGCGGAAGCGGTCCCCCTGCGCCGGCGATGGCCGCGGGTCGGCCACGCGGAAGGGGCGCCCCAGGGCCGCACGAAGGTCGTCCGTCGGCTGCCGCAACAGGCGAACGTCCTTCTGCTCCCCCCGGTAGTCGATGACCTTGACGTCCGCGGCCGTCGCCATCTGAAAGGCCGCCGGCTCGAGGTCCACGTTGAACTGGGCCTCTTCCACGATGCGAAACCACGCGCTGGCCAACCGTCCCGACCGGTACGCCGCCCGGATGCTCACCGTGGGGAAGGGGATGCTGCCGGGGTACTCGACGATCCCCTGCTCCCAGCTCTCGCGCAGGATCTCTCCGGTCCCTTTCCGCAACGTCTGATCCCACAGGAACAGGCCCGTCGATGCGTCCACGAGGGACCGCGACGACGAACCGGTCAACCACACCCCCTGCTCCGCACGGTCCGTGAGCTGAAAATAAGCCCGCTCAATGTCAGCGGAAGGGACATAACGAAAGTCCCGCACCCGCGTCACCACGCGGCGGGATTTCCCCACGGGGTAGACGCCAACCTGGTTGTTATCGCCATCCGCGTGAAATTCCAGATCGCCGTCGATGAGCGAGTCGAACGGGGGATAAACCCACCGGACTCGCCCCCCTTCCACCGTCAGGAGACTTGTCTTCCAGGGAGGATCCCCCTCGGGGAGCTCAGAGGAGACGCGGGCCAGCACCTGCCGGAGATCATCCGGGTGCTGCACCAGGTCGACGGACTCCACCAACGCCCGGAACTCCTCCGCGGTGGGGGCGGAGTCCGTTGCGGGTACGGCGCGATAGTCCCGATAACGAATCCGCGCCGTGGCAATCTCCGACCGCCGCACCTCCCATAGCGACCACAACTCGTCCAGCAGTTCGGCTTGCTCCGCCGCGTTGACATCGAGCCGAGGCGGCTCTGCGATTCCGGTGGCTGAAACAGCAGGCCGCGCGTCCGTGTTCCCAGGCTGCTCCGTATCCCCGGCAGAAGCCGAGGGCGACAAACCGACCACGCTGACGCCGCACCACAGCACCACTGCCACAAGCGCCCCCGCCACCCGCGACGTCGCGAACCCGGCTTGCCGCGCAGCGGGGCGAGAGGTGGCCGGCATAATCAGCACCAGGAGATCGAGAGGGGACGCGGTGCCAACGACGTCGCGAGCTTATTCAGGGAGCGAACGCCGTTCAAGTCCACACGAGTTACTCATGCAGAGAATGAACGGTTGCAGTGAAAACACTCAACCGCTGGAAGCCGCCTGTTATCCGAAGCAGAGAATCCGTCCCCCCGGTCCGTCGGTGGCGATCACCAGCCGCCCCTCAGCCGCAGCCGGACTCGATTCACCAAAGGAGACTCCCGCAGCGTACTTCCATTGTTCCTGCCCGTCGGCGACAGCGACGCCGTACAGGAACTTATCTCCGGACCCGAAGTAGACCCGCTCCCCTACGACCACGGGGGAACCGTCGTTGCCGGCGCGAGTCCGAAAGGCCCACTTCTGTTGGCCGGTCCGCCGGTCGAGGGCGTACAGCGTCTTGTCCCGCGCACCGATGATCACGGCGTCGTCGGTGACGGCGGGAGCAGAGTGAATCTCCCGCGGCTGTTGCGTCTCGAAGGTCCAGACCGTCGCCTGCGCCTTCCAGTCGACCGCTAGCACTTTTCCTTCGGAAGTGCCGAAGTAAAGAATCCCCTCCACCAGGGCGGGAGTGGCGATCAGCAGGTCGTCCAGGGGGACGCGGGAGTGTTCCTGGCCCGTGCGGGTATCGACGACGTACAGGACCGGCTCGCTGCAACCCGTCACGAAGGTCAGGTCGCCGTCGAAGGCTTGCGTCCCGTTCACCGGCCCGCGCGTATCGAACTCCCATTGCTTCTGGCCTGTCTGCAGGTCCAGCCCGTACAGGAACTGGCTGTGTGAGCCGACGATGACGCGGCCGCTGCGCACGGCGGCGCCGCCGACGATCAACCCCTGGGCATTGAAGGTCCAGCGGGGTTTGCCCGTGGCGCGATCGACGCAATGCAGCGTCCCCTCTTCGTCCCCGCAGAGGACGACGTCGCCGGCGACGCTCACCGGGGCGGAGAAGCCGGGAATGAATGTCTTGGGATCGGCGGCCTCCAGAGACTTGTAGGTCCAGTGGACGTCACCGGAGGCGAGGTCGAGGCAGAAAAGTTCGCCGCTGAGTGTCCCGAGATAGACCCGTCCCTCGACGATGGCGGGGGTCGATTTGCAGCCATCGGGCGCCTCACGCTCCCAGCGGAGTTGCGGCGCGGCGGGAAGCCGCGTGGCGGCGAGGCCGCGCAACTCCGGTCCGTTCCGGAAGTCGGGCCAGCGATCGGGCAGGGGAGCGGGGGGCTGCGGCTCCGCGGCGGAGAGGGCGGCCGTGGCGACGCCCGCAGCGAGCGTCCAGCCGGTGGTCCGATCGAGGAAGGAGCGCCGCGTCAGACCGCGGTGAGGTTCAGGGCGCATCGATAGAGTTCCTCCAGCGACGCGGCATCGACGGGACGGGGATTGAACGTGCCGGTCCATTGTCCCGCCGCCTCCCGGGCCAGGACCGGCAGCAGGGCCGGATCGGTGATGATGGACTCCAGGGACGTTGGCAGGTCGGCCCGCTGGATCAGCCAGCGGAGGTGATCGGCCAGGCGTCGGCCGGCATCCGGGTCGCGTCGGTCGCACAGGCCGGCATCCTCGGCCAGGTCCCCATACAGCCGACCGACCACAGCGCTATTGTACCGGACCACGTGCGGCAGCAAGACACCGATGGCCACCCCATGAATGGTGTCGAAGTGGGCCGAGAGGGGATTCGCCAGCGCGTGCGTGGCTCCCAGCATGGAGTTCTCGATGGCCACGCCCGCCAGATGCGCTCCCAGCAGCATCGCCCCGCGGGCTTCGAGGTTCTGCGGCTCGCTGACGACGACCGGAAAGGCCCGCACCAGAAGCTGCCAGGCCTGCCGGCTGAAAAGCTGCGAGACCGGATTGCGGCGGAGCGTGACGTAGGACTCCACGGCGTGGCTGATGGCATCGACGCCGGTGGCGGCCGTCACCGTCGCAGGCATCGTGACCGTCAGTTCGGGGTCGAGCAAGGCAATCCGCGGCAGGGCCTGTTTGTCGCCGCAGGCCATCTTCATGTGAGTGTCGGGATCGGCGATGACGGCATACGACTGCCCTTCGCTGCCGGTGCCGGCGGTTGTCGGGACGGCGATCATCGGCAGCATCGGCCGGGTGGCCTTGCCCGTCCCGCGGTAGTCCTGCATCCGGCCGCCGTTGGTCAGCAGGAAGTTGATCCCCTTGGCGCAATCCATGCTGCTGCCGCCCCCCAGGCCGACAATGAGCTCGATCCGCCGACCCCGGGCGAATTCCAGTCCCCGCTCGACGTCGAGCGTGGTGGGATTGGGACTGACCTCGTCAAAGACGTGCGGCTCCAGGCCGGCGTCGCGAAGGATGCGGACGGCCCGGTCTTCATGCCCCACGGCCTTCAGTCCGCCATCCGTCACCAACAGGACGTTGCGTGCGCCCAATTGCGCGGCAAACTCGCCCAACCGCGAAATGGTCCCCGCCCCGAACACCACGCGGGTGCGGGGATCGTAGTCAAAACTGGGGAGCAACGGGGCGGCAGGCATGACCGCGCGCGGCAAAGGGCCGGAGGGCGGGGTGGGCAGGAACGGACCGGAGGGACCGGGGGTGGCAACTCAGGCGGGGACCGGGCGAATTCTATGCCCCTGCTGCGTGGGCCGCAATCGGCCTTGTCCGTCGATTTCGGCCGCTCCCGCGGGGGTGAATGCGCCGCCGATCACGCGGATTGCGACGCGGCGGCACACAACTGCTCCCACCGTCGCCGCACCTCCCGCATCGCGCCCACGGTGTCGCTGGGGATCGCCCCCTCTTCGAGCAGCGTCCACCCGGAAAAGCCGCTGCCGTGGAGCAGACCAAACAGCGTCGCCCAGGGATAGTTGTCCTTCCGCAGATCGTGGATGTGGATCGTTCCCAGGCGGTCCTGGACCAGTCGAAAGTTCGCCTCCAGTCCCGCGCCGTTGAGGTCGGTGGGATTGCAGTTCCAGCAGACGACCGCCCCGGGATGGTCCGCCACGTCCATGATCGTCTTGATGTGCGGCAGCTCCGACGTGCCGGGTCCGTGCACTTCCAGGCGGATCTCCACGCCGTAGTCGGCGCCGAAGCGGGCGACTTCGTGGAGCGCGCGGCCGATCTGCTCCAGCGTCTGCTGGACGGGAATGTTTTTCGGCAGGGCGTTCGGCCGGACTTTCACCCCGCTGCCGCCGCAATCGTGACACAGCCGGATGAAGTCCTTGGTCTCCTCGATCTGCCGCGACAACTCCGCCGGGTCCGGCGAGTGATACTCGCAGGCAGTCCCCAGTCCCACCAGCTCCACCGGCGAATCGGCAAACCGCTTCCGCACGTCGCTGCGTTGTGCGGCGGAGAGGCTCGGTTCAACTCCGTGGCGATGAGTGGTCCGCAGCTCGACGCCGCCGTAGCCCGTCGCTGCACAATTCGCCAGCAGCGTTTCCAGGTCCCAGTCCTTCCCCCAGTTGTAGGTCACCAGTCCAAGCTGCATGGCGGCCGGCCGATCCGCCGGAGCCGCCTCCAGCGGGCGGCCAAGCAGGGAACCGGCCAGCACTCCGGCCGTGGAAGCCAAAAATGAACGGCGGCAGACGATCACGGCCATCTCCCCCTGTGCAGCGGCTTTGCAGTGGCGGACAACATGCAGCCGAGTTGTTGTTCCGGCTGCATCTTCCCTCTGGCGGCCGGGCAACCGCAGTGCTGTTCAAGCTACCGCGAGGTGTCTTGAGGTTCCAGTCCGCCGGGTGCAGCCGCGGAATGGTGGTCCGGTCAGGGGCGTGTTGCAGTTCCACATCCTCCGCTCGCCTGCTCCAGGGGAGAGGGCTTCCACCCAGCCCCGCCGACGGTGTCGGCGGCTGGCGGAGCCGAGGGACGGATCAGGGGTGCGGCGGGAGCGATTGCGTCGCGCGGGGGGGCACGTCGGTCCTGACGGGACGGTCCGGGGGCTGACGCCCCCGGCTCGCCGAGTGACGTTCGCAGAGGCGAGCCCGGGCCGTCAGGCCCGGGGCCGTTGGAGCGGCGATCGGGACTCAGCGATCATGGTGATGCCACAGCGGGTTTTCGGACGGTCCGGGGAATCAGCGGAGACCCGGGGGCTGACGCCCCCGGCCTCCGACGACCTGGGGAATTTCAATCTGCCGCCTGCCTCCGCCGCCGACCGCGATCGTCGACCACGCCCAGCCGCAGATGACACACCGTGAGCAACGACCTCCCGGGACGGCAAGAGAGAAGGAAAGCTCGCGGAGCGGCCCCGGCCACCGATCGACGGCTGCACCTCAGTCCGCCATCGGAGAATCCGTGGGATGGTGACCGTCATGGACTCTCGTGCATAATCCCCAGGAGTCGGTTTCATAACCGGGACCTGACCGATGCGAGTCCACCGGAATGCGGGTGATCGGGGGGCTCACGCCTCCCGCTCGCCGGTTGTGAAACTGGCTCATGTCAGGCAGCGGCGGTGAGGACCACCCGCGACGAGTGTCGAGTGCCAAACCTCCCGCACGGGCGGCCTTCGATTCGGGTCGGGACTCTTAACTCTCCCTGACGGATTCAGAATGAAGGAGTGGAGACGTGCTCTGGACTCTCAACTCTCGACTCTCAACCGGGGTTGTTCTGGGGTGGCTGCTGGGAGTGTGGGTGGGAGGACTCACGGCCGCAGAGCGGATGAACGTCCTGTGGATCGCCGTGGACGACCTGGCGAACTGCCTCGGCTCAGCCGGTCACGACCGGGTGCAAACACCGCATCTCGATCGACTGGCCGGCCGCGGTGTCCGGTTCGATCGGGCCTATTGTCAGATTCCCCTGTGCAATCCCAGCCGGGCCTCGGTGCTGACGGGCCTGCGCCCGGATGCGACGCACGTCTGGGACCTCGATCGTCATTTTCGAGCCGACTCTCCGTCGGAGGTGGTGACGTTGCCGCAGCTTTTTCGACGGCACGGTTGGCGGACGGTGCGCGTGGGCAAGGTGTTTCATGCCGACGTGCCGAACGGGATTGGCACTGACGGCCTGGACGATCCCCCCTCGTGGGATGAGGTCCACAATCCGCGGGGGCGCGACCGGCTCGAAGAGCACCTCATCACCAACGCCGAACCGCACCGGCCCATCAGCGCCGCCTTGAGCTGGCTGGCCGCCGACGGAACGGACGAGGAGCAGACCGACGGCCTGATCGCCACGGAGGCGATCCGCCAGCTGGAGCGCCATCGGGACGAAGCGTTTTTTCTGGGGATCGGTTTCTTTCGCCCCCATACGCCCTACGTCGCCCCGCGCCGGTATTTCGAGCTCTATCCCTTCGAGACCATCCACCTCCCGCACGCTCCGGCAGATGACCGGGACGATCTTCCGGCGGCCGCCTTCGCTCATAACTCTCGAGTCCCGCATTACGGCCTCGACGCCGATGTCTGCCGGCGGGCCTTGCAGGGGTATTACGCCAGCGTCTCATTCGTCGATGCCCAGATCGGACGGGTGCTCGAGGCGCTGGAGCTGCTGGGCCTGGCGGGGCGAACCATCGTGGTCGTCTGGAGCGATCACGGCTATCACTTGGGAGAACACAACGGGGTCTGGCAGAAACGGACCCTGTTTGAGGAATCGGCCCGCACGCCGCTGATCGTGCGAGACCCGCGGGCGCAGGGGAACGGCCGGGCGTGTGAGCGCATCGTCGAACTGGTGGACCTGTCTCCGACGCTCATCGACCTGTGTGGTCTGCCGCCGCCCCCCCAACGACTCGCCGGGCGCAGCCTGCGCCCGTTGCTCGATGATCCGACGGCGGCGTGGGAGGAGCGGGCCGTGACGCAGATTCTGCGGCCGGGAGAAGACCGGCTCATTCTGGGCCGCAGCCTGCGGACGGAGCGATGGCGATACACCGAGTGGAACGCCGGAGCCGACGGCGCGGAACTCTACGATCACACCGCCGACCCTCACGAGTGGCGGAATCTCGCGGAGAGTCCGGAGCATCAGGCCGTGCGGGCAGAACTCCGCCGCAGACTGGAATCGCTCGCCGAGGGGCTCCCTCCCGCGACACCGGTCAGCCGTTCGCGGCTGTAGGAGGCCTCGATCAGCCCAGCGCAGCGACTCTCGACCACGAGGCAGTCGTCTGTCCCCGGACGATTCGTCTCGCGACGCTCCTCGTCCGCCCTCAGTCCTTGGTTGTGGCGGTGCTCGAGGCGCCGGACTGACCGCTCCCGTCGCTCTTGGCGGATGAACCGTTCGACTTGGCTTCGGCGGCGGCGGCCTTCTTGTAGCCTTCGCTGCGGTAATCGGTCTGATAGAAGCCTGAACCGCGGAACAGGATGGCCGCGCCGGCGCCGATCACCCGTTTGGCGCCTGCTTTGCCACAGGAAGGGCACTTCTTCACCGGGGGTGCGGTGATCGAGTGGAACACTTCCCATTCGTGTTCGCAGAGCTTGCAGCGATAGTCGTAGGTCGGCATGGTGGAACTGAACAGGGACGAGGAATGACTCGAGCGCTCAGGGGAGATGGAACCACGGAGTCCTCGAGAGACCAACAGTCCCTCGGATCCGGGGGGTGAGTCGTGCACACGCCGTCGCCACCGGCAGGCACCGCGCTGCAACGGAGGCTTCCGGCGAACTCACGACTTGTTGGAGACCGTTGATCATGATCTGTGATTGCTCTCTGGTTCCGAGTCGGCCTCCAGCCCGGCAGCATCCGAGCCGCCGCATCAGGGAGTGGAGGGTTTCTGAGGAGCGCCGTCGCCGCTGGGTTGAGCGGAGACGATCACCTTGGCAGGTCGGAGGACGCGATCATGCAGGAGGTATCCGCGTTCAGCCTCCTGCACCACGGTCATCGGGGGATGCTCCTCGGAGGGGATTTGAGTGAGGGCCTCATGCAGGTTCGGATCAAACGGTTGGCCGACCGCCTCGATCGGCAGGACGTGGTGCTTGGCCAACACCTCCTGTGCCTGTTGCAGCACCATCGCCACTCCCTGGCGCAGGTCGTCAATCGAGCCCCCTTTCTCGGCGGCTTCGACGGCCCGACGCAGGTTATCGAGGATGGGGAACAGGTCGCGGGCCAAGGGGGCGGCAGCATACCGGCGATCCTCCTCCCGTTCGCGTTGCACCCGCTTGCGGAAGTTCTCCAGCTCGGCATAGGCGCGCAGGAGTTTGTCGCGGCATTCGTCGCGCTCCGCCAGCGCTGCCGCGAGCGGGTCGGTACCCGAAGCCGCGGCTTCATCGGCGGATGCCTGCTGGGTCTCCTCCGGATTCGATGGAGGAGAATCGCTGGCAGGCAAGGCGTGTTCGTCTCGGACGTCAGTCATCGCTCAGTGGGGAATCGTCAAGGAAGCATCCGCCAGGGATGGCGACGGTGTCCTTCTCCATGCCGGGAAGGCCCCGGCAGGGAGATTCCACCTCGGAGAGACGCGATGCAGCCCGCCCGGCTCCGCAAACCATCGGAACTTGAGGCTGAGAAAGAAGTTATTTCTCGCCTCTGGGCTGAAGTGCCAGGCGGATGCGATACAAACCGCCTCCGGCTGTCACATACAGGGTCTCTTCCTCCGCGCGACTGCCAAAACAGCAGTTTGTGGGGAGCGTCGGCGTCGGAATCGACCCCAATTCGCGTCCGTCTGGGGCATAGATGCGAATTCCGTGCCGATCAGCACTGCGGACGGCGGCGTAAATTCGACCGTGGGGGTCCACGGTCATCCCGTCGATCCCAAGCTGCTGGCCGAAATCGACCAGCACTCGCCGCGGACCCAGGGTTCCGTCCGCATCCAGCGCATAGGCATTGAGCGTCATCCGTAGCGGCGTGCCCGGGGGAGGCGGCTGGGAGACGCTCAGCGTCCCGTTGTCCGTTTCGGCGACGTACAGCGTCCGGCCGTCGGGCGAGAGCATCACGCCGTTGGGCTTGGTGATGCCGGTCTCCAGGCGTTCCAGCTTCCCACGCTCCGGCTGGTAGCGATAGACGCTCTGCTGATCGAGTTCCAGTGGCTCCTCTCCGACGTAACGGGGATCTGAGAAATAGACCGTCCCATCCGGGGCGATCACCAGATCATTCGGGGAGTTGAACCGCCGGCCCTGGTAGCGTTCCACGAGCGGTTCCAGCCGTCCGTCGGGCGTGACCACGCACAAGGCTCGTTTGCCGCCGTTGGCGCCGCAGGCGGCGAGCAATCTCCCTCGCGGGTCGAACATCAGGCCGTTGCTCTTGCCGCTGTCGCGGGAGTGGACGACGGTCGTGCGGGTGCGCGGATCGAAGCGGAGGATGCGGCCCGGTGCAGCCGGATCGCGGGGAATGTCGCTGAAGTAGATGAGACCGTCGGGGCCCGCAGCAACCCCTTCTGTGAACTCCCCCACGTTCCAGAGCTCCTCCAGTTGGGCATCGGGAGGAATGAGGGCAGGGCGAAGAGGATCATCGGCTGTCGCCTTCAGCCCGGAAAACAGAGCCATCAGCCCCGCCCAGCCAATCGCGATGAGCCCTGTCAGACGCATCCGATCCTCTTCTTCATAGGGAGATCGTTCCGTGGGCTCAGCGGTCGGAGCACGCACGGTTCGAGAATGCTTGCGGGCTGAACGGGAGCGTCACACCTGCTCCCACGAGACCATCGAGCGACCCGCCCCCCCGGATGCCGGCGGGCAGTCGTCCCAGTGCCCAAGAGAGGACTCGAACCTCCACGGGATAAAACTCCCACCAGGCCCTCAACCTGGCGCGTCTGCCAATTCCGCCACTTGGGCTGGGGGACGAACCACGCCGTCTCGTCCCCTCCGAGGATTCGGACGACGGCGCAAGTTCATCACGCGGCGAGAGGTCAGTATACCCGTCCCCCGACGGGCGGCAAGGAAGCGGGTTCCGGAGACTACAGAGGCGGAGGGGGGGGTGAGTGCGAAGCTCGCAGAGCCAGGACCGCTCACGAAGCGCGCGGCGACGCTCCCCGGGGTTGAGCCCGTTCCTCCTCCGAGAGCGGCAGAGCGACAGGCCGCGTCATCCCGATGCACGGAGTTCACTAGGCGCCGTCGGTTGGTCGTGGGCGCCCCGGTCTCCTCCGCCCGATCGCGGCATTGCCGTGCTCCCTGGGGGCGATTCTTCAGGGGAGGGGGAGGGAGCAGCCTCGCTGACGTCCGTCGCCACGCCGGGCGCATTCACCAAGGCGATGCCCGCAGCCACGAGCACACCCGCCAGAATCAACCATCCGGAGAGGGGATCCCCCCGGAACAGGACCGCCAGCACGATGCCGAACACCGGCGTCGCAAAGCTGAAGATCGACACGCTCGAGGCGCTGTACCGCCGCAGCATCCAGGCGTGGGCGGCAAAACAGAAACCCGACACCACCAGCCCGTTGTACAACAGAGCGAGCACGATGGAGGGTGTCCAAGGGTCGGGATGCCACCTCTCCCAGGGAAGGCTGACGGCAAAAAACAGGACCGTCCCCACCATGTCGTGCCAGAGGATCAGCGTGCCGGGAGGGATGCTCCGTACGGCGTGCTGCGTATACAGCACCTTGACTGCCAGCAGCAGCGCCGAGAGGGCCAGCATGAGGTCCCCGGCCAGCGTGACCTGATCCAGCGGCTCCTCCCCCCGCAGATTGAGCCGCGCGGAGACCGCCGCCATGGGGGCCGGAGCAACGTCCGCGGCTGGCGGAGATGAGTCCCCCACGACAGTCTGCGGGGCCGGCGGCGGCGCGGCTGGGGCTTCCAGGAACAGCAGAGCGGCGCCACCGGCGGCGATCAGCAGTCCCAACCCCTGCACTGCTGTCAGCCGCACCGTCCGCATCAGGAAGTGTTCAACGGCCGCGACCCAGAAGATGTACGTATTGACCAGCAGCGTGGCATGGGAGGAGTTCGACCAGGCGACCCCCCAATTGAAGGTTCCAATCTGAAGGAACAGCAACAGTCCCATCACCAGGGCAGGGGACCACTGCTGCCGCCGCAGGGCGATGGAAACCCCCTCCCAGCGACACCACAGGAGCATGAACAGAGCCGCCAAACCGAAGCGGATGCCCCCCACCGCCAGCGGGGGGACGCGATCGACCGCTTCGCGGGCGGTGACGGAGGTCCCCGCCCAGAGGAGGGCCAGCAGCAGATTGAACAGCGCAGCCCCCAGTCCCATGCGCTGTCGTCGGCGGTGGGACGGGACTTCCATCATGGCAGTGACGCAGCGGCGGGCAGGGAGACGCCGGATGAGGCGGCGGGGCGCGATCGCCGACGGCGGCAGGTCCGCTGACCGGGGAGGACATCTTACGCAGACGCGAGGGCCGCGCGATACACCTCCACATAGCGTTCCGCGCTGCGGGCCCAGGAGAGGTCCTGAGACATGCCGTTGCGCTGCAAGGCCCGCCAGACGTCCCGGTTCTGGTACGTGGCCAGTCCCCACCGGAGCGTGCCGAGAAACGCATCGGCGGTGTAATCGTAGAAGACAAACCCCGTGGCCGTGTTCTGGGCGAGGGTGTCCGGAGTGAGGTTGGTGACCGAGTCGGCCAGTCCCCCGACGGCATGGACGAGGGGAATCGTTCCATACATCAGACTGTACATCTGGTTGAGGCCGCACGGTTCGAAGCGGCTGGGCATCAGGAAGATGTCCGCTCCCGCTTCAATCAGGTGAGCGCGGGGCTCACTGTATCCGATGACGGCGGCCACGCGGTCTGGGGCGCGGCGGGCCAGATCGGTCAGCAGCGTTTCGTAACGACGTTCACCACTGCCGAGGAAGATGAACTGTGCCGGAGCGGTGAGCCACTGTTCGGCGGTGGCGGCGATGAGGTCGAGCCCTTTCTGGTCGGTGAGGCGCGAGACCAGTCCACACAGGGGGAGGCGGGGGTCCGGAGCGAGACCGAATTCCCGCTGGAGGGCTTCCTTGGCGCGGGCTTTCCCCTGCTCCACGGTGTGGATGGTGTAGGGCTGAGGGAGATACGGATCGCGAGCCGGATTCCAGTGCTCGGTGTCGACGCCGTTGAGGATGCCCGTGAGAGCCGCCCCGCGATGACGCAGCACCCCCTCCAGTCCCCAGCCAAAGGCGGGAGTGGTGATCTCCCACGCGTACGTCGGGCTGACCGTCGTCAGCCGGTCGGCATACACACATCCCGCCTTGAGGAAGTTCAGGTTCCCCCAGAACTCCAGCTTGTCCCACGTGAACAGTTCGACAGGCAATCCGGTCAGTTCCAGCACCGCGCGGGGAAAGTTGCCCTGGAAGGCGAGGTTGTGGAGCGTCAGGACGCTGCGCGTCGTCTGCAACCCGTTGCGGCGACGATACAGCACGCTCAACAGCGGCGCCGCCAGGGCCGTCTGCCAGTCGTGGACGTGCAGGATGTCCGGGCGAAGCTGGAAGGCGTCGCAGACCTCCAGCGCCGCCCGGCTGAGGAAGATGAAGCGTTCGGCGTTGTCCGGATAATCCGCTCCCCCGTCAACGTACAACCCCGAGCGGTCGAAGTAGCCGGGATGATCGATGAGATAGGCCGTGATGCGGCTGTCGGGGAGCTGGCTCCGGCGAATCCACCCCTGGACCGATTGCCGGCCGAGCGGCGCCTGGACCGCCCGGCCGGTCGGTTCTCCCGCCAGTTCCGGCGGCGTGAAGCGGCGATGATACGGCAGGATCATCGCGACTTCGTGTCCGGCCCGGTCGAGGGCGCGCGACAACCCCGTGACGACGTCGGCCAGTCCCCCCGTCTTGGCGAACGGGACCGCCTCCGAACTGAGCATCACGATCTTCACGCGGCCATCCTGTCGCGGTTTCCTCGGGAGGGCGCCGCCGGTCCGGGCGGCGCCAGTTCCGGCTCACGAGGGACAACGTGGGTCAGGAGAGGGGAGGCGGGACTTACCGGCCTGATTCCGGCGCCGCCGGGGGGACGGCCCCCGGCGCCGGACCGAGCAGCTTGGCCAGCAGCTCGCCCAGTTCCTCTCCCCGGGCGTTCAGTGACACCACCTTGCCTTCCTGGTTCACCAGGAACACGGCCGGAATCCCGGTGATGCCGTAATAGCGCGCCAAGGGATTGTTCCAACCCCGCTCTTCGGGATTGGCAGGAAAGAGGGTGGGCCAGGCAATCTGCTGCTCCTTGAGGAAGGCTGCCAACTGCTCGGGATTTTCGTCCAGGCTGATACCGACGATTTCAAACCCCTTGGCATGGTACAGGTCATAATTCTGCTTGACGTTCGGGAGCTCCCCGATGCACGGCCCGCACCAGGTGGCCCAGAAGTCCACCAGCACCACCTTGCCTTTCCAGTCGGCGATGTTGAACGGCTGCCCCTCCAGCGTGGTCCCGCGAATGTCGATCGGGTTGCCCATCAACCCCACCCGCCGTCCCGAGCTGCGCATCATCTCCACCAACTCCGCCAGACGCTCCTCCTGCCGCGCTTCCACCGTCTTGGCGAACAGTTCGTAAGCCCGAGCGGCTTCCTGGTGCAGTTCGGCGTATTCGAGTTCTTCCGCAATCGCCTGCGCATAGCCGACGGCATCCCGCGACAGCACCGGCTCGGACAAGCGGGCGGCAATCTTCTCGATCAATTTGGTCCGCTCCTCCGGCGTCATGGTGGGAGCGTGCCGGATGTCCACCACGGTGCTGTAGCCGGCCGCGAAGCGGCGCAAAGCCGGCAGTTCCGATTTCTGGACCACCGCCAGCAACTGCTTCATGCGGGGGAGCGCCTGCTCATCGCCCAGTTGGAGCAGTTCATCCAGCACCTGCCGACGAACGCTGGCCACCAAGAGGGCGGGGCTTTCCTCGAGCGGACGTTCCTGGAGGGCGGCCATGGCCCCTTCGATGCGATTGAGGTAGGCGATCGTCCCTTCCTCGCTGCGATGCTCCGCGCCGCGTGTCTGGAACCCCTGCACCAGCCCCTGAATGTAGGTCTCAATCGACTGAGCATCGGAATCGGTTGGGAGCGCAAAGAGGTCCTTCTCCGCGGCCGGGCGATCGCCCGCCGGAGCGGGCGGGGGAGCCGCCGGACCCTGTCCACACACAGGCCCAGCCAAAACCATCACCATCAGCCCGGCGGTAAACGCCGTCCCAGACACACCCGGACGACGCCGAAGAATGTTCCAAATCATCGTGTGTACTCCTGGAGGGGGAGAGGACGGCCCGGACCGCGGATCCCCCCGCCAACCGGAAGGGACCGGCAGACCGAGTCTGTCGATCGCATCGCCGGCCGGGACGGACGGAACCCCCTCCGCCCCAGCGACGAAACCTGGAAGATCATTCACGGACCTCAGGCCGGCGGACAGTGAGCTGTTTCACCGTTCCGCGTCAGGGCGTGGAGTTCTCCCGCCACACATCCTAACATTCCCCGCCAAATGTCCCAGTCAACCGGAGTCCGCCGCTGATGACGCCTCCCTCGGATAATCCGCTCCTGGCCGCCAGCGGGCTGCCGCGCTTTGATGCCGTCCAACCGGCCCATGTGCTGCCAGCCGTCAAACACTTGCTCGCTCATGGCGGCGACATCCTGACCGAAGTGGAACGGGGCACGGCTCACACCTTTGAATCGCTTTTCGGTCCGCTGGACGAAATCGGTCGCTGCTTCGAGCGCACCTGGGGACCGGTGGCACACCTGTTCGGGGTCAAGAATTCTCCGGAACTGCGGGAGGCGTACGAAGCCGCGCTCCCGGAGATCGTCGAATTCGGTCTGCGGGTGCGGCAAAGCGAGCCGATCTACAAGGCGCTCAAGACGTTGCGGGAGGGCCCGGAGTGGCCGCGGCTGGCACCGGCCCAGCAGCGGATCGTCACGCAGCGGCTGCGCTCCGCGGAACTGGCAGGCATCGGCCTGAGCGGCCCTCCGCGGGAACGGTTCAATGAGATCGCGCGGGAACTCTCTCAACTCAGCACGCAGTTCTCCAACCATGTCCTGGATGCCACCAAACAGTATGCCCTGATCCTCACCGATCCCGCGGATGCGGAGGGCTTGCCGCTCAGTCTGCGGAGTCTGGCCGTCCAGTCGTACAACGCCCACAAGCCGGCTGCCGACCCCCCGGCCACTCCCGAGTCCGGCCCGTGGCGGATCACCCTCGACCTCCCCAGTTACGTCCCCTTCCTCCAGCACTGCCGCCGCCGCGATCTGCGGGCCGTGGTCTATCGGGCGTTCGTGACTCGGGCCTCCTCCGGAGACCTCGACAACTCCGAGCTCTGCCGACGCATCCTGGCCTTGCGGCGGGAGCAGGCGCGGCTGTTGGGCTATGGGAACTTCGCCGAAGTGAGCCTCGCGGAGAAGATGGCCCCCAGTCCGCAAGCGGTGAGGGAGCTGCTGGAGCGGCTGCGGCAGGCCGCCTGGGGACCGGCCCACCGGGAAATGCAGGAGCTTCACGAGCTGGCGCTCGCCGGCGGACAGACCGAGCCGATCGAGCATTGGGACGTCCCCTTCTGGGCCGAACGACTCCGCGAACGGCAGTTCCAGTTCACCGACGAAGACCTCAGGCCCTACTTCCCGCACGAGCGCGTGCTCCAGGGACTCTTCTCGCTGGCCGAGCGTCTGTTCGGAATTCGAGTCCGTCCGGCTCCGGACGCCGCCGGCTTGTGGCACCCCGACGTCCGCCTGTTCCATGTCGAAGACGATTCAGGACGACCATTGGCCTCGTTCACCTACGACCCGTATTCACGGCCGGAGAACAAGCGCGGCGGAGCATGGATGGACGACTGCCTCACCCGCCGCCCTCTTCCGGAGGCGCCGGGGGGCTGGCAGCTTCCCGTGGCGCATCTTGTGTGCAACTGCACGCCCCCCATCGGCGACCAGCCGTCGCTGATGACCTTCCGCGAAGTGGAGACGCTCTTCCACGAGTTCGGCCACGGATTGCAGCACATGCTCACGACGGTCGATTACCCCGACGCCGCCGGGATTAGCGGCATCGAGTGGGACGCCGTGGAACTCCCCAGCCAGTTCCTCGAAAACTGGTGTTATCACCGTCCGGTCGTGCTCGGAATGACCGCCCACGTGCAGACCGGCGAACCCCTCCCGGAGGAACTCTTCGAGAAGCTTTGCGCCGCGCGGACGTTTCGGGCCGGCTCGAACTTTCTGCGGCAGATCATGCTCGGACTGACCGATCTTCGCCTGCACACCGAGTTCGATCCCGACGGCCCGGAGACGATCTTCGACGTGCAACGGCAGGTGATGGAGTCGACCAGTGTGCTGCCGATGTTCCCGGAAGATCGCTTCCTCTGCGCGTTCACGCACGTCTTCGCCGGCGGGTACGCCGCGGGGTATTACAGCTACAAGTGGGCCGAAGTGCTGAGCGCGGATGCCTTCGCGGCCTTTGAAGAAGCGGGGCTGGATGACGAAGCGGCCGTCCGACGTCTGGGCCGACGGTTTCGCGACACGGTGCTGGCCCTGGGGGGGAGCCGGCATCCGCTGGAGGTCTTCACGGCCTTTCGGGGGCGGGAGCCCAATCCCGAGCCGCTCCTGCGGCACAACGGCCTGGCATAATCCGCGCAGACTCCCGGCGGGGGGACTTCCGACGCCGACAGCACTACTGGTAGACTGTCAAGTGCAGCGATCAGAATCCTCCTGGACTTCTGGGAGACATCCCATGACCGGGCAACGATGGGTGGGATTCGCGGCTCTGCTCTGCGGAGGGACGATCGCCTCCGCACAAGCGATCGTGGTCCAGCAGCCGGTGGTCGACGTCTTCAGCCTCTCCACCGTGGTCACGGTTCCGGACCGCGGCAGCACCTTTCTGGGGGGGATCAGCAGCGCCCGGGACCAGCGCGTCCGCGCGGGCTTTCTCCCCTTCGGCTCCTCCCTCGGCAGGGAACGGACGCACAGCGGCGCATGGGCGAGCGTGTACATTCACGATCTGGAAGGGATGGACGCAGCCTTGCTCGGCGCGGGGAGTCCACCCCCCCCGCCCCCGCAACACCCCCTCGCTGCGCAGGCCTATCGCACGCTCTGGCAACAACACACCGGCCGTCTCCCACCGGCGTCGGAACTGTCCGCCGCTGCTCCGCGAGCGGGCGGGTCGCCGCCGATCGTGGCGCCGCTCCCGGCCGGTTCTCTCCCCCCGACCGATCGTCTCGATGCACTTCCCCTCGCCGCCGGGCGTTCAGACGTTCCCTCGCCCCCGGCCCGTTCCGGTTCGCCCGCGGTGGGAGCCGCAACCGCGCCCCCGGCCGGCGTGCGTCGCTGGTCGGCCCGGTTTGAGGGGAGTCCGGGAACGACTCCCGCAGCCGCGCGGGAGCGGTTCGGAGCACCGGTTCCGGGTCACTCGACATCGGACTCGTCCGAGGCTTCCGCGGCCGCCAGTCGCTCGACGAATTCGGGGGACAGCCCCGCCGCCAATCGGGCCTCCCGCTGAAACGCATGGCCGCGAGCCTTGGCTGGTCGTAACGGCCAGTGCAGATGCGCCGTGAACGTCTCCCAGTCACTGGCGGTCGGCGGCTTGAGACGCCGCAACCACTCGATGCCGAACGCCACGTGCCGGATTTCATCCTGGTGAATGGCGTGCATCACAGCGGCGCTGCGCTCATCGCCGGTGGAGGCGAACGCCGCGGCGAGCTCCAGGGTGTGATCCAGGTTGGCCCCTTCAAAGACCAGCGGCAGGCCGGCCAAGTAGTCCAATAGCGAGGTGAACTGCATCGCCTTGGTCCAGATGTAACCGTTCACCGGCCGCTCACCGAAGCGCACCCCAAGCTGGGCGGCCCGCTCCACGTGCATCCGCGTGTGCCGTTGTTCATCCGCGAGGATGCGGAGCAGTCCGCGGCGAAATTCAGGCGGCGCGTCGGGAAAGGCCAGCAGCGTCCAGGCCATCACCTCCAGCGCCTGGAGTTCGTGGTTGGCGAGGATGTGGTGGGCAAGACCCCGTTTCCGCGGATCGCGGAAGGCTTCGACCGCGGGAAGACCGGGAGCAGTGCGCGGGGGAGCGAAGCGGAGCTGAGGCGGGCGTCCCGGACGGTCCACTCGCTGGGCGGGTCCGGGCTGGTGGTCGGTCACCTCGGTCTCGATGGGGCGCAGCTTCTCCTCCAGCGAGTGGGAGAGCAGGATGCGGCAGGCGATGTCGCGAATTTCCATGCCAGGAGCTTATGCCCCGGCTGGGTCCCCGGCAAACGGCGTCGGGAGGGAAGGCCGCGGACGCGGCGGCGGCGAATCGTCAGCCCAGGCGGCCCAGCACCAGGCAGGCGTTGTGCCCGCCGAAGCCGAAGCTGTTGGACATCACCCGGCGGAGGGTCTGCTGGCGGGCGGTGTGGGGGACGTAGTCGAGGTCGCAACCCTCGTCGGGCTCGTCGAGGTTGATGGTCGGCGGGGCGACTTGATCGCGGAGGGCCAGCACGGAGATCACGAACTCCACGCCGCCGGAAGCCCCCAGCAGGTGGCCAAGCTGGCTCTTGGAACTGGAGACCGCGAGCTTGCGGGCATGCTCGCCGAAGACGGTCTTGATGGCGGCCGTTTCGGCCTTGTCTCCCAGCGGGGTGCTGGTGCCGTGAGCGTTGATGTAATCGATCTCGTCCGGGTTCAGGCGGGCGTCCTTGACGGCGGCGGCCATGGCGCGGGCGGCGCCGCGGCCTTCCGGATCGGGGGCGGTCATGTGGGTTCCGTCGGCCGACATGCCGTAGCCGAGCACCTCCGCAAAGATGGTGGCGCCGCGGGCACGGGCGTGCTCATATTCCTCCAGCACGACGACGCCGGCGCCTTCGGCCATGACGAAACCGTCGCGCTCCTTGTCGAAGGGGCGGCTGGCCCCCTGCGGGTCGTGACAGCGCGTGGAGAGGGCGTTCATGCGGGCAAAGCCGGACAGCCCCATCGGCGTCAGGGCCGCCTCGCTGCCGCCGGTGACCATCACGTCCGCCATGTCGGACTGGATCAGCTTGAACGCGTCGCCGATGGCGTTGGTGGCGGAGGCGCAGGCGGTGGCCACGGCGCTGTTGGGGCCGCGGAGCTTCCAGTGGACCGAGATGTTCCCGCTGGCGGCATTCACCATCAGCTTGGGGATCATGAACGGGGAGACCCGTCCCGGACCACGATCGAAGAGTTGGGAGTGCTGCTCCTCGATCTCGTTCAGCCCGCCGATGCCGCTGCCGACCAGCACGCCGTAGCGGTACGGATCGCCGACCGAAAAGTCCATGCCCGACTGCGTCACCGCCTGGTGCGCAGCGACCATGGCGAACTGGACGAAACGGTCCAGCCGGCGGACTTCCTTGTCAAGGAGACCGAGACGGTCGGCCGCGTTGAAGTTCTGGATTTCGCCGCCGAAGTTCACTTTGAAGGTGGAACAATCGAACCGACGAATCGGGGCGATGCCGCTCTTCGACGCGCAGATATTCTCCCAGAACTCGTCCACATCGCAGCCGAGCGTCGTGACGACTCCCATTCCGGTGACGACGACGCGGCGACGGCTCATCGCTTAGACATTCTCCTTCTGGCGGATGTAATTGACGGCGTCACCCACCGTGCGGATCTTCTCCTGGTCCTCGTCGGGGATGGAGACTCCGAGGGAGTCCTCGAAGGCCATGACCATCTCCACCAGGTCGAGCGAGTCGGCCTTGAGATCGTCGATGAAGTTGCTCTCGAGCGTGATCTCCTCCTTGGGCACGCTGAGCTTCTCGCTGACGATCTCGATGACTTTCTGTTCCAGGTCCACGATCCACTCCTTTTTGCTTCAATCCACGCGACTCATGTGGGGCGGCGATGAACGCGCGCTGTCCGGGAGAGCGCACGCTGTGCCGCGACGTTCGGGTTGTCGGAACTCCCCGCTCCGCAGGAGGAGCCCCGGACTCGACACCCCTGCCGCAGGCCGCACCGGCATCGCACGGCGAGTTCCGACGGGGGGCCAACGGGGCGATTCGGCGAAGGTATAACCGCTGGGAGAGTTTGTGTAAACGGCAAGCCTTGCCGAAGCGCAGCATCTTGCCGATCGCCCGAAAATCGCCGCTTCCAACTCCCTCCCAAGCCGTCCGGACCTCTCCCCACCCCGCCAAACCACCCGGCTTCATTCCACGGGGGAGGGGGTTCCGCACGCCGGCAAGGCGGACGTCGTGAACTGGCAGACCCCCGCCATCGTCGCCGCGCACTGCACTGCTTCCAGAATCTGTTCATCCGTCAATCCCAGCCGCCGCGCCGCCTCGACGTGGCCGCTGGTGCAGGGGCGACAGCCGTTGAGATTGCTCACCACCAGACTGATCAGCTCCACAGTCTTCTCGTCCAGCGAAGTTCCCGCCAGCGTGTGGGCCCGCAATCCCACCGGCATCCCGCCGAACAGCTCGCTCCCGCTCAACTCGCGAAACTTGAAGAAACCATTATACATCGCATTCGTGGCGACGAGAGCGACCACTTCCCGAAGCTGGTGTTCCGTCACCCCCAAACCGCGGGCGCGATCGCAGAGCAGTTCCCACCACGCAGGACAGCGGGACTGGCAGGCGGCCGCCAAGGCCAGCAGGGCTTTGGTCCGCACGTCCAAGGCCCCCTCCGTGCACACGAATTTCCGGTAATTCATGGCGAAGTCGCGGAGGAACGGCTCCACCTGGCCCATGCACAGCACGACTTCGGGAAGCTCCCCACCGCCAAACAGCTCCTGCAGGCGGGAATAGGCTTGAACCACCTTTTCGGGAGCGGCCGACGGCGGCAGCGGCGGAATGCTCATCTTCGAGACTCCGGAAAAAAAGAGGGGCGGAACGTTCCCTGCCTCCGGACGGCGACCCGGCCCGCCGCGGACGCGGCGGGCCGGAAAGTCGGTCCAAGCTGGTCGAGCTACAGGCCGCCGATCAATTCAGCGTGGCCTCTCCCTTCTTCCAGTTGCAGGGGCAAAGCTTGTCGG
>JBBIJW010000005.1:0-275648 GCA_037445755.1 Planctomycetaceae bacterium | reverse complement strand
GGGTTTCGAAGCGCAGGGTGGCGCGGACGGCCATGTAAAGTTCAGGGTGGGGGGCTGGCAGGGTCCCAGGGGCGATCGCCTGTGCGAGGCGTCCCTGTGAGGTCAGCGTCGTGTCTTACAAAGTGGACGGACGGGGGGACAAGCAGGGATTCCAGGGACGCTTTCCGTCGGCACCATCGGACACGCTGTCAGAGTCGTGCCGCTGCTGGTTCGCTTCCGCTCTCCGTCTCTTCCGCGCTCTGTCCGGGGGGATGTCCGGGATTCCCCCCTGCCCACTGCTCACGCCGGAATGGGAGGCGCTCAGTTTTCTTCGGTGGCGGAGGGCTGTACAGTGGAAGCGGGACGCACGAACCGTCCCATCAGCGTAGTTTGTTGGGCCGTCGTTTTCGCCCTTCCTTCCGACATGACTTCGCCTGTGACGATTCCCGTGGTGTTGGGGGCGCTCTCTCCCTATGGAGCGGTCGGGCTGCTGTTGCTGCTGCTCGTCGCCGGTATGTTGCTGCTCAACTCGACCTCCCGGACGGGGACGGTCGCTCTGGGGACGCTCAAGGAGACGCTTCGCCAGCCGGTCTATGTGATGACGCTGGTGCTGACGGTGCTGTTCCTCGTGGCGCTGAAGTACGTTCCGTTCTTTGCCGGCAAGGAGGAGACGAAGTTCTACATCGAGTGCGCGCTGGCGACGATCCTGTTGAGCGGGCTGATGCTGGGGGTCTGGCTGGCCAGCACCAGCGTGGCCGAAGAGATCGAAGGGCGGACGGCGATGACGCTGTTGTCCAAGCCGGTCAATCGCCAGCAGTTTGTAATCGGCAAATACTTCGGCATTCTGCAGAGCCTGCTGCTGCTGGTGATTGTGTGCGGGGTCCTGCTGTACGTCTTCACCTATGAGAAAACCGGCTACGACGCCCGCGAGGCGAGTGCGGGGCGGCTCGAGTTCGTCAACTGGACGCGGGTGAGCTGGCTGCCGTTCGAGGTCCCCACCGCGGTCAAACAGCGGTGGGAGATGGCGATCAAGGTGATTCCGGGATTGGCGCTGATCTTCATGGAGATTGCGGTACTGACGGCGATCAGCGTGGCCATCTCCACGCGGGTTCCCATGCTGGTCAACGTCACCACCTGCCTGACGATTTTTGTCATCGGCCACCTGACGACGGTGATGGTGCAGTCCACGCTGCGGGACAACGTGCTGGTGCTGCTCTTTGCGCGAGTGCTGTCCACGGTGTTGCCGACCTTGGAATCGTTCAACATGGACGCGGCGATTGCCACGGGGCGGACGATTCCGGCGGAATACATCGGCTGGGCTGCGGCGTACTGTGCAGCCTACGTGGCCGCCTCGATTCTGCTCGGTTTCATCCTGTTTGAGGACCGCGATCTGGCTTGAGGAGGGAGCGACGCCGCCGGACCAGGAGGGTTCTTTCCTGCGGAGTAGTGCACCCGTGATCGCCTCCCTTCCCAGTCCCACCTTCCGTCGGCTGTTCCCTCCGCAGCGGTGGCGCAGTCGCCGCGGCCTGTCGTTGATTGCCTGGTCGCTTGTGGCCGTGCTGGCGTGGCTGGCGGGACTGCTGTTGACGGCCCTGTGGGTGGACTTGCTCGCACACCGTGGAGAACTCCGCGCTCGCGCCTCGCAGTCGGAGTTGTTGCACGATCTGCTGGCGGGGACCCGGTTCGAACTGCCGCCGGCGCTGGAGGCACCGGAAATCGTCCTCACAAATTCGGGCCTGTTGCCGACGATCTTTCGGGCCTATCCCCGTCCCTGGGCGCGGTGGGCGCTGGCCGTGGGCCGTCGCTGGCCGGTGGTGCAGTCCAATGCCGGGGCGATGCTGGCCGTGCTCAGCGGCGTCCTGCTGGCCGGAACCGTTCATTTGCTCGCGGTCTCGCATGTGCGAGTGCTGGCGGCTCGGGAAGGGATGGAAGCGGCCATCGCCCTGCGGCGATCGATTCACCGCCAGGCGATGCGGCTGGGGCCCAGCGACCTCGACGGAGCGGAGCAGCGGACCGCGGTGGAACTGTTCGTGGACGTCGCCTCCGAGGCCCACAGCCAGCTCACCCGCTGGCTCAGTCACGTCATCCGAGTCCCCGTGCAGGGGCTGTGCCTGCTGGTGCTGCTGCTGATGGTCGACTGGCGGCTCAGCCTGCAATGCCTGATTCCTCTGGCGGCGGTCGGCTGGGTCGTCCACGATGAGCGCCGCCGCGCAGAAGCCATCCGCCAGCGGGCCGAATCGGAGGCGGAGCTGGAACTCCGGCCCCTGGCCAGCGGCCTGCGGAAGACGCGGCTGGTGCGGGCCTACGGGATGGAGGAGTTCGAGCACGACCGGTTCCAGAAGCATCTGGAACGCTACTCAGAAGAGGCGCTGCGCGGTCGGGTTGGAGAAACCTGGGCGCTCCGGACGTCGCGGATGTTCTCCCTCCTGTTGGTCGTGCTGATCGCGTTCCTTGTGGGAGGGCGGGCGCTCTCCGAACTGGCGCCGCTGCCGCCGGGAGGCGTGTGGCTGATCGCGGGCGGACTGGTGGGACTGTGGAGCGTGGCGAAGGGACTTTTGGAGCTGCAGGCGGCCCGTCAGCAGGCGATTGTGGCGGCCGACCGCGTCTACCGCTATCTCGCCGCCGTGCCGGAAGTGAGCCAGGCGGTCGGCGCCAAATTCCTCAATCCGGTCTCCCAGACAGTCATCCTGGAGGCCGTTACCTACCGCCGGCAGGACCGCACCCTGCTGGAGCGGGTGGACCTGCGGATACCGGCCCGTACCAAAACGGCGCTCGTCTCCAGCGATCCCCTGGCCGCGCGAGCCATCGCCTATATGCTCCCGCGCTTCATCGAACCCCAGTCCGGACGGATTCTGTTCGATAGCGAGGACATCGCCTGGGCCACGCTGGAATCCTTGCGGGCGGAGGCGATCTTCGTCGGTGCGGAGGACCCCTGCTTCACGGGGACAGTGCTGGAAAACCTGACCTGCGGTGAATCCCGGTTCTCCCTGCAGGAGGCGATCGAGGCGTGCAAGCTCGTGCACGCCCATAAGTTCATCACGGCCTTGCCGAGCGGCTACGAGACGCTGCTCGGAGAACATGGGGAGCAGCTCCGGCCGGGCGACGCTTTTCGATTGGGGCTGGCCCGGGCGGTGCTGAGAAACCCGGCGCTGCTCATCATCGAGGAGCCCTCCGTGCGACTGGACGAGGACACCAAGGCGCTCATCGACGACGCCTACCAGCGGATCCTCCCCCAGCGCACCGTCTTCTTTCTGCCGGCGCGGCTGAGCACCATCCGGCTGTGCGACCAGGTGGTGTATCTGGAGGGAGGACGCGTGGCGGGGTTCGGCCCGCAGGCGGAACTGGTTCGCACCTGCGAGGGCTACCGCCACTGGGAGTACATCCATTTCAGCAGTCTGGCCCGCCAGAGCTTCTGAAACCGCCGGCCCGGGGGCGTCCCCCCGGGCCGTGCTCCCGCCGCACCGTCCGCCTCAGGCCTTCTTCTCGAACTCGGCGTCGATCACTTCCTCGCCGCCGGTGGGGCGGCCGTCGCCGGAAGGACCACGGCCGTCGCTGCTCGTGGAACCGGCGGTTCGCTGCGCCGCCTCGTACATGTGCTTCGCGAGGGCGTGGGAAGCCTGCTCGAGGTTGGCGACGGCGGCGTTGATCGCCGCCACGTCGGTCCCCTTGGCCGCTTCGTGCACCGACTTGATCGCCGCCTCGACAGCCGACTTGGACCCGGCGTCGAGCTTGTCGGCGTGTTCCTTGAGGACCTTTTCCGTCTGGTACACGAGGTGCTCCGCCCGGTTGCGGGCCTCGGCCAGTTCGCGCTTGCGTTTGTCCTCCTCGGCGTGGGACTCGGCGTCCTTGCGCATCTTCTCGATCTCCTCCTGGGAGAGACCGCTGGATTGCTGAATCCGGACCTTGTGCTCCTTGCCGGTGGCCTTGTCTCGGGCGGAGACGTTGAGGATGCCGTTGGCGTCGATATCGAAGGTGACTTCGATCTGCGGGACGCCGCGGGGAGCGGGGGGGATGCCCTCCAGGTTGAACTGGTCGAGCAGCCGGTTGTCGGCCGCCATCGGCCGTTCGCCCTGAAAGACCCGGACGGTGACGGCGGTCTGGTTGTCCGCCGCGGTGGAGAACGTCTCGGTCTTGGTGACGGGGATCGTGGTGTTGCGCTCGACCAGCACGGTCATCACGCCCCCCTCGGTCTCGATCCCCAGCGACAGCGGGGTCACGTCCAGGAGCAGCACGTCCTTGACGTCGCCGGCCAGCACGGCCCCCTGAATGGCGGCGCCGACCGAGACGACCTCATCCGGGTTGACCCCCTTGTGCGGCTCTTTGCCGCCGAACATCTTGCGGACGAACTCCTGCACCATCGGCACGCGGGTCGATCCCCCCACGAGCACGACTTCGTCGATTTCCTTCGCCGTCAGCTTCCCGTCCTTGAGGGCGTTCTCCACGGGCTTGCGACAGCGCTCCACGAGGTGGTCGATGAGCTGCTCGAACTTCGCCCGGGTGATCGTCATCTGCAGGTGTTTCGGCCCGGAGGCGTCCGCCGTGATGAACGGCAGGTTGATGTCGGTCGATTGCGAGGAGGAGAGGTCCTTTTTGGCCCGTTCGCACGCCTCGCGCAACCGCTGCAGCGCCATGGGGTCCTTGCGGAGGTCGATCCCCTGCTCCTTCTTGAACTCCTCGGCGACGTAGTTGATCAGCTCCTCATCGAAATCGTCGCCCCCCAGGTGCGTGTCGCCGTTGGTGGAGAGGACCTCGACCACGCCGTCGCCGACCTCCAGGATCGAAACGTCGAACGTTCCGCCCCCCAGGTCGAACACGGCGATCCGCTCATCCTTCTTCTTGTCGAGGCCGTAGGCGAGTGCGGCGGCCGTCGGCTCGTTGATGATCCGTGCCACCTCTAGGCCGGCGATCTGGCCGGCATCCTTCGTCGCCTGCCGCTGCGCGTCGTTGAAGTACGCCGGAACGGTGATGACCGCCTTGTTGACCTTGTGTCCCAGATAGTTCTCCGCCGCGTCCTTGAGCTTCATCAGAATCTTGGCGGAGATCTCCGGCGGGGTGTACTGCTTGCCGTGGACTTCCACCTTGACGTACTCATTCGGTCCCCCGACGATCTTGTACGGGACCATCTTCTCTTCCGCCTCCACTTCGTTGTGACGGCGGCCCATGAACCGCTTGATCGAGTAGATCGTGTGGCGGGGGTTGGTGACGGCCTGCCGCTTGGCGGGATCGCCGACCAGCACTTCCCCCTTGTCGGTGAAGGCCACCACGCTGGGGGTCAGGCGGTTCCCCTCCTGGTTTGGAATCACCTTCACCTCCCCGCCTTCCATCACCGAGACGACGGAGTTGGTGGTGCCCAGGTCGATGCCGATGATTTTTTCTGACGTGACGGCCATGCTTCGCACTCCTGCATGTGGAACGGCCCGAGGGCCGGATGTGAACAGAATCAGTCACCCCCCTCTGTGGCAAAGTTCGTGCCAGTGGTCCTCCAGTCATTCAAATGGCGTAACAAAATGACATGAAATAGATTACGAAACGTGATCCGGATGTGGCAAAGTCTGAGATGGTCAAAGTGGCAGCTTTGTCCCGAGTCGGGGACAACACGCGGTGGTGCCAATTTGACAGTGCTCAGCTCCCCTGCGGAGATCATTGCGGGGCTCGCTCCCGGAACAGCGTCAGCCACTGTCGCAGGATGGCATCGCTGAGCGTGGTACCAGCGGCGTATTCCTCGAGGGTCTTGCCCCAGTAAAAGCCAATCCAGCCGCAGGCCGTGTCGCGCGAGGCGTCCAGGAACGTGGTGAACTCCTCCAGGGAGCATTTGAGGGGAAACAGCTCCTCGATCACCACGGGTTTTCCGACTTGGAAGCCTCGGAGCGTCTCCAGGGCCTCCTCCACGTGGCCCGCCTCGGGGTAGAGATGGACGGCGATAAAGTCGAGTTCCTCGGCGACGAGCGTCGGGTCGAAGCCGGAAGTCAGGCCGGGCCGGTTGAGGCTCCACGGGACCAGTCCCACGGTGATGAGCGTCTCGCGGTCGTGCTCACGAATGGCTGCGACGAGCTGGTGAATCCAGGCCTTGGCGATGTCCGTCCGCTCGCGGTCCTGCCGGTCGAGACTGATTCGCTGGACAAAATGCTTGCCGGCGAAGGCCGGTCCCAGCCAGTCCTGGGCCGGTCGCTGGCCGGCAGGGGCGACCGGTTCATTCATCAGGTCGTAACAGAAGACGACGGGATGGTTCGCACCGCAGGTGGCGATCGCCCGCCAGAAAATTGCCTGGGCTCGCCAGCGACCGGCTTCGTCCAGGGCATCGTACCAGGCGGGGACGTCCTGTTTGTGGTAGCACCCCAGACCTGTCAGGTCGAGATACAGACCGGTCTCCTCGGCCAGTTGGAGGAGTCGTTCCAGCCGCTCCAGGGAGGCTGCGTTCGGTTCATCGACCGACTGCATGAACTTCGCGAACTGGAGATGCACGCGGACGACATTCGCCCCCAAAGCCTGCATTTCGCGAAAGTCGGCGACGATCGTCTCCCATTCCGTCTCCCAGTAATCTTCAATCAGCCGGCCGTCGCGGTCGTGGTCGTAGTTGAAGCCCCAGGGAGTGAAGGGTCGTCCGGAGGGGCGCTGCACGAAGCCGCGGCCGTCCGGGGCGACGGCGATCCGCTCCATTGCCGCCTCCAAACTGCTCCCGCCCCCCACCCACAAGGTTGTCAGCCATGACAGGCTGAGGATCACGCGGAGGTTCATTGTCCGATCTCCGGGACAGGAGAGTTTCCGCGAGGGCGCGATCCCTGGCGGAGTTTGGCGGGTAGTTCACGGGCCGAGCCAGTCGGCGATCCAGAGCTGGCTGGTGCCGTCTTCGGTCCGGTTGGAAGTCCACATCAGTCTCCGGCCGTCGGGGCTGAAGACCGGCAGGACGTCTGCCTTGGTGTGATACGTCACGCGGCGAAGGGGGCCGCCGGTGAAGGTCGTTTCGTCCCAGTGGACGGGCATGGTGTAGAGGTCAAAGTTGGCCTCCATCGGTCCGCGGGAGTAGTCGGCCCGGGCCCAGATGATGAATTCCCCGCTGGGGTGGAAGTAGGGGGCCCAGTTGACGGTGTCGAGGTCGTGCGTGAGCTGCACTTCGTGCTGGCCGTCGACGGAGAGGGCGTAAATCTGGAGCATGTCCTTGCGCTCGCGGTCGCTGCGGAAGATGATCCAGCGATCGTCCGGGGAGAAGAAGGGGCCGCCATCGTAGCCGGGGGCGTGAGTGAGCCGACGGACGTTCGAACCGTCGGAGTCCATCAGGTACAGTTCCGGGTCGCCCTCGCGCAGGGAGGTGAACACGATCTGCCGACCGTCATGGGAGTAGCTCCCCTCCGCGTCATAGCCGGGGGAGTGGGTGAGGGCCCTCAGACCCGTGCCGTCGAACTCGCAGACGTAAATCTCCATCGCGGAGTCGAAGTCCCACTGATAGCGGCGGCGTCCGCCGGCGGCGGCCTCCTCCCGGGCCTGCTTTTCAATCGTCTCCAGGTCCGGGTTGGTGTGGGCGGAAGCGAACAGGATGTGCCGACCATCCGGCGAGAAGTAGGCGCAGGTGGTCCGACCCCGTCCGGGACTGATCCGCCGGGGAGTGCGGTCCTCGAGTGACTGGACGTAGATCTGGTAGAACGGGTAGCCGAGCGGGTACGCCTGATAGACGATCCAGCGGCCGTCGGGCGAAAAATACCCCTCGCCGGCTCGAGGGAAGCCGAAGGTCACCTGCCGGATGTGCGCCAGCAGTCTGGCTTCGGCGGCGGCGACGTCTGCATCCTCATCGGCCCTGACGGATGGAACCAGCGGCAGGCCGCAACTGAGGATGATGCACAGCCGGTAACTCAGTCGCAGGGGCATTGCGGATGTCTGGGGTGGAAGCGGTTCACGGAGGGCGGATTCAACGGCCGGTCGAGACCACATTGTACCGCAGACTCCGGCCCGGACGCAGCCTTGTGGACGAGCACCCCTCCGGGGCTTCGACGGGGTTCCGGTGGGGAACGGCGCCGCTTCGGGATGCTGGCGGACAGCCTCTCTCCTCCCCCATCGCCCCTGCGGCGAAGCCGTGCAGGCATCCGTGCACAGCGGGGGCGGCTTCCGCAGCCGAACGGGGGGGGCCTCCGCGGCGCTCAGGGTGTCGGACCGCTCAGAACCTTCCGCATGTGCTCCCGGACCATATTGCCGTGCTCCTCATCGGCTGCGGCGAAGTCCAGGAAGGCGCGAAAATAGCTGGCGAAGTTGCCGATGTCGTAGCGGCGCTCGCCGGGGGGGAGACGGATGCCGATGCCGCATCCGGGACGATCCTTCAGCAAGGCCCGCATCGCATCGGTGAGCTGAATTTCGTTCCCCTTGCCGCGTCCCGTCCGGCGGAGATAGTCGAAGATGGAAGGCTGGAACACGTACCGGGCGGCGACGGCGAGGAGACTGGGAGCCTCCTGCGGGGTGGGCTTTTCGATGACGTCCACCAACTCGAACAGATCGTCTCCGAGAGCCTTTCCCGGCTGCGCAATGCCGTAGTGCACCACCTCCTCGCGCGACGGCAGCTCCTCAAACGCCACCACCACCTCCGCGCCGCGCTGCTGGCAGACCTCCACCATTCGCTGGACGACCCGCGAATGCCCATGCAGGCCGATGATCGAGTCCCCCAGTGCCACCACAAACGGTTCATGCGTGACGAAGGGGGCGGCGCACAGGACGGCATCCCCCAGTCCCAACTGTTCGCGCTGGCGGGTGTAGGCGTACTCCACCTGGTTGCGCTCGAATTCCAGCGCTGCAAGCTGCTCCTCCTTGCCGCGCGTCCGGAGGAACTCGATGAGCGGCTGATCGACGTCGAAGAAATCCTCGATCGAGCCTTTGCCGTGACCGGTGACGAACAGCACCCGGCGGACGCCCGAACCGGCCAGTTCTTCGACCACGTACTGGACGACGGGACGCCGCCCCACCGGGAGCATCTCCTTAGGCTGGCTCTTGGTGGCCGGGAGCAAGCGCGTCCCCAGTCCCGCGACGGGAACGACTGCCAGATCGATCTTCATGGGCGTTGATCTCCTCCGTTGAGCGCCGATGCGTCGTCCACGGCGAGGACGAGCAGCCCGGAGGGAAACGTACCTGAAGACGTGGGGGAACGTCCATCGGAGCTGCCGGCCGCCGCCCCAGCGCCTCCGCCGGCCGCTGGGCCCGGGGCGGTCACTTGGACGTCGGCTTGGTCTCCGAGTCGCTGGAGCGTCCCTGGGCCTTCTCGCGCTGGATGGCGTCGTAGATTTCCTGGCGGTGCACGGAGATGTGGGCCGGAGCCTGAATTCCCAGCCGCACCTTGTCCCCCCGAATGTCTACGACGGTCACGACGATGTCGTCCCCGATGATGATGCTTTCGTCGCGATGTCGAGAGAGTACCAGCATGGATGTCACTCCGTTGGGGTCTTGGCACTCCCGCCGTCCTGGCGGGGCGCCATCGCTGAATCGGGAGAGGGAGACCGCAGCCAAAAGTCGTCTGCGCTGCGGTTCCTTCCGGCGCACCTCACCGTGAGGCGCCGCCGGGACGTTTCGCGGCCGTCCACCGGCACTCCCACTGAGGAGTGCACCTACAACATCGAACTGAAGGGGTCCGGAATTGGCGTGGGATTCTGGGGTGTTCAGGAAAGTTGCCAAAGACGTCGGCGACTCGGAGGGGTCTAGGGGCCGTATCGGTCGTGACGATGACACTGGTCACTCGGCGCCTTCCGATGCACCAGGTGCTTCCCGTGCATGGTCCGCTGGTCTCCGGACCTGCTGCAGCACGCCGCCAGACGTTGTCAACACGCGGCGACCAGGCTCCGGCTGGCGATTGTCCGATGATCGACCGGCAGACCTTCTCCCGCTAAGTTGTGCCGGAGAGAGCCGTGCTGCCGCGTCCCCCTCACCGTGACGATCTCCGTCTGACGCTTCGCCGATGACCGCGACGACCGACCTCCGCCGCCGCGCCCGACGCATCGCCGCGCTCCTGGCCAAAACCTATCCCGATGCGACCTGCGCCCTGCGGCATCAGAATCCCTTTCAGTTGCTGGTCGCCACGATCCTCTCGGCGCAATGCACCGATGAGCGCGTGAACATGGTCACCCCGGACCTGTTTGCACGTTATCCGACTCCCGCGGCACTGGCGGCGGCGCGCCCCTGCGATGTGGAGAAGATCATCCAGTCGTGCGGATTCTTCCGGGCCAAAACCCGGAGCCTGCTGGGGATGGCGCGGGGACTCGTGGATCGATTTGATGGAGAAATCCCCCGCACGCTGGAGGAGCTGACTTCGCTCCCCGGCGTGGGGCGAAAGACGGCCAACGTCGTCCTGGGGACGGCGTTCGGCATCGCCAGCGGCGTGGTGGTTGATACCCACGTTCAGCGGATCGTCCGCCGCCTGGGACTCACCGACGCCAAGACTCCCGAGGCGATCGAGGCCGACCAGATGGCGCTACTCCCCCGCCGGGAGTGGGTGAATTTCTCGCATCGGCTGATCCATCACGGACGCCGGATTTGCACCGCGCGGAAGCCACACTGTCCGGACTGTCCGCTGCTGAAGGTCTGCCCGCGGGTCGGCTTGCCCCCCCTGGCACAGTCGCACTGACCTGGCACAGTCGCACTGAGCCGGTGACGCTCACCGTGGCAGACCCGACGGCTTCCGGGGCCAGTCCGATGTTATCTTGGTGCACAATTGCCCGTTGCGGTCAGGTCTTCTACCGTGCGTTTCAATCCATCCTGCAACACACCCTGGGGAGAGCCGGACGATGTGTCGAACGCGCCTGAACTTGCTGACCGGAATTGGTTTGTGGGTCGTCGCATGGCCGGTGATTTCTGCTGAACCGCCCGGCCGCGGGGACTGGCCCGCCTGGCGCGGACCGCACGGCAACGGCGTCGCAGCCGCCGGAGAACAGCCTCCGCTCACGTGGAGTGCCACGGACCACGTCATCTGGAAGACGGCTCTCCCCGGCCGCGGCCACTCCTCTCCCATCCTCGTGGGCGACCGCATCTTTCTGACGACCGCCGACGAGCGCGCCCAGACGCAGTCGGTGCTTTGCCTGCGGCGTTCCGACGGTCAGATGCTATGGAATCAGGAGATCAACCGCGGCGGGTTTCCTCCCACACACCCCAAGAACACGCACGCCTCCTGTACTCCGGCCTGTGACGGCGAGCGCGTGTTTGCGACGTTCCATCACCACAACAAACTCACGCTCACCGCGCTTTCGATGGAGGGAGAGATTCTCTGGGAACGGGAGGTCGGCCCTTACCATCCCCGGCAGTATGAGTACGGTTACGCCGCCTCTCCGTTGCTGTACGAGGACCTGGTGATCGTTGCCGCCGACATCGAGACGGGGGGCCATCTGACGGCGTATGAGCGGAGCAGCGGCCGGCGCGTGTGGCGGACGCCGCGGCCGAAGTTCTACAGCTTTTCTTCCCCCATCGTCGCCCGTGTCGCCGGACAGGAGCAGCTCCTGCTCAGCGGCGGGGAACAGGTGGCTGCCTACCACCCCAGAACCGGTCGATTGCTGTGGTCCGCCCCCGGCACCACGGCCGCCACCTGCGGCACGATGGTCTGGGACGGCGACCTCGTCTTCGCCAGCGGCGGCTATCCCAAAGCGGAGACGATCTGTGTGCGTGCGGACGGCTCCGGGCAGGTGATGTGGCGCAACGGCGAGAAATGCTACGAGCAGTCGATGCTGGCCCACAAAGGCTTTGTGTACGCCGTCAACGATCAGGGGATCGCCTTCTGCTGGCGGGCTGCCGACGGGGCCGAAATGTGGAAATCGCGGCTGGGGGGGCCGATCTCCGCCTCGCCGATTCTCGTCGGCGACCGCATCTACCAGTCCAACGAAGCCGGCACGACGTTCGTATTTCGCGCGGACCCAACCCGGTTCGAACTGCTGGCGACCAACCAACTGGAGACGGAAGCCTTTGCCACGCCGAGCTTCTGCGGGAACCGCATCTATGCCCGCGTCGCGCGGGGGGAAGGGGCGAACCGGCAGGAGTTCTTGTACTGCCTCGGCGAGTGAGCGCAGCCGCTCAGGCACTGGCCCGGACGCGGGCCTCTTCGGCGGCGAGGCTCTGGGCGGCCAGTTGAAGCTGCTCGGCCAGCCGCGCCTGCGCCGTCAACAGGGCCTCCGCCCGTGCCATCTGTTCCTGCTCCCGCTCCCGCAGCAGCGTCAGACGATGTTCCAGGTCCTGCGACAGATCGGAGAAGTCGCGGAGCAGGTCTGCGGTTTCCCCCGGGGCTGGCCGAGCGTTCGGCAAAGCGACGACGGCTGCGCCACGCGCCGCGTCCACCAGGGCCGCCGCTCCACGCCGTTCGGCCGCTTCGTGAGCTTCCACTTCGCTCTCGAGCGATTCGATCCGCGCCACCAACTCCGCCGTGGAGAGCGCCGACGGGTCTTCGGGCTCAGACTCCTCTTGCGCCGCCTCCGGAGGGATCGCGGCGTACAGAGACTGCTCCGGTTCGACCTCCGCGCTGGCCCGCAGGTGCACCGTGAACTGAAACGGACCGATGGTGATCTCGTCGCCATCCGCGAGGTGGGCCGTCCGCAGCGTCTCGCCGTTGACGCACAGTTCCGGCCAGGGGACGAAGGCTTCAATGAACACCCCGCCCCGCTCGACCGTCAGCAGACTGTGCAGGAAGGGCATGCCGTCGCCGCCAAGCTGGAGATGGCAGTTGCTGCCGGCGCCGATCAGGAACCGATCAGTCAACACCGGGCGGCGCGGGTAGAGAGTGCGGCCGCGCTGAATCTCAAGCCAGACCGTCGGACCTGCCGAGGACGGCGGTGGGGAATCCTCGGCCCGGGAGAAGCGAAGTTGAGTCGTCATGTTCAGCCGGAATGACATCGACCGGAGAGCGGTGGGAACGTCCTGTCTCCGATGAGGCGCGGATGAGGAGGAGATTGCCGCGGCGCAGAATTCACGTCCAGCCCGCCGTGCGATCAGCGGCAGAAACGGCTACTAGCTTCATCGACCCCGCGGCGGGACGACGTTCAGAGAAACCGGGCGCCGCCGCCCAACCGCCCCCGCTTCGGGCGTCGGACGCAGTGCGCTGGTGAGAAGCGCGGCAAACTGGCGAAAACATCCCAATCCTGCCGGCGGAGAGGCCCGCCGCGGCAGGGGGACTCACCGCCGGCTGAGAGCGATCAGCTTCCGGGCCCGCTCCAGGGCGTGCTGCTTGTCGGCAAAGCCTTCCGGAGTCGTCGGCTTGAGGGCCAGCGCCGCGTCGAGTTCCTGCTGAGCCGCGGCCGCATTGATCTCCTCCACCGCCGACGCACGGTGAGTGAGGATGGTCACCACCTGCCCCTTGATCTGCACGAAGCCGCCGTCGATGAAATACCGCCCCTCACCGCTCGACGAGGAGAACTTGAGTTCCCCCAGTCCCAGCCGGCCGACAAGCGGCGCGCGGCCGGGAAGCGCGCCGATCTGGCCGTCGTACAGCGGAAACTGGATCGAACGCACCATCTGGTCGAGGAGCGTCGTTTCGGGCGTGACCAGGACCAGTCGCAGTTCGGTGGCGGCGATCATGGAGAGCTCCCAGGACTTGGGGATCGGTGAACACTACGACGCCGTGGCGTCTCCGGCGGGGTCGTGCCGACCATTATCCTTATGCTTCGGCCATCTTCTTGGCCTGCGCCGCGGCCTGCTCGATGCCCCCGACGTACATGAACGCCGCCTCCGGCAGGTGGTCCCACTTGCCGTCGCACAGTTCCTCGAAGGACTGAATCGTCTCCTCGCGTGAAGTGAAATTGCCGCTCTTGCCGGTGAAGGCTTCCGCGACGAAGAACGGTTGCGAGAGGAACCGCTCGATGCGGCGGGCGCGGGTCACCACCTGCTTGTCCGCTTCGCTCAGCTCCTCCACCCCCAGAATTGCGATGATGTCCTGGAGTTCGCGGTACCGTTGGAGAATCTGCTGCACGCGGCGGGCGACCTCGTAATGCCGGGGGCCGACCACCTGCGGGTCGAGAATCCGCGACGACGACGCCAGCGGATCGATGGCGGGATAAATCCCCTTTTCGGCAATTTTCCGCTCCAGGTAGATGAACGCGTCCAGGTGCCCGAAGGCCGTCGCCGGCGCCGGATCGGTCGGGTCGTCCGCCGGGACGTACACCGCCTGCACGGATGTAATCGCCCCCTTCTTGGTCGAGGTGATCCGCTCCTGAAGCTGACCCAGTTCCGTTCCCAGCGTCGGTTGGTAACCGACCGCCGAGGGCATCCGCCCCAGCAGAGCCGACACCTCCGACCCTGCCTGGGAGAAACGGAAGATGTTGTCGATGAACAGCAGCGTGTCCGCCCCGGTGGCGTCGCGGAACCACTCTGCCATCGTCAGCCCGCTCAGCGCCACCCGCAGCCGGGCGCCCGGAGGCTCGTTCATCTGGCCGAAGACCATGCAGGTCTGCTCGATGACGGAGCGGCCGGTATCGCCGATCTTCGCCTCCCGCATTTCGAGCAAAAGGTCGTTCCCTTCGCGCGTTCGCTCGCCGACGCCGGCAAAGACCGAATACCCGCCGTGCTCGCGGGCAATCCGGGCGATCAGTTCCGTGAGGATGACCGTTTTGCCCAGGCCGGCGCCGCCGAACAGCCCCGCCTTGCCGCCGCGGACGAACGGCGTGAGCAGGTCGATGACCTTGATGCCGGTCTCAAAGACTTCGGTCTTGGACGAGAGTTCTTCGAGCTTGGGCGGGTTGCGGTGGATCGGCCAGCGTTCCTTGGCCTCCACGGGGCCGAGGCCGTCGATCGTCTCGCCGATGACGTTGAACACCCGCCCCAATGTCTCCTTGCCGACGGGGACGGTGACCGGCCCCCCGAGGTCAGTCACTTCCATCCCGCGGACCATGCCGTCGGTGGAGCCGAGTGCCACGCAGCGGACCCGCCCGCCCCCCAGATGTTGTTGCACTTCGCCCGTCACCTTGATGTGGTTCCCCTTGATGTGGGCGTCCACCTGGATGGCGTTGAAGATGTCCGGCAGGGAGTCCTCGGAGAACTCGACGTCGAATGTCGATCCGATGACCTGCGTGACGCGGCCGATGTGAGTAGCTGCGGACATGGTTGGTAGATCCTCTCGCGAAGGGAGGGAGGAGTTAGGGGTTAGGGGGTGGGACTATGACAATTGACCGTCCAGCGACTTCCGTAACCCTGTCAGAGTTTTCCCGACTTTCTCAAATTGCGATATCAATGCTTGCGAGACTGTTTGTGTGAGGAGCCAGGTTCATAACCGGGACATGACCGATGCAAATCCTCCGGAATGCGGGTGATCGGGGGGCTCACGCCCCCCGCTCGCCGGTTGTGGAACTGGCTCTCCTGACTCCTCAACTACTCCAGCGCCGCGGCGCCGCCGATGATCTCCGCGAGTTCGGACGTGATCTGCGTTTGCCGCGCGCGGTTGTACTCCATGCTGATGTTGCGGATCATCTCGTTGGCGTTTTCGGTGGCGCTCTTCATGGCCACCATGCGGGCGATCTGTTCGCCGACGGCGGCGTCCAGGAAGCACTTGAAGAACCGGGCCTTGAAAGCCGCCGGCACAATCTCCTCCAGAATTTCCGGGGCGCTGGGGAGGAATTCGTAAGCGATGGCGGCCGTCGCTTCCGCGGCCGCGTCGCTCCCTCCCAGGTCCCCGATCGGCAGCAGCGTCTCCACGACCGGCTTCTGCCGGCCGGCTGAGAGGAACTTCTGATAGGCGACGTCCAGACGATGCAATCGCCCGGCCACATAGTCCCGCACGAACCGGTCGGCGATGGCGTTGACCTCCTCGAAGCCGGGTTTGTCCTCGAACTGCGTGTACTGCCGGCTGACGGGGAGCCCCTCGAACTTCATGAACGCCAACCCCCGCTTGCCGGCGACTTCCAGGGTGAGGGTTTTGCCGGCATCTCGCCATTCACGGAGCCGCACCAGCGCCTGCCGCAGAATGCCGGCGTTGTACCCGCCGCACAGTCCGCGGTTGGAGGTGAGCACCAGCATGGCGACGTGCTGTTCCTCCGGGGGTTGCCGCAGGAGGGGATGGGTGAAGGTGAGCTCGGCGCGGGCGAGGTCGGCGACGATCTCGTTGATTTTGCGGGTGTAGGCGGCCGCTTCCGAGGCGCGGTCCATCGCCTTCTTGAACCGCGCGGTGGCGATGAGTTCCATCGTCCGCGTGATCTTGCGGATGTTCCGGACCGCCTTACGGCGCTTGACGAGTGCTCTGGCTTTGCCCATGGATCTTACTCACCACGCAGGCACGGAGTCACGGAGCGAACCCGGTCGAGTCTCTGTGCCTCCGTGTCTCCGTGGTGTCTGCGAAACTCCCCTCAGACCAGTGCGGGCTCTTTCGCCGCGGTGGCTGCCCAGCGGTCGGCGAACTCAGCCAGCGCGGCCTGGAGTCCTGCTTCAATCTCCGGCGTCAGTTCCTTCTTCTCCATCAGTGCGTTGCGCACCTCGCTCTTCTCCTCCCGCATGAAGGCGTGCAGCGCCTTTTCCGCCTTGGCAATGTCCGCCACGGCGACTTTGTCGAAGTATCCCTTCGTACCGGCATAGATTGAAATCACCTGGTCGGCGACGTGGAGCGGGGCGTACTGCGGCTGCTTGAGAATCTCCACCATGCGGTAGCCGCGGTCGAGCTGCCGCTGCGTCGCGGCGTCGAGTTCGGTGCCGAGCTGGGCGAAGGCCTCGAGTTCGCGGAACGCGGCCAGATCGAGCCGGAGCGAACCGGCAATCTTTTTCATCGCCTTGGTCTGGGCGTTGCCGCCGACGCGGGAGACCGAGATGCCGACGTTGACGGCCGGGCGCACGCCGGCGAAGAACAGGTCCGGCTCCAGGTAAATCTGCCCGTCGGTGATGGAGATGACGTTGGTGGGGATGTAGGCGGAGACTTCCCCTTCGAGAGTTTCGATGATGGGCAGGGCGGTCATGGAGCCGCCGCCGAGGTCGTCGCTGAGCTTGGCGGCCCGTTCCAGCAGCCGCGAGTGGCAGTAGAACACGTCGCCGGGATAGGCTTCGCGTCCGGGGGGCCGCCGCATCAGGAGCGAGAGCTGCCGGTACGCCTGGGCCTGTTTGGTGAGGTCGTCATAGATGCAGAGCGTATGCTTCCCCTGATACATGAAGTGCTCGGCGATGGCCGCGCCGGCGTAGGGGGCGATGTACTGGAGCGGCGCGGGATCGGAGGAGGTGGCCGAGACGACGATGGTGTAGTCCATCGCGCCGGCATTCTTGAGGGCCTCCAGCACGCTGCCGACGTTCGCCGCCCGCTGCCCGCAGGCGACGTAAATGCAGATGACGTCGTCCCCTTTCTGGTTGATGATGGTGTCGATGGCGAGGGCGGTCTTGCCGGTCTTGCGGTCGCCGATGATCAGTTCCCGCTGTCCGCGGCCGATCGGGGTCATCGAGTCGATCGCCTTGATGCCGGTTTGCAGGGGTTGCTTGACCGGCTGCCGCTGGGCGACCCCCGGCGCCGGATACTCGACTGGCCGATGCTCACTGGTCACGATCGGTCCCAGCCCGTCCAGGGGATTGCCGAGCGGATCGACGACGCGGCCGATCAGGGCCTCCCCCACCGGCACCGACAGCAGGCTGCCGGTGGTCTTCACCTCGTCCCCTTCCTGAATCTCCAGGTAGTCTCCGAGGATGATGACGCCGACGGAGTGCTCCTCCAGATTGAAGCACAGTCCCTTGGTGCCATTGGAGAATTCGACCATCTCGTTGGCCATCGCGGACGAGAGCCCGACGACGCGCGCGATGCCGTCGCCGACCTCGACCACGCGGCCGACCTCGGCCGTTTGAATCTGGCCCCGGAAATCTTCAATTTCCTTCTGGAGAACTGAAGCGATCTCGTCCGCTCTGAATTTCATGGAGGTATCTCTCCCGCATACGGAGCCTGAGACTCTTGAGCCTCGCCCGCAGCGAACCGTCGAAAACCGTGTCCCCCACCCGAATCAGCAGTCCTCCCAGCAGAGACGCGTCGGTTTCCAGGTGGAGCACCGGCTCGTAAGGGAGGGCTGCCTTCAGGCGGTCCCGAATCTGCCCCAGTTGCTCGTCCGAGAGCGGCTGGGGACTGGTGATCTGCACGCGCCGTTTTCCTTCGCGGCGTTCCTGTTCCTGCACGGCCTCCTGAAGGATCAGCGGCAACAGCCCCAGCCGCTCGTGACGCGCCAACACACGCAGATAATTTGTGAACAGTTCCGATGCCCGCGGCTGCACCACCCGCGCAATCAGCCCCAGCTTTTCGTCGCGGGTCGTCAATTCTGAGGTGAGGAGTTCGGCAAACTGTGGATACGGTTGCAGCACCTCTTCCTGAAAGGATGCGAACTCTTCCAGGGGGGCACTCACCCCCAGGGAGGCAGCGGCGTCCAGGTACGCCTGAGCATACACGCGCGCCACCGCCTTGGCGCTGGGATCGGCCAGGACGTGGGAGACGGCGGCAGGAGCAGGTTGGGACATGAGGGCAAGCGAGAAAACGCTGGGGAATGACGCGTCGGTTCCTGTTCAGCGGCGGGGTTCTGAATCTGACCTCAACTCCGGACTCCTGACTCCGAATCACGGGTGCGTGGCGCCATCACGCCTGCTGCGTAAACTCGGCCACGGCGGCATCGATCAGTTTCTGTTGCACCGTCGGCGACAGCCGCGCGCGGATGCGGGCCTCCGCCTCCCGTGTGATGCGGTCCACCGTCGCCTCGAAGATCTCGCTGAGCGACTGGTTGCGGACCCGCTCGATCTCCACCTCCGCCCGCTGCCGGACCAGTTCGGCCTCCCGCTGGGCGACGGTGCGAATGTCGCGGCGGGTGTGGTCGGCGTCGCGCTGAGCCTCGGCCAACGCCTCCCGGACGTGCTCGTCCAGGGCCTCCATCTGTCCCTGGTAGTGCCGCAACCGTTCCAGCGCTTGTTCTCGCAACTGTGCCGCCTCGCCGATCAGTCGCAGTTCGTTCTCCTCCCGTTCCCGCATTCCGGTGAGGAACGAGTCCCAGCCCAGCTTGCGGATGGCGTAGAGGAACCCCAGAAACGCGATCAGTCCCCAGAAGGGGAGATTGTCCCAGATTCCCCCCACGGCATGTTCTTCTTCCGCTGCGCCGTGCCCGGCAGCGGCCGCTAGACCGACCGCCGGCAGCGCCAGCCAGGCGGCCGTCAGCAGCATCAGGGTCAGAGGAGTTCGACGGAACATAGGCTGCCCGAGAGGGATGGAACTGGAACAATGGCCGACGGCCGTGAGAGGGAAACCCACGGTCCCGCCTCCTCCAGCCGGGGCCGGAGAGGGCGGGGAACACCAACAACGCAATCGAACAACCACGGGAACTACAGGGCTTCTCCGACGACGTGCACGACGGCCTCCGTCACCGCCCCGTCGAGGGAGCGCTCCAGGTCCGCCAGGGCCGCTTCCCGGGCGCGGCGAATCTCCGCGAGGGCCTGATCGCGCACGGCCCGCGCCTGGGCCTCCGCCTCGGCAATGATGCGGGCTTTCTCGCGTTCGGCCTCCTTGCGGGCCTGGGCCACGATCGTCTGGACTTCCTCATGCACCTGGGCCATGCGGGCGTCGTGCTGGGCCATCAGCCGTTCCGCCTCGGCCTTGGCGGCCTCGGCGTCGGCATGGGCCTGATTGACCCGCGCTTCTCGCTGATCGAGTGCCTGGATGAGGGGCGTCCAGACCAGCGTCCGCGCTCCGAACACAAAGGCCACAAACAACGCCAGCGAGAAGACGAACAACGTCCCCAGTCCGGGGGCGAAGCCGGGGAGCGGAGGTTTGTTGTAGTCCACGTCGCCGTGGTCCGCGATGGCGTGAGGTGCATCGACCGAGCCGGCCGTCGCCGCAGCACCGTGGGGCGGATGTTCAGCCGCCGACGGCGCGCGGTCCGGGAGGAGCGTCAGCAACACGCTGCCGACGATCCAGACGGCCGCTCGACGACACACGGGGAAGCTCATGGCAGGCCTGTCCACAAGGCGGAGGAATCGGCCGGGAATCAGATGAAGATGGCGATGATGCACACGATCAGGGCGAAGAAGGTCGCCCCTTCGATGAGTGCCGCGGCCAGGATCATGCCGCCGCGGATATCGCCGGCCGCTTCCGGTTGACGGGCCATGCTCTCGACCGCGGCCGCGCCGATGCGGCCGATGCCGAAGCCGGCGCCCAGCAGGATGATGGCGGCGCCGAACGAGGGGGAGAAATCGATCAGGGCCGCTCCGTCCGCCGCAGCGGCGGGAGCAACCAGCGCGAGCAAGGCGACTGAGGCAAGCACGCAGAGTTGGACAAGACGGTTCACTTGCAGGTCTCCAGAGGGTTGATGGTGGATGGCGAATGGTCTGCCGGTAGGGTGGGGTGTGCCCACCAACGGTGGTCAGTCACAGGGGTCGTTTCGGAGTGTGGTGGGCACAGCCCACCCTACGAGTGGTGAACGCGCGGGAGGCTGAACCCGCCCGGTGCGCGGTTAATGCTCATGCAGGGACATGCCGATGAAGATCGTCGACAGGAATGCGAACACATACGCTTGAATGAACGCGACCAGCAGCTCCAGCAGCCCGACCCCGATCTGCCCGGCGATGCTGCCGGGGGTGACCAGCCACCAGACGCCGCTGTGGGCCACTTGGGCAATGAAGCCGAGCATCACGCCCAGGACGGTATGCCCCCCCATGATGTTGGCGAAAAGACGCACGGCCAACACGGCATGTTTGATGAACAGGCCGATGACCTCGATGACAAACAGCATCGCCGCCAACAGGGGCTTGAGCGCGCCGGGAGCTTCAATCCCGGGAACGAGCGCCAGCCAGAAGCCTCCCCACCCGTGTGCCTGAGCACCGTAGAAGTAGGTGGCCGCAAACGCCGCCAGGGCCAGTGCGCCGGTGACGGCGATCGACCCCGTGGCCGAACCGAGGAACGGCACCGCCCCCAGCAGGTTGCAGATCAGGATGTAGAAAAAGCAGCTCCAGACGAAGGGGAGGTACTTATCCGCGGGATGCCCGCCGTGCGGGTCGCGGGAGGACTTGCCCGTGCACTCGGCATAGATCGCATCCTTCAGCGGATGCTCCTCGCCGTAGAGCGGTTCCGAATGTTCGGGGTGTTCATGGTCGCGGCCGTGGTGGGCGTGCGGGTCGCCGATGATCGGCCGCACCACTTCGTCCCGGATGTACAGGGCCAGCATCTCCCAGAAGTTCCAGAACCAGCCGTGGGCCACGCGCCCCCCCTGAACCCGCTTCACCAGGCCGCGGAAGATCCACAGGGTCAGCGCCACCGCCAGCACCTGCAACACCATGAACTTGGTGATGGTGACACCGGGGATGAACTGCGGGATGTGAACCTCCCCCACGAACGGGACCTCGAAATAATCGAAGTCGTAGACGTGGTGGAACGTCCCGTGACTGGCGAGCATGGCGGGGAAGGAGGGCATCACTGCGCCTGCGGCTGCCGGGGGGATGCGTTCGCGGCGAGGGAGGAGGAGGCTGCCGGCCGATGTGGACCGGCGTCGCCCACCAGTTGTCGCGTTTCCACGGCCAGGGCGACGCAGTAAAACGCCGCCAAAGCCAGGAGGAATTCAGGGGAACTCAACGCGGGTCGGACCGCCAGCACCAGCAGCCCTGTCGCCAGGACCACGCTGATGCGGAGGGCCGTCCCCACCAACAGCATGTGCAACACCCGCTGCGATCCCCGGAAGCGGTCGGAGACTGCCGCCAGGAGCACGCCCGGAAGGAAACACGCCCCGGCGGCGTACAAGACCCCTTCCAAACCCAGCAGGCCGAAGCGCCAGGCCGCCAGCGGCGCAATGCAAACCGCCGTCAGCCCCAAGGCTGCCGCCAACCTGCCGAGACTCTGCATCCGTCGACCCATCAGGGGTCCACCTGGCCTTGGCGAAAGTCCTGCCGGTTACCGGGAGTCGTCATCCGATGGCCGCCGCGGAGGAACGTCCCGCGACCGCGGGGGAGGAGTCTGCCCTGTGCGGCTGAACTGGTCGGCCAACTGGTAGATCGACCACATGCCCGACACAAAGCCCAACACCGCTCCCGCGATCAACAGTCCGGGGGCAGTTCCCCACAGACTGTCCAGCCACCACCCGAGGAGGGGCGGCACGGCCATCTGCATTCCGAGGTTGGAAATCCGCGTCGCCCAGTACATGCCGATCGCCAACGACGAACGGCGATCCCCACGGGGGCGAGGCACGATCGGGAGCGGATTTCCCGCGGAATTGACGCGGCGGAAGCCACTTCCGCCACCTGACGATTTCGTAACGCTGCGGAGTCTAGTCGTGCCGGGGAAGAGTGTCAAAGACGCGCCGCCCGGCTGCCTGCTTTCCCAAATCTGGCGCGCCGAGCTTCCCAACGCCGGGGAAGACGCAGAGTCAGACGGGGGGGCCGCTTGCCGGAGATTCCTCCCCGCTGGACTCCGGCGGGACGTCCATCTCCCCCGTCGAACCACGCCGGCGGAACCGCCAAATGGCCATGTTCGACATCGTCAGCACCCCCTCCTGCTGCCAGAGGGGAGGGAGGTCGATGTCGGTGTGCTGCGGCGTTCGCACCAGCAGGACCGCCTCCGGAGCGCTGGCCCGGTTCCCCAGCCGTTCCAGCGCGCGGTAGAGAGGAGAGCCGGCCCGAATCTCCGGGGCGAGCCGATAGGGGGGGTCGAAAAAGATCACATCGAACGGCAGGAACTCCTCGGCCCGCTGCGGTCGAAACGAACACCGCAAGACGTCCGCCGGCCAGATGAGCGTTTCCGCCTCGACCTTCAGGTGGCGGATGTTTTCCCGCAGCAGTTCCAGCGCCTGGCGGTCCTGTTCGAGGAAGACGACTCGCTCCGCCCCCCGGCTGAGCGCTTCCAGCCCCAGCGTCCCCGTCCCGGCAAACACGTCGGCGACCTTGGCCCCGGGCAGGAGCGGCTCGATCCGGGCAAACAGCGTCTCCTTGACCCGGTCGGTGATCGGGCGGGTCGAGAGCCCCGGACGGGTGCGGAGCGTGCGGTGTCGAAAGCGGCCGGCAATGATGCGCACGGGCCTGAAGGAAGTGCTGCGTTCAACCACCGAGGGAGCAGGGTTCGTCTCGCGGCGGCCGACCAGGGAGGGGGGGCATCGACGGAGCCAGAACCCACACGACCTGTGCCGGCGTCTAGCCGGTTTTCCCAAACGCCTCCAAGAGCGCCCGGTGGGCCGTCCGCCCCTGATCGGCCGACACCACCGCCGCCATCCGAATTTCGCTGGTATTGACCATCCGAACATTGATCCCCGCTTCTCCCAAGGCGCGAAACATCCGTTCCCCGACCCCGGTGTGGCTCCGCAACCCCACCCCCCTCACCGACAACAGGTCGATCTCCCGTTCCGAGGCGCACCCGGCCCCCTCCCATTGCGACAAAAGTTCCTGCACCAGCAGCAGGCAGGCATCGTGGTCGCTCCGCGGAACGGTGAAGGAGACGACCGTATGTCCCTGGCGGCTGACGTTTTGCACGATGGCGTCGACCATGATGTTCCCCTCCGCCACGGCCGTGAACAGCTCCGCACAGACCCCCGGAACGTCCGGCAGCCCCGTCACCGAAATGAGCGACTGCGATTCATCCAGCACCACGTCGCTGACGACGATGTCCTCCATCCCGGCCAGCTTCTGCACCACGTCGTGCAGCAGTTCGTCAGGGGACGGCCCTCCTCTGAGGGCGCTGGACGTCTGCTTCCAGCCGACCTGGGGTGCGGCCGGCTGCGGCGAATCCAGCCGGAAGGCCCGATGCACGGCCGCCAGCGCCTGCTCGGCATGGGTGCGTTGAATGAGCGTCGAAACCTTGATGTCGCTGGTGGTGATCATCTCGATGTTGATCCCCTGATCGGCCAGGGCGCGGAACATCTGCGCGGCCACGCCGCTGTGAGTCCGCATCCCCACTCCGACCGCCGAGACCTTCGACAGGTTCGTTCCGCTGCGGAGGGAGCCGGCCCCCAGTTCGTCGATCGCCTCCTGCGCCGCCGTGAGCGTCTCGGCCAGATCGCTCTCGGGGACGGTGAACGAGACGTCTGCCGTCCCCCCTTCGGCGACGTTCTGCACCACCATGTCGATCGGAATCTTGTGCACCGCCATCTTGGAGAAGATGACGCTCATCACCCCCGGCCGGTCCGGCAGGTCGCGGAGACTGACCCGCGCCTCGTTGCGGACCAGCGCCAGACCGGTCACGACCGGCGGCTCGGCATCCCCCTCCGGCGCGATCAACGTGCCGGCGTTCTGGTTGAACGACGGCCTCACCCGCAGCGGCACGCGGAATTTCTTGGCGAACTCGATCGAGCGGGAGTGCATGACCCCCGCACCGAGGCTGGCCAGCTCCAGCATCTCGTCATAGGAGATGCGTTCGATCTTGCGAGCCTCGGGAACAATCCGCGGATCGGTGGTGAACACCCCTTCGACGTCGGTGTAGATTTCACACTCGTCGGCCCGCAGGGCGGCGGCGAGGGCCGTCGCCGTCGTGTCGCTGCCGCCGCGGCCCAGCGTGGTGATGTTCCCCTCGTCGTCGACTCCCTGAAACCCGCAGGCGACCACGATCTCACCGGCGTCCAAATGCCGCCGCAAGCGGTCCGTCGTAATCGCCCGGATGCGGGCCTTGGTGAAAGTGGAATCGGTGATGATGCCGATCTGCCCGCCGGTGAGGCTCACCGCCGGCTCGCCCAGCTTGTGAATCGCCATCGCCACCAGCGCCACGGACTCCTGTTCCCCCGTGGAGAGGAGCATGTCCATCTCACGGGGGTGGGGGAAGTCGCTGATCTCGGCGGCCAGGTCCACCAGCTCATCGGTCTTTTTGCCGCGGGCAGACACCACCAGCACCACCTGAGCCCCCTGGCGCTTGGCGGCGACGGCCCGTTGAGCCGCCGCCAGAATCCGCTCCGCCGTGGCGACGCTGGTCCCCCCGAACTTCTGCACGATCACCGACACACCGACGCTCCCCTGGAATTCCTGATTGAGTCTGAAACGGGCTCCGCGATACACCCTCGGCGACGGAGGATCGGGCCGTCTGCCGCGCAGCGGGAGCGCCCCTCCTCCCCCGGGTGCGCGGGCAGCATATCAGAGCCTTGGCAAACCCCGAAACGACTCCGCGGCCGAGACCATGCGCCGCGGAGGCCGCTGCACAACATCCCCCGCTGTTCCTACCGGGGTCACATCAGCTCGCGGATCGGGGTGCCGCTCGCCAGCACCGGGATCGGGCGGCCGGCCGCGTTCAGATAATGCCGGTGCACATCGATCCCCAGGTGCTGGTAGAGCGTGGCCAGAACGTCCTGGGGCGTCTTGGGATTTTCGAGCGGGAACGCCCCCTTGGAGTCGGATGCCCCGACCACGCGGCCCCCCTGGACCGGTCCCCCGGCCAGCGCCGCACTGAACACGTTGGGATAGTGATCCCGACCGGCATCCTTGTTGACGCGCGGCGTGCGGCCGAATTCCCCCCAGGCGATCACCAGCGTCGATTCCAACAGCCCCCGCTGGACCAGATCCTCAATCAGGGCGGAGTAGGCGCGGTCGAACCGGGGGAGGAAGCCGCGACGCAACGAATCGAACCCCAGCACGTGCGTATCCCACCAGCGGAGGTCGACCGTCACAAGCCGCACACCCGCTTCCACCAGCCGCCGCGCGAGCAACACCCGCTGGCTCCACGCCGGAGCGCCGCACCGGTTGGAGGCGCCGGGATCGAAGGCCGGCTCAAACCCGTAGCGTTCCCGGACCTCCGGCGGCTCTGCATCCAGATGGAACGCCTCGCTTGCTGCGTCTGAGGTGAGCAGCGCGAGCGCCTGCTGCTGGAAACGGTCCATCGCCCCCATCATGCCGGAGCGATCGACCGCCGCGCGCAGCCGGTCGAACGAGGCGCACAGGCGATCGCGGCTGTCGAGGCGATCGAGCGTCAAACCGTCCGTGAGCGAGAAGTTCGGGACCTGGAACGGGCCCGGATTCGCCGGGTCGGCCAGCGTCTCAAACGGGCGGTAGCTCGGCCCCAGATAGGCGGCATTCGTCCCCGGCACCATCCGCGGAATCATCACGTAGGCGGGCAACGTCGGGGACTGCCGGCCCAGTTGCTCGGCGACGATCGACCCGCAACTGGGATGGATGTTCTCGTCGGCGTTCGGGCCGGGGGGATGACCTGTGAAGCAGATCTGATCGGCGGCGGAGTGGCCGGCGTTGTCGTGGTGCAGGCTGCGGACGATCGACCAGTGCTCCATGATCCGGGCGCACATCGGGAGCATGTCGGTCAGTTGAATCCCCGGCACGCTCGTCGAGATCGTCCCGAACTCCCCCCGGTACTCCTCCGGGGCCTCCGGCTTGGGGTCCCACATGTCGATGTGGCTGGGCCCGCCGCGCATCCAGAGGATGATGACCGATTTGGGCCGGCCGTTTGCCGCGGGATGAGACTCTTCGCTCCTCAGGACGTCCGCCAGCGACACCCCCCCGGCCCCGAGCAGACCGGCCCGCACGAAGCCGCGCCGGCTCAGGCGGAGGGTCTCGGTAAACTCAACGCAGGTGCGGCGACGTCGTGTCATGCGCGGTAGCCTCCACAGCTTCGGGTTCCCGGCCGGCTGTTTCCGAAACATCATCATATAAGCACCCTGCGATGCGAGCAAGTTCCAAATGACGACCTCAGGAGTCCGGGAGTACCCCCCACAGGTGTGCAGCGGGGGGCAGCCCCCCGGCAGTCAGGAACACGGTCTCCCACGTGTGGAGACCAACTTCGACAGGTCTCCGGACCCTGAGAGGCGTGATACCGACTTCGCTCCCCCTGCTCGTCAGGGTAGGGACCTTGGGGAACCAGTTCCTGACACTCTCCCCCCGGATCGCAACACGTACGCTCCCCTTTCCTCCCCTCTACTCTACTCCACTCTCTACTCTACTCCACTCTATAGCTATAGCTATATAGCTGCCGTATTATTATGTGGAGGGCGAGCGACGTACGCCGCCCCGAGGGACCACCCCAGCACCGGGAGGTGAGGAATGTACGATTCCCCGGACGTCGGCTACCAGATGGAGATGCTTGCGGATCGCGTTCAGGAACTGGCCGTGGCCGAAATCGAGAGGATGGTGGAGGTGTTCGACGGGAACGGCAGCCAGGCCGTGGCTGCCGTGGGAATGACATTCCTGGCGATGGGTGCCAAAACCGTCAACGCGGTGACGAACATCCCTCTGGATGACGACCCCGGCTGGGAAGCCTACAACGCTTACATCGAACGACTGGCGGAGATGAACTGATGCGGCCGTCGCGGACCTCCTGGCCGGGCGCGCCTGTGCCGGAGCCGGTTCCTTCATCGGCAGACGGCGGACAAGCGTCCGCGGCAGGCGCACCCCAACGATCCGGGGCCTCGCAGCCCCGGGATCGTTCCTGGGGCGTTGCTCATGAGCGCCCAGAGAAACACCGTGGGGGCCTATCGAGGCTCGGGGGGCTGACACCCCCCGTTCGAGGCAGGCGCACCACAACGCGCCGGGGCGGCTCCGACGTTTCCCTCTTCTCGTCTGGCTCTCAGGCGATCCCGTCCCCACGCCCCCCACATCACCAGCAGCCAGCCCTGAAGTTCCAGCAGCAGCACGACAGCGGCATCTGTTCCCGTCCGCTGACCGATCGCCAACGCCACCGGCGTCAGCAGAGTTCCGAGAAGGTAACTCTGCAATGAGTAACGGCCGCACAGCACCCACGGCTGACCGCACAACGGCATCTGCCGGGCCCAAGGACGTGGGATCGCCCACCAGAGGACGACTGCCGCCGCGAGGGCGTGGAGCAAACGGAGGGGTCCCAGAGTCGGCTTGAGCAGCAGTCGAATCGTTGGATTCCGCGGGAGTTCCACCCCCCCGATCGCCAGCGGTTCCGCTCCGCCCGTCGCACCGGGGCGGAACGACCAGCTCACCAGCAGCACCACTCCGCACAGGATCAGCAGCCACCCGGAAATCGAATCCCGCCGGGAAGTGGCCCCCGCTCTCTCGGCGGCGTGGTCCTGCACTCGATCGCTCCATCGCGTCCCCAGACAGAGGCCGATCACAAACAGGAACTGCCAGGCCAGCGGGTGGAAATACATGCCTCCCATTGTCCGGAGCGATGGACTCAGGAAGCCCCAAACGCTCGCTTGTACCGCCGCATACAACAGCAGCGCGGGAAGCACCGCCGCCGCAAGCGATCGACGCGCCAGCCACACGAGTCCCGGTGCCAGCGGCAGGAGCACCAGGTATAGCAGCAGGATTTGAAAGACCGACGGCACCTGCCGGAGCGTGACCACGCCGACGATGGTTGCCCTGACGTCGAGGGCACCCGTGGCCGAAATGCTGCCAGGCTCAAAGGAAGGAAACAGTGCAGGGGGGGCAACTCCGGCTGCCGCGGAGAGCAGGAGCACAGCCGCCGCGGCGAGCACCAGCCCGACGTAAATCTGCGCGGCTCGCCCGATGGCGCGCCGCTGGACGGCTGAAAAACCGTCCCGCTCCAGCCGACCGGAGTACGCCAGTCCCACCACGAGTCCCGACAGCAGGACAAACTGCTCGGCCGCGTCGCTCGGTCCGAGGGCGCGCCACGTCCACCGATTCAGCACCCCGACGCCCAGCGCATCCTCCAGATGGTCGCAGAAGACCAGCACCAGGGCCGCTCCCTTGATGAAGTCCACGCGCTGGTCGCGGAGGCGGGTCGCTGGATCAGGATGCGGCGTCATGCGCCCAGTCAGCCAGGGGGCGGGCGGCCACGGGATGCGGCCGCAGGTGACTCGGGATCGGTCCGAGCGGACAGACCGTACATCGCTTCCCGCGCGCGCCGCAATCCTCCCCCGAGCAGTCGATCGCCGCAACCCGATCAGGACAAAACAGAGCCACAGACACGACTACCGGGTTGGCATTCCTCCGCGGATCGACCTCAGGGACGACCTCCCCCGCGGCAGGTGCGGGACGCTCGTCGCCGCCTCCGATGCCCAGCGGTTACCACGCGCCGCTTCTGCGGTACCTCGCCAAACGCAACATCCATTGCGGCTGATGAGTGCGTTGCGCCGAGGGGCGGGCGAATTCTCCGTGGGGTTTCTCGTATGAAAGCCGGTCTTTAGACTATCCCCACGCGGTCGGATGCTTCAGACCGTCCGCGGGCCGCCACACCGAGGATTGGTGAGTGAATGCCTGTCCAGAAGTCCATCCACGAAAAACTCACGGAGTTGGCCGGCAACCTGTGGTGGAGTTGGCAGCCGGAAGTCACCGCGATTTTTCGGGAGATCGACCCGATCCTGTGGTCTGATCTGGGGCACAATCCCCTGCTGTTATTGCGGGAGTACACGCCGGACAAACTGGAGGTCCGGGCGCGGGACGAGGTGCTCCATTCGCGGATTCACGGGGCGTATCGGCGGTGGCAGGAGTACATGACCTCCACCGGCATGTGGGGCGACACGCACGCCGGAGTGTTGGGGCATCGTCCGGCGGCGTACTTCTCGGCCGAATTCGGCCTGCATGAGTCGCTGCGGATTTACTCCGGCGGCCTGGGAGTGCTGGCCGGCGATCATCTGAAAAGCGCCTCCGACCTGGGCATCCCCCTCGTCGGGGTGGGACTGTTCTATCACGAGGGCTACTTCAGTCAGCTCATCGATCAGGAGGGGTGGCAGCAGGAGGAATACACGTTTGCCGAGCCGGCGGACCTCCCCCTGCGTCCCGCACTCGACGACCAGGGAGGGCAGGTGGAGATCGCGGTGGAGACGCGGTCGGGGACGATTGCCGCCAAGGTCTGGCGCGTGGACGTCGGCCGCGTCCCGCTGTTCCTGCTCGACACCAACGTCCCGCGCAACCCGGAAGAGGATCGGCAACTGACCGCCCGCCTGTACGGAGGGGACCAGCGGACCCGCATCCGTCAGGAGATCATGCTGGGGATCGGTGGAGTGCGGGCCCTCACGGCACTGGGCATCCTCCCGCGGGTTATCCACATGAATGAAGGGCACTCCGCCTTTGCGCCGCTGGAGGTCATTCGCCGGCGGATGCAGGAGGACGGCATGTCCTTCGATGAGGCCCTCCGCGAGACCCGCTCCGCCTGCGTGTTCACCACGCATACGCCGGTGCCGGCCGGGCATGACCGCTTTGACCGCGGGTTGATCGAGGAGCACCTCGGCCCCTTGCGGGACCAGTTGGGACTCGATCTGGAGGGGCTGATGGGCCTGGGGCGGGTCGATACTCAGAACCACGGCGAACCCTTCTGCATGACCGTGCTCGCCTTCAAGACCAGCCGCCGGGCAAACGCCGTCTCCAACCTGCACGGCGTCGTCAGCCGCCGCATGTGGCGCTCGCTGTGGCCCTGGCGCAGCGACGAGGAGATTCCCATCGGGCACATCACCAACGGCGTGCACGTGGGGACGTGGCTGGCGCAGCAGATGCGCGTGCTGTACGACAAGGTGCTCGCCCCGGACTGGTCCACGCGGACGGGCGAGCCGGCCGTCTGGGCCGCCTTCGAACGCGTCACCCCCGGGGAACTGTGGGAGACGCACCAGGCGCTCAAGAACCGATTGATCATCTATGCCCGCTATCGGCTCACCCGGCAGGCCCAGCGCTACCGCCTCAGCGACGCCGAGATCGAAGCGTTCCAGAACGTCCTCGATCCGAGCGCCCTGCTGATCGGTTTCGCCCGGCGGTTCGCCCCCTACAAGCGGGCCGACCTTGTGCTCCAGAACCTGGAATTCCTGGAACGACTCGTCAACGACGCCGAACAGCCGGTCCAGTTCATCTTCTCCGGCAAGGCGCACCCCCGCGACGACCTGGGAAAGGTGATTCTGCAACGGGTCGTGCGGCTGTCGCGCGAGACCCGCTTCCACGGACGGATCGTGTTCCTCGAAGACTACGACATCAATCTCGGCCGGCACCTCGTGCAGGGGGTCGACGTGTGGCTCAACACCCCCCGCCGGCCCCTGGAAGCCTCCGGCACCAGCGGACAGAAAGTGGTTCTCAACGGGGGACTCAACTGTTCCATCCTCGACGGCTGGTGGGCCGAAGCCTACGACGGTAAGAACGGCTTCGCCATCGGCACCGGGCTGACGCACGTCGATCAGGGCATCCAGGACCGTCGCGACGCCCAGGCCCTGCTGAGCGTGCTCCAGGAACAGGTGATTCCGCTCTATTACCAGCGCGACCGCCACGACCTCCCTCAAGGGTGGATTCGTCGTATGATTCGGGCGGTGCAGACCCTCGGCTGGCGGTTCAACGCCGACCGGATGGTGATGGACTACGTGATTCACGACTACGTCCCGGCCGCCGGCGGACCCTCCTGCGAAATGTCGGACATGCCCTGACGGGTCCGGACGACGGCGGCCGGAGTCCGCCTCCTCCGCACCACCCCTGGCGAGGGATTCGGCCGGCCAACGCGGCGCGAGATGTTGAGATTTGTTGTCATGCGGCTCCTCGTTGTCGCGGCCGTCGTTCTGAGTGTCGTCGCACCCGCGACCTGCGCGGAGGCCCCTTCCGGCGCTTCGCCACCGACCGATCGAGTCTCCGCCCCGCAGACGGACAATCGCCCCCGGGGAGGACGCACGCCGGCGGAGTGGCGGGAGTGGTTCAAACAGATCGACTTCTCCCACTCGCAACTGGCGGAGGAAGTCCCCGCACTCGTCGAGCTGCTGCGGGATGTTTCCTCCCCGCCGATCGTCCGGCAGCAGGCGGCCCACACGCTCGGCCGCATCGGACCCGCCGCCGCGGCGGCCGTCCCGGTCCTGATCGATCTGCTCGATGAAACCGAACCGGCGCCGGAGGCCGGCTCCCCGCGGCAATGGAGCCTCAAGGCGATCGCGCTGATGGGCGGTCCCGCACGGGAAGCCGCACCGCGGATCATCAGGCTCCTGCGCGACCCCACGACGATGCATCTGGACCGGCTGCTGGCGCTGGAGGCGCTGGGGCGGATCGGGACGGCTCATCCTCAGACCCTGGGGGCCATTGTGGCCGTGGCCGAGCGTCCGCTGCGAACGGAACCGGACGCCCGGGTCGAGGACCTGGAGTTGAAGACGGCCGCGGTCGACGTGCTCAGTCTGTTCGGCGCCTCCGCCGCCCCGGCCATCCCGCTGCTCCAGGAACTGACGCGCGGCGAACATGAGCCGTTGCGACGCGTGGCTGTCAACACTCTCGGGAAGACCGGCAACCCCCTGGTGCTGGAGGCCTTGGTGGATGCCTTGCTGTTCGACCCTTCCCCGGCGGTGTGCGATGCGGCGGCGGTCGCCTTATCGCAAATCGGAGGAGCGGCCGTGCCCACCTTGCAGGCTCTGCTCGCTCACCGCGACGCCGAGGTGCGGGCCCGCGCGGCGGAGGCGCTGGGGCGGATCGGCCCCCCGGCCTCAGCGGCGCTCGACACCTTGCGCGAGGGGTTGACCGATCCTGTCCCCGCGGTCCGCCTGGCGGCGGCGGAAGGAATCTGGAGGCTCACGGGGAGCGCCGAGGGATGCCTGGAGGCGCCGCTGGCACTGCTGGCGGAGCCGCAGCGCGAACTGCGGATGCGAGCGCATCGGTTGCTGGTGGAGATCGGTCGCTCCACGCGGAGTCCGGAACTGTTCGCGCGACTGGAGGAGTTGGCCTCGAGCCGCAATCCGCAGGTGCGTCAGGCGGCGTATCTGGCGCTGCGGGAGTTGAGACAACCGTCGCCGTGAGACCGGGGCGAGGTCACTTGGGGGCGAGCACGGCGGTCATGTTGCGGCCCCCTTCCATCGCGGGGGGCTTTTCGACCTTGGCCACGTCTTCCAAGGCCGCGATGATCTCCTGCAGCATCTCCCGGCCACGGTCGTGGTGAGCGTTTTCGCGCCCGCGGAACATCACGTTGAGCTTGACCTTGTCCTTGTCGATCAGGAACTCGCGGGCCCGTTTCATCTTGAATTCGATGTCGTGATCGCCGGTCTTGGGGCGGAGACGAATCTCCTTGAGCTGCGTCTGGTGAGCCTTGTGACTCTTCTGCGAGCGCTTCTTCTGCTCGTACTTGAACTTGCCGTAATTCAGGATGCGGCAGACGGGCGGACGCTCATTGGGAGCCACTTCCACGAGGTCCAGCCCGGCCTCGCGAGCCAATTGCAGCGCTTCCGCGGTGGGAATGACCCCCAGCATCTGGCCGTTTTGGTCCACCACGCGGATGGGTGAAAGACGAATCTGCTCGTTGATCCGATGACTCTGAGTGGCTGCTGGAGGCATTCCGCACGGAACACAAGGTGACTGATGCGGCGCGAAACGGCACGCGCCCAACTCCCGTTATTCTTGTACTCCCGGCCGCGAAGGCCGTCAAGAACCACCTGTGGACTCTCGTCCGGGATTCCGCCGGTGGCGACGCACCGGAGCCACGACGAGACGCTCCCCCCGCGCGGCCGTGACCGAGGACCGGCGACCAGAAAGTCCCTCTCTCCCTTGCCAGGGGACGCCGCCCGGCTCAATTTCCCGTCCGCGGCGGGAGGTAATTCTCTCCCGTGGTGGGGTAGTACGGACTCGGATCGGAGGGATTGGGAACCGGACGGTTGGTCCCGCTCCCCGGACTATACGTGGGGGTCGGCTCCGTTCCGGAACCGGGAGAGGTGGTTCCTCCCGGCACGTACTGCGAACCGGGCGTCAACGTTTGGAAGCCCCCGGGGACGCCGGTCCCCGGAGAGACGCTCCCCGGCACGCCGCCATAGCCAGGGTAGGTGTAGTTGCTGTAGCCGGGCGTCCCCCACGCTCCGTAGGGGTAGTACATCGGGCCAAGACACCCGGAGGCGCCCAGGAAGACGCCTCCAACTCCCAGAAGGAGCAAACCAGTTACCGGACGCATGTCAGGACCTCCGTCAGGGAGGAGGGAGAAGCGCCGCCTGTCGAGCGGGGACGCCGCGGATAGGGACAGATGCCATAGGGGAGAGGCCCGACGGAATCGGACCCCGGACAGACAGGTTCGCCCTCACGGGGCCGATCGAAGGGGCGGGATTGTAGTCATGCCCCCAGTCCTGTCCAGACCGGTTTCGGCCAATCTCGCCGGTTCGCCGGTGCCGGTCGGCCGGTCTAGCGTTTTACCAGTCCCGAGCGTCGGTCGTTGAGGCGTCGGCAGGGGAGTGGCGGGGCTGGCGTTCCATCGCTTCACAACGGGGTGGGAGAGAAGACCTGCGCCAACAGGTCTTTGGCCCGCCCGTAAATCCCCGGTGTGGAGGATTCTCGCGGTCCGGCCACGTTGAGGACCATCACACCCAGATCCTCCACCCAGTCGCGAATGCGGTCCGCAGCAGCCGCTTGCTCCGCAGGGCTGACCACTCGCTCCAGGTTGATGACTAGCAGGGGACGCCCCAAACGCTCCGCCTCCTGCCGGGTGAGAGCCGTGCCTCTGACGAGGGGGCCGGCGGCCAGGATCAGCGTGGCATCGGAATCGCGGACGTTCCAACGGGTCCGCTGAGCGTAGGTTGCCGCGGGCGTTTCGTGCAGGGGGTACTGGTCCGGGATGCAGCCGTCCTCGGCCCGTCGGCCGCTGGGACACCAGCCGCCGATCTCCCTCCCGGCGGCGAGGGCGGCATCGAGCGCCGCCCGATCCACACCGGTCTGCCCTCCGGAGATGACGCGCAGGGGACGCTGAGTACCCGAGTGCCGCGGCGAGCGTCTCACGGCGCGGGGCCGCCGCGTTCCCGGTGGGTCGGTCCGTGCTGGCTTGCGGGGTGGGGGCATCAGAGGTGCACGGGAACCCAGCGCTGCCGTTCGCCGGGACCGGGAGCATCGGGACGCTCGATCTCAGGGATCGGACGTCCCTCGGAGCGATAGCGCTGCAGGGCCTTCTGGAATTCCCGAACAAGCTGGATCAGCAGCTCCCGCTCGGAACGGGCCGTGGCTGTCAGCCCCGGAAGCGTGGTGACGCGCCCCGTGAGACGCCCCTCGGCATCGGGGCCGGAAATGATGACGTGACAGTCATAGACCGGGACCGGGGCGGCCGGGGTGACGACCGGCAGGTCCGGAGGAGCGGGGCTGTCAGGCGGCCGTGACACGATCGCTGCGACGGAAAGAACTCGGGAAGCAGTTCCTCGGGGGTATCTCGGGACCATGATACGTCAGTTGCGGCAGAGGAGTAGGTTACGGAGGGGGAGGGGGTTCAGCAGCGCTTTCGCTGTGTTCAGGATTGGCGAAGCACGCCTGTTCGCCGGCGGGCTTGCCCGCCGTGCCTGAGCGGTCCTTGCGGACAGCACTCGCCCTCCCGTGGGAACGCCGCGAAAGCCCGGCGGTGATGCGGATGTCGAGCCTCGGTGGGCTGAAGTCGACCTCCGTCGCTCGCCGGCGAGCTTGATCGGTCTGACCGGCCTTCTATGATTCGGCCATCCCCCCATCCGAGCTGCGGTGCCGCTTGCGGGGCAGGATGCTCATCCCCGGCCGCCGATCCTCCACCGAATTCCCACACATGGACAGTGAACTTCGCCACTCGGCCGAATCTCTCATGGAGCGCGTCGTCCAGCTCCGGGACTGTCTTTGACTACGACGCCAAGCGGAAGCGTGCGGAGGAGATCGCGCGGCTGATGGAAGCCCCGAACTTCTGGGAACATCCGGAGAAGGCGCAGGCGATTGTCGGGGAGCTGAAGCGGCTGAATGCGGCTCTCAAGCCGATGGCCCTGCTCCAGCAGCAGTCCGACGACCTGTCCGTGCTGCTCGAATTTGCCGCGGAAGACCCCAGCGTCATGGCCGAGGTCCGCGAAGCGGTCGAGGTCCTGCGGCGGCGGCTCGACGAAGTGGAACTTCACGCGGCCATGCCGAATCCCGAGGACGCCGGCAACGCCTACATGACCATCCAGGCGGGGGAAGGGGGGACCGACTCGGCCGACTTCGCCGCCATGCTGATGCGAATGTATCTCCGCTGGGCGGAGACCAAGGGATTCGAGGTCGAGGAGATCGACCGCTCCGACGGCGAAGAAGCGGGGATTCGCAACGTCACCCTGCATATCAAGGGGCCGTATGCGTTCGGTTATCTCAAGGGGGAGACCGGCAACCACCGGCTGATCCGCATCAGCCCGTTCGACTCGCAGGGTCGCCGCCACACCTCCTTTGCCGCCGTCGACGTCATCCCCGACCTGGAGGAGGAGACGGTCATCGAGATCGATTGGGACAAGGACGTGGTCGAGGACAAGATGCGCTCCGGCGGGGCGGGAGGACAGCACGTCAACAAGACCGAGTCGGCGATCCGCCTGACCCACCTGCCGACCGGCGTCGTGGTCAAGTGCCAGAACGAGCGCAGCCAGCACAAAAACCGCGCCACCGCCCGCAAGATGCTGATCGCCAAGCTGTATCAGATTGAACGCGAGAAACAAGAGGCCGCCATCGCCGCCCGCCGCGGCGAAAAAAGCAAGATCGGCTTCGGCGGTCAGACCATCCGCCACTACGTCCTGCAGCCACAGCAGTTCGTCAAGGATGACCGCTCGGAACTGAAGACCTCCAACCCCTTTGAGGTCCTGGACGGCGCCCTCGACCCGTTCATCGAGGCGTATCTGCGGTGGAGCATCGCCAGGTGATCCCGTCGCGCGGGGCGGACGTTACACCTGCACCGTCGCCGCACCGGGAGCCTGAGTGGCCGGGAGATAGTAGAGCCGGGGGTCCATCTGCGGATGCGGCGTGTACGGGGTGTGCACCGTCGTCAACAGGTGTGGGTCGACCGACTCCATCAGCGACTCGATGGCAGACACCAGCTCGTTGAGCCGTTCGCAGTGCTCGGCCAGCAAATAGAAGCGGTGCTCGTCGAACCATTGCAGAATCTCGCGGTAGACGCGGCGTTTGACCCGTCCGCCGGCACGGAGGCGATCCAGGACGGCCAGCCGCAGGTCGATTTCCGACCGGGCGATGGGGGGCCGCAGGTCCGGCACGTAGTCCACCCGACCATCCTCCGAGACGACCACCGCCAGGCAGGCGGCCTGGGTCGATTCGACGTACCGCACGGCGGAGTTGTACCGGGCGCCGCGGCTGGGATCGCCGTTGGCGGCGGCGATGCCGTCCAGAATCGTGCCGATGGCATGACAGCGGCCGTCCGGCGAGAGCAGCACCGCCCCGTCAATCGGCGTGACGTGCCGGATCAGTTCGGGGGTCATGCGTCGCGGCCGTACCGGAATGCACTGAGCCCCCAGACGCCGCGCCTCCTCCGGAGCGTCGGCCGAGATCACCAGGATGGTCCCATGACTCTCCTCCACCGCCTGCGTGACGAGTTCCACGAGGCAATCACAGTCCTCGGACGTGATCCCTTCAAAAATCCGCACCAGATCGACGCGGAGTTTGCGTTCGTCGATGCGGGTTTTGGGGAGGGACGGCTGTCCATACTGGACGCGCATCAGAGGCCGGCCGTTGTGCCGCAATTCCCAGTGATGGTGCCCTGCCACCTGGACTTCAAAGATGTCTTCGCCGGCCAGGCGGGTGGAGTCGACGTGCACCAATCCGAAGATGCGGTCGGCGTCGGTGTGCAGGGCCAGTTCCGTGGAGGTCAGCTCCAGCAGTTTGCGGGCATGCCCGTGGTGCTTCATCCGCGCCGAGGCTGAGAACTCCAGGCGTGACTCCAGGGCCGGGTGCCCGCGCCGCGCCAGAAAGATGCTTCCGGAACCGGGCTTGCGCTCGTAGCTGAGGGACGAGATGGTGGTGAAGGTCCGAAACAGGTCGGGCATCCCCTCCACGTTGTGCTCGTCGATCCGCCAGATGATGTTATTCATCAGCCTCCGGCCGGCGGCGCGGAGCGTCTCCTCCGGCTCGATCTGGCTCAGTTCGCGTCCCGGCTGCGGGCGGGCAAGCTCCCACGTCACCTGCTCCAGAAACTCCAACATGGTCGCGTCGGCCAGGGAGACCGCCACCCGCACCCGCCGACCATGCGTCTGAACTTCCGCGGAGGGGAGACTGTCGAGCGACCGTAACAGCTCATTCTGGAGCCCCACCGCCGCACAGACCCAGTACCGCTCCACCCGTGCGGGGAGCGAAACGGCATAGCTCATCTCCGCCGGAAAGCCCGCCTGACGGACAATGACTTCCGCCACCGCGTCCCGGATCGCCCGCCGGAGCTGCAACTCCCCTTGCAGACCGGGATAGGACTCCGTGCCGACCGGGGGAGCGTCCAGACACGCAAACCCCGCGCGGCGCACCAGCTCAACGTCGCGGAAGTCCCCCGCCAGCAGCCAGAAATCTTCCGCCGGCTCCACGCAGACGGGGGGGCGGCTCCCCGACGGCCGCGCCAGGAACCCCACCAGCAGCACCTGCGGGTCGAATCGCGCATCCAACTCCTGAAACACCCGCCGCGCCGCCGCCTGCTGGGCGGCGCAAAAGTGCGTCTGATAGCTCCACATCGGCTCCGACATGCATCACATCCCTGAGTCGATTCACGCCCGACCGCCAGCAGAAGGATGATGATATCGGATTCCGCCTCCCCTGTTGACGCCAACTTGGAGGCGGCCCGGCTTGGGCGGTGTTCCCGCTGGGGTGCACACCCCCCTTCGTCGACGGGCAAGCCCAACGTCCCTTGCGGAGGAACATGCGATGATCGCTCCGCAGGGCCGTCCGCTGCGTTCCGGACCTTGCCAGTCAACACCCCGCACCCTGCCACCCGACGAGTCAGACCAGCAGCCGCAGGCCGGTTTCGCCGATCTCGAAGGGGACGATCGCCTCGCTGCACGGGCTGCCGCGGTGTTTGGCGACGCAGAGCGCCCGTCCCAGGGTGCGTCCGTCCCGAATCTTCCCCATCAACAGGATGGTATTGGCGTTGGAGAGGAGGTCGCCGGTTTCGATCGGGCGGCTGATGAGGTCGTCGAGCATCATCTCATGGGTGGTGCAGAGCATCAGGCAGCCGATCTGCCGGTGGTCGTAGGCGTGCTGTTCCACCCGGGCGGCATTTTCCCGATAAGCCGCACGGAAATAGTCCCGCGCCACCCAGTCTGCCTCCTTGCGGAGGATCTGGTGGTAGATGTACTCGAAGAGGTGGACCTGGAAGGAGTCGGCGGCACGGTCGGCCGGCTCGATGCCGTCCACCACGCACCGCCGCACGCCGTGGATGAAGTTCCCGTAGAAAAAGCCGATGGTCGTGTGCAGCTTGCGGTTGAGTTCCGCCTTCCAGAGCTGGAGTTCCTCAGTGGTCAGGTCGGTGGTGGTGACGCGGCGTCCAGTCTGGTGGAACAGGTGCATCACATCCCGGCGGACGTTGGCGCGGTCCCAGATTTCGCCGGGAGTCGTCAGTCCGTCGGGGGATGCCGCATCGAGGGTCCATCCGCACATCCGCTGTGCGTAGGCGGCGTGGTTCTGAGCGTCCCCGCGGGAGGTGAGGTCGAAAATGATTCCGCGTTCCCCCTCCTGGCGCGCCCCGGCCTGAGCGAATTGCAGCCCCAGTTGGGTCTTGCCGATCCCGGTGGCGCCCAGCACGACGGTCATTGTGCCGGGGAGCAGCCCTCCGCCGAGGAGTTCATCGAGAGGGGGGATGCCGGTTTGCAGGCGGCCTGGCGGTGTGGTCACGGCGTCACTCTCCGGGGCACAACGGTCTCTGGAACAGAGGTCGCGATTCGGATGGTCGAAACCCGATTGGAGATCAAGAAACGTGAACTCCGAAACGTTCTGGCATGGGGGGCGAGTTTGTGCTGAAGAGTTGAGCCGTTCGCCGGGCGGCCGGTGACGGGGGCGTTCAGATCACCTAGGGGACGTGTCGCTCGATCTTGGCCCGGCTCCGTTCCTGGGCGAGTTGCTCCGCCCAGAGCTGCTTCCCGAGGTCGGCGCGGACTTCATCGCGGACGTCTTCCAGGCTGAGGTCCCCCGGCTGAGTCTCGGTGACTGTCAGCAGATGCACGCCAAATTGCGAGACCACCGGCGGGCTGATCTCGCCCGGCTGGAGCGCGAAGGCGGCGTCGCTCAGCTCGCGCGGCAGCCGCGCGCCGTAGACGACCCATCCCAGATCTCCTCCCGAAGCTGCCGTGGGACTGTGGGAATGGGCGCGGGCGGCGTCGGCAAAGGTGGTTTTTCCGGAGAGAATCTCCTCGCGCACCTGCTGCAAGAGTTCGATGGCGGCCTGGCGCTCGGCATCAGCGGCCGGGGGGGAGAGGGGGCGAACGATCTGACTGACCCGCAGCCGCGTTCCGTCGTACTTGGCGCGGTGCTTCTGGAAGTACTGTTGCAACTGCTCCTCGGTGACGACGCGACGGACGTGGTGGTTCCAGGCGAGCGGCAGGGCCAGGGTGCGGCGGATGACGTCTTCGGTGATGCCGAGCTTGCCGAAGACCTCGTCTGGATTGCGGCCGCTGCGCTCAATCAGGCTGCGCAGGTCGGCGACACGGGCCGCCAGTTCCTCCGGCGTCGCTTCCGTGCGGCGGGACTGAAGGAACTGTGCCATCAGCTTCTGGTCGATGAGTTCTTCCAGCAGGCGATCGCGGGTGGCGGCCCGGGCGGTCTCGGGAATTCGCCTCAGCTCGCAGAGGAACTCCAGGTCCGACTGGCGGACAGCCGCACCGTTGACGGTGGCGAGCACGGGGTCCGTCTGAGCGGAAGGTTCCTGGCCGATGGCCACGGACATCCCACTGCCGCACAGGCTCAGGAGCCAGGCCGTCCACCACCAGTGCCGCGTACCTGCGATCTCTGACATCCTCAGTCTCCGGGCCGGCGGGAGAGATACTCACGGTGAGCAGTATAGCAGCCGGCGGGGAGACGACCGTGGGCAGAGCCGGTGGTCGCGTCGATTGACGCGGCGTCGGCCGAGGCGAGAGACTGGGACGAGCACGTTTCAAAACCCTCTCCTGGGGGGGGGAGGGAGGTGATGAAACTGCGTCATGGTTTTCATCCCCCTCGGCGGCCGCGCCGACGTCGCATCTGTCTCCGATCCCACAGAGGTTTCCATGACCATCGCATTTGATTGGACGCGCCGGCTGATTCGACGCAGTGCTCTGCTCGTCGCCGCCGGCCTGCTGGCGACCGCCTGCGCCGCCAAGGTGGAGGAGTATAAGAGCGGCATCGACTGGCCGGAACCACCGGTCGTCGATCCCGGTCCTCTCGGCGGTCCCCCCAGCGACGCCATTGTCCTGTTCGATGGAACCAACCTCGACGCTTGGGACGGCGTGAAGGACTGGGTGATCGAGGACGGGGCGGCCACGATCGGCAGCACCGTCACCTCCAAGCAGAAGTTCGGGGACTGCCAGCTCCACCTGGAGTTCGCCACTCCGGCGGAGGTCTGGGGAGAAGGGCAGGGGCGCGGCAACAGCGGCGTGTACCTGATGAACCGCTACGAGGTGCAGATTCTCGACTCCTACGAGAACAAAACCTATTTCGACGGCCAGTGTGCGGCGATCTACAAGCAGCGCCCGCCGCTGGTCAACGCCTGCCGCAAGCCGGGGGAGTGGCAGACGTACGACATCATCTTCACCGCTCCCCGCTTCCACGAGGATGGTTCGCTCAAATCGCCGGCCTACATCACCGTCCTGCACAACGGGGTCCTGGTGCAGAACCATTTCGAACTTCTGGGGGGAACGTTCTACGACCGCCCGCCGTCATACTCCCCCCATGCCGACCGCGAGCCGCTGTTGCTGCAGTACCACGGCAACCCCGTGCGGGTGCGGAACATCTGGGTGCGGGATTTGATGCCGCCGGCGGAGTGAGGCCGACACGCCGGCTGCTGGCGGTTACAATTGCCCGGAGAGAGCCTCACTGCGGGGCCTCGCCGTCCTGACCTTCCCCACGACGCCCATGGCGGACGAACTGACACTCCTCGAATCCCTCAAGCAGGTGGTCGACCCCGAGTTGATGATCAACATCGTGGACCTGGGACTGGTGTACGACATCACGCAGGAGGACCGGACGGTGAAGGTGAAGATGACCCTCACCAGTCCGGCCTGCCCGGCCGGTCCGCAGATCATCACCCAGGCCAAGATGGCGCTGGAACAACTGGATGACGTCGATCAGGCGGAAATCCAGCTCGTGATGTCCCCGCCGTGGTCTCCGGAACGGATGACTGACGAAGCCCGCGACCAGTTGGGCATCTTCTGATTCTGACCCGCGAAGGGAGGGGAGGTTGGTCCCGGGCGCACGCAAGCAGCCTCTGGTTTCCCGGCTTCACCCGCCCTGTTTCGCGCTCGCCGGTCCTGTTTCGTTGTCACGCGGAAAGTCTTCCAGTCCCTCCCGTCCCCGGAAGGAACAACCTGCATGAGCACCGCCCGCCGCTGTCTCCTGGGATTCTTCGGAATGACGGGGAGTCTGGTCGTGATCGGCTCCTCGTGCGCCGGGGACTGGCCTCAGTGGCGCGGCCCGCTGCGGACGGGGGCCGCCGCGGATTCCCCGCCGCTGTTGTCGGCGTTGCCCGCGGAGGGGGTGCGACCGCTCTGGACCAGCGAACCGATCAAATCCGCTCGGGCTGGCGGATGGTCGTCCCCCGTGGTCGTCGACGGCCGCGTGTACCTGTTTGCTCACGAGCGCGAACAACTGCAAGAGCTGGGACCGCCGAAGTATCCCTACCTGCCGGACGACAAGCGCGGGGGGATGACTCCTCAGCAATACGAAGAGTACGAACGCCATCGCCGGGCCGAGGAGCTGGAGCGCTCCAAGGCGTTCGCCTTCCGCGAACACCTCTACTGCTTTGATGCGCTCGACGGCCAAACGCTGTGGCATGCCCGTTCGGAGTCGGTTTACACGCGCTGGCCGCAGTCGGGATCGCCGACGGTCGTCGCCGGCCGGCTGTACATCCTGGGTGCTGGACGCCGGGTTCGCTGTCTGGCTGCGGAGAGCGGCGCGGCGGTCTGGACGACGCCGTTGCCCGGCGAATTCGTAGATGAGTTCTATCAGGCATCCGTGTTGGTGAGCGATGGCGTGGCAGTGGCGGCGGCCGGTTCGCTGTTCGGTCTCTCGGCCGGGACGGGGGAGATCCTTTGGGAGGCCGCTTCGGTCCGCACGGAGGGGCTGCATTCCAGTCCGGCGCTGTGGGAATCGCCGGAGGGGCCGCGGGTGCTCGTGAACATTCCGGGGGGGATGACGGCGTGCGTCGATCTGCGGGAGGGGCGGGAGCTGTGGCGTGCCCGCACTGAAGGGGGCCACGCCACGCCGATCGTCGTCGGAGACCGCCTCATCACCTATGGGAACAGCCGGCAGAAGGGCCTCCGCTGTTTCCAGCTCTCCGACACAGGCGCCGCTGAGGTCTGGAAGTTTCACGGCGCGCAGGACAAGGGGAGCAGTCCGGTGGTTGTGGGGGAGTGTGTGTACGTCCAGGGGGAGCGGCGTCTGGCCTGTGTCGCCCTTGCCAGCGGTGAGCCTCAGTGGACGGCGGAGCTCGATCTCGCCTCGCCACAGTACACCTCGCTGATTGCCGCGGACGGCAAGGTCTTTTACGCCTATGACGGTTTGACGGTTTTTCGGGCGACCCCGGAGGGATTCGAGCCGCTCATCCAGGCCCGTTTCAACGCCGAGGGGTTGATGGCCGGCGAGGAGCAGCTTCGCCGGATGCTGCGGTTGGACGAGATCGAACGGGAGCCAAACGGTCAGGAGCAGGCGCTGCGGATTTTCGACCGGGAGGTCGGACGGCAGGGGCCCCTCAAATGTGCCACTCCCGCGATTGCGGACGGGCGGCTGTACCTCCGGACGAACACATCACTGGTGTGCTACGACCTGCGGACCAGGGGGGGGCTGGAGAGTTCAGAGGGGCAGTAGCCCTCCGAACATGGTCCGCTGCCGAAGGCACCTGTTGGGCGAGCTGTAGCTGCGGAAGGACTGCCAGTGGCCCTGGCTGCCCGCGCCGGTCGATAGAGCCTGGGGAGGAATCCCCTTGCTTCCGTTCCGCACTCGGCGATAATCGAGACTGCGGTCGGGAGGAGGACCGAAGGAAACTTGGGTCGTCTCGGCCCGTGCCGGGGTGAGTCGGGAGTTGCCCATGCCCTCGAAACGATTGTGGCTCGCCGCCGGACTCATCGTGCTGGGGACCACTGCGCCGGTCTGGGCGCAAAGCGGGGGGAGCAGTGGCGTCCAGACCATTACCCCCACCAGAACCGGCGGAACGTCCTCCCAGGCCGGCACAACCATTGGGGCTGCCAGCGGGGGGACAGGAAGCACGTTCGGCGGGTCTGCCACCGGCGCCGCTGCCGCAGGCCGCCAGACGGGTGCCACGACGGGGGGGCTCTCGCAGCCGCAGTTCATGCAGTTCGGCCAGGCTGGCCAGAACGTGGGGACGGGATTTGTCGGCCGGGGGGCCAACCAGCAGGGTTTCGTCGGGGTGCGGGCGGCCGGTCAGCAGACGGTGGATGCCGGCGGGGTTCCGCGATTCTCGGGACTGGGGGGGCAGAACGGGACCGGGACGGCCCCGACGACCACTCAGGCCCGCGGGGGGCAGATTCGCATCCAGCAGCGGATCGCCTTCCCCACTCCCCCCGTCAGCCCGACGGTGGTCGCCGGCAGCGTGCAAACGACCCTCCGCAGTCTCACGCCCTCGCTCCCCGGCGTCTCTGTCACTGCTGTGGAACCGGGGCACGTCCGGTTGCAAGGGGCGGTCGATTCGGAGCATGCTCGGCGGCTGGCGGAGGCTCTCGCCCGCCTCGAGCCGGGCGTTCGACGGGTGACGAATGAACTGGCAGTGCACGGCGCGGCCCCATGAGTGATGCCTCCGGCCGTTCCAGCGACTCCGGGGCGGGAAGGACTCCCCTCCCCCCTGCGCGGCGGCAGAACGTGTTTTTCCCCTTGCTGGCCGCGTTTGGCGGCCTGTTCGCCGTGACGATCCTGGCGATGCTGGCGGCGACGGCTGGCGACCCCCAGGCGCCTCCCAGCCGGTTCTTCCGCGCCTATGGCACGCCGCTGATTGTGGTGGAGACGGTCCTGCTGGTCGCGCTTGCCGTGATGGCACTGGTGATCGATCGACGGCAGTCCCTGGCCGCGCGCTCGTCCGCGGAGGGAGGCGGCGCGGCGACCGAGGGGACGCCGGATTCTGCTCCCCCGCAGGCAGCGGCTCCCGATCAAACCTCGCAGCGAGGGGAGGCCGAGGCCTGATTGACGATTTCGGCGGCTCGCGTAGACTGCTGCACACGCTGCTTTGCCGGAGTGGTTTGGTGCTCCAGCCGCTTTGGTCTCTTCCCGGGGCCTCCCATCACCGATCGAGTTCCGCGCCGTGGATCGCGTCATCAAACGCACGCCGCTGCCTGCCCTGTTGACCGCGCTGCTCGAGGCGGCGCAGCAGGTTGCCTTGGAGATCGATGCGGCCGGAGTCCTGCTCCTGACGGAAGTCCCCTATGACTTTGCAGAGATTCGCACGGCGCTGGCCACTGTACCGCTGCTGGTCGCCTCGCACGTGGCCGAAGTGCACCAGGCTGCCAAAGAGGACGGAGTGGCGTTGATCCCGCTGTCGGACGAGCCGCAGGCCCGCCATGTGCAACTCGCGCAGGCCCTCGTGGAGGCGGTGGCGGACGACCTGCTCCGCACCGGCTCCCGGGTGGTGGTGCTGTTCTCCAGTTTCGATCGGGACGCCGTCGACACCCTGGGGGTGGTCAGCCTGTACGAGCACCTCTCCAAGCTCACCAGCCGGGACCTGCAGCGGCTGGAGACGCAGGTGCCGCTCGACACGCTGCGGCGGGTGGTGGACCTGGCAGTGGAGATCGGCCGCGAGGGGCGGGAAGGCAAGAAGGTGGGAACAATCTTCGTGGTGGGGGATCATCGCAAGGTCCTGCAGATGTCCCACGAGCAGGTGCACGATCCGTTCAAGGGCTATCAGCGCAAGGAGCGGATGATCAAGAACCCCCGCGTCTGTGAAAGCATCAAGGAATTGGCGCAGATCGACGGGGCGTTCATCATCTCGGCGGACGGCTGCGTGATGGCCGCCGGCCGCATCCTCGACGCCCCGGCGGAGAATCTCTCCCTGTCGAAGGGACTGGGAGCGCGGCACTGGGCGGCGGCCGCCATCTCCAAGGCGACCGATGCTGTGGCGATTGCCGTCTCGCAGTCCACGGGAACCGTTCGCATCTTCTGCGATGGAGCGGTGGTCCTCCGCATCGAACCGATGGATCAGGCCATGAAGTGGACCGAGATGGAGACGGAACTCCCGAGCGGAGATTGAGTCGCGTTGGGCCTGTCGGCAACCGCCGGTCGGCCGGAGTCGCGGATCGGTACTGGAGTTTCGCCCCTCCCAGGTTTCCCCTCATGCGCATCGCCTATCTCGAATGTTCCACCGGCATCAGCGGCGACATGATGCTGGGTGCCTTGCTGGACGCCGGCGTTCCGGTACAGGAGGTCCGTGCGGTGATCGACGCGCTGCACCTGTCCGGGGTGCGGCTCGAAGTGCGGGAGCTCCTCAAGGGAGGCTTTCGGGCGACCAAGGTCGAGGTCTGCCACCCGGAGCAGCACGCGCATCGCCATCTGGCGGACATTCGCCGCATCCTGGAGGGGGCTGGACCGGAACTGACCCCTCCGCAGCGGGAACTCGCGCTGGAAATCTTTGAGGCCGTGGCCGAGGCAGAGGCGCACGTCCACGGCACCAGCGTGGAGGAAGTGCATTTCCACGAAGTCGGGGCGATCGACTCGATCGTCGACATCGTGGGAGTGGCTGTCGGCTTCGATCTCCTCCAGGCCGATCTCATCATGTGCAGCCGCATTCCCCCTGGGCGGGGCCAGGTCCGCATCGCCCACGGTGTGTGCCCGCTCCCTGCGCCCGGTACGGCCGAATTGCTGCAAGGGATTCCGCTGGTGGACGTGCCGATCGAGGCCGAGCTGACGACCCCCACCGGCGCCGCCATCGTCCGCGTCCTTGTCGACGCCTTCGGCCCCCTGCCGGAGATGACGATCGAGGCCGTCGGTTACGGCGCCGGCACCAGGGACTTCCCGGATCGGGCGAACGTCCTGCGGCTGTTCGTCGGCGAATCGGCGGAGAACCCCTATCGCGACGTCGTCTGCCTGCTGGAGACCAACCTCGACCACGTCACTGGCGAGGTGATCGGCCATGCCCGGCAGCGACTCCTCGCAGCCGGAGCGCTGGACGTCTACACGACACCCATCCAGATGAAGAAGGACCGGCCGGGAGTGATGCTCTCCGTCCTCTGCCGACCGCACGACGCCGAAGGGCTGGAGTCCCTCCTGTTTACGGAGACCGGCACGCTCGGCATCCGGCGCTCGACACTCGAGCGCTCCAAACTGGCCCGCGCCGCCTGCACCGTCGAAACCCCGTGGGGACCGGTGCAGGGGAAGATCGCCTGGCGGCCGGGATACCCCTTGCAGTTCACCCCCGAGTACGCCGACTGCGCCCGACTCGCCGATGCCGCGGGCATCCCCCTCCGCGACGCCCTCCGCGCCGCAGCCGCCGCCTTTGACGCCGAGCAGATCGAACTCCCGCCTGAGGCCGTAGAGGCCCTCGCAGCCTCCCACAGGCACCATCACGATCATGACCACGATCACGGACATGGTCACGACCACGGTCACGCTCATCACCATCACCATCACCATCACCATGACCACGATCATGATCACGATCACGATCACGACCATGACCACTGAGGCGGGGCGGGCGTCTTTCAGGAGGGTGGTGGCGAATCCGGCGGCGAGGGGGGCTCCGCCGGAGGCATGGCTGCCGGAGGGAAGGGGCGCCGGCCCCGACCCCTTCTCCCCCGCCACGCATGGCGCAACGTGTACCAGTACCAGCGGAGATAGTGCGGAAGCCACTTCAGGAGTTTGAAATTGGACCTCCCCGCAGTCCGGTCGCGCCACGTGGCGGGGAGTTCCACAATCCGACAGCCACGGGCGAACGCCTTGGCCGTCAGTTCCAGCGCGATCTCGAAACCGCGTTCGCTTTCGATCCCCAGCTCCCGCACCAGCGCTGCGTCATACAGGCGGAAGTTGTTCGTGGCATCATGGACGGGAAACCCGGCCAGCCAGTTCAGGCTCAATCCCGCCAGCCGCGAGAGGGTCCGCTTGACCAGCGGCCCGCCGATCTGCCGCCCCCCGCGCATGTAGCGGGAGGGGCAGACCACCTGCGCCCCCTGTTGATACGCCGCCAGCATCGCCGGCAGGAGCGACAAGTCGTCGGAGAGATCGGCCATCACCACGCAGGCCGGCCCCGCGGAGACCGCCGCAAACCCGGCCCGGATGGCGTTGGCCGGGCCGCGCCCCAGGTTGTTCTTCACCAGCTCAATCTCCGGATGCTCCGCCGCCAGCTTCCGCGCCACTGGCAACGTGCTGTCCTCTTCAAAGTCGTACACCACCAGCAGCCGGTAGGGACGCGGGGCATAGCGTGCCACCTCCGCCACCAGACGCGCAAAGTTCTCCTGTTCGTTGAACACCGGCACAATCAGATGCAGCCCGTCGGTCATGGAGGCAACCCCAGGGAAGGCGAAGCAGCGTCGCGGCAGGTGCTCGCAGCTACGGGGAAGGTTGCAGCGCCGCCGTCCACAGCGTGAGCGTGGCGAACTCCGCCACGCGCTGCCAGGGGGAAAAGTCCCGGGCGAGGTCCCCGCACCGGATCAGGTCGCTTCGCAGGACCTGTTCCACCGATTCATTCCGCCGCGCGATCAGCCAGACCCGGTCCCCCGGCGCGGGTCGGGCGTTCACTGCCACTCGCAGTCCCGCGCGCTCCAGGTAGAAGATCGCCGGCAGGTCGCACGGCAAGGGAGCAAGCAGAACGTGACGCTCCTCCGGACGAGCGGCCACCTCCGAATGGAGTCGCGTGATCACGTCGGGAACGGAGACGTAGCTCGTCCGCTCCTCCGGGAAAAACGGGATCGGACGGCGGCGGAATTCATGGGCGCCCGCCATCAAGAGGCACGCGGCCAGCACACTCCTCACCACGGGAAACTCCGTCCGGGGAGCAGGGACAAAGCGGCTGACGACCCATCGCCACGCCGTCACCACCCCCTCGGCAACGAGGAGGAAGACCCACGGCGTCAGGTGCAGAAAGATGCGCGGCGGCGGCGCCACCCGCTGCACGATGTTGAGGAACAGGAACACGACGAACGGCGCCAGCCACCGCCCACGGCTCCCTCCTTCCCTCCGCCACAGCACCCACCCGCAGACGGCCAGTCCCCCCCACCACCAGGGTGGAGCCGCTCCGTCGATCCACCATCGGGCCGCCTCCCGCCAGCTTCTCGCGAGCAGGACGAAAAACTCCCCCGCCGCGGGCGCTTGGAGGATCGGGTCGCGCAGGAACTGAAACCCGCGAAAGAGATAAGCCGGCGTATAGAACAGGGCCACGGCCAGAGTGGACAGCGCCGCCCAGGGGCCGAGGGAACGCAATCTCTTCGCGAATCCCTCCCCCGCCGCCGTGACGCCCGCTGCAATCACGCTCCGCGGCGAGAGGGCGTACCACCCCAGGGAGGCGAGGGCCGGATAGACCATCAGCGGCATGGCGCACAGCCCCAGCGTCAACGCCCACCAGCCTAAGAGCCAGTCACGGGCGGACTCGCACCTGCGCAACCGTCCCAAGGCGGCATCCAGAACCACGGCCGCCAGTGCCACGTACATGTACCCGCGAGCGTCAGCCGAGTAGCTGATGAGGGCCGGAGCGACCGCGGTCAGGGCGGAGGCAAGCACTGCTGCATCCGGTCCCCGCCACTCCCGCGCCCACCACCATACCGCCAGGGGCAGCGCTGTCCCCAGCAGAAAGACCGGCAGCCGCAGGGCCCATTCTTCCGGCCCGAACAGCCGTCCACAGAGATGCACCAGCAACGTATTGAGCAGATGGTTGTTGGTGGAGTTGTAGTCGCCGATCGCCTCGTACCAGGGGCGGCGGGCAAAGTTGATCCAGGTATAGGCTTCGTCGTAGGCCATCGGTCCGTCGAGCTGCGACAGCCGCAGCGCCGCTCCGACGAGGAGGATGATTCCCACGACGGTCCATTCGCCGCGCGACGGGGGGGGCGCGAACGAAGCAGCGACAGGTGCTGGCGGCGGATGACGCAAAGCTCCGAGGAACCGGGCGATCGGTTCGCGTCGCCGCCACAGCCAACCTGCCAGCAGCGTGAAGACCGCCGCATATCCCCACGCACAGTGGAGGTACCGCGCGTAGCGTTCGGGGGTGACGTCCGCAGCCCGGCGGAGCAGAGCCCCGAGGGGCTGGAGCGTTTCATACGGCACGAGTCCCGCCGCCGCACAGACGACCGCGGCCACGCCGCAGGCCACTGCCATGAGGATCACCAGCCTCGTCATGGGGGCATCTCCGCGGCGGGGCGTCGCTGGGGAGGGGCGGTGTAGATTTCCGCATAGCAGGCGAACAGGTCCTGCGGGTCGCCGACGGCCTGCTGGAACACCCCCTCCAGCGCGGCCGGGACGCCGTCGCGGATCGACAGCGGACCTGCCACCAGCAGATCGTACTGCTCGCCGGAGACGTCGAAATAGAAGGGAAGCGTGCAGGCGAGCAGCGTGTTGCGGCCGGCACGATAGAAGTCAAAGACATACGCGGGGTCGACCACCTGACGGCCCGCGGCGGGAGTGATCCGCAACAGTTCCTGTGTAAAGCGCGGTGCGTTGTAGGGCATGTCGTGCCAGTGTTGCAAATGGGCGGCCACCGTTCGCAGCCCGGCTCCGGGGGAGAGTGCGATTACGGCCGCCGCCAGGGCCACGGCCACTCCCCAGCGGTCCAGACTCATCGGCCAGCAGCCCCCTTGTCCCCAGCGGAACAACGTGGCTCCGGACCAGAGGTACAGCGGTGCCAGGGTATACACCCAGTAGCCCTTGGTGGGATGTTCTCCCTGGCAGACGACGTGGAGATAAATCCCGCCAAGGGCAAGCGTCAGAACCGGGGCCCGCCAGCTTTCGCGAAAAGAGACGATGCCAGACACAGCAGCGACCACTCCTCCCAGTAACAGCACCGCCTGAAACCATCCGACATGCTCCAGGAACAGGGGCGCCTGGGTTTGGAAGGACGTGAAGGGAGCAATGATGCGGCTGAATAATCCAGGGCCGGATTTGGTGAGCACATTATTGCTGAACTGAATCCAGAACTGCTCCGGGTTCATGGCGATGAGCGGCAGCCAGAGCGAACAGACCAGCAGGGCCATTCCCGCCAGCGTACTCCCGTTGAGCAGCCGCCCTCCAAGGGAACTCCGTCGACTCACGCTCCACACTCCGACCTGGAGCACATACACCACTGCGAACGGATGCGTGAGCAGTCCCAAACCGAGGCAGGCACCGCTGGCAGTCAGCCACGAGCGGCGGCCAGTCTCCCGCCAGTGCGCGGCGGTCCAGAGGGCGGCCAGTCCCCACATCCCGCACAAGGCATCAGGACGGGCGGAGAGACACGGGAAGTACAGGGCACGTGAGAAGGCATACATTCCCGCTCCCCACACCGCCGCCCGTTCTTCCTGTAACCAGCTTCGGCCGAGCAGATAAACCAGCAGAATGCTGGCGGAGCCGGCCAGGGCCGAGGCGCACCGCGCACTCGCCGTGCTGGGACCGAGCACGGCATACACGACTGCCTGCCAGTAAAAGTACAGCGGCGGCAGGGCGAACAGTTGCTGATCCGCTTGATAAAAGGCCGAGGTTCGGTCGCGACCGGGCAAATAGGGAATCCGCGGAATCCCTTCGTGCAGAATCGTGTATCCCGGCACGGCAAAATAGTCTTCGTCCTGAGCAGGCATCTGCCGGTACAGGATGGGACCGCGCAACAACCAGAAGGTAGCCACCAGCAGAGTCAGCACCAGCCACGAGCGGCCTGCAGCCACCGAAACGGCTGCCGGAGGTGCCTTGATGGGAAACGGTGCAGCCATGCGGCTCAGGCTCCGCGACGACCAGATGACCAGCACTCCTCCCTCCGCGGCCGCGCTCAGATCGTCCCTTCCGCGAGCTGTTCACGGACCCAGGGGATGACCTCGTCCAGCACGGTCTCCAGAGGCGTGGTGGCCTCGAAGCCGAGCAGGCGGCGTGCCTTGGCGACGTGGGGGGACCGGAACGCGACGTCGTGCTCGAACGGCGGGTCGCTGACGATTCGCAGGGGGACGTCGGGACCCTTGATCTTCCGCCAGATCAGCTCCGCCAGTTCGCGGATGGTGGTCGCAACAGGGGTGGAAAGGTTGAAGTCCTCGTTCCGCGCCGCCGGGTGCTCCACGCACAGCCGCACTCCCCGTGCCAGATCGCCGCCGTACGTGAAGTGTCGTACCTGGGACCCGTCCCCCAGAATGTGCAGCGGGTCCTGCCCCTGGAGGACCTTCTGCACCAGGTCGGGGACCACGTGACTGAGGGCCATGCGGACGTCCCCCGAGGTCACTGGCGCCTCGCGGCGGGCGCGCCGTTCGCCGATGCCGACGCAATTGAAGGGGCGAACGATCGTGTACGGCAGTCCGTACTGCTCCCACGCGCCGCGGGCAAAATACTCCGTGGCGAGCTTTTGGAATCCGTAGGTCGAGGTCGGCGGAGGAGAGGTGTGGACAGCCTCCTCCGGCGTCGGAAACACGCTGGTATTCTCGAACACCATGGACGAGGAGAGCACCGTAATCTTTTGCAGGCTCCCTTCCCGATGGGCGGCAATCGCGGCATCGAACGCCGCCGCCGTGATCCGCTCGTTCTCCGCCAGCAGGTCATACGCCAGACGGTGAAAGTAGGCGATGCCGCCAATCATGGCCGCTCCGGCAATGAAGTGGTCGCACCCCTCCAGCAGCTTGCGCAGCAGAGCAACGTCCTTGGCATCGCCACGGACGAAGCGGTATCCGGGGTGTCCCTCATACGGCTGCGACAGTTCGCCGTACTTGGAGAAATTGTCCAGGCCCACGACCTCATATCCGGCCGCGAGGAACTCCCCCACCAGATACGAGCCGATGAATCCGGCCGAACCCGTGATCAGGATGCGCATGACTGCTGGCGAGGCAGAAACCCGAAGACGTCGACAACCGGCTGACGGAACGCCAGGTCGCGATACACGTCATGACAGGCGCCCAGGATCAGGACGTCCGACTCCGCCAGCACCCGCTCCAGTGGCACCAGTTCGGGGTCGGGCACGTAGGGGTCGGTACACAGGACCCGGCGGCACTCCAACGTCAGGATTTTTCGCAGCTTGTAAGAGAGCGAACTCCGGGGGTCGTCGCAGTTCCCCTTGAAGGCCATCCCCAGAATCCCCACGGTGGCCGCGGGGAGGTCCATCCGCTCCTTGAGCCGCTCCACCACAAACGAGGGCATCCCCTCGTTGATCATCATTGCATGTTGGCCGAGCGTGAGCAGGTTGTGGTTGAACGACGCCAGTTGCATCGTGTCCTTGAGCAGACACGGCCCTCCGGCGAAGCCGGAGCGGGCGAACCCCGTCATCCGCGGATAATCCCGTGTGACGGCCTGGTAGATGTTCTGAAAGTCGGCTCCGAACCGCTCCGCCAGCATGTAGAACTGATTGGAAATGGCGAAGTTGATGTACCGGTAGCAGTTGGAAAAGAGCTTGGCCAGTTCCGCCTCGACCGGAGGGAGCGGAATCACCTCCGTCCCCAGGTCCTCAAAGAACGCGCGGGCGCGGCGGAGGGCCGCTTCGGTACAGCCAGAGATGATCTGCGGAAACTGCGTGATCTCCCGGAGTGCGTAACCCTGAGCGATCCGCTCCGGGCAGTAGCAGACCTCGATCTCCAGCCCCCGCTCCCGCACCGATCTCCCCAGCCGGTCCACCACGCCCGGAAAGACGGTGCTGCGGATCATGAGGAGTTGACCGGATCGCATCCGGTCCAGCAAAGCGTCCATGTTGCGATCGAAGGCGCGGATGTTGGGGTCGAGGTATTCATCGACCGGCGTGCCGATCGTCACGATGACCACCTCATGTTCCGCGAGTTGTTGCGCATCACTCTGGAGCTGGAAACGTCTGCTCGCCAGGCACTGGGGGAGCAGGTCGTCGGCCCCCTGCTCGCGGAAGGGCATGTGTCCGGAGGCGATCCGGGCCAGCCGCCCGGCATCGGTGTCGATCAGCGTGACCGTGTGCCCGCGGTCGCACAGCAGCATCCCCAGCGGGAGTCCGACGTGTCCCCCCCCGCCGACAATCGCAATCTTCAGCGGCTGCTGAACGGCGGGACCAGTCTGAGGCATGGGGGCGGCGATTCCGGGCGGTTGTCGCGGGAACAAGCATCCGTTCCCGTCAGTATAAGGAGTTTTTGCGACCGGGGACTGGGCCAGCCATCTCCTGCGGGGGAGGGGGCGGCAGATGCTCCGGCTCGTTCAGGGGGAAGCCGGCTGGTCCGCCTGCGGAGAGACCGGGCGGCGGCGGAAGATCACCACATGCTGTCGGGGCAGCTTGGGATACGTCTCGACCCACTCCAGACCGAATTCCGGCAACAGCGCCTCACGCTTGACCTGAGCCTCGCTCATCTTGTGCACCAGCTTGATGGGGACCTCCGGATCCTCCAGGCGGTATTCCACGAAGGCGACCCGTCCCCCCGGCTTCAAGGCGCGGACGATTTCGCTCAGCATCTCATAAGGGAACTCGAACTCGTGATAGACGTCGACCATCACCACGAGATCAACCGATTCCGGCGGCAATTTCGGCGACTTCACCGTGCCCAGCACCGGCTCGATGTTGCGGAGACCCAGCAGCCGGCTCTTGGCCGTCAGGGCGTCCAGCATCTCCTGCTGGATGTCCACGGCCAGGACCGTCCCCTCCGGACCGATTCGCCGGGCCATCAGCCGGCTGATGACCCCGGAGCCGGCCCCGATATCGGCCACGACCTGACCCGGCTCCAGCCGCAGCGCCTCCATCAGCAAGGTCAGCCGTTCCTCCGCCTCGCGTTCCGGTCGTTCCAGCCAGGCGATCCCCTGGTGGCCCATCACCTCGGCGATCTCGCGGCCGAGATAGAACTTCCCGATGCCGTTGGGATCGTGCTCCTCGCGCCATTCGTAGCGGGGGGGAGTGGCGTCCGGCGCCGCCGCAGGGGCGGTGGGGCGATCGTCTGCCGGGAGCGTCGCCGCCACACTCAGCAGCACTACCAGCAGGGAGCACCGCCGCCACCGCCAGACGTCACTGCACATCCGCTGCCTCCGAGGAGTGAGAATGTCCGGCGGCATGAGTCGCCATGTGCTCCTGCCACTCCGCCAGTTCCAGAACGTGCGATTCCTCCACGATCAGCGAAGGGAGGTCGTCGACGATGTGATAGGCGCGGCGGCACACGCCGTCGCTGCACACGTACATCTGATCGATCCGCGCAAGGGGACGGCGGCAGTCCGGACAGACCAGGTCGATGCCAAGTTCGTCGGGTCGCAGCATGGCTCGAATCCACCTCCCTCGACGACGGGGATCGGGTTCCGGGACGGTCGGGAGCAGCAGCGGCTCCCCACCACCCTGCCACTCCCTTCAATATGCCCGACGCCGCAGGGAATTGCCACCACAATCCGCCTGGATCAATCCGCCCGGATCGCCGGGGTGCGCGGCAGATTCGCGGAAACCGGCTCAAACCAGCTTTCCCGTGGCGTTCGGGAACGGTTGTTTTGCAGGGGGAGCAGGAGCGACAGCGAAACCCGACGCCTGGCCAGAAACCCGACCCCCCGCTGCTGCTCCCGGATCGACGGCCCCAGCGCTCTCCCCCCGGGAGGCACCCACCAGCCAGACATTTCCCACGATCGGAAGGCTGTGCTCGCGTTCCGTCGAACGATTGACCTGTCATGCCGTTCCTCTCACCATGATCGGGGCGCGCACCTGGCGTAGACCCACGGTTCGACTCCCGATTCCCAACTCCTGATCCATGTCACAGCTCGGCCTGACCCACTTTCAGAAGCGACACGAGTTTCTGGTCGGCATCGATTCCGACGGCTGCGCCTTCGATTCGATGGAGATCAAGCACAAGGAGTGCTTCATCCCCAATTTCATCAAGTACATGGGGTTGCAGGCGATTTCCAAGTACGCCCGCGAGGCTTGCGAGTTCACCAACCTCTATTCCAAGACCCGCGGTGCCAATCGCTTCCCGGCGTATCTGCTGGCCCTCGACCTGCTCGAGGAGCGCCCCGAGGTCCGCGCCAGGGGGGTGACAGTCCCTCGGCTGCAAGGGGTCCGCGACTGGGTGCAGCGGGAAACGAAGCTCGGCACCAAGACCATCCTCCCCGAAGCCGAACGGACCGGCGATCCCGATCTCAAGCGGGCCGCTGCCTGGTCCAAGGCCGTCGACGACGCCATCGCCGACATGGTCCACGACGTCCCCCCCTTCCCCGGCGTGCGGGAGGCGCTGGCGCGGATGTTCGAGCAGGCCGATCTCATCGTCTGCTCGGCCACTCCCACAGCCGCCCTGCAAAAGGAGTGGCAGGAGCACGACATCGACCAGTACGTGCAGGCGATCTGCGGACAGGAGGTCGGCAGCAAGAAGGAGTCACTGGCGCAGGCCAAGGCCTGCGGCTATGACCCGCACAAGATGCTGATGATCGGCGACGCCCCCGGAGACATGGCGGCCGCCAAGGCGGTCGGCGTGCTTTACTACCCGATCAATCCGGGGCACGAAGAGGAGAGCTGGGCACGCTTCAATGCCGAGGCGCTCGACCGGTTCTTCTCCGGGACCTATGCCGGGGAGTACGAAGCACAGCTCATCGCCGAATTCGAGCGCTATCTCCCGGAGCACCCCCCCTGGAAACGGTGAGGGGCCATCCCGCCAGCAAGGCCGTCGCTCACTCCGCCCCGATCATCGACCGGCTGGAGGGACCTGTCGTCCGCCCGGCTGTGTCCTCGTGGGGCCAGCGAAGGCCACGAGGTTCGCTCAAGGTCGGTCGCTTTCTGCTTCGCCGAGTGCAGCGGATTCTCCACCACGTCCGGGCAGCCCTTCAACTTCAATACCACGCTTTGTGGGGGGGGCTCCCGACGGTGGAGCCTCCCCTCCCCACAGTCGCCCCGGTCTTTTGGTGGAGCTGTGCAGACGAGTTGGAGTCCACTGGTCAGGAACGATCCCAGCCGTTATACTCCCCAAGCCGCGACTGACGTTGACGTTGCGGCTGTGGGGTGGAAGGTCATGGGTACGGTCCGACGCGTCGCTGCTCGGGGTTCCGGGTTGCGGAGGGTCGGGGTGTATCCAGATCCCGAAACCCTTCACGACCGAGACAGCCGGTGTCCACGATCCTCTCCCCGGCGGAACGCCCCGAACTCCCTGATCCGTCCCGCGGACGAACCGTGTTTACGCGCCGCACGGCTTCGCTGATGGGAGTGCAGATCGTGGCCACCGGCTCGTATGTGCCAGAGGTGGTGGTCACCAACGCGGACCTGCACGCGCGGTTGGGGTTCGATCCCGCCTGGATTGAACAACGGACCGGCATCCTGGAGCGGCGACACGCTCCGGAGGGGATGGCCACGAGCGACCTGTGCGTCGAGGCGGCCCAGCGCTGCATCCGGCGCGCCCGCATCGATCCGCAACAGATCGACCTGCTGATCGTCGGGACGTTCACCCCCGACTATCCCTGTCCCGCGACGGCCTGTCTGGTCCAGGATCGGTTGGGGCTGGATTGTCCGGCGTTTGACACCGCGGCGGCGTGCGCCGGCTTCATGTACGCGCTGGTGACGGCCGCCCAGTACGTCGCCACGGGGAACTCGAAACTGGCCCTCGTGATCGGCGCCGACACCAACAGTCGGATCGTCAATCCGACCGACCAACGGACGTATCCCCTGTTTGGCGACGGCGCTGGCGCGGTGCTGCTGGCGCGTGGCGATTCACAGCAGGGGTTGCTGTGCTATCAGATGGGGTCGGACGGCAGCGGGGCAGCGCTGTTGGACCGGCCGGCCGGCGGCGTCAAGCTGCCGCTGACGCCGGAGACCCTCGCCGCCAACGCCCATCTGCTGCATATGGACGGCCGCGCGGTCTTCAAGTGGGCGGTTCGACTGGTGACGGACACCATCGAGCTGTTGCTGGAAAAGTCCGGTCTGAGCGCCAACGACGTCTCCCTCTACCTGCTGCACCAGGCCAACATCCGCATCATCCGGGCGGCGATGGATTCCCTGGGGATTCCCGAAGAGAAGGTGTTCAACAACGTCCACAAATACGGCAACACCTCCGGCGGGTCGATCCCGCTGGTGCTGGATGAAGCCCTCCAGGCGGAGCGGATTTCACGGGGGGACGTGGTGCTGCTGTGCGGGTTTGGCGCCGGTCTGACGTGGGGGACCAGCCTGCTGCGGTGGTGATCGACGCTCGCGCGGCGGGATGCACCACCGCTCAGAGGTCCGCCCCCCCCTGCTCAGGGCAGCGTGCGCGGAGCTGGCGGGCCTCGTCCAGCCAGTCGTGAATAGCCTGGGCATCATCCTGCTCGAGGGCGTTTCTGAGCCGGTCGAGTTCGCTTCCGAAACGCTCGATCGTCGCGAGCAGATGTGTTGCGTTCTCGCGGAGGATAGGGGTCCAGAGGGCGGCGTCTCCGGACGCGACCCGGGTCGTGTCGCGAAAACCGGAGGCGGTGAACGGCCGCTCCCGGTCCCGAATCAGCCGCACCAGAGCGGCTGCAACCACGTGCGGCAGATGGCTCGTCGCCGCCAGAATCGCATCATGCTCTTCGGGAGCCAATTGCACCGTCCGCATTCCCAGGGACTGCCAGAACGCCTCGACGGCTTGCAGCCGCGGGGGGTCGGAACTGGCGGTCGGAGTCAGCACGCAGGTGCGGCCTTCGAAGAGGGTGGCGGACGCGAATTCAAAGCCCCGCTGTTCTGAACCGGCCAGCGGATGGGAGGGGATGAACTTGGCGGCGGCGGCAGGCTCGGCGGCGACGGTCCGCACGATCCCGGCTTTGGTGCTGCCGACGTCCGTGATGATGGCGGAGGCGGGTGTCGCGCCGGCGGCGGCGAGGACGTCGGCGGCGACGCGGTCCACCGGCGTGCAGACCACGACCAGTTCCGCACACCGCAGGGCCGCCACGGAGGTGGCCCCCTCGTCGATCACTCCCGCGGCGCGGGCGGCGTCGAGCCGCCGTTGATCGCGGCCGACCCCGATCACTCGCCGCACGATTCCCCGCTGCCGCGCGGCGCGGGCCAGCGATCCCCCCAGCAGCCCGACGCCGATGACGCCGAGGGTCTGGAAGGCCGGACGCTCTGCGGGGAGATTCATGCGGTCGATCGTAGGGGCATCCCCGGAACGTGCCAAGCCGACGGGCCGGAGTCCGCTTGCGGCGGGGGGCGGGAGCGGTATGATCGCCGCGCTTTTCGCCCCGCCTTTTCTCCACAGCAGCAGGCATTCATGGATCGGTCATTGGCCTGGCGGCTGGGTCTGTCCGCAGTGCTGATTCCGTCCCTGGTCGCGCTGTTCGTCGTGGACCATTATGCGGGGGAGACGGCGCCGGTGCTGTTCGTGTTGGCGTCGCTGCTGGCGGTCCGCAGCGCCTGGGAGTTGTCGCAGATCGTCGCCGTGCGGAACATCCGGGCGCGGTTTGTGGAGTCGGCCTTTGGATGCGTGCTGCTGCTGGCGGCGGCTTGGTGGCCACATCTCCCGGAGGCTGCGCCGGGATGGGCGTCGCTGGAACTGTCGGCGGTGGCGTTGTCGGTGGCGGTGCTGATTCTGCTGGGGTTGAGTGCGGCCCGCTACCGGGAGCCGGGGCAGACGCTGGAATCGCTGGGGGCGTCGCTGCTGATCCTGGTGTACACGGGGCTGTTGCTGGCCGTGACCAGTCAATTGCGCTGGGTGGCGGGGGCTCAAGCGGGGTATCTCGCGCTCGGTTCCCTGCTGGTGACGGCGAAATGCGGCGACATCGGCGCGTATACCATTGGCCGGCTGTTCGGCAAGCGGAAGATGGCGCCGCGGTTGAGTCCTGGCAAAACCTGGGCCGGTTTTGTAGGCGCCCTGGGAGGGGCCACGCTGGGGGCCTGGGGGTGGTTCATGTATGCGACGCCGCGGTTTGGCGACGGCTGGGAGCCGCCGCCGTTGTGGGCGATGCTGGTGTACGGGCTGGTGATCGGTCTCGTGGCGCTCATCGGCGATCTGTGCGAATCGCTCCTTAAACGGGACGCCGGGAAGAAGGACGCCGCCCACTTGTTTCCGGGTTTTGGCGGGCTGTTGGATTTGTTGGACAGCGTGCTGTACGCCGGTCCCGTGGCGCTGATCCTGTGGCGATCGCTCCCCCTTGTCTCGTGGTGAGCAGCCGGTGGTCCCGGAGGCGTCACAACCTCACGCAAGTCTAAGGGTGCGGCCCGCGCCACGGAGGGGATAAAGTTGCAAAAACCTTTCCCCCCTTTGGGAGAGGGTCCTGTAGGAGAAAGGGTTCCACCGACGCCATCGGCGGGCTTTGGTTGGAGCCCTCTCCTGGGGAGCAGGGGCGAGGGAGGTTGTGAGCCTGCTTGGAGAACTCGGGTTAATGGGTGACTCCCAAGTACGCCTTGCGGACCTCGTCGCTTTCGGCGAGCTGTTTGGCGGGGCCGTGCATGACGATCCGGCCCGTCTCCAGAACGTAGGCGTCGTGGGCGACTTGCAGGGCCATGCGGGCGTTCTGCTCCACGAGCAGAATGGTCGTCCCCTGGGCGTTGATCTCGCGGATGACGTGGAAGATCGTCTGCATGATCTGCGGCGCCAGCCCGAGGGACGGCTCATCCAACAGCAGCAGTCGGGGTCCGGCCAGTAGTGCGCGGGCGATGGCCAGCATCTGCTGTTCGCCTCCGGAGAGCGTCCCGGCGTTCTGTTTCAGCCGTTCGCGCAACCGCGGAAACAACTCCAGCGCCCGTTCCCGATCCGCCTGGAGCTGGGCGTGATCGTGACGGCGGTATCCTCCCAGATCGAGGTTCTCCGCGACCGTGAGGTTGGCGAAGATGCCGCGTCCTTCCGGCACATGGACCAGTCCGCGACGGACGATCTCGTGCGGCGGGAGGCCCTGGAGCACTGCGCCGTCGAACTCGATGCGGCCGGACGCGGGACGCAGCAATCCTGAAATCGCTCGCAGTGTCGTCGATTTTCCCGCCCCGTTGGCGCCAATGAGCGTGACGATCCGTCCCGCCTCGACGGACAGGCTGATCCCCCGCACCGCCCGGATGGCGCCGTAGGAGACGTGCAGATCGTGAAGTGCTAGCAGAGGCATAGCGTTCCGTCAGGATCGTTTTCCATGATCCATCCCAGGTCGGGGGTGAGCGGCAGTCCAGCTCCGGCGTCCGGCGGGGCGTTGGAACACGCGCGCCCCTGAGGACCAGGACGGAGCGTGATGAGACGTCCTCCACACACCGATCAATCTCCCGTGCCCAGGTAAGCTTCAATCACCTGGGGGTCGTTCTGAATCTGCTCCGGGGGGCCGGAAGCAATCGTTTCTCCATGGTCGAGGACCGTGATCTGCTCGCAGACGTCCATGACCAATCCCATATCGTGGTCGATCAGCAGGATGGCGACGTGGAAGGCGTCGCGAATGTGTCGGATGGTGGCCGCGAGTTCACGTTTCTCCTGCGGATTCATGCCGGCGGCCGGCTCATCGAGCAGGAGCACCTTCGGTTCGGTGGCCAGGGCGCGCACGATCTCCAGCTTGCGCTGATGGCCGTAGGGCAATCCCTGGGCCGCTTCGTGCGCTCGCCCCTGCAAATCGAACAGCGCCAGCAGCTCCAGCGAGCGTTGTTGGATGGCCCGTTCCCGCGCGAGAGCGGCGGGCGTTCGCAGCAGCGTCGCCACCAAGTGCTGACGGCTCCGCAACGCGCAGGCCAGTTGCACGTTTTCGACCACGCTCAATTCGCCGAACAGGCGGATGTTCTGGAACGTCCGGGCGATGCCGGCGGCGGCAATCCGGTGCGGCGGCCGCGCCGCCAGACTGACCCCCTCCAGTTCGATCGTCCCCCGGTCGGGGGCATAGATGCCGGTGAGCAGGTTGAAGACCGTCGTCTTGCCGGCCCCGTTGGGCCCGATCAACCCGTACAGCCCGCGCGGGGGAAGTTGCAAGGAAAAATTCTGCACCGCCGCCAGCCCCCCGAACGAGAGGCTCAGGCCGGAGATGTGGAGCAGGGGACGTGGTGCCGGCGGGCCGTTCATGCCGCCCCCTTTCCCGCCACGACCGGCTGCGGCCGGCGGCGCCACAGGTCCCACACCTCGCGGCTGCCGAACAACCCCTGGGGACGCACCAGCATCATGCCGATGAGCAGCACCGCGTAGGCGATCATGCGGTACTGGTCAAAGTCCCGCAGCAGTTCCGGCAGGCTGGCCAGCAGTGCCGCGGCGAGCACCACGCCGCTGATCGATCCCTTCCCCCCCAGCACGACCATGATCACCAGTTCGATGGAGCGCTGGAATCCGGCGTCGCGCGGACTGAGGATGATGCCGCTCTCATGGGCAAACAACCCTCCCGCAATCCCCGCGAAAAAAGCAGCAATCACAAACGCCCGCACCTTCCAACGGGTCACGTGCACCCCCATCGCCAGAGCGGCAACCTCGTCCTCGCGAATCGAGATCAGGTTCCGCCCCGCCGAAGAAAACTTGAGACGGTGGGCAACGATCAGCGTGATTGTCACGAAAGCATAGACCCAGAAGTTATTCGTGTACTTGGGAATACCGCTGAAACCCAGCGACCCGCCGACCGGCGGCGGCACGAATTGCTCCCACCCCGCCGCGCGAAACTGCTCCGCCGTCCGCAGGACCGGCTGCGTTTGCTGGAACAGCACGCGAATAATCTCGCCAAAGCCCAGCGTGACGATGGCCAGGTAATCGCCCCGCAGGCGGAGCGTCGGCAGTCCCATCAGATAGCCGACCGCCGCCCCGACGCCGCCCCCCGCCAGGCAGGCCACCAGAAACAACGCCTGCCCAGCACCGAACCAGCCGCCGTGAACTCCCCCCGAACCCCACAGCCACAGGGACCCGTAATAGGAGATCATCCCGGCGGTGTACCCGCCCACGGCGAGAAACCCCGCATGGCCGAGCGAGAACTGCCCCGCCAGACCGTTCACGATGTTCAGCGAGACCGCCAGGATGACGGCAATGCCGGCATCCAGGCAGATGCGCGCGGCATAGTCGCCGGCCAGCCGCGGCACCAGCACCTGGACCGCCGCCGCCAGCGCCAGACCCGTCAGCAGCGGCGTTCCGCTCCGCAGGCACGTCGCGCAACGGCTCTCCGTGACCGCCAAGGCCAACGCCTCGCGCTCCACCTGTGAGAGTTCAACCTGGGGGGGCGAAGGGCTCTGCATCGGCTCTCGAATAGGCTCACACTTTCTGCTGAACGTTGGTCCCGAGGAGACCCGTCGGCCGCACGAGCAGCATCAGAATCAGCAGCGCAAAAACGTACAGGTCGCGGTAGTTGGAGGAGATGTAGAACGCCCCGAACTGCTCGACGAAGGCGATCACGAATCCCCCCAGCACGGCTCCGCGGACGTTGCCGATCCCCCCGATCACCGCGGCGACAAACGCCTTCAATCCCAGCAGCACCCAGGTCGTGTGGGCCGGCTGGTTCAAGCCGGGATACTTCATCGCGAACAGGAAACCGGCCGCGGCCGCCAGCGCCGCCCCGATCAGGAACGTCCACGAGATGATCCGGTCGACGTTGATCCCCATCAAGGCGGCGGTCTCGGTGCGGAACGAAACGGCCCGCATCGCCGTGCCGAGCCGCGTGTGATAGACCAACAGCTCCAGCAGCACCATCAACACGCCCGCCGTGACGAAGATCACGGAATCCACCAGGCGGATGACGACTCGTCGCGGCTCGGCGGCCGGGGCCGGCTCGGCTCCCGCGGCCGGCGGCGACGCAAAGGTCACGCTGAACAGTTCCCGATCCGGCAGCAGCGAGGGCATCCGCGCAGGCTGCGTTCCGAACACCACGGGAAGCTGCCCCACGTTTTGCAACAGCAGCGAGACGCCGATCGCGGTAATCAGCACGTTGAGGCGGGGGGAGTGGCGGAGCGGCTTGTAACAGGCCCGCTCGATGCAGAACCCCACCGCCGCGCACAGGCCCATCGCCAGCACGAGCACCACCCCGCCGGCCCACCACGGAGGGGAGTGCGGGTCGACCCCCAGCCGCGGCAAGAGCTGCTGCGACATGCGATAGCTGAACCAGGCGCCCAGCACCACGATGTCGCTATGGGCGAAGTTGATGAATTGCAGAATGCCGTACACCATCGTGTAACCGAGGGCGATCAGCGCGTACAGCGCTCCAACCGCCAGGGAAGTCTCGATGGTTTGCAGCAGGTCGGCCATGCGGCGCGGGGGAGGGGGCTCGCGTCAGACAGGTGCGGGTTTTCGGGGTCCGGAATCAGGGAGGGCGTCATGGTGATTCGGGCGTCACGGTCGCTTCGTAACGTACCTGCCCGTTGACGATCTTCAGGATCACCGCGGGTTTGACGGCGTTACGGTCGGCATCGATGGAGAAGGTGCCGGTCACGCCGTCAAAGTCGCGTGTGGCGGCAATGGCCGCGGCGAGGTCGTCTCCCGAGAGCGATCGCGCTCGCGTCATGGCGTCGGCCAGCAGCCGGGCTGCATCGTACCCCAACGCCGCCAGCCCGTCCGGCTTGGACCCGTATTTCTCGGCGTACTTCCGGACGAAGTTTTGGATCTTGGGATTGGGGTCTTCCTGGGAATAGTGCTCCGAGAAGAAGCACCCTTCCAAGGCCGAACCGGCGATCTCGGTCAGCCGCGGCGATGTCCATCCATCGCCGCCAAACAGGGGCACAGTGATCCCCAGCTTGCGGGCCTGCAAGGCAATGTTGCCGACGTCGGAATAGTACCCGGGAATGAACACCATTTCCGGGTTGCTGCCACGGATCGCCGTGAGCTGGGCGGAGAAGTCCTGATCTCCCTCGCTGTAGGTCTGGCGGGTCGTGATGGTTCCTCCCAAGCGGGTCAAGGCCTTCTCGAACTCCTGCGCCAAGCCGACGGAATAGGCGTTGGCCTGATCGTAGAGGATCGCCACGCGCGACACCGGCGTCGGCAGCTCCCGGATGTATTTCGCGGTGACGTACCCCTGGAACGGATCGATGAAGCAGACGCGGAAGATCTTGTCCCCGACCTGCGTCACCTGAGGATTGGTGGAGGAGGGAGTGATCATCGGCACGCCGTGCTCCTGGCAGACGGGGGCGCCGGCCAGCGACAGACTGGACGCCACCTCACCGAGGACGGCCACCACTTTGTCGCGGGTGATCAGCCGCGTGACAGCCGCGCCGGCCTCCTTGGTATCCCCCTTGTCGTCGTAGGTGATAAGCCGGAGTTTCTTGCCGTTGACCCCTCCGGCGGCGTTGATCTCCTCAAGGGCCAGGCGGATGCCATTGTCGGTCGACTGGCCGAAGGTCGCCTGGGCGCCGCTCATGGCGGCGTAATGGCCGATGACGATTTCATCGGCGGAGGGCGCTCCCCCGGACGTCCCCCCGGAGCCGTTGCAGCCCAACCACACGAGGGGCCCCAGCAGCAGACACCAGACGGAGAGCAGACGTACGGACATGGGAACCTCCGGGAGGGACCGACCCGCGAGCACGGATCGTCAACATCGCTCGACCAAACCGTAACTTATGACAATCGCCGCGGGGCGTCAAAGAGCGTCGCCCGTCGGGAGCCGGTCCGTGCGGCGGTCGCTCCGACCGCTCCCGCCGGCGGTCATCGCGGACGTTCCTGACCGAAGGCCAGCCGCATCTGCCGGCTGCGGTGTGCCTCGAACTCCCGGAACAGCAGGCTCGGCTGGATGTCCCGGTTGTGCTGGTACTTCTCGCTGGCGTACTCGGTGATCGCTCCTTCCAGCGTGTGATAGAAGATCTGCGCGATCTCGACCCCCGCGTAAACCCGCACCGGCTGCACGGCGAACATCTCCAGCGTCCAGTAGCCGCAGAAGCCGACGTCTCCGAAGCCGGCGGTCACGTGCACAAACAGTCCCAAGCGCCCCACCGAGGAGCGGCCCTCGATCATCGGCACCAGATTGTGCGTCTCCGTTCGTTCCACCGTCCGCCCCAGATACAACTGGTTCGGGTGGAGGACGAACCCTTCCGGCGGAATCTCATAGCGGCGAAAGCGATTGGGACGACCCATGTCCAGCACGATTTCCTCGTACACCAACAGCTCGTTGTGCAACCGCAGGTTGTAGCTGTTGGGGTTGAGCTGCCGCTCATTGAACGGCTCGATGATGATGTCGCGGCCAAGGCGGGCCTGAATCTCGCTGCCGGTGAGGATCATCGCGCAGGATCGGTGCGGAGGAGGTTCCGGGCGTGGTCGCCCGCGCCGCCGAACGGCCGCAGTGGTCGAGACGGAACGCCCGGGGGCACAGTAGCCGCGAGGCCGCGCGGCTGCAACGGTTCGATGGTTCACCCTGTCCACCGCCGGGCTGGCCGATTGCGTCCGGCTTGCATAAGGTGGTACAGGCGCATCTTCACCCTGCGTTTCCGCCCGAGGAGAGACCATCCATGTCCTGGACCGACGATGAGGGGGATTTCGCGGACGAGCTGGACCGGCAGATTCTCGCCGGTGGAATTCCCCCCGATTTTCAATCGGTGTACCTCTCGGGTCCGTTCCAGCGGTGCATCGATTGCGAGGCGGAGCTGCTCGATGCCGGCGACGTTTACGCGGTGATCAAAGCCTTCGTCGGGCGGGAAACCATCTTCGAGATGGCAATTTGCGCCCGTTGTTCCGCACGGCTGGCGGAGAGCTACTCGGCCCAGTCGAAGGCGGCGTTTGAAGCGGCCATCCGCGCGTGGCGCACCCCGTCGGCCGAGCCGGACGCGGCGCCTCCCGACGACGGCGGCATCACGCTGGGACGCCTCGAACAACTCGAGCGCTGCTCGGCGTGTGACCGGCCGCGCGCGGCGTGCCGGCGGTATTCCATTGTCGGCACGTTCCTGGGCCGCGCCCTGGTCTCTCCCACCCGCACCCCCTTCCGCCTGCCGCTGCTCATCTGCGACGACTGCAACGGCCAGATGACGGCCAACATCTCTCAGCAGACGCGAGACGCCTGGGATCGCTTTGTGGAAGAACATTTCGACGGCCCCCCCGGCATTGAACTCGATTCGCCCCGGCTCGATCCGATCTTGATTTGACCTTCCGTCCCCTGATGTTGGAGCGCTCCATGACGCACCTGTTCACTCGACGGCGATTTCTGCAGACGGCGTCGCTGGCTGCTGTCACTCTCCCCGCGGCCACGCTGCACGCCGCGGAGCCTCCCCTCCGTAATAGCAAATCGCATTTCAAGCTCTCCCTGGCAGCCTACTCCTTCAACAAATACCTCCCGCGCAACTGGCCCAAGCCGCGCGGGGGCGATGCCTCGATGACCTTGGAGGACGTCATCGATTTCGCTGCCGACCTGAACCTCGACGGCGTCGAACTCACCAGCTATTACTTCCCGGCGGAGGTGACGGAGAGTTACCTCCGCTCCCTGCAGGAGCGGACGTTCCGGTTGGGGCTGGACATCTCGGGAACGGCCATCGGCAACGACTTCTGCGTCCCCGACGGACCGGAACGGGAGTTCCAACTGACCATGACGCGGCAGTGGATCGACTACGCCTCGTTGATGGGGGCGCCGGTGATCCGCATCTTCGCAGGGAATGTCCCCAAGGGAGACACGGAGGCCGCAGCGGTGGACCGCTGCGTCGTCGCCATCAACGAATCGCTCCAGTACGCCGCCCAGAAAGGAGTGGTGCTCGCCCTGGAGAACCACGGCGGCATCACCGCCACCCCGGAGCAGCTTCTCTCCATCGTCCGCCGCGTCGATCACTCCCCCTGGTTCGGCGTCAACTTTGACAGCGGCAACTTCCGCACCGCCGATCCCTACGCAGACCTGGAGAAGATCGCTCCCTACGCCGTCAATGCCCAGGTCAAGGTGGCCATGTCCCCCAACGGGGCCAAGCAGCCGGCCGACCTGCCACGAATCATCGACATCCTGCGGCGGGCCCACTACCGCGGCTACGTCGTGCTGGAATATGAAGAGGATCAGCCGCACGCGGAAATCCCCCGCTACATCGAGGAACTTCGCAGCCTGATCCGCAGTGGGTGAGAGCCGCGCGGCACCGGCCAGGAAGCGGTGTTCTTACCAGTGCGGATTGCAGGGGTGCCCCCAGGGGGGAGGACCACGTCCTTCCCCGGGCTGAGTGAGAAGACGCATTTTCACAACCTCCCTCCCACGCTCCAGGGGAGGGCTGGAATGGCACGGAATCCACGCGCCCCTGTGGCCCCTCATCCCCTCAATGAGGGCGAGGACTTGTCGCGCGGCCCTGTCGGTGGCGCAGTGCCGAAAGGTCGGTCGGCGGTCCACCGGGTCACTTGGCCCGACGGCGGGCGTCGTAGGCGAGGACTCGCCGCCGCAGCCGCAAAAAGACGTTTCGCATCTGCTCGGCGTCGCGAAACCGGCGACGGGGATCGGGATCAATCGCCCGCTTGAGGAATGCCAGCAGATCAGGATGCACACGGCGGCGAATCCGGGCGAATCCCGGAGGCGGCCACTGGTACGGGTATTCCGGCCATTCTCCCGCCAGCATCCGGTAGATGATCAGGCCGATGGAAAAGACATCCGATCGCTGAGAGGGCTTGCCCATGGCCTGTTCCGGGGCCATGTAACCGACCGTTCCGGTCCCCGCGCCGCGGACCGTGCGCTGGGCGATCTTGGCGATGCCGAAGTCGGCCAGCCGTAGGTGATTGCCCGCGAAGAGAATGCAATTTTCCGGCTTGATGTCGCAGTGGATGATCCGGTGGTGATGGGCATGGGCCCCGGCGGCGAGGAGCTGGTCCGCGAAATGGAGGGCCAACCGCAACGAAATCCGTTTCTTCAGCCGATCGGCCAGCGAGCGTTCCCCCAAGGGGTAAACGATCACCAGGCGATCGTTGATGATCGACGCATCCTTGAGGGGGAGAATGTTGGGGTGGTCGAGCCGGGCCGACAGGCGGACCTCCGTGCGAAAGTCGCTCAACACGTCCGAATTGATCAGCCGCGCGTGCGGGATTTTGAGGGCCACCCGGACCCCCTCGATGGTGTCAAAGGCCTGATAAACGGTGGCAAAGCCTCCTTCGCTGACCCGCTTTTCGATGCGGTATTTGCCGATCGATTGTCGGATGCGCAAAGTCATGCGGTCGGTCATTCGTCGCTGAAGTTTCTTACTGCCGGGCCGGACAAGGCGACGGCCCACCACGCGCCGTTCGCCACTTCACCCGGCTGCCCATCCCAGGGATCAAACCTTACATCCCGCGGCGCTCCCGAGAGGGGGAATTGCGCACCGCCTCCGTCCCCTTCCCATCGGCATCTCGGCGGATGCCGGCGAGTCCAATCGCAGCGGTCAACCGGTCTTTGTCGAACCGCCGGGTCGGTCCGACGGAACCAGAGGGAACGCCCAGCGTCGACCCGCAGCCGGGAGTTCATCCCGCGCTGCTCCGTCGCCGCCGCAGCCGGTGAAACTTCCATCCCGGGATCAGGAACGCCGCTCCTCCCACCACGCCAAACAGCGTGATCCCCCACTGCGGTGCCAGCGCCATCGGAACGCTCGTCAGGAATAATAGGCCGGCCGGGACATAGAATTCTCCCGACAGAATTCCCGCTTTGGCCGTGAACACTCCCCCGGCAATCAGGGCCAACACCGGCGAGAGCGTCAGCGGCGGCAGCTTCAGCAGCCATTCCACCGCGAACAACCCCGCGGAACAGGCCATGCTCGCCGCCCAGATGTGAGCGATTTGTCGCTCGACGAAGGTCACCGGACCCGCTCTCCGCCGCAATTCCCAGAAGATTCCCGCCCAGGTCCCCAGTCCCGCCGTCCACAACAGCACATACACCGAGCGGTCCGTCACCCCCTGCCATTGCAGGCTGTTCGTCACCACGCACAGGAGCAGCAGCACCACCGCGTGCCACATCCACAACAGCCCCCAGTTCTCCAGCACTGCGACATGGTGCGTGGGGCGGAAGGCCCGGCTGAGCACCTGCGAGAACTGCGACGACCGGGCCGAAATCGGTTCGTGGCGGAGATAGCGCTCCAGGTCCTCCGCCAGGTCCACCGCACTCTCGTACCGCAGATCGGTCGGCTTTTGCAGCGCCTTGAGGGCGATCAGTTCCAATTCCGGGTCTGCTCGAGGGTTCAGCAGCCGCGGCGGAGGGGGATCCTGTTCCAGGACCATCAGCACGGTGTCGATGGGCGAGGCGGCCTGAAACGGTGCTCGGCCTGTCAGCATCGCGTACAGAATCGCTCCCAGCGCGTAGACGTCCGTGGCCGGACCGAGACGCCCCCGCTCCCCCGCCGCCTGCTCCGGGGCCATGTACCCCGGGGTCCCCAGGATCGCGCCGGTGAGCGTCCGGGGAGCAGGAGCGAGAGACTCCGGAACACCCCCCGCGCCCGGGGCTCCCGAACTCCGCTTGGCCAGACCGAAATCGGTGACGAACCCCCGCCCCTCCGTATCCAGCAGAATGTTGGAGGGTTTCAGATCGCGGTGCAGAATTCCCCGGGCATGGGCTGCGGCGATGGCGCGGCAGATCGGGACCAGCAACTCAGCCGCTTCCCGCCCCGGCAGAGGACCGATCGCCAGCCGGTCGGCCAGCGTCGGCCCCTCCACATACTGCATGCTGAAGTACGGTTGTCCCTCGTGTTCCCCGACCTCATGAATCGGGACGACGTGGGGATGGCTGAGCTGCGCGGCTGCGGAAGCCTCTGCCAGGAACCGCGCCCGGTCCTCCTCGGACGCCCATTCCCCCCGCAAGATCACCTTGAGAGCCACGAGCCGTCCCAGGCTCCGCTGACGGGCCCGGTACACAACTCCCATTCCGCCACGCCCCAACTCCTCCAGAAGTTCATAGTCCCCCCACATCCGGGGCAGGCTCGCAGCCGGTGGGGACGCTTCCCCCTCCTCAGGCGATTGAAGACGTGCCGCATCGCGGCCGGGCAAGCCGATCCCGGGCCCGACCGCCATGTCCGCGAGTTGCATGGTGGCCCACAGGCCGCGCAGCTCCCCCGCCAGCTCGGGGTTCTGCTCCGCCAGGCGGTCAAAATCCGGGTCGGCTTCCCCCGCGAGCAGCCGGTCGAGCAGTTCCGCCAGCCGGAGGTCGCGTTGCTGGGGATCGTCGCTCATGGGCCTTCCGGCGAGGGGGTTCTACAGCGTCCCTTTGGAGGAGGGGACGCCCGCCTCGCGGGGGTCAAGACTCACGGCCCGTCGCAGGGCCCGGGCCGCCCCCTTGAAAATCGCCTCGGCGATGTGGTGGCTGTTCTGCCCGTGATGCAGGAGAATGTGCAGGTTCATCCCGGCATTGGCGGCCGCCGCCTGCCAGAAGACCTCCACCAGCTCGACGTCGAACTCGCCGATCTTCTCGGTGGGGAATGCGAACCGGTCAACGAACCAGGCCCGCCCGCTCAGGTCGACCGCCACGGTCACCAGAGTCTCTTCCATCGGCAGGGTCATCGACCCGTAGCGGTGGATGCCCCGCTTGTCCCCCAGCGCCTGCCGCAAGGCCTGTCCCAGGCAGATGCCCACGTCCTCCACCGTGTGATGGAAGTCGACCTGGAGGTCCCCTTGCGCCTGGACCGAGAGGTCGAACAGACTGTGCCGCGCCAGCAGCGTCAGCATATGGTCAAAAAAGCCGATTCCGGTCCGCACCGCGGCCTGTCCCGTCCCATCCAGAGACAGACTCAACACAATCTGCGTCTCCGCGGTGCGACGTTCGATGGCGGCGGTGCGAGGCATCGGTGCGCAGGGGTGAAGGTTCAGGGAGAGGAGCCGATCCGCTGGAGAATGGATTCCAGTTCTCGCAACAGATGATCGATCTCGGCATCCGTGCCCACGGTGATCCGCAGTCCGTCGTAGGGCGTTTCCGCCGTCGAGCCGAACGCCCCGGAAAACCGCATCAGCCGGACGAGAATCCGCCGGGACTTCAGTTGCTCGTAGAGGTCGCGGTGTCGACCGCTGGGATGGGTCGCCCAGACGAAGTTCGCCTGACTGGGAACGACGGAGAACTCAAGCTGCCGGAGACGCTCCTCCAGCCGCCGCCGGGTGGCGCGGATGCGTTCGCAGTTCCCGCGCATCCAGTCCTGATCACGCAGGGCCGCTTCCCCACCTGCCAGCGACAGGGCGTCACAATTGTAACTATCCTTGACCTTGCGCAGCTCGGCAATCACTTCGGGAGCCGCGACCGCGAATCCCAGCCGCAGCCCGGCCAGACTGTACGACTTGCTGAGGGTTCGCGTGACAATGATGCGGCGTCCGGCGGGATGATCCCACAGAGGCCGCAGGTCGCGGGGGGCGTCGGCGAAGTCCCGGTAGGCTTCATCCAGCACCAACACACCCTTGGGCGGCACGAACTGCAGGAGTGTCTCGTCGTCCCACAGGTTGCCGGAGGGGGAATTGGGATTGGGGACCAGCAGGAGTTTGACCCGCGGGAGAATCGCGGCACAGGCGGCTTTGTCCCACGACCAGTCTTCACGCAACGGCAGCCGCACACCCTCCCCTCCCTGAATCTCGGCCAGGGTCTCATACAGGATGTAACTGGGATAGGGATAGGCCACGACCTCCCCCGGATCGACAAAGGTCCGCAACAGCAGCGTCAGGACTTCATCGCTCCCATTGGCGGGCAGAATCCAGTCCGGATCGACCCCCAGCAGCTCCGCTGCCGCGCGCCGAAACGCCGTCCCCAGAGGATCAGGATAGATCGCCAGCCGCCCGAGGGCCCGCTCAATCGCCTCGCGTACCCGCGGAGAAGGGGGGTACGGGTTTTCGTTGGTGTTGAGTTTGGTCCAGCCCGGCTCCTGGGGTTGTTCGCCCGGAACGTACCCCGTCAGGGAAGCGATGCGCGGCCGGGTGGGGAGCATACGAATGGCATCAAGGACGGAAAATCACCGGCAGGAGCGAACAGGCCTCAGATGTGGAGCCGGCATCCCCGACCGCGGTTCGGTCCCTCGACGCACCGGTCCGGTCATGGCCGCGCGTCATGTTGCCGCCGGCTTGGGCTGATGGCGGTTCATCAGCCACACCAACACCGGACTGGCGATGTAGATCGAACTGTACGTTCCCACCACGATTCCCACGAACAGGCAATAGGCAAACCCGTGCAGCCCTTCCCCCCCGATCACGTACAACACGACCACCACGACCAGCGTGGTGACAGACGTGAGCAACGTGCGGGACAGGGTCTGGTTGACACTCAGGTTGACCATTTGAGCGGTGAGCCGCGGGTTCTTCCCCCGCACCTCGCGGATGCGGTCGAACACCACGATCGTATCGTTGAGGGAGTACCCGACGATCGTCAGAAATGCCGCAATCATCGGGAGATTGATCTTGAAATCCGTCAGCATCAAGGCCGCTCCGATCGGAGTATCGGCCAGAAAGGAGCCGATCGCCACCATCCCCAGCGTGATACACACGTCGTGCACCAAGGCCACGCACGCGGCCAGACCGAACGTGACGCCGTGGAAGCGGAACCATAGATACAGCACGATCGCCCCCATGCTGATGACGATCGCCAGAATCGCGGTCACCCGCATCTCCTTCCCCACGGAAGTGGCGAAGGTGTTCTTTTCCGCAAAGAACGGCTCGTCCTCCAGCCGGGCCTTCAGCGTTTCCAGGGCCGCCTGGAGATCGGCCGCCGCCACTTCCGACCGCGCCTCCACCAGGAACCGCCGCCCCTTCTCATTGGCGGCTACGTCCGTCGTGGAGACGGTCAGCAACTCCGCCCCCGTTCCGTAACGTTGCTCACTCACCGACTGCAAGGCATTGGCCAGAGCTTCCTTGAGCGAGACCGCGAACATCGGCTGCGTGAGGGTGACCGTGGCCTGATGCCCGCCGTTCGCCTCCCCCGCCGCCTCTCCATTTGACTCCCCCCCCGCCGACGCTGCCGCCTCGGTCGCCACCGCAGTGACCGGGCCTATCTCCACTGCCTGTCGCACCAGCTTGTACGGTGTGGCGGCGAACACCTCGTTGATCTGCTGGCTGACGTAATCGACCCGCTCATCCGTCGTCCGCAGCCGGATCAACCGTTCACTCCCCCCTCCCTCTGCGGCCCCCACCGACAGCTCCTCCACGCTGATGTTCTTCCCCAGACGATCGGCCAGCAGCGTGCGGACTTCATCAATGGGCGGCTGCTGACCCTCGAACTCGAACGCCACCATCACCCCGCCGGAGAAATCAATATCCAAATTGTCGGCCCCGCGGTAGAAGATGCCCCCCAGTCCCAGCGCAATCAGCAGCAGCGACAGCCCCACCATCACCGTCGTCTTCCCCAGGAAGTCGATGTGGGTCACGCCGAACACGCTCCCCATCTTCAGCGACTTCAGCCACCGCTTCCGCTCCAGGATGTCAAAGATCAGCCGGCCGACGTACACCGCCGTGTACATCGAAACGACGATCCCGATGAACAGCGTCACCGCAAAGCCCTTCACCGCGTCGGTGCCGATCACGTACAGCACCACCGCCGTGATCAGGGTAGTCAGGTTTGAGTCCACAATCGTCGACAGCGCCTTGCTGAAGCCGTTCTGGATCGACATCCGCAGGCTGGCCCCCTTGGCCAGTTCCTCCCGCATGCGTTCAAAAATCAGCACGTTAGCGTCCACCGCCATGCCGATCGACAGCACGAACCCCGCCAGCCCCGGCAGAGTGAACGTCGCGTCAATCAGCGACATGATCCCCGTCAGCAGCACGACGTTGAGGATTAGGCAGAAATCGGCGATCAGTCCCGGCAGCCAGTAGTAGGCCACGGTCACCAGAAACACCGACACCGCCGCCACCCACATGGCGGTGATCCCCTTTTCCCGCACATCCAGCCCCAGCAGCGGACTGACCGTCGCCTCGCTCGCCGGCGTCTCGATCAACGGAATCTCCAGTGCCCCGGCGTTCAGCACGTTCACCAGTTCCTGAATCTCGTGCTGCGTGAAGCTCCCCCGGATCACACCGTGCGTGCTGATCGGGTCTTCAATCCGCGGCGCCGAGTGAACGGCGCCGCTCAGCACGATCGCCAGCTTGGTCCCGAACGGATCCCCCGGCTCCGGTTGGTACTCGAACGTCAGATTCTGGAACAGGTTCCCCCCTTGCAGGTTGAACGTGAACCCCACCACCGGCCCCGATTGGTCGAACTCCTCCCGCGCGTTGACCAGATAATCCCCCGTAATCCGTTTCTTCGGGTCGGGTTCATGCAGCACCAGAATCTCGTACCCCGGCTGACCTTCCACCGTCGCCGGGCGAATCAACTCCCCCCGATCCAGACTCGTAATCTTCGGACGCTTCGTCTCGCGATCGAACGCCACCGGCACCCACCGCGCCCGGACCACATTGCCGATCCGGATTTCCTTCTCCTCCGGCCGGGAAAGCTGTTCCTGTCCCTTCGCGTACAACTCCGGATGCCGGCGCGAGTTCACCACGATCGAGAACTCCAGACTCCCCAGATTCACGATCTGCCGCTTGACCCGCTCGGTCTTTTCCTGGTCCGCTCCCGGCACGATCACTTCGATCCGGTCGTCCCCCACTTTGCGGACGGTCACCTCTTCCGTCCCGGTGGGCGCCACGCGGTTTCGCACCGCCGCCACCATCCGGTCCATCGTCTCCGCATCCACCCGCTTCCCCAGCCGCCGCGCCTGCTCCACGTCCGCCAGGTACACGAGGTTGGTTCCCCCCGCCAGATCGATGCCGAACTTCAGCACCCCCTGCGTGAAACTCCCCGTCCGGGCGTAGTTCGTCACGAACGGCCCCAACCCGATCGTCAGCGTGAACAGCACCACGCCGATCCGAAAACCGACGTCCTTGAGCCTCAGCAGCCGCTCCAGAAACTGCCCCACCGCAAACGGAACGACGATCACTCCCACCAGCACCGCCAGCGCGATCCAGCCCAAGGCGGAACTCGCTTCCGGCGCGGCGCTCATGGTCGCATCCGCCACCGTCTCGGCCCCGCCGGTCTGCGCCAACAGCCAGCCCACCAGTCCAATCCTGCTCATTGCACGTCTGCTCCCTGCGCGCCCTCAAAACCTGTATCTGTCTGATGATGGCAACTTGAACTCCACTCCCGTCGGGCGGCTTGTCCAGGGCCGCCGTTCGTAGCACCAGCCCGGAAGTCCCCCCCCGCGGCCGTCCCTTCCCCCGGAAACTCAGGGGGACCGTCGGCAGACGGCTCAGGCCCCCTTGGGACCCTCGCCCCCCTCTCCACTCCCTTCGTCCAGAACGCCGCGGACGTATTCGCTCCGAAATTTGATCCGGGTGTTTTCATCCACCCGCAGAGTGATCTCCTTTTTGTCCTCGGACATGCTCACAAACGTCCCGATGATCCCCCCCGCCGTCAGCACCCGGTCATTCTTTTTCAGCGTCCCCAGCATCTTCTGGTGTCGCTCCTGTTCGCGCCGCTGCGGCCGCGTGATCAACAGGTGATTGATCAGCAGAAACACGACGATCATGGGCCCAAACAGGTACAACAGCTGCAAGAAGCCCCCATCGCCGCCTCCCGCCGGCGGGGCGTCGTTGGCCAGCATCATCAGCCAGGTTGTCATCAGTCGAGCCGTCTCGTGTCGTGGTCAGGCCGATTCGCCGTCAACCGGCCGATGTCGTTCGTCGGCCCGCAAACAATCTTGGGCCGTTTCGCCGCGGTCTTCGTGCGCGTAACCGCCCAGCGACGGTCGTCTTGCAGCCACCCCGGACCGGAAAGGGGGGTATCTTAGAGGGACTGCATCGGGGGAGCAAGGTGACGCCTTCCCCCTGCCACGGCGATCGATTTGTTCCAGAGTGGCGATCACCCCCTGTTCGCCGGCTGGCTTGCCAGCCGTGCCTGATCCGTCTCCCCTGATCGGTCCTCAATGCCAGCGATTTCCCTCCAGTATGAACGATACGAAGGCCCTGTTCCCCCTGCGACGCCTCCCTCCGCTGGTTCCCAGACCCCCTCCCTGGACGTCATCCTCTCGCAGACGCTTCAATCCCCCGCAGCAGCCACTCCCCTGACCACCCGCTCTTCCCCACCCCGACCTCGGAACCACCGCCCACGCCCCGGGATGAGCCGCTTGTTCGTCGGCAATTTCGACTTCGACTGGTCGTTCGGACACCCGCGACAGACCTTGCCGCGCAGGCTCGACAGAGCCGTCCGCGAACTGGCCTTCTCCTGGCTCGCCATCGCCGAGCCGGACGATTGGATCCTCTCTCCCGGAAAGGTCACGACGGAGGATTGGACCGACCTGGGCCGCCAGTTTCCACGCCCCCTGCCGCACCTCGTCTCGCGATGGGACGAGGCGCCCCCGGACGTCGAACTCGTCCCCTGGGGATGGACCGAGAACCTCGTGGCCGCCTGGAGCACCCTCCACCGCCCCCTCCCCCCCCATCCCCCGCTCGATCTCGTCCGCACCGTCAACTCTCGCCAGTTTTCCACCGACTTGGAAGCGTTGCTCGGGTGCGGTCCGCCCCACGTGGCGTTCCTCTCCTCCCGGGAGGCCCTGCTTCTCCACCTCGCCCGCTACTGCCGCGAGGCCGGGCCCGGGGCCGCGTGGCTCCTCAAAGCCAATGCTTCCCATGCCGGTCGTGACCGGATGAAAGGGAGGGGACCGACACTTTCCCCCGCGCAGCTCCGCTGGCTCGAGCGGCAGTTTCAAACCACTGCGGGGATTGCCTTTGAGCCGTGGCTGGAGATCGTCTGTGAGGCTGCGCTGCTGTGGAACATCCCCCCGGGGGACCCTCCCCGGCTTGCCGGCATCGCCCCCTTGCTCACCGAACCCGCCGGCGGATACCGCGGCAGTCTCTTCGCTCAACCCACCCCTTGGGATGCCCTGTGGGAAGAGGCGGTCGTCGTCACTCATCGCGCGGCTCTGTTCCTTCAGGCGGCCGGCTACTTCGGGCCGGTCGGCATCGATGCCTGTTGGTACCGGGATGGCAACGGTCGGCTCCGCTGTCGCCCCTTGCAGGACATCAATGCCCGCTGGACGATGGGCTGGCTCAGCCTCGGTTGGCGCGAAGGGCTGGATGCCGGGGAATTCGGCGTCTGGCTCCAGCAGCGCCAGCCGCCGCGCCAACCTGCTTCACGTCACGAACAGATCATCCGGGTGACTCCCGGACGGCTCGATGGCTTGCCCGTGGGCATCCAGCAAAGCGTCCACATCTGGCGAGCGGCCGCCGAGTTCAGTGGCCCGGGGAGGTAACGGCCCGGAAACGTCGAGCGCAGGCAGCCGCTCCGGTCGATACCAGACGGGGCGTGCGGCCATGCCGGCCGAACCACTCCCGCGGTGGAACGGTCTGCCTTTTGTCTGTGCTCATTCCGTGGTGTTCACTGGACAAGGGGGGGACGATTCGCCAAGATGGGGCCGCAGGTCGCACGAGGTCCTTTGGGATCGTCGGCCGCAAGGGCGTGTAGCTCAGTTGGTTAGAGCGCAGCTCTGATAAAGCTGAGGTCCGTGGTTCGAATCCACGCACGCCCACTGGGGACGAGGGAGAAAGGGTCGTGAGTTCAGCGAGGGCGCTGCGAGACCCGGGTCCCTTGCCCCTCGTCTCTTCCGGGGACGTAGCTCAACTGGGAGAGCGCCGGCTTTGCAAGCCGGAGGTTGCCGGTTCGATCCCGGTCGTCTCCAGTCATCGCCACCGGAGACGGTCGGCAGGATCGGAAAAAAATTCTCGGCTGGACGCTTGACGATCGGGTTTGGCCGGTTTACCATAGCGGACCCCCCTGACGGCATGGTTCAGTGGGGAGCCTGGGTGGAGTGGAGCAAGTCCAAGCATGACTTGGGTTTGCTCCAGTTCAGTCTGGGTTTCGGCGCGGTCGGTTTTCGCTCACTGCGGAACCGGCGAAGCCGGAATGATCTTTGGCAATTTGGTATCAGCAAGCGTGGCATCACCATGTCCGCGTTCCTCCTTGTGGGGAATGCGGAATTGGAGAGCAGCTCTTAGGTGAAAAATGGCCAGGCGACTCCGGCCGCGCCCATCCTTCGGATGGGAGGCGGGTTGGAGTTTGTCGGGACCACAGAAGTTCCGGGCGTGTGGGTTGGACGCGAGTCCCTCCGCAAGTCGGGAACAAAAGTGGTCAAGCTACTAAGGGCGCATGGGGGATGTCTAGGCGCCAGGAGGCGATGAAGGGCGTGGAAGGCTGCGATAAGCCCGGGGGAACCGTCAAGCAGGTGTTGATCCCGGGATTCCCGAATGACCGCATGATGAATCCATAGTCATGCGGAGCGAACGTGGGGAACTGAAACATCTCAGTACCCACAGGAAAAGAAAGAAAACTCGACTCCCTCAGTAGCGGCGAGCGAACAGGGATCAGCCCAAACCGGCTTCTACGGAAGCCGGGGTTGTGGGACCGGCGACACGCAGGCGAATGGCTAGAAGAAGTCGGTGGAAACCGACGCCACAGAGGGTGACAGTCCCGTATTCGACAGCTTGAAGCCGCCAGCCGGCACCCGAGTAGGACCAGTCACGTGGAACCTGGTCTGAATCTGGGAGGCCCATCTCCCAAGGCTAAGTACTCCCTGGCGACCGATAGTGAATCAAGTAGCGCGAGCGAAAGATGAAAAGAACCCCTTCGAGGGGAGGGAAAGAACCTGAAACCATGTGCCTACAAGCTGTCGGAGCCCAGTGCCTTCGGGCCGGGTGACGGCGTGCCTTTTGCATAATGATCCGGCGAGTTATCGTCATCGGCGTGGTTAAGGCCTTCCGGGCCGAAGCCTCAGGGAAACCGAGTCTGAACAGGGCGAAATGTCGATGGCGATAGACGCGAAACCTAGTGACCTACCCATGGGCAGGTTGAAGCGCGGGTAAGACTGCGTGGAGGACCGAACTCACTGGTGTTGAAAAATCAGGGGATGACCTGTGGGGAGGAGTAAAAGTCTCATCAAACTGGGAGATAGCTCGTTCTCTCCGAAACATCTTTAGGGATGGCCTCGGACCACTACGCACTGGGGGTAGAGAGACTGAATTCGGCTGGGGGACCACAAGTCTACTCACCGTAACCAAACTCCGAATACCAGGGCGACTATTCCGGGAGGCAGACCGCGAGGGAGAAGCTTCGCGGTCGAGAGGGAAACAACCCAGACCGCCTGCTAAGGCCCCCAAGTTCCGCTCAGTCAGAAAGGATGTCCGACTGCTGTGACAGCCGGGATGTTGGCTTAGAAGCAGCCACCATTTAAAAAGTGCGTAATAGCTTACCGGTCGAGCAGTTGTGCACCGATAATGATCGGGAGTAAGCGGAACGCCGAAGCAGCGGACTCGCAAGAGTGGTAGGAGAGCGTTCCAGGTCAGCAAGCGGGACGGAGACGACCCGTGTCGGGGCCTGGAAGTGATTATGCCGGAATGAGTAGACGATAAGGCAGGTGAGAATCCTGCCCGCCGTAAGCCTAAGGTTTCCTGGGGAAGGTAAATCCGCCCAGGGTTAGCCGGTCCCTTAGTCGAGGCCGAAAGGCGTAGACGATGGACAGCAGGTTAATATTCCTGCGCCGCAGCTTGGGGGACGTTGTTGGAATGAGGATCGGGCGGTTGGAAGTGCCCGTGCCGCAAGGCCGAGTCCCTGGATGATGAAGTCCTCTGCACAACAACCAAGAAAAGCCCAGGCATTCATGCGACCGTACTAAAACTGACACAGGTAGGCGAGGCGAGTAGCCTAAGGCGCTCGGGGAAACGCTGGTTAAGGAACTCTGCAAATTGGCCCCGTAACTTCGGGATAAGGGGTGCCTCCGCGAGGAGGCCACAGCAAAGCGGCTCTAGCGACTGTTTACTAAAAACACAGGTCTCTGCGAACTCGTAAGAGGATGTATAGAGACTGACGCCTGCTCGGTGCCGGTAAGTCAAGGGAGGGGGTCAGGCTTCGGCCAAAGCCCACAACCAAAGCTCCGGTAAACGGCGGCCCTAACTATGAGGGTCCTAAGGTAGAACTCCCACTGCCTGCCCGCCGGGTAACCGGCGGGGCAAGACCCGGCTGTATGCGGGAACCTCCTGAGCGCCCGTTCTACGTTTCTTCGGCCGCGGCCGAAGCGTTACAACGAACGGGATTGGAAAATCCGCAGGAAACCCGGACCTGATCCGTCAGGCCTCCGGGGATCCTCAGAGACTATACGCCGGGTATCCGTGCGAGGACGTGTCGTGGAGCTTTCTGCAGACTGGGTGGTCGGATTCGTCGACGCACAGGGGGAATTTCAAGTCCACCTGTCGCGGCGCAGCGACACGGCCGCCGGCTTCGGGGTGCAAGCCGAATTGGTGTTCGTGCGTTCTGCGCAGGATCGCCAGGTCTTGTACGCCCTCAAGCGGTTCTTTCGGGGAGGCGTCGTCCGACGTCTCATCGACAACCAGATCAGTCTGCGGGTCCGCAATCTCTCGGCGCTCGAACGGGTGTGTGAGTTTTTCATGGCTCACCCCCTCAAGACGCGGCAGAATGTGGACTTCCGAAAGTTCCGACGCATCGTCCGTTTGCTCCGCGAACAGAGTCCTCTGGACCGTAGCGGCCTGCTGGAGGTCATCGAGATCGCCTCAAAGATGACGACGGCGGACCGCGAGCGGCTGGAGGAGGTTCGCCGCGAGCTCTTGCAGCACGGATAAAGAGAGAGTCCATGCCTGGTGGAAACATCAGGGACAACATGAGCGAAGTTCCTTGTCGGGTAAGTTCCGACCTGCATGAATGGCGTAACGACTGGAGCACTGTCTCAACCGGCGACCCGGTGAAATTGTAGTCGTGGTGAAGATGCCACGTTCCCGCAGCTAGACGGAAAGACCCCATGAACCTTTACTGTAGGCTGATATTGGTATTAGGTATGTCTTGTGTAGGATAGGTGGGAGGCTGAGAAGCGGGGACGCCAGTCCTCGTGGAGCCGTCCTTGAAATACCACCCTGGCCATGCTTGATATCTAACCCCGACCCGTGAATCCGGGCGGAGGACAGTGTCAGTTGGGCAGTTTGACTGGGGCGGTCTCCTCCAAAAGAGTAACGGAGGAGCCCAAAGGTACCCTCAGCCTGGTTGGCAATCAGGCGTCGAGCGTAAGCGTAGAAGGGTGCTTGACTGCGAGACTCACAAGTCGAGCAGAGACGAAAGTCGGGGCTAGTGATCCGGCGGTTCCGAATGGAAGGGCCGTCGCTCAACGGATAAAAGGTACTCTGGGGATAACAGGCTGATCCCGCCCGAGCGTCCATAGCGGCGGCGGGGTTTGGCACCTCGATGTCGGCTCATCACATCCTGGGGGTGAAGAAGCTCCCAAGGGTCCGGCTGTTCGCCGGTTAAAGTGGTACGTGAGCTGGGTTTAGACCGTCGTGAGACAGGTCGGTCCCTATCTACTGTGGGCGTACGAAACTTGAGGGATTTTCTCTTTAGTACGAGAGGATTTAGAGGGACGCACCTCTGGTGTTCCTGTTGTCTCGCCCGAGGCAGCGCAGGGTAGCTACGTGCGGCAAGGATAAGTGCTGAAAGCATCTAAGCACGAAGCCAGTCCCAAGATCAGGTTTCGTTGAGTCCCCTGGAAGACGACCAGGTTGATAGGCCGGCGGTGTCAGGCTGGTAACAGTCTCAGCCGATCGGTACTAACGGACGAACGCTTGACCATTTTTGTTTCGCGATTTGCGGCTGTGCCGCACGCCGCGGACACGCCTCAAGGGCTGCACCACGCTTGCTGAACCAATTGACATCGCGACTGGTCCGCTTCGCCACGGACCAGCCGACTTCCGGTGTCTAGATCAGGAGGTCACACGCGTTCCCATCCCGAACACGACCGTTAAGCTCCTGGTGCCGACGATAGTGCCGAAAGGCGCGAAAATAGGTCTTCGCCGGATCTTTTCACGATCCCGCGTCCTTTCGGACGCGGGATCGTGTGTTTAAGCGGGGATTCCCGGCCGGCGGCGAGCAAGTGCCGGCCCAGGGTCAACGGCCGGAGGGGGCTGCGCCGCCGGACGCCTCAGAAGCGGTAGACTCAATCCGCACCAGCAGCATGCCGTTCTGATAATCGGGCGTGATCTTCGCCGCGGCCAGATCGAGCGGAAATTCAAACCGCCGCTCGAAGGAGTCGTACGAGATCTCCAGCGACTGGCAGGTGGAGTCGCCGTCGAGGACCAGATCGCGACGAGTGCCGGTGATGATGAGCCATCGCCCCTGCACCTGGAGCTGGACGTCCTCGGGGCGGACGCCGGCCAGCTCCAGCTTGAGCCACCAACCGTGTGCGGTGCGATAGAGATCGGCGCTCGGCCGCCAACAACGGCGAGCGAGGGAAGGGACGGGAAAACGGTCGATCATAGGGACTGCTACCGGTGGACCCCCTTCCAGAGCGTCCACCTGTTCATCCTTGCCGCAACGGCGGCTGCGGCCTGGAAGGACCTTTGCCGCCAATGGAGACTATAGCCGTTGCGGGCGGCCAAGGGAATATCTCAGCCGAATAGGGGCCAGATGGGCTCCCCGAACGCCAGCGGATGTGGTCGGTGGAGAGGGTCTGCGATCGAGGTCTCCGGGTCGAAACCCAGGGCGTGGTAGATGGTGGCGGCGACGTCCTCCGGAGTGACGGGATCGGTTTTGGGGTAAGCCGCTTCCGCGTCGGAACTGCCGTGCACGCATCCCGGGCGAATCCCGGCGCCTGCCAGAAGAATTGTATAACAGTGGGGCCAGTGATCACGTCCCTCGGCGGTGGCACCGGCGCTGGAGGTCACCTGTCCGATCTTAGGGGTGCGTCCGAACTCGCCCATGGCCACGATCAAGGTTTCGTCGAGGAGTCCGCGTTCGGCCATGTCCTCCAACAGGGCCGAGAAGGCCCGGTCGAAGTAGGGGAGGATTGAGCGTTCAAGCAGTGCGAAGTGCTGGCGATGGCCGTCCCAGGTCTGATCGATGCGCCGCCCGGTGCAGCAGGTCACGAGCCGGACGCCCGCCTCGATGAGTCGGCGGGCCAGGAGCAGGCACTGTCCCAGGTGGGGGAGTCCGCCAAACTTCCGGGCTTCGACGGAACGGTCCTCGCGATCGGGAAGGCCGTAGCGCTCGCGGAGCTTGGGAGGTTCCCGCTCGATGTCGAACGCCTGCCGGGTCCGGGACGAAGCCAGCAGCGAGAAGGCCTTCTGGTAGTGGCCGTCCAGGCTGGCGACGAGGCGGTCGTCGAGCGGGGTCTCGACGGCTGCATTCATCAGTTCCAGGAGGGAGCGACGGCGGCTGAGTCGTTCGCGAGTCTTGTCGGGACCAAAGGCCAGGCCGGGAATCCGGTAATTGGAGACGCTGGGGTCGCCGGCCACCAGGGGGTCGAACGCACGGCCCAAAAAACCCGCCCGCTGGGCCGGGCTTTCGTCGCCGTTGTTGAACATGATGTCCGGGAGATGAACGAATTCGGGGAGTTCGGGATGGGGACGCAGTTTGGCCAGGACGGCGCCGTAGGGGGGGAAGTTGTCCGGGCGTTCACGAACGATCAATTCCGAACCGGCCAAGGGGGGGCGGCCGGTGAGCATGTAGTAAGTGCTGGCGTTGTGATCGACGATCGTGTGATGCACGGAGCGGATGAGTGCCACTCGGTGCATCTGTTGAGCCAAGAGGGGGAGGTGTTCGCAGAGTTCGATGCCGGGGACGGTGGTCGCGATGGGTTGAAACGGTCCCCGGACCTCCGGGGGAGCGGCCGGCTTCATGTCCCAGAGGTCCTGCTGCGCGGGTCCCCCCTCGAGGAAGAGGATCAGGCAGGATTTCGCGCGTCCGCGGCGGATTCCCTCGGCGCTCGCTGCCTGGAGCAGTTCCGGCAGCGTCATGCCGGTCAGGGCCAGCGCCCCGACCTGGAGCAGTTCCCGACGCAGTCGTGCAGGGGGGCGGCGGTTCAGAGGCCGTGAGCTCATCGGCAGTTTTGAACCGAGCCGGGAGGGAATCCCGGCGAGGATAGAGGCGGCTGCGTTCATTTTGAGCGAGGCTGGTCCCCTCAGCAACAAAAAAAGGTCGCTGTCGCGCAGGACGCGGGGAAGGGGGATGGTCGTTGCCGGTGGCGAGGCGGTCTGGTGGGAGCAGCATGAAGCGGCCCAAGGGGATCCAGGAGATCCTCGATCTCCGGGCAGCAGGGTTTTCGCGAGGGGGGGATCAGGCAGGCTGGCTGGCGTCCCGTGGTGGGTGGAGGGGGTCGGTACAGAGGGGCAATTCCTGATCTTGAGAGAGAGCTGAGAATGGAATCGCTGCGTGAGCCGCGAGTGCTTCCATCCTGCGCGGAGGTCGATAAGATGTGCGTGAACTGCGCGCAAATGCGATCGCCCGCCGCGCCGACGTTCGCTGGACTGTGTCGGCGAGGAGAAGTGGTTGCCGTCTGTGTGAAGGGTCCGGGTGCATGGCTGCTGCGCTGGTGGTGTTGAGGCTGGGAGCAGTCTCCCAGGCCGAGGGGACCGCAACGGTCTTCTCCGGCGAGGAACGTGTGGACTCTCTGGACTGACGTCTCATCATGAAGCCCCTGCGACGCTTCCTGGACCGGCTGCACCCGTTTTTCAGCAAGTCGGGGAAGTTTGAGCGGCTGTACCCGCTGTACGAGGCGGTGGACACTTTCTTGTACACGCCGCCGGACGTGACAGAGGGGCCGACTCACGTTCGGGATGGACTCGACCTGAAGCGGCTGATGAGCACGGTGGTGGTGGCGTTGGGGCCGTGCATTCTGATGGCGCTGTACAACACGGGTTTGCAGACCAACCGGGCCCTGGCGGAACAGGTCTCGGCTGGAGTGCTGGAGCAGCCAGGGATTGCGGGCTGGCGTGGTGCGGTGATCTCTCTGCTGGGGACGGGGTACGATCCCGGGAGCATTGTGTCGTGCCTGGTGGTGGGGGCGTTGTACTTTGTCCCGGTGTATCTGGTGACGCAGATCGCGGGCGGGTTTTGGGAGGTGTTGTTCGCGTGCGTGCGTCGTCACGAGGTGAACGAAGGTTTTCTGGTCACGGGGATACTGTTTCCGCTGACGCTTCCGCCCGGTATTCCGCTGTGGCAGGTGGCGCTGGGGATCAGTTTTGGGGTGGTGATCGGGAAGGAGATTTTCGGGGGGACGGGGAAGAATTTTCTCAATCCGGCGCTGACGGCGCGGGCGTTTTTGTACTTTGCGTTCCCGGCGCAGATTTCGGGCGACAAGGTGTGGGTGGCCTGCGACGGATTCACCGCGGCGACGAGCCTGGGGGCGCAGGCGACCTCCACTTTGCCGGGGATTGCGGCCATCACCAGTCCGGAGGGGTTGGGGATCAGTTGGTCTCAGGCGTTTTGGGGAACGATTCCCGGGTCGATGGGTGAGACGTCGACCTTGTGCTGCATCTTTGGGGCGGCGGTGCTGATCGCCACCGGCATCGGCTCCTGGCGGATCATGGCGGGGGTGCTGCTGGGAGCCGTGGGGACCTCGCTGCTGTTCTACCTGTTCCGGGATTACAGCAGCAATCCGATGTACCAGATGCCGCCGCAGTGGCACCTGGTGGTGGGAGGACTGGCATTCGGGCTGGTGTTCATGGCCACGGACCCGGTGTCGGCGGCGATGACGGAACCGGGGAAGTGGGTGTACGGCGGACTGATCGGGGTGCTGACGATTCTGATCCGCACGATCAACCCGGCGTATGCCGAGGGGATCATGCTGGCGATTCTGTTCGGGAACGTGTGTGCTCCGCTGATCGACTCGTTTGTGGTCCAGGCGAATGTGAAACGGAGGATGGCTCGCAGTGTGGTCTGAGCGTCCCTTCAATCCGAACAGCCTGTGGGGGACGGTGATCGTCGCCGCGGTGCTGTGTCTGGTCTGTTCGCTGGTGGTGTCGGCGACGGCGGTGGGGCTGCGGCCGCGCATCGACGCCAATCGGCAGCTCAAGTTGCAGCGCAACGTGCTGGTGGCGGCGGGGCGGTGGCAGGAGGGTTACGGTCCGTCCGACGTGGAGCGGGAATTCCGTTCCATCGAGCGGGTGTGGATCACGCTGCCGCGGAGACCAGGGCATGAGCAGGAGGCGGGGATGATCGCCGCCGATCTGCCGGCGAATTTCGATCCGCGCAAGGCTGCCAAGGACCCCAAGCTGAGTATCGGCATTCCCCCGGAGCTGGATCGGGCGAAGATCAAGCGTCGCGAGATCGCCGCGCCGGTCTATCTGGTCAAGGAGGGAGAGCGGGTGGTGCAGTACGTGTTGCCGATCTATGGGAAGGGGCTGTGGTCGACGCTGTACGGGTTTGTCGCGCTGGAGGCGGACCTGCGGACGATTTCGGGCATCACGTTTTACGAGCATGGAGAGACCCCGGGCCTGGGAGGCGAAGTTGACAATGAGCGCTGGAAAGCGCAGTGGCACGGAAAGGTCGCCTTCAACGAGACCGGAGTGCCTCAGATTGATGTGATCAAAGGAAAGGTCGAAGCAGGTGCGCGCGGGGCGGAGCATCAGATTGACGGGCTGTCCGGGGCGACGATCACCTCCAACGGGGTGGAGAATCTGGTGAACTACTGGCTGGGAGAGGATGGCTTCGGTCCCTACCTGGCCCGGGTGCGTGAAGGCCAACCGCTGACGCCCTGACGGCGCCACTCCGCACGACACGAACCGAGGCAGGAGTTTCCGAAGCATTTCGAGTCCAGGAACGGCTCCGGAGGAGCCGGACGAGCCGGGACATCCGGCAGAGCGGGGGAGAGTTCCCCGGGAGGAGAGCATGGCCGAGAGCCGCACCAAGGTCCTGACCAAGCCGATCTTCGACAACAATCCGATTGCGCTGCAGATTCTGGGCATCTGCTCGGCGCTGGCGGTGACGACGCGTCTGGACAAGGCGGTGGTGATGGCGGCGTCGGTGACGGCCGTCACCGGGTGTTCGAGCATGGTCGTCTCGATGCTCCGACAGTGGATTCCGTCGAGCATCCGGATCATTGTGGAGATGACGGTGATTTCGTCGCTGGTGATCGTGGTGGACCAGATTCTGCAGGCGTTCGTGCCGGAGATCGCCGATCAGCTCTCGGTGTTCGTGGGACTGATCATCACCAACTGCATCGTGATGGGACGGGCGGAGGCGTTCGCCCTCAAGAACGGGCCGGTGCTCAGCTTTCTGGACGGCGTGGGGAACGGCCTGGGATACAGCGTGATACTGATCAGCCTGGGGGTGATCCGGGAGCTGCTGGGGTCCGGCAAGCTGTGGGGGGGGGCGCTGGTGGACGTTTCGACGGCCCCCTGGTTCGTGCCCAATTTGATCATGCTCAGTCCTCCCAGCGCGCTGATTCTGATCGGGCTGTTCATCTGGGGGCTGCGGACGTGGAAGCCGGAGCAGGTGGAGAAGGACTGACGATGTGCGGGAGGACGGCGTCTGCCTCCGGCCGGCGCCGAGTTCAAAGAGACCGGAACAACGAATCACTGACCACAGAGCACGGCCATGGAAGAACACCTGTCGATCTTCTTCCAAAGCGTCTTCTCGAAGAACCTGGCGTTGGCGTTCTTCCTGGGGATGTGCACGTTTCTGGCGCTGTCCAAGAACGTCAAGACGGCGATCATGCTGGGTCTGGCGGTGATCGTCATCCAGACCATCACCGTGCCGATGAACCAGCTTATCTACTCCCGGCTGCTGAAGGAGAATGCGCTGGGCTGGACGGGCATTTCCGCATTGCAGGAGACGGATCTGCGGTTTCTGGGGTTGATCAGCTACATCGGCACGATCGCGGCGATGGTGCAGATTCTGGAGATGTTTCTCGACAAGTACGTGCCGGTCCTGTACCACGCCCTGGGAATCTTTCTGCCGCTGATCACGGTCAATTGCGCGATTCTGGGGGGGACGCTGCTGATGATCGAGCAGGACCTGACCTTCGCCCAGAGCCTGACGTACGGGTTCTCCAGCGGTGCGGGGTGGGCGCTGGCGATTGCGACCCTGGCCGGCGTGCGAGAAAAGTTGAAGTACAGTGACGTTCCCGCCGGGTTGAAGGGTTTGGGGATCACGTTCATCACCGTGGGGCTGATGGCGATGGCGTTCATGGCGTTTTCCGGAATCGAACTGTAAACGGAGTGGTCCCCCCTCGGTTCTTCTCTGCGGTCAACGGCTGCCGCCCGGGTTAAAAGCCGTCTGCTGAACGTCGACTTCTGACCAACCGACCACCAACCACTGCGCATGAGCCTGCTTCCGATCCTCCTCGGCGTGGCGTTCTTCACGGGCATCGTGATGGTGCTGGTGGCGCTGATTCTCACCGCCAAGAAGCGGCTGGTGCCGGCGGGGAACGTCACCGTAGTCATCAACGAGCAAAAGACGATTGCCGTTCCGGCGGGGTCGAAGCTGCTGGGGGCGCTGGCCGACCACAAGATTTTTGTTCCTTCGGCGTGCGGCGGCGGCGGGACCTGCGCTCAGTGCAAGGTGCGGGTCTTGGCGGGCGGGGGCGACATCCTGCCGACGGAACGGACCCACATCAACAAGCGGCAGGCCCGCGAGGGCTACCGGCTCTCCTGCCAGGTGACGGTCAAGCAGGACCTCAAGATCGAAGTCCCGCATGAGGCCCTGGAGACCAAGAAGTGGCTGTGTACGGTGAAAAGCAACCGTAATGTGGCCACGTTCATCAAGGAACTGGTGCTGAACCTGCCCCCGGGCGAGGATGTCGGTTTCAAGGCGGGGGGGTACATCCAGATCGAAGTCCCCCCGCACGAAATCTATTACAAGGACTTCGACATCGATCCGCAGTTCCGCGGGGACTGGGACAAATACAATCTGTGGCGGTACAAGTCGGTGGTGACCGAGCCGGTGTTCCGGGCCTACTCGATGGCCAACTGGCCCGGGGAAAAGGGGATCATCATGCTCAACGTGCGAGTGGCGACGCCGCCGCCGCGGTTGCCGGACGTCCCGCCGGGCAAGGTCTCCAGTTACATCTTCCACCTCAAGCCGGGGGACAAGGTGACCATCTCCGGCCCGTACGGGGAGTTCTTCATCAAGGAGACCGACGCCGAGATGGTGTACATCGGCGGCGGGGCGGGGATGGCGCCGCTGCGGTCCCACATCTTCCAGTTGCTCAAGGGGATGAACTCGAAGCGGAAGATCAGCTACTGGTACGGCGGGCGGTCGTTGCGGGAGCTGTTCTACGTGGAGGAGTTCCGGGAACTGGAACACAAGCACCCGAACTTCCAGTTCAACATCGCGCTGTCGGAGCCGCTGCCGGAGGACAACTGGACCGGCTACGTGGGCTTCATCCATCAAGTCCTGTACGACAATTACCTCAAAACGCACCCGGCGCCGGAGGACGTGGAGTACTACATCTGCGGTCCGCCGATGATGCTGCAAGCGGTGCTCAAGATGCTGGACGACCTGGGAGTCGAGAAGGAGAACATCGCCTTCGACGACTTCGGGGGCTGACGCCTCCCGCTCGCCAGTCTCGGGGGCGTGGCGAGCCGCGGCCGTCAGGCCGCGGACCGTTCGGCGGATGTGAGCAACCGACTCACACCTGAACTCTGCAGAGGCTGTCTCGACTCCTGTGAGTGTTGACGGCCGGGGGGCTGACGCCCCCCGCTCGCCAGTGGGGGGCGTGGCGAGCCGCGGCCGTCAGGCCGCGGACCGTTCGGGGGATGTGAGCAACCGACTCACACCTGAACTCTGCAGAGGCTGTCTCGACTCCTGTGAGTGTTGACGGCCGGGGGGCTGACGCCCCCCGCTCTCCGGTGGGGGGCGTGGCGAGCCGCGGCCGTCAGGCGGCGCGTTGCCAGGCGGCATGAAAGCGGCCGCGGACAGCGTCCCACAGGGCCAGCACCGTCGTCAGGTTCAGCGCGACGAACATCAGGGCGGTGCCGACCAGAGGCGCGCAATGTCCCCGTCGCGACAGCCCCCAGCCCGTCAGCGCGGCGAGGTACAAAACCGCTTGGGCGGCCAGCAGCACCGCGTAGACCACCGGCGGCAGACCGGTCTCCCCCGCCAGCAGAAGTGCGTTGGCCGCCAGCAGGACGACCAGCAGCAGCGGGGAGGCCAGCCGCGCCAACTTGTGCGAGACATACTCCCACCAGAGGGGGTTCCGCCAGGGGAGGAGCCAGCGCGGTTGCCGCACGATCAGTTGCGCGGCGCCGGCAATCGTCCGTCGCTTGCGGATGGATTCCTGGGCCGTTGACTGCGAGGGGATGTCCCAGGCGATGGCCCCCGGTTCCAGCAGACATCGTGCCCCCTGTTCGACCGCCTGCATGGGAATCACGACGTCGTCGAGGAGCGTCTCTTCGGGAATCGGCCGGAACAGTTCCCGGCGAATCGCGTACAGCGCACCCGTCGCACCGGGAACCCCGCGGAACCTCGATTCACTCTTGCGGATGATTTTTTCGTACGTCCAGTAAGCTCCCATCCCCCGGGCGGCGGTGGTGTCGGTCTGCGAGGTGCGCAACATCAGTTCGCCGGAGACGACGCCCACGCTGGGGTCGGCGAAGTTGGCTGTCAGACGCGAGAGTGCTGTCGGCTCGAGCAGTTGGCGGGCGTCGGTGAGCACCACCACGTCCGACTGGCATTGGGGAACGAGGTCGTTGAGGACGGCGGCCTTGCCGCGCCGCCTGGCGAACGAGACCAGTTGCACGCGCCGATCAGGATATGAGGCGACCACCCGGGGCGTGTCGTCGTCGGAGCCGTCCGAACCGATCAGGACCTCGCGGATGCGGTCGGCAGCGTCGGAGGCGAAGAGGCTGTCGAGCTTGGCCGGCAGCCGATGAGCCTCGTTGCAGGCCGCCACGACGATCGACAGTGGGCCGGTCCACTCGCCACGGGAGGGTGAGCGGCCCTTCAGGCGGCCGAGCGTCCAGACCGCCAGCGGGTAACCGGCGTAGATGTACCCCACGCCGGCCAGCGACAGCCAGAAGGTCCACTCGATCGCGTTCATGCCGACTGCCGCGGAATCCGGCGAGTCCGTACCGGTGGCGCTCGGCGCCCGACGGCTCCGCGGAAGTCTAGCCCACCAGCGGGTGCTGGGAGGGACAGGGGGGGTGTCGCGCGGGCTCGGGCGGCCCTCTCCGGACCGGTTGAATCGAAGGTCCCGATTCTGCACGATCCGCCGGATGAGGGGCAGCCCGAACGTATACAATGCCTCCGGACTCGGGAGGAGCAGAGATGGCCGGTCTGGTGGGCATCGAGCGGCACGGAGCGGGACTGAGCGGGCTGGTGCTCTGCCGGTCCGAGAAGCGCAACGCCCTCTCCATCGCCTTGCTGGACGAGTTGTGCGCCGCCGTGAAGTTGCTGGAGTCGGACCAGTCCAGCCGCGTGGTGTTGCTCCGGGGGGAGGGTCCGGTCTTCTCCGCCGGACTCGACTTGCACGAAGCGGCAGAGGAATCGCTGGTGGAACGTTCCGCCGCCGCGGTGGAACGTGCCTTGCACCTGCTGCGTGCAACGCCGCTGGTGACGATCGCCGCCGTCCAGGGGGGGGCGTTCGCCGGTGGGGCGGGCCTCATGGCAGCCTGTGACATCGTGATTGCCGCCGAGGATGCGCGGATCGGGTTCCCGGAAGTGCGGCGGGGTCTGTTGCCGGCGCTGATCGGCGAACTGTTGCGGACGCGCGTCCGCGAGGGAGACTTGCGGGAGTTGTTCCTCGCCGGCGAGCCGATCGACGCCCGTCGGGCCCGTGCGATCGGTCTCGTGCAGCGTCTCGTGCCGGCCTCGGAGCTGCTGGAGGAATCGCTGCGCGTCGCGCGGTCGGTCCTCGCCGGCGGACCGGAGACAATCCGGGCGACCAAACGCTTGCTGGCGGATTTGTTTCCGCTGGGTGGAGCGGCTCCCGTGCGGTCGATGGCGGAATGGCACCGGGAGGCCCGCCGGAGTGAGGAAGCGCGCGAGGGGCTGCGCGCCTTTCTCGAAAAACGTTCCCCGCGCTGGATCGACGAGGAGGAGTCATGAGCACCACGGAACTGCGGGATGAACGACGACAGCAGCGGGAACGTCAGGTTCGCCAGGCCGAGGAGGTCCTGGGTGCCTTGCCGCAACAATTCGGCGTGGCCAAGGGGCTGTTCTGGGGAAAGTTCGTCGCTGACTGGGTCTTCCCCTACCCGCAGTTCGACGCCGCGCAGCAGGCGGAAGTGGAGAGGGCCGTTGCCGAGGTCACCACCTTCTGCGAGGAACATCTCGATCCGGTGCGGATCGATCGCCAGGCGGACATCCCCCGTGAAGTGATCGAGGGATTGGGGCGGCTGGGGGTGCTGGGGATGACCGCGCCGCGGGAGGTCGGCGGGCGCGGGTTCTCGCAGCGGGGGTACGGCCGCGTGCTGGAAGTGATCGGCGGCCGGTGCAGCTCGACGGCGATCTTTGTGAACGCCCACCATTCCATCGGGATGAGAGCGCTGCTGCTGTTCGGCACGGAGGAGCAGAAGCGGCGGTGGTTGCCGGATCTGGTGAGCGGCCGCAAGCTCGCCGCCTTCGCCCTGACAGAACCCGAGGCCGGTTCGGACGCGGCCAACGTCCAGACGCGGGCGGTCCCCTCGGCCGACGGGACGCATTACCTCTTGACCGGCCAGAAGCGGTACATCACCAACGGGTCCATTGCCGACGTGCTGACCGTGATGGCCCGCACACCGATTCCCGGTCGCGAGGAGACGGCCATCACGGCGTTTCTCGTGACACCGGACATGCCCGGCTTTCGCGTGACCGAACCGCGGATGGAGAAGCTCGGCATCCGGGGGACGGCGACGGCGAAGCTGGCATTCGACGAGATGCCGGTGCCGCGAGAGAACATCCTCGGCCCGTTGGGGAAGGGGCTGAAGGTGGCGCTGACGGTGCTCGATTTCGGCCGCACCACCTTTGGCGCCTGTTGCACCGGGGCCGCCAAGACGGCGCTGCGTCTGGCGGTCGAGCACGCCCGCAGTCGCCGACAATTCGGCCGCGCACTGGCCGAGTTCGAGCTGGTTCAGCAGAAGCTCGCCCGCATGGCCGCCTGGACCTATGCCATGGAGGCGATGACCACCGTCACTGCCGGGCTGATCGATCGGGGCCTGGAGGACTACATGCTCGAGACCGCCATGCTCAAGGTCTGGAGCACGGAGCGGCTGTGGACGATCGTCAACGACGCCTTCCAGATTCACGGCGGCGCCGCCTACTTCACCGACCGCTCCCTGGAGCGGATGCTCCGGGACCACCGCATCAACCAGATCGGCGAGGGGGCGAATGAAGTCCTGCTGTCGTTCATCGCGCTCACCGGGATGCGGGGTCCGGGACTGGCCTTGAAGGAAGTGTACGACGTCATCTTCCGCCCCTGGGCAGGCCTGGGAACGATCAACCGCTTTGCGGCCGAGTGGGTTCTCGCTCGGCTGCGCACGCCTGTCGTCCCCGTGCAGACGCCGTCGTTGCGCCCGTGGGCGCGGCGTCTGGGGCGCGGGATCGCTCGTTTCGGCCGCGCCGTCCAGAAGACCCTCATCCGCCATCGTGAGGAGGTCCTCGAACGGCAGTTGGAACAGGAGCGGCTGGCGTGGAGCGCGATGGAACTGTTCGCCGCTGCCTGCGTCCTCAGCCGCTTGGACTCCGAGTTGCAGTCGGGGGCATCGAACTCCCGGGCGGCGGCCTGCTGGTTTCTGGATTCGTCACTGCGGGAGGTCGATCAGTGGCTGGGCCGACTCGGCGATCCCCAGGATGCCGCACTGCTGGCCGCGGCCGCAGCGAACCTCTCCCGTCGCGGCGATGGTTCTCCACAACGCTGAGAAGACGGCGGAGATGGCCGGGTCCGGAGCCTCACACTCCGGTTTGCCGGCTCATTGCGGCGGAGCATCGTTCAGCGGAGTCGGTGCCAGCCGGGGAGCTTCATCGGCGGAGCGGCGCGGGCGAATCGTCTCCCCTTCATCGTTGTCCGCAATGGTCTCAGGCGCTTCGGGCAAGGCGCCAAAGTCTGCCAGCAGTCCGGTCAGTGCTCCCCGCAGCCGTTCCAATTGGGTTCTCAGGTCCTGAGCGGGATCGCGAGCGGCCTCGGTGGACGGCCAGGCGGCCACCTCGGCCTGGACGGCCACGAGCCGCCACTCCGCTTCCCGCAGGCGCGCCGCCAGCGTCTGGTCGGCTGCACCTCCGGGCTTGGTTCCCCGGACGTCCTTGGCCAGCGATTTCAGTGCCAACAGGAGTCTGTGCATCTCCCGGTAGGTCGACGCATAGGTGGGGGCAGCGGTGTAGTGCTCGTACATGTTCCAGGCGGCGGCGTTGGCGAGTGCATAGAGATGGGCCGCGACCGATTCCCGGTATGAAGCGGGTGTTGAGGTGGACGCGGCGGAAGTCGGCCGGTTGGCAGCCGACGTCGGCGCGGGAGGCGGAGGAGCGCTGCGGGTCGTGACGGGATTGGTCGGAACGGGAGCACGATTCGCCGGAGGAAGAGAGGCGGCGGTCCGCGGGGCCTGGTAGCCGCCGTAACCGCCGGGGGGCGTCAACGGCCCGACATTCCAGCGACGGTCAGAGAAGCCGCCCGGCGATTGAGGAAGCCCGCGACGGCTGAAGGCGGAACCGACGTTCGCACCGGCGGCGCGGCCGCGCGGCAGTGGACTCGCCCCAGGCCCGCTCCCCGCTGCCGCCGGTCCGCCCTCTCCGCGTCCGTTGCCTCCGCGACCATTCCCACGAGCGAAGGCCTCCCCCCAGGCGAGCCCCAGAGCGACGACCAGAACTGCACCGAGCACACGCCGAGCAACCAGCGGCATGGCATCCTCCGATGATCAAAGCCGTGACATCCATTCGGGCCGCTCGGTCCGATGCCGGCGGCGGGTCCGTATGGTGGCCGATCGGACCGGCGGCGTCCAGGGAGCGGCGGCGCCGGCGGAGGCTCCGCCCCTCTGCCGCGGGACCTGCCCTGGTTTCCTGCTGAGGGGAGGTCTCCGTCCGGGAGGACCCATCCGACACGGCTGGCAAACCAGCCGGCGAACATTGGTCCTGCGCCGATCCGGAACAAAGCACCGGCTCTGTGCTCTGCCGGAGGAGCGTCGCTTCAGTTCGACCGCCGGTTGGCGTATGGTGGCCGGGGTGGGTTGGTCCTCAACAACAGCGAACCATGTCCGCTCCTCCGCGCGTGCTGATCACCGATCATCCCTGGCCCGATCTGGAGATCGAGCGGGGGATTCTCGAAGCGGCCGGGGCCGTGCTGGACGAGGCTCCCAACGACGATGAAGAGACGCTCGTACGGCTGGCGGCGGAGGCAACGGCGATTGCCACCTGTTGGGCGGCGGTGACGGAGCGGGTACTGTCCGCGGCCCCCCGCTGCCGCCTCGTGGCGCGGATGGGGATCGGTCTCGACAACATCGACGTGGCCGCGGCCACGCGGCTGGGAATGCTGGTGACGAACGTCCCGGACTACTGCATCGAGGAGGTCTCCGATCATGCGGTGGCGCTGTTGCTGGCGCTGGCACGGAACATCGGCTACTTCCACCAGGCGAGCAAAGGGGGGGAGTACCATCTGTCGGCAGCGCCTCCCATGCGTCGCTTGAAGGGACGCACGCTGGGACTGCTGGGGCTGGGGCGCATCGGACGGCTGACGGCCCGCAAGGGAGCAGGGCTGGGTCTGCGAGTCATCGCACACACCGCCTCCGGCTCCGATCACGGCACCGGCCTGCCGATGGTGTCGTGGGAACAGTTGCTGGCCGAGAGCGATTTTCTGTCGTTGCACGCTCCGCTCACGCCTCAGACGCGGCGGATCATCAATGCCCAGGCCCTCTCCCGCATGAAACCGACCGCCTGCCTCATCAATACGTCGCGGGGAGGACTGGTGGACGAGGCGGCGCTGTGGGAGGTGCTGCGGGAGAACCGGCTCGCGGGGGCGGGACTGGACGTCTTCGATCCGGAGCCGCCGGACCTGACCCGGCCGCTGTTTCGCGATCCCCGGGTGATTGTCACGCCGCACGCGGCGTTCGTCTCCGAGGAGTCGCTGGTGGACCTCCGAATCCGGGTTGCGCGGCAGATCGCGGACGTGCTGTCCGGGCGCACACCGGAGAACGTGGTCAACCGCTAGATTCGTTACAGCCGGACCGGTGGCGAGCGGGGCGGCGGGGATGGCCTGGTCCATCCGCGGTCGGCAGGGGAAACGCAAGGTAGGCTGCCGGTGAACGACTGTAGTCGCAAGCGTCACTGGATGTGCCATGTCCCCCTCCCCTTTCTCTGATGGCACGGGTGCTTCCCGTGTGCCGCTCGATGGTTCGCGGGACCGCGAGCCGGATTCCGCTGCGCGGCAGATCGCCGCCCTCACTGCGGAATTGCAGCAGCGGGAGGCGTTGATCGAGACGCTGACGGCGCAACTGGAACAGGCGGCCGAGCAGCTTGACCGCCTGCACCGCAGCGGCGTCGATCGCCAACTGCGGGCCTCTGCATCCCCTGGCGGCGGCGTCCTTCCTGGCGAACTGTTCGAGCAGCAGGCGGCCCTGCTGGAACGGTTGGAATCGGTCCTGGGGGAATGGGACGATCTCCAGGGCGCTGCTCTGCTGCGGCGCCTGGATGCCCGGCTGGAGAAGCTGATTGAACTCCTCCGCGGGGATGTGCGTGAGGAGGCCCCATCCACGGCGGCGGAGAGCGACCGTCCCGCCGACGCCGCACCAACAAACGCAGACACTCCTCCCGCCACGGATGCCGCTGGAGCCGGTGGAGAGCCACCCCCCGCCGACGACCCGTGGGAACTCCCCCCGCCGCCTGCCCCGATTGGGGAGGAGGAGCAGAACGTGGAAGTTCTCCGCGGCGGCTTGATTGCGCGGGACGAATACATTGCCGCTCTGATTCGGGAGCTGCGCTGCCGCCGTCCCACCACTCCGATCAACTGGGAAGCCCTCCAGAACTGCCCGGCAGACCTTGAACAGCGCTTGCGGGCACTCGAACATCAGATGCAGACTGCAGTCCAGCGCGAGGAGCTGGCCCTCTCCCTGGAACGGGCGCGACTGGCGCGGGAACGGGCCGAACTCGACCGCATCCGCGCGCGGCTGGAGCGGGAAATTCGCCAACTGGGACAGGCGAAGGAGGTGCTCCCCGCCGATGACGAGGAGCAGCCGCGCAGCTCCACCTGGCGATCTCTGTTCGGCAAGCGGACTTGAGATCGAGCAGTGTAGCCGGGGCGGGCACGGAAGCCCCGGAGGCGGAGCTGCACGGTCTGCCGCGCGGTGGAGCCCCCCTACTTGCGGCGGAGCTTCTTCCACACCAGCCGCGCGTACTCGCGGTTGAGCCGCACGCACTCGCACTGCCGCAGGTCGAGCGTCCGGAACCGTCGGCCGGGCGTCTCGACGAACACGAACGGCAGGCAGATGCCCACGATGCGGAGCGGTCGGCCGGATTGCCGCGCCCGACAGCGGATGCGGACCGGCTGATCCGGCGGCGACATCTGGCTGTCCAGAGGCCAGAGGAACGACGGATATTCTCCGACCTCGTTCAACAGGGCGATGATGTCGCCGCACCGGAGGTCCTCCGGGGCCACGGTGGCGGCGAGCGTCGGCTCGGACAGGCTGGCAAGAGAAGTCCGCATGGCGCATGGGGTGACGGGGGCGAGGGTCGCGGGCGCGCGATCGGCCGCCTTGAGGAAAGGACGCCGCCGGCTCCCGGGAGGTTCGCTGGTTTTCAGGGTCGCCCGGCTCAGCCCGCAGACGTGAAAACGCTGTTCTGCCGCCGTAGAATCGCTGTCGCGTTCCCCGTCCTGCGACGTTCCTCCGGGAGACTCATATGCGCCGAACCTCTGTCGTGTGCCGCTGCGCTCTGCTCCTCTCCGCGGCCTTTCTGTCGCCGCCGTCCGAGCTTCTCCGGGCCGACGACGCGCCGGTGGGCGTCCGTGCCGACGTCGTTTACGGTCACAAGGACGGGCTGGCACTGACGTTCGACGTCCTCACGCCCCCGCAACCGAACGGCGCCGCCGTGCTGCATTTGCAGAGCGGGGGATGGTATTCCGCATGGCGAGAGCCGCGGGAGTTGATCCCCGTCGAACGGCCGTTGCTGGACGAGGGGTACACCGTGTTCATCGTCCGGCACGGCAGCGCACCCAAATACACCGTTCCGGAGGCGGTGGCGGATGTTCGTCGGTGCGTGAGGTTTATCCGCCTCACGGCGAACGATTACGGCATCGATCCCCAGCGTCTGGGGGTCCTGGGCGGGAGTGCCGGCGGACATCTGACGCTGATGCTCGCCACCACGGGGGACGACGGTGACGCGGAGTCCAAGGACCCGGTGCTGCGGACGTCCAGCCGCATTACCGCGGGCGTGGCGCTGTTCCCGCCGACGGACTTGCGGGGCTGGACGACGGAGCCGCCGGCGGAGATCGCCGCCCGCCCGAACCTCAGGCCGCCGCTCGCCTTTGACGCCGCTCTGGAAGCGAGCGTCTCGCCGCTGCTGGCCGTCACCGCTGACGACGCTCCGGTCCTGATGATCCACGGCGATCAGGACAAGCTGGTCCCCCTGGAACACAGCTCCAACATTCTGCCGAAGTTCGAGGAGTGCGGCGTCGGGTCCAAGCTGGTGGTGATTGAAGGGGCCACCCACGGGTTCTCTCCCCAGCAGAACCGCGAGCGGGTCATCCCGGCGATGCTGGAGTGGTTCCGTCAGCACCTGCAAGGAGCATCTCGGTAAGCGACAGGGATGTGGCTTCAAGATCAAACCGGAGAAGTTCACTGTTCGCGGGCTGGCTTGCCAGCCGTGCAAGGTTAGCCTCAGTGGGACAGCGATCCTCCCGGTGGGAACAGGGAACGGTCCATGAAGGGGTGTTCCTTCTGCGGGGGACGTTTACAACTGGCGGCGCGGAGCGCTGGGGCCCTGGTGAGTCCCGCTGGGGAGTCCGCCGTCCCCTCCGCCATTTGTCCCCACGCAGTCGGGTGCCATTCTCCGTGTCTGGCTGTGGACGGCGCGGAGCCTGGAAGGATTGGTCTGCTGTGATGCCCCGGGATCTCGCATGTTTCTTGTCGATCACCTGATCCTCGTGGCCGGTGTGCTGCTGCTGCTCGGCATTGCCTCGAGCAAGCTCTCCGCCCGGTTGGGGATTCCCGGGCTGGTACTGTTCCTGGTGCTGGGGATGCTGGCTGGTTCCGAAGGCCTCGGAAAGATCGACTTCGAGAACTACGAGTTGGCCCATGCGATCGGCACAATCGCCCTGACGATGATCCTGTTCGACGGTGGGTTCAGCACGCCGCTGGCGGCGGTCCGCGCCGTCTGGAAGCCGGCGTTCGTCCTCGCCACGCTGGGGGTGCTGTTGACGGCGGTCATCACCGGCGTGGCGGCCGCGTGGATTCTGAACATGCCGCTCCTGGAGGGGCTGCTGCTGGGGAGCATCGTCGGCTCGACCGATGCCGCGGCGGTCTTCTCGATCCTGCGGTCCGGAGGGATCAGCCTCCCCAAGCGGCTGGCAGCGATCCTGGAGGTGGAGAGCGGCAGCAACGATCCGATGGCGATCTTCCTGACCATCGGGTGCATCGAGATTCTCCTCGGGCAGATCGACTCCGCGTGGGGACTGCTCTGGCTGCTGCTCTCCCAGTTGCTGGTGGGGGCGGTGTTCGGCTGGGGACTGGGGCGCGCCTCCGCCTGGCTCGTCAACCGCATCGACCTCGACACGCCGGGACTGTACCCCGTGCTGGTGAGCACCTGCTGCCTGCTGACGTTCGGCCTCACGGCCGAGTTCGGCGGGAGCGGTTTTCTGGCCGCCTATGTGGCGGGAATGGTGATGGGGAACCAGCGGCTGGTGATGCAGCGCGGCATCCGGCTGTATCACGACGCCATCGCCTGGCTGTGCCAGATCGTGATGTTCGTGATGCTGGGTCTGCTCAGTGTTCCCAGTCGCTTGTGGCAGGTCAGTTGGCAGGGTCTGGTGCTTGCGGTGGTGCTGTGCCTGGTGGCGCGGCCGGTGGCGGTGGGAGTGTCTCTGATCCCCTTCCGGCCGCAATGGCGCGAGTGGGGTTATCTCTCATGGGTGGGATTGAAGGGGGCCGTGCCGATTACGCTGGCCACGTTTCCCCTGATGCTTGGCGCGCCGCAGGCGGGGCTGATGTTCGACATCGTGTTTTTTGTGGTGGTACTCTCGGCGCTGGTGCAGGGGAGCACGCTGACCACGGTCGCCCACTGGCTGGGGCTGACCGTCCCGCCGGAACCGGCGCCTCCCGTCACGCTGGAGATCAGCTCCCTCAAGCACGTCGATGGAGAGGTGCTGGATTACGCCGTCGGTCCCGACTCGCGGGCGGCGGGGAAGCTCGTCCGCGACCTTGCGTTGCCGGACGGCGTGGTGATCGCGCTGGTGGTGCGGGGGAACCACCTGATCCCGCCGCAGGGGAAAACCCGGATCGAGGCGGGAGACCACGTGATGCTCGTCGTCCGTCCGGGGACGCAACCCTTGGTCAGCCAGATTTTCGGTCGCAGCGAGGAAGTTCGCGGGGCGATCCCGATGGCTTTGGAGTTTCCGCTCCGCGGATCGGTGACGATCGGCAAGTTGAGCGAGCTGTACGGCGTGCCATCGCTGCTGCCACCGGAGACGACGCTGGCCCAGGCGCTGCGCACGGCGCTGGGCGAGGCGGCCTCTCAGCCGGGGGCCAAGGCCAGATTCGGCCCGCTGGAACTGCGGGTCTTGAGCGTTTCGCTCAAGGGGTCGATCGAACTGGTGGGGATGTCGATTCTGCCCGAACCGGACCTCTCGGCGAGTACGGAGATTCTCCCGCCGCCTCCGGAGCCGGCCGCCGAGCCCTCCCCCGCCGACGCCTGACGTGCCCCACCGCCAGTCGTTCCGGTTCCCTTCCGGAGCGGCGGCGGAGTTCAGCCTTGCAACGTCCGGAGCAGCAGGTTCTCGTGCGGATAGGGGTGACCGAGGTGCTGGCGAAAGGCTTCCCCATATGCCGCGCCAATGGCCTGCCCGCGCGTGGCGCTCCAGCGGCGGCAGCTTTCCAGATACTCGTCCACGCCATGTTGGCGACGCAGCCACGCCCGCTGGCTGTCGTGGCAGGCGAGCATCTGGAGCTTGAGGTCAAAGGTGCTGGAGATATCGACGATGAAATCGTAGGGGACCGGCTGTCCGAACCAGTCCACGCCCTCGATCGGATCGACGTAATACAGATGGGGGATGCGGTCGGTCGGCGGGGCGGGGTCCCACTGCTCCGTGCGGTAGAACGGAACCGAGGCGGAAAAGCAGGCGTCCCGGACGAGGCGGCTGGTCACCTCGTGGTCCGCCATGTAGTCCACGGGGGGGGCGGTGATGACGATGTCTGGTCGGGCACGCCGCAGGCATTCCGTCACCCGGCGTCGGCCGTCGTTGTTGACTTCGATCGACAGGTCGCCGAACTCCAGGCACATGTATTCGGCCCCCAGCAGCGCGGCCGACCGCTGGGCCTCGCCGCGGCGGACCCGGGCGATCTCCTCCGGTTCCAGTTCCGCGCTCCCCAGGTCGCCGGCGGTCATGGTGGCGATGACGATCTCGCACCCCTGCTGCTTCAGGAGGGCGAGCGTACCGGCGCACTGGAACTCGACGTCATCCGGGTGGGCGTGGATGGCCAGGATTCGCAGGGGGGCGGACATGGCAACTTCCAAAACGGGCGCGGGGTCGCAGCAGGGCCGCTTCCACGGTAGCAGGTCGCTGGGGCGGCTTCCAGACGGCGACGGGACACCCTGCACGCCGACCGCGATGCATCGTCATCCCCGCCCTGAGCGTTGCCACAGGCGTTTCTTGACGCTGGGGAGAGGGGTCAGTCTAATCGGCGCGCGGGGTGTGCCGACCGGGAGTGTGCGCGTGGCTGTGACCCTCCCGGACCCCGTCTGGCACCCGTAGCTCAACGGAGAGAGCACCGGTCTTCGGAACCGGGGGTTGGGGGTTCGAATCCCTCCGGGTGTACTCGCCGCCGAAGGGACAGGCCGCAGGGGAGCGCCGGCGGCGACCGCCGGACGACGGCCGCTGTCCTGTCCCCCAAGAGCCGTCTCCCCTCCGTACTCTTCCGACTCAGCTCCAAACCTTGGCGGGTTCCTCACCCCCATCGTCGTCCGTCCCAGGCAGCGCCCCCATGTCTCCCCCTGTCGAAACGATCCGCGTGGCACTCGGCGAGCGCAGCTATGAGATCGCCGTCGGCGAGGGACTGCTGGGGCGGGCAGCCGAGTGCATTGAACCGTGGACCGCCGCGCGGGGCATCCGGGGGGCGGGGCGACTGGCCGTCCTCATCACCGACGTGAACGCCCAGCCCCACGCCCGGACGGCGGAGACCAGCCTCTCCCGTGCGGGATGGAACACGGCCTGCATCGTCCTGCCGGCCGGCGAACCGACCAAGCGGCTGGAGATCGTCTCGGAACTGTACGACCGGCTGGTAACGCTCCAGGCGGACCGACGGACGCTGATTGTGGCGGTGGGGGGAGGCGTGGTGGGAGACACGGCCGGTTTCGTTGCCGCCACCTATGCCCGCGGACTCCCTTTCCTCCAGATGCCGACGACCCTGCTGGCCGACGTCGACAGTTCCGTGGGGGGCAAGGTGGGAGTCAACCATCCCCAGGCGAAGAATCTCATCGGGGCGTTCCATCAACCGATCGGCGTGCTCATCGACACCGCCGCGCTCCAGACGCTCCCCGACCGGGAGTACCGTGCCGGGTTGGCGGAAGTGGTGAAGTACGGCGTGATCCTCGATGCGGAGTTCTTCGCGTTTCTGGAAGCCCAGGCCGCGGCGATCAGTCGCCGGGAAGGGGAGGTCCTGCGGCGTGCCATCGCCCGCAGTTGCCGCCTCAAGGCGGATGTGGTGGAACAGGATGAGTTCGAGCGGACGGGGCTGCGGGCGGTGCTCAATTACGGCCATACCTTCGGCCACGCCCTGGAAGCGCTCTGCGGGTACGGCGAGTTGCTGCACGGCGAGGCGGTGGCGATTGGGATGGTGTATGCCAGCCGCCTCGCCGAACGGTTGGGACGCATCACGCCGGAGGAGACCGCCCGGCAAGTGCGGCTGCTGGAGGCGCTGCATCTCCCCACCAGTTTCCCCCCCGGACGTCAGCCCTCGGTGGAGGAGATGCTCAACCGGATGCGGCTCGATAAGAAGTCGCTGGCCGGCCGGTTGCGGTTCGTGCTCCCCACGCGGATTGGGGAAGTGGAATTGGTCGACGACGTCCCGGAAGAGACGGTGCGCGACATTCTTCGCGGCCCCGCGGGCTGAAGTGTGCTGCGGCCCAGAAAGGGGCCCCCCGCTGATCGTCCCGCTGTGTGAAGCTGGCAAAACTCTTCTGCCGGCAACGCCGGAATGAGGCGCGCAAAGCCTGCGGCGCGACCGTCGTACTGACGCCCGAATTCGGTCCGCGCGGGGCTGATTCCCGCCGGCCGTCGCCATTGGCGTGGTAGCGTTTCGCAGAACCACGGGGACGGTTCCGGCCCACTGGTAGCGGCCGGGGCCGTGTTTCCGCCGGCCGCGTCCGGCCCACTGTGGGAGAACCAACCATGCTCAAGCTCCGAATGTTCCTGATGGGCCTGCTGGTCGGCGGCGGAGGTCTCTACTGCGCGGATCGGTATCACATTGTGCAGACGCGCGACGGATTGATCGTCGTTCGCCGGGCTGTCCCTGTGTACCTCCGCAGCACCTACTCCGACGTGCGAAACTGGACGGAGACGAAGTGGTCGCAATACCCCGAACTGACCTCCGCCCTGTTGCAGGCGGGGTATCACAATGTCCTGTCGGGGGGGCGGAGCGAGGCCGCGTTCTCCCCACGAACTCTTCCGGCCGATGCGACGGGATTCAGCCGCTCCTCGGCTGAATCCCCCTTCCCCTGGTGGCGACGGTTGGGAGACGAGTCCCCCTCCCTCCCCACGCCCGAGCCGCCCCCCGCCACGACGCCACCGACTCCGACATCGAGTCCGCCTCCGACCATTGGCGCCGCTCGTTCCGAGCCCCTGGTGGAGGAGGACTCGCTGTTGGAACGCCTGACGCGGCAATTGCGGGAGGGGGCTGCGATCGCTTCTCCCGCTGAGCGGACCGCCGGACTGCGGGAGCGTCCCCTCACGCGGCAGCCGATCTCCCCTCCCGCCGGTTCTCCCCAGGCTCCGGTGCAGAACAACGTCGTCACTCCGCCGCCTCCGGACCGCGCGGCCTTGCCCGCCCGGGCTCTGCCCGCCGACCAGAGTCCTTCCATTCGCGCCGCTGCTCTGGAACAGATGCCTGCGCCGCAGGAGGCTGTGAGGGGAGAAACGTCGCCCGAGGGAACGATCGCTGCTGTCGCCGCTCCGGATGAACCCAAACATCGTCCCGACGATCCTCCAGCCGCCAGCGGCTCGACCCCCGCGCTCGCCCCGCCTCAGGAGGGAGCGGGAGGCATCCGGCCGGGCGAGAAGATCGTGAGTCGAGACCTTGGGGCTTCTCACCCCGTCCCTCTCCCATTGAGCGGGGGAGAGGCCAGTGCGGGGAGCCTCTCGGGGGAGGAACTCTCCGAGTCTGCTGCGGAGGCCTGGCGACCGTTGGGGGAGAACTGGAGCCGCCCCGTCCTCCGGGAGAGCGTCCAACCCACCGCTCCCTCCGGGGGCTCGGCCAATGGCAATCGCCTGCCGGTGGAGGTGGATGCCGGCCGGCTGCGGGAACGCATTCCTCCGAGCGTGCAGGAGGGCTGGAGGTCGATCGCTCCGTCGTCGTCAGCCTCGGGTCGCGCGGTCCCCACGGGAGGGTGAGGACCGCGGCCGCGGGCGGGGACCGGCGACGTCCCGTCATGCCTGAGCCGTCTCACACGGCCGGCCAAGTGGCCACGTACCAGTAGTGGAACAGAAAGTGGCAGGCGCTCCCTATGATCGTGCACAGGTGCCAGACGGCGTGCAGATAGGGATGGCGGTGATCGTTGACGAGAAACCAGAGGCCCCCGGTGTAGGCCAGCCCTCCGCCGAGCACCAGCCCCAGGCCGGTCAGGCCGCTCAACTGGTAGACGTGCCCCAGGGCCAGGGCGGGCAGCCACCCGATGACCGCAAAGCAGCGGAAGGCCACGGCCCCGGGACCGCCGACGATCCGCGCGAAAATGCCGGCCAGGGAGAGTCCCCACATGCCGGCCAGCAGCCATCGCCACGCCCCGGTGTTCAGATGCACCAGACCGTATGGCGTGTAGGATCCCGCCACGAGCAGGAAGATGCAGACCTGATCGAGGGTTTGGAAGAAGGCCCGCCGCCGCGGTTCCCGGACGCTATGGGACAGCGTGGAAGCCGCGTACACCGCCAGCAAGGCCCACAAGTAGATCAGACAGCCGAGGACGCGCGGGAGGTCCGGCTGGCGGGCCACGGCCTGGAGCATGAGAGCGGCCCCCCACACGCTGAGCAGGAACCCGAGGGCATGGGTCGCCTGATTGGCCGTCTCCGCCGGAAGGCGGAGTTTTGGTCTCGACGCCTCGCGCTGTGGTGCGGGGAGGGTCAGAGGGCCCCGTGTCAGCGGCCAGGTCGCGGATCGATCGCTCATCGGACAGCCTCCCTGCTGGTGGAGGACGGTCCACTGTTTCGCCTCTGGCCGACACACTCGAGGGCAAGCCGGCCTGGACCGCCCGTCGTCGGAGCTGCCTGCTCCGGCAAGGGGGCGGATCGTCCTGAGAAGAGGCGGCGGCGTCAAGAGCCGCTTTGGCGGGGTGAACGACTCCGGCACGATCGGCGGCCGGACATCCGAGATGCACGGCGGAGATCGCGGCACGGCTCGGGAGCCGGAACGGAGCGGGCGGGAGTTTTCGGCGGCGAGGGTGGGAGCGGGATGAAAAGTGTGAGAATCCTTGCTCGTCCGGGGAGGAGGCCCTTGCACAGCCGGGTCATTCCGCCAAAATTCCTCTTTTGATTTCCGCCCTGGCTGTGCTGGAACTGCCTCGCATGATCGAGATTGAAGACGAGCCTTCCGTCTGGACCCCCGCGGATGCCGCCGAGCTGTACGACGTCGCGCGGTGGGGCAAAGGGTACTTCAGCGTGGGCCGCAACGGGCACCTGCTGGTCCATCCCAGCACGGACCCGGCGCGGTTCATCGACCTGAAGGAGCTGATCGACCGATTGCAGTTGCGGGGGCTCGATCTGCCGATCCTCGTGCGCTTCAACGGCATTCTGAAGGACCGTCTGAAGACGCTGCACGACGCCTTCGCCCGCGCCATCGCGGAGAACGACTACAAGGGAACGTACCGCTGTGTCTACCCCATCAAGGTCAACCAGCAGCGCGAAGTCGTCAGCAAGATCATTGAATACGGCAAGGAGTACGGCTTTGGGCTGGAGGCCGGCAGCAAGCCGGAACTGCTGGCCGTGGTGGCCATGACGGAGGCCAACACGCCCATCGTCTGTAACGGCTTCAAGGATGATGAGTTCATCCAGATGGCAATGCTGGCCCAGAAGATCGGCCGCCAGGTGATCCCGGTCGTCGAGAAGTACACCGAGCTGGAACTGATCCTCAAGTATGCCCAGCAGGTCGGCGTGCGGCCGCAGATCGGCATGCGCGTCAAGCTCGCCGCCAAGGGGTCCGGCCGCTGGCAGTCGTCCGGAGGCTACCGCTCCAAGTTCGGTCTGACCGTCGGCGAAATCCTGCACGGTCTGGAAGAGCTGGAGCGCCGCGGCATGGCCGACTGCTTCAAGCTCCTGCATTTCCACCTCGGCAGCCAGATCACCAACATTCGCATGCTCAAGGCGGCGGTGAACGAGGCGGTGCGCGTCTACGTCGACCTGCGCAAGCGCGGCGCGGGACTGGAGTACCTGGACGTCGGCGGAGGACTGGGGGTCGACTACGACGGTTCGCAGACGAACTTCGAGTCGAGCATGAACTACACCCTTCAGGAGTACGCCAACGACATCGTCTATCACATCGCCACGGTGTGTAACGACGAAAACATCCCCCATCCGACGATCATGACGGAAAGCGGCCGCGCCGTCGCCGCTTACCACTCCGTGCTGGTCTTCGCCACGCTGGGGGTCTGCGAGCAGGGGAACGGTCAGGATGTCCCCCGGCATGTGCCCGAAGGTTATGAGCAGCCGCTCCACGACCTGGCCATGACCTATCACGAGGTCCACGCCCGCAACGTGCTCGAGTCCTACCACGATGCCCAGCAGGCGCTCGACATGGCGATGAACCTGTTTTCCGGCGGCTATCTGCCGCTCCCTCAGCGAGTGCTGGCAGAGGACATTTTCTTCGCCATCTGCCACAAGATTCGCCGGCTGGTGCGGGACCTGGAGGACGTGCCGGAGGAACTACACGGACTGGACCGCTTGCTGTCCGACTCGTACTTCTGCAACTTCTCCCTCTTCCAGTCGATGCCGGACAGTTGGGCCATCAAGCAGCTCTTTCCCGTGATGCCGATCCACCGCCTGAACGAGCGTCCCACGCGGCATGCCGTGTTGTGCGACGTCACCTGCGACTCCGACGGGAAGATCGATACCTTCATCGACCGCCGCGACGTCAAGCGGACCCTCAAACTGCACCGCTTCGACGGCTCCCCCTATTACCTGGGGGCCTTCCTGATCGGCGCTTACCAGGAAATTCTCGGAGACCTCCACAATCTCTTTGGCGACACTAACACCGTACACGTCGATCTGACCGAGAACGGCGAAGTGGTGCTCGACTCCATCATCAAAGGGGAGACGGTCCGCGAAGTGCTCGACTACGTGCAGTTCAACGGCCGCGAGTTGACCGACCGCCTGCAGATGGCCGTGGAAATGGCCGTCCGCGACGGACGCATCACCCACGAAGAGGCCGGCAAGTACGTCAAGTTCTACGAGGAAGCGCTCAACGGCTATACCTATCTGGAAGGTCCGGAGACGTGAGGGAGGGAGAGACGGAAGGAGGAGGTGAAGGCGAGGCCGGAGAGCCGAGGCGAAGCCTGCAGACAGACGCGGCCGCCCTCTCCCCTGCTCTTCCTCGTTCCTTCTCTCCGCCCCGCCATCCCTCCGCAGAACGCCCATGCCCTCCCCACGCGAACTCATTCTCGATCGCCTCCGCGCCAAGGTCGCCGCCGGACGACCCATCATCGGCGGCGGGGCCGGCACGGGACTCTCCGCCAAGCTGGAAGAGGCCGGGGGGATCGACCTGATCGTGATCTACAACTCCGGTCGTTTCCGCATGGCCGGCCGCGGTTCGCTCGCCGGCCTGATGCCCTACGGCGACGCCAACGCCATCGTCCTGGAGATGGCCCGCGAAGTCCTGCCGGTGGTGAAACACACGCCCGTGCTGGCCGGAGTCTGCGGCACCGACCCCTTCCGCCGCATGGATCAGTTCCTCCGGCAGGTGCAGCAGGCCGGCTTCGCCGGGGTGCAGAACTTTCCCACCGTCGGTCTCATCGACGGAACGTTCCGGCAGGGGCTCGAGGAGACCGGCATGGGCTTTGGACTGGAGGTCGAGATGATCCGTCTGGCGGGCGAACTCGGCCTGCTCACCACTCCGTACTGTTTCAATCCGGACGAGGCGGTGGCGCTGGCGTCGGCCGGTTGCGACATCCTCATTCCGCACCTCGGACTGACCACCAAGGGACTCATCGGAGCGCAGACGGCCGTCACCCTGGAAGAGGCCGCCGTCCGCGTCCAGGCGATGCATGACGCCGCCAAACGGGTCAAGGCCGATGTGCTGGTGCTGTGTCACGGGGGACCGATCGCCGAACCGGCCGATGCCCAGTACATCCTCGACCATACGGAGGGGATCGTCGGCTTTTACGGGGCGAGCAGCATGGAACGGTTGCCGGTCGAGCCGGCCATCCGCGGCCGCGTGGAGGAATTCGCCCGGCTGCGTTTCGCGCGCTGAGCTTTGCCTGAGGGGACCGACATGACCGACGCCGCCATCGTCTACAGCACTGTCGGCAGCCGTGATGAAGCCCTGACCATCGCCCGCACCCTCGTCGCCGAGCGACTCGCCGCCTGTGCGAATGTGCTCGACGGCATGACCTCCGTCTACCGCTGGCAGGGGGCGATGCAGGAGGACCGGGAGGCCATCCTGATCCTCAAGACCAGGAGCGGTCTGGTGGAGCGGGTGATCGAGCGTCTGCGGCAGCTCCACTCCTATGAGTGCCCCGCCATCCTCTCCTGGCCGATCGCCTCCGGTCACGCCCCCTACTTGCAGTGGCTGGCGGAACAGACCACCGACGAGTAGCCGTTGCTCGCGGGGCAGCCGCTTCGCTCCCCAACGCGTCTTTACCCCAACCGCCTTCCCGCCCTACCATCCGACTGGTTGGTCTGGTGGGATTCCGTCATGTCCGATTCCGAGCGTATTCCGGTCTCTGCGTTCCTCATCGCCCGGGATGAGGCGGCGCGCATCGGGGCCGCGCTGGAGAGTCTGCGTGGGCTTGTGGATGAAATCGTCGTGGTGGAGTGGGGGAGTCAGGACGAGACCGTCGCCGTCGCCCGGGCTGCAGGCGCCCGCGTTGTTCATCGCGAATGGACCGGCTACGGGCCACAGAAGCGTTTCGCCGAGGAGTGTTGCCGTCACCGCTGGCTGCTGAACCTCGACGCCGATGAAGCCCTCTCGCCTGAGTTGGCCGACGAGCTGCGGAATCTGTTCCGCTCGGGCGAGCCGCCGCTGGACGCCTATCGGCTGGTGATCCGGGCGGTCTGCCCGCATGAGGATCGCCCTGCCCGCTGGGCCTACGCGAACACCCCCATCCGGCTGTACCACCGGGAGCACGGCCGCTTCTCCGACAGTCCCGTGCACGACTCGGTGCAGATGGAGCCCGGCGCACGGGTGGGACGACTGCGGGGAGACGTCTACCATCGCGGCATGCTCTCCTTCGAGCAACTGATGACCAAGATCAACGCTTATACCTCGCTGCAGGCCCGGGACTATGTGCAGCGCAAAGGGGCTCACGTCTCCTGGTGGCGGCTGCTGACGGTCTTCCCCGCGGCGTTCCTCAAGGGTTTCATCCTCCGGCGGCACTTCGTCTGGGGGCGGTACGGGCTGGTGATCTCGATGTGCTACGCGATGGCCCGGCTCCTCCGACTGGGAAAAATTCACGAACACGAACTGGGCCTTGGTTCCCAGCGGCAGAATCCGCCGACGGCCGCCGGCGCTCAACGGCCCGCTGCGTAGGTCCCCGCGCTGCGTTGGCGCCGGTCGGAATTCCCCCCAAAAACCGCAAAAAATCCCTGCGGAATGGCGGCATCGTTGCAACTGGCCCATGGGCGGAGCGATCCGACGGCGCGTGTGAAACGGCGTGGAACGAAGGTCCCGCGCCGATGATCCCTGCCGGCGGCGCGGCAACCGCTCTTGGCATGCGGCGCGGACCGCTCCTATAGTCCCGCCCGTTTCTCCCCCCGTCCCCCTGATTTCCTGTCCTGGTCTCACCTCGGAGGCGGCTGCCCATGTGTCCGCCGGGAGGTTTCCGCCATGAGAGGTCGAATTGTTGCCGCTCTGATCTGTGTGTTGGGTCTGAGCGGTTGTTCGATGTTCCCGCGATGGCTGCATCCGGGGAATCTCTGGAAGCTGAACGGCCACGAGCCGGGGGGCCGCGACACCATGTACTTTTCCATTCCGGACCCGCCGCCGCGGCACTCGACCGTCCCGCAAGCGGCTGAGTTGGATTCTGATGAGGACGTCGATTCACCTCGCCCCGTTGGTGAGTGACGCGAATCGGATTCCAGCTCCTTCCGGTCGGCCATGTCGGCCGGACCGCTGAAGAGCACGGCGTTCGGCCTTGATCCGCCCCCTCGCCCACCGCGTTTCGTTCAAGGAGGAACGAGATGTACCACCCCGTCCCGCGACATCCGCTCCGGTCATTCCGTTTCTGGTTCCTGGTTCTGGGCTGTGGGGCGGCGACGACCGCCTGGCGCATGGGCTGGCTTCCCGAAGTGCACGTCCATCGTCGTCACGATCCCGCAGTGACGCCGGTGGTCGGCGCTCCGATTGAGATTCAACTCAACCGGGCCAACAAGTCCGCCGCGGCTTCGCGGACCGGCGGCGCGGAGGGCCTGGCTGAGCTTCAGACGCGCTCATCGGCGGAGGCGCCGAGTGCGGTCCCGGACCAAACCGAACCGGCCGCGACGGCCGCCACTCCAAGTCCGCCGGACCTGCCCGCGGCTCCGCGCACCCCCCAATGGGAGACGGCCGCGAGTTCCTCGCCGCAGACCGCGCTCCCCGGGGAGCGGTCCTCCGCGCCGGCGGGCTCGACCACGGCAAGCCCCTTTGGGCCGGCCCATCTCGAGTTCGTCCCCGCCGATGCTCTCCCCTCCTCCACGATTGCCTCTCCCACGGAAGGGACACAGCGGTTTCCGGCCAGTCCGGGGATGATTCAGCAGGTCGGCGCGGTGGAAGGGGAGCCGGGGGTCCGGGCTGCCGCCATCCTCGGGAAGGAACCGGCACCTGAATTCCCCCAGCCGGCCACACCCCAGATTGACTGGGTGGCGATCGACCGGATGATCGCCGCCGGACAGGACGTGGAGGCGCATCGGGTCCTCTCGTCGCTGTATTGGGAGCAGCCGGACCTCCGCGACAAGCTCGCCAGCCGCATCAACCAGACCGCCCAGCGAATCTATTTCCTCCCCCACCCCCATTACATCGATCCCTACACCATTCAGGCGGGGGACCAGTTGCAAAACATCGCGAACAATTACCGCGTGAGCTGGCAGTATCTGGCCAAACTCAATCGCCTTGACCCGCTGCGCATCCGGCCCGGTCAAAACCTGAAGGTGATCCTCGGTCCGTTCGGGGCGGTGGTCGACCTGCGGCGGTTCGAGCTGACGGTGCACGCGCACGGCTACTATGTGGCACGGTTCCCCATCGGCATCGGCAAGGACAGCTCCACACCGGTGGGGGATTTCACGGTGCAGGACAAGCTGGAGGACCCGACCTACTATGGACCTGACGGCGTGATCGCCCATGACGATCCCCGCAATCCGCTGGGCGAATTCTGGATTTCGCTCGGCGACGGGTACGGAATCCACGGGACGATCGACGAATCCTCCATCGGTCGGGCGGAGTCCCGCGGTTGCATCCGCCTGCGGAACCAGGATGTTGCCGATCTGTTCGACCTGCTGACGGTGGGATCGAGCGTCGTGATTCGTCGGTAACCGCCGGGACACGCTCCCCTCTTTTCCGTATCGATCGCCCGGAGAATTCGAGAGGGACGATCGGCGTCGCCGGGATGGCTCGCCCGCCTTCGCCGGCAGTTCTTTCCACCACTCCACTGATGCCCCCGGCCCGCCAGTGGGGTCTCGTGGCGAGCCTCGGCCGTGAGGCTGCGGATCGTTTGTCGCGATGGGCGTACGGGTAGGCCGAGTGGCACTCCCACATGCCCGTGGTGAAACTCGCTCACTTGAGGCTGGCCAGCAGGTCGGCCGTGGCCCGGATCGCCGACCGGGAGATCGTGTGGCCGCCGTGGAACGGGAGAAAGGTCACGTCGAGTCCCGCCTCGCTCAACAGGTCACGGAGCCACTCGGCGGCGGCGAACGGCAGAATGGGATCCTCCCACCCGTGACTTTGAAGCACCGGCAGTCCGCGCCGCGCCGGCGCCAGCTTCCTCCATTCCGCTTCGTTCAGCAGGGTGCCGGAATAGACGACCAGCGCGGCCGGCGGCGCTGCGAGATGCAGCGTTACGTCGGTTGTCAGCATGGCCCCCTGCGAAAAGCCCCCCAGCACGATCCGCTCCACCGGCAGGCCGAACCGGTCGGTGAGAGCCGCCAGCAGGCTCCGCAGTTCTTCCCGGGCGGCTGGGAGACGCGGCGGGGCATCCCTCCGCAGGTCCCGAAACTCTCCGCTGGCGATGGCGGCCTGTAACCGTGCCATGTCCAGCGGCCACCAGGCCCGGCCCCCAAACGGTCGGAATTCCGGCGGCGAGAGCGGCGCCTGCGGGAAGACGAACAGCGTGCGATCGGACAGCTCAGGACGGCAGCTCAGCAGTTCCGGCGCGACGGGCACCAGGTCGTCCCCCGGTGCGCCAAAGCCGTGACACAGCACGATGGCCCGATCGGGTTCTGCCGATCCCTCGGCCATCACCACCGAGCCGTCGAGTGCGCCGAGAGTCAGGGACTGGTGTCTCATGCCGGAGAGGTCCTGAGGTCTGTGGTCGCCGGAACGGGAGGGGATTCGCTTCTCCCTCGAAGTCGGAGCATCCCCGGAAATGCCCGGTGATCCCGTTTTTCCGGGGAGACTCGACTCGCCATCAAGTCCGCGGATGTTGCCAAAATGCAACGTCTCGTCGCAACAGAGCAACGCGGGTGAGAGTCGACTGTCAAGTTTCTAAGACGCGCTTCTCCCTCTTGCCAACGGTCATCAGCACTCGGGATATGTCGATCGAGGCAGATCCAAAGTCCTGTTCGTGGGGTGCAGGTTGTCCCCGACGGGCTGTTCCGCCGCCTCGTGTCCAACGCCGCGGCAGCAACCAGATCGCCTCACTCCTGTTTACCTCCCTGATGTCCAACTCCGTCTTGCCTGCTGTGAAACACTCACCTCCTCCTGCCGTTCTGATCCTGACCCCTGAGCCTCGGCTGGCTTCAGTGCTGCGCGAGTCGCTGGGGACGTCGGCGGAAGTGGAACTCTGCCAGCATCTGTCCGACGTCCGATCTCACGCGGCGCGGCTTCAGCCTGCGGTGTTCCTGGCCGACGTGCGGGGGCTGCGGGACGGCGGCCACGCCACCGAACGGTGGCTCGAAGAACTCCACCGGGAGCATCCCCGCCTGCAAATCATCGTGCTTACGGACTGGTTCTGCCCTGAACCGCTGGAACGCCGCATCGCCTGTGCAGGGCTGCGTCATCTGCGCGGCAACGTTCCAGGGGAAGAGGCCGCCGAGATGATTCGGGAGCTGCTGCCGCAGCCGTCCCCCTCTCCGGAGGTCTCGGCCAGCGACGCGGCGGATGAGGCCGAAGCCGTCCTCGAAGGGGTGACGCGGCGGTTTGAGACCAAAGCCCCCCAACTGAAGCGGATGCTCGAGGACCTGGCGATTGCGGCGGTTCACGACGTCACGATCCTGCTCATCGGCGAGACCGGCTCGGGAAAGACGTTCCTGTCGAATCTGATTCACGAGGCGTCGCCGCGCCGGAACGAGCCGTTCCTGCACGTCGCCTGCGGCGCTCTCCCGCGCGAGCTGATCGAAAGCGAGTTGTTCGGGCACGTCAAGGGGGCGTTCACCAGCGCCCACGCCGACAAGGACGGCAAGTTCGTCGCCGCAGGGCGGGGGACGATCCTGCTGGATGAAATTGACGTCCTGGGACCGGAGCAGCAGGTCAAGCTCCTGCGGGTGATCGAGACCGGCGAGTTCGAGCCGGTTGGCTCCAACCGGACTCTGCGGTCGCAGGCGCGGCTGGTGGTGGCCAGCAACCTGGACCTCCAGCCGCTCGTCGAACAGGGCCGGTTCCGCCCCGACCTGTACTACCGTCTCAATATGCTCAAGTTCGACATCCCTCCGCTCCGCCAGCGCAAGGTGGACATCGTTCCGCTGGCGCGGAAGTTCATCGAGAAGTTCGAGGCCCGGCACGGCGTCAAGATCGAACGGATCGAGGAGAGCCTGTTCGAGGCCCTGCTCGCCTATCCCTGGCCGGGGAACGTCCGCGAGCTGGAGCACGTCATCCAGCGGGCGGTGATCTATTGCCGCGGCGGCGTCCTCACCCCCGACCATCTGCCGCCGCACATCGTCGCGGGGAACATCGGTCCCACCAACGATCCGTCGATCCGACTGGCGCACTCCAGCCGGCTCGACCCGACGCTCGGCCAGCAGATCGCCCTCACCGAGAAGGAGATCATCGAACAGGCGCTCTTTCGCAACAACTTCAGCCGCACGCAGACCGCCCGCGATCTCGGCATCAGCCGCGTGACCCTGTACAACAAGATGAAAAAGTACGCGATGCTCAAATGATCCGTGGGGGGCGGGAGGCGCCTGGCGGCTGCGACGCCGGGCTTTTCCGCCGCTTCATTCCCGGTAATCTGCTCTCGCCCCTCCGCCCGCTGCCGCACTATCATGCGGTCCCTCCTGCCGGGTGTGCTCCGGAACCAGGTGTGTTGTGCGTACCGAGGTGTGATGTCGTCATGGCCTCCCAGCGACTCGCGGGAATCTTCACTCCCAATCTGGTCCCCTGTCGTCCGGACGGCTCCATCAACGAGCCGGAGTTTCGCCGCTATCTGGACTGGCTGATCGAACGGGGTGTGCACGGCCTGTACCCCAACGGTTCGACGGGGGAGTTCACGCGTTTCACGGCGGAGGAGCGCAGGCGGATCACCGAGATCGTGGCCGATCAGGTGCGGGGGCGGGTGCCGATCCTGGCGGGCGCGGCCGAAGCCAACACCCGCGAAACCCTCAAGGCCTGCGAGTACTACAGCCAACTGGGCGTGCGGGCCGTCGCCATCGTCGCCCCCTTCTACTACAAGCTCAGCAGCGCCTCGGTCTACGCCTACTTCCGGGAGATCGGCCGCAACTCCCCCATCGACGTCACTCTCTACAACATCCCCCTCTTCGCCAGTCCCATCGACGTCCCCACGGTCCAGCGGCTGAGCGAAGAGTGCGAACGGATCGTCGCCATCAAGGATTCCTCGGGAGACATCCCGCACATGATCCGCATGATCCAGCGGGTGCGGCCGAACCGCCCGGAGTTCAGCTTCCTCACCGGCTGGGACGCTGCCCTGATGCCGATGCTGCTGATCGGCTGCGACGGCGGCACCAATGCCTCCAGCGGCGTCGTCCCGGAGTTGACCCGCCGGCTGTACGATCTGACCCTCGCCGGCCGCCTCGACGAGGCCCGCCGTCTCCAGTACGACCTCGTCACCCTCTTCGACGCCATGATCTACCAGGCGGAGTTTCCAGAGGGGTTCCGGGCGGCCGTGAGCCTGCGCGGTTTCGACATGGGGGGCGGCCGGCAGCCCCTCTCCGAACAGCAGCAGACCGATCTCTCTGCCCTCCGGGGGACACTCCAGTGCCTGCTGGCCGCGCACGGATTCGCCGATCAGCCCGTCACCGGCTGCGCGCCGGAAATGCTGCGGACCTATTCCCAGACGTCGCTCGGGGCCGATGAGAGCGTCGCTCCGACAAACGAAGACGTCGCCGCGATCGTGCAGCGCGTCGTCAACGAGCTGCGGCGGCGCGGTCTCGCCCCCGCCTGATCTCCCGCCAGCCGCCAACTGGACGCAGGTTCCTTGCTCTCCCGGACGAGGTCACGTCGCATTTCGCGCGTGAACCCGCCAACGGTCGCAGGTGCGGGCCTCTCCGCGGCGCAGACACGCCCGGGCGAACACTCGCTTCCCGAAGGGTCGCCCCCCGATGGCGCTGAGCCAGCATCTCCCCTCTTGACCACGGCGGCCGGCGCCGATCCTGCGCCGCGCCGCCTCCCGAGGCTGAAGCCACCGCCTCCAGCGATTGCGAGTCGGCATGTCTGGTCTGTCGCTCCTGTGTGAGGGGATGGCCGGCGTCTGTGGCGAGGAGAGAGCCAGCCTGGGAACCGCCCTGCGTTTACTCGGAATATGACCCGTCAGCGAGACGTCAGGTTCATGGTGCGGAGGTCGACGTCGCTCTGCTCGGTCTCGTTTCCCTTCAGGGTCCCGTGGGCGCAGGGAGCCGGAAGCGGCCGATCGGAAACCCTCCGACCTCCCTGCCGCCGGTCCACTGCTCGTAGACCTTGGCCGCTTCGGGGTCCTGCTCGCGAAGCTGGGCCAGGTCTTCCGCAGCAATCTCCCTTGTCGTCTCCTGGCCTTGGATGACGTCCGTGATGCGGATCTGAATCTGCCGCCCGTTGTGATCCTCAATCTCGATCACCCGGTCTCTCTCTTCCACCCGCATTTGGCGATGGCCGTCGCGGATCCTGGTCTGGATTCGCATCGGGATGCCAAAGTTGCCTCCCGCGACTTGAGGCGGCTGCTGCCGCACCAGATGCTTGAGATAGAGCTCAAAAACAGCGCGATCTTTGCGCAGCAGGTCCGCGGCGTTCTCCGCCACGGTTTCGGTGGTTCGCTCCTGCCCGTCGATGGTCTCGGTGATGCGGACCGTGATTCGTCCCCCGCGGACTTCCTCGATGCGGACTTTGCGCCCGGCTACTTCGATGTCGACGGCCCGTTTACCGTCGGGTCCGAAGGGGGGCCCCGGGACGAGGGCCTGCGGAAGCGGACCACCCACCGCGAGCCGGAGTCCGAGCGGGGATGCTTCGGGAAGGACAGCCGCCGGCTCCAGTGCCGTGGCGGCCAGCCGCGCGACGTCCGCATTCTCGCAGCCGGCCAGGGCTTGCAGTGCGGCCGTGGCTGCCGCAGCGATGGTGGCGTCGTTCGAGCGGGTCAACTCCTCGAGAAGCTGCACCCCCTCCGTTGCCAGGTGCCCTTGCGCCGAATGGAGCGTTCCCTGCAGGAGATCGACGGCGGGGAGACCGGCGTCCAGGAGTTCCCGCCGGGCGGCCTTGCGAACCACGAACTCTTCGGCTTCCAGTTGCCGCACTGCCTGCCGCAGGCGGCTTTCATCCTTGCTTCCCGTACCGCGAAGCGGTGAGCCTTCGCCAGCGGGAACAGAACCTGACATCACGGCTGCCAACACCAGAGCCGCCGCCGGAAGCCGCAGGGTGCTGCCCGTCATCGCCGAGCTCCAGGGATGGTCGTCACCAAGAGGAGGTGTCCCGATGCCGTGACGGGAATGAATTGTGGCCGCTCCCTGTGCCGGGTGCAATCCCTCCCGCGGACAGTGCCGCCGGTCGACCGTCCGGAGACGTCCCGACTCTGCTCAGTTCCCGAGCGGCGTGCCAACCTTCGGCGCGGCGGCCTCCCGGCAGTGCCGCGTCCAGTCGGGGCGAGGTCGCGGGTGTCTCCGGGGCGCTCCCGGCCTCACGATTCCGCAGTTCCCAAGTCGGTACCGCTGTGCACCTCTTCGATCCGGACCGGCCTGTAACCGCCGATCGTGTGGAAGTAGAACAGCAGAGCCAGATAAATCACCGCCATGGTGGCGGGGATGGCGGAATCGGCGATGAGGGTTTTGCGGTCGCCGGCGATGCTGGCCTCGATCACCTTCTGTTCCGCCTCGGTCCGCTGGTCGACGGGCTTTTCCAGAATCTTTCCGACCTTGCTGCTGTCGAGTCCGGTGACCTCGGCGAAGAACAGGAACTTGCTCGGTTTTTCGGCCTTGTACTCCGTGAACAGCGGTTCACCCGCCTGCTGGAGCGCTTCACCGGCGAAGCGGTCCTTGGCATATCCCAGTCCGGGGGAACCGACCAGACCGGCCGACATCATGCCGATCCCCCCCATGATGCTGATGGCCACGGCGCCGGTGCGCGGGAACCGGTCGCTGGTCACGGCCAGCATCGTCGGCCAGAAGAAGGTCTTCCCCACGCCGTAGACGCCCAGGGCGATCAGCGCCATGACAAAGGAGTTGACCTGGCTGGTGAGGTTGAGTCCCAGACAGGCCAGCAGGGCACAGACCAGCAAGATGCCCACCGGAGAGAGCCCCATCCGCTTCTCGATGAAGTCCGCGCAGAACCGCAGCGAGAACATGATCAGCGAAGTGAAGACGAACAGGGCCTTCCCTTCCGCTGACGAGAGGATGTTGCCGGTGATGTTCTGAATCCATTGATCTGTCCCCAGTTCCACGGCTCCCACCAGGGCATGGGCCACGAACAACACGAACAGCAGCCAGGAACCGAGCGAGAAGTTGGTGATCACCGCGACCACCACCAGCAGCACCGCGCCGATCCCGTATCCCAGATGCATCGCTTCCACGCCGACCCTGGCCGCCACGGGGCCCAGGACGTCGCCAAAGAACAGCGACAGGAGATAACAGACGACCAGCCCCCCCAGGATGCCGACGTCCTTGAACATGTCCCCCAGTTTGAGTCCCTTCACCGAGGCCTCCGATTTCGGCATGGCCTGGCCGAGGAACATCACGCCGTACACGAGGGTCGGCAGCAGGAACAGCGCGAGTTGCAGCTTCCAGTGAACTTTGAGCCAGTCATCCAACAGCCACCCCGCGGCGCCCCCCAGCACCAGCCCCGCTGGCCAACTCGCATGGAGGATATTGAGGTAGTGCGTGCGATTGTGGGGGAACAGCGTGGCGACCAGGGGATTGGCGACGGCCTCAAGCGTCCCGTTGGCGACGGCAAACAGAAAGGTCCCCCAGTACAGGTAGTTATACGCCGCGGCGCGCGAGGCGGTGAGCAGTTCTCCATCGCCATCGGGAGTCATGGCGAGGAAGGTAATGACGGCCGACAACACATGCAGGCCGAAGGCCGCCACCACCAGTTTGCCATAGCCGATGGCATCCGCGATCACGCCGCCGATGATGATGCCAAAGCAGAAGCCGGTAAAACCGGCTCCGCCGATGAGGCCCAGTTCCGACGCCGTGAAGTTAAACTCCCGCCCCCAGTTGTCGAGGATGCCGCCACGGATGGCGAACCCCACGCCGGCTGCGAGAATGGCCATGAAACCTGCCCACAACAGCCGCATCGCATTCGGGGCCGCCGCCTGTTCAGTCGTGTCGCTCATTGCTGCTGACTCCGGTGGATCGTGTGGCGAAGGGTCGGGTGATCGCGCGTCGAACGCCTTCCCCAGAACGGGGCGAGTATCCAATCGACGAACGTCGATGCCGCAAGGTCCGGTATGCTAACGCCCACCGAAGCCGTTTTCTACGGTTCTCGCGCCGCAGCCGCGATCTCCCCGGTTCCCTCACAACCCGGGTCCCCCCCGGGCACGGATTCTCACAGGAGCTCGGGACCAATCAGGTCGTCCCAGGTTTCGCGGCGGCGGATCAGCCGGTAACGGTCCCCCTCCACCAGCACTTCCGCCCCGCGGGGACGGGAGTTGTAGTTGCTGCTCATCACCGTGCCGTACGCCCCGGCGCTGAAGGTGCACAGCAGATCACCGCGCTCGACGGGGGGGAGCGAGCGACCCTTGGCCAGATAGTCGCTGGACTCGCAGACCGGCCCGACGACGTCCGCCGGCTCGCAGCCGGGAAGGTCGGCTTCGTAGTCGGTCGGCGGCGGGATCTGCGGCTGCACCGGCCAGATGCGGTGGAACGCGTCGTACATCGCCGGGCGCACCAGGTCGTTCATGGCCGCATCCTGGATGATGAACCGCTTCCCCCCTTCCCGCTTGACGTAGATCACCCGCGACAGCAGCACGCCGGCGTTGCCGCAGATGGAGCGTCCCGGCTCCAGCGCGAGTCGGCATTGGGCTTGCTGGATGTACGGGACGATGACGGCGGCATACCGGGCGGGAGGGGGAGCTTCGTCCCCACGGTAGGAGAGACCGAAGCCCCCGCCGAGGTTGATCCAGCTGGTGGGATGCCCGGCCGCACGCAGCGCCGACACCACTTCCAACGCCTTGCGGGCTGCCGCCTCATACGGTTCGGTGGAGAGGATCGGCGAACCGAGGTGCATGTGAATGCCGCGCAGCTCCAGATGCGGATCGGCCAACACCCGAGACGCCAGTGCGTTGTGCTTCTCGATGTCGATCCCGAACTTGTTCCCCTTTTTACCCGTGGTGGTCTTGGCGTGAGTGCGGGCGTCGATGTCGGGATTCAGCCGCAGCGCGACCGGGGCGATGCGCCCCATCCCCCCGGCGATGCGGGAGATCGCATCCAGCTCCGGTTCGCTTTCGACGTTGAACATCAGGATGTTGGCTGCGAGTGCCCAGCGGATTTCGTCGTCGGTCTTGCCGACGCCGGCGAAGCAGACGCGGGAGGTGTCGCCACCGGCCTTCTGCACGCGGTAGAGTTCCCCCCCGGAAACGACGTCGAAGCTGCTGCCGGCCTCATGCAGCAGCCGTAACAAGCTGAGGTTGGAGTTGGCCTTGACCGAGTAGCAGATGACGGGGTCCACGGCGGCAAAGGCGTCGCGGATGGCACGGAATTCGTGCAGCAGCTTGGCCGCGGAGTAGACCCACAGCGGCGTGCCGAACTCCTCGCACAGCCGCCGGACGGGGACCTGCTCGCAGTAGAGCTCACCCTGCTGATACGTGAAGGCTTGCATGGAATGCGGCGCTGCGAAATCGCGGAGAGGTCCAGACGAAAGAGGTGCATTGTAGCAGTCCGCCAGTTCTCCGGGAGGGAGCCGCGCCGCGAAACGGGGCTGTGGGGTGTTGCCAGGTTGAACCGACGGGAGATCGCCGTTGCGGAGGGTCCCTCGCGCACGCGGCCTACGTTGAACGCTGTTGCCCAGCACCCAGCTTCACCCTCCCTGCTCTCCGTGAACCGGGCCGAGGGAAGGGTTCCAAGGCTCGACTGTCCCTCCCTCACCCGGTCTGTCGCCAGACTTCCCTGTGGGGGAGAAGGACGTTGGGCACCGGTTCATTTCTGAGAAGTTTGCATCGCCACGCTTCGACAGACCTTCCGGAGCCTTACAATGGAGAGGAGGGGATCAATGGAGAGGAGGGGATTCCCGGCCGGCGCCGTGAGTGCCGTGCTGCACTGGGGAAGCCCGCCGGATTGACTTTGTGTGCGAGTGGCGCGGATGAGCAACGGCAGCGGTTTCGATCAGGCGTCTGCGTCGGCGGATGATGCGCGGGAGCATTCTCCCAGCCCGGCCGTGTTGCCGCCGGTGGAGCCGCCGTCGGCAGGTTTTCTGGTGCAGTTGTTCGTGGTGCCGGCCCTGATCGTCGCCGTGGTGATCGGGGTGTATCTCCTGTTCGGCCGTCTCGCCTCCAGCGAGGTTGACTGGCGGGAACTTGTGGTGGACCTGCGGAACAGCAATCCCCACGCCCGCTGGCGCGGCGCTTATGGTCTGGCTCAGCTCCTGGAGGCGGATGCCCTGCGAGCGCGCACCGCTGCGCAGGGAGCGTCTGCTCCGGCAGCTTCGGCGGAGGCGACGGCCGACCGTTCGACCCCGCTCCCCTTGGCGCGCGATCCCGAGCTGGCGGAGGAACTGGCCGCCGCGCTGGCAGAGGAGTTGCTGCGGAACGATCCCAGTGACGACCACCGTCGGTTGCTGGAGTATCTCGTCAAGTCGCTGGGCTGGATGGATGTTCCGGACGTCGTCGTGCCGGCGCTGCGTCCGGCGTATGAAGACAGTGAACGCCCGTGGCTGAGGCAGCAGGCGCTCATCGCCGTCGGCATGGTCGCCGGTCGCGCCCACGAACAGGGGACTCCCCTCGACGACCCCGAGCTGACGCGGGAATTGATCCATCTCACCGTCGACGAGACGGGCGTGTTACGGCACCTGGCGACGTACTATCTGGGCTTTCTGCCGGATGACGCCGCGCAGTCGCGGCTGCGTCTGCTGCTCAACGATGCCGATCCCAAGACGCGGGTCAACGCGGCGGTCGGCATTGCCCGCAGCGGCTCGCTCGATTCGCTGGCCGTCTTTGAGTCGATTCTGGCCGAGGCCGCGGGGCAATCCTTCGACCCGCATCTGGTCCGTGACGAAACGGCGGCTTACGCCTACTTTGAGCGGGTCCAGCTCGTCACCAACGCACTGACCTTCCTCAGCCAGTCGGCCGAACGTTTCTCCCCCCAACAGCGGGAACATCTGCGGCGGGCGGCCCAGCCGTTGGCTGAAGTCCCGGATGCGAAGGTCCGGCATCTGGCCATCGAGGCGCTCTACCATCTGGACGCCGCCGGCCGGTAACGTCCTGCGCGGGCCGCACTCCCGCCGGAAGGAGGATGAGGTTCAGGATCTGTTCTCTCATCATTTGCCAGGGGAGGGTGAGCGCCGTCCCGGTGGACCAATCGGGCAGGGCTGGCCAGCCAGCCGGCAAACAGCGGGGCTGTGCCTCTCTGGAACGAAGCAAACGCCCTGAAAAGCCCGCTCATCGTGTCTCCGGGGTGGCAAATGCTGCCGGCGGTGGGTATGCTGGAGGTGCGAGCTTCCCGTCTCAACTCCCATCTCGCCCTGGAGTCGATCATGAACCCCAATCCCGTCGTCGCGCGCGACATCATGGTCACCAAGCTGATCACGCTCGATCCGGAGATGGACGCCTTCGAGGCGATCGACGTGCTGCTCAAAAACCGCATCTCCGGCGCCCCGGTGGTTGACGCCGCTGGGAACTACCTGGGGGTCTTTTCGGAGCGGTGCTGCATCAGCCTGCTGCTCTCGGCGGCCTATGACGGCGCGCCGACCAGCACCATCCGACCCTTCATCGACACCGACGCCCCCACCATCTCCCCGGAAACCGACCTGCTCACGATCGCTCAGACGTTTCTGAGCACCACGGCCCGGCGTCTGCCGGTGCTGGAGGAGGGAAAGCTGGTGGGACAGATCAGCCGGCGCGACCTGCTCAAGGCGGCCCACCGCCTGCTCGACATGGGCAAGAGCGAAGGTTCCAGCGTGCTGTACCTCAGCGGACTGAGCGATCCGTCGGAGTCGTCCATTCTGGTTCTCGGTCGCACCTGAGAGGAGCGGCCGGGCCGGCGGCTTCTCACCATCGGACCTCAGACGAACGGCCGCGGAAACCGGGGGCGACGGGGAGGATTCCGAGGACGCCGGGCGAACCGCTGCGCGTGCCGGTCGGTGCCGTCCTCGGTCTCGTCTCCAGTCGGTTCTCCCCCGGCGAGGCGGGCAACCTCGGACTGAAGTCTTCGAGGACATTCCGGATAGAGCGTCAGCCGTCCCGCCTGGAGGTCCGCCACGGGCGTCCCCGCGAGGTAGACGACAACGTGGCTGGCGAGACTCGGCACACGTGCATGCTTCGTCAAAATCCCCACGAGATTGAGGGGGTCGGCTGCGGAGATGGCCAGCAGTTCCGGTTCCGTGTCTGCTCCCGCCGCGGGAGGGCTGTCTGCTTCCCGCCGCAACTGCCGAAGCTGCTGGACGACTTCGCCGCTGGCGTATTGTTCGCCCCCCAGGCCGGCAATGAACCGCCCGCCGCGAATCTCTCCGCGCATCTCCATCCGCCGCAGGACCGGCACGAGTTCCCACCAGGGAGGAGCTCCCGGCTCCTTGACTAACAAGTCGCGAAACAGGACCCCCCAGCGGCGCAGAAGCTGCCAGGCCCAGTGTTCCAGCACCTCGCGACGAGGGAGGGGAGAGTCCTGAGTTGAGATTCCGACGTTTCGAGCGTCGGCCGAGTTGTCAGGCCGGTCAGTTCGGGCAGGGGATCCCGGATGCTCCGCTCTCCACAGCGACCAGCGGCCGGCGGTGACGGCGGCCCTGCGGCGGCGGACGAGCCTGGGGCGGCGGCGGTCGTGGGCCGGGAGGGATTCCTCAGACGCGGCATCGCGGATCAAGGCCCGTAAACCGGCGAAGCCGTCGGACGTGACCAGCCCGCGGGCGACGAGCTCTCCCAACACCTCGTCGAGCTGCGCGGGGAGGAGCCTGGCGTAAACCAGCAGGTCGGTGGCGAACATCGCCCCCCGCGCGGCCAGCAGGTCGAACACCTGCCGCGCCACGCTGCTGAGGGCATCGAGTCCGCCGGGAGCCTCGACGGTCAGCCACCGCTGATCCTCCCGGAGAAACAACGAGATGGGGATGTTGCGGGTGAGAGAGGCCAGAGGGCGGCTCTTGTCGGGATCGCGCGGCGGCGGATAGAGCCGGCCCCAACCAACCTCGCCCTTGAGGCAGAGTTCATCGAGCCACTCGCGGCGGTAGTCGGTCACCCGCGCCGGGAGAATCGCCTGTTCCCAGACAATCGCCGGGAGATCGAGCCCCTGCAGGCAGGCGATCGCCTCATACACACCATCCGGACCAGGGGGGAGGGAGTCCCCCAGGAGTCCCTGCCGCCGCGCCAGCAGCCGCCAGTAGGTCGCAACGTCCACCGGTTCGATCTCGCGGCGCAGTCCGGAAACGGTCAGGCGGTGGATGCGCTGGAGCAGACGGCGATGGCACCATTCCGTGGGGAGGGGAGTGTCGGGCGGGGAGTGTTGAGAGACCGGAACGGCGAGAGTGGAGTCATCGCCGTCGTCATGGGGGGCTGGGACGTGGGTCTGGGAGTGTTCGACGTACTCGCGAAAATGTCCGCGGAGCAGGGCGCCTTCGCCTTCGAGCGCTTCCAGGGCGGCAAGGACGGGGGGAAGGTCGACGCCGAGGCGAGCAGCGATTTCGTCCGCCGTGAGCGGTCCGGACGTCTCCATCAGACCCCGCAGCAGGGCGACCAGGACGCCGGCGGCGTCGGCCGGGAGATCGATCCCCGGCGGCGCGGCAAGGGGGGGATCGGTGACGGCGTCGGGGAAGAGAGACTGCACGGCCGGCCAGCGTTCGGCGGCGGCCCAGCCGCGGCGGCCTTGGCCGTAGCGGACCCGGGCAGCGCGGCGGTCGGCGATCAAAGCCTCCAGGAATGGTTTCCAGGCCGGGAGCTGCGCGGCATCGGGATCGTCGCCCGTCGTCTCGGGGAGGAGATACCGCGACAGGAGGAGATCGTGCAACTCGTCGGCGTCCCGGACGAGCGGCTGGGCCTCGTCAACGACGGTCCGGATGGCGCCGGGGTCGAGCTTGCCCAGGTCGCGGATCGAGTCGATCGACAGCACCCGCTGGGTCTCGACCATCCGCGCGCGGCGCTCCTGGATTTCGCCGCCGTCGAGGAAGGCATAGGGAGAGGCGTTGAGCAGCTCGTAGGCGAAGGGGGAGGGTTCGCGCGTGTCGCGGGGGATGAAGACAATCTCCCCCCGTTCCACGCGGCCGAGAATCTCCAGGAGTGACTCGAGGTCGAGGGCCTCGTGCAGGGCATCGTTGACCGTCTGTCGGATGAGGGGATGATCGGGAATGATGTGATCGCCGGTGTGCTCCTCCTGGCAGCCGGTGAGCTTGGGGAAGATGGCCGTGAGCAGGTCCTCCGCGCGGAACCGCTGCAAGGCGGGGGGGACCTTTTTGCCGTGACGAGTCCGTTCAAGCTGTAAGGCGCGGGAGACGTTCCACCGCCAGCGGAGATGGAACAGCGGCAGCACCAGCAGCGCCTGTTCCAGCAGGATCCGGACGTTGTCGGTCCGCAGCATGGGGAAGAGGGATTCAATCGGGAAGCTGTGCTGCGGACCAAGGGAGAGGATGAAGCCGTCGTCGTCGGCCGTGGCCTGGAGTTCAAAGTCGAACGAGCGGCAGAAGCGTTTCCGCATGGCCAGCCCCCAGGCGCGGTTGATCCGCCCGCCGAAGGGGGCGTGGACGACGAGCTGCATCCCGCCGGAGTCGTCGAAGAACCGCTCGAAGACGACCTGCGTCTGCGTGGGGACGACACCCACGGACGCCTGCTGGGCTGCGATGTACTCCACCGCCTGCCGCGCCGCGTGCTCCGAGCAGTGCGTCTCGGACATCAGCCAGTCGATGGCGGCGGCACGATCCGGCGGGGCCATGAGCGGCGAATCCAGCAGGGGAGTCTATTGAGGAGACACCAAGTCCCGGATCAGCGGATCGAGGAGCGACCGGGCGACGCCCTTGGCGGCAGCGAAATCGTGGCGGTGGCTGAACTCGTGGGGGATGGCGATGACGTAGGCTCCGGCCGCGGCCGCGGCCCGCGCGCCATTCTCGCTGTCCTCCAGCACCAGCATCTCCTCCGGCGGGACGCCGTGGCGCTCCGCGGCCTTGAGGTAGATTTCAGGGTGGGGCTTGCCATGCGTGACGTCCTCGGCCGTCAGCGTAAAGTCGAACCGTTCCAGGAGGCCGAAGCGTCCCAGCAGGCGCTGGAGATACGGCCGATGGGATGAGGTGGCAACGGCCTTGGGGAGTTGCCGCTCCTCCAGCAGGTCCAGCAGTTCCATCAGACCGGGCATCGGGCGCAGGTGCTCCTCGAGCAGGTCATTGAAAATCGCCTCCGACTCGACCTGTAACTGGGGAATCGGTTCATTCAGTCCGCACAGGTCGATCATTGCCTGAAAGGCTTCCTGGGCGCGGCGGCCCATCATCTGCTGCCACAATTCCGGCGGGGGCGCCTTGCCGCGCCGACGCAGCAGCTCCGTCCCGGAGAGTTGAAACACGACCTCGGTATTGAACATCAGGCCGTCGAGGTCAAAGGCGACGGCGCGGATGCGCGGCGGGGCGGACGCGGGACGGGGACGCAGGAGAGACGACGACAGAGACACCGGACGAAGGGAGGTTAGGGGCGGGGGAGTTCGCGGAGTTCGATCTTGCGGTAGGCGGCCTTGGTGAGGAACGTCGCCAGGCCCAGGGGGCGGTTCTGGTCGACTTCGATCCGCAGGCTGAAACGCTTCCCTGCGGTTTCGACGTGAATGATCCGCTCGTCGTCAAGCCAGCACTCGATGGCCTGATCGGTCGTCTTGACGCGGACCTTGTACCAGCGGCCGGGTTCAAAGTTGTGGTAATCCGTGGTCTCGTTTTCGGAGGCGTCGAAGCCGTTGATGCTGGAGAGGCCGGTCACCCCGCCCCCCCATCCGCCGAGGACCAGCGAGCAGAAGGAATCCTTGTACGGAAAGGTGAGCGCCAGGAAGAAGTCTCCCCCCTCGATCTTCTGCGCTTCCAGGCGCAACTCGTAGTTGACCTTGGGAAGTTCCCCTCCCTTCCAGGTGACGCCGGTGAGGGGCTGGCCCGGTTCCAGCACCAGCAGTCCGTTCTCCACCAGCACCGCTCCCTGGCCGCCGAAATCGGTTGCCGCCCAGTTCTGGAGCGATTTGCCGTCGAACAGCGAACGCCATGGGGTGTCCTGGGCTGGAGCGGCGTCGTCGGCGCGGGTTGGCCAGGCCGCAACGACGACGGTCGCCAGGAACAGCAGCAGTGCGCGGCCTGTCAGCCGCTTCAAAGAGGTCCAGTCTGGGGGCAGCGTCATGGCGTCGTCTCCCGAACAGGGGTGGAACCGACCTTCAGGCATTTCAGAGTGGCGTCGTCCCGCACATACAGTCGTCCGTCGGCGAGGGCCGGCAGCGGTCGCGACTCACCGGGCAGGACACGGGCCCGGGCCAGCGGATCGAATCGCTCCCGGTTGGCCGTCGCCAGGACCAGCGTGCCGTCGCTGAGGAGGATCAGGAGCTTGCCGTCCGCCCGCAGCAGCGAACCATAGCCGAAATTCGGGACGGACCAGAGCACCCGCCGCGTCTGGGGGTTGAAACACTTCAGTTCACCGGGGGGGCCGTCCTGACGACCGTCGATGCCGAACAGAACTTCGTCGTCCGGCACGGGGGTACAGTACTGGCTGGAATAGAGGTCGTCGCCGCGCCACTCCTCGACCAAAGTTCCGGGCCGGAGGACTGCCGACACGGCGCCGATGCCGTAACTGGCCGTGAGGAAGAGGTGGTTGTTCTGGAGGACCGGATTGGCGGCGTTGACGGTCGGCCCGCGCTGGCCGAACGGGAGCTGCGCCCGTACCTCTCCCGAGGCAGGGTCCATCAGCAGGCAGTGCAGGCGGCTGACCACCAGCAGGCGTCGTTGGCCGTCGATCGTGGTCGCCACGGGCGAAGAGTAACTGGCATGGTCGTCGAACTGGTGCCAGGCCGTGGCGCCATCTTCAAGCTGAAAGGCGACGACCGCTGACTGAGAGCGAAACCCGCCGACGTTGACGATCACGCGGTCCCCCTCGATGAGCGGGCTGCTGCCCGCGCCGAAGTACCCTTCTCGGGCGTCGAAGTCATCGTGGGTCCGCCTCCTCCACAGGAGCTGGCCGCTGGTGAGTTCGTAACAGGAGAGGACTCCCTGGGCGCCGAAGGTCACGATCTTTCCGGCGGCGATCGTGGGGGTGCAGAGGGGGCCGTCGTTCCCTCCCACCTGCGGCCGGAAGGTGGTGGGATAGCCGTCTTGCCAGCGCGTCTGCCCCGTGAGGGGATCGAGGGCTTCCACCACTTCGCGGTTGTCGAGGCGGTGGAACAACACGACGGTTCCCTCGGCGATCGCCACGCCGGTGTAGCCGCGGCCGACGGGTCGCTGCCACAACACGGGGGGCCCCTCGGCCGGCCAGGCGCGGTCGAGTCGTTCGTCCGCCGCGGCGACGCCGTTGCGGTGGGGACCGAGGATCTGCGGCCACTCGCCGGCGTGACCGAGTCCGACGGCGGCCACAACTAGCACCGCCGTCAGCAGATGCAACCACTGGAGCATAGTGTTTCCGCTGGGCAGTGCGGGCGGGGGCGTCGTTGCAGGAAATTGCGTTCCGAGTATACTGACCGGTTCAAAACCTGACGAGGGTGTGCGTGGATCGTACGCGTTCCAGGAGTTGAAATCCATGTCTGGCGGCAACGTGTCGTCAAAACGTCGGTCTCGGTTGGGAGCAGAGGGAATGCCGCTGGGTGCGATGGCGAGTGAACCGGTGAATTTCACGGAACTGCTGGAATCGGCCAGCCACTTTGGTCCGGACGAGGTGAAGCGGCTGCTGGGGGCGGCCGTGGGGCCCGGTGCGATTGAGTTCCGCCGGGCGGTGGAACGCGCCGCCGCTTCGCCCAGCGTGACCGCCAAGGTGCGTTCCGGCATCGGGATGTTCTTTCTGGGACAGCACCGGCGAGCGGTGGAGACCCTGGCGGACTGCAAGGAGGGGATCGGGCGATTCTATCGCGCCCAGGCCCTCTCCACGCTGGGGCGTCATGCCGAAGCAGCCGAGGAGTTCCGCCAGGCCGCCAAGCTCGGTTACAACGCCGCCGAATGCAAGCTCCGCGAAGCGGGGGAATTGCGGCTCCAGGGGGAGCTCGACAAGGCCGAACAACTCATCCGCAGCACCGGCGCGGAAGGGGCGCGGCTGGCGGAGTATTCCTATCAGATGGGCTGCGTCCTGTTCGACCGCGGCGACACGTTCGGAGCCATCGAGTACTTCGAACGGGCGGTGGACATGGACCCCCACCACTCCCGGGCGCTGTTTGCCCTCGCCTTGCAGAACAGCCTCCACGGGAACGACGACGAAGCCATCAAGCTCTACGAGCGGTGCCTCTCCAAGCCCCCTTACTACCTCGGCGCGCTGCTCAATCTGGGGCTGCTGTACGAGGACAAGGAGAACTACGCCGCGGCCCAGTACTGCTTTGAGAAGGTCCTCCAGCATGATCCGGGGAATGAACGGGCGCGGCTGTATCTGAAGGACATCGAAGCCACCAGCAACATGTACTACGACGAGGAGACGCTCAAGCAGCAGCAGCGGATGGAGCAGCTCCTCGCCAAGCCCATCTCCAATTTCGAGCTCTCGGTGCGCAGCCGCAACTGTCTGGCGGCCATGAAGATCGAAACCTTGGGCGACCTGACGCGGGTCAGCGAACAGGAACTGCTGGCCGGCAAGAACTTCGGTGAGACATCGCTGCAGGAAGTGCGCGAATTGATGAAGCAGCACGGTTTGACCATCGGCCAGAACCTGCACGACAAGGCCCGGGAACCGGTCTTCTCCTTCAAGGACCTCTCGCCGCAGGAACAGGCCCTGATGTCGATGCCCGTGGCCGATTTGAACCTCTCGGTCCGCAGCCGCAAGTGCATGACCCGTCTGGGAATCACGACCATCGGGGAACTGGTGCAGCGGACGCCGGACGAGCTCCTGGCGGCGAAGAACTTCGGCGTGACCTCCCTCAACGAAATCCGCTCGAAGCTGGCCGAGCATGGCCTGCGCCTGAGGAACGATTGATCGCCGCAGGTCGTTCCTCCCCGCTCCGCGAGCATTGGCGCCGTCCCCTCCGGACCCCCGCCGGTTCCTCCCGGAGTCTGGAGAGCCGTCTTCACAGCGACGTTCGGAGATGACCGCGAACCGCATCCGCATCGGAATCATCGGTGCCGGCGCCAATACGCGCCGTAAGCACATTCCGGCGCTCCGCCAGTTCGACGGCGTGGAGATCGTCCGGGTCGTCAATCGGACTCCCCCCTCCACCGCCCGCGCCGCAGCGGAACTGGGCATTCCGCACACCTCCCCGGACTGGCGTCACCTCGTCGAGGCTGACGATGTGGACGCCGTCCTGATCGGCACCTGGCCCAATCTGCACTGCGAGGCGGTCTGTGCGGCGCTCGAAGCCGGCAAGCACGTCCTGTGCGAAGCCCGCATGGCTCGCACACTCGACGAAGCCCGCCGCATGTATGACGCCGCCCGGCGGCATCCCCAGCTCGTCGCCCAGATCGTCCCCAGCCCCTATGGGTTGGTGTGCGGCCCCGCTCTGGAGCAGCTCATTCGGGAGGGATTTCTGGGAGCCTTGCGGGAATTGGTGGTGCTGGGAGCGGACGACCAGTTCTGGGACTACAGCGCGCCGCTGCATTGGCGTCAGGATGCCGAGAAGGTAGGCCGCCACGTCCTGGCATTGGGCATCCTGCACGAGACCGCCCTCCGCTGGAGTCCCCCCCCGACGCAAGTCTTCGCCCAGACGCAGCTCTTCGAGCCGACGCGCCCCCTCCCTCAGGAGTGCCGCATGGCCGAAGTCACCGTCCCCGACAGCCTGCAAGTCGTCACCCGGCTGGCCGGGGGCGGCCGCGGGATGTATCACCTCAGCGGCGTCATTCTGTTCGGTCCCGGCAAACAGATTCACCTGTATGGGGAGCGCGGGACCATCAAGGTGGAATTCCTCCCGAACGGCGAGGAGCGCGTCTGGATCGGCCATGCCGGAGATGAGGAATTGATGCGGGCAGACATCCCCGATGAACTCCTGGGACGGTGGCGCGTGGAGGAGGAGTTCATCGGCGCCATCCGCGGCCAGGAGCAGGTCGAACTGAATGACTTTGCCACCGCTCTGCGGGGGATGGAGTTCGTCGAGGCGGTGGCACTGAGCGCGGAACGAAACGCCCCCGTGACCCTGCCGCTGCCCGGGTAACATCCTTCTGCCGTTGCTGCGGCCGGGGGCGGGCCGACGTCACGCCGCAGAGCGCGGCGGATCAGACCACCAGCCCCGCCGTCTCCGGGAGGCCGTACATCAGGTTGAGGTTCTGCACGGCCACGCCCGCCGCCCCCTTGAGCAGATTGTCCAGCACCGCCAGCAGCAGCACCTTTCCCCGCACCACGCGCGCCGTGACGTGGAATTCGTTGGTGCCGCTGACGTGCTTGGTAGCGGGAAGATGGTCGACCACTCGCACGAAGGGGCGTCCCTCATAAAAACGACGGAGGGTGTCCAGCAGCGCCCCCTCGGTCACGCCGGGATCGGTCGGTGTGGCGTAGATCGTGGCGAAGATCCCCCGGTCCATCGGCACCAGATGAGGAGTGAAGATCACTTCGACCGCCTGGCCGCTGACTTCGGACAACACCTGTTCGATCTCCGGCGTGTGGCGATGATTCCCCACCCCGTAGGCCGCCAGGGACTCGTTGGCTTCGCAGTACAGGATGTTGAGTTTGGGGGTCCGCCCCGCACCGGAGACTCCGCTTTTGGCATCGATGATGAGGGAACGGGGTTCGATCCATCCGCGGCACAACAGCGGGGCCAGCGCGAGAATCGCCGTGCTGGTGTAGCAGCCGGGGTTCGCCACCAGGTCGGCCTGCGGAATACGGTCGGCAAACAGTTCCGGCAGGCCGTACACCGTGCTCCCGAGCCGCGTGGGATCGGTGTGCACGTGGCCGTACCACTGTTCGTACACTCCGGGGTCGTGGAGCCGGTAATCGGCCGAAAGGTCGATGACCCGCAAGCCCGCATGCAACAGAGCGGGGACGGCCTCCATGCTGGCGGCGTGCGGTAGGCAGCAGCAGACGACGTCCGCCCGCGCGGCCAGGGCCGCGGCATCCAGGTCCTCCAGTCGCAGATCGAGCCGGCCCGTCAGGCTGGGATGGACCTCAGCCAGGGTAGGACCCGGCTGCCGGCTCGTGACCGCGGTCACCTGCGCCTGGGGGTGACGGGCGAGTATCCGCAACAGCTCCAGGGCCGTGTAGCCGGTCGCCCCGAGCACCGCGACGCGCACCATGATAGCTCCGTGATAGCTCCGTCCGTGTGGCCGATCTCAACGTCTCGGACGTCCTCGGCGCGATCCAGGTTCGGGGAAAAGACGAGCAGAGGGAATGGTCAGGCGCCTTCGTGCGGTTCGCCGGCCGAGATCGGTTCGGACTTGGGGGGCTCGAACCGCGGCGCGGTCCACTCCTGCCGACCCTCATCCACCGGGTCCGGACGACGCCGCGGCGGACGCGCCGGCGTCCGCGGATCGACCACCGAATTCAGCTCGTCTTGTACCCCCTTGATGCCCCGCTTGAACTCGACGATTCCCTTCCCCAGACTTCGGGCCACTTCCGGCAGCCGCTTGCCGAACAGCAACAGCGCCAGCACCCCGAAAATCAGCATTTCGACGGGGCCGATACTCCCCCCGGGCAAAAACGCCAACATGGCCATCCCCTTCGCTCACAGAACCCGGGACAATCACCCCCTTTGAGGAGATCATCCCGACATCCCATTGTACACCATCCCCCCTCTCCCTGTGAGGACACGTTTCCAACCTTCGAGGGCAACGCGGTTGTACTGGTGAGGTTGTCGGACATCCGCTGGATCGGGGGACTGCTCCCCCCCCCTCCCCCTCCGCTCATGCTGAGCCCCAAACCACCGCGTTGCCAGCTCCTACCTTCCCCTCCAGTCACGGTCCCTCCGGTGTTTCAATTCTCCGGCCGGCTTGACGGCCGTGCGGGGCGCCCCTCTGACAGGATCTCGAGAACACCGCCGACCCACAGGCTCGGTCTGCTGATCGACCTCCGTCGGCGTTCTGCTCTCAGGTGCTCCGCTCATTCCCCAGGCGCTCCGCGTCCCGCACTGCATGCCGAAATTCCCGGATGCCGACCCCCACATTGCGCATCACTCCCGGCAGCCGCTGACCGAACAGCAGCAACACGACCACGGAAAACATCAGCACTTCGAACGCTCCGATGCCGCCGAACATTTCCCAATCTCCCGGTGAATTCGTTGGTCCGGTGCGACCACGGATGGCGAGACCCATTCCCCTGCGACGCGGCAGGAGGCCCCCGGCCGAGTGGTGCGACCGACTGGGGTCGCTCCAAGCACCGAACAAGCACACAACTCGTCAGCGACCGACCCGGCGCCATTGCAGACTAGGTCCGGCATTGGACCAGGATGGCATCAGCGCCCCAGAACGACCAGCCTCCGCCCCGGGGGCGTTCACCGGCGATCGCGACACAGCTCTGGAATCGCTCGGTCGGCCCACCTAACAGCAGGTCGGTTGAGCAATGTTCCCATCATATTGCGCGCCGCTTGGCTGTCAAATATCCGAGCCACTCCTTGAACTGGGAAGGCTTGCCCCTCAGACGACTGCCAGCGCCGCCGGTGCCGTCATCGAGTACGATCGGAGTCGGTGAACGTGAAAGAGGGATGCGGACGCATGGGAGGTCCTGTGAGCGCGTGCGAGACCAGGGCGGCTCCGGGGCCACCTTCGGACTGCGAGCGGCCCGCCTCCCAAGGGGGTGAACTCATGCCGGCCCCTGCCGCGCCGTGTGAACCGGTCGTTGCCGACCCTGCCGCCTTGGCGGAAGGACTCAAGACACGCGCGCGGGAGGTCGGCTTTGACCTGTGCGGCATCGCTCCGGCCGTCTCTCCCGGGACGTTTCCCGAGTTCCTTGACTGGCTCCATCGCGGCTACGCCGGCGAGATGGCGTATCTCCCGCGCCGTGCGGAGGCTTACTCCTCTCCCGCCTCTGTGCTGAAGGGCGTGCGCAGCGTCATCATGCTGGCCGTGAGTTACCAGTCCGGCCCGCCGGCGTCTCCCCCTGCAGAACAGGGGCGCATCGCCCGTTATGCCCGCCTGCCGGCGGACTACCATGATCTGATCCGCGAACGGCTGCGCCGGCTGGCGGACTACCTGCACCAGCAACGCCCGGGCTGTCGGACGCGCGGCATTGTGGACACCGCGCCACTGCTGGAACGGGACTTCGCGCGGCGGGCCGGCCTGGGTTGGATCGGCAAGAACACCATGCTGATCCACAAGCGGCTGGGGAGCTGGTTGTTTCTGGCGGCGCTCCTGACGGATGTGGAACTTCCCTCGGACGCTCCGCAGGAAACGGCACACTGCGGCACGTGCACGCGCTGCTTGGAAGCCTGTCCGACCGACGCCTTCCCCCAGCCTTATGTTCTCGACGCCACGCGCTGCATCTCCTACCTGACGATCGAACTCACCGGACCGATCCCCGCTGACCTGCAGCCGCCCCTGGGGGACTGGTTGTTCGGCTGCGACATCTGCAACGACGTCTGTCCGTGGAACCGGAAGGCCCCCGAGACGGCAGACCCTGAGTTTCGCCCCGACGCCAAGCGGGAGGAGGTGCGCGCGGAAGACTTCCTGACCATGACGCCGGACGAATTCGCGGCGCGGTTTGGTCACACTCCGTTGGCGCGTCCCGGACTGGAGGGGATGCGGCGGAACGCCGAGATCGTTCTCCGCAATGCCGGGAAGAGGTGAGAGCGCTCCCCGTTCCGGCGGGAAGGGGCGACGCCTGCTGGGCAAGCCGGGGGGAGGGAGGCACGCTCGGGGCAGCCTTCCCAACGCCGCCGCACGCGCCGGGGCTGAGGGACGATGCCCCTCCCTCGCCCCGTCGTTCAGTCGACAAACAAGAACTCGTTGGTCAACAGCAGCGCCTGTGCCAGAACGGGGAGGTCATCGTTGTGTGCGGCCAGGAAGTCCGCGCCCAGACGCAATTCGTCCTCGGCGGGATCGCGGGCGAGAATCTGGCGGTACAACAGCGTCACCTGCCGCGACCGATGGGGGTGTCCTTCCTCGTCGCGGACCTGGTCGGCGCCGGTCTGGGGCACGACGCTCTCGGCGATCTCACGCAGGAAGGGAGAGTTGAGCGCGTACAGTGCCTGTTGCGGAACGGTCGTGACTGGCCGGCCGGGGCTGGAGGCATCCGGACTCGGATAGTCAAAGGTCCGCAGCAGGCTGGAGAAGTTGTTGCGGTCGATCCGTGCGTAGAGGGCCCGGCGGTTGGAGAAGGGGGGTGTTTCAATGTCGACCGGCCGCCCTCCCAAGGAGACATCCAGCCGACCGGCCACCGCCAGGAGGGCATCGTGCATGGCTTCAAACTCCAGCCGTCGCCGGTTCATCCGCCAGTAGAGGCGGTTTTCGGGGTCTTTGGCCTCGGCCTCAGGCTGCGGGCGCGTCGAGCGCTGATAGACACTCGACAGCATGATCCGGCGATGCAGAGACTTGAGGGACCAGCCGTCCTCGTGCATGAAAGTCCAGGCCAGCCAATCGAGCAGTTCGGGGTGCGTGGGGCGTTCTCCGCGGAAACCGAAATCGCTGAGGGTCTCCACAAGTCCCCGTCCGAAGTGCCAGGCCCACACGCGGTTGACAATGACGCGGGCTGTGAGCGGATTATCCGGCGAGGCGATCGTCCGGGCCAGTTCCAGCCGCCCGCTCCCGGCGGAGAACGGCCGGGAGTCTCCCCTCACCAGAATCCGCGGAGGTTGGCGGGGAACCCGCTCCCCGCGGCGGTTCGGATCGCCTCGCAGGAATACCACCGGCTCAACCGGCTGCTCCCGGTCAAGCAAGACCATCGCCCGCGGTGGGGCATCCGGAGACTCGACGTGCCACTCCTCGACCTTGCGCTCCAACTGCCGCAGCTTGTCGCGGTGGTCGCGCTCAAACAGGCGGGTGACGTCGCTGTCGGGGAGGTCCGTCACGGAACCGGGACCGTACAGCACTGACCGGAGTTCCTCTGTCTCGGCATCGGGGAGGCCGTTTGGCGGAGAGTCTCCACCGGCGTCCACCGCGGACCGCCACTCGGCCTCCACCGATTCGAGCAGGGAGCCATAGGTCCGCGCCACGTCCAGGAGCGAGTGGAGGGGGGCGGCCTGGAGGGCTGCGACGACGCGGCGATTCACCCGCCCCTGATTCTCCGCCGCGCTGCTCAACTGCCGGAGAACCTCGGGAGCCTGCGCGGAGAACTGCTCGACCGGAATGGCCGCCAATGCCGCCCACGGGCCAAACACCGGGTCCTGACGCTGCCCGCGCTTTTCCAGCAGCCGTTGCCAGACTTCCACCAGCCGGTCGCGCGGCGCTCCGTGGCGAAACGTCGGCTCGCCCTCGGGGGGAGAACGCTTGAGCCGCTGGACGACTGCCTGCAGGTAGTCGCTGCTCCGCTGCCGGAGTTGGGACAGAAGTTCCTGCCGCGTTGTTTCGAGGAACTCTCTCACAGCCTGCTGGCGCTTCTCCAGCTCCGCCTGAAACGCCCGATAACCCGGGCCGTCCGGAACCTCTCCCAACAGCGGCAGGGACTCCGGCTCAACGGAGCTTGCCAGGACACCGTACAGGGAGTAGTAGTCGGCCGTCGGGACTGGGTCGTACTTGTGGTCATGGCAGCGGGCGCAGGCGACCGTGAGGCCCATCAGGCCGCGGGTGATCAGGTCGATGCGATCGTCAATGATGTCCGGTTCCCGGTTCAAGTATCGCGGGCCGGCCGTGAGGAAGCCGAGAGCCGCCAGCGCGGGATCGCGTTCCGGCAGTCCCAGGCGATCGGCGGCGAGCTGCTCCACGACAAACTGGTCGAACGGTTTGTCGGCATTGAAGGCCGCGACCACGTAGTCCCGGTAGGTGTAGGCAAAGGGGTAACGGGGATTCTCGGTGAAGACGTACCCTTTCGTGTCCGCGTAGCGGGCGACGTCCAGCCAGTGACGTCCCCATCGCTGACCGTACAGAGGGGAGGCCAGCAGATGGTCGATCAGCCGCGACCAGGCGTCGGGTCGCTCGTCACGGACAAACTCCTGGACCTCCTCGTAGGTGGGGGGAATTCCCCACAGGTCGAACATCGCGCGGCGAATCAGGGTGGCGCGGTCAGCGGGGAGCACTGCGGAGACACCCGCTTGCGACAGGCGGGCGTCGATGAACCGGTCGATGGGGTGCTGATCGTCGCCCGGGGTGGTCGCCGGGGGAAGGGGGGGCCGAGTGATGGGCTGGAAGGCCCAGTGGGTGGCCTGCGCGGCGGCGAAATCGATCTGCCCGTCGGCCTTGCGGGGGAGGGGAGCGCTTGCCGCAGCAGGATCGGTTTCCGGCCAATAGGCGCCGCGGCGGACCCACTCGGTCAAGAGTTCAATTTCTTCGGCGGGGAGTTTTCCCTTGGGAGGCATCTGAACGTCATCGCCGGAATAGCGGATGACTTGGATCAGGCGACTGTCATCGGGACGTCCGGGGATGACCAGTCCTTCCCCCTCGTTCCGGCCGAGGACCACGTGGCGCAAATCGAGCCGGACGTCTCCCTGTTGCTTGTTCGGTCCGTGGCACTCAATGCATCGTAAGTGCAAGAGGGGACGAATCTTGGATTCAAAGTCCTGTTCTCGATCGTCGGCCAGGCCGGCGGCTGGAATCAGTGCGCCCACGACGATGACAAGGGGCCAGAGTGGGTGGAAGACCGGCGTCAACATGCGACTGGGCGAGGTCGGTGAATCGAGGTGTTTGGATACGATGCCGACATGATAGCGAGGCGGGGGAAGGATCGACAGGCGGAAAAATTTCCGCAGTTTCCCCGTTTTTCCCGACCGGAATTGTTGACAGGTGGCCAAGGGACGTTACTCTCGGCTCCCGTTACTGGGAGCGGCGTCATGGTTGAGAGCCGTTTTCCCGTGTCCCTTGGTGTTCAGGGGGCGACCGTCTGAACAGACGAAGAGATGGCTCGGTCATCTGTTCAGTCTCCAGATCAAAGTCCCGGGCCGGCCAACTTCCCAATCAAGGAGAGGCGACATGATGCGTAGGATTCTTGGACTGGTCGTGGTTGCGGCGCTGGTGGTGATGGTCTCGGATTCGGCCGAGGCCCGGGGCCGTCGTGGACGTTGCTGCTACACCTGCTGCACGACCACTTGCTGCGCTCCGACGTGCTGCGCTCCGCGCGGCTGCCGCAATGCCTGTGGGACGTGCGCGGCTCCGTGCCATGCCTGCTGCCCGGCGAACTGCTGCGCTCCGTGCGCCAGTGGAAACTGACGGGAGTGGGCCGCAAGGCATGAGATCATGCGGAGGATGGTTCCTCCGGGAGGCATCTTCCGTTCTCTGACGTTCGTGGACAAGCTAGCTTGCTGAGCGGTTGATGCGAGGCTCGGACAACCGCTCAGGGTGGACACCTCCGGGCCGAGTACTTTTGCGAGGAGAGGCATCATGATGCGTCAAGTTCTTGGTCTGGTCGTCGTGGCGGCGCTCGTCGCCATGGTGGCAGATTCGGCGGATGCCCGCGGGCGTCGTTGCCGCCGTTGCTGCTACACCACCTGCTGCGTCACTACCTGCTGTGCGCCGAGCTGCTGCGCTCCGCGTCGGTCCCGCTGCTGCTGCGCGCCGACGTGCTGCGCTCCGGCGTGCGGCGCTCCGGGCGGAGCCCAGGACGCCCCCACGCCTCCGGCGGAGGCTCCGGCTGACGCCCCGGCTGAGCCGAAGGCCTGAGTTTGACCTGACGGTCGCAGTCAACAACGGCCTGCGTCGAGTCTCTCGACGCGGGCCGTTTCTTCTTTCTGGTCCGGAGATTCTCTCCCGTCTCAGCCTCCCCCACTCGTGGCTGCCGCCGCGTAGACCCGTACGCCATCGACGTAGGCAGCCAGTACACGAGCCGTCCGCAATTCATCCAGCGAACAGTTCAGCAGATCCCGGTCCAGCAGCACGAAGTCGGCCAGCTTCCCCTCCTCCAGCGATCCCAGCCGATCCTCGGCCCGCATCAGCCAGGCATTGTTGATCGTGTAGAACCGCAGCGCCTGCTCCCGGCTCAATGCCTCCTGCGGGTGCAGCGGGTGGTCATAGTGCCGGCTCTGACGGGTGATCGCCGTCCACATCCCCAGGAACGGATTGTAGGGGTTGACGCTCCGCAGCGAACCGATCTTCTGCATGTGGTCGCTGCCGCCCCCCGCCATGACTCCCGCTCGAAACAGGCTCGCCAGCGGTTGAAAGTACCGCAGCCGCTCCTCCCCGAACTGGGCCGCCAGCGTGTGGGCGTCGAGATACAGCCACGCGGGTTGAATGTCCACCCCCACGCCCAGTTCCGCGCAGCGGCGGATCGACTCGGCACTCATGAAGTTGGAATGCGTAATGGTGGAATGGGTCGGCGCCACCGGGAGTTCGCGATTGACCCGCTCGTAGGCGTCAAGCAGGCCGGAGACCGCCGCATCCCCCACGCTGTGCGCGGTGAAGGCGAGGTTCCGCTCGATACACGCCCGCACCACGGTCACCAGCGTCTCCTCCGGGATATATCTCATGCCGCGGTAGCTGGGATCATCGATGCTGTAGATGCGGCTGACGCCCCAGGGCTGACTCATGTACGCGCTGCCGGTGAGCATCCCTCCGTCAAGAAAGGCCTTCACGCCGATGATCCTCAGTCGGTCGCTCCCCTGAGTGAAGAGGGGGTCGGCGGAGATGGCATCGAGGGTTTGGGTCACCTGATCAAGCGAGCGGTTGGGATCGATCCCGCGTGAGAGCCGCATCCGCACGGTCAGTCGGCCGTCGCGCTCCAGTTGCTCGTAGTCCTCCTGAGCCGATTCGCTGCAATTGCGATCGATGGCGGAGGTGATGCCGACGCTGTTGTAATCGGCCAGCAGGGCCGCCAGCCGGTCCAGGCGATCCGCGCGCGTCGGCCTCTTCGCGGTTGAGTTCGACTCCGTTTTCAGCAGGGAGCCGTGCTTGCGGAGCAGCCCCGTCGGCTCTCCGGTGACCGGGTCGCACTGGACCTGATCGGGATATTTCGCGGCGAACTCGCGGTCGATGCCACTGCGTTGCAGGGCCTGCGAGTTGACCATCGCATCCGGACCGGTCCGGAAAACAACGGGGTGACGCGGGGCGGCGGCGTCGAGTTCCGCCTTGGTGGGGTACCGCTGTTCCCGCAGCCGTGTGATGAACACCTGTTGCAGGACGATCCACTTCCCCTCGGGGACGACCGCCGCCCGGGCTCGTACGTACTCCAGGACGTCCGCGATCGATTCCATGTCGGGGACTTCGTGGTCGAACTCGAACATCGCCGCGCCGGTGGCATGCACGTGGGAGTCGATCAGTCCGGGGATGACAAAGCCGCCGTGCAGGTCGATCACCTGCGTCTGCGGCCCGCGGAGCTTGAGGACCGCGTCGTTCTCGCCGACGGCGGCGATCCGGTTGCCGCGGATGGCCATGGCGGACGCCACCCGGTTGTCGGCGTCGGCGGTGAAGATTCGTCCCGAATGGAGAATGAGATCGGCCGGTTCCGCGGCCGCGAGCGGGGAACTGATCAGGAGGATGAGCAGCAGCCGGAGCAGGGGGAGGTGGGGCATAGGAGGCACTCCCAGGGGCGAACAACCTCGGACCCGTCCTCTCCGTGGAGGATCGCCGATCCGAATCATCAGCAGAGACTGTTACGTTACCGCAGCGGCGGCGGTCCCGGAAGTTCCCGCAGAAGCGATCCCGTTTTCCTGTCCCCTCTCCCCGGAAAACTCCGCCTGGAGAGTTCAGAGGCGGGCACGAGAACATCACCACAACCTGGGAGAGAACCATGAGCCGTCTGTTGTCCCTCACAAGCGTTCTGGCCGCCGCGATCATCAGCCTGGGAGCGGTGGGGGAGGAGAATGCCGTCCAAGCCGGTCATTTCAAAACCCCCAAGGTGGTCATCAACCAATTTGTTTCTCCTCCGATCTGGACCCCTCCCTGCCGGTACGAGACCGTGATTGACTATGAGTTTCGCACGATCCAGTACACGGAGTGCATTACTCGGTATACGCCGTGCGGCCGTCCCTACCACGTGCACGTGGTGCGGACGAAAGTGGTGAAGGTGCCGGTCGAGCGGCTGGTGAAGGTCTGCTACTGAGCCGAATCCGTCCGGATGAGGAGCGATGCCGCCCCGGTCGCACACTGCGTGTGGCCGGGGCGTTCGGCGTTTTCAGTGCGGGAAACCGATCGCGTTCCGAGGCTCTCTGCGCGGTCCTCCCGTTTCCGGCCGTGGTGAGCGGAGCGGGGGGGCAGGGGAGGAAAACGCCCGACGATTGGAGGGCAGACCGTATCGGCTGGAACGGGGCGTTCTGCCGGCTGGGAGGGACCGGCGGAACTCATTACTCTTGTCTGTGATGGGCCGCTGACTGGCCTGAGACATGTGCGGAAACGCCCCAGCGCGCAGGCGTCTGTCCGATTCTCGAGTTCCTGCAGGTCGCCATGACCCCCAAAGAAGTGATTGCCCTCTGCCGTCGGGATGAAATCCGTGCCGTCGATTTGCGGTTCATGGATTTTCCCGGTCTGCAAAAACATTTCACGATTCCGGTCTCCGCACTCACGGAGAGCAGCTTTGAGGAGGGCTTTGGCTTCGACGGTTCCTCACTGCGGGGTTGGCAGGCCATCAATGAGAGCGACATGCTGGTGGTGCCGGTCGCCGATACGGCGATGGTCGACCCCTTCATGCGGTCGACGCTGGCGCTGACGTGCAACATCCTCGATCCGATCACGCGGCAGGATTACCCCAAGGATCCGCGGAATATCGCCCGCAAGGCGGAGGCATACATGCGGTCCACGGGGATCGCCGACGCTGCCCACTTCGGTCCGGAGGCGGAATTCTTTGTGTTCGACGCGGTGCGGTTCGACCAGGGGACCCACGCCGGCTACTACTATCTCGATAGTGCCGAGGGGGAGTGGAACCGTGGGCGTCGTCACCGGCGTCCGGGGAACGACCTGTCGAACGCCGGTCATCAGATTCGCCGGCGAGAAGGCTATTTCCCCATGCCGCCGGGGGACACGCTCCAGGACCTGCGAACGGAAGTGATGCTGACGTTGCAGGCGTGCGGGGTCGAGGTCGAGGGGCAACATCACGAAGTGGCGACCGGCGGCCAGTGCGAGATCGACCTGCGTCATGGCCCGCTGGTGAACATCGCCGACCGACTGCTCCGGGCGAAGTATGTGGTGAAGAACGTGGCCGCCCGCCGGGGGCAGTCGGCCACCTTCATGCCCAAGCCGCTGTGGAATGACAACGGCTCGGCGCTGCATCTGCACTTTTCCTTGTGGAAAGAGGGGAAGACGCTGTTCGCCGGCAGCGGGTACGGGGGGGTGAGCGACGTGGCGATGTTTGCCCTAGGAGGAATCCTCCGGCATGCCCCCGCCCTGCTCGCCTTTTGCTGTCCCACGACCAACAGCTACAAGCGGTTCATCCCCGGTTTTGACGCCCCCATCAACCTCTCCTACAGCTTCCGGAACCGTTCGGCGGCGGTGCGGATTCCCGTACACAACTCCTCGCCCGACAGCAAGCGGTTTGAGTTCCGCTGTCCCGATCCGTCGTGCAATCCGTACCTGGCGATGTCGGCGGTGCTGATGGCGGCACTCGACGGCGTGCAGAACCGCATCGATCCCGGTCCCCCCATCGAAAAAGACATCTACGATCTCACCCCTGAGGAACTGAGCGAGTTTCCCAAGGTCCCGGATTCCCTCGAAGCGGCGCTGGAGGCGCTGCGGCAGGATCATGAGTTCCTGCTCCGCGGCGACGTCTTCACCGAGGACGTGATCGATACGTGGATCTGGTACAAGAGCACGCAGGAGTGCGCCGCCGTCCGCGAACGCCCTCACCCGTGGGAGTTCGCCATGTATTACGATGCCTGACTCTCCCCTGTGGCGAGCGTCGTCGAACTCTCTCCCGTCCCGTCCATCGAGGCCGCGCTGCGACGTTGCGCGCCGCTGCCGGGGGTGATCCTCTTCGACAGCGCCCGCCGGGGCGGACCGCTGGGACGATATTCCTTTCTGTCGGCGGATCCATTCGCGTGGGAGGTTCTGGAGCAGCCGCAGTACGGCCGCGATCCCTTTGACGCACTGCGGAAGCGATGGCGGGAACTGAAGACCGACACACTCCCCGGTCTGCCGCCGTTTCAAGGGGGAGCGGCGGGACTCCTCAGCTACGAACTGGGCCAATGCTGGGAGCGGCTGCCGCGACCCTCGCACGATGAGCTGGCCATGCCGCCGCTGGCGGTGGGCCTGTATGACTGGGTGCTCGCCTGGGATCACCTGCAGGAGCGGGCGTGGATCGTCTCGCAGGGCTGGCCGGAACCAGAGGGACGGCGACGGCAGCGCCGGGCCCGAGACCGGAGGGACCAGGTTCTGTCGCTGTTGTCGCTAGCGGAGCCTCCCTCCCCACCTCCCTTCGTCCCCCGGGAACCGGCGCCGCTCTGCTCGCCGCTGGCGCCCCTGCCCCCCCATGAGGGTCTGGTGAGCAACTTTTCCCGCGAGGATTATCTGCAGGAGGTGGAGCGCGTCATCGAGTACATCCGTGCGGGAGACATCTTTCAGGCCAACCTCTCCCAGCGGCTGATGGCCCCCGCGACCGAATCCCCGCTGGAGCTGTACCTGCGACTGCGCCGCTGCAATTCCGCACCTTTCGCCGGATACTTCGCCCACGACGATTGGGCGATCCTCAGTGCGTCTCCGGAACGATTCCTCCAGGTGCGGGACAACCTTGTCACCACGCGGCCGATCAAGGGGACGCGGCAGCGCCGTGTTCCCCCGGAAGCCGACCTGTTCACTCAGGACGAACTGGTCCTCAGTCCCAAGGACGTGGCAGAGAACGTGATGATCGTCGATCTGTTGCGTAACGACCTGTCGCGGGTCTGCCGGCCGGGGTCGATCCGCGTCCCGCACTTGTGCCGCGTGGAAACGTATGAGACGGTGCATCACCTCGTTTCCGAGGTGCAGGGAGAACTCGAGGCCGGTCGCGACGTGTGGGAGCTGCTGGGGGCGACATTTCCCGGCGGCTCGATCACCGGTTGTCCCAAGGTCCGCGCGATGGAGATCATCACCGAACTGGAGCAGGTCGCCCGCGGACCCTATTGCGGGACGCTGTTCTACGTGGGGGCTGACGGAACGATGGACAGCAACATCCTGATCCGGACGATCATTCACCGCCGCGGCTGGCTGCAACTCTCCGCCGGCGGGGGGATCGTTGCCCAGTCCGACCCGGCGGCCGAATACGACGAGACGCTGCACAAGGCGGCAGGAATGCTGCGGGCGCTGGGCCGCACCACGGACGAACCCGTCCGACAGTGCATGGGCAACGGCGAATGATCCGAATATGCTGATGTGACAAACTGGTGGTCGGTCGACCGAGCGGCACGGCCGCGCGTCTCTTCACGCCAGCATCATGTCGCCCGGAGGATCGATCGCCCCTGGCAGGAAGGGAGGGACCATGCTGCGCTTGGCGACACTCCGCATCTTCCCGTGGCTCATCGGACTGGTGCTGGGCGGTGGCGTCACCGGTCCCGGCCTCGCGGTGGGGAGGGAGGCCTCCCACCCCCCGCTGCGGCCGCTCCCCCGGGGGATTGCAGGCGACCTGCCGACCGGTCCGCTGCGGTTCGTCGACGGACGACACGGGGATGACGCCGCGGCCGGGACCAGCGAGCATCCCTGGAAAACGATCACCCGCGGAGCGGCCGGCGTGCATCCGGGAGAGACGCTCGTCGTCCGGGAGGGGGTTTACTCCGAAACGGTGCGGCTGTCGTGGCAGGGGACCGAGACGGCACCGATCACGCTCATGGCCTATCCCGGCGAGGTGGTGGTGATCGATGCCGGCTACCGGGAGTTCTTTGACGCGCCGGCTGAAGCGTGGGAACCCTGCCCGCCAGACGCTGGCATTGCGGGGGAGTTCCGCTCCACGCGGACCTATCCGGAACTGGCGGCGCCTCCGGACCCGGCGCGGCCGGTGTGGGGGAGCGGAGTCTATTCGGAACAGGTGCGTGTGCTGGGGAACTTTGGAGACTCGATGGTCCCGCTGCACGGCTATCACGCGGCGGTGGACCTCTGCTCGCACAATCCCTACTGGAACCTGGGGAACAAACTGGAGGTCGAGCAGGGCCTGTACTGCGGACCGGGACTCTGGTTCGACCCTCACTCACAGCGCATCCACGTGCGGTTGGCGCACACGCCGACCGACTGGCTGGGGGCAGACGAGTACCGCGGGGAGACCGATCCGCGGCGGATTCCTCTGGTCGTCAGCGGCCCGGGAACGCCCCTCACCCTCGAGACGGCGCATCATGTGCGGGTGCGGAACATCGTGCTGCGCGGCTCGCGCAGCCACACGCTCCATCTGCACCGCTGTCAGCAGATTGAGCTCGAGGGGGTCACGACCTACGGCGGCTGTCCGGGGATGTACGTTCGCGACGTCTCCGGATTGAGGATGCTGCACTGCGCCCTGCGGGGCGTGGCGGCTCCGTGGTCATCCCGCGCGGCTCACAAGTACCGCGGCATCTCGCCCTACCTGTTCGTGGCCGACAGCGGGAATCGCGACTTCGAGATCGCCTATTGCGAGTTCACGGACGGACACGACGGCGCGGTGATCGGCGGCATCGACCAGCTTCGTTTCCATCACAACCTGGTGGAGAACTTCAACGACGACGGTTTGTACCTGACGCTCGACCGCCCCGGCGGCCGCGACGGCCTCATCGCTCAGAATCGGATCGCACGATGCCTGAGCAGCTTTGCTTTCGCCGGCGAGGGGACGCAGCAGGAGGGGACGGAGATCGCCATCGTCCGCAATGTGTTCGACCTGCGGCCGGCCGTCTACAAGGCCCCCAAGCGATCGCCGGAAGAGGCGGGGGAGTTCCTGGTGGCGTCGCGGCTGGCCGGCGATCATGGCAGCCCGATTTGGAAGCCGATGCGGTTCTATCACAATACCGTGCTGCTCTCGGAGAGCACCTGGAGGGGCTACTACGGCGCCGGCTTGAGCGGCTCGATGCGCGGGACGACGCGGCGGGTGTTCAACAACATCTTTGTCCATACCACAGGGATGCCGGCGTTCAACTTCCTGAAGGTGGAGGGGGACTTCGCTGCTGACGGCAACCTGCACTGGAGCTGTGCTGAGGGACCGGGCTTCACCGGCGACTTTCTGGCTCAGGCGCGGAAGGTCCGCGGAAAGCAGGTGGACTGGTTCGCGCTCAGCCAGTCGACGTGGCCGGGGGGCTGGACCGCCCACGATCGTTTCGCCGATCCGCGGTTCCGGGCCCTGGCGCACGACTGGACGGCAGCCACCGACCTCCGGTTGCAAGCCGACAGTCCGGCGCGGGATGCCGGCGTGCCGATTCCGGAGGAATGGCCCGATCCGCTGCGGGCGGCCGATGCCGGTCCCCCTGACCTGGGAGCGATTCCCTCCGGGGGAGAGGCCTGGGGCGTCGGAGTGCGGGGACGGCGGCCCGTCGACCGGGCGAGAGAGTGACCATCCGAGAGCAGCCGGCGGCCCCGTTTGCACCGGCCGGGCGGTCTGGTCGACGTCAGAGGCGATCCAAGAGGTCCACCCAGCGGGCCAACTGCTCGATGATCTCCGCCGGGGGATAACTTTCTCCGAGTTCCGGCACGACGATCAGGCGGGTGGGATACTTCATCGACCGCAGAATCTCCGCCGACCGTTCGACGCGCGGCTGCAAAGGGTCTTGCTGTCCGACGACCAGGCAGAGCTCCGTGCGGAAGTCGGGGTCGTTGTCCGGAGGCGGTTCGCGGAGCGGGGCCGCGGTGGTGAGAATCCCCCGGAACAACTCCCGGTGCTTGAAGGCGGTGCTCCAGGCGAAGCGTCCTCCCTCGGCGTGGCCGTGCAGGCAGATGCGCGCCGGATCGATCGTGTACTCCTGCTGAACCTGCTCGACGATCTGCCGGATGAGTTCGCTTTCGCCGGGCGTCCAGCCGCTGAGGTCGCCGGCGCGAGGGGCGACGAGAATCAGACCGCGGCGGTCGCAGTGCTCCCGCCACAATCGCAGCATGGCTGCTTCCATGACGTCTCCCGCCGGGTGCAGCCAGACCACCAGTCCATAGGCATAGGCGGGGTTGTAGTGGTCGGGGACGTAGCGCCAGTAGCTGCCCCCCCCCTCTCCCGGCAGAGCGACATTGGCGCGGCCGAGGGCGGCGGCGAGTACGGTCCCCTCCGGAGGCGAGGGAATGTTGGCTGCGGGGAGGTCGTCCGGCACGTCGTCGCTCACGGCCACCAGCGTGACTTCCGTACTCGCTTCCACGCCGTCGCGGCGGTAACGGAGTGAAACGGTGTCTCCGGGACGACGACGGCCGATGACATCCTGAAGATCGGCCGGGGCCAGGATGGGCCGGTCGTCGCAGCTCACGATCACGTCACGGCGCATCAGCCCGGCGAGCGCGGCCGGGGAGCGTGGCAGGACTTCGCGAATCTCCACCCCTTCACGGGCGGCGTTCTGGGCCGGTCGTGCGGGGAGAATGCCGAGATAACCCGATTCATACGGAAGCAGTTCGCCGACGAGCTCGACCTCGACGCGCAAGGTCTCATCTCCGCGCCGCACCGTGAGGGGGATGGTCTCGCCCGCATAATGCCGGCCGAGCACGTGCCGCAGGTCCGGAACGCGCCGCACGGCCTGTCCGTCCGCGGCGATGATGACGTCTCCGACTCGCAGTCCGGCGCGATCGGCGGGAGACTCCGGCCGCACGCGGTCGATGCGGGCCTCTCCGGCGAGGATGCTCATGTCAGGAAACGTGATCCCCAGCAGGCCCGGTTTGAGCGTCTCCCCTTGCTTGAGCCGGTCGAGCACAGCGTAGACGTCCTCGAGGGGGATGGCGAAGCCGATGCCGCCGTCGTACCACTCGACGCCGGCCGTCTCATCGGTTTTCTGGGGGGAGAGCGGCACCAGAATCCCGATCCCCCGCCCTTCGACATCGATCAGCGGACCCCCATAATTCGCCGGGGAGACTTTGGCGTCCGTCTGCACGGCCCGACCCCAGACCCGGTTGACGGCGCTGATGATCCCCACGGACACGTTGGGGACTGCCAGGTCATACACCCGGCCCAGGGCGAGGGCCCATTGTCCCACGCGCAGCTCCGCGCGTGGAGCCGCCGGCAGGGGCGGCAGCCGCGTCGGTTCCTGCGAGACGTCGATCTTCAGCAACGTCAACTTGCGGGCCTCGTCGCTGGCCACCACCTGCGCCGGAAATCGACGCCCGTTGGGGAGCGTCACCACGATGCCCGCCGGCTTCGACACAAAGTTGAACGAACTGGTGATGACGTATCCGTCTTCGCTGACGATGACACCGGTGGTGGGACCGGAACCGGTGAGGAGTTCTCCCACCAGATCGAGTCCCCCGACCGTTTCGATGCGAACGATCGACGGCTCCGCCAGCGCCACGGCCTGCTTGAAGGCGAGTTCCTCGGCCCGAATCAGGGCGGGGTCCGCGCGCAGCGGCGTTACGGCTGTACCCACCCACGCCGCCACGAACAGCACTGTGAGCAGTACCCGTCCCTCCCTGCCGCACGCCTCATCAGCCGGTGGTGTCTTCATGGAATCCTCCCTGAGCGGCATTGTAGTCGGGGGGCTGCGGAACGTCAGGGTGTTTGCGGACGGAGAGAAACCGCCCGACGGTCGCCGTCGTGTGGACCCGAGGACGTCGGGATGGCTTTGCCGACCCACTACCCCTTGAGGTGGGGTGACGGGCTTCGCGGCGAGCGGCTCGGCGGGGCTGTTGATCCGCCAAGCTGTCCCTCGCAGGCCGGGGAGTTATCATCGAGACGACTCGTGAGGCGCCCATGTCGCAACCGATCGCCACTGTTGAGGACGTTCGCGAAGCCGAACGGCTGATTCGTCCGCATTTCTCTCCCGCGCCGCTGGTTCGCTCCTACCCCCTGGAACGCGCATTGGGGTGGGACGGGAAACGGCGCGTCTGGATCAAGGATTACGGGTGGACGCCGGTCGGTTCGTTCAAGCTGATGGGAGCCCTCAACTGGATGGCTCACCATGCCCCTGAGATTGGTTCGCGCCCGGTGACAGCGAATTCTTCCGGGAATTTCGCCTCGGGGATTGCCTTCGCCGGCCGTCAGTATGGCAAGCACGTCATCGTGGTGATGCCCGATACCGCCCCCCGGGTGAAGTTTGAACGGACCCGGGAGTTGGGAGCGGAGATCATCACCTACGACCTCTCCCGCGATCATCTGACGGGGGATCGCGAGCGGTTGACCCGTGAAATCGCCCAAGAGCGGGGGGGCGTGCAAGCCTCCCCCTACAACGACCGATACGTCATTGCGGGCAACGGCGTCGGCGGTCTGGAGATTGTGGCCGAGTTGCGGCGGGAGGGGCGCGGGATATCGCAGTTCCTGTGTCCCGTCAGCGGTGGAGGGCTGATGGCCGGTCATGCTCTGGCGATCGCCGATGGATTTCCCGGAGCTCAGATCGTTGCCGTCGAGCCGGAGGGGGCGGATGACTTCCGCCAGTCGCTGGCCGCCGGAGAGCGCCGCCGCATCGATCTCCCGACGACGATCTGCGACGGGCTGCGGTCGTATGACGTGGGGGAACGGAACTGGCCCATCCTGCGGCGTCATGTTTCCTGTGCCGTGACCGTCCCGGACGCCGAGACGTGCTCCGCCATGCGTTGGCTGTATGAGCAGCATGGGCTGCGGACCGAGCCGTCCGGGGCGATTGCTGTGGCGGCGCTGCTGTCGGGGCGGGCGCCGCCGCCGGAGGGTTCGGGGGACGTGGTGGTCATCCTCAGCGGCCGCAATGTCGACGAGGAGGCGTTTCGGGCCTGGATCGGAGAGGACTGACCCGGCGGAAGAACGCTCCGGCGGCGGCGGTGGGGGGCTCCTCCTGCGCCGCAGGATGCCGGCCGCGACCGCTCTCCCGCGGCAGAAAAGTCTCCAGCGCACCTGTCAACCACCCTCTCCCGGGAACCGGGGAGAGGGTGGTTGTGAGACTGCGTCAACTCGCCGCGCCTCGGTGCCTTGCTGAACACGCAGTCCTCTGGCGGCCCTGGTGCAGTGAGCGGTCTCCCGAGGGTGCTCAGGATTTGCGTCGTGGGGCGACGTTTTCCATGTCGGCATCGGGGAACAACCGCACGTCGACCGGGAGAGTGAGCGGAGCCGAGCGCGCCAGGAAGGGGCGTGCATCGCGGCCGCGGGGATCAAGCTGTCGGCACACGCAGCGGTTGCGGCCGGCCTCCTTGGCTTCGTACAGGCAGCGATCCGTTTCGCCCAGAATGCACGACTCGAACTCGTTCACATCGCCGGTCGGGCGTCCCAGGATGCCGCCGAAGCTGATCGTCACGCGCAGTTCGCCGGTGGGGAGCTGGAGGGGCGTATGGGCGACGGCCTGCCGCAACCGCTCCGCCAGTGTCTGAAGCTGTTCCAGGGAGGCGACGTTTGAGACGACGGCGAATTCTTCACCGCCATAGCGGGCCAGCAGGTCGCTGGACCGCAGGGTCCGCTGCATCGTCTGGGCCACCTCCCGCAGCACTTGGTCGCCGACGGGATGGCCGTAGGTGTCGTTGATGCTCTTGAAGCGATCGACGTCGCCGAGCAGCAGTCCGACGAACGACCTTTGTGCATAGGAGCGGTCGATCGCTTCCTGGAGATTGCGATGAAGCCAGCGACGGTTGTAGAGTCCGGTGAGCGGATCGGTGCTCGACTCCCGGGTGAGCTGCTCGACTTTTTTGCGCAGCTCGCCATTCTCGGCCAGAAGGTGCTGGGCGGACGGCCCCCCCTCAGTGTCGGTCCTCACCTGTTCGAGCATGAGCCGCGTGAGCTGTTCCGTGGCTTCGCTGAGGAGTTCGTCCGGCGTGCCGATGCCGGTCAGATCTACCTGGAACAGGGCGGAATTCGCCTGCAACTGCTGAGTGACCGAGGCAATCAGCCATTCCACTTCGTCTTCCACCTGTTCGGAGAGCGTAGAGACCGCATCGTGCAGTTGAACCAGCGCGATGCCGCGCTGCGGCGCGCCGATGAAGTCGGCCACGCGCCCTCCCACCACGATGAATGTCTGGAGGGGAGTCGGAGCGGGGGAGGGAAGGGTGGGGTCTTCATCCGTTGCCGAGAGACAGCGACACCGCAACGCCTGGAGGAACGAGGGGGGGAGCTTCCATTGGGCGAGGATGTTGCAGGTCAGTTCGCGGGAGGTGAACCCAAGCTGCTGCTCCTCAACAACCTCTAGCGGGACAGGGGTGTGCACGGCATCGTCCAGGCAGGGGCGATACTCGGCGAACGCATGCCGCAGCAGTGCCAGTTGACCAACGCGGGCCACCAGGCCGATGCAAAACGCCTCGTGACTGGCGGAACCGCCGTACCGCTCCGCGAGGGTCTTGGCGGCCAGTCCCTGTGTGAAGCATTGGAGCCACAAGCGCTGAAAGTAGGGCGCCTCCGGACCACGTCGCATGGAGGCCGCCGCCAGCGAGAACCCCAGCGCCAACGAGCCAATCACTTTTTTCCCTAATAGCAGCGTGGCCCGCTGCAAGTCCGCCACGGGACGCCCCACACCGAAGCGGACCGAATTTGCCGCCGCCAGCACCTTGCCCGTGAGCGCCGGATCGGCCTGAATCAGCCGCGCGATCTCATCCATCCGCACGTCCGGATCGGCAAAGGAACGCAGGATTTCCACCGCCACCGTGGGGAGCGTCGGCAACCGCGAGAGCTTTTCCACATCCAGGTTGAGCATGAGAGTCTCCAGAGGGTGACAAAGAGGCAAGTACAAGGAACGAACGGCGACGGGCGAAGTGGTCAATCGCCGAGGAGCGACCGCCAGGAGGATTCCGTGGCTCGGGTTGCACGGCGGTGTACCACCACCTTCCGTCAATCAGGGTGTGAATGGAGGACGCGACCACCGCGGGGGGAAGGGACGGACCTCATCTTCTTCCGGCCTTTCCATCCAGGCCGGTTCGGGCGCTTGCATCCAGAATTCATAACCCCGTGCTTCATGCGTCTGAATGGCGCGGGCGAGATTGAGGCCGTCGTCCGGATTCAACTCGCAACCGCACTCAAATCCTCGATTCCGAGGATCTCGGCGGACAAACCGCACCGTGCCGGACGCCAGGCGCCGTCCCTGGTGGAGTTCCAGCGTCTCTCCGATGCGGGGTCGGCGCGGGCACACCAGCCGCACCCCGGAACGAGAGTAGTTCACAACCAGCACCGGCAGGGATCGCCCGCTGGATCCGAACTTCGCCTGGACTTGTTTGCGTGCGGGAAACCGCAGTTCCTTTCGGGCGTCCATCCAGTACTGCGAGAGGAGCTGCGGCGGGAGGGGTTCTCGCAGGAACAGGCCGATCAGGTATCGACCGAGATACCGCTGCCTCCAGTGCACCAGGCCCAGACCGTCGGTCGTCACGCGATGCACGGTGCTCAGGAGTCGCACCGCCACGAGTTCTCCCACGAGGATGGGAAAGTCAAAATCGGCCAACAGGTCCCCGCGGGCGAGTCCCTCCACTCGCCCCGTGCGCCACACGCGGTCGCTCCCCAGGAGCTGAATCTCCAGCGTACTTCGGCACGATTGGTTCTGTCCGTAACCCAGGCTGACAAGGCTGGCCAGCCAGTCGAGTTCCTCCTCGCTCGGTGAGCGTCGTTTTTGCGGGGGCGTTCGCCCGTCGGCCGGAGGCGTCGGTCGCGAGTCCGGCCGCGACTCGGGTCGGGAACGAGGCGTCGAGCGCGCGGCGGCTGTGGGCCGAAAGAAGTCGCGAATCTTCATTGGGGCGTACGTCCCGAAGCGGCTGTGGTCCAGGTCGGGAGGGTCAGGGATGTTCAAGACGACGTGGCCCATGGGGCGGTCCCCCGGTCAGCCATCGACGATCTGCCCGCTCACTTGACCGTTCTTGAGCCTTTTCCCCACGAATTCTGGGGGTGGGAGCGGCGGTTGCCCCGGTGCTGACGACCATGACGATTGCGTCGCCGGAGATGACCGCGCATCTGCGGATTCTGCCGCTTCCGACCACAGCCGCTCGGGCCGGGATGCGCCTCGGAGAGCTCCGCCGCGAAGGATCGTCGACTGGGCAAACTATTTTGGTTGCAGCGAATCCCCGGGTTGTGACGATTTTTCCGATATGACCAGTGGTTCACTCCAGCTCCGGGTGTTGTCGCAGTTGATGCACGCGGCGGAAGTTCGCCATCAGGTCATCAGCCAGAACATCGCCAACGTCAACACTCCCGGCTTCCACGCCCGGGAAGTCGAGTTCGAGGCGGAACTGGCGAGGAGATTGCGAAGCAGCGATCCCGGCAACCTGGACCTCCCCGAGCCGGAGATCCGTCTTCAATCGGGACTCACGGAGCGGAGGGACGGAAACAACGTGGACATCGATCGCGAGATCGGACGGCTGAACAAGAACGCCCTGTTGTATCAGACCTACAGCCAGACGCTGGCGACGTACCTCGATTCCCTGCGGCGGGCGATGCGCACGCCGTAGTCACCGTGGCGGTTGGAGCCGGCTCTGGACAGGCTGTGCCGCGTTGGAGCTGCCTCCTCACCTCACAAGCCTTCGTTCCCTGCCGGTCCTTTCCGACAGGAGGAGATCACGACATGTCGTGGGACGGAATTTTTTCCACGGCCGGAATTGCGGCCACCGGACTGGCGGCGGAACGCCAGCGGATGGAGGTTGCCGCGCACAACATCGCCAACGCTCACGCCACGCGGACGCCCAGCGGCGAACCCTATCGACGCCGCCAGGTCGTGTTTGCGGAGGTGTTGCGGTCCGCGAGCGGCGGCCGCCGCGGCTCTGAGGGGCTGGGAGGGGTCCAGGTGGTGGGCGTCAGCGAAGACGCCGCCCCCTTTTCGCTCGTCTACGACCCGGGACACCCGGACGCCGATGAGACCGGCCACGTCCGGATGCCGAACGTCCAGATTCCCCACGAGATGGTGGACCTGCTGACCGCCAGCCGCGCCTACGAAGCCAATCTCAAGTCGCTGGAAGTGTTCCGGCAGATGACCGAACAGGCCCTCAACCTGTTGAGAGGAACCGGCTGATGCTGACGCTGACGCTGACGCCTACAGTCACATCCGCAGGAGCTCTCTCCGCGCCCGTCGCGGAGATGCCGTCGCGCGCGCCGACCACGGACGTCCCCTTTGCACGGGTGTTGACGGATCTGGTTCACGAAACACAGGGACGGCAGGAGGCTGTGGCGCAGGAGCTGGGGCGGATCGTCTCCGGAGAAGCGACCGGAGTCCATGACCTGGTGGTGAGCATGGCCCAGGCCGATCTGGCATTTCGAATGGTTCTGGAAATCCGGGACCGGCTGATCGCCTCCTACCACGAGATCATGCGGATGCAGGTCTGACGAAGGTGTTCACCGACTCGCCGCGGTGTCCCGGCGCACCGGCGAGAGGAGAGGAATGAGGCATGGAGAGCCTGCACAAACTGTGGGAGCAGTCGCTCGCCACCTGGAGACATTGGACGAAGGGCCAGCGGTTGCTGGTCGCCGGCGGCGCGGCAGTCTGCCTGGTCGCCGTGGCCGCGGTCGGCTTTTGGGCCTCGCGGCCTGAGTTCGTGACGCTGGCCGACCACCTGGGGCCGGCGGAGTCCGCCGACGTGGTGAGTGCTCTTGAATCGGAGGGGATTGAATACCGGCTCAACTTTGCCGGTTCGGCGGTGCTGGTGCCGCGTTCCGCTCTCAGCCGCGCACGCATGGCGACCAAGGAGATCATCGCCGCCGCGCCCACCGACGCCGCCGCCGGCAGCGACAGTCTGTGGGCCGATCCCGCACTGCACCAGGCGCGGCTGCTCCGCGAACAGGAACTGCGATTGGCGCGGACGATCATGCAGATGCGCGCGGTGCGATCGGCGACGGTCCATCTCAGCCGCCCCGAACGGAGTCCCTTCCTCCGCGACCGGGCGCCGACCAAGGCCAGCGTGGTGCTGGACCTCAAGCCGGGTCTGAGCTTCACCGCGGCGGATGCCCAGGGACTGGTGGCGCTCATGGCACACAGCGTCGAAGGGCTCGACCCGCAGCACGTCTCGATTGTGGACACCGAGGGGCGGCAGCTCTCCTCCGCCAAGGGGATCGACGCCGACATCACCGGCCGGCTGGAGTTTCAACAGCGGCTGGAAGCGTCGCTGGCCGCCAAGGCGGAAACCGTCCTGGCCCAGGTGCTGGGGGTCGGGAACGCCGTCGTGCGGGTGACCGCCGACATTGATTTCACCGCCACCACGCGGACGGAGACCAGTTTCGACCCCGACGGCAACGTCAAAGTCCTGGAGGAGCGCGAAACGGAGACGACCTCCGGACCAAGGTCCGTCGCCGCCGGCGTCCCGGGGATGTCCTCGAACGTCGGTTCCGTCTCCGGTAAGCCCAATGATTCCCCCCTCGCGTCCAAAAGGGAACTCAACAAAACGCAGTACGAGAATGCCCGCATCGAGGATCGCCTGACCAAGGTGCCGGGGCAGATTCTGCGACTGACGATCGCTGCCGTGGTCCATCCCCCGCAGGGGACCGACGCCGCCCAGACGCCGGCCCTCGACGCGGCCTCCATCGAGAAGATCATCAAGCAGGCGGTCGGCTTCGATGCCAGCCGCAACGACGAGATCGCCGTGCTAGTCGCGCCGCCCGGCACGGCGCCGGCGATCATGTCGCCGCTGCCGCCCACGCCCTGGTGGGAACAGTACGAGCGCTTGATCCGCGCGGCGTCATTGGGGATGGGAGGGTTGGCGGCGCTCGTGTTGGGCTGGTTGGTGTTGCGTCGCCTCCGTCCCGTCACCATCGCTCCGGCGCCGGCGGAGGGCCTGTCTCTGGAAGCGGCTCATCGTCTGGCCGAGCTGTCGCAACTGGTCCGGGAGCAGCCGGACGTCGCCGCCAAGGTGCTGGCAACGTGGATCGAGGATGAGAGTTCCACCCGCCAGGAGCGACGCGCCGCCTGATTCGTCAAGGATCACCAATCGTCGTCGGCTCCGATCGTCAGCCGGCGGTCGCCTCCCACAGCCTGTTTGACTCCCTCTCGCCGTCCCTGCCTCTCCGACCATGCTTCCGAATTACCGCAAGGCGATCGAACTGCTGCGCCTGTTGGACTCCGGCGCGGTCGACGCGTTGCTCGCGCAACTGCCGCCGTCCCAGGCCGAAGCGCTGCGGCAGAAGGCGTCGGTTCGCGAGGAGGGGGCGACGACCTTGCGTCAGCGGATTCAGATTCTGAGTGAATTTGAACGCGGGTTGCAGTTGGCGGCGGCCGTGGCGCCGCCGCCGACGTTGCGGTTGCATCGGCCCGACGCCGGTCGTCGCCACGAAGCCGAGGCCCCGTTCGTCCCCAGTGGCGATCCGATTGAGGACCTCGAACGGATGAACGTCCACCAGGTGGCCCGTGCACTGGAGGTGGAGTCCCCCCGGGCCACGGCGATTCTCCTGGCGCGGCTGGCCCCGGAGCGGTCGGCGGAACTGCTCAGCGTCCTCCCGGACGCCCAGCGCGACGCCGTGGTCCGCGAGATGAGCCAGGACGAATCGGCACCCCTGCTGGTGGTGGAAAAGATGGCCCATGCCGTTGTCGCACGGGCCGCGCTGCTTCCCGCCGATCCTCCCAATCGGGCGGACCGCGTGGAACGACTGGCCAACGTGCTGCGGGCGGTTCCCAAGCCGCAACGGCGGCAGATGCTCGACGCCATTCGGGCGCAGGATGAAACCACGGCTGACGCCATCCTGGAAAAGCTCTACACCTTCGACGATCTGCTGCGGCTGACCGATCGGGCGGTGCAGCAACTGCTCACGGAAGTGGACGCCGGGTTGCTGGCCACGGCCCTGGCGGGCGCCAGCAAAGACCTCACACAAAAAATCCTCTCGAACCTGTCCAAGCGAGCCCGCGCCGCCTTGCAGGAAGAACTCGAGTTCCGCGCCTCTCCTCCGGCCCGGGAGGTCGAGGGGGCGCGGCAAGTCATTTCCCGGATTATTGCGCGGATCGATCAGGAGGAATGACGAAGCGTCGCAGTCGTGGCACCGGGCCTCGGGCGCCTGTCGCAAATGCAGGACAGTGGAATGTGGAAGTTTCAAAACCCTCTCTCCCTCGAGGGAGAGGGTGGCCGCAGGCCGGGTGAGGAGGCGAAAGCCCGGAGCATCGCGGACCCCTCACCCCGGCCCTCTCCCCTGAAGCAGGGGAGAGGGGGGTTAGGAAACTGAGTCATCATCATGCACGTGGAAAAAATCAACCTGCCGAGCAGTCTCCGATCCGTTCGTCTGAGCGGGCCGGGGGAGTTGCGTGCTGACGGCGGCGAAAAGGCTGCTGTCGGCAGCGGCGGCAGTCCGCCCACTCCTGCGGGGGCGCCCCCCCTGACCGAGGCGGCCCTGGCCCGGATCGAGGAACTGCTTAAAGGCGTGCAGTTTCAGTTGGAGGAGCTGGAACAGAGACGCCGCCACTCCCTCCGAGAGATGCAATCGGCGGCGGTCGAACTGGCCGTGGCCGCCGCCGGGCAACTCCTGATCCGCGCGATTGAAACTCACGACTACGCCGTCGAGGCCATTGTTCAGGCGGCGATCGACCGCATGGGGCTGCATCGCCCGATCACGATCCGCCTGCATCCGGACGATCTGCAACTGCTGCAAGAGCGGCTGCCGCTGTTGACCGACTGGAAACTTGACGCCCAATGCGAATTGCGTGCCGACCCCGCGTTGCGCCGCGGAGACTGCCGCGCCGAATCCCCCGATGGAACCGGCGTGCTCCGCGAAACGGCCACCCAACTCGCCGAACTCCGCGAATTGTGGCTGGAGGAACTGGATGATGCTCAGATTGAACGTCGAAGCCATGACCCGTCTGGTACGGGACTCAAGCGGTTTCCGGAGCGTCGGGAAACTGCGTAGCGTGCGGGACATTCTCACGGCGCGGCTGTCCGCGGCGCTCGGCGAGCAGTGTTTCGTCTGCGGCAGCGACGGTACGCGCATCCTCAGCGAAGTCATTGGACTGGATGACGATCACGCCCAACTGATGTGCTTTCGGCACCCGCACGGGCTGCGGGTCGGATTGGACGTGATCGCCACCGGCCGGCGGCATCGCGTCCCGGTCGGCTGGGAGTTGCTGGGCCGGACCCTTGACGGCCTGGGAACGCCGGTGGACGGCCGGGGACCACTGCTCAACCGCCGCTGGCACGTCACCACCGATCGTTCTCCACGACCCTTGGACCGCCAGCCGGTCCGCGATCCGCTGACCACCGGTCAACGGGTCATCGACGGACTGCTCACCATCGGCCGTGGGCAGCGGATTGGCCTGTTCGCCGCCAGCGGTGTCGGCAAGAGCACCCTGCTGGGAGAGATCGCCAAGTCCTCTTCCGCCGATGTCAACGTGGTGGCGCTCATCGGCGAGCGCGGCCGCGAAGTCCGCCCGTTCCTCGAAGACTGCCTGGGTCACGAGGGGATGCAACGCTCCGTCGTCGTCGTGGCGACGTCCGACGAGACCGCGCTGATGCGGCTGCAAGCGGTGCGGACGGCCATCACCATCGCCGAGCGCTTCCGCTCCGAAGGGGCGCACGTGCTGTTCTTTCTGGACAGCCTCACCCGCTTCGCCTACGCACAGCGGGAACTGGGACTCGCCCGGGGTGAGATGCCCGGACCGCGCGGTTATCCCGGGTCGGTGCAGACTGCTCTCGCTCAACTGCTGGAACGTCTCGGCAACGACGCCCAGGGGTCCATCACCGGCATCATCAGCGTGCTGGTGGACGGCGACGATCTGGACGAACCGATCTCCGATGCCGCCCGCTCCATCCTGGACGGGCACATCGTCCTCAGCCGCCGGATTGCCGCGCGGGGGAGATACCCGGCCGTCGACGTCCTGCCCAGCGTCAGCCGGCTCTTCCCTCAGATCGCCTCGCCGGACCACCAGCGCGCCGCCCGAACCGTGCGGCAGATTCTGGCGACTTATGCCGAACTCGAGGACCTGATTCAGGTGGGAGCCTATCAGTCCGGCACCTCGCCGCAGGTGGATCAGGCGATTGAACTGATGCCGCTCATCGAGCGATTCCTCCGGCAGGACCTCGGGGAACGCAGCAGCTTCTCCCAAACTCTCCAGCATCTGCAAGTGCTGGCCGACGCCTGGAAACACGCCGATTAACGCCCCGAACCGCGGTCCCTCCCCACCCTCTTTGCCCCTCACACACACGCCGGATCATGAAGCGCTTTCGCTCCCCTGCGACTCGTCTCCTGCACGTCGCCCGTCAACGGCAGCGACTGTGCGAGCTGCTCCTGGCCCGCGCCCAGGCGGCGGATGCGCTGGCGCTGCGGCGTCTGGCCGATGCCGAGGCGGCGCGCGTGGCCGCAGAGCGAGCCTTGGCCGCGTCTCTGAGCGGGGGAGAACGGGCGATCGTGGTGCAGTCCTTGCAGCTTCGCCTCCAGCAGGCGAGCGAGGTGTGCCGTCTGCGCGCTCAGGAACGCAATCAGACGGCGCAGCAGGTGGCGGCCGCGCTGGCGGACCTGCGGACGCAACAGTCGCACACCCAGAGTCTGGAACGCCTGGAACAACGCGCCGCCGACGCGCACCGACGCGAGACCTTCCACGAGCAGGAGACCTGGCAGGACGAACAGCGTCTGCGCCGACATTGGCGACAATCCCAGCAGGAACGGGAGGTGAACCATGTTTAGGGTTCTGGGACTGATTGCCGTAGCGGCCGTGATGTTCACTGCGGCGGCCGCCGGTTCCTGGTGGTGGCGTCAACAAGCCGCAGCCGCAGCCGCGCCCTCTCCCGCCGCGGCTGCCACGGCACCTCCCCCCGCCGCGGCGGAAGCGACCGATTCCGCCGACCCGAAGGATGCCGCGTTGCCGGTCGCCGCTCGCCCACGCCCCATGAGTGTGGAGGAGCTGTTGCGGTACGGGCTGAGTCTGAACGCCCGGGAGGAATCCCTGCGGCAACGGGAGGACGAGTTCCGCCGGCGAGAGACGCAACTGCAACTGGCCCTGGCCGATCTGCACAGCGAACAGGCGGTCATCGACGGACTGCGAGGACAGTTGCAGGAGCAGCTCCAGGCGGCTGACGCCCTTTTGGCCCGGATTCAGCAGGGGCGTCAGGACCTCGCCGCGGAGCAGGCGCGAGCCAGGGCCCAACTGGAAGAGTTCAAGTCCGCCCAACTCGAAATGGACGATCAGGAGCGGGAAAACGTCAAGCGGCTGGCCACGTGGCTGCGGGCGATGGAACCGGCCAACGCCGCCGAAGTCCTGAAGGAAATGGCCAACGACGGCCGGATGGCGACGGCCGTGAAGATGCTCTCAAACCTCGAAGAGCGCGAGGCGGCCAAGATTCTCGACGCACTCAGCGACAGCGCCCTGATCGACAGCTTCATCCAGGAATACCAGAAGTTGAAACCGCCCGTGAAGAGGTCGGCCCGCCGGTGAGGGGCTCGCGTGTCTCGTCGCCGCGTTCCTGACCCCAGGCCCCATTCGTGTTCGTCCTGTTCCCCGTTCCGCCCATGACCTCCGCCCAGCTTGCTTCGATCGGCCGCGACCTGTTGTTGACGGCGGCCCTGCTGTCGCTGCCGGCCATCGCCGTCAGCCTGCTGGTGGGACTGCTCGTCAGCGTCTTTCAAGCCGTGACCAGTCTCCAGGAACAGACGTTGTCGTTTGCTCCGCGAATTCTCGCGGTGGCCATCACGCTGGTCGCGTTGCTCCCCTGGAGCCTGCAAGTCGCCTCCGCGTTTGCGGTGCGGATGTTCACCCATCTGCTGGAGGCCGCCCGATGAGCGAGGTGGAACTGCTGGTCTGGCTGCTGACGCTGGTGCGGATCGCCTCGACGGTGGCGCTGCTGGCCCCTTTCTCCGGCGGTCCGGTGCCGGCCCCGGTGAAGATCGGTCTGTCGGCGGCGTTGACGCTCGCCTGGGCGCCCGCGACGGCGGCGAGTGCATCGCCCGAACTGGCGGCAGCCGTCGCCGGACCACAGCCCGGCTGGAGTCTGGGCTGGCTGGCCGTTCGTGAAACCGCGGTCGGCGTCGCCATGGCCTGGGTACTCGGCCTGTTGTTCGTCCCCTTGCGGGTGGCGGGCGCCTATATCGGGCAGGAGATGGGACTCACGCTGGGGGGGCTGTCGTCCCCCGTCGACGGACAGCAGTCCAGCGCGGTGACGCAACTGCTGGAGGCGCTCGGAACCGTCGCCTTCTTCACCGTGGAAGGGCATCACCTGCTGCTGGCGACGGTCCGGCGAACGCTCGACCTGTTCCCCCTCGGAGGCGGAGGCCCCCTGCCCGGCGCCGCCTGGGTGACACAGAGCGTGGCCGCCGCCGAGCGGTTGGGACTGGAACTGGCGGCTCCGATCGGAATCGGACTGTTTCTGATGTTGGCCCTCAGTCTGCTGGTGATGCGGAGCGTGCCGCAATTCAACTTGTTGACCTTCGGCCTGCCGCTTCGTCTGGCGGCGGGCGTCTTCCTGCTGGTGGCATTGTGGCCGGATGTGCTGGCGCGGGCGGTCAGCCTGATGCGGCGCTGGCCGGCCCTGTGACCTTCTGACGAGAACCTGCTCCCGTGGCGGAATTTTCCCATCACGACAAGACCGAAGCCCCCACACCGCGTCGCCGGGAGCGCGCGCGGGAGGAGGGACAGGTTGCGCACAGCCCGGAACTGACCAGTGCCCTCGTGATGTTTCTGGCCGCGATCACCCTGCGCAGGGTCGGACCGCTCGTGGGACGCGGACTGGAGCAGGTGTTGCTCGACACCGTTCCGCGGCTCCGCGGCACGGCCGGCGGCGTGGGAGAAACTTTGGTGTGGGGGCGGTGGTTCTCCTGGCAGCTCCTGTTGCTCACGGGCGGCATCGTCGCCGCCGTGGCGGCGACGGGGCTGCTCTCCGGCGGTCTGCAAGTCGGTTTTCGCCTCACGCCCCAGGTCCTGGCGGTGAAATGGTCGCGGCTGTCGCCGGCCGACGGCTGGCGGCGGCTGTTCTCGCTGGATGGGGTGATGCGCGGCGCCAGCACGTTGATGAAGCTGACGCTGGCCGTCAGCCTGGGAACCTTCGTGCTGGCCAGTCGCTGGGACGAGGTTCGGTACGGGGGCCACGGGACGCTGCGGGACGTGGTGGGGCTGGCGTGGGATGTGACCGCCGGGCTGGCCGTCGCCATTTCCGCGGCGAGTCTGGTGTGGGCGGCGGCCGATTACCTGTATCGCTGGTGGCGACATGAGCAGCAACTGCGGATGACTCGCCAGGAACTGAAGGATGAGCTGAAAAATGAGGAAGGGGACCCGCAGCTCCGGGCGCGGCGGCGGACGGCTCACAAGCTGGCGGCCGCCCGCAAGGCCCTTCGACAGGTCCCCGAGGCGACGGTGGTCATCACCAACCCCACGCACATCGCCGTCGCCCTGAAATACACACTGGGTCAGGCCGGGGCTCCGCGCGTGATTGCCAAGGGGGTCGGCGCTCTGGCGCGGCGCATCGTGCAGATCGCCCGCGAGCATGGCGTGCCGGTGCAGGAGATGAAGCCCCTGGCCCGCGCCCTGTATCGCCAGGTGAACATCGGTCAGCAAATCCCCGTCGAGTTGTATCAGGTCGTCGCGGAAATTCTGTCGCAGTTGTATCGCCGCAAGTCCGCAGGCTGAGAGACGTCCGCCCCCGGCGAGCGGATTCGTACACCCGACTTCCATCACTACGGTGCGAGCATGGACATCGCCACAATCATCGGATTGATCCTGGGATTCGGCCTGGTGGTCGGATCGATCGCCCTGGGAGGAGCGATGGGGGCCTTTATGGACCTCCCCTCGCTGATGATCACCGTGGGGGGATCGATCTCCGCCCTGCTGATCAACTTCCCCTTGAGCAAGGTGCTGGGGGTCTTTTCCGTCGTCCGCAAGGCGTTCACGGATACGCTTCCCTCGACCAGCGAGGTGATTGAGCAGTTCAAGGAATACGCTACGACCGCGCGGCGGGACGGTCTGCTGGCCCTGGAAGCCAGCACGGAGTCGCTGACGGACCCTTTTCTGAAGCGGGGCCTGGAGATGGTCGTCGGCGGCAGCTCGCGGGAGGAGATCACCACGCTGCTCGAAACCGAAGTCACCTATATCGAGCAGCGGCACCAGAGCGGCAAGAAGATTCTGGACGCGATGGCCGCAGCCGCGCCGGCCTTCGGCATGATCGGCACGCTGATCGGCCTGGTGCAGATGCTGCGAACCCTGGACGACCCCAGCCAGATCGGCCTGGGCATGGCCGTGGCCCTGTTGACCACGCTGTACGGCGCCGTCATCGCCAACCTCGTCTGCATCCCGCTGGCGGGCAAGCTGGAGACCCGCAGTCAGGAGGAAGTCATGATCCGCGAACTGATGATCTCCGGGCTGACCTCCCTGGTGGACGGTCTCCCGCCGCGGGTGATGGAGGAACGGATGCTGTCGTTCCTGGCGCCGGCTCATCGTCCGGAACGCAAGGACCTTGCAGCCTAGCTCCGGTCAGGACGCGGGAGACACGGGCCGTTGGATGCTTCGGAAGGAACCCCAGACATGGCGCGTGCACGAAAGAATCCCGTCCCCACGGGAGACATTCCCGCCTGGTTTGTGACCTACAGCGACGTCATCACCCTGTTGATGACGTTCTTCATCCTGCTGATGACCTTCGCCACCAGCGAGCCGGAACGCTTTGCGCAGATGCAAGTGGTCACGTTTGGAGGGTCATCGAGTGCCACAGGGGTGGCGGCCGACAATCCCTTTGCGCTGGAACGGGACGCCCTCGTGCTCCGCGTGCGGCCGTGGGCCTCGCGCGTGGGGAGTCATGGGAGCGAGATGCCCCCGCTGCACAGCGACCCTGCACTCGAATCATTGGCGAAAGGGTTGGCGCATTTTGATCTTGAGGAGGACCTGGCCAATCGCCAGGCCTTTCACTTCGACCTGGAATGGTCGGCGCTGTTTGACGATCACGGCGCACCGTCGGAATACGCGGCGGAGCGGTTCCGTCTGCTGGCGGTGCAGATGCGGCGTCTGCCGCTGGAAGCCCGCTTGCAGGTCCCCACGATTGCCGACCTCCCCTCCGCCACGCAACTGGCCGACCAGGTCCGTCAACTGGCCGGTATTCCTGCCGGGCGGATCAGCGTGGGCGTGCGTCCGGAAGGAGTCTCTTCGTCACGAGTGCTGCGCGTGATCGTGACGCGCGGCGACCAGACCCGGACGGCGGGGAAGTCCTCGCCGGGGCGGTAGCTGGTTTGGTGTGGCTCTCCATCGGGAGTGGATGAACCTGGGAGTGTGAACAGGGTCCCGTGGAGAACGCTGATGCATGCTGAGCCCGATTCTGATTCGCGCTGGCAGAGGTAGGTGTCCCATGTTGCGGCGTAAGAAACTTGCATCTTCCGGACCGAACAAGGGCTATCTCGTCTCGTTCGGAGATACGATGACGGCGCTGCTGGCCTTCTTCATCGTGCTCAACAGTCTGGCCGAGGAGCAGTCGGGGGCCAACCTGTACGAAGGGACGGGGTCGTTCGTGCGGGTGCTGAACTCCTTCGGCCTGCCGGGATTGTTCTTCGGAAACCGGTCGGAACGCCCGTTTCAGATGCAGGAGACGAATCCGCACTACCTCGCTCCCTCCGAACGGCAGCTTCCGGACGTGGAGAAAAACCCCAACGGTCCCGACGCCGTGGACGACCAGCAGCGCGTCATCGATTACGAGTTCGAGGCGTATCAGCGGTTCTTGCACGAACTCGATCGCCTGCACACGATCCGCCTGGAGCCGGACGTGACGGGCGAAGTGGCCTTTGACCGCCTGAACCCGCTGTCGTCGAGTGCACCATTGCTGGACGCCGGTTTTCGCGACATGCTCGGGCCGATCGCCCCCCTGTTGCAGCAGCAGCGGTATGCGGTCGAGCTGGTCGTGTGGGCGACAACCCCTCATCCGAACGCATGGGCCCGCGCCGCCGCCCGCGCCGAGGAACTGCGGGCAGAGGTCATTCACTACTTGTCTCTCTCGCCCGAGCAGGCCGAGCGGCTGACCGCCGTCGGCCGCCCCTGGATCTCCTCGACCGACAAGCGTCCCAGCGCCTCGGTGGTGGTGCGGCGTGTGCGCCCCCCGCGGAACGCCACTGAACTTATCGGGACATCTCCGGGGATCGAGTGAGGACAGCCACCCGCCCCCAGCGAACCGGGGGGGATCAGTGCCGAGGTGCGGCGGAGACCTGGTCCGCCAACGAGAAGGCCAGCGCCTGGAGTCTCCGCAGACCCAACAGTGCGACGGCGTGAGGGATGCGGCTCACCGGCTGAAGCAACCCCAGCTCGGCTGAATTCGCCGCTTCCAGCACCACCGCGCTCAGCGCCGGGGACGCCTCCACCAGTCTGACGACGTCGGCGAGTTGAGTTTCCGCCCGGCCGACCAGCCCCGAAAACTGCTCCACTTCCAGCGGCGTCGGTGCCGGAGGGGTTGCCAGCGGCGCCGGCAGACGATGCGCCGGATCAAACCGTCGCAGCCCCCGCCGCGTTCGTGGAACTGCGGAGCGGTCCGAGACTTCAGGCGTTGTCGGAGGCTGGGGAGTCGAATCAGGCTCGCTCATGGTAGTCGAACAATGATCGTGTCACCGGAACCGGGCTTCACAAGGATTCACGGGGAGCCGCGGAGCCGGCTTCCCATGAGCCAGTTTCGCAACCGGCGAGCGGGGGGCGTGAGCCCCCCGATCACCCGCATTCCGGAGGATTCGCATGGGTCATGTCCCAATTATGAAACCGGCTCATCACAGGTAGTTGAGGACGGAGATGTCGAACAACCGCACGATCGTCGCCAGGGAGAATTGCATCCAGGTCTGTTGCTCCTGCAAGGCGATCGTGGCGGCGGCGTAGTCGGTCCCTTCTGTATCGGCCAGAAGCTGCTGCACTTGCAGTTGCAGGTCCTCGGAGAGGGACTGCATGCGATCCAGTTGCTGGAGCGTCGCCGACTGATCCCCCACCACCGCCAGCAGATGCGTGCTGATGCGGTCGAGATCGTCCAATCGCCGACCGAGCGCCGCGGCGAGTTCCTGAGCAGGCAGGCGATCGACGTTCCGCAGCTCATCCCGCAAGCGGGCGAGGGTCTGGAAGGCGTCGAGGGTTTCGGTGAACTCGACCAGATCGGTCCCGGGGCGGACGATGCCGCGAGAATCGATGTACGTGATCGTGCCGTCCCGGCTGTCGAGTACTCCCTGGGCGCTGGAGTAATCGATGGGGACGCTGGTGACGCCCCCATCGACCGAGAGGGTTCCCTCGCCGGTCAGGTCCACCGTGCCATTGAAGCCGGGGGTGATGTTGCTCAGGTCGAGGTAGACCACTTCGCCACCCGGACCGGTGACGCGGAGATCGGTGTCCGCGCTGGTGAACGCAACGGGCGGGCCGCCGTTGAGCGACACAGTGCCATAGGCTCCGGTGCCGCTCTCGTCCACCAGGGTGAGCTGATGCGTGCCGGCGGGACCGAGGATGGTATCTCCCCCGGGCGAGCTGGCGCCGGCCTGCACTCCCGACCCGGGTGAGACAAGCGTCGCCGTATGCTGCACCAGCAGCGAGCGGGTGCCGCGTGCGGAGCTGGTTCCCAGACCGGCCGCCGCTCCCGTCTGGCCGATGACCAGGGTGTCGCCGCGCCCTCCCGGCTGAAAGACGTCTGCTCCGGAATACAGCACATCGACCACCGTCCCATCCGCCAACCAGCGCTGACCGGGAAGGGTGCTTCCGGTGTAGGTCGCCTCTCCCGTGGGGGAGTCGGTGCTGAAAGGGGTGGCGTTCAGGTCTGCGCCGGCGAACAACGGTTCCCCTTCATGCGTGGCGTTGGCGAGCTGCACCAGGGTTTCGAGCAGGCGGTCCACCTGCGCGGCCAGGATGTCGCGCTCGCTCTGGTCGGTGGCCTGCCGCCCCTGGAGGGCCAGCGTCTTCGCCTGCACGAAGAGTTGCTGGACATCCAGAATCTGCCGGTGAGCGTGGTCCAACCGCGAGCGGGTCTCTGCGATGGACCGCAGCCGGGATTCCACTTGCTGGAGCTGGGCGCGCTGGTTGAGCACGATCTGTTGGCCGCGCGGATCATCGGAGGGGCGGCGGATGCGAACCCCCGTGGCGAGGTCGGCCTGGAGCTTGGCCGCCGTCGCGCTGCGACGAGTCAGTTCCGCCTGCGTGGAGGCCAGTGTCTGCGACATCGTGACGCGGAACATGGCACGAATGCTTTTCTGTCCGAGGAAAAAATGCGGAGATGCCTGCCGCGGCTGCTACGCCAGAATCCGGAGGAGATCGTCCATGGTGGACTGAATGATGGAGATGAACCGTGTCGCCGCCTGGAAACCCTGCTGCCAGCGGAGGAGTGCGAGCATCTCCTCGTTGGGATCGACGCCCGAGAGGGCATCCCGATCCTCGGCCAACCGCGTCCCCACCGAGGCGAGTTGATCGGTTTCTCCCCGCGCGAACTGCGTTTCGAGGCCGATGCCGGTGATCAGCCCGGCCAGCCACCCCTCGATCGTCTCCCCCGGCGACCCGTCAGGGCTGGAGTTGCGCAGGGCGATCATCCGCTGCAGGTTCCCCGACTCTCCAGAGAGACCCGTACGCGACACGGCCAGTTGACCGGGGTTGGCTGCCAGGTCCGGGTGAACCCCGAAGCCGTCCTGCGGACCACCGGTGAAAAAGGACTTCAAGCCCAGTGCGCTCAGTAACCCCGTCTGGTCCGGTTGCGCCACCGGCGTGAGCGTCCAGCGATCCCCTGCCTGGATCGTTCCGGGGGAGCACTGCCAGGTGACCCCGTCCGCCAGCGTCAGAGGACGGCCCGCTTCGTATCCCAGGCCGACGTCGATGGTCTTGAGCACCACGCCTGTCGTCACGTCCCGCACCTCCAGTCGCAGCGGCGACGTGGCGCCGACCGTGCCGGAATCGATGGCAACGACTTCCCACTGGGCATTCTTCGTCCCGGTGTACAGTCCCCCCACGCTGGCTGCGGCCGTGCCGGAGACCGAGTCGGGCGTCGGCTGCTGGTCCAGCCGCCCGGCAAAGTCGAATTCGTAACCGGCCGCGGCGGCAATGACGAGACGCCCCGTCGCGGGGGGGACCAGCGCCCTGAGGCCGGGAATGGCGTCCAGCAGGGCGGCAACGTCGTTGAGGCTGTGCGTCGAGGGGTCGATGGCGATGCGAGAGGTCGTCCGATCCCCGGTCGCCTTGTCCGTGACGGTGATGAACAAATCCCCCGCGGTGATGGGGAGTTCCGCCGCGAAAGCCGACAGCCGCACGTCCGGATCGGTCACCGCCCGCGCCGCTTCCAACCGCGTGGAGCCGCCCGTCAGTCCCAGACCCGTCGCCTGGAGTTGATCCAGACCCCGCCGCAACGCGTCAAACCAGCTCAGCAAATCGTTGCGCAGCCCGGCGAGGGTGTGGTTGTGCCCCTCCAGCAGCGCGGCGAGTTTGCCCGAGGCGGGAGCAATCGGGACCTCCCAGTCGGGAGAGATCAGTTGCAGCTCTCCGTTGTCCGAGAGCTCGACCCGGAGTTCCACGGGAGCGGCGCCAAACAGGAGCGTTCCCGCCGCTCCCGGTAGCGGACTGCCGTCCGGCGGGAATCCCCCCGGCGCCAGATCGATCAGCTCCGCCAGACGAGTCACCAGGGCGTCGCGGCGATCGAGCAGGTCGTTCGGCTCGCGCCCCTGCGCCTGCTGAATCTGAATCTGCCGATTCAGGGCGGCGATGTCAGTCGAGAGTTGCGTCAATTCACGCACGGCGATTTCAGTCTGGCTGCGGGTGTCCTCCTGAAGCCGCCGGATTTCGGCGAGCGCCGTATTCAATTCCCGGGTGACTCCCTGTGCGGCCGTCACGACCTGCCGTTGTAACACCGCCTCATTCGGGCGGGAGGCGAGTTGTTCCAGTGCATCGAACAGCCGCGTCACTTCGTTGGCCAACGAGCCGTCCCCCGGCGTGAGCAGCGAATCCAGGCGATTGAGCAACGAGAGCCGCGTCGAGGCTTCGGACTGGCCCGAACGGTTGCGAAGGAGTGCGGATTCGATGGCGGAATCGACCAGCCGCTGCACCCCGGCCACGCTCACGCCCGTCCCGAGTTGCAGCCTCCCCAGCGTCACGGGCAAGTTGTCCGTCAGCAGCACCTGCTGGCGGTGGTAGCCCGGCGTGGCGGCATTCGCAAGGTTGTTCGACGTGGTGCGCAGTCCGACCTGCGAGGCGCGGATGGCCGACAACCCCAGGTCGAATTGGTACATGGAATCCTCCCCGCCGCCGAACGTTGCCCTGCTCAATTCCGCGTCTCTGCCACCGCTCCTGTGCAGGTTGACTCAGGCGCGGGCGAGCGTCTGAAGCGGCGCCGCCGGGACGCGCCCCCCCTCCGCCGTGTACATCCCCTCGTGCGGCTCAACTCCCGTCAGGGCCGTCAGGACCGAAGCCAGCAGTTCCGACCACACGGTCAGCGTCCGCCGGCCTGCCCTGGCGATTCCCGACAGCCGCGCCACTCCTTGTCGCACGCGCCAACATCGCTGTTCGATCTCCCGGCGCTCCTCCGGACTCCACGGGAAGGCCGACAGGCGCCACAAGTCCGGCCGGCCGCAGGCCAGTTGTAACCCCCTCAACAGGTACGCCCGCTCCTGGCGAACCGCTTCCATCTCGGCTGCCAGCGTCGTGGCCTGCTGGATCAGATCGGCGCCCGGCGGTGCGCTCCAGCCGCGGTGCACAAGCTGCTGCACGAGCTGGCAGACGTCCGCCACGTGCTGCAACTCCCGTTCGAGATGCTGACACGCGGCGGAGCACCACTTGCCGCCAGACCGCGTGGACGCACGACTATTCGACGAAGGCATCACCAGCTCCCTGAATTGGAGGACGGTCTTGGAGAAGCGGAGCGCTCGCCACGGTTCTGTTCCGGATCGAGCGAGCGCAGCAGAGACCCCGCCAGCCCGAACCCGCCGCTGTCGCTGATGTGCTCCCCCAGGTACTGGTCGAACAGGCCACCCACGATGTCCCCGCTGTCTCCCGGGATCAAACCTTCTCCGGCGAACGACTGCCGCATCTGCTTGAGCACCAGCGAGACGAACACTGCCTCGAACTGTTGGACGGCCTCCGCAGGGGAGCGCCCTCCCAGCGCGGAGACCTCTCCCGCGGAACGGAGCAGATCGACGGGTGGCTGCATCGGTGTGATGGACATGGCGGAATCAGGCGTGGGGACCGGACGGCTCTGGGATCACGTGTCCACACCGGCAAACGGTGCGGGGGGGCCTCGGGTTTCGGGCGGTCCGCGGTCCGGCGTTCTCGAACGCCCGAGGGGGAACTCCTCGTTGCTCAACTCTCCTCTCTCGACTCAGTTGAGCAGGTTTCAAAACCCTCTCTCCCCTGGAGCAGGGGAACGGGAGGTTGTGAAATTGCTGCTCGTCACTTGAACTCCAGATCGGCGTGCAGCGAACCGGATTCCTTGAGCTGCTGGAAAATGGCGCTCAGGTCGCGAGGCGCCACACCGAGGGCATTGAGGACGTTCGCCAGATCGCCCACCGACGTGCTGTCGGGGACCAGCGTGACCGGAGCACGCTGCTCGATGACATCGAGCTGGGTCCGCGGCACGGTGGTCGTCTCCCCCTGACTGAAGGGAGCTGGCTGCGAGACCTGCGGCGCCTCGGTCGTCAGCACCGCCAGGTTGGCATGTGTGATGAGGACCCCGGAAATCCGCACGTCGCGGCCGACGATCACCGTCCCCGTCCGCTCGTTGATCACTACCCGCGCCCGCACGTCCGGCACGACGGTCAAGCCGCCGATGATCCCCAGCACACCCGGCACATCCTGTTGCAAGTGCTGAGGAATCTGCACCTCCACCACCGCTGAGTCCACCACCCGCGCCGTGCAGGGGGATCGCAACATCACCTGTTCGGCGATGCGGCGAGCGGTCTCAAAGTCCGGCGACTTGAGCTGCAACTGCACCACGCCGCGGCAGCCCACCACGTCGGGAAGCTCCTGTTCCACGATCGCCCCGTTGGGGATGCGGCCGACCGTCGGATGATTCTTCTGCACCGTCGCCGCCTGACCGCTGAAGCTGAACCCTCCGATCGACACCGGCCCGGAGGCCACGGCGTACACGGTTCCATCCGCTCCCAGCAGCGGGGTCATGATGAGTGTTCCCCCTTGCAGGCTCGTGGCGTCGTCGAACGCCGAGACGATCACGTCGATCTCGGACCCTTGCCGCGCGAAGGCCGGCAGCTCCGCCGTCACCACCACCACCGAGAGGTTCTTCGTCTTCTGATTGGTGTCGGTCTCAATCCGGATGCGCTGGTCGGGATCGGCCCGCAGCCCGAACCGCTGAAGCATGTTCTGAGCGAAGCGGCGCGTCGTGGGACTGTTGCTTCCCGTGCCGCTCAGACCAACGACCAGCCCCATCCCCGTCAGCGGGTTGGAACGGACACCGACGACCTCCGTGATGTCCTTGATGCGGGTTTCGGCCGCAGACAAGGGTGCGGCCGCGACCGCGGCAAGAGCCGCCAGGAAGGCGATCCGCCCGGCCAGCGACCATCGGAGAACGGGGAACAACGTCGACATGAGCAGGGGAACCCCAGAGAACCAAACAGGGACCAGGAAAGCGACGGCAGTCGGCCGTCAGAATGGAGAGAGGACGTTCGTGATGCGTCCCAGCCATCCCTGTCGGGTGAAGGCCTTGGAGGCCCCCTGCGTCTCATAGGTCAGCCGCAGCTCGGAGACGAACCGCGACTGCAAGGTGTTGTCCGGCCCGATGTCGATCGCACGGGCGATGCCGGAGAGTACCAGCGTCACCTCCTCGCCGGCGATCCACACCCGCCGCTTCCCCGAGATCACCAGATTCCCATTGGGCAGAATGTCCATCACCGTCACGGTCACGCGATCGACGAATTCCCGTTCCGAGCGATAAGCGGCGCCCCCCTTGAAATCCCGCTCGGAAGCGTTCTTCGCATCGAGCTTGGCGGAGGAGCTCTGCGCGCCGAAACCACCCGTCGCCTGACCGACGAGACTGAACCCCTCCGACGCGGAGGTCTCCTTGTTCAGCGTCCGGTCGTCTTTCAAATCGACGTTGGTGTTCTCGGAAATCACCACCGTGATCAGGTCCCCGACGGCGCGCGCCTTTGTGTCAATAAAGTAGAAGGCGTGGTTCGGATCGGCCCGTTGCCAGATCGAATCGGACCGGGCGACGGCCGTCAGCGTCAGGCCGCCGGTCAGCGCCAGCAGCCACAGGAATGTGCGGTGAGTAGTCATGGAATCTGGGTCGGTGAAAAGGGGTGAGCGACCGTGTGATGGACGGCGCGGCGGGAACGCGCCGGTCCCGATCGGCGTGGCGGTGGCGGTCCCAGGGCCGGGAACGCCACGCCACTGAACACTGAAAACGTCAGTCGAAGGAGACCTCCACTTCGCCGGCGGCGACCACGCGGCCGACGATCACTTGATTGGTATCGGGATTCCGGACTCGGATCAGTTGTCCGGGACGGCCGGACTGCAGCGCCTCGGCGTTGCGCAGCACCACTACCAGCCCCGCCCGGCGGGCGGTGACTCGGACGGGGTCGCGCGCCTGAATCACCGCAGGCTCCATCGCCGCGACCGGACGCGTCACGTGCCGCGTCTGGATGATCTCCCCGGCCGCCAGTCCCGCCGCCAGTTGTTGTCCCACGACTTGTTCAATGGTGAGCGAATCGACCGGCTGAGTGAGGAACCGCCGCTCCTCACGGAGTTTCTCGGCGGTGAGGACCTCCCCCCGTGCCATGGTCACCGCAGCGACCAGTACCGGCGTCTGCCGGGCCACGTCGAATTGCGCCACCCGCGACGCCAGCAAGCGTTCCCCGGAAAAGACCCGCACCAGCATGGCCGATTGCCCAAGGCTTGGCATTCCGCGCGGCACGACGTCCACGCGTAACTCCTCCGTCGGCGGCAATCCCCCCAACAACGCCTCCATCACCGGCGCACTGAGCGTCACCCGCAGGTCCGACTCCGGAACATGCAAGGTCCGGCTGAATTCCCCGCGGGCCAGCTCCTCCAGCGAGGCGTCCGTCGGCCGGGGGAGTTGTGAGGGAACGGCGGCGCGCTCTCCCACGGTCAGGACCACCTCCGCCGGCCCGGTCAGTTCATACTCGTCGGTGCTGTAGCCTGCCAATTGAAGCCGCAGGTCGATGAACCGCCGTCCCAGCCGCTGGACCCCCTCCGCACGGTGGACATCGATCAGGTCGACTGCTTGAAGTTGGCGCAGCAGGGCGGCATCTTCGGCCGAGACCTCCGCCACATCGCCCAGTCGAATGGTTGGCCCCTGGGTTTGAACCTCCGGCCGCAGACGCACCACGGCGTTTGCGCCCGGCGGACTCGCGAACAACCCCGCCGCAGGACAGAGCGCTCCGCACACCAGTGCCGCAAACAGCACCCGCCGCGCGCCACGACCGGCGAAGCGCCGTCCCTCGGTGTGCCGCGGTTCCAACTGCAAAAGAGACGAGAGAGGCCGCATGGGAGAAACATCCCTTCAGAAGTCTCGCTGTTCGATCCCCAGAGGAGGTCCGACTCACCCTCAACGGACGATGTTGCTCGTGGTGCTCAGCATTTCGTCCCCCGCACGAATCGCGCGGGAATTGATCTCGTAGGCGCGCTGCGCGGCAATGAGGGAGATCAGCTCCGTGACCACCTCGACGTTGGAGCCTTCCAGGAACCCTTGCCGCAACACTCCGCGGCCGTCGAGCAGCGGCTGGCCGATCGATGCGGGACCGGAGGCGGGAGTCTCCGCATAGAGGTTGCCCCCCTCGCTCGACAACCCCGCCGGGTTGAGGAACGTGGCGAGCTGAATCTGTCCCACGTTGATGATCGCCGCGGAATCGGTGCTGGATGGTCCGCTGATCGTCCCGTCGGTCCCGATGTTGATCTTCGTCAGGCTCAGATCGCGGGGAATGGTGATGGGAGGATCGAGCAGGTAACCGTCGGCGGTGACGAGCCGGCCGTTCTGGTCCAGACGTAACGCACCGTCCCGCGTGTAGCGCAGTTCCCCGTTGGGGAGTCGCACGGGGAAGAAGCCATCCCCTTCGATGGCCAGATCGAGAACGTTGCCGGTCTGTTCGAGGGTGCCGGGAGTGAAGACCTTCATCGTCCCGGCGGCACGGACGCCGCTGCCGATCTGCAAGCCGGTGGGAGCAAGCTGCCCGGTGGCGATGTCGGTGCCGGGTTGCTCCAGAGTGCTGTAGATCAGGTCGGCAAAATTCACATGGCTGCGTTTAAATCCGCTGGTATTGACGTTCGCCAGATTGTTGGCGGTGACGTCAATGAGCTGTTCCTGGGCCTTCATGCCCGTGGCGCTGGTGTAGAGGGCGCGCAACATGGTGGGAGTTCCTTACCGGGGATGGATGTGCCGTTCCACGGCTCGTTCGATCGACCGCATCGCCTGCTGAGCCGCCTCGTACTGTCGCGCGGCCACAATCAGGGCGACCAGTTCCGAGACCGGTTCCACGTTGGAATGTTCAAACAGGCCCTGGACGACGGTGCCTTCGACCGGTTCCGGGACGACCTCTTCCGGGGCGGCAAAGACGGACGCTCCGACACGTTGCAATCGCGCCGGGTCCGCAAAGGTGACGATCTCGAGTTGCCCCAGCGGGATGCCGGAGGCGATCAGTTGGCCGGAAGAGGTGATCTGCAGATTCTGCGTGGAGGTCCCTGGGGGAAACGTGATCGTCCCCCCGCGTCCCTGCACGCGCCAACCATCTCCGGAGACGAGTTCGCCGGAGGCGTTTACCTGCAGCCGGCCATTCCGGGTGTAGAGCGGGCCTTGGGGACCTTCGAGGATGAAGAAACCCTCCCCCTGAATGGCAACGTCGAGGGTGCGGCCGGTCGACTCCAGCCGGCCGGGAGAAAAGTCGACGACGACCGGCGCGTGTGCCTCGGCCGTATCGCCGGCAGGGGTCGTCTCCCCCGCGAACGGGTCAAACGATGACTGGCGAAACGCCAGCCGTCGATGCCCGGGATGCTGAGCCTGCGCCAAGTTCTTTGCGGCCACTTCATGGCGCGCGATGGCAGCGTCCAATCCCGCTGCGGCGCTGTACAGTCCGGACAGCATCCGGCCCCTCCCTGGGCAAACAGTCCGATCGATCACCCTCGTCGAACTGAGAGAGGAATGCAACCCGCGTGCCACAACGCGGCGTTGTCGGTGCGGTTTTCCGGATCGTGCCGAGTCCCCGGGAGATAGGGATTCTGACGACCGTCCCGATTCTGTCGCAGAAGCGAGTGAGAAGAGTCTTTTGTTCCGCTCAGGGGAAAGTCCCTCCCCATCACCTCCCCAAGAAATGTGCTGACCGCGGATGGAGTGCTCGAAAACTCACCTCGATCTTTCCAATCGATGTATCTTTACTTTTCGTCGCACATTTCGCAATTTACTCAAGTTCAATTGCAAGGTGATTCGTTGCAACATGCTCTTAAATAATGGATTGCAACGATTGTTTGCCCGTGTTCGGCGAAGTCCGTGCGATCCGATGGGACCGACGTTCCGAAGGATTTACCTTCTCTAACCGCTACAACCGTCAAGGTTGAACCGGTTGGTGGCCGATCCAGAAAGAGGAAGATTCTGCACGGGCAAGGTGTTCCCCGTGAGGGACGGAAGCAACCGTGTGCAAGGCACTGCCATGGCTGAACAGACTGAGGCCCACCCGCCATCCCCCCCTCCACCCAACGGCAAGCGCTTTGTACTGGCGCTGACCGCCACCGGTCTGATTGCCGGCGCCGCAGGAGCGGCGGTTCCCTTGATCGTCCTCAGGCCGGCGGACGCTCCGGTGGTCCCTCATCCCGCGTCGCAGCGATTCGAACCGTTGACTCCCGACCGGACAGCCTTCGTCCCCTTCGGCGAGGTTACGGTCAACCTCAACGAGGGACGGCTCAATCGATATCTGCGCCTCAAGATCGCCCTCCAAGTCGACAAGGAGCAGGCGGAATATGTCACCAAGGTGTTGGAGCAAAAGCGGCTGCTGCTGCGGAACTGGCTGCTCAGCCATCTCTCGGACAAGGATCAGGAGGAGATCCGCGGCGCAGCGGGACAGAACATGCTCCGCCGCGAAATCCGCGATCGCTTCAACGAGATTCTCTTCAGCGACGGTTATGACCGGGTCTACGACGTGTTGTTTGAGGAGTTCAACGTCCAATGACGGCCCCGGCGGATGTTCGCCGCTTCGATTTCCAGGATGCGCGCCGGCTGGCGCCGGCCGTGTCCCGGCTGCTGTCGCGCTGGCAGGGGGAGATCTGCACGCTGACGACCGAAGCGTGGGGAGCGATCGCCGCTCACCCGATCCAGGTCTCGGCGGGCTCGATCGAACCCTTGCGGTGTACGGTCGCCGTCGGCCGCTTTCCGGATCCGGGGGTGGGCGTTCTGTTGCAACTGGGAACCGGCAAGCTGCCGAGCTTGTTGGCACTCGAGCCGGTCCTGTTGCATGCGATTTTCGCCGATCTTCTGGGGGCCTCGGAGCTGGAAACAGACCTCCATCGGGAACTGACTCCTCTGGAAGAGTCCTTGTGGGACCTGCTGCTGTCGAAGGTGCGCGAATCGATCGCCGACGCCTGGCCTGGGCCGCATCCGTTGCCGTGCGCCTTCAAGGAGAGCTGCCGCCCGCGTCGCAGCCGGCGGCTGGCGCACTGTGCCGAAGTGATCCTGGTCCGTTGGAAAGTGGCGTGCCGCTTTCACACCGGCGAAACACTCTGGGCCCTTCCCCGCCGGGAGCTGGAGGCGCTGCTTGGCGAGCTGGAGCCGCTCGGCGTCGGGGCCGAGGAGGATCAACCGGCCGACCTGCGGGACGTGGTGGAACAGTTCCCCCTGGAAATCTCTGTGGAGCTGGGTCGCGCGTCCGTCGCCGCAGGGGCGCTGGCCCGGTTGCAGGTTGGCGACGTATTGATCCTCGATCAACCCCTCAACCGCCCCTTGCTGGCCAAGGTGGCTGGCGAACCGCTGTGGCTGGTCGAACCGCGTCGCGTCGGCTCCCGCCAAGCCGTGGCCATTCACTCCCTTCTGGAAGACTGACTGTCTGAAACTGACTGTCTGAAGAGGAACAAGCCTGTCATGAACAACACACAGATCGACGCGGCACCGACGGACATGGCCTCGAGTCCGCCGGCGGGGAGCGAGGCGGCCGTTACGATGCGGCCGGTGCGGTTCCCTCCCGCCTCCGTCGACGCTCCGATCGGCGCACCCCTCCCCCTGGCGAGGTTCTATGACGTGACGGTGAACGTCACCGCCGAGTTGGGCCGCGCGTCCATGCGGCTCAGCGACCTGATGCGGCTGGGGGTCGGCTCCGTGGTGGAACTCGGCCGGTTGGTGGACCAGCCGATCGAGATTTTCGCCCAGGGGGTGCGGCTGGGACGCGGCGACGTGGTGACGGTGAACGATCAGTACGCCGTTCGCATCACGGAGCTGGACCGGTTTCATTCGCCGGCCGAGGAGCCTCGTTCGGGCGTTGCCGGTCAGCGGAGATCCTGAGGAGCAGACAAGGCTGGATGCGGATTCGGGGGTGCAGGTAGGACGAAGACCTCCCCCTTTTTTTCCACGGAAGGAATGTCATGGCGGCGGGCAGTGGGCCGTTCTCTGTGCGCACCATCTCCCGGGTTGCCCTCCTGTGTGTGGCGGCGATCACGCTGCCGGGCCGCGCTGCAGTGGGCGACGAGTGGCGGCGCGTGGATGAGCGGGACCAGCGGGCCGTCTCTCTGGCCGGACAACCTCTGCTTCCGGCGCCCTCGAACAGGGGGACGATCACCGCCGCCAAGGAAGAACGTCCCCTGCCGTCCGTGGTTCCCGACGGCCCGGCCGCCGCAGGTCCGACCGCGGGATCGGCAGTCTCCGCATCCCCCGCCCGCGAAACTCCGACTCTCTCGGCCCGCACGTTTCCTCCTGCTTTGTCATTGGGGGGGCCTGCGGCGGGAGAACCGTTGGCCGAACTCCCCGGGGCAGCCGAGATCGGCCGGCTGGCTCTGGCAACGGGTCTGGTGGTGGTGATCGGTGCGGTGGGACTGGGGGCCTACCGCCATCTGCGGTGGGGAGCGGCGGGACGGCGCCCGACCCAGCCGGGATTGACATGGCATGCGTCCATTTCCCTCGGGGCGCGCAACGGGCTGCATCTGGTGAGCGTGACCGACCGCCGGTTCCTGGTGGCGGTGGACGCCCGGGGGGTGAGTTGCATCACGCCCATTTCCTCTGCGTTCGATGAGCTGACGTTGTCCGAGGAGGACCTGGCGGCGGCCGTCTCTGCGGAGCGTCCCGCCCGGGGCGGTGCTCCGGCACAGGGGAGGGCCTGAGCATGTTCGACGACATCAGCACGGTTCAACAGATTCTGGAGTCGGACGGGTTTCAGGAGCTCTCGCCGCAGCTCAAGGTGGCGTTGTTCCTGGGGGGGATGGTGTTTTTGACGTCGGCGCTGGTGACGCTGACAGCCTTCACCCGGATTGTGATCGTGCTGTCGTTTGTGCGCCGCGCGCTCTCGACGCAGGAGATTCCTCCCACGCCGGTGATTCTGGGGCTGGCGCTGTTCCTGACGCTGTTCGTGATGGGGCCGACCTTCTCCACCATCGAGCAGGAGGCGATTCAGAAATACCTCCGTGGGGAAGTGAGCGGTGCCACTGCCTGGGAGACCGGCACTCAGGCGCTGCGGACGTTCATGCTCTCGCAGACGCGCCGCCAGGACCTGCTGCTGTTCACCGAGCTGGCGGGGCTGGACGGCATCGAGACGCCGGAGAGCACGCCGCTGCGGCTGTTGATCCCGGCCTTCGTCACCAGTGAGTTGAAAACCGCATTCATCATGGGTTTTTGCCTGTATCTGCCGTTCGTCCTGATCGACCTGGTGGTCTCCGTGATCCTGATGTCTCTGGGAATGATGATGATGCCGCCGGTCGTGGTTTCGACGCCGCTCAAGCTCCTGCTGTTCGTCCTGGTGGATGGTTGGGAGCTGCTTGTGCGGGCCTTGAGCCTGAGTTTTGAATGAGGTGCAGGAGGGAGGTGGCGGCCACGGCGGCCTCCCGTGTGTGAGTCAGTCGGATTGCAACACCGAACGATGTCGGCCAAGAGTTCCTCACAGATCGCGTCCCGTTCCAGCGTCCCCTCCGGAGAGACGTTGCTGTCGATGGGGATTCTGGGCGCGATCACGGTGATGCTCATCCCGCTGCCGCCGCTGCTGCTGGACCTGCTCCTGGCCCTCAACCTGGGATTGACGATCCTGCTGCTGCTGGTGACGCTCTCCACGCGGAGGGCGCTGGAACTGTCGGTGTTTCCGTCGCTGTTGCTGCTGTTGACGCTGTACCGGCTGTCGCTGAACGTGGCCACGACGCGGTTGATCCTGCTCTCCGCGAACGCCGGCGAGATCGTGTCGGCGTTTGGGAACTTCGTGGTCGGCGGCAACGTCGTCGTGGGGCTGGTGGTGTTCCTGATCCTGGTGGTGATTCAGTTCGTGGTCATCACCAAGGGGGCCGGCCGCATCTCGGAAGTGGCGGCGCGATTCACCCTCGACGCCCTGCCCGGCAAGCAGATGGCCATCGACGCGGAACTCAACAGCGGCGCCATCGACGACAAGGAAGCCCGCCGCCGCCGCGAACGCCTGGCCAGCGAGACCGAGTTCTACGGGGCGATGGACGGCGCCAGCAAATTCGTCCGTGGCGACGCCATTGCCGGGTTGATCATCACCGCCATCAATCTGGTGGGGGGGATGGTGCTGGGGATGAAGAATGGTCTGTCGCTGGCGGAGTCGCTCAAGACGTACTCAATCCTCACGGTCGGGGATGGGCTGATCTCCCAGATTCCGGCGCTGATCATCGCCACCACGGCCGGTATCCTCACCACCAAGGCGACGTCGGAAGACAGCCTCGGGGAGGAGATCAGCCGGCAGGTGTTCCGCAGCGAACGGCCGCTCTGGGTGGGAGCCGTGCTGTTCGCCTTCCTGGGGTTGATGCCGGGAATTCCGAAGCTGCCGTTTTTCGTTCTGGCGGCGGCCACGGCGGGAGTGGTGCTGCGAAGACGGACCGTCCGGACGGCACCCTCGGGGACGGAGACACCCTCGCCCGCGGCCGAGAAGCCGACGCCTCCGGTTCTCGACGAGCCGGCTCAACTGCGGGAATTCCTGCTGACGGATCGCGCCACGGTGGAGGTCGGGCCGGGGCTGGCGGGGTTGTTGCAATCATCCCGGTCCAAGAGCCTCGCCGAACGGATCACAACGCTGCGGCGCGACTTCTCGCGCGAGCACGGACTGTGGATTCCCCCCATCCGTGTCCGCGCCAATCTGGAACTTCCAGCCGATCGTTACCGCGTGCTCATCGCCGGTCGGGAGGTCGGTGCCGGAGAACTCCGGCCCGACGAGCATCTCGCCATTCTGCCGGAAAGCGGGGTGGTGAACCTCCCCGGCATCCCGACCACCGAGCCGGTGTTCAAACTCCCTGCGCGGTGGATTCCTCCCGCGGCCGCCCGTCAGGCGGAAGCCCAGGGATGCACCGTGGTAGACGCCGCCAGCGTGCTGATCACCCATCTGGGCGAGTTGTTGCAGCGACACGGTCATGAACTGCTGAACCGCGAGTCGCTCAAACTCATGCTCGATTCGCTGAAGGAATTCGCCCCCAGCCTGTTGGAGGAGATCCGCACCGAAACGCTGCGGATGGGAACGATCCATCAGGTGTTGGTGCAGTTGGCCGAGGATCGCGTTCCCCTCTCCGATCTGAGTCTGATCCTGGAGTCGATGATCAATCACGCACCGCAGCGGAAGACGATCGACGAGCTGTGCGACGCGGTGCGCGTGGACCTGGGGCACTTGCTGTGTGCTCGGCATCTCGATGCGGAGGGGGCGCTGCGGATGATCGCCTTCCAGCCGCACCTGGAGAACCGCCTCCGCGAGGCGCTCAGCGAGGGTCAACTGGCGCTGCCGGCTGCGGCGCTGGAGCGACTGATGACGGCGGTGGGCGACTGCTGCCGGACCTATGGTCGCGCCGGTCCTCCGCCGGCGCTGGTGGTGCATCACACGCTGCGACGGCCGCTCAAGCGGCTGTTGCGACGGAGCCTGCCACAGCTTGGTTTCCTGGCCTTTCGCGAGATTCCTCCCGACGTGGCGATTCAGCCGATCGGCCTGATCCAGACGGAGCAGGTCTTTGACGCGGGGAGCGAAGCGGCGGAGCCGCCGCGGGCGTCGGCGGCGAATCGGCGCACCGCCATGGCCGCCTAGCCGCGCTTCCCGAATGCATCCCTACCCCATCAGCCAGTTTCATCAGCGGGACATGAACGATGCGAGTCCACCGGGATGAGTGATCGGGGGGGCTTACGCCCCCCGCTGGCCAGTCGTGAAACTGGCTCATCACCAGCATGAGGCTGTTTGAATCAGGAGCAACAGGACATGACGGAGGGCACGACGGATTGGCAGCCGCAGTCGTGGGGCGTGGCGATCGGCCTGCTGGCCTTTTCGGTGGCGACGCTGGTCGGCATCACCACCGGGCTGGAGCCGGAGACGATCTTCCTGCGCGCCGGCACGGGCGGTCTGGCGGCGGGCGGGGTGACCGTCGTGGCAGGCCGGCTGCTGCGGCTGTGTTCACAGGCCTGGGATGAGGAATGAAGCCCCGTGGAGGCAGCCGGGGCTGTGAGGCCGTTTCCTGAAACCGGTGGAGCGTTGCCAGGGCATGGATGCCGCGGTGGAAACATATCGGCAAGTCTCACGCCGCTCAGAGCGCGATGCGCGGATTCTGGCGAACGTGGGGCTGGTGCGCCATGTGCTGGGCCGCACGCTGCCGAATCTGCCGCAGCGCGTCGACCGGGAGAATCTCGAGGCGGCCGGGATGCTCGGACTGGTGGAGGCGGCCGGCCAGTTCGATCCGGCGCGAGGCGTCCCCTTTGCCGTGTTCGCGGTTGCGCGGATCCGCGGCGCCATCCTCGACGAACTCCGCCGGAACTGTCCCCTCCCGCAGTCGATGCTCCAGAGGTGGACCCGCATTCAGGAGGCCTACCAGCGGCTGAGTCTCGACGCCAGCGTGGAGACCCTGGCGGCCGAGGCCGACCTCACCGTGACCGAGGTCGAAGAGTGTCTCGAGGCCATCCGGCTGACCCAGCCGGACGCCTGGTACGACGAACTGGCCGAGCAAGTGCCGGATCGGACCGAACCGGAACTCCCGGATCGGGCATTGACCCGCGAAGAGCAGATGCAGCGGCTCGCACAGTTGATCGAACAGCTCCCGACCCAGATGCGCATGGTGGTGACCCTGTATTACCGAGACGGTCTGCGTCTGAAGGAGATCGGGGAGGTGCTGCACCTCTCGGAGTCGCGCATCTCGCGCATCCTGACGCAGGCGGAACTCCTCATGCGTGAACGTGTCCGGAGGAACTCCTGATGGTGCTGTCCGACGTCCAGACCCCGGCCCCCTGGATGACCGCCGAGCCGGGCGGGATTGGTTCCCCAGCAGCGATGCCCGACCCGGTCGTCATCCCCGCCAGCCGTGTGATTCCGCTGCAAACTCCCCTGGAACTGGGTTCACAGGACCACGCGGCTCCGCGGATCGAATTGCAACGGGAAGGGGACCGGATCGTCGCCGTGCACGTCTTCTGCCGCTGCGGGGAGCAGATCACCTTGGAGTGCCACCTCGACCAGTCATCCGCTGCTCCCCCCCGCCTTTCTTGAGGGAGGGCGGCCTGATCCACCGGGAGACGACTCGCCACATCATGTCCAGTGACCCTGCCAGCCCGGCATTTGCCACGACAGTCCGCCTTCCCCGTGCGGGAGGGGCGGCCGGGCGGCGGTGCGTCCAGTGGTTGCTCCCCCTGCTGCTCCTGTGTGGAGGCGCGGGCTGTCAAACGACTCCGGCGATGGTTCCTTCCGTCACGTACACGCCGCATGGAGGGGCGCCGTTATCACGGACCGCTCCGCGCGCGGCACCGCATCCTCTCCCGCCAGCACCTGCGCTGAGCGGAGGGGGACCAGCGGCTCGACCTCCGGGTTTGCAACCACCGTTGGCGCCGCCCCCCTTGCCGGAACCTGCCTCTGTGCCCCCTGTGGAGGCGGCGTCTGCCCCCCCCGGTGATCGCTCGGTAACACCTCCGCCGCCAGCCGCACTGGCGCCGAGCGACACGTCTGCCGGGTCGGCCGTCGCGGGACCACTGGCGGCGCCGGCCGCGGCCGCCGCAGGCGCGGTGCACGCGCTGGCCGAGGCGCGGCCCTCCGCCGAAGCCGCTCTGGAAGCGCGATTGGCCGCCCTCGAACAGCAAGTTCAGGAAAAGCTCACGGTCTTGCAGACGATTGAATCCGAGACTCAAACCCACCATGCCGAACTGGCTCAGGTCCGCTCGTTACTGGAAGCGTCGCGGGAGGAATTGCGGCGGCTGGAGCAGACCGTGGGCACCCAGCATCAGCGGGACCTGGAGTCGCTGGAGCAGCTCTCCCGCACGTTGGACCAGTTGCTGCAAGCCGCTGATGACCCGCCGCCGGAATCTCAGGCTCCCCAAACAAGTCCGGAATCATGAGCACCCCAGAATCGCCGCGGACCCGCTCTCGCCAGCCGTCTCTGACTCCACGGCGTGCCTGCATTCCTCGACCGGCGCAGCCGGGAGGATGGCATTCACCGGGGAGAGAGGATTCCGCGGGGAGCACCGGTGGGGCGGCGCGGCGCGGTGGCGAAGTCTGGCCGGCCCTGTTCCTTGTGCTGCTGTCGGCCGGTCCACTGACGGGGCAAGGACCGGAGTTGCCGCTCCCGCCGCTTCCGCATGAAGCGACGTCGGAGCCCGCCGCCAGTTCCCTGTGGGGAGAGGTTGGCAGCGGTGTCAGTGGTGGGGGAATGCCGGCAGCCGTGCCGCTGGCCGCGCCGGGTGCGGTGTCGCCGCGGTCGCGATTCCGACCGTTTCAGCGGCGGACCTCGCAGAGCCTCCCCAGTCCCATCGTCCCGGATCCGCTCATCGGTGTGCTGAGCGTGGAGATTGTGAGTCGGCCCGAACCGGCGTGTGACCCGGTGTTGTACGGCCTGTGGATGGCCGAATTGCGGTCGGCGCTGAATGCGACGCCGCGGCTGCGCGTGGTCGAGGGCGCGGGTGGTCCCGTTCCTCCCGAGGTCATGCCGGTTGCTGGGGGGGAGGGGGGCGGCTGGACGGACCTGCGGCTGGAGGTGACGGTGCGGTGGATCGAGCCGTATCGCCCCATGCGCATCGACGCGGACTTGTGTCTGACCGATCGGGCGAGCGGCGCGCTGCTGGCACGGCTGGACGGCGTATGGCAGGCGCCGGTGGACGGAGTTCCACTGAAGCCGACGCGCCAGGGATGGTTCCGTCGCGACTGGCGTCCGCCGCCGGCGCTCAGCGAGGCCGCCGCGCTGGAGGCCAACAGCCCGCGCATGTTCCTGCGGGGGACCGCGGCGCGGATGGCGGAGGCGCTGGCCCAGCAGGTGGATGCGGTTGTCTTCGCTCCCCCCGTGGACGCCGTGGTCAGTCCTGCTACTGGATCAGACTGGTGAGCTCGCGGAGGATGGCGTCGGCCACGGTGATGGTGCGGGCATTGGCGGAGAATCCCCGCTGGGCGACGATCAACCGGGTGAACTCGTACGCCAGATCGACGTTGGACTGTTCCAGTTCTCCGGAGCGGATGGAGCCGCGGCCGCCGGCGGAAGCCGTCCCCAGCACCACGCTGCCGCTGTTGCGGGACTCGGCGAAGTAATTCTGCCCCTGGGATTCCAGACCAGCCTCGTTCTGGAACGAAGCGACGGCGAGTTGCGCGAGCGGGATCGCCACGCCGTTGGTGGCGATGCCGAGGATGGTGCCGTCGTTGTCGACGCGGACCGTCGTGAGGGACCCGGCGCCGAATCCGTCCTGGCTGCCGGTGAGCAGCGCCTCGGTGTTGACGGAAGTCAGGCCGTCGAACGAACCGGGGCTGCCGAATGACAAAATCATCTCCTGCGGCAGGGACTGGCCGGCGAATTGCACGGTCACCGTCGGCCCACCGAGGCCGGTTCCCGTCACCAGGCCGAAGGAGCCGTCGTCGTTGAAGCGAATTCCCCGGACCTCCCCGTCAATGATCGTCCCGGCGGCGGCGGGGAGATTGGTGGTCAGGTCCCAGGTACCGTCGCTTTGGGCCTCAAACGTCAGTTGGAGGTTGTACGCCGTGCCGCGGGCATCGAACACCTGCACGGTTCCGCGGATGACGTCGGCGTTCTTCCCGACCGTAGTGACGATCATCCGGGCACCGGAGAAGTTCGAGCCGCCGGTGTTCCCCACGCCGTCGCGGAGCGACAAGCTGAGAAACGACGGACCCGTGCTGTCGGCCTGGAGGATCAAGCGTCCGGCGGAATCGAGCGTGGCCGTTGCTCCGCTGAAGGCGGAGTTGATCGCACTCACCAGGTCTCCGAGAGTCGTCGTGCCGTCCACGGAGAGGGAAACCAGGACGGGCGCGCCGTTGGAGTCGGTGCCGGTGATCGAGAGCGTATCACCGCTGACGTAATCGACGAGGTTCATGTCGAGATCGTTCAGGAGCGTACTGGCGGCGGCGGGGGAGCCGCCCACCGTGAACGGCTCGGTCGTCTGCAACGTTTGCGCCAAGGGCCCCGTGGCAGTGGAGGGGAGGTTCCCCTTGATCTGCACCAGAGTGGTCTCTTTGCCGGGGATCACGGCCCCCAAGGGAATGCGAATGTTGTTGTCCCCCGTCGTCTGGAAGGCGATGCCGATCCCGGTCTCTTCACCGACGGAACCGAACCGCTGCACGAGATAGCCCGTGGCGGGGTCGACCAGCAGGCCATTCTCATCCACGCCGAAAGCACCGGCCCGCGTGTAGAGCGGGCCGCTCGGCGACTGCACCACAAAGAACCCCTGACCGTCAATCGCCACGTTGAGCGGGTCGCCGGTCGCATCAAAGTTCCCTTGGGAGGTATTCAGGGCGATCTGGGAGACCCGGCTGCCGCTGCCAACCTGCGAGGGATTCACTCCCCCCACCCCTGCCGTCGTTGTTCCCGAGCTGGACCGCAGCGTCTGATAGAACAGGTCCGAGAATGTCACGCGGCGGCCTTTGTACCCCACCGTGTTGACGTTGGCGATGTTGTTCCCCACCACGTTGAGCAACTGATTGTGGGTGTTGAGTCCCGCGACGCCGGTTTGCAAGGCATTGGCCATGACGAATCTCCATCCTGAGTGTGACAGAAGTCTGAGCGCGGGGTGCCGACAGGCGACCCCGCCGCGGTTCAAACGGGGTCCGCCAGAACCGACCGAACGTTCTCGAAGGCGATTTCCTGATCGCCAATCCGCAACAGGACGCGGCCGTTCTGCACGGTGGCTTCCTCGACCCGCCCCTCCTGCACGAATTCCCCCTCTCCGCTGGTGAATCGCACGCGCCGACCAACCAGTTCCAGTCCTTCCGACAGCTCGTGCACCCGCAGCAAATCTGCAAAGCTGGCATTGAGCCGTTCAATCCCCTCCAGCGTGGAGAACTGCGCCAGTTGCTGCAGGAACTCCGTCTGCCCGACCGGTTCGAGCGGGTCCTGATTCTGGAGCTGGGTCACCAGCAGTTGCAGAAACTCATTGCGGCCGGAGGCGGCGGTGAACGTGGAGGTGGTCATGACGGGGAGGAGCGTTCGGTCGGTGGATGTGAGGTCCGGATCAAACCGTGGTTATGCCAGAAAACCGAGTTCTGCGGGGGGGGGCGCCCGCACCGGTGCGGTTGTTTTGCGGGCCGCAGGCGTACGAACATCCTCGGAGAAGTGTGGCTCCAGCTCCGGCTTCGTTCGACCGTCCGACCGGGCCTCCAACGACAGCTCCATACCTCCCGGCTGCTGATGGTCGAGCGCCGCGAGAATCTCGGCTCGCGCGGCCTCCAGCAGTTGAAAAGTCGCGACTTCTTCCGCCTGCACGCGCACCACCAGTCCGTGGCGGGTCTGACGCAGCGCGACGCGAAGCGTCCCCAGTTCCGGCGGAGTCAGCCGCAACTCGAATTCGCGCTCCCCAAAACTTCTCACGATGTGCATGCGTGCCAACGTGGCATGAATCACCTGCTCCTTCACATCCGGCAGTCCCAGCGGTGCGGAGAAGGGGGGCAGCGTTGCGGGTTCGTTCCCCCGAGCGGCAGAAGGGACCCCGCTCCCGGTCGGTCCGCTCCTCTCGGCCGGCAGTGATGCTCCGGAAAGGGTAGCCGGCGAGAGAGGAGTCTCTTCACCCGGCGCCTGGAGAAGCCGCTCCCCGCTCTCTACGGCAAGCGGCGGCAACGAGGCGACTCGGGAGTCGCCGGTAATCCGGGAATGAGCCGCCCCGAAGTGAGCAATAGCGTCGGCGGCAAACGGTGCGCTCGCTGAACCACCGGTGAGCATTGGCGGAGGAGGAGGGATAGCGGATGCCGCGCCGTCTGGACTCGGCCCGGCTGACGCGCCGGGGAGCATCGGTGACGACATCCCGATGTCGTCCGCGTTCGAAGCGACAGGCAAAGGGAGGCGGGGCGCTGGCGCGTCGAACTCCTCGGCGGAAATGGTGGTCCCAGGGATCAGGGACGGCGTCCCGCGGATCTCCTCAGCAGAGCGGAACCTGGTCCCTGGCACATGCGGCGGGAAGACGACCGCCTCCCGCGTTTCCACAACTGGGGAGACCATGCGGCCCACGGTCGCGACTGTTGCCACCGAGCCAGACCTCGTGAACAGGGTGGATTCACTCTCCGTCAACGCGGACGTCGAGAGTCCGGCGGAACGAACAGGTCGCTCCTCCGTCCCTGATCGAGAGTCCCTCTCGGATGCGGTCGCCCCCGAGTGAGTGAAAGTGTTCGGCAGGAGAGAAAACCCCTCCCCACTCGGAAGCAACGCACTGCTTTCCGAACGAGGAGCACTGTGGGCCCCCTGCGGGAATGTCGTCGAGGGCATTCCCGTCCCACCCTTCCTCATTTCCAGCGGCCACAGCGCTCCCTGGCTCTCTGCACCTGACCGACCGGAGTCGATTGTTCCCGGTGTCCCCTCGAGGAGGACGGTGGCAGCAGCCGGTGCCTCCGCGTCCGGCAGTCCCTCGTGCGACCCATCACCCGTCGGCGCTGGCAAGGGTGGGAGAGGAGCCGTCTCCTCGCGATGCGGCCACGTCAGCAGGCAGAGACATCCGGTTGCGTCAGAGGGTTCCTCCTCGATCCGTGGCGGCGACTCCTCTCCCTCAGCCTGATCGCCGGGAGCAACGTGAGGACGGGCGGCGGCAAAGAGGGGCTCCCCTCCGTTGTCTGCCATCCCTTCGACCTGCGGAGGGGTCAGCCACCACTCAAAGCCGGCGCCGACGGCCTCCACAGAAGTGGGCCCGACGAGGACTTCGGTGAATTCCTGGCCGGTGGGTGGGGTGCCCCCCGTCGGAAGTGGACGGATCTCACCAGGAATTCCGGACGTGAGAGGGGGGACCGTCATGTCGCTCCATCAACCGGGATGCTGCTTCAGCGAAGTGCGTGGGAAGACCGCGCTGAGGCATCGTTCGCAGGCGTTCGGTGCAGACGGAGTGCCGGGGAACGGCAGGGGAGGGCTGAACTCTTCCCCGGGGAGAGGCAGGCTCGCGGAATGTTTCGCAACCACCGGAGAGGTGTTCTCGTAACTCAATGCCAGATCGCGGGTTGTCGTCCAGCCGTTACAACCGGACCGACTTGAGTCCGAAGATCGACTTCGGGAGGTGGCTGGGGGATCGGCCGGGCCCATAAGGGGGGACGTGTTAGAAAACTCCGCCCGGTCGGCGGAAGAAAGTTCCCACGTCTCCGGTCGGGCATCTCAGATGTGGGTGACCTCAGCGGCGAGTGGACCGTGGGAACCGGAGAAGACGCCACGGACCACCGGTCGGGGCTTTTCCACACGAGATCCCGGAAGGACGCTCCCTGAGGCATCCCCTTCCGTGCCAATGGTCCCCCCTTGCCACCGCCGAGTTCCACCGCGTGATCCACGGACCTGCGCCCTTCACAGCGGGGGAAGGAGGGTTCCCGGCGACGGCCCGTCACAAAGGCCGTTCCCGGCGCCAGTCACGCCGGGAAGGGGGATGAACACCGCTCCGGCGGGGGAGACAGGCTGTCCGCGGCGCCGGCCCGACCGACGAGACACCTCAGTCGTTCTCGCGATCCTGGGGCTGGAGCGCGGCTTCCCTGAACAGCGACTCCGGCGGCGGGGGCGGCACGTGCCACGCGGCTTCCTGGTCGCTCTCCTCCGGGACGAGGCTCGACATCAGTCGCCCCCAGACCAGGTAGTGCAGGCAGAAATACAGCCCGAACCCCACCACGATCAGGGCGAGATAGAGCGCCTGCGGGAGCACCATGCCGATGAGCAACAACAACCCCACGCCCAAAACCGCCAGCAGAAACAGGGCCAGGAAGGTCCCCAGGTCCCGCGTCTCCGGTGAGGGAGGTGGGTCGTCGTCATCGGGAGTGGGGAGACGAGGAAGCATGACCAGCTCTCATGTTAGCCGATTCCAGTCGCTTCGTCCCCCTCAATCCTCCACCCACGTGCCGTTTTGATCCATGCCCTGAATTTCCGCGACCGGGGCGAGCTGTCCGCGACCCGAAGTCTGCATCTCCTGGAGCACCCTGAGGAGCGGTTTCTCTCTCCCCTCGGCTGCAATGACGCCGGCATGAGGGAAGCGGTGCGGCACCCGATCATGAAAGTGAGCCCAGAAGACCCCCGTCACCTGCGGCTTGGCCATCAGCATCCCCACGTAGTCCCGCGCCCACTCCGCCTGGGCCGTTTCGCTCCAGTCCACCGCCAGGGGGGATCGACCCGGCACGAGATGCCCACCGACGTTCGGGTCCGGCTCCGGACGGGATGGCAACGCCAGCGTCACGTGCAGGGGGATTCCCAAGAGGCTCCAGATGTCAATCAGTCGCGAGACGGCCAGCAGGTCACGGTACTGATCCCCCACCGGTTCATACCCGACGGCGAACTCCAAGTTTACCCCCGTCAATCCGATCCGGGAGCGGAGCAGGGCGTCGACGAACTGGAACGGCGTCAGCCGGTGGCCCCCTGCCGCCTGGTATTCCCCCCAGGGTTGATCGACCCGGATGAACAGTTGCGCTTCGGTGTCCGTGCGCTGGGCGGCCTCGACCGTCCGAGCCGTCAGCGCCAGCCTTTGCTCTTCGCTGAGCGACAGTCCACCGCCGCTGTTGCCGCGGGCGGAGACCTCCCAGATGCGGATGCGCCCGGCATAGCGGCTGACGGCGGTTTCAATGAAGTCGCAGACAAAGCTCTGGAGGTTCAGAAAGTCGGCCGCCCAGGGAGCCAGCCACGCCGGCAGACCTCCGGGCGAGAGGTCCAGCAGCGGTCCGCCGCGAATCACGCAGCGGCGCTGCTGGCAGCATTCCACCATCGCATCCAGCGGCGCCCAGTGATACGAACCTTCAATCGGCTCGACGCGCGACCACTCGATGGGCACCACGGCGGCTGTAAAGGTCTCGAAGAACCGGCTCTGCAGGGGTTCCTCGCAAGTCGTTTCATCCAGCGTGCAACCCAGCAGGGCAGGGGGATGGGAGAAGGATTGTCGCCGGCTGAGCCGACGCTGCTGCGTATACGCCCGCCCCAGGATCTGGGCTGCCTCACAGGCGGCTTGCAGGGCCTGCTGTGCGAACTGCGACGCCGCTGCGGCATCATGGCGGCAGGCCGACGCCCGCGAGAACAACCCGAACGCCTCTCTCAGCAACTCCTCGAACCGGGGTGACAGAGACATCCCCGCGAACTGCCACTGGAAAGATTGATCCCGCAGTTCGCTGATCTTGCCGCGGGCCAGTTCCAACGTCAGCAGATAGGGAGAGTCGCTCTCCGGGAGAGAGGCGGTTGTCAACACGGGACGTCCCTGCCCCGCCACCGGCCAGGCGACATGCAGCTTGCCGCTCTCCGATGTCGGCCGCGTGCAGGTGAGGACGTTTCCCTGCAGCTCCACCCGCCCTTGAAAGACGCGGCCATCCATTCCAGTGACGTAGGCCGAGGGGGCTTCGGGCCAGTCGGCGGCCGCCTCGGGCGGCATCACCTGGAATCGCATGACCCCCATAGCGGGCCTCTCGTCGGCGGGGACAACCGCGGTTTAACGGTGCCACGGACCCCCTCAGTGCAGTCTTTCTCACACGAGTCTAGGGGGCCGACGGACGGCCATCAAGCGGCCGTGGGAACGAAGGCAACTCCCTCGAACCGGAGGACGGCGGTCGTTCCCTGGCGCAACGGCGATCCCGCCGCACCTGCCGCACCGGCACCCCCGCCGCCAGGGTAGTCGCCGCCGTCTCGCGGCTACTATCATCCACAGCGAACCGGGCGTCGCCAACGCCGGTCTGTCGATCAGACTCACCCCAGCCACGAGCTCCTTCCGCCCCATGCTCAACAAATACTCCTCTCGCATCACGCAGCCTGCTTCGCAGGGGGCCTCGCAGGCGATGCTCTACGCCACCGGCCTTTCCGACGCCGACATGCAGAAGCCCCAGGTCGGCATCGGGTCCATGTGGTATGAGGGGAACCCCTGCAACATGCATCTGTTGGACCTCGCCGCCAAGGTCAAGGAAGGGGTTCGCGAGGCCGGCCTGGTGGGCATGAGATTCAACACCATCGGCGTCTCGGACGGCATCTCGATGGGAACGGAAGGGATGAGCTATTCCCTCCAGTCCCGCGACCTGATCGCGGATTCCATCGAGACGATCATGGGTGCCCAGTGGTACGACGCCCTCATCGCCCTCCCCGGCTGCGACAAGAACATGCCCGGCAGCGTGATGGCGATGGGGCGCCTCAATCGCCCCTCGATCATGATCTACGGCGGCACCATCCGCGCCGGCTGCTCCAAGGCTCTGGAGGGGGTCAAAGGAGTCGCCGCCGACAAGCTCGACATCGTCTCCGCCTTCCAGTCCTACGGCCAGTACCTCGCCGGACAGATCACCGAGGAACAGCGGCGGGAGATCGTCCGCAAGGCCTGTCCCGGGGCGGGCGCCTGCGGCGGCATGTACACCGCCAATACGATGGCCTGCGCCATCGAGGCCCTCGGCATGTCGCTCCCCTACTCATCGTCCACCCCCGCGGAGGACCCGCTCAAGATCGAGGAATGCCTCCGGGCTGGTCGTGCCATTCGCAACCTGCTGGAACTCGACCTCAAGCCGCGCGACATCATGACCCGCGACGCCTTCGAGAATGCGATGGTGCTCGTGATGGCCCTCGGCGGTTCGACCAACGCCGTCCTGCATTTGATCGCCATGGCCCGCAGCGTCGGCGTGAAGCTCACCCTCGACGACTTCCAGAAGGTCTCCGACCGCGTCCCCTATCTGGCCGACCTCAAGCCGAGCGGCAAGTTCGTTCAGGAGGACCTGCATTCCGTCGGGGGCACTCCGGCCGTTATCAAGTACCTGCTGGACAAGGGGTATCTCAACGGAGACTGTCTCACCTGCACGGGGAAGACCCTGGCGGAAAACGTCGCCGATCTGCCGGGATTGAAACCGGGGCAGACCGTCGTTCACGACGTCGAGCACCCCCTCAAGCCGACGGGACATATCCGCATCCTGCGCGGCAACCTTGCGCCGGAGGGGGCCGTCGCCAAGATCACCGGCAAGGAGGGGCTGCGGTTCACCGGTCCGGCCCTGTGCTTCGACAGTGAGGAAGCGATGCTCCAGGGGCTTGAACAGGGCAAAATCCGGGGGGGCGAAGTCATCATCATCCGCTACGAGGGGCCCAAGGGGGGGCCGGGAATGCCGGAGATGCTCACCCCCACCTCGGCCCTGATGGGGGCCGGACTGGGAGACAAGGTCGCCCTCATCACCGACGGGCGCTTCTCCGGCGGCAGCCACGGGTTCATCATCGGTCATGTCACGCCGGAGGCCCAGGAGGGGGGGCCGATCGCCCTCGTCGAGGACGGCGACCTGATCACCATCGACGCCGAGAAAAACGAGATCAATGTCGCCCTGAGCGAGGACGAACTCAATCACCGTCGCGATGCCTTCACGCCGCCGCCGTACAAATTCACCCGCGGCACCTTGTTCAGGTACATCAAAACCGTCAAAAGCGCCAGCGAGGGGTGCGTCACGGATGAGTGAGGGCGACGGCCGATCCGAGCGAAATTTCCCTCCGGGCGGTTTCCAGACCGGCTGCATGGGAGAGGGCGAACCAGCCGAACGAGAGACGAATCGTCCGATCCTCCGTCCATCCTTCCCGCTCCCGCCAGCCCTTGGTCGTTCCCTCCGCAGGGGAGGGATGGATTCGGAATCGGACTCCCGGCAGAGGACCACCGCGTGCTCCGCAAGCTACTTGCCTGTGCGCTGCTGATCGTCCTGCTCTTGGCAATCCTGCTGTACAGTCAACGGGGTCCGTCACAGGTGACGGTCTCGGGGGTCATCGAAGCGGATGAAATCCGCTTGGGATCGCGGGTGGGAGGGCGCGTCGCCCGGGTGCTGGTCGAAGAGGGAGACGAGACCGAACCGGGAGAGCTGCTCGTGGAGCTGGAGCCTTTCGACCTGCTGGAGCGCCGCGCCGAGGCGGAAGCGCAACTGAGCCAGCAGTTGGCGCGGCAGGAGCAGTTGCAGAACGGCTACCGATCCGAGGAGCGCGCCCAGGCCGCCGCCCGACTGGCCGAGGCCCAGGCGGAGCTGGACAAGTTGATTCATGGGCCCCGGCCTCAGGAGATCGAAGCCGCTCAGGCCGAAGTCCAGCAGGCCGAGGCGGACCTCACCCTGGCCGAGGCCAACCTGGCCCGTGCCCGAATGCTCCAGGCCGGGAACTCGATCACGCAGGCGGAGTTCGACCGCGCCGAACAGGAACTCAAGTCGGCGCGGGCGCGGCTCGAGGCGCGGCGCAAACACCTCAACCTGCTGCAGGAGGGGACGCGGCCCGAGGAGATTGCCGCGGCCCGTGCCCGCCTGGCCGCGGCTGAGGCGGCCCGCGACCAGATGGAACGAGGATATCGTCGCGAAGAAATTGACCAGGCCTATGCCGCCGTCCGCGCCGCCGAGAGCGCTCGCAATGCGATCGACCGGCAGATTCAGGAACTCAAAATCGTCGCCCCCACCCAAGGAACCGTCGATGCCATCGAACTTCAGCCGGGGGATCTCATCGCTCCCAATGCGCCGGTGGTGACGCTGGTGGCCGGCGGCCGACTGTGGGTCCGCGCCTACGTCCCCGAGAATCGGCTCAAACTCCGCATCGGCGACCGGCTCCCCGTGACCGTCGACAGCTATCCGGGCGTCGTGTTCAGCGGCACGGTCACCTACATCGCCCGCCAGGCGGAGTTCACCCCCAACAACGTCCAGACTCCGGAGGAGCGATCGCAGCAGGTCGTTCGCATCAAGGTGGACGTTTCCGATGCACAGGGACGGTTGCGGCCCGGCATGGCGGCAGACGTCTGGTTGGAGGGACGACCATGAGTGAACCGGTTGTGGAGTTACACCAGCTCACCCGGCGGTTCGGCAAGCTCACCGCCGTGGACGGCGTGTCGTTCACCATCCCGCGGGGAGAGATCTTCGGACTCCTCGGTCCCAACGGCAGCGGCAAGTCCACGATCCTGCGAATGCTCTGCGGCGTGCTGGCCCCCAGTGGCGGCTCGGCTCACGTCCTCGGTTTCGATATCCGCTCCCATCCCGAGGAGATCAAGCGGCGGATCGGCTACATGTCTCAGAGCTTCAGCCTCTACGCCGATCTCAGCGTCCAGGAGAATCTCGACTTTTACGGGGCCATCTATGGTCTGGCTCGTGAACGGCTGGCCCGACGTCAGGCCGAAGTCCTCGCCCTCACCGCCCTGACCGACCGCCGGTCGCAGTTGGCGGGGACGCTGTCCGGGGGCTGGAAACAGCGGCTGGCGCTGGCCTGCGCACTGATCCACGAGCCGGAACTGCTGTTCCTCGACGAACCGACCGCAGGCATCGACCCCGTCGCTCGACGCGATCTGTGGGATTTGCTGTTCCAACTCGCCGGGAACGGCGTCACGATGCTCGTCACCACTCACTACATGGACGAAGCGGAACGCTGCAACGAGGTCGGTTACCTGTATCAATCGCGACTGATTGCCTGCGGGCCGCCGGACGAACTGAAACGACTTCCGGAAGTCACCCCCCCCGGTACGCGCCGCTGGGAGCTGGAGGTTGCCAACCCCGTCCCCGTCCTGCGCGAACTGCACAGCCGCCCTGAAGTCCGGGATGCCACATTCTTCGGTCAGGCCATTCATGTCCTGGCGAACGACCATTGGCCGCCCGAATCGGTCCGGGACTTGCCCGGGGCGGAGGAGACGGTGGTTCGGCCCATCGAACCTTCGCTGGAAGATGTGTTCGTTACTTTGACGCGGCGGTATGCTCGCGGGAACGGTCCCCCCCTCCGATCCGAGCTTGGCCCCTCGCCAGGCGAAGCCGGCCCAGACATCACAGCGGCAGCGGAGTCTGGAAGTGCGACCCCAGAGGACCTGGCCGCGCGGAAACCGCCAGCGCCGCCTCCTCCCGACTTGCTTCCGCACCGCGCACCGGCCGCCTCTCCACCGGCCGCGTTCGAGTCCCCTCCGCCAGCTCAGGCTCTCAGCCGCCGGTCCACGCTCTACGGATTCGACGCCATCTTGCAAAAGGAGTTTGCCCACATCCGTCGTCAACCCTCCACCTTGATATTCGCCCTGCTGGTTCCTGTCCTGCAGACGTTCATTTTCGGCGTCGCCATCGACACGCTGATAGAACATATTCCGACGGTGGTGCTGGACCTGGACGGGCGCCGCGCCGCCCGCGAACTGACGGAGGCCTTCGAGAATACGCGCACGTTCCGGGTGGTGCAGATCGCGAGTCGTTCTGACGCCTTCCGCGATGCCCTGGCCTCCGGAGCAGTCAAGGTGGGGGTCACGATTCCCCCGGACTTCAGCGACCGGTTGCTGCAAGGGGAGCAGACGCAGGTCCAGGTCTTGATTGACGGGAGCGACTCCCAGGTGGCCACCGCGGCCCTGCACACCGCCCAACTGCTGGGAATCAATCTCTCCCGTGCGCGGGTCAGGCCGTTTGTGGAAGCCCTGGGTACGGCGCCGTCCCGCACTCCGGAGGGACGCCCCAGCCCTCCGCTCGAGATTCGCGCGCGTCTGCTCTATCTATAACCCGGACCTCGAAAGCTCCCACTTCTTTGTTCCGGGACTGGTCGGCATCATCCTCCAGCTCGTGACACTGTTTCTGACCTCCTTCGCCATCGTCCGAGAACGGGAGCTGGGAACGCTGGAACAACTCTTCGTGACCCCTGTGGGCCGGGCTGGCCTGCTCCTGGGCAAACTCGCCCCCTACGCCATCCTCGGTTGCGTGGAACTGTTGATCGTGCTGGGAGTGATGGTGTTTTTGTTCGGCGTGCCCATCCGGGGAAGCATTCCGGAACTGTTTCTGTTGTCTCTGCTGTTTGTGGTGTGTGGTCTGGGGCTGGGCCTGCTCGTCTCGACGCTGGCGCGCACCCAGGTGGCGGCGATGCAGTTCGCTTTTCTGGTGATGCTTCCCTCCGTGTTGCTCTCCGGATTCATGTTTCCGCGAGCGCAGATGCCGTTCCCCATCTACCTCGCGACCTTCGCGATCCCGGTGACCTACTTTCTGGAGATCCTCCGCGGGATCGTGTTGCGCGGCGCCGCGGCCACCCACCTGGGGCCGCATGTGCTGGGGCTGGCCGTGTGTACGCTGGCTGTGTTGGTGCTGAGCCTGTCGCGGTTCCGCAAGCAACTCGATTAGCCCCGGGGACATGCCCGTTTGTGCCGGACCGACACCGCTGCGGCGGCCATCGGGCCAGTGCAGGCCTTGGCACCGGGGGCACGGCCCCACAATGCGACCACGGAGCGCCGCTGGGAGGGGAAGCAGTTCACAACCTCCCTTCCCCCCTCTCCTCCCCTTGCTGATTGAACCCGGTCGCCGAGCCACACGTGGAGGAGAGGGAAATGCGTGGATGCGCCCCGACCACCCAGGGACGGCAACATCCCCTTCGCTTCGCAGTGCAGCAGGGCAGAAGTGTCCGCGCCGCCGACGCGCTTTCTGTGCTATCATCGCCTTGGGGGCGACCCTGGGTCCGGAAGGTCGCAGCCTGGGCGCTGAACCGTACCATGTCAGGAGGGCGTAGCTCAGGAACTGGACGATTCCCAACCCCACCCGCATGCCCCCCACCTTGGCGCTGAGCAGATCGATGGCGCCTTCGAGCACCTCAACGAGTCTGGTCGCGCGGAAGGTCAGACGCACGAAGCCCAGGGGGAGCAGGTAGTCACCGACCATCAACCCGTCAGCAAGTCGGAGAGGGGCCGGGACTGCTTCCTCCGCATCCACGAGGCCACCGATCGGCCATGCCTCTCCCGGCAGTCATCAATCTGGACCACAACGCCACCACGGCCCCGTTGCCGGAGGTTGTGGAGGAGATGGTCCGCGTGGCTCGCGAAGCCCCCGGGAATCCCGGCAGTCGTCACGCCCTGGGGCGGCGGGCGCGGCAGGAGTTGGAGTCGGCGCGGGAGCGTCTGGCCACGCTCCTGGGCGCCCGGCCGAGCGAAGTGATCTTCACCAGCGGCGGGACGGAGTCGATCAACCTGGCACTCCGTGGGCTGACGGCCGGCATCCCGCGCCGAGTGGCCTCTCTCCCGGGCGAACATCCCGCGACTGAAGAGACGTTGCGCGCGCTGGAGGCGGCCGGCACCCGGCGGGTGACGCTGGCCATCGATGGCGACGGCCGGCTCATCCCCGCGCGCCTGGTCGAACTCCCCTGGCACGAGATCGAACTCGTCACGCTGCTGTTGGCGCACAACGAGACCGGCGTAGTGCAGGACGTGGCGCCCGTGGTTGAGAAGTGCCGCGAGCACAACATCCCGGTCCACGTCGATGCCGTCCAGGCGGTGGGCAAGATCGAGGTGGACTTTCAGCGGCTGGGGGCGACGGCTCTGTCGCTGGGAGCACATAAGTTTCATGGTCCGCGAGGGATTGGGGCGCTGCTGGTGCGGGAGGGGGTGAAGCTGCGGCCGTGGCTGCGGGGAGGGCATCAGGAGCGGGACCGCCGCCCCGGCACCGAGTGCGTCTTTCTGGCGGCGGGGATGGTCCGGGCGCTCGAGCTGTGGCATCGCGACCGGGCGGAACTCACCCGCCGCCTCACGCTGCTGCGTGATCGGCTGTGGGAGGGACTGCTGACGCGCTGCGCGCCGGTACGGCGGATCGGACATCCGGAGCATCGGCTGCCGAACACGCTCAACGTGGCCTTTCCCGGCTGCGACGGCGAAGGATTGCTGGTGGCTCTCGATCTGGAGGGAGTGTGCTGTTCCTTGGGGACAACCTGCGCAAGCGGATCGCTGGAACCGGCACCGATCCTCAAGGCGATGCAGATTCCGGAGGAACTGCATCGCTCGTGTCTGCGGCTGAGCGTCGGTCGGGATAATACCCCGGAAGAGATGGACGCCGCCGTGGAGCGGATCGCAGCCGTCGTCCGGCGATTGCGGTCGACCATGCCGGGCATTCCCCCACCATGAGAGGCCGAGCTCCCGAGACGAGAAGCGTCTTCCGAGACCGTCGAGACGGGGAGAGCTTTCTGAGTCTTCCAAAACCGGAAGTGTCTTCTCGTCCGAGCAACTGACCGGGAGCGGTCGTCTCCGTCAGCGCGGAGGAGTCATGCCTTCAGTCGAACTCTTTCGAGAGCGTCTGACGATCGGACCCCCGTTACTGCTGGACGGCCCGACGGGGACGGAGCTGCAGCGCCGGGGGGTGGAGACTGATGTGCCGCAGTGGTCGGCCGCGGCGCTCGTCACCGCCCCGGAGGTCGTCCGGGCGATTCATCAGGACTACGTGGACGCCGGGGCGGAGATTCTCACGGCCAATACGTTCCGCACGCATGCGCTCAACCTGGCGGCGGTGGGCTGGGAGGACCGGGCGGCGGAATTGACCACGCTGGCGGTGCAATTGGCGCGGGAGGCGGCAACACGGGGGACCAGGCCGATTTGGATCGCCGGCTCCCAGGCCCCCATCGGCGATTGTTACACCCCGTGGGCAACTCCTTCGGACGAGATTCTCCGCCGCGAACATCAGCGGATGTCGGAACAGTTGGCGGCGGCCGGGGTGGACCTGATCCTCGTCGAGACGCACCCGACGTTGCGTGAGGCACTGGCGGCCAGCCGGGCGGCCCTCTCCACCGGTCTGCCTGTCGTGACCAGCTTTGTCTGCTCGCGGGAGGGGCGGCTGCTGTCGGGTGAGTCCCTGGCCGAGGCCGCCGAGCAGGCAGCGCGGCTGCCCATTGCCGCGGTGTGCGTCAACTGCGTGGTGGCCGATGCTGTGCAGGCGGCGATCGACGTGCTGGCGAAAGCATCCCGCGGCATCCCGATCGGTGCATATGCCAACGTGGGATACTTCGATCTCGACCGGGGCTGGGTCAATTCCGCCAGCGTCGATCCCGTGGTCTACCGTGAGCTGGCCCGCGGATGGCTCCAGGCGGGGGCGCGACTGATCGGGAGTTGCTGCGGGACGACGCCGGAGCACATTCGCGAGCTACGGCGATTGATCGACGGGGCAACGGTGCCGCCCTGAAGCCTGTTGTCGCCGGGGGGAACGCCGGCGAGTGACGCTAAAGAAAAGGACGAAAATACTCGCCCCCTCCTGTTGTCGCCGGGGGGAACGCCGGCGAGTGACGCCGGGAGGGAGGGGCGCTCGATCGTCAGACGAACTCCCAGAGGGGAGGGGCGGCGGAGGCGGCCTGCACGATCTCTCCGGGAACCCCGCGCGTCACCCGCAGCTCTCCGACGTCGAACACCGTTTGCAGGATGGTGGCGACCAGATTGGGGATGCGGATCGGTTCCGTGAGCGGTTCGCCGGCATCACGGGTCGACTGGCCGATGACCGCTCCTTCCGGGAGTCCTCCTCCGGCCAGCAGCAGCGGGGCGAGGGCGCCCCAGTGATCGCGGCCCCCCCTGGGATTGATCCGGGGCGTCCTCCCCATCTCACCACAGACCACCAGCAGAATCCGGTCGCTCAGCCCGCGGTCTCGGACGTCTTCGAGGAAGGCGGAGAGGGCGTGGTCAAGCGGCCCCCCCATGTACCGCATCCCCTCTTCGACGCCGGCATTGTTGACGTCGGCATGCATGTCCCAGACGAAGTTGGTCGTCACGGTGACGAAGCCGCACCCGCGCTCACACAGGCGGCGGGCCAACAGCATCAGCTTGCCGAGCGTTTTGGCGTTGTCGACATAGTTGTTGTAGTTGTTCCACTTGCGGTCGATCTGATCGGGCCGCACCAGAGGGGCGGTGTCGTAGCGGGCGAGGGTAGCTTCGTCCTCGCGCGACAGGTCAAACGCGCTCGCGGCGCCTCCCAGCAGCGTGTCGAACGCCTGTTGCCGCAAGGGGTCGTCTCCCGGCTCTTGGTCGAAGCGGCGGCGAAGCAGGTCCAGGGCGTTGAGGAGCGCGCGGCGGTCATCGAGGCGGGTCTGTTCGATCCGCAGGCGGAGATTCTCCTGGGCTTCGCCGCCGGCGCCGGGGATGAACGGTGCGGTACCGGAACCGAGTCCGCCCGTGGCGCCAAAGTTGCCAAAGCTGTTGTTCGCCGGTTGCGTCGATTCATCGACGGCTTGGGGAAACAGGGCGACGTGGGTGGGGAGGCCGCTGGTGCGTCGATTCGGCCCTGCCACCCGCGCGTACATGGCGCCCAGACTCGCTTGCGCGGAGTATTTGGAGACGAGGGGCTTGATGTCGTGATTCCCGTCGCCCGTGGTGAACGACCGGACGATCGTCAACCGGTCGGCCAGACTGGCCAGCCGGGGGAAACTGCCGCCGAAGGTGATGCCGGGCAGCGGCGTGGAGACCTCGCCCGTCACACTGGCGATTTCCCGGGGAGCAGTGAGTTTGGGGTCAAAGGTTTCGATCTGCGAGGGACCGCCATGCAGGAACACAAACACGACCGAGCGATCCCGCACCGGGAGGGGACGTTCGGCGGCCAGCAACGGTTGCGCCGAGAGGGCAGGCAGGCCGAGCCCTCCAAGGGCCAGTCCCCCGATCTGCAAAAACTCCCGCCGCCGGCCGCGGTGATGGTCGTACAGGGAGAGCATGACGGACCTCGAAGCCATCGGGCTTGGGAACAGCATCGGCTCAACTACATATCAAACTTTCCCGATTGTTTCCAGGGGGTGGTGCGGAAATCGGCCCGCGGGTGGAACTCGGGTTGCAACTCGTGCCGCAGGGACTCATGGTGATAGAGAGGACGAACGGCGCCGGGAGGGGACCCGGGGGTGAGAGAGAGCCTCGTGCCGTGAGGCAGCCCCTGTTTCCCTGTTCGCTCTCGGCTCTCCACAGTCATTTGCCACTCGCCAACATGCCGGACTCCGTGAATCTCCCGACCGGCGGTGCAGCCGTGAATTCCTCCCCGCGGTGGCTGCGACTGCTGTTGCTGGGTTGGTGGGGGTTGATCTTCACCATCACGCACATTCCGATTCCGCCGGTGGTGGGAGAGACGGCCGTCCCGGACAAAACGATCCATTTTGTGATGTATGCCGTGCTCGGGGCGTTGCTCGCCCTGTGGGAGGGATGGGGTGTGCGGGTGTCATGGCGACGCTGCCGTGCGAGCCTGGGGATTGTGGCAGCGTACGCCGTGGTCGACGAGTTGTTGCAGATTCCGGTGGGACGGTCGGCGGAATGGCTTGACGGGGCCGCCGACCTGCTGGGGGGCGCGGCCGGCATCAGCGCGGCAGCCGTGGCTCAATGGCTCTGGAGAGGGGCGAAAAGGAGCTGGCTCGCTTCCAGCGAGGCGTCACTCTCCCCCATCCGCGATTGACGCATCTAGGGTGAGGAGTCGGACTCTCACCGTTTCTCTCGGGATGACCTCGGCCGGCAGGGAGCCACAAAAAGCTCGGTCCTCATCCCCTCCGGGCCGGAATCCGGTCCTCCTCTTTTTTGCTGCCGCCCCTTCGGTGGGAGGGGTGCTCCCCGCGGGGGTCGAAACGCAGTCCGGTTGTAGCGACGGTAACGATCATCCGGTTGTTAGGGGGCGGAAGCATCCTGACGATTCCCACTCGCCCGCAGGTTCTGCGGCCGGGCGACCGATGCAAGAGTATCGGCCGGCCGAGGCATCCATCGGAGCTTGTCACGGCCGGCCCGAGGAGATTCTGCCTATGCACCGCGCCATGCTCATCTCGCTAGTGCTCTGGGGTGCCTTCCCCGCCTTCCTGCGGGCTCAGGAGGGGTCTGCGGGGCCGCTGTGTCCGGCGCCGATCGGGATGGAGGAGCCGCTTCCGGCAGGAGTGAACGCACCGGCTCATTCCCCCCTCTTCTGGGCCCTGCCGTTTGTGCGCGACACGCGGTATGGCGCCCGGCCGAACGCAGGCAGCTCCGGTTCCCCCACTCACGGCTACGATCACTACGATCTGCCGTCCAAGCATTACGGGTTGTGGTTCCGGCCAGCGGCGGCGGCCGAGGATGAGTGTCAACATTGCCGCAGCCGGCCGTTCGCCCCCAAAGGGTATGGGTGGGCGAATCGTCGCACGGGCTTTGAGATCGACTACCACCCGTACGTGGTGAAGCAACTGCCGTCCGTGCACGGACCGTCGTACTACTACCGCCAGCCGCGCTCTGCCTGCCCGTGCCTACTCCAAGGCTTCAAACCGACGCTGGACGGTCAACACTGACCCGCCGCGGAGTGCGACCGCCTTGGGTGGGGGGTGAAGCGAGCCTCGCCAGAGGCATTAGCGCTTGGAGAACTGGAAGCTGCGGCGGGCCTTGCGGCGGCCGTACTTCTTCCGTTCCACCATCCGCCCGTCGCGGGTGAGGTAACCCCCTTCGCTCAGGACGCGGTGCAGACCGGCGTCTCGTGCCTCCAGTGCGCGGGCAATCCCCAGAGCAATCGCTCCGCATTGGCCGGTCGGTCCGCCGCCCTTCACGCGGACCCACACGTCCACCCTCCCCTGCATCTCCGTGGCGACCAGGGGGGCGAGGACGGTCTTGCGATCCCGAATAAAAGGAAAGTAGTTTTCCAGATCACGGTCATTGATCTTGATCTGACCGGTTCCGTCCTTGATCCGCACCCGGGCGACGGCGGTTTTGCGGCGGCCCGTCCCGATGGCCACGCCGAAGCGATCCACGCGGCCGCGGACGTGCACCGGCTCGGCCGAGGCCGCGGCGTGCTGGCCGCCAATGTCGAGCGAATCCGCCAGCGACGGCTGGCTGCGGGGTTCTTCCACAGTTGAAGGGGTGACAGTCGTGGGTTCAGTTTGGGGCGACATGGAGGGACAATTCCGTCAAGGACTGGTCGTGAGGGCCGGGGCTCGTTCCGCGGACTGACGAAGGGACGCCGTCCCCTGCTCGTAACGACCGAACGCTAGTTCAGGTACTGGGCGGGAAACTCCTGGGGCTGCTGCGCCTGGTGCGGATGCTCGCCGCCGGCGTAGAGCTTGAGCTTTTTGAGCATCTTTCGTCCCAGCTTGTTCTTGGGGAGCATCCGCCGGACCGCCTCGTGGAGGATCATCTCCGGCTTCTTCTCGAGGAGTTCCGCAGCCGTCCGGATTCGCCGGCCGCCGGGATAGTAGGTGTAGTGCTCGTAGGTCTTGGTCGCCATCTTGGAGGTGAACTGCGGATGCTTGGGGTGCTTCATCGGCTTGCCGCTGAAGCGCACCTTGTCCGCATTGACCACCACCACGAAATCGCCGCAATCGACGTGAGGCGTATAGGTGGGCTTGTGCTTCCCCATCAGCACGGTGGCGATTTGGGTCGCCACGCGGCCGACGATCAACCCCTGCGCATCGAGCAGATACCATTTCGGCTCGACGGTTTCTTTCTTGGCGATGTACGACGCTTGCACGGTGAAATCCTCGGGAAACGGCACCCCTCTGCGAGCCGCCGGATCGACATGCCCCGGCAGGACCGCCTCATTCCCATCCCTCACGGGGGGCCGAGACGTCGAGCGGAGGACGGTCCTTCCCGCCGGTGCATCAACCTCAACTGGCGAAAGGGCGGTAGTTTACCGACGATCCCTCCGTCGGGCAACTCTCGCCGCGATGATCGCAGTCAGGTTCTGGGCCGTTCAGGAATTCGGCGAGGATGCGGGGTTTTTCGAGTGTTCCGGGAGCTCTGGTTTCCGCCCGCGTCGCTGAGGACGCTCGTGGCTCCCTTGAAGTCCAAGCGGCGGCATGCCGCCACCCTCCACAGGATTGGCGAGTAGGGATGCGGGGGACGGCATCGTGGGCAACTCCGGGAAGTCCCCCCGACATGTGCATTGCAGACAGTCCGGCTGTCCGCTCCCCACGAGGACCGGCTGGTTGAAGCGCGGGGAGGAACGGGATTATTCCGTGCGGCACTCAGCCAGGATGCGTTCGTAGAGGCGGGCTGCCTCATCGTAGGCGGCGCGGGCGGCGGCTCGCTCCGACTCCCGGATGCGCCCCACCTTGGCATTCCAACAAACCTCCACGGCGCGGCGGCACCACTCGGCGGAGCGGCGGCTGGCGCGGACCGGCTGCTCGCCGACTGTCACCCAGATGGGATTGGTGTGGACGCTCGGCAGAATCCGCACCGCCACCCACGAAGACTGCTCGATCGGAATCTCAAAGTCCAGGGACTGCACACTGCCGTCCGCCTCGATCTCCCGCCGGGCGACCGGTTGCCCGTTGACGATCACTTCGACCGGCACGCGGTGGGTGTCGCCGATGCGGCAGCGTTCGATGTGCCAGTAGGGCTTCTGATCGAGCCGCGCGCTGCGAATGCGGCGCGTCTCCTCCGTCTGCGTTTCGGCCAGCAGGGCAGCGACATCGAACTCGACCTTGACCCGACCCGGCCGAGCGAGGTTGAGGCGGCTCGGCTCGCCGCCGTGGCCCGGCTCGCCGAGGCGGACGGTGGAGAGATCGCGGCCATCAACCCGCGCTGACGGACCGGCCAGGTCCGTCACGCGGAAGTCGAAGATGTGGCTCAGTCCATCGCCGCAGTAGCTGCGGCCGTCCCTGAGGCCCTGCACCCAGGCATCGTAATCGAGGGGGGCGTCGGTGCGCGGCAGTTTGACGTAGATGCGGCCGAGGCCGACCTTCTCCCCGTAGATGCACGGGAAATCGGTCTCGCCGCTGATCCGCGAGGTCATGCTGCAGTTGAGAGTGTGATACCAGATGTTGAGTTCCCAGATGGCCGGGGTATCGACGGCCGAGATGAAGTCGCACACGCCGTGAGCGGTGGTGACGATGTACTCATTGGCGCCGATGCCGTCAAAGGGGGGCATGGCGTAGTCGGGGAGCGTATCGGCCGCGCGCCCCCGGGGGGCCTGTCGCTGCGGGTAGTTGATGGGATCGAGTCGCTCGCCGCCGGGACCGTAATCGGGGAGGGCGAGGCCCCAGCCCGAATGGCTATAACCCACCACCCCCCCCTGTTCCTTCCCCCACTTCAGGACCGGCAGCGTCCAGCTCGGCCAGTCTTCAATGACGGTGGTGCCGGGATAGTCGTCCTCAGTGAGTCGCAGCAGGCAGAGATGTCCAGCGTGTGAGGAAGGGAACCCGCTCACTTCGACGTCGTAGCGCATGAGATATCGGGGCTGGGAGAGGGCGTGCGTTTTCCCCTCGAAATACTGCTTCTGGGTGTACCAGCAGGGTCCCCAGGAGAGGACGCAGCCGACGTTGAGGTCCTCCCCCAGGATGTGCCGCATCATGTCGGCCGGCGTGACCCCTTCGGTGGGACTGTCGTAGTGTTTGCAGCCGGCGGCGTGAACGTGGTGATCTCCGGAGAACCACCCCCGCTGCTGGGGATGGACCCACCGCCGCAGCCGGAACTCCGCGGTGTGGTTCTGGACCCCTTCGGGGACCACCAACTCCTCGGTCTGGACCAGGTACTCGGGACCGCGTGAGACGGTGACGCTGAACCGACCGGGGGGGAGATCGAGGGTCTCACCGTGCGAACGATACACCTGCTCATGGAAGAAGAAGTCGGGGGCGAGTCGCCGCGCCGGATTGGGGTACACACGGCCCCACGCATCGCGGACAACGAAGGCGGCCGTGGTGGGTGAGCCGTCCTCGTCATACACGCCCAGCGTCACCCGGACCGCCGGCAGGCACTGGAACAAAAGCGGCAGTTCGCTGCGAAAACCGAGATCCTGCGTCCCCTGGCCAACGTTGAAGGTGAGCGTCGCCTCTCGCGGACCGGCGTCCCGCGAATAGAGCTGGACGATGCGGTATTCCACCACCAGGCCGGAGAGCTGCGGTTTGAGGGGCTGCTTGCCGAAGGAGGCGACGTCCAGAAACCGCTGGGCCGACTCGGCGGCAGTGACGAGCCGGCTTTCGGTTTGCGGCCGCTGCCGCGCCCCCTTCCCCAACTCGTACGCTGGCCCCGCTTGCGGACTGCCGACCTCCAGCACGGCCGTGATGCCGGCCTCATTGTGGACCTTCACCAGAAACGTCCGCCAGCCTTGCTGCACCAGTTCCTTGGGGGCCGGTCCCTCGACGACGGAAACGCGGCTCTCCGGATTGATCGTCACCACCGCCAGGCAGTGCGGATCGAGAATCCGTTGAATCGCCAGCACCGACTTGCGCGGATCGGTCTCCTGCATCGCCGCGCGGAGGCGATCGAGATCGCTTTTCGGCAGGGGAGCGCCCACGTAGTCGAGGGCCTGGATCAACCGTTCCGTCGCCGCGACCAGCGGCTGTTGATCGACATCCGCGACCGGTTCGATTTCCGCTCCCCGAGCGATCGGGCACAGGCCGCACACGGCGGCAGCGGTCAGGCACCACCAGCGAATGGACATGGCAGGCTCTCCGGAACTGGGAGACGACGAGAGAGGGGAGCGTCGCGGCAGGCTGCGATGCTTCAACGACGGCTGATATGTTACCAGCAGCCGGGGCGAAACGGGAGTCGCTGATTCCTCAAGGGGTCTGGCCGGTGTACCACGGGCTGGCGAGCGGGTCCTTCCGGCAGAATTCCAGCAGCAGGTTGGCGACCTTGTCGCGGCCGGAAGGGGAGGGATGCGTCCCGTCTCCGGCAAAGTCTTCCCGCAGCCAGACGAGTTGATCGGACTTTCGGGGGGTGACGCCATCGCCCCACAGATACGGCCCCCACAGCAAGAGCGGGACCCGCACCTCGCCGCGCGATGCATCCCAGTTGAGTTCTGGTTCGCCGCGCGACTGGGCGTCGATCAGCCACCGCACCACAAACGCCGACTCGTAAGCATAGGGCTCCGGATTGAGCGCCCCGGCGGAGTAGCCGCCATAGATGCGGCTGCCGAGATACACGATCCGCAGGTTGGGGAACCGCTCCTTGGCGTTCTGGAGCACCTGCTGCGTGTCTCGCTGGAGTTTTCGCCCATGATCTTCGAGACTCCCTTGCGGGGCCTTGTTGGCGAGCTTCACCCACGCGACCTGGACCTGCTGCGGCGTCACGCCGGCTTGCACCAGGCGCTCCAGAGCCACCGACCAGGGACGGGCGTCCCGCGGCGCCCATTCCGCCATCGCCTGTCCCCCCTGGGCGCAGTCGACGACGATCACCCGCGGCGACCGCTGGTCATCCCGGTCGGAGAGTTGTTTGAACCGCGAAAACTCCTGCGTCGCGTTCGACATGCTGATGGAGATGAAGACAATTTTTCCGTCGGGCGACGGCTGCCCCTCGCTGTCCCGCGGGACGATCTGCTGCAATTCGCGCAGGGCCGCTGTCCGAAGCGCCTCTGGCGGCGCGTTGCGCCCCTGGCCGTACAGACCGCCGTCCTGACCTTCATACCGGTCGTCGGCCGACATCTCGGTGAGGGGAATCACGCCGGTGGACTCGCGAGGCGCCCCCGGGATGCGGCGCTGTCCGGAGGCGGGAGCGCCGGAGGCGCCGGCGCGGCGGGCGGCGATGGCTCGTTCGAGATAAGCGGCCTCCTCGGGGTTGAGGGCTTCGCCCCGGTTGCGTTTCTGCATCAAGGCCCGCGCCCGCTGGAAATCGATGGGGGGCTGGGTCTGCTCTTCGGCGGAGGAGGCCCGGCGGTCTTGAGCCGTCACCGGGGAGGCAGGACCGACCGGCCCCACGCCGATCCACCACGCCATCCCAACAAGACACAGCCACGCAAGCGCGAGGGGGCGGAGCATGGACGACTCCTGAAGAAGCGAAACGGCTGGGACGATGCCGGCCCGCCACGGCCGTCCGCGCCACCATCCTACCACGTCCGTCGCGCCTCGGCGACAAGCTTCCGGCGTTTCGTCATGGGGTTGCCCAGCGTGTTCTCTCCGGGGAGGTTTTCTGGCCCCGGGGCTGATCCCTGAGCCATTCCTCCGGGGAATCGTTCCTGGGAATGGTTGCCCGTCCGGGGGCGGGGACTGCCTCTGACGCGGCTGCCGATTGAGTTGCCGCGGCCGCGGCGAGACAATCTCCCCCGTGGATGCCGCTTTCCCCCAGAGGCGCCGCCCGGAGGTCCGATCATGAAAGTGCACTTTGGCGACTGCGTGGTGGAACTGGTGCAGGGAGACATCACGCACCAGCAGGTGGATGCCATCGTCAACGCCGCCAATGCGGCGCTGGCGGGCGGCGGGGGCGTGGACGGTGCCATCCATCGGGCGGCTGGACCCTCCCTGATGCAGGAAACCAGAGAGAAGTACCCGGAGGGATGCCCCACCGGCTCGGCGGTCGCGACCGGTGGAGGCGCACTGGCCTGTAAATACGTCTTCCATGCCGTCGGTCCCCGGTGGCGCGGGGGGACGAAGGGAGAACCGGACCTCCTCCGCTCCGCCTATCGACGCTGCCTGGAACTGGCCGTGCAGCACCAGTGTCGTTCGATTGCCTTTCCCGCCCTGAGCACGGGCGCCTACGGCTACCCCCTCGACCTGGGGGCGGAGCACGCCCTCTCCACGGTGGCGGAGTTTCTCCAGCAGGAGGGTCGACCGGCACTCGTCAGGTTCGTATTGTTCGATGCCGCCGCATACGGCGCTTTCGCCCGCGTCCTGGAAGGATTCGTCGCATAGGAGCGCCGCTGCGAAGTTCCTCCCGGCCACGTCCCGTCGGGTTCGTCCTCCCTCAATCCTCCGCCATGTCCACCCCCGACGCCAGTTTTCCCGGTCCCGTGGAGCAGTTGCGGTCCGCATACGAGCGGGTCCAGGAACAACTGCGGCACGTCATCGTCGGACAAGAGCCAGTGATCGAACAGCTCTTGATCGCCGTGCTGGCGGGAGGACATTGTCTGCTCGTCGGCGTGCCGGGGCTGGCCAAGACGCTCATGGTCCGCTCGCTCGCCGAGGCCTTGGGACTGACGTTCCGGAGGATTCAGTTCACCCCGGACCTGATGCCCGCCGACATCACCGGGACGGAGGTGATTCAAGAGGACCGGACGACCGGCGTGCGGGAGCTGCGGTTTCTTCCCGGTCCGGTCTTCGGCAACGTCGTTCTGGCCGACGAGATCAACCGCACGCCGCCCAAAACCCAGGCTGCGCTGCTCGAGGCGATGCAGGAACAGCAGGTGACGGTCGGGGGCCGGCGGCACCCGCTCCCTGCGCCCTTCTTCGTCCTGGCGACGCAGAATCCCATCGAGCAGGAAGGGACCTATCCGCTGCCGGAGGCGCAGCGGGATCGCTTCCTGTTCGAGGTGCACATCGACTATCCGAGCGAAGAGGAGGAGTTCGCCATCGTCCGCAGGACCACGGGACGACCGGGAGACGCCGTGGCCCCCGTTCTCGACGCGCAGACGCTCCTCGCCTTGCAAGGCGTGGTCCGCGACGTCCCCGTGGCGGATTACGTCATCCGGTATGCTCTGGCGTTTGCGCGGCGGACGCGGACGGGACACCCGGAGACGCCGGAGTTCGTGAAGGATTACGTGACGTGGGGCGCCGGCCCGCGGGGGTCGCAGGCGCTGATCCTGGCGGCGAAGGCACGGGCGATCCTGCACGGCCGTCCCTGTGCCGGTCTGGAGGACGTGCGAGCCGTGGCCGCGCCGGTGCTGCGGCATCGGATCATCACCAACTTTGCCGCCGACGCCGACGGCGTCACCCCCGACGTGATCGTGCAGCGGCTGGCGGAGATCATCCCCGCGGAAACGACCGCCGCCCCCCTCTCCGACCGCCTGGCGGGATGGCTCCGGACCTGACGCCTGCGGCCGGCGGCTCCCGTGAGAGCGCCTGTCACCGTGCTCACGGCGAATTGTGTTCTTTCCGGCCGTCCCCTACGATGGCCACTCGCTCGTGATTGTTTATTCGTATCGCTCTCTGGAGAATCTTGATGGCCGTCAATCGTAAGAAGGAAGTCGATGCCGCCGTAGCCGACGTCGATTTTTCACAGCACCGCTACCAGGTCGAATTCGAAACCACTCAGGGGAGGATCACGCTGGACCTCTGGCCAGATGTCGCCCCCGGACACTGCAAGAACCTGATCGGCCTGGTGCGGATCGGGTTTTACAACGGCATCGTGGTGCACCGGGTCATCGATCAGTTTGTGATCCAGGTAGGATGTCCGCAGGGGACGGGGACCGGGGGACCGGGATACACCATCCCGGCGGAGTTCAACACCCGTCCGCATGAGGCAGGGGTGCTGTCGATGGCGCGCACCAACGACCCGAACTCGGCCGGCTCGCAGTTCTTCATCTGTCTGGGGCGCGTACCGCATCTCGACCGGCAGTACACCGCCTTCGGGCGGACCGCGGACGAGGCCAGCCTCCAGACCGTGCTGGCGATCGGAAAATCCCCCACCGATCACCATGACCGTCCCCTCAAGGATGTCAAAATTCTCCGCGGGGCGGTGCACGTCCTGCCGACGGCGTAGTCGCCCGGCTGCGAGGAACCATCCCTTCCAGAGCCCAGACCACGGTGGGGAGACCACTCCCTGCGGGGCAAGGTCTGCGCGGCCGCCGAGGAAGGATGCACCGGTGTGAGATGCGGGAGGAACAGTGAGCCGTGAAAGCCCTGGTCACCGGCGGCGGAGGGTTTCTCGGCCGCTACATCGTGGAACAGTTGCGCGACCGCGGCGCGGCGGTGCGCGTGCTCGCCCGCGGAAACTATCCCGAGCTGTCGGCGATGGGGGTGGATGTGATGCGGGGGGACGTGCGGGATGCGGCGGTTGTGGAGCAGGCGTGTCGCGGGAGGGAGGTTGTGTTTCACGTCGCTGCCTTGCCGGGGGTGTGGGGACCGTGGCGGCGGTACTACCACACCAACACGCTGGGCACCCGAAACGTCTTGGCCGCCTGCCGGCAGACGGGCGTCGGCAGGCTGATCTACACCAGTTCTCCCAGTGTGGTGTACGACGGCCGCCCCCACCACGAGGCCGACGAGTCGCTCCCCTACCCCGGCAAGTACCTCTGCCACTATCCGCATACCAAAGCCCTGGCCGAACGGGAAGTGCTGGCGGCAAACGAACCCGGTCGCCTCCTCACGATCGCTCTGCGCCCGCATCTCATCTGGGGGCCGCGCGACAATCACCTGATCCCGCGGCTGATCCAGCGGGCGAAAAGCGGGCGGCTGTGGCGCGTGGGCGAGGGGACGAACCTGGTCTCGGTGTCGTACGTGGAGAATGCAGCGGCGGCACACCTGCAGGCGTGCGATGCGCTCCACCCCGGCTCGACGGCGGCCGGATCGGCCTATTTCATCAACGAGCCCCAGCCGGTCCGACTGTGGGAGTGGATCGATGAACTTCTCGCACGGGCCGGTCTGCCGCCTGTGAAGAAGCACCTCTCGGCCGCGGCCGCGTGGCGGATCGGAATGCTCCTGGAAACAGCGTGGAAGCTGCTGTGGCTCCCGGGGGAACCGCCTCTGACCCGTTTTGTTGCGAGCCAGCTTTCGCAGTCCCACACGTACAGCGTCGCCAGAGCGAGGCGGGATTTCGGCTACCAGCCGCTCGTGTCGTTTGAGGAGGGGATGCGGCGGCTGGAACCGGAACTGCGACGATGGGCGGGAACGTCGCCAGGGTGAAGCGCGCCGGGGATGCGAGTGACAACGAGCCGGAAGTGTGAGCGACCGGGATGCGAAGTCCTCCCGTCACTCCGTCCGCCGTTCCCGCGCGAACCGGATGCGACACCCGTGTGCATAAGTTTCGCCGACCGGGGGCTGCTTCCCGGCGAGCGCCGCTTCCAGGGCGTCCACCAGGTACTGCTTCGTCACCTGGGTGGTCATGCTGTGATCGTCCATCGCTCCCATGTAGAGGATGGTCCGTGAGGGGGCGGCGGCACCATCCCCCTCGGAAGCTCGCGAGAGCAGGAAGAACTCCGGCGTGCCGGTTGCTCCATACCGTCGGGCGATCTGTTGCGACTCGTCGAACAGATACGGGAAGTTGAACTTCCGGGCCGCCGCCCGCTCGATCATTTTGTCCAGGCGGTCCTCGGCGATCGTATTGACGTTGATCGCCACCATCCGCGCCCGGCCGGCGTACCGGCGCGTGAACTCCATGATCCGATCTTCATAATCGCGGGCCACCGGACAACTGTTGCAGGTGAAGACCACTACGACGAACTCCTCCGGTGGCAGATCCGCCAGCGAGTGCGTGCGGCCGTCCGTCCCCGGCAGATCCACCCACGCCGGAGCGGGGTCGCCGATATTCAGGACCTGGTTGTACTCGCCGGACTCTCCCCCGCTCGCCACCAGAAAGATCGTCAGGATCGCCGTCACACCAGCCCCGCGCCTCTGCATGGCATTGCTCCTCAGAACGCTCGACGTTTCAGTGGGGTCCCCCACTTCTAAGGCAGAACCGTTCAGCAGACAAGCGTGAGGCTCAGCGGCTCCCGCGCAGCCGCGGGTCCGCCGCGTCCCGGAACGCCTCTCCCACCAGGTTGTAACAGGTGATCGTCAGAAAGATCGCCAGACCGGGAAAGATGATGATCCATTGGGCGCTGAAGATGGCGCTGCGGCCGTCGGAGAGAATCCCTCCCCAGGACGGCTTGGGGACGGTGATCCCCAGCCCCAGAAAGGAGAGCGCACTTTCGATCAGGATCGCCCCCGCCACGCCAAACGTCGCCGAGACCAGCACCGGCGCCAGGGCATTGGGGAGGATGTGACGAAAAATCAGCCGCAGCGGATGATAGCCCAGCACGCGCCCGGCCAGCACGAACTCCTGCTCGGACAGGCGGAGGAATTCGGCCCGCACCAGACGCGCCACTCCCGTCCAGCTTGTCAGGCCGATCACCACCATGATGACGAACATGCTCGGTCCGACGAAGGCGACGATCGCCAGGATCAGAAAGAAACTGGGGAAGCAGATCACCACTTCGATGATCCGGGAGATCGCCAGATCAACCCAGCCGCGGAAGTAGCCGGCTAGCGCCCCCACCAGCACGCCGATGGTCACGTAAATGGCCACCGCGACGACGCCCACGGCCAGACTCACCCGCCCCCCCCAGATCATGCGGCAGGCCAGGTCGCGGCCCAGGCTGTCGGTTCCCAGCCAGTGCGGGAGGTGAGGCGGAAGACCGTTGAGTGCGGCGGAGGATTCCCCCCGCGGTTTGGCCCGTTCCTGGTTGGGCCACCACCAGGGGGGACGGCGGACTTCCTCCAGACGATTCTCATCGAGGCCATACGGAATCGCCGGCCAGATCACCACCTGATACATCACCGGGGCCCGGCGCAAGACGGCGGGCTCGGCAGAGGCCAGCACACCCTCCTTGTAGGGAGTCAGGTCATTCAATTTCGGAACGAGCAGATGCCAGGCCAGCCCCAGCAGCGGCGGGACCGCCAGCAGCGCAGTCACCAGGGTCCGATGGAGCGGCCACGGCGTCTGACCCCACCGCCGCCGCGCCAACGCCCGCACCGGCGAGGTTCCTAGGAACAGCACGGCGAGGACCAGAAAGGCGACGTCCAGCCCATCCAGCGAAGCCAGCACGGGGGAGCGCCAGCGGATGGCGAAGTCGACGTCGCGGGAAGTCAGTTTCGATAACTTCTCATGCACGGCTTGCAGCGATTCCCGGGAGCCGTCGCTGAGTGCCGACTGGAATTCGACGGCGAGCTGGGCGACGACGGCGGCCGATGCGGGGGCAAGCTGCCGCTGCATCTCCAGAAACCGGCTCAGGACGCTCTCCCGGACCCGTTCCGCGTCGAGCTGCAGCGGCTGTCCCCGATCGTCGAGGGGGGGGGTGAGGAGCTGGCCGACGAGCGCCCGCGCCACCGTGCGGGCACGGTCGAACTCGCTGCGGTTGAAGCCGAGATACGCCACCGGGCGGTCGTTCGCCAGGAAGGGGGCGAAGATCGCTACGCAGGCGAGTGCGATCAGTATCCAATACGATGCCACCGCCAGACGGCGCTTGCGAAACTCGCGCAGGATCATCCGCCACTGGCTTTCGCCGCGGGGGAGTTCCGCCAGCGAGGTCGGCGTCGGCGATGTCTGCGGGGCGTCGCTCACGAGGTTTGAGGGGGAAAGCGGTGGGGGGCGTACTGTCCGGAGGATCGGGTTATTTGCGGGCGCTCTCGAAGGTGACGCGCGGGTCGACGAGAACGTACATCACGTCGGAAACCAGGATGCCCAGCAGCGTCATCACGGCCGAGAGCATCAACGTCGCCATCACGACGTCGTACTCCCGGGCCAGGACGTGCTCGTAGGCGTACAGCCCCATGCCCGGGATGTTGAAGATGACCTCGATGATCACGCTGCCGCTCACCAAAAACGGCAGCAGCGACGCCAATAGCGTGATGATCGGAAACAGTCCGTTGCGCAGGGCGTGGACCAGAATGGTGCGGGCCTTGCTGCATCCCTTGGCCTGGGCCGTGCGGATGTAGTCCTGGCGGATGACCTCCAGCATTCCGGCGCGCATCTGCCGGCTGATGTAGGCCAGGGCGCCATAGGTCATGCAGACGACCGGCAACGTGATGTGCCACACATAGTCCACAAACCGCTCCCAGGAATGGAACTCCTGAAAGTAGTTCCACCAGCCCTCCAGCGGCGGAAAGCGATCGTCGTACAGGCCGGCGACCGGAAACCGAAACGACCGATCCGGGTTGCACAGCCAGATGCGCAGCAGTTCCGCCGCCCAGAAGCTCGGCAGGCTGTAGAGGATGAACAGGACCAGCGTCAACGCGCGGTCCAGCAGCGACCGGGGAAAGGCGGCACTGTAGATGCCGCTGGGAATGGCCAGCACATAAATCAAGGCAAACACGATCAGATTGAGCTTCAGCGAGACCAACAGCCGCTCCCCGAGGTCCCGCCAGATGCGCTGATCGTTGCGGAAATACCGCAGCTCGCCGGTGGCCAGGCGGCGGACGAAGGCGCCGAACTGGACGTACAGCGGCTCGTCAAGCAGCCAGCGTTTGCGGAAGGCGGCCTCCGCCTGGGCGACCCCCTTGCGGTCGCGCAGGCCGGACGCCGCCTCCCCCGCCGAGCCGTACTTCTGCGCGGCCGGATCCCCCGGGGCCAATTTGATGACCCCGAACGAGATGATCATGATCCCGATCAGCGTCGGAATCATGATCAGCAGGCGCTTGACGAGGTATTGCAGCACGGACAGGCCGAGGGACGAAAACCGTGAGTCCAGAGGAAGGCACAGCAGGGGAGCACGCCGCGGTCGCTCGTGGGACGGACTTGGCCCCGCTTCGCGCTCAGCTCCCGGAGGATTGATCCTCCCGGGCGATCCACCACTCCCGCAGGTCGAACCCCGGGCGCAGGGGATACCATTTGACTCCGCGGAATTTGCGGTGATAGACGCCGTAATCCTTGGCCGTGTACAAGAACCGATAGGGCTGTTCGCGATCCAGCAGGCGGTGGAAGGAATAGTGGAGGCAGCGGCGTTTCTCCTCGTCCAAGGTGACCCGCAGCGTCTCAATCAGGCGATCGGCCAGCGGATTCCGGAACGACACATGGTTGCTGCTCCGCTTGCCCACGCCCGCCTCGGAACTGTGCCAGATCTGGAACGGGTCGTCCTCCAGGCTCTGCGCCCAGCCGAGCCGGCAGATGTCGAAGTCCTTGTTGTGCAGGCGATCGACGAAGCTGGCCCACTCCAACTGCTGAATGTCGACCTGGATTCCCACCTGTTTGCAGTTCCGCTGCAGGACCGCCATTTGATCGCGGACGAGTTCGCTCCCTGTCGGCAGCAGTACCGTGCAGCGGAACGGCTTGCCATTGCGGTCCAGAATGCCGTCGCCGTCGCTATCCACCCAGCCGGCCCGTTCCAGAAGCTGGGCGGCCACATCGGGGTCGTAGCCGACCGGCAGCACTGAGTGATCGTACCCGAAGCCGAAGATGTACTGGCTGCCGGAGATGGCCACGGCGTCGCCATGCAGCTTCTGGTCGATCCAGCCCTGCGCGTCGAACAGCAGGGCCAGCGCCAGCCGCACGCGGGCATCCTGAAACTCCTCCTTGAGCATGTTCCAGCCGATGTAGCTGAATCCCGGGCTGAACCACGCGGCCCGGACGAATTGCTCCCGGCGCGAAGGCGGCAGTTTCTGAAAGTCCTCGTGGTACTGCTCCGGATTCATCCGGTAGTAGAAGTCGAGCTGGCCGCCGGAGAGGAGCTGAAACGCCGTGGTGTCCTCCGGAACGAACTTGAATACGATCTCATCCAGATAGCCTCGGTGCCGCGAATCCCAGTAATCGTCGCGGCGGCGGAGGGTCAGGCTGTCCTTGCGGTTCCAGCGGGCGATGACGTACGGTCCGGTGCCGAGCGGATTGTCGTTGTAGCGCGGATCGGAGTTGAAGAACTTGGCGAACGCTTCGCCGTGCACGCTGATTTTGTTCTGATCCGCCTCCTCCTCCGGCGTCAGCCGTTCCAGCGTCAGTTCCTTCCCCTGCTGGCGGAACAATTCCTCAAACAGATGCCGCGGCGGCGTGTAGGCCGGCAGGGCGTAGGTGAACTCGAAGGCCCGGAAATACTGCTCACGGTACTTCATGCGGACCGCATGGGGGGTCAGCGGCGTGCACTCGATCAGATCCGCGTAATAGGTGCGGATGGAGTCGCCGTCGACCAGCGGATTACGCAACACGTGATAGGCGAACTCCAGGTCGACCGTGGTGAAGGGCGTCCCATCGGACCATTTCGCCTCCGGACGGAGGTAATAGGTGAAGACGGTCTCGCGCTCGACGTCCACGTAGTCGTCCGGGCGGAGCACCAGAGCTTCCTGTCCCGCTTCCAGCAGCGTGTTGAGGGGATTTTCCGCGGTGCCGGGACGCACGCTCAACGTGGCGTCCTCCGCCCGTTCCGTCAGACCGTACAACTCCGCACCCACGTGCACGCGGTACGTTCCGGGGGAGAGACCGGTCAGACTCAACTTCCCCTCGTCATCGCTCCAGTAGTGATCCCCTCCTGTCTTGGCCCCCGGCATGTTCGCCGGGTCCAGTGGGTACAGTCCCACCCAGACGCGACCGAGCGGGGCTCCCGCTTCATCCACGGTCTGGAACGTGAACTCGGGCGCCTCCTCCGGCTTGTCCACGGCGGGGACGGTGATCTCCAGCGACGGCGAGGGCTCCCCCTCCCCCTGGCGGATGCGGCGGACGTGCCCCGGATAGTCCGCCGAAAGTTTGATGACGTCCTCGGTGATCCACTGCGATGCCAGCTTCGGCTCGTACTCCAGCGTCTCCGGGTTGCGCCAGGCGAGCGCATCATGCGTGTACTCCTGAATGATCGACTGGTACGCCGAGGTTTCCGTGATCGGGTTCATCGTTTTGGGCTCGGCGTTCAGACGGATGCTGAGCCGCCCGCCCGTGGTCGGTTGCGCAGGATGCTCCGCGGCATAGGTGTTCCCGACGTCGACCGGCAGCGGGCCGCCGATGCGAAACTCGATCCCTTGGGTCGTATTCCGGGGGATGCGAATCCCTTCCACCTCGGTCATCAGCTCGACGCGGGGGACGTCGGGATACTTCGCGCACAGGCGGTCATACTCTTCCGCGGCTGCGCGGGCGGCCGCCAGCACGGCGGACTCATCCTGCGTTTCGGCGGCGGCGTCGGCGGGGGCCGGGAGCGGCGTCCCCACTCCCCCCCCCGCGCTGAGCTGGCGGGTCAGCACCGTCAACTGATCGGTGAGACGATCCAGCTTGGTTGTCAGGAGATCAATCTTTTCGGTCAGCCGATTGATCTCGCCCGTCGAGACGCCGCCCGCAGGCGGGTTGGAAGCACTCGCGTAGCAGCCGGCCAGCGCCACCGCCAGCCAGATTCCGAGTAACGCAACGCGGAGAGTCTGCATCCGTGGGTTCTCTTCAACGGGAGCGACCGCACCCCCGGCCCGATCCGTGGCGCGACCTCTCCGGGACTCCAAATAACCGACGCCGACTCCGATCCTTCAGCGCCAGCGGCGATTCTGGCAAATGGCCTGGGACGCGGCAAGATCGGCAGAGCCGGCGCACTCCGCGACGGGTCGCGGCCAAACATCATGACGAGCGGCGGAACGGTTCACTCCCCCGACGTGGCCAGTGCGGCCCCCTCGATGACGAACGTCCCGAACCGCGCTCCCGCATGGTCGACCGTGAAACGTTCCGGCAGACGCACGCCTCCGAAATCCCTCACCGACTCGATGCGCACCCGGCACTCGTCGGCATCCTCTTCAATCGCTGTGTCCCAGCCGGCGAGTCGTCCGTCCGTCCGATGGAAGTACCACCGCGAAGTCACCGTCCCCTTGGAGGCGATCACGACGTCCACAACGTCGGTTCCGCCGTCCAGGGGCTCGCTGCCGAGATAATAGAACTCCGTCAACCGCCCCTCGGGGTCGAGCAGCAAAAGCCGCAGGTGATGGAGCGCTGCCAGCAGTCCCCCACTCCCCGGAGGCTGATCGGTCCAGGGCTGATCGACCAGTTGGACGGCGGGGAGGTCGGCGATGACGGCGGCGACTGCCTGATCGCTGAGCTTGAAATTGACCGCGCTGCCGTCGGCTGTGCGTCCCGTCAGCTCCCAGTGCCCCCCCCGCGATCGGAAATCCCCCCACGAACGTAGCCCCGTCATGACCCGGTTGCGCTCCTGCACGTTGAAGTACCAGTTGGCAAAGCCCGGCTTCTCGACGAACAGGTGGGCATATTCGGCCGGGGGGGGAGGTCGTTCGCGGCGGAGGGGGAGGGGCGGTTCGTCCGGCGTCCCGCGGCGCGGGGGCTGATCGTCCGGTCCGGGACGGGGGCGTCGGTCGTCGGGACCGGGACCTTCCGGGGGCTGCGGCGAACCGCCGCCGTGAGGGACCAACTCCGCCTGCCGATGGAGGCCCCGCAGCCGCACCAGAAGCTCATGCTTCTGACCCTCGCGGCGATACACCAGCGGGACGGTCCACCCCTTGGGGTAGATGCCGAGGATGTTCTTGAACTGATTGACGCTGCGGATCGGCCGGCCGGCGAAGGAGACGATCTCGTCTCCGACCCGCAACCCGCGGCGAAATGCCTCCGAGCGTTCGAGGATGTTGGCGACGTAGACCGCCCCGTCGTCGCCGGCCGTCACGGTGGCCCCCAGCGTCGCATGATCGACAATGCGGCCGCTCTTGAGGTGATCCAGAAAATGCATCACCTGGTTGATGGAGATGGCGTAACCCGCACCAGAGTTGATCCGCCCGCGCTTGTCGACGGAGATGCGGCCGTTGATCCCGATCAACTCCCCGCGGTCATTGAACAGCGGCCCTCCGGAATTGCCCGGGTTGATCGAGGCGTCGACCTGAAGACAGTCGGTGTATTCGAGGAATGTCCCGGCGGGGTACTGGTAGCGGTGCACGCCGCTGACGAGGCCATAGGTGACGGTCGGCTGCAAGTCGGTTGCCAGCAGGAACGGATTGCCCATCGCGTAGACCCAGTCGCCGACCTGCACGCGATCGCTGTCGCCAATGACGGCGTGGGGAAAGTCATCGCGGCCGAGGAGCTTGATGAGGGCCACGTCTCCAGTGGGATCGACGCCGACGAGAACGGCGTCGTAGAGCCGGCCGTCGCTCAAACCGCATTTCATGAAGCCCCCCATCCCCATCACCACGTGGTGGTTGGTGACGGTGTAGCCGTCGGGCGAAATCAGCACGCCCGACCCGCCGCCGTTGCCGTCATGGGCGAAGATGGCGACCACGGCGGGAGCAGCACGTTCAATCACCTCGATGCGGCGGGACTGGGCTTGCTGCACCAGCGGATCGAGGGCTCCGGCCGGTTGCGGGAGCACGGCCGCCGCCAGCAGCGCCGCTAGCATCCGTATCACCCGAGCAGGGGGAGGGCCGAACAACCGGTGAAGAACGGGAATGCCGTGAGAGACAAGCGTCATCGGATCAGCCGGATGTGACCGAGGTCGAGGTGTTCCTGCACGCCAAAGAGGTTCTGCGTCAGGCTTTCCGGGAGACGTTCGACCCGGAGTTCCAGATCGCGGACGCCGGCGACGTCCAGATCGATCTCCCGGGCCGGCTGCGCGTATTCGATGACTTCGTTGAACAGCGGCCGTCCGTCGCCGGTGATGACGAGCCGCACCGCGCGGTTGCCGCCGACGTTGTGATCCATGCCGACCAGGGCCATCAGCCGGCGGTAGTCGCGGTTGATGCGGTAGCGGGCCGTGACGCCGGAATGCAGCCACAGCCCCTCGCGGGCGATGACTTCATCGCTGCCGATGCGGAGCGGGCCTCCAAAGGGTTCGCTGCCGCGGCGGAAGAAGCGGTGCCGCTCCTCCGGCAGCGCTCCCTCCGGCAGCGTCAGGGCCGGTTCCAGGTCCCCCAGAAACCGGACGCGGCCGGCGAATTCAATCAGATGGATGCGGTCGAGGGGCAACACCACTGGCACCGGGGCGGCCGCCAGCGTCCCTCGGCAGGACCCCTCGGCCACGCTCAATTCCCGGACCTGGATGCGATTTCGTCCCACGCGCACTTCTGCCGTGGGGCGTGCGGGAGACGTCGCGCGGGCAGCATAGATGATCCCGAACACCCGCTCGCGAGGGATCGTGTAGGGCCGATCCGAGAGCAGGAACGAGAGTTCCTGCGGACCGATGTCGCCGAGGGCGCCTTCCACGAAATCGAGCACATCCTGCTTGCGACGGACCAGCAGGTCGGAGGGGTTGTCGCGCTGCAACAGTTCCGCCCACCGCGCCGCCACCTTCTCCGGGTCTCCCAGCCGCACGGCTCGCAACGCTCCCAGAGGCAGCGTCAATTCTCCCAGATCTTCGACGGTCACGCGGACACGGTCGGTCTGGGATTGGACGTCGGACGCCGCCAGCTCCGTACCGTCGATGAGAAGGACCGTGACGGCTGGCGGGTCGGCAAACGGGGAAGGGGGTTCGACGTCGGGGAATTGGAGCGCGCGGAGGTCGTTGACCGACAGCATCCGCGGTTCGTCGCCGTCTACCTGCACCTGCACGCTCTCCCCGGCGATGCCTGTCAGCTTGCCGGCGTGGACTTCGTCATTGAGGCCGACCGCCGCTACCGAGGGGGCGGCCGCGAGGGCGAACGTCAGTAACCACAACGACGTCATGGCGGGAGGCGGGAAGTTCGAGGGACGGGAGCAGCGATGCCGGTCAGCGGCGATCCGTCGCGGGGCGCTGGGCGAGCTTGCGGAGGTATTCGGTAACAGCCTGTCGATAGTGGGAGGGGAACTGCTTGTCGAGCATGTTCTTCACCTGGGCCTGTTCCTTCTCGGGGAGGTTGCCCCAACCGGCCTCATGACCGATCGGTTTGGGATCGACTTCGCCGGGGCCTTTCTGTCCTCCGACATAGGATTCCTCGGCCGGATTGGAGGGCTGCCGTCCCTGCGACTGCCCGCCGCCGCCACCGCCGCCCCCCCCCTGCTGCTGCTCGATCTTTTTGATGATCTCGTCCAGGGTGGTGATGATCCGCTCCTCTTGCCGCTGCACGCGGTGTCCCGCGCGGCCGAGCGCCAGACGGCGCTCGACGTCGGCCATCTGCCGCGCCACTTCCCCGAGTGTTTTTTCACGCAGGGTCTCCAGGTCGTGTCGCATCAGTTCCGCCACGGTGGCATACCGCAGCGGGACATCCTCGGTGTTTTCCAGCAGAGTCGTGATGGTGGCCAGCCCCTCCTCCTTCATCAGCAGGGCGTGCTCGCACACCGCCCGGTAGAAGAGGCTTGTGGCGGGGTCGACGAGCTGGGCCGGATCGATCTCCGCAGAGACTTCGAGGGCCTCGTCATACAGGCGCATCACCGCGAGAAACCGCGCGTAAAAGGCGCGGACGTTGTGCAGATAGAAGGGCTGGTCGGCCGAGGTGTGCAGCGCGGGGAATTCGATCAGCCCGGGAGGACGGACCAGCGTGGTGCAGGCGTCCACGAGCTGACGCACGTCGGGATCGACCAGATACCACGTCCGCAGCACCGCCTCGTGCCGCTCGACCGGAGTGGGGGGCTCCGCGAATCGCCAGATCTCCGCCAGCAGCGGCTCGGCTTCGGGGCGGTAGTCGGGGCGCGTCCGGGCCCACTCCAGCGCCGCGGCGCGGGCTGCCTCCACCGCCATCGGGGCGTAGAGCTGCTCCGCTCCCCGGGATGAGACCACCAGAGTCAGGACCAATACCCAGGCCATCCCTTGCGCACGAACCGGCATCGACAGGACCTCCCGGAAATGAAGACTCGGCGACCGCCACAGCCGCCCGGTCACATTGTATCCCGCCGCCGCGAGCGCCGGCAGCGCCAACCGTCGTGGAAACGGAGCATGATGCGGCGTCACTGGTTCCGTCCGGTCGCCAGATCGTAGGTCGCCTCCTGAATCCGCTGCTGCCGACGCGCCAGGTCCTGGAGGAGTTGGAGCGTGTCGGGATTCTCCGCCTGTTCTCCCTCGATCTCCAGTCCGATCTGGCGAGTCAGGCGGTTCACCTGGTTCTGCAGGGAGCGAATCATTTTCAACTCGGCCAGGATGTCGACCAGCCGCGGGTCCTGCGGCTGGCTCTGCTGGGGAGGTTGTTGTTGCTGCTGCTGCTGTTTGAGCTTCTCCAGTTCCTGCTGGAGAGCCAGGATCATCTCCTCCAGCGACTCCACGATCAGCCGTTCGAGGAGCTGAGTGGTCTGGCCCGTATCCCCCTTGACGAGCCGATTGGCGACGGTCGCCATGTTGGAGCGCATCTGATCGACCGCCTCGGGAAAAGCGACGGAGGACCCCTCTTCCCGGAGGAGCATCAACGCCCGCTCGGCGGCAAGGACGTTTTGCAATTCCTGCCGGCTGAGGTCGCGCGACTTGGTGAAGTGGGCTTCGCCGCGCTCCGCCGCAGGGCGGGCGTCGAGCCGCACCGTGTCGGCATTGATACGGAGCTGGAGTTTGAGCATCTCCTGAAACCGCGCCTCCAGCATCGTCAGATGCAGTTCCCGCTCCTCCTCGCGAAGCTGACGCAGAATCTCTTCGATCTGGGCCTTCATCCGCTCCAGTTGCGCGAGCGCCTGGTCCTGCTCGCCCGAGGCGCCGTCGCGGTTCTGGTTCTTGAGTTCCTCGATTGCCCGCTCCATGTTGCGAAGCGCCTGTTCCAGCTCCTCACGGCCCGGAGTGCGCTCACTGGGGGAGGCAGGGTTTCGCTCGCCCGGGCGAGGTTCCGCCTGGGGCTGGCCGGAGGGAGACGGCGATGGCTGGCCGGGAGCGGAGGGGGAGGGAGACCCTTCACGGGGTGGGGTGGGCATCGGCTGGCCCGGTGACGGTTCTCCCGGCGCGGGGGACGAGGGGGGGACCTCCCCCGCGGGGGGACGGGGAGCAGAGTCGTCTCCCGGGCGGGGTGGTTGCGTTCCCGGCATCGGCGGTGCCTCACCGGGAGGGGGTTGCCCCTCGCGGGGAGCAGCCTCCTCGCCGGACCGCGGTGCTTCCCCCTGGCGGGCGCGGTCCTGTTCGTCAATCTTCTCGGCGAGGTCGCCGGCGGACTTGCGGACGCGTTCCTCGTCCCGTTGCAAGTCGCCGAACTTGCCGCCGCGTTCGGTCTCCGCCCGGACGTCCTTTTGCGCGCCGATGACGCGGTTGGTCTCGCGGAGGATTGCCTCCAGTTCCTGGATGCGGGCCTTCAGCCGATCGCGTTCCGCGTCGGTCTGAAGGATGTTCAGGATGGCTTCCAGTTGCTCGACGACGAGCTTCTGCCGTTCGACGGCGTCAGCGTAAGGGCGCTGCTCGGTGAGGATGTCGACAATCTCCGCCATCCGGGCGTGCACCTGTTGCCGCTGGCTTTCCGAGCGAGCCTGGAAAAGCAGATTGGCGCGATCGAGGTCGGAGCCGCGGAGGGCCTCGGCCAGCTCCGCCAGTCGCTTCTCGAACCCCTCGTAGTCCCGCAGGATCGCCTGCTGTTCCTGCGTGAGGTTGATTTTGGGGGCGGGCGATGAGGAGGTCGGGGGTGGTGCTTGCGCGTCAAGCACCGCGCCTGGCAGCGACCACGCCAGCACGATCAGCAGCCACCACTCGGATCGACGGCACATACCGCACCTCGCACTTTGGACCTCACAACTTCAACCGCTTGGGCTGTTCCGCGGACGGCGGAACCACCACGAGGGCGGTTGCACCCCGCAGCCCGACTGAGGGTGCGACGACGTGCCACGGCGCGACGTCCCCGGGGCTCGTGACTTACCGGAACAAGTCTTCAATCACACTCCGTTGCCGTTCGCGCTCCGTCGCCTCCAGGAGCGCCCGTTGCCGCTCCAGCAGCGCCTGAAGTTCCTGAATCACTTCATGGAACCCCTTGCGCTGCCGCATCTGCTCCAGAATCCGGTCCATCTGTGCGATCATCCGGTCCAGGATTCCCACCGCGTCGTCAATGACGGCCGTCGGGTCCTGTTGCCGTTCGAGCGTGAGCGCGAACAGCCCGATCATCTCGTCGGCTGAAGGATATCCCGTCTGATTGAGATCGGATAGAGGGGAAATGATCCCTTCGTCCAACCGGGCCAGGGCGGCCTGGGTGTCGAGACGGTTGTTGACCAGTTCTTCGCGGATGTCGCGGAAGCGGGCTTCCACTTCGCGGGTCTCCGCATGATTCTTCCGAATGAGGTGCAGGCTGCGATCGGCGCAGGCCTGGACGGCGATGCCGATCTGCCGCAGTTCCTCCGCGACCTCGACCGCCGGACGCTCCTCCGGCCGCAGACCCTTCAGACGTTCCCCCTCGGTGTAGCGCCCGCGGTGGAGCAACAGATCGGTGCGGACCGCCTCGACTTCCTCGCGAATGTGCTCGAATCTCAGGCGGAGATTCATCTCCTTGTCGTACAGGTCGCCCAGCAGGGCCTCATCGGTGACGATCTCGAAGCCGAACACCGACCCCGCGGCCTCATGCGGACCGTTGAGGTCGTCGGCGTCCCGGGCGTGCAGTGCGAGGGTCAGTTGCCGGCCCGGTTCGAGCTGCAACGGCGTCACGTCAAACCGTTCCACCGGCTCCTGCGGCGTCCGCCGCAGCTCGAATTCCCGCTCCCCCTGGGGAGGTCTGGCCAGGGGGGCTGTCCGCGGCTCCTCCACGCCGTTGACTTGTGAAACGAACCAGGCCGCGGCCACGCCGTAATCGTCGGTGATCCGTCCCGCGAGAGGAATCGTCGCCAGCCGCGTGATGCGGTTGCCGATCCCTTTCAATCGCACATCCACCACCGGCGGCAGGTCCGGAACGCCGTTGATGGTCACGGTCACCGGGTCGAAGGAGAGGATGTCGTCTTCATCCTGAAGATAGAGTTGCAGCGGCTGGTCGGGAGGGAGAGGGAAGGGGGTGGGGAGTTTCACCTCTCTGCCTTCCTCCGCAGCTTCCCACAGGGATTGGAGCCCTTGTTCGGCAGAGGCGGAAACGTGCAGCGGGAACAGGAAGGTCCGCCGGTCGCCGGGGAGCAGCCGTTCGGCGATCTGCGGCGGAAGGTCGAACCGGCGGGTCTCGGTTCCCTGGGGGCCGGTGAGAGTCAGCCGGCACTCCATCGCCGCCGACGAGTCGGTCGGTGCGCGGGCCAGGGCCGCCTCCAGATGAAACCGTTCCGAACGAAGTTGTACGCTGGAGAGCGGTTTGTTGGCGCGGGCTCGCAGGACGAACTGCGTCTCCATCGGCAGCGACACCCGGGCTCCCTGCACCAGCAACGGGCGGTTCTCCAGTCCTGTATAGGGGGGATAGCGGGGATCGAGTTCCATCCGGTCGATCTTGGGGGGAGGGACAATCTCCACCCGCAAGGGGGTCCGGTTGGTGAAGTCTCCGCCGACGATCCACAGTTCGTGTGGATCGACGACCCGGGCGATGGTGTGTCGGAACTGCCGCTCGCCGATCCGCGACATGCTGACCGCGCCGCGCGTCGTCCCGGTGGGGCCATGCGAACGGTGCCGCAGCGTGACCGTCTCCGGCACCCGCTTCCCGGGGCGGACGGTGACCAGCACGGTCAGGTCTCCGCCACGAGGATGCTTGTACCGCCCTTCGGCGTCGAACTCGCGGAGGCGGTCCCCCGGTTGGGCGATGATCTGCACCGACAGCTCGCTCTGCCGGTAGGGGTCCCAGTAGTTCTCGCGGCCGACGACATAGGCATCGAACCAGCGGCGGAGCGCCTCGGCATTGGCGACGCCGAAACCCAGAATCGAGGTGAGCAGCACCGCCGCCGCCAGCACTGCCCGCCGCAGCGGGCGCGGATCGAAGACCTCGCGCAGGTCCAGCCGGGCCAGGGTCTGAGCCGCCTCGGCCACGGTGCGTTCGAGCATTGCCCCCGCCAGCCCGCTCCGTTCGATGCGCGATGATTCCGCCAGTTCCACCGCGGTCACCAACCGGTCGTCCAGTTCCGGAAACCGCCGTTCCAGCACCAGCGCCAAGGCCCGGGCGCGAAAACTCCGCAGCCAGCGGAACAGCAGCCACGTCGTCAATGCCGCACCGCACACTCCCCCTGCCAGCGTGGTGAACCCCCAGCGGAACCACAGCGGCAGCTCCAGCTTGCTGAGCTGGAACCAGAGCATGTCGGCCGTGAGGCTCAGCCAGAACAGCCCCCCCAGCAGGGCGAGGATGGCCGCGATCCCCTCGATCAGGACGTATCGGCGAATGCGGCGCCGGAGTGTCTCCAGGGCGGCAGCAATTTCGGGGCGGAGGTCGCGATCCATCAGGCTCGAGTCGGCAACGAAGTTTCCGGAACGCACCGTACCGCGGTTGGCGTCCACATCCCACGGGCGCTCCTCCGGAATCGTACTCCCTCCCTGGCGCCGTTGGGAATCGAGGCACCTCAGAAGTGGTTGCTCCCGCTGACGTGTTCAGGAGGGAAACACGCGGTTGAGGACGTCCTGCCCGGTGCACCACTGGTCTTCCTTTCACCGGGAGACTTTGAGGCACGAGGGGCCTACTCGCGCGGCTCGGCGATCTGCTTGAGATATGCGGCGAGGTCCATTTGCAGGCGCTGCAGCCGATGCCACGCGGCGGCCGAGATCGTCACCTCCTCCAGGGGAGCGGCCGGATTGGGGGTCCCCTGCACGGCGTACAGCGCCCGCAGCAGCGAGGTGTGGAGATAGGCCAGCAGATCGGCCGTCTGTGCGGTTTGAACTCCGGTGAGCTGCGACGGCAGCGGCGGCGGAGCGCGGAACAGCTCCGGGCATTCCAGTCCGACGTCGGCCGTCATCCGCTGCTCCTCGCCGTGAGAGATCGTCCGACGCAAGTCCACGTCGTCGTCCCGGGGGTCGAGTTGTTCGAGTTCCTCCGGGCTGCCGAAGAGGAGCAGGCAGCGGCCGATCAGCACCTGGTCTCCCACGTGCAGGACGTGCATGTGAACCGGATGGCCGTTCACCCGCGTGCCGTTGGTGCTGTCCAGGTCGGTCAGAATGTATTGACCGTTCTGTTCCTGGACCTTGGCATGGAAGCGGCTGACCCGCTCGTCGTTGAGGCGGATCAGATTCTCCTCCTCGCGGCCGATGGTCACCGGTGTCGGCAGGTCGCGCAGCACCTGGCCGCGCTCGAGTCCATCAAGGACCTGAAAAGTCACGCGTCCCATCGCCGGACTTGCCCGCGGAGAGATGAAGAGAGTCGACGAATGCCTCGGAGAACCGGCCCTGATTTCCGGCTGATCCACCTCCGTTGCGCTTGTATCCGACGTCTGTCGGCTGCGTCAAGCAGCAGGGCCGTCGAGCGGACCGGCCGAAGACTCCCCTCGGTGCCAGCGACCGCGGACCCCTTCAGTCCCCGCCGTGTGTCCTCTACACTCCGTCATCCGCACTTCTCAAGGAGATTGGCATGAGCGCCGAAGCCCGTCTGACCGAACTGCAACTGACGCTCCCCCCTGCTCCCAAGCCGGCCGGCGTGTACAAACCGGTGGTTCAGGTCGGAAACCTGTTGTATGTCTCGGGGCACGGACCGCTGCGGCCCGATGGGACGCTGATCACCGGCCGCGTCGGCCGCGACTTGACCGAGGAAGAGGGGAGACAGGCGGCGCGGCAGGTCGGCCTGACCATTCTCGCCACGCTCCGGGCCTTCCTCGGCACGCTGGACCGCGTGGTCCGCGTGGTCAAGGTGCTGGGGATGGTCAACGCCGTGCCGGAGTTCACGCGACATCCGCAGGTCATCAACGGCTTCAGCGAACTGTTCCGCGACATCTTTGGGGAGAACGGCGTCGGCGCCCGCAGCGCCGTCGGCATGGGTTCCCTGCCGAGCAACATCGCCGTCGAGATCGAGGCCATTCTGGAAATCCGCCAGGAGACCTGACAACCGCGCGGCGGCGCGTTCTCGACATGCCACGTCCGCCAAAACGTCCCCCGAAGGGGGCGGCGTCAGCCGAACAGCTCGGCAATCGCCTCGCCCCGGTCGGTCACCGGAACCGGTCGCGCATCGGCGTACAGCTCGTGACGCGGATCAACCCCCAGCGCCGCCAGAATGGTGGCGAACAAGTCCGGCACGCTCACCGGGCGGTCCACGATCTCCATGGCCAGATCATCCGTCGTTCCGACGGCCTGACCCGTCCGCAGACCTCCCCCCGCCAGCAGCACGCTGAAGGCTTTGCCGTGGTGCCCCCGTCCGCCGCCCCCGTCGAAGTGTGCGGGGCGGCCGAACTCCGTGGAGATCACCACGAGGGTCTGGTCCAGCAGCCGCTTCTCCTCCAGGTCGAGCATCAGCGTGGAGAACGCCTGGTCGAGACTCTGAATCAGCAGGTGCTGTTTGAGCTGGCCTTCGTTGTGGGTGTCCCAGCCGGTGCCGTTCTTGAAGTTCAGGTTGAAGGAAACTTCCACGAACCGGCTGCCGCGCTCGATCAACCGTCGTGCCAGCAGGCACCGCTGGCCGAACTCATCGCCATAGGCGTTGCGGAGGTCGGCCGGCTCGGCGTCGAGATTGAAGACGCTCATGAATTCCGGCCCCGCCAGCCGGAACCCTTGCTCGGCCGCCTGAACATAGTTCTCCACCAGTCGATCCGGCCGGCCGGCCACGTACGGCTCGCGCAGTTGCCGCAAGAGCCTCAGGCGCCGCTCCTGCCGCTCGGGCGAGACCCGTTCCGGACGCACCAGCCCCTTGGGACCGCTGGTAGTTTCCGTGAGATACACGTATCCGTGGTCGGCCCCCAGAAAACCCGGCTCCCGCGCGGGGCTGGGGTTCCCCATCAGCACGTACCCGGGCACCAGGTCGCTGAGCGGTTTTGTGGTCGCGCTGATGAGCGACCCGATCGAGGGATAGACGATCGTCCCGCTCGTCGGCCGTCCCGTATGCATCCGATACGTGGCCGCCGCATGTTCATCAATGACGTCGTGATGCAGCGTCCGGACCGGGACGCAGCGATCCATCAATGGGGCGGTGCGACTGAGGTGCTCGCACACTTGCACGCCGGGGATGGCGGTGTCGATCGCCTCGTAGGCGGAACCGGGGTCCTTGCGGCCGTCGGAACTCTTCCGTTTGGGGTCGAAGGTGTCGATCTGGGCGGCTCCCCCCCCCAGCCACAGGAACAAACAGTGCTTCGCCTTGCCGAGCGGCGGCTGCGCCGACTCGGGCGCCGCGGTCAGCACCGTCTGCGAAACGGACCAGGCGGCGGTTGTCGCCGCGGCCGCAGTGCTCAGAAAGTCTCGACGGGTCGCAGGCATGTCCTGTGTGTGCGTGCAAGCAAACGGAATCCCATCACTCCCGGCTGATCTTACGCCAAACGTGTTCGCGGTAACAACTCCCGGAACAGCCATGGACGCCGCGACCCGGCGGACACGCCCTGCTTCGCCGAAGAACGACCGATTCCCACTTTTGGGGGTTCCGTAAACCGCCGGGAGATCGCGCCCCGCCAAAGACACACCCGGAGCCGCGACTCACCGCTCCGAGGCCGGAAGATGGACCACCGTCAGACCGCAGCAGTCCCACGCGCGGCTCCCCCGGCTGACATTCCATGTGATGTAGAGCTTGTCTCCCGCCGGATCGACGGCTGTGCTGAAGGTCCCTTTCAGCGTCAGACCGTAGGTTTCGGTGTAGAACGGTTCGAGGAAGGCGATCACCTTCTTCCGGCCGGTGCGGAGATCGAATTGCACCACGGGGGAACCGTCCCCTTCACTCCCGCCATGAGCACCGGGGACGTAATACAACCAGCGCCCGCTCGGATCGACGTCGAGAGAGGCGATGTACGCTTGCGTCCCGACGGCGGCCGTCCCGATCTTCCGTGTCTCCTCCGTCCGGGTGTGGAAGGACCACACGGCGGCATCCTCCGAGCGCTGCCCCAGCGAGACCGTGTAGACGAAGCCGTCGGCGGTTTCCTCGGTGGCGCTGCGGACGCCGAGGAAGCTCCCTTCCACCGGCGCGGGGGGCTCCGCCGTCTGCGGGTCGAACCGCATCAGCCGACCTTCGTCATTGCCGGGGACGTAATAGACCCGTCCTGTACTCCGCGCGAAGATGAGGGCGCGGGAAGGCCCGTTGGAACCGGAGTACAGAAGTCGCCGGTTCTGTACGTCGTAGGCAAAGAACTGGATTCCCTCCGCCTCCCGACCGACCCCTGGCGCCGTGCTGCCGTAAAAGATCAGCCGCTCCGGGTCGAGGATGCCGGTGGGGATGGCGTGCTCGGGGACAGGGCCTGCGGCCACGATTTCCGATGCTCCGGTTCCCGGATGCGTCCGCAGAATCCAATCCCCGCCATAGTGGTACTCCGGGGCGGTGGCGCGGGGGGAGCCGCGATGCGTGGCGTAGTACAGCCAACCGTCGCGGCCGAGGTCGATCCGGGTATGAATCTTCCCCGGCGTGTAGTGTCCCGCCGGGAGGTCCAGCAGCCGCGCCACATCGACCAGCTTGCGGAACGTCCTGGTCGCGGGGTCGTATTCGAAGACCAGCGCGGTCCCCGTGCCGTGCGCACCGCTCCCCTTGGCACCGATCGCCAGATGATCCCCGATGGCGGAGTAATATTTACCGTTGACGGCGAGACCGTCTCCCCAGTTGGACCACGGCTGACCGGGGTAATCCTGTCCGGGGTAGAACAGGAAATCGACCGTCGGCGGCGTCCGGGCGATCTCCACCCCGGCCAGCAGAGTCGGCGGCGGCTGCAAGAACCGTTCGGAAGTATCAGTGACGACCGCGCGCCCGCCGGAAAGCTGCGGAGGGAACGGGAGCTCGCTTTCCGGCGGCGGGCGTTTGGCGGGCGCAGGACGAAGGGTCTTCTGGGCGCGCACGGCGCCACAAGACACCATCAGCACCAGCGCCACGGCGGCGAGCCGGTTGCAGTTCCCGTCGAACGCAAGTCGCAGGTTCATGGTTCCGTGCTCCCGACCGGAGCGGTCACGACGGTGATCCGCTGATTGGCCCGCACCTGTGGGCGGGAGAGTCTCCCCCGCTGGTGCGGCAAGATGACTTCAACATCGACCGCCTCGAGCTCGCCCAACCCGAAGTGAGCCACTGCCGGCTGGCCGGAGGCATATCCGTAGCCGACGGCAATCTCGCGAGAGGCGAGGAGCATCGCCGGGTCCCCCAGCCAGCCGGCCGGGTAGAGGTTCACCCGGCTGCCGACCCCCTGGCGGTTCACGTGTCCGGTCCCTTCCACTCGGACGTCCAGCCAACCGCCGCCCGGCGTCTCATTGCGCAGCAGCAGCGACGGCAATTCAGGCCACCAACTGGGGAGGAACAGGTCCAGCCGGCCGTCGTTGTCGTAATCGCCGACGGGGCCGGGCGCGGTGTAGATGATCGTGCGCTCCTGAATGAGCTTGTCAAAGAGTTCTCCGGGTCGTCGGAGTGCGCGGTCCTCCGGGGTCGGGAAGTCGTTGACGCTCAGCGCATCGGCCCGGAACTGCGGCAGACCGTCGCGCAGTCCCAGATGCCGAATAATCACCGGATGGGGGCGTCCGTCGGCAAATTTGACGATGCTGGTGACGATGTCCGGCCAGCCATCGTTGTCGAAGTCCTGAAGCTCCACGTGGGGGGCCTTCATCGGCAGCGGCACGAGACCGACGCGGTCGGTGACATCCTCGAAGGTGGGGACGCCGTCGCGGACCCCCCGGTTGAGATAGAGTCGATTGGCCACCGGTTCGACCCACGGCCGCTCATAGTGCTGACCAAGCACGACGTCCAGCAGGCCGTCGCGGTTGACGTCGCCGAACGCCACTCCGCAGACCATGTTGTCTCCGCGGGCAGTGGGCCAGGCAAAGGTCTCGCGGCTGCCGGGGGCCTCGAAGAAGGTTCCCCGGCCGGAGTTGAGGAACAGTCGATTGCCGCCGCCGCTGGAAGCGAGGAAGAAATCCGGCCAGCCGTCGTGATTGACATCGCCCGCCGCCACCCCCAGTCCGGGAATCCCCTCCGGCAGCCCCACTTCCCGAGAGACGTCCTGGAATTGCATCCCCCCCACGTTTTTGAACAGACGGGAGCTTTTGGTCGGCGAACCGTTGTAACCGGGGAGCGGGTCCTCTCCCGCCAGCAGGTCGAGCAGGCCATCGCCATCAAAATCGAGGACGCAGACGCTGCGGCCGCCGAACTGTTCCGGGCAAGCGCCGTTCCCTGCCGAGATATTGGTGAACCGGCCGCTCCCCTCATTGCGGAAGAGCGTGCAACCGACGAGCGGGCGGCCCGCTCGTTCCGCCAGCCGCGTCCCCACAGGTCCCGGCATGCTCCCCAGATAGAGATCGAGATCGCCGTCGTTGTCGAGGTCGGCGAAGACCATCCCCGTGGCCCGCGCCGAGACACGCAGGGCCGGTTGATCGTCCAACACGAACGCTCCGGAGCGGTTCCACAACAGCAGATTCGGCAGACCGTCGGTGTGGAACGTACCGATGGACAGGTCGAGCCAGCCATCGCCGTCGGCGTCTCCCCATGCCGCTCCGTGGCCGCGAATCCCCCGCACCAGCGGCCCTAAACCGCTCTCCTCACCCGCATCGCGGAACACCAGCGGCCTCCCGGCCGCCTCATTCTGGCCCCCTGCGGAAGCGGCCCACACGACCAACCCCAGCACCCCTCCCCCAGCGGCCCAACATCGCCCCAAGCCCCACGGCGGCTGAAACAAACGGCACATGGCTTCGACCGTCTCCCCAACGCGGCCGGGGCAGGCCGATTCAGGACGGCACTCCACCCGACCCCGCCTCTCTCTTCCCTCTCAGATGCGCCATCGCCCGGCATTATTGTGAGCAGAGCCACAATTCGCCCCGGCCTCTCTCCCTCCCTGGAATCCGCATTCGATCACGGGAATCACTGGTGATTTGCCGGCGGCGTCTGGGCCTCCCCTTCCGTCGCGGCCGCGGAACCCTTCCTGCGCAGGGCATGTCCCGCCAGGGCGCCGGTCGCCTGTCCCTCGTACACCGCCAATACCCCCTCGACCAGCACGTACCGCATCCCCACGGGAGGCAGGTCCGGTCGTGTGAAGGTGGCGCGGTCGCGGAACGTGTGGGGATCAAACACCGCCACATCCGCCGCCAGACCGACCTTCAACAGACCCCGGTCCGTCAGGCCGAGAATCTCCGCCGGCAGACCGGTCGCGCTGCGGACGGCGGCCGTCAGCGACAGCACCCCTTCCTCGACGGCGTACAGACCGATCTTCCGGGGGAAAGTGCCGAAGGAACGCGGATGGGGCTGTTCGTGCGTCGGAATTTTCGCCGAGCCATCGCTGGCCGTGGCGACCCAGGGGAGCGGCATCGCCAGCCGCACGTCCTCCTCGGACATGCCGAAATTGATGATCTGGGCGCCGCCGTGTTGCTCAATCTCAATCGCCACGTCGAGCATCTCGCGGCCGGTCGCCGCGGCAATCTCCTCCAGAGACTTGCCGATCCATTCCGGACGGTACTGACAACCGGCAATCTGAATCCGCGACGCCGTGCGGAGCCGATCAGCGACGGCGGTGCGAATCCGCTCGAGCGTCTCGGGGGTCTGGAGACGCCGCTCCAGCTCCTGGCGTCCCCCTTCCCGCGCCCAGTCCGGGAAAAGCGTGGCTTCGAGGGAGGTGCTGGAGGCGATATAGGGATACTGATCGGCGGTGACGCGTTCCCCGCGCTGCCGCGCCTCCTCGACGAGTTCAATCGCCAGCCGCAGGGTCCCCCAATAAGGTCGCCCGCTCGCCTTGAAGTGGGAGATGTGCACCGGGAGTCCCGCTTCGCGGCCGATGGTGATGGCTTCCTTCACTGCCGCCAGCAGTGTCTCTCCCTCCCCCCGGATGTGGCTGGCGTAGATGCCGCCGTGCGCGGCAACCACCTTCGCGATCGCGATCAGTTCCTCCGTCGGCGTGAACACACCGGGGATGTAGATCAGCCCGGTGGACATGCCGAATGCGCCGTCCTGCATGGCCTGGGCGGCGAGCTCCTGCATCCGCAGGAGTTCTTCCGGCGTGGGTGCGCGGTTGACCTTGCCGATCACTGCGTCCCGCAGGCTCCCCTGGGGGAGGAGGTGGGCGATGTGCGTTCCCGCCCCCTGTGCGTCGATCTTCGTCAGATACTCCTCTACGTCCGTGGGACCGGAACCGCAGTTGCCCGTCACCACCGTCGTGCACCCTTGCAACAGGTAGTTGACGTTGCCGCGGGTCTCCGGCGCGAGGATCGAGCGATCGCTGTGGTTGTGGAGATCGATGAAGCCAGGACAGACGACCAGCCCGGTGCAATCGAGTACGCGATCCCCCGTCAGTTCCTCTGCGGAGAGGGCGGCGATCTTCCCCTCCCGGATGCCGACATGGACCTGCAGCGGTTCGCTCCCGTCGCCGACGTGAACCGACCCGCCGCGCAGCACCAGGTCGAACCGCTCAGCCGAGATCAGGTCCGCCGCTGAGAAGATCAGCCAGCTCCCTGCCATGAGACACACAGCCACCGTCTTCTGCCGCCCACTCATGATGGATCTCCTCGCGAAGTGATTGGGACCCGGCGCAGCCGGGGGCGATGACCAGGAAGGGGGGGCGAACCGTCTCCCGGAATTCAAGGTCCTCAACGTCCCGCCGGCAGCGTGGCCAGCAGGGAATCCAGATACGCCTTCTGCTGCGGGTCCAGGTCGGGAAAGCCGGCGTCGCTGCGGGGTTGTCCCAGGGCGGAGCGCATCGCGTTGTGCATCAGGTAACGTCCCGGACCCAGAGTCATGTGAATGTCATCCCGATACAGGTCCGAAAGCTGCGTCCAGGGGGCGCGGCCGGCGGCAATCTCCTCGTGGAGGCGGTGCAGCAGGTCCTGGCAGAGGGTCCGCCGGAACTCGCGGTCGGGGAACCGCTGCCGCAGTTCCGCCAGCAGGGCGCTGTAATACGCCGGGCTGTGCGTCAGGGGGCCGGTGGCGTCGGGGTCGGCCCATTCGGACTCCACGTCGCGATGACGCGCCCAGCCGGTATGAATGACGAACACTGCCCGCGGCTGCATCCGCACCCACTCCGAGATCACCTCCACGTCCTCCGCCAGCGTGGAACCGTAATGAGGCTGGACCGAAACGAAGTCGTATTGGGCCGTGGTCAGGGCCTCCGGCCAGAGGCGCGACGTCTCCACGCAAGGACGCTCCGGATGCGCGTGCATGAAGGGCAGGCTCTTGCCGCAGTCCACGTGCCAGCGGACGTAGCCCTCCAGTTGCGACGGCACGGTATCCCACGTCAGCGAGTTGCCGATCAGGTAATAGCTCCGCTGAGGTTCGAGCACCTCATTCCCCTCGATCGTGATGTTCGCTTCCGGCGTGCTGTTGAACCGTACCGGCGGCGTGTCGGCGGTGGCCAGTTCCCAGCGGTTCCCCTGCACGAGATTCTTCCCCGCCTGGTGGAACCGCAGCGGCGACCGGCTCACCCGGCGAATCGTATTCCCGCGGATCGTGAATCCCGACGTCCCCTCATCGAGAAACATGCCGTTCGACTCCGCCCGTCCCGCGTTGAGCGGAACGTCCGAGATGTCGTTGGCCTCGATCACGCTTTCCGGCTGGCGGCCGAGCGTATAGATCCCCCCGCCGTCGCTGAGGACCTGCATCACGTACTCGATCCGGTTGTGATGGATGCGGTTCTGAGCGGCGGGGGTGGGGGTTTCATTCCACATCCAGCCGAGCGAGATGCCCGTGTAGGGACAGTCGTGGATGTGGTTGTGCGCAATCTCCAGACGGAGATTGAACGGCGCCCAGACGGCCACGGCGCCGGGCATCACTCGTCCGCAATGACTGAGTTCGCAGCGTTCCAGGCGGTTTTCGGTCGGCACCTGCTCCGGTGCCGACTGATACCAGGGCCCCCCTGCCACCCGGCGGGAATTGTCTTCCCCCAGATTGACGCCGTTGCCCCCTACGTCATCAAACCGGCAACCGACCACCTGCGAGCGATGCACCCGCCCGGCCAGCCACAACCCGGTCCCCCCCAGTCCCGAGAAACGGCACTGGGCGATCCGGCACTCTTCCGCGCGCTCCAGCCGCACCGCCGCCGCCAGCATGGGACGATGGGACGTGCTCCGGCGTCCCTCAGCGTCGCGCGGCTCATGCATCGTTGCCTGCGCTCCCGCCAGCCCTCCCGGCGGCATGGGAAATCGCGCCCCCGTGAACACCAGACCTTCCAGCGACAGCCGGCGAATCGGCTGTTCCTCGGTTCCCGATGCGACCAGCAGTTCCGTCAGCCAGGGGAGTTCCACCACCGGTGCGGTCTCCTCTCCCGGCGCGGAGATGAGGACGATCTCGCCGGCTGTCTGGTCGACGAACCACTCTCCCGCAGCGTCCGCGAAGCGGGGATGTCCCTCCAGCCAGTACCGCGGCTGGCGTTCAAAGTGGTCGATGGCGTAGTGGGGGGCTTCGCAACCGATGGGGCCGACCGTTCGCAACACACGCTCCTGCGGCGTGAATGACGCCACCGGCAGGCGACTGCTCGACCAGTCGTGCAGCAGCACCAGATCACACATTCCGGCCGCAAGGTCCAGATCAGGCGGGATGTCCTCCCCCTGGGCGATGAACCCGGAGCGCCGATCGTCCAGCGCGCGCTCGATGCGGAAGTAGCCGCTGTGGGGGTGCCGGGCGGCGCTGCTCAGGCGCCCCTCGATCAGCAAGTGCCGCGGAACCCCCTGTGACCACCACTCTTCGGGGAGCTTAAGCCGCCAGCGTCCCTCGACGTTCCGGGTCGCCGCGCCGACCGCCCGGGCGCCGCTCAGGATCGCCTCGCCGGGACTGGCGGCCTTGAGCGTCAGTCCCTCTCCGACGACGGCCGGGTCCAGGGAAATCGTCTCCGTGAGGCGATACACCCCCGAGGGCAACTCGACAACCACTGCTGCGGCGTGCCCGCCGGTTCGCAGTTCGCGCACCTGCTGGAGCGCCCCCCGCAGAGCATCACCATCCGGGCGCTCCACGCGGATGACCAGTGGCTCGGCCGCCGCGGCCGTCGCCCCCACAAGAACCACGACCGCCCCCCAGACGCACCGCATCACACACCTCCTCCGGATGGCCCGCGGTTGGCGTTCACGGTAACGTGACTGCCCGGCTCCGGGCAACTACGGTCCCTCTGCGCTCGCGCCGCGGCGACCGGGGGGAGGGATGGGGGGGAGGCTCCCGATGTCCCGGACGGCGGCGATTACACCGCCGAGCGATGGAAGTGGATGTGTTTCCACCCCTGCGGCGTGCGTTGCCAGATGCGGGTTTCGTTGACCGCTGCCGTCACCGGTGCGCCGTCGACGAGCTTCTGCACCAGCCGCACGTAGCAGACGATTCCCACATCCCCAATCACCCGCACCGCTGGCGCGGCGATCGTGGATTGCCGCGGCCCACCGCTCCCTCCCGGCAAGTCGAAGTAGAACTTGTGGAACGGGAGCCCCGTGACAAGGTGCCCCTGCGCCTCCGGTTCAAAACAGGTGAGGTGCTCATCGCACAGCGCGGCATAGGTGGCCCAGTCACCCGCGGTGATGGCATCGAGGAGTTTCTGGGACAGGTCGAGCAGTTCGGCTTCTGGCGTCGGCATGGAAGAATCGTCAGGGGAGGTTGTGCTCTGGAAGGGATCAGGATCAAGAGGCAGGGATGTTCGTCGGCGCTCGTGGCGGGTCGTCTCTCCACAGGGGTGGCCGCGGTTCACCCGGCTGCGGGAGTTTGAAGTCGTGCCGCCGTGAGGGTGTTCTGGAGCAGCATCGCGATCGTCATGGGACCGACACCGCCCGGCACTGGCGTGATGGCCGACGCCACTTCCTTGACGGCGTCAAAGTCGACGTCCCCCACCAGTCGATCGCCGACGCGGTTGATGCCGACGTCGATGACGACTGCGCTTGGTTTGACCATGTCGGCGGTGACGAAGCGGGGGCGGCCGATGGCGGCCACGAGGAGATCGGCCTGTCGAGTCACGGCGGCGATGTCTCGCGTACGGCTGTGGCAGACAGTGACGGTGGCATCCGCCGCCCGCCCCTTCTGCATCAGCAACAGCGCCAGCGGTTTGCCGACGATCTCGCTGCGCCCCAGGATGACCGCATGGATGCCGGCGGTTTCGATGCCGTGCTCGATGAGCAGTCGCTGGCAACCGTGGGGTGTGCAGGGGAGAAACCGCGGCCGCCCCTGCACCAGCAACCCCACATTCTGCGGATGGAAGGCATCCACGTCCTTCCAGGGATCGACCGCATCGAGGACGGCGGCGGGCTCCATGTGGGAGGGGAGGGGGAGCTGGACGAGGATGCCGTGCACGTCGCGGTCGGCATTGAGGCGTGCCACAAGGTCCAGCAGCTCCGCTTGTGTGCGGTCGGCGGAGAGGCGGTACAGAGTGCTCCGCAACCCGGCCTGTTCACAGGCCTTCTGCTTGTTGCGGACGTACACGGCGCTGGCCGGGTTGTCTCCGACCAGGACGGCCGCCAGATGCGGCACGACCCCCGTGCGGTTGGTGAACTCCCGCGCCTCGCCCGCGAGTTCTTCGCGGAGGCGTTTGGCGATGGCTTGTCCGTCAATGATCGCGGCCGACACCGGAAGCTCCTGGCAGAGAGTAGGGACAGGGGGGAGCGATCAGCGCATCGTCTTGACAACGGGGACGTTGAGCTCCACCCCTGCGGCGTTGCGGCAGGTGAGCTTGAGGTGCTCGGGTCCGACGTTCAGCCCCGTGAGGATGTTGACGATCACGTCGTACTGCTCCTCGAGCTGGGTGATGTCGCGGCGTTTGCGGTTGATGAGGAAATCGGCCACCCGCTGGCTGACTTCCACGTCCACGCGCTTGACGTCGCGGAGCGAGGCGGAGGTCATCAACGACCGCATCACCTCGATGGCCATGCTTTCGGCCGTCTTGACGTGTCCGGTGCCGCTGCAGCAGGGGCAGGCTTCGTAGGCGCTGCGTTTGAGCGAAGGGCGAATCCGCTGGCGGGTCATCTCGACCAGCCCGAAGCGGCTGATGCGGAGGACCTTGGTGCGGGCGCGGTCGCGCTCGACGCATTCGTACAGCCGCCGCTCGACTGCGCGGCGATGCCGCTCCTCCCGCATGTCGATGAAGTCGATGACGATCACGCCTCCCAGGTCGCGGAGGCGGATCTGCCGCGCCACTTCCTCGGCCGCGCGGAGATTGACCTGATAGGCGGTCTCCTCCGCGTCGTCGTCGGCGCGGAAGGTACCGCTGTTGACGTCGATGGCCACCAGCGCCTCGGTCTGGTCGATGACCAGCGAGCCGCCGCCCGGCAGGGGGACCCGCCGCTCCTGGATGCGGGCGATCTCCTCCTCCACGTGGTGCTTGGTGAAGATCGGCTCCTTGCCGTCGTACAGCTTGACGGTCTCGACCTGCTTGGGGAGGACCACCTGCATGAATTCGCGAATCCGCTCGTAGGCGGAGGGTTCATCGACCCAGATGGTCTGAATGTCGGCGCTGTAGATGTCGCGAATGGTGCGGATGACCATGTCGCTTTCTTCGTAGATGTCGATCGGCGCCGGCTGCTTCTGGATGCGGCGGACAATCGTCCGCCACAACCGCAGCAGGTAGTGCATATCGCGCTGCAGGTCCTTGCGGCTGCGGTCGATGCCGGCGGTCCGGATGATGAATCCCAGCCCCTCCGGCGGGTCGAGTTCGCGCATGGTCTGGCGGAGCCGCTTGCGGACCGCCTCATCCTCGATTTTGCGGCTGACGCCGACCCTTTGCAGGCCGGGCATCAGCACCAGATATCGTCCGGGGATGCTGATGTAGGTGGAGAGCGTCGGCCCCTTGGTGCCGATCCCTTCCTTGATGACCTGCACCAGGACTTCGCTGCCGCGCGTGAAAATCTCCTGAATGGGGGGCTTGCCGCGGGCGGAACGTTCGTTGAACGCTTTCCGTCCGTTGCCGCGGCCTTCGGGACGGTCGCCGTCGCGCAGCAGATGCTTGTAGTACTGGTATTCGACGTCGCTGACGTGCAGAAAGCCGTTGCGGCCGACGCCAAAATCGACGAACGCCGCCTGGATGCTCGGCTCAATATTGACGACTTTGCCCTTGTAGATGTTGCCGACGAGGTTTTCCTGGCTGGTTCGTTCGACGTACAGCTCCTCCAGCACGCCGTCCTCGACGAGGGCGATTCGGCACTCCTCCCGCTGGAGGACGTTGATGAGCATTTCCTTCTGCATGGATGGGTGTGTCCTTGGGGCTGTGCATACGCGTTCCGGCGCGGCAGGGTGGTCGACCACGGCGTCGGCCCCCAGGCCGGCATCCGAGCGGCGCCCGCGGGGGGCGTCGGAGCCAGGGGAGGGGGGCGGCGGATCGGCCGGCCCATGCCGGAGAGGTCTGAACGAAGGGCGCCGTCCAGCGAGTGAGAGCGCCTCGGTCCGGGGCGAGGCTGGGCTGATGAGACCGGCCGCGGCCACGAGACCGGAGGTCCGGAGACCACCCGGCTCGGCGGCGGACTGGCCGGCGGAACAGCGCCCAGGGGGCCCCCGCCGCGAGGGCGGAACAAGACCGCAGCGCACCACGGGCAATGTCCCGGCGTGGCGGCCGGGCGCCGCAACCAGTCAGAACCGGAACGTCGACCGGGGCGAGGCTCTGTGGCCGCGCGTGATGCCGGTCATCCTTCTTCAGACGAATGCGCACGCAGGGATGAAAGGGTGTGGACGAAACGGGGTTTCTCAAACGAGGTCCGGAGATCCCGACCGGGATCCCGCGACGCGCGGCTGGGGCGTCCATCGTCCCCCGAGAGGACCGGAGTTTCGTCCCGGTCATCGTCCGGCGGCAGCGTCGCGCCGCTACAACACCACTTCCGGACAAATCTTGAGGAGTTCGCCTCGCAGGAACGTCTCCACATGGCTGGCGACGTCCAGTTCGAGGGCGCGTTCCGCCAGTTCTCGCGCCTGGGGGATGGCGAGAGACCGCACGACCGCCTTCACCTGCGGAATCGACTGGGGCGTGACACTGAGTTCCCGCACCCCCAGTCCCACCAGCAGGGGGACGAACTTGGGGTCGGAACTCATCTGACCACACACGGTGACCGGCACCTGATGACGTTCGGCCGCCGTGACGACCATCTGGATCAGCCGCAGGATGGCGGGATCCGACGCATTGTAGTACTGCGAGACCGCGGGGTTTCCCCGGTCCGCGGCGAGAGTATATTGAATCAGGTCGTTGGTGCCGATGGAGAAAAAGTCGACTTCCCGGGCGAATTGGTCCGCCATCAGAGCGGCGGAGGGGACCTCCACCATCATGCCGATGGGCAGATCCCCCCGAAAGCTCACCCCTTCCTCGGCCAGGTCTTCGCTGACGTCGTGTAAGAGCATCTTGGCCTGCCGCAGCTCTGCCAGCGACGAGATCAGCGGAAACATCACCCGCACGTCTCCCAGGGCGGCGACCCGCAGAATCGCCCGCAACTGGGTCTTGAACAAGGCCTTATCGCTCAGGGAGAGCCGGATGCTTCGCAACCCCAGTTCCGGGTTGGGCTGACCATTGAAGAAGAGCTTTTGCTGGGAGGGGACCTTGTCCGCCCCGAGGTCCAGCGTGCGGATGACGACCGGTTTGTCCGGGAAGGCCTGCACCACCTGCCGGTAGGCTTCCAGGTGATCCTCCTCGGTCCGTTCCCGAGCACTGCCCAGATACAGAAACTCGGTGCGGTACAGGCCGATCCCGTCCGCTCCGCGCAGCCGGCAATGCTCCAGTTCCTCCGGGAATTCGATGTTTCCATAGACCGGGATGGGGACGCCATCCTGCGTCACCGACTGCTGGTGGCCGATGGGCTGCAACCGTTCGGTGACCGATTTGCTGCGGGCAGCGTTCTCGCGGTAGCGGGCCAGGCACTCCTCATCCGGGTCGATAATGACTTCGCCGTGATCGCCGTCGATGATTACGGTTTCGCCGCCGGAGACGTCGGTGAGAAAACTCCCCACGCCCACAATGGCCGGAATCTCCAGGGCCCCGGCGAGAATCGCCGTATGGCTCGTGCGGCCTCCCCCTTCGGTGGCGAAGGCGAGCACGAACTGCTTGTTCAGGCCGGCGGTCTCGCTGGGCGTCAGATCGTGGGCCAGCACGACCACCGGCGCCGTCAACTGGGAGAGTTCCTCGCGCTGTTCGCCCAACAGGTGCCGCAGCAGGTTCTTTTCCAGGTCGAAGATGTCGGTGGCCCGTTCGGCGAGATAGGAGTTGCTCAGCTCCTTGAGTTTGCGGGCATGACGCCGCAGGACCAGGCTGGCGGCGAACTCGGGGGAGTAGCGGCGTTTGCGGATTTTGGACTCGATGTCGGCCAGCAGCTTGGGGTCGCGAGCCATCAGCAGGTGCGCCTCAAAGATGGCGCCGTACTGCTGGCCGAGCCGCTCGTTGGCCAGCCTCTGCTGCTCCTCCAGTTCGCGACAGACCTTTTCCAGGGCGTAGCGCAGCCGGAGGATTTCGGATTCGACGGCGTCGACCTTGGTGAACTGGTTGGGGATGCGAAAATCCTCGGAGCCAAGCACCAGCGCGGGGCCGATGGCCACGCCGGGAGAGGCCGGAATTCCGCGTTTGACCAGCATGAACCGCCTCAGAAGGTCGGCGACCTCCACAGTGGCGGTCACCGGGGGGTGTCAAAACCCGATTCAAACAGGGAGACGAGACGATCCAGAAACTCCGCCGCCCCTTCGCCGTCCGCCTCCAGCGTCAGCACCGTACCGCGTTGGGCGTTCAGGCCGAGCAGGTCGAAAATCGACGTTGCATCCGCGACCATCCCCCCCCGCAGGATGCGGACGGAGCCGTTGAACTCGCGGGCGGTCTTGGCAATCACCGAACAGGGAACCACGTGCAGACCCTGTTCCAGGGCGACCGTCAACTCGCGGCGGGCGACGTTGGACGGGGCCATGGAACCACGGGATGTTGTGGCCTCCTCCGCGGCACAGGCCATCGCCGTTGCCACGGGGCCGCCAAAGGAATCTCTGGAGGAACAAACTGCGGACATCGGGGCGTCATCGGTACAGCAGGCCGGAATGCGCTGGGCGGGACCTTCCCGCCAACTGGACCAATGGACACCAGGTGACCGCTCAGGGTTCATGTTCGTCGGCTTCCCGCAGGAGGTCCATCACCTGCGCCTTGGTTTTGGACTGCCGCAGGAAGCGACAGAAGTCGTCTCGCTTGAGATGACGGGTGATGGTCTCCAGTCCGCGGAGATGATCCCCCGGACGGTCCGGCGGGGAGACCAGCAGAAAAATAATATACACGGCCCCTCCATCCAGACTCTGGAAGTTGAGCCCGGAGTGGCACAGACCCACCGTCGCAATCAGGGAGTCGACGGAGCTGTGCTTGGTGTGCGGCACGGCGACGCCGCGGCCGATGCCCGTGGAGCCCAGCTCCTCCCGGGTCATGATCGCACTGATGATCGCCTCCTGATCCTCCGGACGGATGCGCCCGGCGGAACACAGGCTGCCGACCAGCTCGCGGATGGCTTGTTCCTTGTTGGCGGCGTGGAGGTCGGCGATCACTGCCTCCTCCACCACGAACTCGCTCAATTTCATTGCAGACTCCTGGATTCATCGCCCGCCGTGCGCATCCCTGCGGTCTGAAGGCGTCGTCAGCATACTCCGCGGTTGGCCTGTCACAAAGTCATCTTCCGCCGGACCAGCGGACATGGATGCGTGGGGCCGCCCAGTCGACTCCGCCACCCCGTGCTTGGGGGATCGTAGCCTTCCCAGCGGCCAAACCACGACGAAGTCCTACTCGGGACTCGCCCCGGACTCGGCCGACTGGACGTACTCGTTCAGCGGACGATCGCGCCGATGGTCCTGGACCTTTTCCTTGTACTTGCGAATTTGCTGCTCCATCTTGGCCAGGGCCGCGTCGAACGTCGCCACGGCCTGTTCCCCCTCGCTCCGGGAAACGAAGTTGTGCTTGTGCTCGGCGTCCACCAGGACTTCCACGGTCACCCGATCGTCCACGAATTCGAGCGTCACGTGGATCGCCGTCACCCGCTCGAAATAGGTCAACAGTTTCTCAGCTTTCCGGGCGATGTACTCCTGAACGTCGGACGCAATGCTGCCGTGACGACAACTGATGGCCACTTGCACGTCGGATTCTCCCGCTGAGGGTGTGCTCACTTCACGAGGGACGTCTGAGGGGGAGTCCGGTCCGAATCGCTCGCTCGGCACCGGGCCGGAGCAATCCACGCCATCAACCACCAGCGAGTCCACCTGTTGATCCCGGTCCCGATTTTACTGGCGCTCCGCAGCCGGTCAAACTCCCGCAGTCGGCCGCGGACGACGGAATTCGCATTGATCGCGCCAGATATGACGGCCGCCACATCCCTGACGGCCGGCTGCAAATCCTCACCGCAGCCGGCGGACCTTCACCGACAGACTCTCCAACGCGGAGAGGAACCGCTGCTGCACCTCGGGGGGGGCCTCCGGGAAAATCTCCACCACGGCCGGCGTCAACGCCGCATCGACCTTTTCCAGGGTGGCCGTCAGCCGCTTGAGGATCGCCAACGGCGGTGCCGCGGCGGCGCCTGCGCGCGGGGCAGGTCCCCGCGCCCGCTTGCCAAACGGGGCGTAATCGTCCCCCTCCGCCTCCCGGGCGACGGCCGTGGCCACCGCCTCGCGCTCCCCGGCGGAGCCGCGGCGCCCCCCTTCCCCACGGACCTGCGGGGGGTCCCCTGCGGCCACATCCCGCACCAGACCACTCCCCACGGGCAGAAAGTGCGGCTCGTCTTCCAGATCAAAGGGAGGTTCTTCAACTTCACTCCGCTGGCCGAGGTCTTCCCCCCGTTGGGCGCGGCGCCAAGCCTTCATCTCCGCCACCGTTGCCCCCAGATCGTTGGCCCATTGCAGGCACTCCGCGGCGTCTTCCCAATTCAGGGCCGCGTAGAAATGCGACCACTTCAGATTCGGGTATGCGTCGTGCACGTCGGCGAACGTCTCCCACACGCGCCGTCGCTGGTACACCTGATTCCCGCTCAAGCCGATCAGGGCTCCAAAATCGGCGTCGGTCCGGCCGCGGGCGTATTTCTCGGTCCAGCGGGCGGCGCACTCGCCAATCTCCCAATTACAACGGCTGAGCGCCTGCTGAGCGCGGAGGATGAGCTGTTCTTCGGTTTCATGCGGGACGGCCATTCCACTCCTCCGGGACGGGCAGGAACCGGGACGATTGACTCGGCGGCGTTTGGCGGCCGAGGCGCTGCGCCATCCCCGGAAAAGCAAAACCGCCGGACCAGGCCGGCGGAACCGGAGCCTCCTGCCACACAGGGGACGCGGATCCTCCCTGGCGCACGCGCGGGCGGCAGTATACTGGGACCAGTCCCCCCTCACAAACGATCATCCCCCGTCGTCACGCTCCCGCGGAAGACGGCATCCCCGGTTCAGGAGTCGGCACCCGAACGCTTGGAAAATGCCTCGTGCCGACTCGTCCAACCACCCCCTGACAGTCCACGATGATTGCCCATTGCACAGTCTACCGACTCTCCGACGGCGGTTGGCTCGTCCGGCACTCCAGCACCGAGTATGGGCAGGTTGAAATCCGGGGTGCCTCCCGCTCCGAGGTCCTCTCCCGCATGCAGGCGGAACTGCAATACCGGGCCGAACTGTGTCCATGCAGCGGCGTCACTGTGGGACGAGTGGAGCTGGCGGTGCATGAGTCCCCCGGCCCTGCAAAGTCGGAATAGCCCGCCCGGACCGACCCCGGCCTCCCGTCGCCGATGCAGGTTTTTGGCGTCGAACGGCCATCTGCGTGCCAAGGTTGAGTCTCCGGTCGGCCCGATGGCTGGGGGGGGCAGGGAGCAGCGGCACGTCACAGCCGTCGCTGCCACCCTGTCGTCGGAGTCCCCTCGCGCGCTACGGTGCGAAAGATTCCCGGCTATGACTCCCTGCGTCGGACCACTCTCGCCGGCTGCTCAATGCCGCCGCTTCCTGACCCAGCATCTCCACCAGGCCGAGCGCGTGCTGGACATCGGGTGTGGAGCCGGGGATCTGCTGCGCGAATATCTGGCCCGCGACTGCGAAGCCGTCGGCCTGGAGATCGACGACGCACTGGTCCATCGCCACCGCGCGGCGGGACTCGACGTCCGGCTGGGGCGCGCCGAGGAACTCCCGTTCGAGGACGCCAGCTTTGACCGCATCCTGTGCAGTGTGGTTGTTCCCTACACGGATCCCCGGCGAACCGTGGCGGAATGGGCGCGCGTGCTGCGGCCCGGCGGAATCGTCCTGGCCACGTACCACGGTCCGGGTTATGGGCTGCGGTACCTGTGGCACGGCGAGACGCTGCAACAACGGGCCTATGGTGGTCGGATGCTCCTCAATACCCTTTCGTTCCGGGTCACGCGCCGCCGTTTGCCCGGTTTCCTCGGAGACACCTTGTGCCAGACACACGCAGGCCTCTTGCGCCATTACAGCGCCGCCGGACTGGAACTTCAGGAAGAACGGGTGTTTGATCGCTATGCCGGCCTGACGCGATTCTTCGGGCACAGGCTGGGCAAACCCACGGATGGGAGTTCCGCTGTCTCGCCCAGCTTGGCTCCCCATCAGGCTTCCGCGTAGGCGACCACCGGCGCGGGAAGCGGCGGACGCACCGGCGTGCGCGGCTTCTGCGCCGGCGAATCGTGAATCTCCGGTGCCGGCGGGAACTCCGGTTGTTTCAACACCGGATCAAGCTCCGGTTCCTCCAGCAAGGCCAGCACATTGCACTCGATGGCGCTGGAGATCTCGTCCAGCGGCAGATGGCTCAACCGCAGCTTGGAAAAGGGGTTTTGCAGATCAACGCCGATCTGATCCAGCGACAACAAGGGATAGGCAATCAGCATGGTGAACAACGGCGTCAGCACCCCGACTTTGTCCACCAGGGCCAAGGGAAGAGTCGCCAGGTAGACGAACAGATACCGCCGAATCTCGATGGAAAAGGCTGTGGCCAGGGGGGTCTTGAGAATCCGCTCGCAGGCCCCGATGTGATCGATCAGCATCAACCGCTCCTTCTCCGCCTGATGAAAAGCGAACGGATTCATTTCCCCCGCGCGCACCGCCTCCAGCAGCAGGCGTGAGATTCGTGCAGCCACATAACAGGGCATGTGCTGGGCGGCGGCCACGCGCGGCGTGTCTCCGCCCAGCAGTTTGGCAATGTCGTCCAACTGGCGTTCTCCCCGCAGGCTGTGGCGGGCGATGTGGGGAAAGGCGGCCGTCCATTTCGCGAACTCGCGCTGCCAGCGTTCGTCCCGCGGTCCATAGGTGGTTCCCAGGATCGCCAGGTTCCGCGACTGATTGACGATCCCGCCCCACAGCTTGCGGGCCTCGTACCAGCGGTCATAACCGGAATTGGTGCGGAGCACCAACAACAATCCCAGCACCACGCCGATGAACTCAAACGGCGTCACGGTCCAGCCGGCAACGCTGTGCGTGAACGAGGCCAGCATCCAGACGGCGAGTCCAATCACGCCAAAGATCACGACTCGCCTCAGGACCATCGGCGTGACGGACCCGTGCAGCGCGAAGGTCTCGGACCAGAAACAGCCCGAGGACGAGCTGGTGGCGAGGGGGGGGGCAGTCATGGCTTTCGATCGCAGGGTGGGAGCGGCGAGAGGCCGCTCTCAGTTGGTGGCTCAGGTGCTCACATACAGGGCGGCCGAGGTGCGGCGGAGAACTTCCGGAACCGAGGCACTGCGGAATCGCTCCACGAACGGCTGCGCCGGAGAAATCCCCACCACGATCAGGTCGGCCGACCACTTTTCGACGTAGGGGACCAGCACGCGGCGCATCGAACCGGTGAGATATCCCGCCTCCCCCTCCGCGCGGACGCGACGGATATAACCCTGCATGGTGTGCAGATTGCGCTCGGCGGTGGCGGTGTCCGCTCCACTGGCCAGCAGCCGGAGTTCCGCTTCCGGCCAGAGCTGCTGGGACAGGTACGTCTTGATCGCCCGGGCGGAAGCAGGCGAACCGTCATACACCAGCAGCACGCGCTCGATCTCGCGCTCCGTTGCGCGGAGGACCAACAGCGGTCCCGCGCCGCGCCGCGCCAGCGCGCACACCTCCCACAGTCGGGCCTCGAACGCCGCTCTGGCGCGCGACCGGCTTGGAAAGAGAGGTTGAGCGGTCACCACGAGGTCGTGAAACTGGGATTCGTGGACCAACAGGTCCACCGGGTTTCCCCACGCATCATGCACATCGAAATCCAAGGCGGCTTCCACACAGGCCTGTTCCAGGTGGGCATGGGCAAGGGCTTGCACCGCTCGCGAGCGCACCTGTCGTTCCTGCTCGGCGATCACAAATGCCGAGATTTCGCTCTCCATGAGCCGCGAGGGACGGGGCGTGTCGATGATCCTCAGACCCCGCAGTCTGGCGGCGCAACGGCTTGCCAGCAGCACGCCGTGGTGCACCACCACTCCCATGAGGTCGTCACCTTCCAGGTGAAGCAGGATGCTGCTCAGCATGGATGTCTCCTGCTCGTGTGGGGCCGCGGGAGGGGCGGGACCGACTCCCGGAGCCACGACGATCCGTGTGAGGGTTGGGGGTCGTCCCCAGCCACGCCTGGCGAGGCAGAACGGGCGATGCGATCATCTTCGGCCGGAACCTCCCTTTAGACAACAGCAATAAATATTGAAGATCGATGCACAAAATCGATCTATTGCGTCCCGGCAATCTATGCGTCAGCGTTCGTCGATGGCTGGGGGAAAAACGCGTTGACTCGCCGCTTCAGCCGCCTACGATGCCAGCATCATCCGCCGGGACAACCGACCTGCCCGGCGATCGTTCCGGGAGCTGCTGGGTCAACTGGGTCAAGACGGACTCAGGGTGTGAGCATTGTTCGGGAGGGGCGAAGGACCACTGTTCTTCGGCTGGCTTGCCGACCGCGCCGGTCTGGTTCTGTCGGGTGGCGGCCTCCCTCCTGAACCAATTTCACAACTGGCGAGCGGGGGTGTGAGCCCCCGATCACCCGTGTACCGGTGGACTCACAGCGGTCATTTTCCGGTGATGAAACGGGCTCTCGTGGGAACATCCCGAAAGCCCCGGCAAGGGATGCCGGTTCGCATTCCCATTCGCCACCGAGCTGTGCCTCAGCAGCCCCCCTCGTTCGAGAGAAACTTCCCCCCGATGGTCGAGAACCTGCAGCAGCTCAACTACCTGCACCTGTTCTATTTCTGGAACGTGGCCCGTGAGGGGAGCATGACAGCCGCCTGCGAGCGGCTCCACGTGACGCAGCCGACCATCAGCACACTGATTCGCAAACTCGAGCAGGCTCTGGGGCTCAAGTTGTTCGACCGCGTGGGACGCGGATTGCGGTTGACCAAAGCCGGCCACACCGTGTTTGAGTATGCGGAGGAGATCTTCTCCCTCGGTCGGGCCCTGCTGGGATCGCTCAACGGGGGGGCCATCGGCAACTCCGACAAACTGGTCGTCGGCCTCCCCAACATCCTGCCGAAACTCATCACCTATCGCCTGCTGGAACCGCTCCTGCATGGACCGCAGCGGATTCAACTCATCTGCCATGAGGCGAGCATCAACGAGCTGATCGCCGATCTCGCCGTGCATCGCTACGACGTCATCATCTCTGATCTGCCGATTGCTCCCAGCGTCCGCGTCAAGAGCTTCAATCATCCCCTGGGTGAGTGTGCGATCGCGTTTTGCGGCGTCAAAAAACTGGCCGATCGCTACCGGCGGGGGTTCCCCGACTCCCTCGACGGTGCTCCTCTGCTGTTGCCGACGACCAGCACCGATCTCCGACGGTCCCTCGACCGCTGGTTCGACGACCGTGGCATCCGGCCCTGGCTGGCTGCGGAGTTCGACGACAGCGCCCTGATGAAGGAATTCGGCAAGGGGGGGTTGGGCCTCTTTCCGATCCCTGCCGCCGTCGTCCAGGAGGTCGTGGAACAGTACTCGGTCGTGCACGTGGGGACGGTGGAAGCGGTGCGGGCGAGGTACTATGCCATCACCACCGAGCGGAAGCTCAAGAATCCTGCCGTGGTCGCCATTGTCGAAGGTGCACGGCACGGTCTGCTGGAATTGCCCTGAAGCCTTCACAGCCGCAACAGCCGGCCCTGCTCGATGTGCGTGGTCGTCACGACCGTCCAGCCCCCCCCCTGATCGACCGGCGGAGGCTCGCCGGTCGCGGCGGGATCATCGCGCACCAGCACCCCCTTGAGGACGCAGCCCGCCTCCTGCAACCGCCGGCAGAACTCCTGCCGCAGCGGATCCCAGTCGATGAACACGCACACGGCGGTGGAGATCGTTTCCAGCTCCTCGATCACCAGCGGGGAAATCTGCTCAAACGGGTGGCGGTGACAGGCGTCGACGCCGGCGAGAATCTCCAGCACGTTCTCAAAGTGCGTCGTCCCCCCCAGTGTGCGAAACACGTACAGCTCGGGGCCGGCGGCGAACAGGTCGATCACGTGTTCGTGGAAATTGAGCTGTTCGCTGATGGCGGCCATCAGGCTCACGGCCGCTTCCAGCCGACGACGGTCTTGCGACCGGCGGACCCAGCGGGACGGCACATGCGTATCCAGGATCAGGGCGATGCGGCAGACGTACTCGTCGTGGAACTCTTTGACCACCGGCTTGCCGATCCGCCCCCACGCCTTGGCATCAATCCAGCGGGCCGGTTCTCCCGGGACGTACTCGCGGTTTCCCACGAACTCCAGGGAGTGCCCCACGCCGCGCGTCAGGGTAATTCCCCGCGGCTGATAGCGGTGGGAGACCGGGATGTCGAGTTCCTCCAGCGAATGGAAGGCGGGGAGCACGACCAGCCGCCCCGGCGCCGTGCGGCCGCCCCCCACGCGCACCAGATTGAACGGAAACGTCGACACCGCCCGAACCGGCGGCAGGGGATAGATGCCCCGCTGGTCGGCCCGCAGGGTGACCGGCAGCGCAGCGGTTGCTCCCGCGCGCAGACACACCACCGAGGCGTCGGCGTTCAGGTGCTTGATGCCGCGCGGCAGTCCGAACAGGCATAGCATCACATCCAGCGCAGGACGCCAGCGGGAATGGTTGGTGAGCGTGAGGTGCGTCGTCACGGGTTGTCCGGCCGATGCCTGCACCGGTGCCTGACCCTCCACGCTCAAGACCGGCTTGAACACCAGCCCCGTCAGTTCTGAGACGCCCAGCAGTGCCAGCAGCGCCGCGAAGAGCAGGTAAATCGGCATCTGCGTGGTCACGGAACCCAGGGCCGTCAACAGGATCGCCCCCACCAGCACGTGCCCCCCCGGCGTGAGCTTGAAGCTCCACAGATAGTGTGCCGCACCGGACAGTCGCCAACGCCGCTGGGAAGTGCGGCTGCGTGGTTGCAGCGACGGCTCGAAATCTTTCATGCTGTCCCCCGTCGGACGACGGTGCACCGCCGGCGCCGGCCGTGGTTCACCGCGGAATGAACCGGAAGACGTGATTGATCGCCGCCAACACCAGGACGGCCGCGACCGCCCAGACGCCGATCCGCAGGAGCCTCAATTCGCGCAGCAGTTGCCGGGTCTGTTCGTCGTTCATGGTTCATGGCCGTCAGGGGAGGGGAGTGGAATTGCGACGTCATCGGCCGGTGAGCCATCTCCTCGGCCGGTCGCCAAGGTCAGACTGTACCGCCGATGGTTCGAGCCGATCCCTATTCTAATCGCGCTCTGGATGGCGTGAAACTGAAGAGGGGATCCCCGGGCGATTCCTCAGACCGTCCCCGGCGCCTCCCGGCGGTGGACCGTCGTCGATGCAGCGGTCCTCTGGAGCAGGAGCAGCCTTGTCGAACGACCTGACTCCACGCCCGGAACTTCCCAGTCGGAAGCGGCGCGAGACGGCCATTGCGGTCATCGCCGTGGTGATGATCGGCGTGCATCTGGCATTGCGGTTTGGCACGGAGGTCCCGGCCGGCGTCGCGACTGTTCCGCTCTGGACGGTGCTGCTGGGGGGCGGCATCCCCCTGGTGGCGACCTTGATCGGCAAACTCCTCCGCGGGGAGTTCGGGTCCGACCTGCTCGCCGGCATCTCGATCGTGACGTCGGTCCTGCTGGGAGAATACCTCGCCGGGGCGTTGGTGGTGCTGATGCTCTCCGGCGGAGAGGCCCTGGAGGGGTACGCCGTCCGCAGTGCCTCGCATGTTCTGCATGCTCTCAGCCGGCGGATGCCTGCCCGCGCGCACCGCCAGATCGATTCCACACTGGAGGATGTCCCCCTCGAGCAGGTGCAGGTCGGCGATCTGCTGGCGGTGTTGCCGCACGAAGTCTGTCCGGTCGACGGGACCGTGGTGGAAGGCCACAGCGTGATGGACGAGTCGTACCTCACCGGTGAGCCGTATCTGATCTCCAAGACGCCCGGCTCGGCCGTCCTGTCCGGGGCGATCAACGGGGAATCGGCCCTGCTGATCCGCGCCGACAAGCTCGCCGTGGATTCACGCTACGCCCGGATCATGCAGGTGATGCGGGCGTCGGAGCAGCAGCGACCCCGGCTGCGGAGGCTGGGGGACCGCCTGGGAGCCTGGTATGCGCCGCTGGCGCTGGCCATTGGCGTGTCGGCCTGGCTGCTCTCCGCCGATCCCGTGCGGTTTTTGGCGGTGATGGTGGTGGCGACTCCCTGTCCGCTGCTGATCGCCATTCCGGTGGCAATCATCGGGTCGATTTCGCTGGCCGCGCAGCGGGCCATCATCATCCGCGATCCGACGGCCCTCGAAACCGCCGACACCTGCCGGACATTGATCTTCGACAAGACCGGAACATTGACCTACGGCCGGCCTCAGCTTGTGGCACAAACCACCGCCCCGGGCTTTGAACCGTCCCAAGTGCTGGCGCTCGTCGGCAGTCTGGAGCGGTATTCCAAGCATCCGCTGGCGACGGCGGTGGTCGAGGCAGCGACTCAGGCCGGCGTCGTCCTGCATGAGGCCGCGGAAATCAGCGAGCCGCCGGGGGCGGGGCTGCGGGGAAGGGTTCTCGGCCGCAAGCTCGAAATCACCAGCCGCCAGAAACTTCTGGCGCGGCATCCCGCCGCCGCTCCTCAGCTTCCGCCGCCGCAGGCGGGACTGGAGTGCGTGGTCCTCATCGACGACCGCTACGCCGCCACCTTCCAGTTCCGCGATCAACCGCGTCAAGAGGGGGCGCCGTTTATCCAGCACCTGTCAGCGAAGCATCAGATTGGCCGGACGCTGCTCGTCTCCGGCGACCGTGAGTCGGAAGTCCGCTACCTGGCCGAGCTGGTGGGGATTACAGAGGTGTACTTCCACCAGACCCCGGAGCAGAAGCTGGCGATTGTACAGGCGGAGTCGGCGAGAGAGCGAACGATGTTCGTGGGAGATGGGATCAACGACGCACCGGCCCTCGTCGCTGCGACGGTGGGCGTCGCCTTCGGGCAGAACAGCGACGTTACCACCGAAGCCGCGGACGTTGTGGTGATGGACAGCTCGCTGCAAAAGGTGGACGAACTTTTGCACATCAGCCGGCGGATGCGGCGGATCGCCCTGCAAAGCGCCGTCGGCGGGATGGGGTTGAGCGTGGTGGGGATGTTCGTCGCCGCGGCGGGGGGACTGCCGCCGGTCGCCGGCGCCATCACTCAGGAGCTCATCGACGTGCTTGCCGTGCTGAACGCCCTGCGAGCCGCGCTCCCCCCCCGCTCCCTGATCGACTACCGTCAGGCGTGACGCCGCGTCACCGCCGCCGCCATCAGTATCTCAGCAGGCCGGCGAGGTACAGCTTGTCGTACAGCCAGTGCCGCCACATGTAGGGGCGGATGACCTGGTGAATCTCGGCGTCGGAAGGAAGCCGCCCCAGCACGCGCTGGCGCAGAATCTCCATGTCGCGGCGGCCGACCGTCTCCAGCAGCCGGGTGGTCTTGTTGTCGCTGGAGATCCGGAAGGCCCCGAGGAACCGCGGCAGGCGCTGGAACTTCGCTCCTGCCTCGCGAAACCTCAGAATCAGGTCCCAATCCATCGCGAAGTGAAAGGCTTCATCCAGCCTCCCGCCGACGCGCTCCCACAAACTCCGCCGCCAGAACATCGTTTCCTGCGGCACGTAATCGACGTAGGCCAGGATGTCGTCGTCGTGAGGGGGGAGCACCCAGCGGCCGATGTCCTGACCGTCGTCGTCAATCAGCACGCGGTGGCCGTACACCACGTCCACCTCCGGATGAGTGGCGAAATACCGGGCCACATAGGCCAGCGAGCCGGGGAGCAACAGGTCGTCCGAGTTCAGGTACGCGAGGATGTCTCCCGTGGCGTGCTGCATCCCGCGGTTGATGGCGTTGGCCTGTCCGCTGTCTGGCTCGGAAATCCAGTGGCTCAGCCGCGGAGCATAGCGGCGGATGATCTCGAGGCTCTCGTCTGTGGATTGACCGTCCTGAATGATGTACTCCAACGCGGGATAGTTCTGATCGACGACGCTCCGAATCGTTGCTTCGAGGAACCGTCCCTGGTTCAGGTTGGGGGTGACGATCGAGATGCGGGGAGGATGGGGCAGCGGCGGAGTGCGAAAGTAGGACGCCGGAAGCCGCAGCGGGCGTGGATCATAATTGCGGAGTTTGAACAGCCGTCGCTTGGAGTAGGACAGACATGTCTGGGTCATTTTGCGCCCGCGGGAGACGACCGGAGCGGTGAGACGCGTCGCCACACCGACGAGGGCTTGCCGCGCGACCGCGGCGGAAGAACGGAGCTGGGAGGCAGCGGCGGCCGCCGCCGACCGCAGGCGATGAGCGAAGCCGACCGTGGCGCCATTGACTGCGACCGCCGCGCCGGCCGTCGAGGCTGCCACACCCTTCGCCAGTCGTTGAGGCTCCTCCACCAGCATGGTTCGCACGCCCTGCGAGGCGCGCTGCACCTGTCCGGAAATGTGCCGCACCCCCTGTGAAACCTTGGCCACCGGAATGACTCGCCGCAGCGGTTGCGGGTCGCGCCGGAGTCGGCGCCATTCGGAGCGGGCGCTTTCCAGCGGGAGTATCAGCCATGCCAGGGGAGCGCCCCAGGCCGTCTGCCGACATTGGCGGGCTGATTCCCGCGCAAACCGCAGCGTTGCCAGAAAGTGCGGTATAAGCTCGGGTTGCACCCGTGGATCGTGCAAAGCAGCCACACGACCAGCGTGAACCAGCCACCGCGCTGGAACCCGTCCCAACCGCCGCTGGAACAGCGCATGCAGCTCTTGGATGGCTTCAGGCAGAATGTCCCGGGCAAAGGGACCCAGATGGGCGGTCCCTGTCGCTCCCGGGACCTCGCAACCAGCCAGGAGCTGGGGAGTGCGTTCAAATGTCGCCCCGGAGTCTGCCAGGCGCAGCCAGTAGTCGTAGTCGCTCCAATAGGTCAGGGAGGCGTCCAGAGGTCCTTGCCGCCGACAGACCCCCTGCCTCAGAAACACCGCCGGCTGGCAGAAGCAGCAGGCGCGCCGCAACCGACTGCGGCTGAAGGGTTTGGCCCGAAATCGTCCCCTCGGGACGTTCTGATCGTCGAACAGGACGGCGTCACCGTACACCACGTCGACGTCCGGGCGCTCGTGAAACGTCTCCGCTACGACGCGCAGCGTATCGCGATAGTAGACGTCTCCGGGCATCAGCCACGTCACATAGTCCCCCCGGCAACAATTCAACCCCGTATTCACGAGGGCGATCGCGTTGTCACCGGACTGCTCAATCTGGCGAATGTGGCCGCGGGACTTCTTCTCCAGGGGGGGGAGCTTGATTGCCGCGGTTGGTCCCACCAGGAGCAGCTCCCAGGCGACGCCGACCTGCGTGGAAACGCTCTTGACCGTCCGTTCCAGCCGATCACCGGCATCCAGAACAGGTGTGACGATGGAGACAGTCGGCGGCATGGCACCGGCACTGGGGGAGGGTGGGGAAACGTCGGAAGGGAGCAGGGGGAGCGTGGTATAGCGACATCGCCACGGCTCGCAAAGAGGGATCTCCCTGCCGGGCCACGACGTTCGGCGTCATTTGCACCGGAGCCAGTTTCATAACCGGGACATGAGCGATGCGAGTCCACCAGAATGCGGGTCATCGGGGGGCTCACGCCCCCCGCTCGCCGGTTGTGAAACTGGCACCGGCAAGTCCCTGCGTCATGCCGGCGAAACAGTGGTGACGGGGCCGTTTTGGCGGAAAAATCGCGGTTCAGGAATCCTCGTCGCCACACAGCCGCGCAATCTCCCGAATGGCGGTCAGAGCCTCTTCCAGGTCGGGAACGCGGGCGCCGGGGAGGCGACCGGCACGATCGCACCGAGCCAACAGCAGGAGGGCGTCGAAATCGTCATGCGCGCGCAGCCGCCGCAGGGCCCGCCGGCCGAGTTCGCCGTCGTGCAGCCGCTGAGCGTCGCCGTGGTGGGCGATCAGCCACGCGGTGCGCTCGGAAATCCAGCCGGCCAGAGCCTCCAGTCCGGCGGCGACGTGATCGAGCGGATCGATTCCCTTACCGACGTCGTGCAGCAACGCAGCCAGCAGCAGTTCCTCATCCCAGGGGGACTCATTCTGGACGAGCACGAAGACTTGCAGCGAATGGTACAGGGCATCCCCCTCGGGGTGACGGTCCCGCGGCTGCATCACGTGGGCGAGCGGTGCGAGCAGACTCCGGTAGTGGTCGAAGCGGGCGTCCTCCCTCGAATCAGCCTCCGGGCGGGCGGCGGAGGTCAGCCGGGTCTGAAGTTGCAGCTCCTCGCGGATGTCGAGATCGGAGGGGAGGTCGGCGGGGTGGACCCAGCCCCGGGCCAGGTTCCGGGCCGCGGTCAGCCGCGCCCGCGCGAGGTTCGTTTCCTGGCCGCGGGTCACCCGCCGGGCGGCCTCGGCCGTGATTTGTCGTTTCAATTTGTCGTGAGGCATGGACTTTCCGGCGACCGGCGCCGCTCCCGCGAGTACAGATCACCTCCGCTCCTCCATCATATCGCCCGGGGCGGCCGTCGGTGAGGTCGTCAGCCCGCCCGGGGCTCGTTATCCTTCGTCCAGCCGGTCCACAGCGACTGTTCCGGGGCCGCCGGTTGAGGCCCCGCCTGCCCGTTTCCCCGCCGCCATCGTGTCGCCCTCCCCCAACTCGAACTCCGATCTGTCGTCGATCACGGTCAGCGTGCTCATTATCGACGACGATGAAGGCCACGCCCAGGCCGTGGCCGAGAGCCTGGAGCGCATCGGTTGTGAGTGTCGCATCGCCACCTCGGGATCGCAGGGCGTGGCGCTCATCGAATCGGAAAACTTCGACGTCGTCATTACCGATCTGAGGATGGACGACGTCGACGGCTTGACCATCCTCCGCAAGGCCAAGACCGAGTTGCCGGAAGCCGAAGTGATCGTCCTGACCGGTCACAGTTCCATTCACTCGGCCGTGACCGCCATGCAAGGCGGGGCCTACACCTATCTCACCAAGCCGCTCGACATCCAGGAACTGCGGGCGGCCGTGGAGAAAGCGTCGGAGCGGGTGCGGCTGCTGCGGCGGAACATCGCTCTCAACCGCCGGCTGGACGAGAAGTTCGGATTCGAGGGGGTCGTCGGCAACAGCCCCGCGATGCATCGCGTGATCGAGCAGCTCAAAAACCTCGCGGCCACCGACACCACGGTATTGATCCTGGGGGAGAGCGGCACCGGCAAAGAGCTGGTGGCGCGGGCGCTGCATCAGAATTCCCCCCGCAAGAACAAGCCCTTTGTGCCGCTGAATATCTCCGCGCTCCCCGAGAGCATCCTGGAAAGCGAGCTCTTCGGGCATGAACAAGGGGCGTTCACCGGTGCGGGCTCGCGACGGATCGGCAAGTTCGAGCACGCCAACGGCGGAACTTTGTTCCTCGACGAAGTCGGCGAAATGCCGATGGAGACCCAGATCAAGCTCCTCCGCGTGCTGGAGGATCGCAAGATCACGCGGCTGGGGTCCAATGAGGAAAAGCCCATCAACGTCCGAGTGCTGGCCGCCACCAATGCCGACCTGAAAGGAATGGTCGACCAGGGGACCTTTCGCCGCGACCTGTACTACCGGCTCAGCGTCGTCTCGATCACCCTCCCCCCTCTCCGCGAGCGGCGCAGCGACATCCCGTTGCTCATCGACCATTTCCTGAAGGAGTTCCAGGAACGTCAGGGACGGCACGTGGAGCGCGTCTCCGGCCGCGTCCGACAGATTCTCAACGCTTACGACTGGCCGGGGAACATCCGTCAGCTCCGCAACGTGATCGAAGGGATGCTGGCCCTCGACACCGATGGAGTGCTCGACGTCGACGATCTCCCCGAGGAACTGGCCCCGCTCGCCCAATCGGTCGAGCCGACGGCGGTCCCGGCCCCCACCGGTGCCGACAGCCTCGTCGGCCGGCCCCTCGAAGAGGTCGAAGCGTACTACATCGCCCGTGCCCTGGAACTGACGCATGGCAAGCGGGAAGAAGCGGCGCGGCTGTTGGGCATCGGCGAGCGCACTCTCTACCGCAAGATCAAGGAATACGGCCTCCGCGGCTGAGAGGGGGGGCAGGGCGGAGAGGGGGACGCGCGCTGTTCCCGACCGCCGAAGTTCCACGTTCGCCGCCTGGCTTTCCAGCCGGGCCGTTGGCCTTCCGGGACGGCCGCCCACCTTCCGCTTGAACCGGACCTTGCCCGCAGCGTCAGGGTCCCGCTCGCTCCCCGTCTCCCCCGAGTGCGTACCCTCGCTGAGCCAGTTTCATCACCGGGACATGACCGCTGCGAATCCACCGGAATGCGGGTGATCGGCGGCTCACTCCCCCCCGTTCGCCGGTGGTGAAACTGGCATCCGTCAGGTGGTGTACTCCGAGTTCAGCCGCACGTACTCCTGCGTCAGGTCGCAGGTCCACATGCGTGCGGAGGCCTCCCCCAGGCTGAACCGGAGGTCGATGTGCACCTCGCCCGTCGCCAGGGAACGCGAAACGGCTGCGGCGTCAAACGGGGCCGGAGTTCCGGCCTCGTACAACAAAGTCCCATTCAGCCACAGCGACGCCTCCTGCTCCTGAAACGGGACGCCGGCATAGCCGGCCGCGGAGACGATCCGTCCCCAGTTGGGATCGTTGCCGGCGATGGCGGTTTTGACGAGCGGTCCTTCACAGATCGCGCGGGCAATCCGCCGCGCCTCGTCCGTCGTGCGCAGGCCGCGGACATCCACTGTGATGAAGTGCTCCGCCCCCTCGGCATCCCGAATGATGAGCTGCGCCAGCTCGGTGCAGACGTCGGTGAAGGCCTGGCGGAAGGGACCGGCGGCTGGTCCCTCAGGATCGATCGTCGCCCCTGACCGGCCGTTGGCCAGCAGCAGCACGGTATCGCTGGTGCTGGTGTGCCCGTCCACCGAAATGGCGTTGAAGCTGACGTCGACCGCCTCGCGCAGCAGGCGGCCGGCGGTCTCCATCGAGAGGTGGGCGTCGGTCATCACCACCGCCAGCATCGTGGCCATGCGGGGAGCGATCATCGCCGCTCCTTTGCAGACGCCCGTCACCACGACCGGTCGGTCGCCCGCCAGAACCTGCCGAGTCGACAGTTTCGGCACGGTATCGGTGGTCATGATGCCCTGCGCGGCGGCGAGGAGATGGTCCGGCGCAGCCCCGAGCGCCGCGACGGCCTGCGGGATGCCCGCGGCCAGTTTCTCCCGCGGCAGGAACCGCCCGATCACGCCGGTGGAACAGACCAGCACGTCCTCCGCCGCGCAACCCAGTTGTCGGGCCGTTTCGGCCGTCATCCATTCGGCGTCGGCGATCCCCCGTGCGCCGGTGCAGGCGTTGGAATTGCCGGAGTTGATGACGACGGCCCGGGCCGTGGCACGCGGCACCCGCTGGCGGGAGACCTTCACCGGCGCACCGACCACGCGGTTCTGGGTGAAGACGCCGGCTGCAACCGCCGGCTCGTCCGAGACGAACAGCGACAGGTCGAGCGACCCGGCGGTCGATTTGATCCCGCAGGCGACTCCCGACCAACGGTACCCGCCGGGGAGCGGGACGGCATTCGTCTCAGGCATCGTCACACCGATCCGCCGGACGCCGACCGCAGAACCGTGGAACGGCACGTTGCCCCACGGCGGCTCGGCTCACCAACAGGGGGAATGCGGAACCGCAGGGTCGAGAATCTGTCGGCCTTCGCCTTACAGGACGTTCGTCTTGCCGGGAACGGGAATCGGGTACTCCCCGTTCGCATTGGGGAGCGTGGGAGGATCGGCGTCCCAGTCAAAGGCTTTGGGCATCAGGCTGAGGTTCGAGTTGTACGCCTGCTCCCAGGTGATCTCCTTTCCAGAGTAGGTGCACATCCGACCCAGAATGGCGACGAGGGTGCTCTTGGCGCCGAATTCCGCCTCGCTGTATGGAAGGTCGTTGCGGATGGCGTGGAACAGGTCGTCGTGCTCGATCTGATAGGGGGTCTTGGTGTCGCCGTTGAACTGATAGACCACATTCCCCTGGAAGTCGTACAGCCGGCAGTTCCGGGGGTTCGCATCGAGACTGGCGCGTCCCTTGGTCCCGTGCACGTGCTCCTCGACGGCGTTCCAGCAGCCGGGAATGTGCCGGCACTGGCTGAACATCACCGACCCGTCGGCAAAGGTGTACTCGACGGCATGATGGTCGAAGATTTCCCCGTAGCGCTTGTCGGTGCGGACCTGCCGTCCCCCCATGCCGTTGGCCTTCACCGGCCAGGCCTGCTTGACCCAGCAGCCGACGTCGAGGTTGTGGATGTGCTGCTCGACGATGTGATCCCCGCACAGCCAGGTGTAGTAGTACCAGTTCCACATCTGGTACTCCATCTCGGTGCGGCACTGCTCGCGGGTGCGTTTCGGCTCCCACACGCCGCCGCCGTTCCAGTACACGCGGAGGGCGATCACGTCGCCGATGGCGCCCGCGTGAATCTGGCCCACCACGTCGAGGTAGCACGGTTGATGATGCCGCTGGAGACCCACGCCGACCTTGAGGTTCTTCTGCTTGGCGATCTCCGCGGCGGCCAGCACCTGCCGCACGCCGGGGGCATCCGTGGCCACCGGCTTCTCCATGAACACGTGCACGCCCCGTTCCACGGCAGCGGCAAAGTGGATCGGTCGGAAGCCGGGAGGCGTCGCCAGAATCACCAGGTCGAGGTCCGGCAGCGCCAGCAGTTGCTTGTAGGCGTCAAAACCGACGAACTTGCGCTCCTCCGGAACGTCGATGGCGGCGCTCCCCTTGCGTCCAGCCTCGCGGGCGATGCTGTTGAGGGCCGAATCGATCGGCTCGCGGAAGGCGTCGGCCATGCCGATCAACTTCACAGCACCCTCCGTGGACAGGGCCTGGGCCGCCGCCCCGCGCCCCCGGCCGCCGCAGCCCACCAGCCCGATGCGGATCGTCTCGTCCCCGGCCGCGTACACCCGGGGAGCGAGGCTCCCCAGCAGCGAGGCGCCCACCGCCGCTGTCGAGGTGGTCCGCAGAAAGTCGCGTCGCGTGGTGTCGGTCATCGGTCGCTCCCGAACATGGAGAAGAGGGAGATGTGGAGGTTCGGTTGAGGACAGGATTCTGACACATCGGACTCCTGAATTCCAATCAATCCACTCGAAACGCCACACGGGGGGTGCAGCCGTCGATCGGTGGCGGGGGCCGCTCCACGAGCTTTCCTTCTCTCTTGCCATCCCGGGAGGTCGTTGCTCAGAGTGTGTCATCTACGGCTGGGCGTGGTCGACGATCGCGGCCGGCTGGGGAGGCTGGCGGCAGATCGAAATTCCCCAGGTCGTCGGAGGCCGTGGGCGAGCCGGGGGCGTCAGCCCCCGGGTCTCTCCTGATGGCCCGGACCGTCCGAAAACCCGCCGCGGCATCACCACGATCGCTGAGTCCCGATCGCCTCTGCGAACGTCACCCGGCGAGCCGGGGGCGTCGGCCCACGGCTCTCCGCTGATGGCCCGGACCGTCCGAAAACCAGCTGCGGCATCACCACGATCGCTGAGTCCCGATCGCCGCTCAAACGGCCCCGGGCCTGACGGCCCGGGCTCGCCTCTGGGAACGTCACTCGGCGAGCCGGGGGCGTCAGCCCCCGGACCGTCCCGTCAGGACCGACGTGCCCCCCGTGCGCAATGCAATCGCTCCCGCCGCACCTCTGATCCGTCCCACTGCTCCGCCACCCGCCGACGCCGTCGGCGGGGCTGGGTGGGAGCCCTCTCCCCAGGAGCAGGGGAGCGGAGGATGTGGAACTGCAACACGCCCGTGACCGGACCACCATTCCGCGGCTGCACCCCCACACGGGGGGAAGGCCGGGACGGCGGCCATGTTGCATCCCGCCCCCCCGTGTGAAACAACACACGTTATGCGTACTCCCTCCGCTCCCCCTCCGACTGCCGAGTCCGGCCCGGCGCCTGCGGCCTGGCTGCGATTCCAGACGCTGTGGCTGCGCACCGGGGCCGTCGTCGAAATGCTGTCCTTCCCCTGGAGCATCGCGCCGCGTGCCTGGATGGAAGCCTCGCACGAATGGCTCGGCATGGGAACCATGCCCGCCGGCGCCGTCGTCGACTTCACCATCCGCCAGTCGGCGTTCTTCTACGGCATGCACGGCGTGTTATTGTGGTGTTTGGCCGGCGATGTGGTCCGTTTCCAGCCGATCGTGCGGCTCATCGGCTGGACATACCTGATCTTCGGCCCCGTCTTTTTCCTGATCGACTGGACCACCGGCACCCCCTTGTGGTGGACCTGGTGCGATCCCCTGGTGACCGGCTTGTTTGGTGCCCTGATCCTTCTGGCCGACCGCCGGATCGCCTCAGGGATCTCTTTTGCAGCCCCCAGCCATGTCTGACTCGCCTTCCCTTGCCGATCGCGCCTCGAAGGGGCTGGCCTTGGCAAGCACGTTCCTGGCCTTGCAGCTTGCCGCCCAGATGCTCATTCCACCTCCCGCCCGCAGTGAGGAATCTCCCGTCAAATCCGACGAGACCGTCCTCCTGTTTCCGACCGCCGCCGCCTGGGACCCGCAGGCCGGCGGCTGGAAACTCCCCCTCCACGTCTGGATTTTTGAACCGGAACGCAACGACTTGTTGCGCAATCAGGCCCTGCGGCGATTGCAGTCGGTGCTCGGACTGGTCCTGACGGAGGACGAATGGACCGTCTTTGAAGACCGCGCGCGACGATTCCTCGTCGATAACGAACGGGGCAAGCGGCTGACCGTCCTCGTGGGGGGGGTGGCGGCGAGGCTCCCAGCCACTACTCCCGCCGGTCATGCAACGGGGGAACTCCTCTGGCAGCCTACCGACGGTTTCCCAGGGCAATCCGCGCGACCCGAGGTGATCGAGTCGGCTGTGATCGCCCCGGATGGCCGGAGATTCGTGGGACGCGTCCACCTCGTTCCCCCGCGCGGGATCTCCGTCATCAGCGACATCGACGATACCATCAAGGTCACTCACGTGCGGGATCGGGAGGAGCTCCTGCGGAACACCTTGGTCCGCCCGTTCGCTCCCGTGCCCGGCATGGCGGACTTGTACCGCGGATGGGCGGAACAGGGGGCGGTGTTTCACTACGTCTCCAACAGTCCCTGGCAACTCTACGAGCCGCTGGCGGAACTGCTCGATCGCGGCGGCTTCCCTGCCGGGAGCGTGCACCTGCGGCTGCTCCGCTTCAAGGACAGCACGCTGATCGACTTCCTGCGGGAAGGCTCGCGCGCCAAAGAGGGGACGCTCCTGTCGCTGCTGGAGCGCTGGCCCGAACGGCGATTCGTGCTCGTCGGCGATTCCGGCGAACAGGACCCCGAAGTCTATGGAGATATCGCCCGTGCTCGATCAGGGCAGGTGCTCCGCATTCTGATCCGCAATACCAGCCAGGAACCGGACTCGGCTGCACGGTACCAACATGCTTTCCGCGATCTCCCCCGCGAGACGTGGCAGGTCTTTGAGCAGCCGCAGCAGGTGGCACCGATCGACTTCGAGTCCGTGACGCCGCGCGACGATTGAATTACGATGGGGCGGTCGAGAGGGATCACACGCAGCAATTGCACAACCACCTTTTCCCCTGCAGGGGAGAGGATGTTGAAACTGGCTCACAATCGCAGGGCTGTCTTGGTCGGCACTCCTCCGAGCGCACTCGCCCCTTGATCCTGAGCGCTCCGGCGAATTGCTGGGAATCGGTGTCTTGCGACTTGTGAGGGGAAGCCGGATGACCGCGCAATACATCGACCCGGCCGCCTTGATGCAGATTCGCTCGCTGGAACTGCGGGCGAAGGGGGTGGTGGAGGGCTTTCTCACCGGTTTGCACCGCAGCCCGTACCTCGGCTTTTCCGTCGAGTTCACGGAATACCGGCAATACGTCCCCGGCGACGACCCGCGGTATCTCGACTGGCGATTGTACGCCCGCAGCGACCGTTACTACGTCAAGCGCTTCGAGGACGAAACCAACCTCCGTTGCCATCTCCTGGTCGATACCAGCAAGTCGATGAGCTACGGATCGCTCTCCTACACCAAAGGGGATTACGCCCGGACGCTGGCCGCGACGTTCGGTTACTTCCTCACCCTTCAGCGGGACGCGGTGGGACTGGCCCGCTTTGACGCCGAGATCGAGGAGTTCTACCCCGCGCGGTACCGCCCCGGACACCTCCGCCGCCTGATGCTGGCCCTGGAGCGCCCCCCGGAAGGGACCGCCACCGACCTTGCGCGGCCGCTCGACCAGGCGGCCGAACGCTTGCGTAAACGGGGGTTGCTCGTGTTGATCTCCGACCTGCTCGCCCCGGTGGACGACCTGCAAACACGACTGGGCTACTTCCACGCCCGGGGCCATGAGGTTGTTCTGTTCCAGACGCTGGACCCGGCCGAGCTGTCGCTCGGTTTTGAGCAGCCGGCGCTCTTTCAGGACGTGGAGAGCGGTCGCGAGGTGTACGTGGATCCGAGCATTGCCCGCCGGGACTATCAGCAACGGCTGGAGGCGCATCAGGCACGCATCCGCAACGTCTGCGAAGGGCTGGGGATCGACTACCGCATCACCCCCACGGACCAGCCGCTGGAAGTCGCCCTGGGGGAATTCCTCCGCAGCCGGGAGCGGACTATCAGCCGCACGCTGCGACGGTAGCGGCGATCGTCTCCGGGAGGCTGACCGGTGCTCACGCGATCGTCAGGCCCTGCCGTCCGGCGTAGGCCAGAAAACCCTCCCGGAAGCTCTGAATGTCCTCCGTCGAGATCGTCCGGTCGGGCCAGCCAAGGTGGAACCGGAAGGTGTACCGCGAGGTCTCCTGTCCCTTCGGGGTATACACCGTGACGAACTCGACCCCCGTCAGCGCAGGATGGTGATAGCCGCTCAGCACCGCCGTAAGGTCCTGATAACCTGCGGCGGTCTTCCACACAAACGTGAAGTCCTGCCATGAGCCGGGAAAGACCGGCGGCGGCTGATATCGGGAGGCGGGGAAGAGAGGACCGGCCAGGGCGTCGATCTCCAGCCAGAACCAGACGGCGTGACCGGCATCGAGGACCTTGCGGCGGAGGACCGACGGCAACAGCCCCATCGCTCCCACCAGCCGGTCCTCCCGCAGGATGTCGAGTGTGGCGGACGTTCCCCGCCAGGGAGCGCCGGCGGCGGCTCCGCGGCGAAACGTGAGCGGCGGCAGACCGGCGGCCGTCGCCAGATCCTCAATCGCCGCCCGCACTCCGCGGAACTCGGCCTCCGGCGCGACGCCGCTGGTCTGGTCCACCGCCACGCCGGCAAGCTGAGGCGCCTCCTGCTTGCCGCCCGAGGCATCCCGCCAGAAGACCGGTCCCAACTCGAACAACCGGAAACGGTCTGCGACGCGGCGGTTTTGGAGCACGAAGGCGAGCAGATTCGGCAGCAAGGTTTCTCGCAGACGGCGGCGATCGACCGCCAGGGGGTTGCGGATATTGAGCGTCGGTCGCGGCGGTTCGTAGCCAATCTCTCGCAGCCATTCGTCGGCGAACCAGCAGTAGCTCTGTACCTCCACAAACCCGTGCCCCTGTGCCAGCACGCGGCGGGCGCGGTGATGATTGAGCGACTCCAGGTGCGGGGGTGTAGAACGGACCGGAGCCGGCGGAAGCTGCGGCGGGATGCGGTCATAACCGTACAGCCGCATCACCTCCTCGGCGAGGTCTTCGGGAATGGCGATGTCAAACTCGCCGCGGAAGGGGGGGACGGAGACGTCCAGCCCCCCGTCCGGCGCGCGGCGGCACTCAAACCCGATCGCCGTCAGGATGGCGGCGGCTGTGTCGTCGGGAATCTCCGTACCGGCCCGTCGCGTGATGTCGCCGGCCGGCAGGTGAATACGTCGGTGCCGGTCACGGAGGTCGCCGGCGCTGCTGAGGCGCGACACGGGCCGGTGCTTGTAGCCGGCTTGAGCAAACAGAGTGAGGATGCGTCCGATGGCGCTCCGGGCGTAAATGGGGGGGAGTTTTTTCTCGAACCGCAGGCTGGCGTCGGTCCGCAGTCCGAGTCGTACCGACGTCTGGCGGATGCGGGCCGCGCGGAAGTTCGCGCTCTCCAGCAGCAGGACCCTGGTCCCGGGGGAGACCTCGGACTCCAGTCCCCCCATGATGCCGGCGATGGCGATCGGCCGTTTCCCTTCGTGAATCAGCAGGTCTTCCGGGAGGATCGGCCAGGGCTTGCCGTCGAGCGTTCTCATCTCCTGCGCCACGCCGCTGCGGGCGACGCGGATCGATCGCACCTTGTCGCCGTCAAAGGCGTGCGTCGGCTGGCCGAGTTCAAACTGCACATAGTTGGTGACGTCCACCAGCAGGTTCCGCGAGCGGGAACCGATGGCATGCAAACGGCTCTGCATCCGCGGCGGAGAGGGGGGATTCCCCTCCGCTTCAATCCGCATGGCGGCGTAGTAGGGGCAGTCCTCGGGATCGTCGATGCGCACGTCCACCGGTGGAAGGTGGTCGAAGCGGTTCAGCTCGACCGTCTCGTAGGGTCGCAGCGGGCGGCCGAAGATGGCGGACAGCTCGCGGGCGAAACCGTAGTGTCCCCACAGGTCGGGGCGGTGCGTGAGGCTCTTGTTGTCGATCTCGATCAACACGTCCTGCGGGGGGACGAGCGTTTCGAGCGGTGTTCCGGGAGCAAGGCCGTCGGGGAGAAGGAGCAGCCCCTCATGCGCACTGCTCCATCCCAGTTCGGCGGGGGAACACAGGACAGCGGTGCTGCGTTTGCCGTGGACTTCGGCTTCGGTCACCACCGCCCCCCCCGAGAGGCGGGTTCCGGGGAGCGCGACGGCGACGGTCGCGCCACGGAAGGCGTTGGGAGCGCCGCACACCGTCTCCACCCGCCGGGCTCCGACGTCCACCGTGGCCAGGACCACGGCAGCAGAATCGGAAGGCAATCGCTCGACGGCCTCAATCCGCCCGACGACAACCCCCGGACCGGTGCGTTCCAGCCGTTCCCACCCTTCCACTTCCGCGGTGTGGACGGTGAGCCGCTCCGCGATCTCCTCCGGGTCGAGACCCGCGAGATCAACGAAGTCCGACAACCAGTCGAGCGAAATCATCATGATGACACGTAGCCGTCATGCCTCAGTGGTCTTCCTGCGGAAGCAGAAGCTCCCGGCGGCGCCTGTGCCGCGTCCTGATCCAGTCCGATGGTTCTCTGCGGGACGAGACTTGGTGCTCCGGCCGCAGGTCTCCCTCCGCTCGTCACAGCGTCGCCGCGAACTGCCGGTAGAAGCGGAGGTCGCCGCCGTTGAACAGGCGGATGTCGGGGATGCCGTGCTTGATCATCGCCAGCCGCGTCAAACCCAACCCAAAGGCAAAGCCGCTGTACTCGTGGGGATCGACTCCCCCCTCCCGCAGCACCGCCGGATGGATCATGCCGCAGGGCATCAACTCCAGCCAGCGTCCCCCCTTGCCGATGTCGGTCCACAGATCGAGTTCGAATCCCGGTTCGACGAAGGGGAAGAACCCCGGCCGCAGGCGGACCTTGTTGTCCCGCTGGAAAATGCGGTCGAGCAGCTCCTTCATCACGGCGATCAGGTGCGCCACGGTGATGTGACGGTCGATCATCATCCCCTCCACCTGATAGAAGGTATTTTCATGCGTCTGATCGGTCGTCTCGTTGCGGAAGCACCGACCGGGAAAGATGGCCCGCAGCGGCACGCCCAGCGTCCGCATGGCCCGGTTCTGCATGGCCGAAGTGTGCGTCCGCAGCACCATCCCGTTCTCCAGCCAGAAGGTGTCCTGCATGTCGCGGGCAGGGTGGTCCGGCGGGATGTTGAGGGCGTCGAAGTTCTCATACTCCGAAACCGCCTCGTCCCCCGTGAAGACCTGAAACCCCATCGATTGAAACACGTGCTCGACCTCGAGCTGCGTGGAGATGATGGGGTGGATGGCCCCGTTGCGACGCCCCAGACCCGGCAGAGTGGGATCGAACGAGACCGGCTCGACCGGCGGGCCGCTGCGCTCCAGCCGCTCGACGGCCGCCGCCAGAGCGGCTTCGATCGTCTCCTTGGCGAGGTTGAAGTTCTCTCCGACCGCCTTGCGCTCCGCGGGGGAGAGCCGGCCGAAGTCGATCTCCTTGCGGAGCTGATTGAGGCGGCCGTTCTTCCCCAGGTACGCAACCCGCAGCGCCGTCAGGGCCTGGAGGGAGTCCACACCGGCCAGATCGTGTGCAAACTGCTGCAGCAGAGCGGTGGCGTCCATGGATGCAAAGCGGCATGTTCGTGGAGAGGGGAGACGGTCGGCCGCAGCCATCAGAGCCGCACCTTATGCCGAAGACTTGCCGCCGGATGCACTGTGCACCAGCGTGCCGATCCGTTCTCCCAGCACGGCCCGTTGAATGTTCCCTTCCACCTGGAAGTTGAACACCAGAATCGGAATTCCATGTTCCATGCAGTGATGAATCGCGGTGGCATCCATGACCTGCAGGTTCTTTTGCAAGACCTCCTGAAACGAGATCTCGGCGAACCGGACGGCGTGCGGGTTCCGCACGGGGTCTTCCGAGTAGACGCCGTCCACCTTGGTTGCCTTCAGCAGCACGTCGGCTTCGATCTCGCGGGCACGGAGGGCGGCCGCGGTGTCGGTCGTCACGAACGGACTGCCGGTCCCCGCCGCCAGAATCACCACCCGCTTCTTCTCCAGATGCCGCACGCACCGCCGGCGGATGAACGGCTCCGCCACCCCCTCCATGCGGATCGCGGACATCAACCGCGTGGGGATGCCGGTGTTCTCCAGCGCATCCTGCAAAGCCAGTCCGTTGATCACGGTCGCCAGCATCCCCATGTAGTGGGCGGTGGAGGGCTGAATCTCCTGGCTCACTTCCGCGAACTGCTTGCCACGGAGGATGTTCCCACCCCCGCACACGATCGCCAGTTCCACCCCCAGGTCGACCACCGAGCGAATCTGCCGCGACAGGGTCGCCACTTCGGGCATCGAGATGCCCCCTTCGCGGTCGCGGCAAAAACTCTCCCCGCTCAGCTTGAGTACGACGCGGCGGTACGCGGGAGTTCCCTCAGCCATGATTGCGGTCCTGTGAAGAAGGTCTCATTCCGGAGGAAGTGCCGCCGCCTCCGGCCCCGCGGGTCTTCCGCCACTCCGGGCGGGGAAGGCCATCCCGCTCGACGAGAGCATGGTTCCGCAGCAACGAGCGGCGGAGGCAAGTCCGCCGGCACTCCCGTTGCCGGTCGACACCCCCCTCGGCAGGATCGAGAGGCAGTCCGAAAGACCGAGGCCGGATTTCATCTCATTAAGCCGGTCCCTGCAAGGGGAGGCGGCTCGTCCCGTGTCCCCGCCGCCAATTTGACCCGTCCCCCGGCGCGGGTAGACTAGAGGTCGAGAACCACCAAGGGCTTCTGACAACCCGCTGCCTGCATGCCCACCACGCATTACAAGCGGCTCCACATGGAGGTGGACCTGAGACGCCGGACGTGGCCTCCCCCTCTCCTGCCGGAGGGGTATGCCTTCGCCGCGTGGCATCCAGTGCTGCTCTCCGCTCACGCCCGCGTCAAATTCGAGAGTTTTCAGGGGGAGATCGATGCCGACGTGTTTGAATCGCTCTCCCATCCGCGCGGCTGCCTGCAACTGATGACCGACATCGCCACTCACTCGGGTTTCGTTCCGCTGGCGACGTGGCTGATCCGCTTTGAGGGGAACGAATTCCACGGTCCCCTGCCGGTCGCCACTATTCAGGGACTGCGCAAAAGTCAGTGGGTGGGGAACATTCAGAACGTGGGGGTCGTGCCGGCTCATCGGGGGTTGGGACTCGGCCGGGCGCTGCTGCTCAAAGCGCTGGCGGGTTACGCCTCGCTGGGGGTCCGCTCCGTGCGACTGGAGGTGACGGCTGCCAACACTCCGGCGGTCCGGTTGTATCAATCACTCGGATTCCGCGTGACGCGCTCGTCCTATCGGACGGTCTGCCACGAAAACGAGGCCTGGATCGCTTCGGCGGGTTGATGGCCGGCTGGCCGAACATCGCCTCCGCGCGCTCGGCGTCTCCCGCTGCGACATCCCTTCGGGCCTCTCCTCTCCCCACCCAGTTCCAGGGCGCGCCGACGTATCGGTCGCACCGCGCCGCCCGGTCCTTCCGGGGAGGGAACTCTTGCCGCCGCGGTGAATTCGGAGCCGGCTGCCGGGCGACAAGCTATCTTCGCGGAGAACGAATCTCCCCTCGCGAACTCCCTCTGCGCCATGGCCGGGACCGACTTCAGCACCGCTCCTGCAGCGCTCTCTCCGGAGCGGTTGCGCCTGTTCTCAGCACCGGGCCTCCTCCGCGGGCTGATTCCGGTGACGATCCTGCTGACGGCGGTCTGCGCCATGACCGGCAACCGGGTCGATACCGACCTGTGGGGACACGTCACTTACGGACGCGAAGTCCTGCGGGACGGCGCGCTCCCCCGCAGCACCACCTGGTCCTACGTCACCCAGAATCATCCCTGGATCAATCACGAGAACTTGGCCGAACTCGCGCTGGCCTGGACGGCCGACCACGGAGGGGCGATCGGCCTCTGTCTGGGCAAGCTGTTGCTGGCAGTGGTGGTCGTGGGGTGCCTGATGGTCTCGGCGCGGGGCGGCGGGGCCGGCTGGCTGGCCACCGCGGTCGTCGTCGTGGCGGCGGCGGAGGCGATGGAATTTCACTGGCACTTCCGACCGCAGGCGATCACCTACGCCTCCTTTGCCGTGATGATCGCTCTGCTCGATGCGGTGTTTCGTCGCTGGGAGTCCTCCGAGCGAGCCGGGGAAAGGACCACCCGTGGAGCACCACACTCCGTGCCTCCCGAGGTCTTGCGGAGACTCCGCGGGCTGGCGCTGTTGCCGCTCCTGTTTGTGGTCTGGACGAACGCACACGGGGGCTTCGCGGCCGGCCTGGCCGTGCTGTGGGTGTACCTGGGATTGAGAGCGGTTCCAGCATGGCGCCGATGGGGTCGGGCATCCGGTGGTGTGCTCTTCCGCCTGGGCCTGTGGGGTTCGCTGACCACCCTGGCGACGTTCCTGAACCCCTACGGCTCTACACTGCATGCCTGGTTACTGTACGACGTGGGGGCCGACCGGCCGGAAATCTCCGACTGGCGTCCGTTCGACCTGCTCCACGATCCCGACGCCTTCGGCGTGTGGCTGTTGCTGGGGATCGGCGGCGTGGCGTGGAGTGCCTCCCGGAGACAGCGCGACCCCGTGCACCTGCTGCTGCTGGGACTGGCGCTCTGGCAGGGGCTGTTGCACTGCCGGCATCTGGTCTTTTTCGCCATTCTCTGCGGGTGCTGGCTGCCCTGCGACCTTCACGACGCCCTCCTGCGCCTGCGCGACCGTGTGCATTTCGCAGCGGCAAATCCGCATGGCAGAAAGACGCTCACATGCCGAATGGCTCCGCTCGGCCTCGTGGCGATGCTGGCGTGGCTGGGCTTCGTCTCCGGCGAGCTCTGGCCGCGGCTGAAGGAGATTCCCGTCCGCCGCGACTGGTATCCCGTCTCGGCGATGCAGTACGTCGTCGATCGGGGTCTGAGTGGTCGTTTCCTCGTCGAGTTCAACTGGGCGCAATACGCCATCATGTGTTTTGCCGAAACACCTTCTCTGGCGAACTCGCGGGTGGCGATCGACGGCCGGCTGCGGACCTGCTATCCGTGGGAGACGCTCGATGTGTATCTCGACTTCTTCCTTGGGGACGGTGGTCCCGAGCAGCGCAACCGCAGTCCGCATGCGCCCCCGTTCCTGGCAGAGCGCGCACTCCAGATCGGACCGCCGGATCTGCTGCTGCTGTGGCGCGAGCAGCGTCACGCCACCGATGTGGTCGCCCGGTCGGCCGACGAGTGGGTGCTGTTGTATCAGGATGGTTTGGCGCAGCTCTGGGGACGGCGGGACTGTTACGACGATCCCGCCAGCCCGCACTACATCCCTCCCGGGGAACGGCTGATCGGCGATGAGCCCCAGTGCGGGGCCGTCCCCTGGCCGGCGATTCCGCGGCCGCGATGGCAGCCGACTGCACAGATCGTCACTGCGCAGGCCGCACCCGCGGACGGATGACGGCCCGCCGGCAGACCGCAGCCGGCGGGAACGCTGCGACACCGCCTCAGGAGAGAGCCGCCTCTACTGGCCGTGCCCTGGGGTCTCGCGATGCGTGATGATCGGAATCGTCAACTGACCGTACTGGTACTGAAACAGATGTCCCCGACCCTTGACCGGCGCGGGGGGCTTCCCATGGACATGCGTGCCGCTGGGAGGCGTCGTGCTGTAGTCGTGGCGAATCTCGTCCACGAGCAGTCCCTGAGAACTGATCTCCAGTCCCCGGGCCAGCACGGCAGGCGGGCTTTTGCTCGGCGGCTTGGGAGCCACCCTGGCGATGAAGATTTGCGCGTAGGCGGCTGTGTTGTTCCGGACCGGGAACTTGATGATGAAGCTGTCGATGTCGGTGACATTGACCTGGGGACTTGAGGCGGGGATCAGCGCTCCGTCCGGCCGCCTGGCAACCTTGTTTCCCCCGTAACCGTCACTCCCCAAATCACCGGCCACGAATGGCGAGAGGGGCGAAGTGACTTCCAGCAGTGCAAAACCCGTACTCACGCAATTGGTGGCATCAGGATCGGAGCAATCGCCTGGCGGGAGTTGGCAATTCGTGTGATCGAGATTAACCGGATCGCAGAGGAGATGGACCTGGGCGTAGTCCGAACAGTAACTCCCCCAATCCATCCACACGTACTGCGGACAGACGACGATCCCCTTCTCGTTTCCTGCCGGTGCAGGTGTCTCCGTGGCCTGACTCGTCCCTCCCTGCCCGCAGCCGCATCCGGTTCGCGGGGCCGCCTCTTCCGCCTCGCTGCCGCAGACGATCAGTCCACTCAGCACGCTGCACACCACCAGGAGCCGCGGCCGCTTCGCTCGAGTCGTCATGGTTGGTCTCTCACTGACGTGGGATGAATGAGGGGAGTGGGAACGACCTGTCCGAGCCTCACGGGAAGAGGGAACACTCCAGGTCGGAAGCCTCGAGCAGGGGGTGAAAGCTTCGCGCGCAGCGAAAGCCGATCTTCGGACTGAGTGTCCGGTCGTGCCGGCCGACCCGGTTTCGAGGTCCCAGAGTGAACTCCGGACGGAGTGGTTGTCCCTCGATGACGGAGGCCGGGGCGCCGCGCACGATGTACGTTCCCGGACTCCGGGCCGGCAGACTGGCGGGGTCATCGAGCAAGGGGGGATAGGCACTCGCCCATGAAGCGGTCCATTCCGCCACGTTGGAATACAGACCGAACACCGGCACTCCCGCCTCCACGCGGTCGAACTCCGGCGTGCCGGCCGGGCCAAAGGTCCACTCGGTGATCCGCTCGGCATCATTCCCCCACGGGAACCGGCACTCTCCCCCCGCCGTGGCGGCGAACTCGTACTCCCCTTCGGTCGGCAACCGCTTCCCCAGGGATTCCGCGAAGGCGACCGCATCGTCGTGCCAGAGGGGGGCCGCCGGAAAGTTGCGGGGCGGCGTCTCGCCCCCCCGCTGAAAGTGATCCCAGACGACGCTTTGCCTGGCGGCATCCAGCTCCAGGAGGTCTCCCCACGTCACTTCCCGGGCATCGAGATAGAAGGGAGGGAGTTTCCGATGATGCTCGGGTGTCGTCGTCGCGCGGGCATCTCCCACGCGGAATCGCGGACTGCCGGTGAACAGCGCCATCCCGTATGAGACTTCGATCTCCGGAATCGTGATCTCCGGCCAGACGATGCTGCCATCCTTCTGGACCGACCAGATCCAGTGAGGATACGCCTGGGGGCGAACGTCGTGAGGATGTTGTGGGACGTAGCGGTAGACCTCGTGGAATCGACCGTCATCCAGGGCCGCGACCACGAAGTATTCTCCCGGCTTCAACTTCAGCGGGGAGGGCGAGCGCTGTTCTGCTTCCACGCGTCCGGAACCGTCGGGGAAACCGTAGTTCCGATCGAGGGGATAGACGACGATCCGCGCCCCCGGCGGCGACGTTTGGACGACCACAGAGTGGACGACCTCCACCGGTGCAGCGACGGCGGGAAGGGCCGGGATGCCCGCGCGCTCGGCCGGATCATTCGCCCCGTTCTCCAGCCCGGAGGACACCCCCCCCCCGGATGTTGCCACTTCCACAATCCCCCCGCCGCCACCACGATCAGCACTGCCACACTGAGCCCAGCCACCATCAGCCCTGCGCGATGGCGTGGCCGGGGACTCGGCGCAGAGCCAGACGGCTCGGCGTGGCTGATGGTCGGGGCGGCCGTCGGCAGCAGTGGCGCCGTGGTCGAGCCGCTGAGGGGATGCGTGGTGCTGATACTCACCGTTCCGCTCTGCCCGGAGCGGTGGCTCTGCTCCCACAGGTGGAGCGCCTCCGCCAGATCGCGGCAGGTGGCATAGCGGTCCGCCACCCGCTTGGCGAGGCATTTCAGGCAGACCTGTTCCAGGAACATCGGGATGCCATCCTTCAGGACTCGCAGCAGTGTCGGCTCCCGCATCTCCACGAGCTGCCGCAGGGTCTCGACGTTTTTCGCCTGGAAGGGCCGCCGGCCGGTCAGGCACTCGTACAGAATGACCCCCAGGCTCCAGATATCGACCCGGGTGTCGATCATTTCCGTACGTCCGGCAATCTGCTCCGGAGCCATGTAGGCGGGAGTGCCCGAGATGTTCCCGCTCTGCTGGAGCAGCCGCTGTTCCAGGATCGCCAGGCCGAAGTCCGTGACATACACGTACTCGTGCTGATCGAGCAGGATGTTCGAGGGTTTGAGGTCGCGGTGAATGATCCCGTGCTGATGCGCGACGTGCACGGCCTCCGCCGCCTGCCGGACGATCCGAACCGCCTCGGGGATTTCGAGCCGGTGCTGGGCCATCGCCTGCGAGAGGGTCTGCCCCGGCACGTACTCCATCACGAGGTACACGCCGTGCTGGGGAGAGCGGCCGGCGTCGAAGATCGTGACGATGTGGGGATGCTTGAGCATCGCCGCATGACGGGCCTCGTCGAGGAAGGTCTCCTCGTCATGCTGCGTCCAACCATGTGGTCGCCGGGGGACCTTGATCGCCACCTCGCGACGGATCACAGGGTCGAAGGCGCGATAGACGCAGCCGTATCCCCCCGCCCCGAGACGTTCGAGGATCAGGTAGCGATCGATCTGGGGGGGGGGGAG